>NZ_NWUW01000003.1 GCF_002746455.1 Bacillus fungorum | reverse complement strand
TCTCTTATTGTGCTCTGTGGTAGGGGCTGTAAGAGATTCTTTTCTTGTTTTAAGGAGAACATTGGAACTTTATTTGTCCCTTGATGAAAGCTTTGATTAATTCTCGTACAAAGTTTTTGTACAAATTCATGTAGCTCTTCAAAACTTAATTTTCCCTGGTAAGCGTGGATCTCATCTAAAAATTTCATAGGTGCCTCTACTTTTCCTTTCGTTTTGGGTCTCCCTGCAATACAAGGTTGCACTTTGAAACCGAAATCCTGCGCAAATTGGGCAAACTTATTATTAACAATACCTTTAAAATATTCAGTTCGTGCCTCATCCATCACTGTTTTCATATTGTCTGTAACAATTACCTTCGGTACGCCACCAAACGCTTCAAATGCTTCTGTCATAAAGGACAGTAAAACACTTTGCGATTTTGAAATATTCAAGTGAAAAGCTCTAAATCGCGAATAGGATAATAAAAGAACCGCCACATTGATGTATACAATCTCGCCATCCTTCGTTTCAAACTGAATGTTTTCTTTCCAGTCCAACTGAGCTTGTTCACCTGGCTTTGTTTCATAACGAATACCTGTCGAATGGTTTGGAGCTGTTCTTTTTCCTTCATCGAAATAGGTTTTAAATGCTGGCTTTCTATTAATGTAAGCACGGAAAGCAGACTGTGAGCACTGTAATCCGTGATTATCCGTCAAGTATTGCCATAGTATTCGTTTGTAATAAAAAGTTTGTTTGGAATCACTGGATAAGAGAGCCACAATGACCTCATAATATTCATCAATCTTTGACGCTTTATTTTTTGTTCCTTTTGGCGTGAAACCATTTAAGTATTTATCAATTGTTAGACGATCAACGCCCAACTCTCTTGCCAATTGACTCTTATTTATTTTCATGTTCAAATTCTCCATTAGTAATTTTAGCTTCGGTAAGTCTGTAAGACTTTTAACCTCAAATTCTGTTTGAATATCTAGCATAATATACATACTAACCACCTCAAGGTTAGTATGGAGAATCGAGTCAAAGTTGTACATATTTATCCAAGCACTAATGTACATATTTAAGGTAGCATTTATAATTACGCCAATAATGAGTAATAACACATAAATTTCCCTATAAATACATATAACAATTTCATCTTTCATGAAAAAAACGTTATAATGAAGTGTAGCCTCTACGATTACGTTATAAAGGAGATTAAAACAATGGCTAAAATTAAAGTATACCAAGCAAAAGAAGAAAATATGGAAGCAGTAAAAAACATCATTGATGTTGAGGAACAAAATCCAACTGCTGAAAACTTACAAAATCTATACGCATGTGTATTAGATACTGAAGATATGGCATTGCCTGAATCATACATTGAAGAAGATATCTTAATTGATTCTATTGAAGTTATGGTTAACGCTTCTCAAAGCAAAGTAAGAGACTTAGGTGCTTACGATGTAATAGAAGTTCAAAACAAAGGTAAGAAAACACAAATTTTATTATTAGCAGACGAAGAATACGAAATTATCGAAGGCTAATCTAACACCGTACATACGAAAAAGCTCCCTTCCAATTGGAAAGGAGCTTTTTCATTACGCTTTTGATGTTTCGCTCTTTTTATTCATTTGTTGTTTCTTAATTACCATGCGCTCATTTCCCATAAAGAAAATAAATATGAATGCTAAACCAGCTGGTACCAATGCCCACATAAATGTTTGGACAATTGAGCTAGAAAGAGCGTCAATTATTTTATCCAATACTTGCGGCGGAATTTGAGACCTTGCCGATTCTGATAGAATTGCTCTTGAATCTCCTAATGCGTTTGTATTCATTCCTGCGTTCATACCTTTAAATGCTTCTTCTAATTGATCTTGGAAACCTGTTCTTTGGATCATTCCGAAGATTGTAATACCAAGCGTCATGCCTAATGAACGAATGAAGTTACTCGTTGAAGTCGCAGACCCTCGCTGTTCCATACCAAAGTTGTGGATAGCTGCCATACTTAGTACAGAGAATGAGAAACCAACTCCAAATCCAATAATAATCATATACACTGTTAATAATGCACGACTTGTTTCTGGCGTTAATGTGCTTAATAAGAATAGTCCAATTAGCATAATAACAGCAGAAATAATCATAATGTTTCTGTAGCTAAGCTTCGTCGTTAAAAATCCACCTAATTGCGCTGTTACAACTGATCCTAACATCATCGGTAATAGTAATAACCCTGAGTTTGTTGCGGTACCACCGTATACACCTTGAATGAATAACGGAATGTATACAGTTGCTGACATAAATGCAGCACCGTAACATAATGCAATAATGGTACTCATTCCGAATAAACGTTGTTTAAACATTTCAAATGAAATGATTGGTTCTTCTACTTTACGTTCAATAAAAATAAATACAATAATTAAAATAGCGAATCCGCCAAATAAAATTAAAATAAAGCTAGAATCCCAGTCATACTTTTGTCCACCAAGTTCGAGCGCAAACATTAACGAAACTACTGCACCAACTAAAGTAATTGCGCCAAACCAATCAATTTTTTGCTTTCTATGAACTCGTGACTCTTTATAAAAGAATGTAATAAAAATAAGTGCTAAAACGCCAAGCGGTAAGTTAATGTAAAATACCCAGTGCCAGCTAATGTAATCTGTAATATACGCACCAAGCAACGGACCAAAAATACTTGATAAACCAAATACTGCTCCGAATAAACCACCCATTTTTCCGCGCTTTTCAGGAGGGAAAATATCAAAAACGATCGTAAATGCGATTGGTACTAATGCCCCGCCGCCAATACCTTGAATCGCACGATAAATACCTAACTGTGTAATGTTTTCAGCAGTACCACAAAGTGCCGAACCAATCATAAAGACGATTAAACCGAAAATAAAGAACCTTTTTCTACCATACATATCTGATAGTTTACCGAATATCGGCATACCTGCCATTTCTGCGACCATATAAGCAGAAACGACCCACACAAAGTTTTCAAGGCCTCCTAAGTCACCAACAATCGTTCCCATCGCTGTTACGACAATGGTATTATCCATTGATGCCATTAAAATACCTAGCAATAAGCCCGCCACAACAAAGCCGATCTTATTATTCTTCTCAACCATATCTCTTGCTCTCCCTCATACTACTTATATTTGTTTATGTTCTTTTACGACTGCATTACCTTTTTGGTTAAAACTAGTATGATATTCTACAACACTAATTTCACACCCAGGGCCAATTGTGACCTTGTTTCCTCTTACAACTTCAGCAATCGTATGTTCTAAATAGATATCATCTCCTTCAATAATTGAGGTTTGGAGGTTTCCGGCATGACTAGTAAAAGGAATGAATCTCGCTTTTTTACGAACTATAATTTTTTTACCGCCAATTTCTCTCACTTTACTTCCCTCATAACGAAGTGAAATTTCAATATTTTCAGCATTAAGCAGGCCATCACTTTCAAGACCACCAGTTAGTGATAATTCTTCTACTTCAATATCACCTTTCACATTTAAAGCGCCTTTTACATCTACGAAATCACCTGAAAACTTTCCTGTAATATCTATCATACCTCTAACTTTTGTTTTTTCAATATGAGCATCACCATGAATTTGAGTATTTCCGTATACTTTTACATATTCTGCATCTACATTTCCTTGTACTTCACTATCTCCATACACGACATAATTTTTCACTTTCATATTACCGTGTACATCACTCGTACCATATGTTTTAAATTCATTACAGCTCATATCATTAGAAATTGTTCCTTCGCCGCGAATCTTCACTTTGTTATAATTCCCACCTGCTGAACTACCAGAACCATTGACAGTAAGACTATGTTGATGTTCCATATTACTTTCTCCCTCCCATTAAACCTGTTTAATTTCTTTTACATTTGCGCTTTTATCAACAGTAAGAACACCCGTATATTCAATGATTTCAATCTCACAGTTCGGTCCTACTGTAACATTGTTTCCTCTTACCGTTCTTATATGAGCATAATCAATATCGATATTGTCACCTTCTAATAGTTCAGCCTCTAACTGCAAACCAAATACTGATTTAAACAGTCTACTAAAAGTACTTAGTCTATGTTTTACTTTGATCGTTTGACCACCAATTTCTTTCGCTCGACATGTACCGTGAATATTAATATTTATTTCATCGGCGCTTAATAATCCACCAATTGTAAATTGTCCTTCTGAAGAAAAAGTATCCACTTCACAATTACCATCAATTGTCGCTTGACCATTGACTTTAAATTCTTCACCAGTGACATTTCCACCTATCGTACCTTTTCCTGCAATTTTCAAACTGTTCGCCTTCACATCTTGAGTGATTGTTGCTTTCCCATCAATTCGCATTGTTTCTGCATGAACTGTACCATCGACTTTACCTGATCCACTAATTCTTGCATTTCTACTTTTCAAATTTCCAGTAACGGCACCATAACCGTTACATTCAAAATGATCACATTCAATATTTCCAGTAACAGTCCCTTTTCCGTTTAATTGCACTTTATGAAACTCGCCGCCATTCGATGAACCGTAACCATTTATAATCAAATTATCTGTACGCATACTTTCTCTCCTCACTACAACAGTTTAGTTTTTAATGCTTCGGTATATTTCATAATCGCTTCGCGTAAAACAATTTTGGTTCCTTTTTCAAAAATTAAATCGTCCACGTTTGAAACTAAGAAACATGTAGAAATCCCTAACTTTCGGACGATGATTAAATCACAAGTTTTATGCTTAATCGCTTCATAATTTTCACGTAAAACTTGCAAGACCATTTTTCCTTCTTCTAAACTAATCTCTCCCGATTGTAGTAATTCTTCTAACATATACACATAAAGAATATCTACAAATTGAAACTCTGTTGCTTTATTCGTTTGTTCTATAAAGAATTGTAAAACTGTTTCTGATGCAATCTCTTTACGTAAGACGTCTTCCTTTGTTAAAAGGATTTCTCTCACACTCGGTGAAAACATATTCGCTAGTTCATCAAGTGATAAATCCTCTTTCATCGTTTGGATTTTATCAATACGCTCTAATATCTTTTCTTTCGGAAAAAATGTCTCTTGACCCGTGAATGTTGACTTTCGTACAAACCAATCTTCCGGTATTAAATTTTTTCTTTTCCACCTATATAACTGTCCGTATGAAATACCAGTTAGTTCTAATAAATCTTTTTTTGAAATTAAATCTGTACTCAACTGTATAACACTCCTTCCTGATAACAATGTAACATAACACTGTTACGCTGTAAATGGACTTTTATCATAAGTAGCGTAACAATGTGTAAAACAAACTTACTTCACATACAAAAAAGGCCCTTATACATCTCATGAAAAATGCATAAGAACCTTTATGTATCAAGATTTAAACCATGTTTCATAAAAATCAATCCACCCTTGTGAATTAATCATTATATTTTGTACTTTTTCGTGAGAAGTTACTTGTTGTTTGTTACGATATAAAGGAATAATATGAATTTGACGTAACAAAGTGCTCTCAATATCACATAACAATGTAACTCTATTCTCTACTTGTTCTTGTTTAAAATACGGTGACAACGTTTTATGAAAGTCCATGCTGCTTTGACCATGAATAAAACTGTTTTTTGTAAGAAACATATATAGTAGACTATCTTCTATTTGTTCGCTAATTGTTGCACTATCATGCATCATATCAGCCTTTTGTATCGTACTTATTTCCAATAGCTCTTCTGTTTCAAGAAAATTATATTCTACACAAATCCCGTACTTCGCACACTCTTTTTGTATCCATTGTGCATCTTCAACGTGATCTCGTCCTGTAAATGTGTAGAGCTGTAGCACTTCATTATGATAAGTACTCCTTTTAATTAAACTTTCTACATCTTCCTCAATCTCTACAATGCTTTCGCCTGCTAATATTAGTTTTTTTACCACTTCTCCACGTTCTCCGCCAAGTTCTTGAACGATTTTATCACCATGAATAATTTTATATAGCGCCTTTCGAAACAGCTCGTCTTGTATTGGTCCATCTTTTACAAGATTGCACGTTACATATGTCACGTTCGATTCAAGCCGAGACAACTCTTTATTAGGAGTTTCTTTATCTTTATACTGCGCCTTTACTAACACATCATATGTATTTACATTTTGTTCTACATTCAATAGTTCAATTCGGTCAAAAAAAGGTCTTTCACGGTAATATAAATCATGTACTTCCAATACAAATAAATGTGCATTTTTCCCGCGTAATATAAAAGGCCCTGTACCAATGAAGTTTCCAGCTTCATCTTCATTTACGATAGAACACTGTTCTGCACTAAGCATATGTAAAAACATCTTATTCTCCGCAAACAATTGAATTTCAACAACATATTCATCTACTGCACGGACACTTTCAACATGTTGTAACATCCATGCGTGTGGGTTGTTTTCAGCTTCCATAAATCGATTCAATGAATGTATAACATCACGTGCAGTCAGTCGTTTTCCATTATGAAGATGAACGCCTTTTCTTAAATAAAATGTCCAAACCTTTTCAGCATCATTATATTCCCAGTGAAAAGCAAGTCTTGGTTCTATAGAGTTTGTTTCCTCATTTGCATATACGAGTGTATCAAAAATATGTTTAACCATATGACATTCTGATCGCATCGTAGCGTAAACCGGATCTAAAGCGATGTCTAGATTCATTTGTACTTGCAAACGAAGGACATCCCTTCTCCCTTCGGATGTCCTTTCTATTTTATGACCAAATATTGAATCAATCCATGACTGATATTCACTTTGTACTGATGGAAATTGCGAGCTATAGCGTTCCACAAATTCAATTCCGCTCCTCACATCCCCTTTTTTAGTTATTTCTTTTCTCTTATCTAAAATTAATGGCGCTGGATGCTTTTGAAATATTACTTTAGAACGATTCCCTCTTCCTCGTCCAGGAAACCAAGTAATCCAGTTGAACTCATTTAATTTTTTTATAATCAATTTGCTATTACGCTCTGTACAAAATAATGTTTCGGATATATTTTGCACTGTTATTTCTAATTGTTCTCCTTCTTTTTTCCCTTTCCCATAGGCAATCCATAGCTCAATGTATTGATCTAAAATAAACATCATATTCCCCCTAAAAGGTGAAAAATACTTCTTATTCTTTCTACCCTTTTTCCAATTCTCCTTTCATCTTATCATTTCAATATAGAAAGGAGGAAATAATATTGAATCATCTCTTATTACGTTACAATAAACCAATCATCATTAGACTGTGCGGTGAATTATTAACTCGAACAACTGAATCAATGTTAGCTATCATTATGATTATTTACGTTAATAAGATGCTAAACGGCAATATTATGATGACTATGCTTATTTTCGGGTTACAACCACTTTCAGACATTATATTTACACTTATTGCTGGAAGAGTGACTGATAAATATGGGCGAAAGAAAATTATGTTACTCGGCTTATTGCTACAAAGCGTTGCAATCGGTAGCTTCATCTTTGCTCAATCCGTTTTTATATTTGCTTTGTTATATGTCATAAATGGGGTTGGCCGTTCCTTATATATTCCTGCTCAACGTGCACAAATAGCTGATTTAACAAAACATGGGCAGCAAGCAGAAGTCTTCTCTCTTCTGCAAACGATGGGAGCAATAGGTACCCTAATCGGCCCTTTAATTGGTACTATTTTTTATAAGACTCACCCTGAATATGTATTTACGGTGCAAAGCATTGCACTTATAGTATATGCAGTCGTTATTTGGACGCAGCTTCCAGAAACCGCGCCAACCATGACAAAACCAACGCAAAAACTTGAAGTATCATCTCCAAAACAATTTGTACACAAACATTACACCGTTTTAGGACTTATGATTACTACACTTCCTATTAGCTTTTTTTATGCACAAACTGAGACAAATTATCTTATTTTCGTGAAACATACACTTCCGGATTTCGAACGCATACTCGTTTTTATTACAACATGCAAAGCTATTATGGAAATCACTCTACAAGTTTTCCTCGTGAAATGGTCTGAACGATTTTCTATGGCTAAAATCATCATTATTTCTTATGCCTGCTATACAATAGCTGCAATTGGCTACGGGCTTTCAGCAACAATCGCGTCACTATTTTTTACATTACTCTTTTTAGTCATTGGTGGAAGTATTGCTTTAAACCATTTACTTCGATTCGTTTCAGAAATCGCTCCTACAGATAAACGTGGATTGTATTTTTCAATTTACGGCTTACATTGGGATGTATCTCGAACGTGCGGTCCTGTACTTGGTGCAGTTTTATTAAGTAAACTAAACGGTAGCATGCTATTTTATATTTGCGCTTGTTTCTTAATAATTGGGGGCATTATTCAAGCTCTTTTTGTTCAAAATTTAGAGCGTAATAAAATAAAAAAAGACATTTCAGAACATACTCCCCATGTTTTATAGGCTGCATTCCTCACCCTTTTAACAGTAAAAAGAAGGATGTCACAAAAGTCTCGATGACCTTTGTGACATCCTTTCTTTATTACCCTGCCATTTTATTAATACTATCCTCAGGCGAAAATACCGAAATATGATTTACCTTACCAGTCGATTTTGGAATAATGAATTTTAACTCAAACTGATTGTTTACTTTATATACATATATTTTATCTTCCCCATTTACTTTAACTGAAGCTGGTTTTCCTAATGCTTTTTCTATTTCTTGTAATGTAATTGATTTTAGTTCTGCGTGATAGGAGCGTACATCAAAAACTTGTGATCCTTTATTAAAACCAAAGGAAACATTTTTATTTGTAAAGGTAGCGTACATTCCATTTCCTGCTTGTTCCGTTGTATCTGCTTTCCCCCACGCTTTTTCTATTTCTTCAATATCCCCTGTATGAGCTGCGAACGGAACGTTAGGTGCTTTTCCTTCTTTCGCTAATTCAAATAATTCTTTAACATAGTTAATTGATTTTTGATTTATTACTGTATCTTTCGTGCTTACATCTGTGCTTGATTTTGTTGATCCTTCATTATTTGATTTTTCATCAGGCTCTTTCTTTTCTTGAGAAGTATTATTCTGTTCATTTTTACTATTTTCCGTTGTTGGGTCTGTTTCCTTTTTTTCGTCCGTCCCTTTACATGCTACTAATGCAAAAATGCATGTAAAAGCGAGAAATAACATACCTATCTTTACATACACTTTCATACATTTCAGCCCCCCTATCATAATCCGATTCATTTCGATAACCAATCCATTACACTACTTTTTAAATTGTGTTTGTTCCAAAAAGTAAATACTTCACTCTCTCCCAATGCTTGTGCAACATATTCTACAAAAGCTGTTCCTAAAAAATAACCGAGTCGGTTGTATCCAAAATATTGTCCACCAGATAACCGAAACCACTCTTTCTCTTTTTCCAACGTCCAGCCTTCTATATAATCTTCCCAAAAACGATCCTTTATTTGTTCTTCATTTTCTATACAATATTGTAACCAACGTTCACCATCATTGTCATAGGAGTAATATACTGATTCATTTAAACCTTTCACAATTTGCTTTGATAAATAAGTTGCAATACCTTCACGATACAAACTAACTGCCGCGTCGGTCCACTCAGCTTTTCCCCAATCCATTCCATCATTTTGCAACATAACATTATGATATATATGTCCTATTTCGTGAGCGACAATAACGTGAAGATGATTTGAATCTGGAGATAATTTTTCTGCCGCAAAAAATATGTCTCCAATAATCTCCCTTTCTACAAAGGCATTAGAGCCAAAAGCTCCAACAAATAAATGAAATTTCATATTTACATCAAAGTTAAATTTGTTATGATATTCATTCGTTATCACTTGAATAATAGTCGGTAATGTTTCTGCAATGATACGAATATCTTCTACTTTTGTGGGATATAGGTTAATGGCATTAGAAAGACGTTCTTTCGTTTTAGGACAATGATACTTAAAGTATTCTTCAAATATCTCTGGATACGAAGTGAAGTATTGATTAAGGACTGTTAATTCTACGTCGGTGCTTTCCCATAATTTTAAAAAACTTGGAATTGTATTATTTATCATTTTTCCCATCTCCTTATATATCCCTTCTCGCCATTTACACTACAATCCTTCCTTAAATATAGAAAAAGCAACAAAGAAAGATGAGCTTTCTTTGTTGCTTTTTCTGTTTAATCAAACCATCTATCACCATCAGAAATCCATTTACCATTTCATATCATATAATTATCAAGATATTTATAAATTAAAGTAAAAGTATTGTATATTTTGCTTGAGAAAAATGAAAAAAGCTACCCAAAAAGGCAGCTTTAAATATGTATTTTTACACTTCGATTGACTTACCATCTTCAACAATATGGTAAAGTAAGTGAGCTAAATGATGAATCGGACCATACTCTTCCTCTTCTTCATCTGTTTCACCTTGGAATTCAAGATCATTTAAGTATAGTGCTAAAAATTGATAGTATAATTTTAAATCAAATCCGTAGCATGCAGTTGGCTCTTCATGATCTCCTTCGTATTGTAACATTAAGTATTGATCATTTCCTTCTGCATCTTCTGCATCAAAGAATACGAAGAATCCAACGTTTGTATCTAAATCAAATAGATGACGAGTACCTTTTTCTGTCGCTTTATTAAAGTCTTCTTCACTTAATTTATGTACTATTGTCGCTTTAGCATTATCTTCTTGATGGAAATTTACTGTAAATGTTTTCAATGCTGACACCTCCTGATTGTATAATACTAGCATAACATATAAAAAGGACTGCTTACAAATGTAAACAGTCCTTACATTCATTTTCTCATTGCTCGTAATAAGAAGCTTACAATGAAAATTAAAATAATCGCACCAATTAAAGCTGGAATAATTGCAAATCCGCCGATTACCGGGCCGAAACTACCAAGTAATTTCGTACCAATCCAAGAACCGATAATACCAGCAATAATATTACCAATTACACCACCTGGTACATCCCTGCCAGTAATTAAGCTAGCTAGCCATCCTAATATACCACCAACAATTAATGACCAAATCATATAATAACCTCCTTTAAATTCACCAATCAAAATATAATTAGAAACAATTGCTTACCATTAGTTATGTTACATTTTTCATTAGTTATTCATACAGATCAACTATTAGATCATTTCAAAATAATGAACGAACAGTTTTTTCAATTTGCGGTTGATACCCTCCATATTTCACATATTAGGGACAGTCAGGCTTTAATATTGTCCGCATAAACTCTTCTTTAAATGCAGGATAGTTAAAACCAACCGCAATTCTTTGTATTGGCCGATCATCAAACCTTGTTGGCTCAGCTATTTTTCTAAAGTCAGCCACACTTTGTCCTCTTGTTACGTCATTTGTCGTACTAATCCAAACTGCAGATTTTTTATATTCAAAAATATCATCATTTATAAACGAAATGAACGGAAGTAAATCGTGAATCGGACTTCCAGCAATACCCGGGTATTCTTTTTTATAAAAGTTCTCATAATAAAAATCAATCATTGTTTTAATAAGCTTTGCCTGCCCTGTTCCTTCTTTATTAATAATATCCACCATTTTTGGAGTAATAAGGGCTTCTTGCGTTACATTTAACGGATAAATTGTCGCATTCTTTGCATACTTCATTACAATATTTGCGGCGATTGAATCTCCATAAAAATTCGCTTCTGATACAGGAGTAACGTTACCAGGAAATAAAAAAGCACCTCCCATTATATAGT
This sequence comes from Bacillus fungorum, assembly GCF_002746455.1. Classification (GTDB taxonomy): domain Bacteria; phylum Bacillota; class Bacilli; order Bacillales; family Bacillaceae_G; genus Bacillus_A; species Bacillus_A fungorum. The sequence continues at coordinate 336,678 of NZ_NWUW01000003.1, read as the reverse complement.
AGGAATATACTTTATCCATTACATTTGGATATAATAAAAATAATGTTGCCAATGTTGTTAATCGTCCTGTCGCTACGATAATAATATCTTCTGGACAAGGCTCAATTAATTTAATTAATTCACAAAAATTTTCCCGTTTACAGATCCTCATATCAGATGGAATAATTGGTCCTAAGCCGTGATCTCCATGAATTTCAGGAAAGAACAAAGGTTCTTCAGCTGTCATCGATCTTGCTGCACCTTCAATGATTTTTACTTCTGTAGCATAGTATTTTTCTAAAAAGTACACATTTTCCGCTACGATTTCTCGCGACACATTTCCATATTCAGCAATAATACCTATAATATCTAATTTACATGTTTTATTTGCATAAATTAACGCCACAGCATCATCAATACCAAAGTCTCCAAAAAAGATGATTTTCTTATTAACTATCCTCACCCCTCTTCAGCATACTCTACTATTATTATTATGTAAAAAAGACAAGGCTGTGAAACGATGCAAACTAAAAAAGCCGCCTATTTATTGGCGACTTCAATCTTTTTATAAGATAAATATGCTAATACATTTTTACTTGAATCATATTTTGGATTATTTCCTTTTCTCGGTTCTCTCATATGTGTTTTTTCAAATCCAGGAATATCCGGCATTTTCTCCATAAATTCAAGCATTTCTTCTTCAGTTCCTTCAATACGTACGCGAATCATTATTACTTTTCCTCTATTCTCATTTTCTCAGTACTAAGTATAACGTACTTTGAAAAGACTTCAAGAAATTTATCTTTTTAATGTCGCACTTTTTTTACATATAAACAATGCCATTTCAGTATAAAACGATATAATTTTATTATTTTCATATTGGATGTTAAAGAATTCTTGCATTTCAAGTGATGTTTTCATCATACATTCTGTTAACTTCACGCGTTTTTGCAAAGGTACATTCATCATATCGCACCACCAGTCAAATTCAAATTTCTTGTCAAAAGTAAGACATGACTGCATTTGCAAACCGTTTCTTTCTAACAAGGTAATCCATTCTGTTTTTTTCAACGCTCGTTCATGACTCGGATCCCGCTTTTTTTCTATAAAATTATAAAATGTATCGTATTCATTATTTTCCGGTGAAACATTATCTATTAAAATAAACAATCCATTATCTTCTAACGTCCGATTTACTTCATAGATAAACTGAGCTGGATTCGTAAAATGATGTGCTGCAATTCGGCATGTTATCACATCAAAAGAACTATCAGAAAACGGTAAACTTTCAGCATTTCCAGCGACAAAAGATACATTTTCATGTCCATTACTTATAATAAAGTTTTTCGCATTCTCTAACATTTTTTCTGTTAAGTCTAAAGCAACTACTTCTTGAAACAATGGAGCTAATACATTGGCAACATGTCCTCCGCCAGTAGCAATATCAAGAAGACGATTATTATGACGAGACTCAACTTGTTGAACTACATATTGTAAATCCGGTCCTTTAGCATGAATTTTACTCTTTACATACTTTTCCGCATTATTACCAAACTGTTGTTTTACAAGCTCTTCTTTACTCATTTTATCATCTTCTTTCTATTGTTATTTACATATATGATTCATATAATAATTAAAGTTCTCTTTATTTATTTTCAAATCCTCTTTTCAGCTCACTTCTTATCACTCTGTCCTATCATCAACATAATATAATTTTTACGTTTTACTATTAAACAAAAAAGCTGACTTCCCTTTAGAAATCAGCCTTTATATTTGATCACCTTTATACTTTTACAAACTATTATAATGTTTCTTTCTCCTTATCCTTTCCGGAAACTAAATTTCCTATAGCATCCGCTGTTACTTCTACTACAAATTCACAAATACCTGCTACAACTTCTCCAATTACTTCATCCATCTTTTTACCCCCTTATTTTATGTAACCTATTTGTAGTATAGAAGAAATTAGCGATTGTAAACTATCTGAAAAGATGACATAAACCTTACAAATTTGTAAGCTCTAGCATTTTATTACTTAACCGCTTTGAAACTCCAAGTATTTTTAGCAGACATATAGGCCATCATAATACGAAGCAAGTAATAACACAGTGTAAGGAGGCGTTTCATATATATTACGTAAAATTAATTAAAGGTCAATCTTTCTACGCTTTTAATCATCGTTTTTTAGTGTCTGAAGAAGAAAAGGTTTCCGAAAAAGTTTATAATTACTTACGGCGCAATGAATTTTTCGAAGTACGTAAAGAAGAATATTCTGCTTAATTACAAAAAGCATCCAGAAAAACCTCACTTTATTGTGATATATTCTTGATGCTTTTTTGTGAATTACTCCTTTTCAACAATTGTTATCGACTCTATTAAAATATTCTATTATTTGTCCAAGCTATTTCATCACTACTTTCATATTTTAGTATATGAGGAGGTGACGAATATGACTCATATCATTGATTACCAAGCTACTCAACCTATAAGTAAAACGGGTGAAACCACTTTTGCAATCCCAGCTTCTCCAAATAAAGCAATTCTAGCAAATTTGAGATTGAGAATTTCAAGTAGAGATTCACGTAATAATCGAGTAGAATTAATCGCTACAGTCGGTGTAGAAGGTATAACTGGGACTTCACAAGTTTTATTCCGAACTTTCCGTGATAACTTTGAAATTTTTAATGGACAAGTAGGTATTGAATCTACAGATTCTGAACAATTCTACGTACAAACATTTCAAGCTATAGATCAAAACGTTAGCAGTGGAACACACCAATATTCATTAACTGTAGAAAACCTTACTAGCGGTGCAAGTGCCGAGGTTGTTGGTCCTATATCTTTTAGTGCTTTAGCTATTGGACAAGAGCGTAAATGCTGCTAAGTGAATCTAAAGTATAATTTTGTAATTGAGAAAAGCGAGACGTAGTTATACGTTCTTGCTTTTTTATTTTTTCGATATTTATCCCTACTATTAGTTATGTTTCAATCATCTGGTATTTACATTTTGATTTGCTTATTTCATCAATTAACGAATCATTTTTTGACAAATCAAAAAGATTGAAATCCACTCATGAAACACGTAATATAGACTCTGACTCTAAAAAAGTTCGTTAAAAATAATACATAAAATAAGGAGGTTTTATATACGAGTTTTTCATTTTAAAAGACGGAGAGGTTTTATATTATGTGGCGTAATAAAAATGTTTGGATTGTTTTAATTGGGGAGTTTATTGCTGGTTTAGGTTTATGGCTTGGTATTCTTGGTAACCTTGAATTTATGCAAAAATATGTCCCTTCTGATTTCATGAAATCAGTTATATTATTTATCGGACTATTAGCCGGTGTTCTTGTTGGACCTATGGCTGGTCGCATTATTGATCAGTACGAAAAGAAAAAAGTTCTTCTTTATGCTGGGTTTGGTCGCGTTATAAGTGTTATTTTCATGTTTTTCGCTATCCAATTTGAAAGTATCGCCTTTATGATTGCATTTATGGTTGCTCTTCAAATTTCAGCAGCATTTTATTTCCCTGCATTACAATCTGTAATCCCACTCATCGTACGCGAGCATGAGTTATTACAGATGAACGGTGTACATATGAATGTAGGTACAATCGCCCGTATTGCAGGTACTTCACTAGGTGGAATTCTTTTAGTTATAATGAGTTTACAGTATATGTATGCCTTCTCAATGGCAGCGTATGCTTTATTATTCCTCTCAACTTTCTTCCTACAATTCGAAGATAAAAAATCAACAACACCTAGTAAACAAGCTGCAAAAAATAATAGCTTTATGGAAGTATTTCGGATTTTAAAAGGAATTCCGATTGCTTTTACAGCACTTATATTAAGTATTATCCCTCTATTATTTATAGCTGGATTTAATTTAATGGTAATTAACATTAGTGAAATGCAACATGATCCAACGATTAAAGGATTTATATATACAATTGAAGGTGTCGCATTTATGTTAGGTGCCTTCGTTATTAAACGTTTATCTGACCATTTCAAACCTGAAAAATTATTATATTTCTTCGCTATTTGTACCGCTTTTGCACATCTATCATTGTTCTTTAGCGATATAAAATGGATGTCTCTTACATCATTTGGTTTGTTTGGTTTTAGTGTCGGATGCTTCTTCCCTATTATGTCGACAATTTTCCAAACGAAAGTGGAAAAAAGCTATCACGGCCGTCTCTTCTCATTCCGTAATATGTTTGAGAGAGTTATGTTCCAAATTGTCTTACTTGGCACAGGCTTCTTCTTAGATACGATTGGATTGCAATATATGGTTCTCATTTTCGGTGTTATTTCATTATTAATTATTTTCATATCGCTATCTAAACAGAAACAGTATGAAAAACAGCCGTCGCAATCTGCGAATTTATAACATAAATATTTTAGGCATGGATTTATTTTTATATTAATCCATGCCTCTTTCTTTTATTATAATCCCAATTATTACGTTTATTGAAATTATTTAAAGGAGTACTCTATTTTGATTTCGAATATAGTATATAAATAAGATATATAGGAGGTGCGCAAGTGTCTGATGGCATCCAGTTATTTATTATCTTTATTTTTGTAATAGTTATGTTTAGTATCCTAAATTTTTTAGCCCTCTCCCTCTCTCAACATAACTTTAAAAGAAGAATTGTAGCGGGTTTCACATTTTTACTATTAACTCCCATTGTTTTTTTGACCACTTTAACATTTGCTCCTATTTTTAACAAAGATGGATTTGGATCTGCTACTTTAGCTTTTATCGTTGCTAGTATTTATATTTCAAATGGAATAATCATCCTTATTTCCTCTACCTTTATCCCTAAAAAAACATAATAAAATATATGCTACTAGGCATACATACTAGTATTACGCTAGATTCATGCCTTTTTATTTTCACTATGCTTTTCCAAATGTTTATGTGAAATTAAATAATTCTTTATAAAAATTTAAACTTTATTTATTACAATATTCCTATCGTATTCGCACGTTTATTGAAAATGAAAAGAAAGGAGTACAAAATGAAAAAGGTTCTATTAATTATTCCATTATTTATTATACTACTTAGTGGATGTAGCAATAATGATATATACGGTTCTTGGGAAGTCGTTAACAACAAAAATGGTCTTTGTCCTACATCTTATAAATTTGAAACAGTTGTAAAAGAAGAAAAGAAAGAAAAAGTTGTTCAAAACTTAGTGGAGATGCAAACAACAAAGAAAAAAGAAGATTTATACAAAGGTTCATTTGTAAAGGATTCTAATGTATATCACATTGATTATGGTAATTCGTTTACATCGGATCAAACTTTAGAAGTTGTCGATGACAAATTAAATGTATACTTTTATGCAGTTGAAAAATTATGTACATATAAAAAGAAATGATGACACTTCATATAAGACGCAGAAAATATTTTCTGCGTTATTTTACTTTACAACGCTTTCTTAAAAATGTTACCTCTTTTAAATCTTTTAATTCGAATGTAATATTATATAAGAACCTTTTTTACTGTGAAGTGGTTTTTTTGAGAAGTTTAAGTTCATTAATTGTATCAACAATTTCTTCCATTATCCTAACCCTATGGAATGTACTTTCATTTTATGAAAAATTCACGACAGGAAATTCATACTATTGGCTTAGTGGTATAGTAGGCTTCGTTTTCGTGTTCTTTTTCATCCAAAATATGTGGGATATACTTAACAAAAACTATAAAACATCCTAAACCGTATAGAAAGATATAATGGACAGTTCAGCTAACCGATTTACCTTATTTACAGCGCCCTTTCAAAAGAGACTAATCCTTCCTCTAAATTTGTCAATCGTTTTAATTTTCATAAAAAAATGATAAAATGTAACCATGTGTTTTCAGAATAATTAAAAACGCAGAAAGAAAACACTGTTTTTAGGAGGGGTTTTGATGACTTACACGTTAGCAACTAGAATGAATGCATTCCAATCTTCTATATTTAGTGAATTAGGGGCCTATAAAAAAGAAAAAATTGCAGCAGGTCATAAAATGATTGATTTAAGTATCGGGAATCCTGATATGCCGCCTGCTGATTTCGTAAGAGAAGTAATGGTACATACAGCAAATGAAAAAGAAAGCTATGGATACACATTAAGTGGTATTCAAGAATTTCACGAAGCTGTAACTGAATATTACAACAACACTCATAACGTTATATTAAATGCTGATAAAGAAGTTTTATTATTAATGGGTTCACAAGATGGACTCGTTCATTTACCTATGGTTTATGCAAATCCGGGAGATATTATATTAGTTCCTGATCCAGGATATACAGCTTATGAAACAGGAATTCAAATGGCTGGAGCAACATCTTACTACATGCCTTTAAAGAAAGATAATGATTTCTTACCAAACTTAGAAGCAATCCCTGAAGAAATCGCCGATAAAGCGAAGATGATGATTTTAAACTTCCCAGGAAATCCCGTTCCAGCAATGGCTCATGAAGATTTCTTTAAAGAGGTAATCGCATTCGCGAAAAAGCATAACATTATTGTTGTCCATGATTTTGCTTACGCTGAATTTTATTTTGATGGTAATAAACCAATTAGCTTCCTCTCTGTACCTGGTGCTAAAGATGTTGGTGTCGAAATCAACTCTTTGTCAAAAAGTTATAGTTTAGCAGGTAGTCGTATTGGATATATGATTGGAAATGAAGAAATTGTTCGTGCGCTTACTCAGTTTAAATCAAATACAGATTACGGAGTGTTTTTACCAATTCAAAAAGCGGCATGTGTTGCACTAAGAAATGGTGCTGCTTTTTGTGAGAAAAACCGTGGTATTTATCAAGAACGTAGAGATACTTTAGTCGATGGGTTCCAAACATTTGGCTGGAATGTCGATAAACCAGCTGGTAGTATGTTCGTCTGGGCTGAAATTCCAAAAGGCTGGACTTCTATAGACTTCGCTTATGCATTAATGGATCGTGCGAATGTCGTCGTCACACCAGGTCATGCATTCGGACCTCACGGTGAAGGTTTTGTACGTATTGCACTCGTTCAAGATAAAGAGGTGTTACAACAAGTTGTTGAAAACATTAGAAATAGCGGCATTTTTTCTCTTGAAAAAGTAAATGAATTAGTTAAAAATTAATGGTAACTCCCCTGCTTAACTGTAGCAGGGGTATTATTCATTGGAGGTACTTTCATATGCATATTAAAGACACTCTTCCCCATCGTTATCCATTTTTAATGATTGATAAAGTAACAAATGTAAAACAAGGTGAATCCGTTACGGGATATAAACTCATTACAAATAACGAGTGGTTTATAAATGATAGTCAAAAACATATGCCTCATATGTTAATTGTAGAAGCACTTGCTCAGCTTAGTGCATTTGTACATACAAGTGACTCTGAAGGATTAGGCTTTCTCTCTTCTTTAGATGGAGTTGCATTCCACGGAAAAGCATATCCCGGTGATAAACTTGATTTACATTATGAACTAACTCGCAATCGCCGAGGTTTTATTCTCGGTAAAGGCACCGCAACTGTTAATAATCAGCCGATTGTAACTATAGAAAAGCTATTAGTATATCAAGCAGAATAAAAATGATGTAATTCGACGGGGGGTCTATCTCCTACAAATTCGTCTCATCAACATGAACAGAGTAAACATATTACGTAGTTAGGAGCAGGCAAATGGAAAGTACTATCGGTATCGATGCTGGAGGAACATTAACGAAAATTGCTTATTTGAACGAAAAAAAGCAATTAGCTTTTGAAAAATTTTATTCAAATGAACAAGATAAAATAATAGATTGGCTCAAGAACAACACTCGTATAAAACAAATATGTATTACAGGTGGTAAAGCAAAAAAATTACAGCAACTACTTTCAGATTCATATAAAATAGTAGAACTAAACGAATTTGAAGCTACTCTTGTAGGTGTCCGATACATATTAAAAGAAGAAAAATATGATATAAACAACTTTATTTTAACAAATATCGGTACAGGTACTTCCATTCATTACGTTTATAATGACAAATATATTCGCGCTGGTGGAACCGGTGTTGGTGGTGGTACTATTATGGGACTTTCAAAATTGTTAACAAACATAGATCATTTTGAAGATGTGATTCCTTTAACAAAAGTAGGTTCTAGAAAAGAACTAGATATTACGGTTGGAGATATTTATGGTGGCATTCTCTCACCTATTGATAATAGCTTAACTGCAAGCAATTTTGGTAAAGCCGCTATTGCAGAATCAAATTATAATAGCTCAGATATACTCGCTACTGTACAAGGACTTGTCGGTGAAGTTGTTACTGCATTAAGCCTTCAATTCGCCGAAACAAAAAACATTAACCATATTATTTATATCGGGTCCACTCTATGTAATAACGTACACCTTCAAAATATTATTAGTAGCTACACAAAATATCAAAATAAAACACCAATCTTTTTACGAGATGGTGGTAATAGTGGCGCGATTGGTGCTTTACTTCGTGTTACGAATTAAAAAAGCTGACTTTTGTCAGCTTTTTAAAATACGGATTTTAGACGCTAATACAGTCTATAGATGTAAAATCTTATCTTTGCTACTGTAAAAAAACAACTAGTTCCCCTGCAAGAGGTGCTTATTGGAGTAACATTCGTTAACTGTAGTAAAAAAACACTTATTACCTTTTTTAAATAACATTTCAAAAATCCATTAATTAACATACTAACTTAATTATTAAATTACTGTAGTTTTTTTGAGTAATATACTGAGAGTAAATTAAATTCCACATGCAATAATATTGAAAAAGCAATTGATAGTGTGGAATCCGTAATCATACCATATATGACTCCTCCTAAAAATGCGAACAGCATAAATTTTATGCTAGTTTGATTAAAGCTGTAATATTGCAAGTGAGCTATAGCAAATAGAAAGGAAGATATTAGGATTGGTACCGTAACTGGTATGTAAGCTACTTCAGAATAAGGTAATGTTGCGAATGAGTTGTTAAGTATTGGTATAATCATCCCTCTAAAAATTACTTCTTCAAAAATAGGGTACATAATTACAAAGTTTAAGATATTCTTTTTTCCACTTGGATTATATCCTGAGTATCGTGAAATGAAAATATTCGTTACTACAGCAATCAAGATTAATACAACAATTGATTCATAGTGAATTGGTAAACGGAATACATAATTATCTTCATAAAAATAACTAATTATCGTCAGTAGAGTTCCCCATATATAAATAATCTCATTTTCTATCTTGCGGTACAACGTTTTTCCAATAACAACGCCAACTGTAATATCAACAATTTTATATGAAAAAGCTAATAAAACAGCAAGTGCTAATGTAATAAAGTAGCTCATATTAATTTATCACTCATCTCATAAGAAACTCTTTTCAATTCATGCATTTGATTCACTCCAGCACCGCTAACTTATTCCCTATATTATAAAATTTTACCATATAGTGGTGGTTTCGAGTGGAAAATTAGTTATATACCATATAATGATTACATTAAAACAAAGACTTCTCTATTGAGGAGGCTACTGAAAAAGTCCACATAATAAGAAAAAGGAGCCCATCACCTACTATATACAGGTGGTGGGCTCCTTTGTTTTTCTATATACTGATAAAATACACGTTATTTTTTCAAAGCAATCACTTTTTCAGTGCCTTCCTATTGAGAAGTCTTTGTTTTTACACTGTGTGATTACTATTTTCCCTCCAAACCTTCCTGAATTTCATATAACAAGCAATTCTCCAAGGAATAATATACGAGACTGCAACGACGTAAAATAATAAACCAATCGTTTGTTGATCTAAATCAACAATATATTGCCTTGAACCATATCTTAAAATAACGATTGCAATAAAAGTAATTAAAAAAGCTGCACTTTTTTTCGTATAAATATTCCCATCCTCTCTTCGTTCGTAATTTGTTAGAATTATAAGTGGTACGGCGAAAAGTACACCAATGAATACCGCCATTATAACTTGTAAGATAGCTAGATGTACGGGGCCAAAAAACCATATAATCCCCGGGGTTAAAAATAGTAATGGCCATAACATACGTTTTCCCGTTCCCTTTATTGGCTTATACATAGAGCGGTAACGACGCCAAAATATTAGTAGTGCGATGCATAAAAAGACGGTTATTAATGAGGATGTATCTCCCATTTGTTTTTCCTACTCTCCCAAAAAATATACTTAATTACACTTTAAATCGTTTGCTCAAATGATACTTTTCGAATAAATATACCGCTAGTCACGATATAGACGATAGTTAATACAATTGAAATAACAATAAAGTATGGGATATCTATTAAAGATAGATTAGATGTAGCATTTAAATCCTGTATTCCTACTTCTGCATAAAGCACACTATTCAATGATATAAAAAATGTTCCGCCTATCATAAGACCAATCCACTTAAAACGTTTCTTAATTACTACTGCTACTTGAAAGAAAGTTGCTATTGTAACATACAATAATAGTTGTACAATAAACTGTTTAATTGAGTGTTCTCCAAAACTAATATTTACTGTACTATACAATGTATTTTGTAAAAAAATTACTTGAAGGAATGAGAAAACCGCAGCTTGTAATATGATATAGCAAACTGATCCAATGAAGAACTGTAATCTCGTTACTCCAAATGAAACTGCTAAACGAAACACATCATCTTGTATAATAAAAGTACTTACTACTATAAACAATGTAATTACAATCGAAGGATTATTTAATATATGTTGTAAAAACCCTGCTCTTATTTCTTTTAAATCCATTACACTTGTAATTCCTTTTATAAGTAATACTGTAATCCAAAATATTAAAACTGCTTTATAATGAAAATTTATATGTAACTTTAACTGCTTCATTAACATCGTCATTTCACTTCACCACCAGTTATGTGAATAAATAGTTTTTGTAATATAATTCTATCAACTACTAAACCTTCTTTTTCAAGAAAATAATAATCTTCATTAGAAAGTTCTTCCCATAAAACAACAATTCCCTTATTTCCATAAACTTCTCGATTTAGAACTTTTTTATTGATTGAGAACGCATCCACTTTATCTTTTTGTCCTGAAATAATATGGCCTTGTTGCAATAGAACGTCCACCGATGATTGAACAACAAGTGCACCTTCTTTTATGATGATTACCTCTTCGATCACATGAGTTACTTCTTCTACTAAATGTGTTGATAATATAATTGTTCTTGGATACTCGCCGTAATCTTCTAATAGTAAACTATAAAATAACTCACGATGTGCTGCGTCTAAACCTGTCGTTGGTTCATCAAAAATTGTAATTGGCGCTCTACTTGCCAGTCCTTGAATAATTCCGACGACCGTTTGCATACCATGTGGTAGTTTGTGATATTTCTCTGTCATATTAAGCTGAAATTTGCCCGCTAGTTCTTCAGCATACTTTCCATCCCAATTTTTATAAAACATGCTACACATCTTAAAAATTTCTTTTACTCTATAACTTAAATGAGCTTCTTCTTTCACCTTAACGAAACAAATATTTTGCATTGCTTTACTATTTTCAAAAACATTTTCACCAAATGCTAATACACTTCCACTACTTGAAATAATTTGGCCTGCAAGTAAATTTAATAGTGTCGTTTTTCCTGCTCCGTTTCTTCCAAGCAAACCATATATTTTATGCTCTTCCAATGAAATCGTTACTTCATTTACTACTACTTTCTTTTTATATTTTTTCGTTACACCTTTCGTTTCAAGTGCAATCATCCCTCTTTCCCCTCCTTCGTAATTTTTTGAATCATATCCATTAATTCATCTTTCGATATTTCTAGCACTTTTGCTTCTTCCCACACTTTCGGTAAATATTCAGTCATAAAAGTATTTTGTCTTTTTTTTAGTACGACTTCTTTCGCTCCTTTTGCAACAAACATCCCGATCCCTCTCTTTTTATATAAAATTCCTTCATCAACTAATACATTCACCCCTTTAGCTGCAGTAGCTGGATTTATTTGTAACATCTTCGCAAATTGATTTGTTGATGGAACTTGTTCTTCTTCAAGTAATATGTCTTTTAAAATATCAGATTCAATGGTTTCTGCAATTTGTAAGTATATTAATTTATTTTGCTCCAGAGTAGGTTTCACAATTTCACCACCTTAGGTTCTTAGGTTCATTACTTATGTAATTAACCATATCACATTAAATTATTTATTTCCATAAATTTCTTAAAAAAGAGAATCATTCATTTAAGAATGACTCTCTTTCAAAAGGCTAGTAGTTTCAACTTTTGTTTTCAAATTCTTTTCATTTATACCATTTTGACAAAAGTTAAATTGTTGTCCTTTTATTGACTTTGTACGATCTACTATTTGCCCTAAATGATAACTTGTATGCTCCACTAAATGTAATAAACTATGAATTTCAATATGTCTTTTTTCTTCCCATGCTTGTATATATGCTTTTCCACATTCATCAAATACTTTTTCAACAGTTTTTAGCAAAACTTCAGTACGTTGTCGTTTTACTGGAAAATACTCCTCAATTCCCTTTCAAAGACTATATTTGGATTTTTATAACGACTAGTATTTCTCTGTATATGTTCACAAATATGCAGTACGATTCCACCAATTGAATTGACAGAATCCTCTTGTTTCCATAAATCTTCTTCACTAACGAAGCTAATTGCCTGTACTAACTTAGGTAAATAATGATCCTGCATTCTATGATAAGTAATTTTGTATACTAACTCCACCTTTTCTCCTCCCATCATTTTAACTGCTGCACTGGATATTTAGTAAATAAAAATTCCCGAAACTCTTTATCATTCATAACCATTGTAATTTTTTCGTTATTATCGTTTAGGAACTTTACTACTTTCTTTTTATCCCCTATATCATTTTCTTTTGGGAAATTATCAAATTTTCCATACAGGATTGATAGTATTTCTTCTCTTTTTATCGTAAAATTTTTATTTTCTACTTGAAACTCGTAACTTTTCGCATTTGGTACTAAAATAGCTAAATAAATAACGTTAAAGAGAAAATTCTTCTCCATTGTGTCCTTGCCATCAAACCAATACGTCTCAACCATGTCTTCTGTCAGAGTTCCATTCCCTTTTGCACCATAATTCACCTTTATGCTTTCATTCTCTAAACTTATACTTTGAAATGTTTCACCACCGGGTAAATTTTTAACGATTGCAACCACATCTGCATTATTACCAACATATGTCCCAGCATATTTCTTAAAATCACCAGGTTCAAAATCAGATATTTCTTTTATTCTTTCTCCGCTAGAACAAGCAGTAATAAATAAAAAAATTGTTAGCATAACAATTACATTACGATGCATATATTTCATTTAGCATCCCCCATTTTTATCGCTATTTCGTTAATTACAATACTTCTCGTCAAATCCCTTTAAAACATACGCACTTTAATCAAAATTAAAAATTTTCAATTTTCATGTTTACAATTATCCATTAATTGTATATACTTACTAACGTAAGAAAAATATTTTAAAAGGAGGTCGAAGGAAATGATGAAATTACAATTACATGCTTTAACTTTAGCGTTAACTACACCTGTGTTTTCTGGACAATTAAATATGAATTCGACCACCCTAATGGAGAATTGAAAATCGTACTTTATTTCTATTAATTCTTAAATTCGCCACAGGAGGTCGTATACTTTCCTGTGGCTTTTTCACGCCTGGCCATAGGAGAACTATATCTTCCTGTGGCTTTTTTGTGCGATTTTTTAGTCTCTTACATTATTTTTTAAAGAAAGGAGCAACATTCGATGACTATTAGCGTATTGTTTTTAAGTATTACGATTCAAAGAAATACAATTTCCAAAGATGAATTTCTTCATAATGAGCAAATTGAAAAAGCTATGAATGATGTTAAGGAGCGCCAAGCGCTTTATTGTGATCACCTGTAATTCCTTTTTGAAAGGAGGAATTCATTTATGACTTTTCATATTTTCTTTTTTACAACTATACTTCAGAAAAACACTTTATCTGAAGTTGAAATCATTCGTAAAAAACAATTAAAACAACTGACTGATAAAATGACTGACATTAAAAGTTCATACTATACGCATATGTATTAAAAATATAGTTTAAAGGAGCAATACCTTCATGAAATTTAAAGCATTCTTTTTAACTATCACGATTCAAAAACGTAAGCTTTCTCAAAACGAAATTTTACGTGAGCAACACATTCAATCCATTATGGACGAAGTGAAAGAGCGCCAAGCTTCTTATTACAGTCGTCTTTTCTAAATAACTTTTAAAGGGGCAATACCTTCATGAAATTTAAAGCATTCTTTTTAACAATCACCATTCAAAAACGTAAACTTTCTCAGAAAGAGATTTTGCGTGAACAACATATTCAAACTATTATGGACGAAGTAAAAGAGCGCCAAGCCTCTTATTACAACCGTCTTTTCTAAATAACTTTTAAAGGAGAAAAAACTAATGAAATTTAAAGTATTCTTTTTAACAATCACGATTAAGAAAACTAAGTTCTCAGACAGTGAAGTTTTGCATGATCATCAAATTAATAAAGCTATGGAAGATGTAAAAGTGCGTCAAAGTCACTACTGTAGCCATCTATAATTCCTTTCGAAAGGAGGAATGTATCATGAAGTTTCACCTTTTCTTTTTAACAATTACAATCCAGAAAGAAATCTTTTCTGAAGATGAATTAAAACAAGAACAACAATACAAAAAGATTATGGACGAAATTCGAGATCGTAGAAGCATATACTACACTCACCTATAATCCTTTAAAAATATAAAACTTGAAAGGAGTCGATTATGATGTTGATAGCACGTTGTAAGGAAATGATTTGGATAGTTCAGAGGGATTCCACATAGTTTTATTGAGGCTATATCATACAAGTTTACCGTTACATTTGATACGTAATAAATATAGTAAAATTGTATTCATACACTTTTTAACATTGATTAACAAACAAAAGATACACCACTTAAAAAGCGGTGTATCTTTCTGAACATATACTATTTTCGATTACTTCGTTTCGTCTTAAACAGTCTCACTAAGTTCGATACAACTGTTTTTGTTACTGCGTAAACCGGAACTGCTAAGATCATTCCGATAATTCCGGCAAAGTTACCTACCCCTAAAATTAAAATTATAATTGTTAACGGGTGGATATTTAATTTTGAACTCATAATACGCGGTGAAATGATGTTACTTTCAAACTGCTGTACAATTGTTACGATAATAATTACGTACAACGCTTGCATCGGAGATACGAACAGACCTACAATAACAGCTGGTGCTGCACCGATAAATGGACCTAAGTTAGGAATGATATTTGTAAATGCTGCTATAATTCCTAAAACGAAAGCGTACGGTAAGTCGATAATTAAATAACCGATAAAAGTAAAAGCACCTACAAATATACAAACGAGCGCTTGCCCTTGAATATATGCAGATAACGTTTCGTTCGTTTCCTTAATGATACGAAGTCCTTCTTCACGGTAAGACTCAGGTAATAGACTAACTGCTTTCCCTGGAAACGCATGTCCATCTTTAAACATATAAAATAAAATGAACGGTACTGTGAAGATAACTAATGCCACGTTCGTGATAATACCAAATAAAGCCGTTGCACTCGACGTAATTGTGTTTGGTATATCCTTTAAGTATTCAATCGCATTTTTCTCAATTGTTTCAATGGAAACATAATTTTGTGTAGATAACCATTCAAACAATCTATGATGGGATAAATCTTGTATGTATAGTTTTCCCTCTTTTATATAACCTGGCATATTTTTTACTAAATCCATTAGCTGTTGTGAGATCGTTGGAACAACTACCCCAACTCCAACCGCAGTTAATGTTATGATAAAAAGATATAACAGCAAAATCGCTAAATTTCTAGGTACTTTTTTATCCTCCAAAAAGACTAATACCGGATTAAATATGAAGTATAAAAAAAGCGCGATTAAGATTGGGAAAAACAACGTTGATATGAAGATACCAATAGGTTGAAATAGAAACGATATTTTTGTGCAAATAAATATGATCGCTACAACCATTAGCACTTCTAATGTCCAAAAGTGCACTTTCGATTTCAAAAAAACGTCCTCCTTTAAACTAGCACTTCTCTTCATTGTACCAAAATAAGCAAGAATTTTACATAATATTTTCCTTTACAATATTCCAAAATACCAATAAATACACTACAATGAGATTACATACAAATTTGCAGGTAAAGGTGATAAAAATGACACAATGCATCATTTGCAGAAAAGATACGAAAGAACTTAGTGAACAATATGTCATCCCAGAAATATTATGTGGATATTATTTCACAAACTCAATTTGTGATACTTGTCATGAACAAATGACAACAAATATTGATCGCCCCTTAATTCGGCATAAATTAAGTCAATTTAAGATTGAGCAAATGAAAAAACAGATTGACTCCCCACTCTATACGAATGAGCATGGTGAGGAACTTGCGGCCGCTGAGACAGATGTTGTTGAAGTAAGTGATGAAATACTTTATTCCAATGCATTAATTATGAAACTATGTAAAAAGCACGATATTTCACTACATAATGAAATTTGGAAGGAAGAACGTGTAACGAAAGTAGCCAGCTCTATTCAACGTGAATTACTTTTAGATAACCGTAAGTATAAAATGAGTGTATTAAAAATGGCTTATACTTTCGCTGTACAAGCAGTCGATAGCTATTTTGAAGATCCAGATGCGATTGATATTTCTAACATTCTATCAAATGCGGACTTCATGGAATTAAAAGAAAAGAATATTGTTCGCGATTTAAGCAAAAGTTCTTTATGGAATACATTAAATACAAATAGCGAAAACCATTACTTTATTTTATTAAGTGATAAAGATGGCCTGTTCTGTTTCATTCGTCTATTTGATATTTTTGACGTTGTCGTTCATTTATCAGAAAAGAGATATGAACTTCCATCACCAATTGTCGGCGTAAATAATGTAAATAAGCAAGAATTTTACGTCCAAACTTTAAAACAGTATATGGACGGGCTCTTTAGAGAAAAAGCACCTTCTATTTAATCGGAAACAGAACATACGGTCTCCTTTCTTGATGAAAAGACACTGTGTTATAATAAGTATGAAAAGAACAATACAATCACATAAACTAATTATAAATTGTATATAAATAAAAAAGACTAGTGTGCGGCTACACACCAGTCCACGTAACTTAGCAGATTGGATTGTTCATTTATCCTATTTGTTTCTTACAAACAAAACAACCCACATTCTATTGGCATAGGTGGGTTGTTATTTTTTGAGTTTGTCTATTAAAACGACGACGAACGTTAACAATGCAATGAGAAACAGTCCACCTTGCAGTAACAACGCTATTTCACTCACTTATTATCACCCCCCTCCTACTCGGAGAAGTGATAATTGAACAACCAACCGTACCTTAAGTTACTATTTAATTTTACCATATTTTCTAATAGTTTACGATGAAAACCCGTAAGTGAAATACTTGCGGGTTTTTTTATTTCTCATTATTTTTTTAGTACATATGCATCAGCTATCATTTCACCAACAATTTTATTTTCTTGTTGTTTATTCAAAAAGTATTTTTTATGGTTCTTAATCCACTGTAACCAATAAGAAAACTCACATGCCAAATGCATTTGATGCGATTTAATAAGGCTATTAGGACAAAGTACTGGGAACTCAACAACTAGAATTATTTACATCTTAATATATGTATATTTAAATTTATATTGAACTCCATCAATAATAGTACCGTCTTTCATACGTGCAACACCTGTTGATTGGTATTGATAACACTTATTTCTATGTGTTTTCAATACCGTTTCGTCACTAAAAACAATAAAAAATGGAACTAGGAGTGGAGAATTACCAGTAGTTTCGATAACTTCTAATTCATTTTCCCCAAAGGGTCTTAGTACATAGTGATCCGGACAAGCCGATAAATTCACTTGATTATTTTCATGTGATTGTTCAAGCATAAAACTATCAGTTCCATTAATCACGTATTCTATTTTCAAATCGATTACACTTTATTTTAGCCGCACCATTTCTGTCTCTACAATCATTTGAGGAAGCGCCTTTTGAATGATTCTCTCTAATACATAAAGAGCTTCATTCACATAGCCACCCTCAAAACCCTCTAAAGGCTCAGGTAACTCATCTTCATCTAAAATAAAATATTCTCCGCTTGGAAGTATCAAAATATCAATAATTAAGTCTTCAAATGAAACTAGTTCGTCTGTTATTTGCGTATTTTTTACAATATTAAAATAAGAGCCTAAATACATTCCTTCCTTATCTCTCCATATGTATAAATTGTACGGACGATCTTCCCAGTAGTATGCAATGGTGTAACTTCCTTTTGGGATTGTTAAACTTGCACTATGTACAGTCATTGTAAATGAATACTGAACCTCATGAAATAACACGACACTTTGCAACTGCTTTTCAAGTAATAAGCAAGTGTGATCTACTATTGTCGAGTCGTACCGGATTTTTCTTTCTACAATTTCACTTTTAGGTGTTAGTAATTTATTCATTCTTTGTTTCCCCTTATGCTATTTCTAATCTTAATTATATCTGTTTATATAGTGATAAAGAAGTGTTTGGTCCCAATTAAACAATAAAAACTCCCTCTTATTTTAGAAGGAGTTTTTCACAGTCCATGTTTCATATTTTTTTACTTCTAATGGAAGCTCATTTGTTTTCAGCCACTCTAATGCGCTACATACAAGCGGAGATGAATTGTCTTCTGTAATGCTTTCTATAGGAATCCATCTAGCTCCTAATGAATCTTGTTCTTCAAATTGTTCCGGTACTACGAATTCACCTTCGCACCTTTCAACACCATAGAAAACTGCGATATGATGTACATGTGTGTACTCCTTAAAATTTAATGGAAATTGAAAATCCATTGTACCTATTTGTTTTACTACCGTTACATTTAACCCAGTCTCCTCTTTAATCTCTCTACGAAGTCCAGCTATTAATGATTCCCCATCTTCTAAACTACCACCAGGTAGATCATACCGCTTTCTATATGGACCCTTAATTTTATCGATTACTAATATGTTATTGTTTTCGATATAAATGCCGTACACACCAAACGCACGATGAAAATTAGTAGCATTATTCATGATTCAATTTCTCCGTTACCACATCATAAAATTTCTGCTCCTCATCAACATTTAATTGAACACGACTTACTGTTTTAGAAAATCCATATAACAACTGAGCTTTCATTGGCTCTTTTAGTATTATTTCAAATGTTGGAGGTTCCTTTATAAATTCCATTACAGTTGCGTCAAGAACCTCTTTCTTTTTCTTTAAAAGACCTCCTTTATAAAACGTAATTTTATCAATTTGTGTAAATGGTATAATGATTTTCTTTCCTAATCCAATTTGAATAATTACTTTTTCTTCCGCAACAATAATTGGATTTTTACGCATTGCTTGTATTTCAGCTAAAAAATAAAACATTGCATATACGTTTAAAATAAGTAAGATCCATGCTACAACTGGATTCCATTGATGAAGCAAATAATGAAAACCGATACTTTCTATTAAGGTCGCATGGATCATCATGATATATACACCTATTGCACCAGTCTTTTTGTGATAAGAGTATACGGATTCACCTTCTGGCACTTTTTCACGCCACGATAAAAATGCATAATAGATTAACTTACACTCTGTTACAATGACATCTACTAATTTATTTCTTTTCATAGTAGCGTCAAACGCAGCATCAATCGCATAAGAAAATGAAAAATACTCTCTTTTATATTCTTTATATCTTTTTACTATGTTAGGAAGCATTCTAACAATTTTATACAAAAGGAATAACTCTAAGCATACAAATGCAATTTCTCCCGCAATTATAATATAAGAAATATATGAAAAAGCTTGTAAATAGTCACTTGGAATAATAAACTTTGCAAATATATAACCTGCTATTACAACAGGAAATATATATGTTAATGAGTATCTTTTTCGAATAATTAAGAAATACGTGATGACCGGAATTACAAACATACAATCTAACAAAGAACCAAACACTACTTCTTTCGGAGCATCTGACACAATTGGAAGGGCATACAATAAATAGTTTGATAACAAGATTAAAGATATTAGTCCAAACCAAATACCTTTTCGCCTTCGCGATAGTACGACATTCCTACGTTCACTCCTTTATTTAAAAACCTCGTTTAAATGGTCTTTATAAAAAATTATTTAACTCCGTCTACTTTTACAACTGTTTCAAGTAATAATTTCATTGCAGATTCATGTTCGTTTACATTATATTTTGCTATTGATAAAAACACTTTCATCACGTCATTCTCCGGGAACTTTTGTAACCCTGCTTCTAAAATAGTAATTGCTTTGTCATACTCACCTATACAACGATATGTACTGCCAAGACCAATATAATCACCACAAAGCGATTCACCTTCAAGCCCCATTTGCAATTGCCTGTTCATAATACGGCTCAGCCTCTGTTTCAAGTTCCATTACATCATGTATCCAGACACATTGATAAAGTACTTCTGCATCCCTTGTAAAGTTTGTTAATCCAATGAGTATCTCTTTAAACTGCGCATATTTCTTTTCGTTCCGGAGTTTAATATTCACTCCTCACCAATTATTCTCTGGCTTCACATTCAATTAAAGTCTCGCTCATTTATATACTATGCGGATTCATTCTTATATAAAAACTAAATTTTACAAAGTAGTAATACGATTACATAATACCTCTAACCTTTTAACAATTTCTTTTGCTGTTTCATCTTTCCCATTACATAACTTCCCTGTACCATCTTGTCCAATTACGTAGTGTACAGCTCCGCGCGAATATAAAGAATGTGGTGAATTTGCAATCATTACACTCGCCTTCGCTTCTTCCATTCTATTTTTCGCTCTTTCAAACAGTTCTTCTTCATTTACATCGCTTTCAAGTTTAAAGCCAACGAGTACCGTTTCTGGATCCCACTCTTTTATTTGTTTTAATACTTTCGGTGCCTTTTGAAAATGTATAATTGGCGCTATATCACTTGAGATTTTTCCATTCATATCAAGAACATTACCCTCTTGATCACAAATCTTGTCCACAATCCAATCAGATCCAGCCGCTGCCATAATAACCGCATCGACTTTTTCATGCGTAATGATACTTTTCATTTTATCTTGTAAATCAACAATTCCTTCAAATGGGTGTAATTCCAATTGATTATTTATATCGTTCGGTTTTTCAGCGAAATAACCGTGTAAATATATAACATGTGCCCCTTTATTTATAAGCTCTTCGGCGATTATTCTCCCAATTGTTCCTTTTGCCATATTTGTATGTCCGCGTACTTGATCCCACTTTTCTAAACAACCACCGCTTGTAATTAATACCTTTTTCCCCTTCATTGTAACCATCCCTTACTAATTTTTCTTACGAAACCATTCTGTTCCAAAGTCAACTATATCACGTTGTTTCATAAGGCGACACGTTGCGTTTCCTATTTTCCCATTTGTTACAGTTCCCTTTTGCTCAAACTCTACACCGATTTCAACAAACTTATCAGAATCGTAATCCATATCAACAAACTCTTTCCAAACTCTTTCACCATTTTCAATAATAGGTGCTCCTACTTTTATTAACTCACATGCACCAGAACGTACTTCAGATAAATGTACAGAAGTATTGGAATCATATCCAACACCAATTAATAATATGGACCCATCTAAATCATATATTTTTCTTAATGGAGATTCCTCTCCTAAACTCATCGATAGTGACTGCTTCATCGTTATTTCTTCTGCATGTTTTCCCCATGCAGCGAAACTTCCTAATGGATGGTTGCTACGTACTACATTCGGATATGTACGAAAACATCCAACTACTTTTCCCATTGCCCTTGTTGGTGTTATATGTGGCTCAAACGCTGGGACATTATCTCGAATAATTTGCCACCATTCTTCAGGTACAGGCGGTCTTGACCAATGTTTCGGATCAGATAAATCCGAAGATTGAGTTGGCATAATAATTGTTCCCTCTTCCGTAATCACTTTCATTAATGCCTCTACTACCGCAACTGCTCCGCCAGATACCCAGCCAATAGAACTTAACGAAGAATGTACAATAACCGTCATTCCTTTTTCTAATCCTAATTTTCTTAAATCATTTGTAATTGTTTTGATTGTATTCGGCAATGGTGTACTTGCCACTATATCATTCATTTTCACGATTGTTCCCCCATTTTTTTAAACTACTACATACATATATTATCATATTTTTCTTAATTTTTAACTTAATCATTTTTATCAACACATTAAATGGTAATATATTGATTTTATATAACAAAAGAAGAACAATGAAGGCGTTACATTAAAACAATAAAAACACTATATAAACGAAAGAACCCATCAAAAAAGATGAGCTCTTTGTTTCATTTATCCTTCAATCGTAACCCCTGTAAACATCGATAAGTTTCCTGTTATTTTCTCACCTATACGTAAAAATAACCCTGCTGCTCTCCCGCTAATACAGTGTGAACCAACTAATAGTTTACCAGTATACGGACCGTCCCATGTGTCAATTGTATAGTCAGGCATTTCTATGTATTGTTGATATATTTTACGCTGTTCAAAGTAATACGCTGTTTTATCTTCAGCTAATAGTTCATTATTTTCGAATATAGATACCCCTCCGCCTTCACGGCCGTATAAAGGTTTAGAAACATATGATTCATTTCTTTCTATAAAAGGTTTATTTGTAAAATATGTTGGCAGGAAGTAGTTCTGAATGGTTCCTCGCTCTTCTTCCTCAAAGAAAACTTCATCTTCGTAAAGTTGCCAAATTAATGCAAGTACACTTTTATTTTGCATAAGAAAAGCTGCCGGTGGATTTATAATTTTCACTCTTCCTTGCGCTATATGATCTAAAAACTGAAGTCCAATTCTTTTTCCATTTTTATCGGCATCTGAAACTAAATATTCAATTGGATATAGTCTATATAAATAATGGATTCGTTCACCATTTGGCGTATATAGACCATCATCTGCAACGACAATATCTTGTACACCTATATAATCCGTTGATTGATCTAAACAATAGCTTCTTAAAAATTCAACTGTTTGATGGTCTTCATCGTGCCAATCATAACTAGTAAAATATATTGTCTCTATAGGACTTATATTATAGTCATGTTTAATTTGTTCCCATGCCTGCACAATATGCTCTTCTATATGATTGGGATGATTTACATCGTGATAACGGCACAACACTTCATTTGCGACTGATGGCTCTAAATAACCTGTCGGTGTATCACAATTTACTTCTATTAACTTTATATCTTCACCATTTACGATAAAGTCAAATCTTGTAAAATATGAAAACAAACCAGTATGTTTCATTCTCGCAATTTCCCACGTTTCAGCTGGCAATCCTAGTGTTTGAAAATCTTCTGTCGAATTTACAATATATTGATACGTTCTATATAACACATGCATAATTTCTTCTGTCGCTTTTGAAATAGCAGTATAAGTATTTACCGGCATACGATACATACCCGTTGCCATATATTGATTCCATTCTTCATTTTCTAATAGACTCGGCCATGTAAAACCATTCCGACCAGCCTCTTCCGCAAGTGAAAACCATACTTTCATATACTCTTTCTGCTCTTGTTCTGTATACATGATCCTATTATCCTTTCGTGTTATGATCCGGCTGGAGCTTTTGCATTCCCAATTCCACTAGTACCAGAATTCACTTTCGGCGTTTGTGTCGTAGATGATTTCGGTGTATTTGTATCTGGTGTCACTTTATTTGAGGAATTTGGCTGTTGTTTATTTAAATCCACTTTATTGGAAGCATTATTATTGTTACTATTAGTTCCTCCGTAATATCCTCCACCACCGCTGCCACCAGTTTTACTTTGGTCTTTTTCACGATATGGAACAATATTATTTGCATACGGTTTCTTCATTATATTTGGTTTTGCTGTATAATTCATATTTGAAGTTCTGCTTGCTAATAAATATCCTGCGACGAATGGAAGTATTGGTAAATGTGAATTTTCATTATACGATGAAAATGATGGATTAATTTCCTTGCATAACTCATCATTTTCTACATTTTCATTAGTAGGAGTTTTATCGTCACAATTTAATGTTTCTTGTTCATTCCCTTGTTTTCCACCATCTGTTTTAACAGCAGTACTTTCTTTCTGTGCAGTTTCTTCTTCATAATCACCACAGCCTGTTAATAAAAAAGATGACACCCCTATTGAAGTAGCGATTTTTATAAATTTACTTTTATCCATTCTCATGTGTTACACACCTAATTTCTATTATCTATATTTTTCCAGATACCTTTATTATATAATGTAAATATCATTTTTTTCAAACTAAACACAATATGTACATTTGCATATTTTCATACTATTTTTCCAAATAACAATGAAACCTTTCAATCCCCAGATATTTTTCTCCTAAACTTTTAACCTGAAAACCAATTTCCTTATAAAATTCTACTGCCTCATCGTCTGTCTCTGCCTCGAGATAAGTCAATTGATGTATTCTTAATACTTCCTTTATCATTTGCAACGCAATTCCTTTATGACGGTATTGCGGAACGACTGCTATGTGGCATATTCTCGCTTTATTTTCTCCGATTATTTCAATACCTATGCAAGCCTTTTCTTCATATCTATGCAAAATCCCTTTATTCCTTTCATAAAATAAAACTGCTTTCTTTTTGCTAGTTTCACTTGGGCCGACTGCATACAGTAGTACATTTAAAATGGGATCTTTCTCAATTTGTTCAACGTGTTGCAAATTCATCTCTTCATTCCTTTCTATGAAAAAAGATTAGCTCTTTATATAAAGAACTAATCTCATCACGCAGTTATTTTTTCTTCTTTCTTCACAACGACCGCTACATAACTATGTAGTATCATTCCGATAATAACGAGACTCATACCAATCCAAGATAAAGATGACGGAATTGAAGCAGATAGCAAGATGAGTTCTCCTACTAGAGCAAATAAAACTTCACCGGACTGTGTTGCTTCCACTGTTGCTAGTTTTTGAGGATCATCTTTTACAAGATCTGTCGCAAAGAAGAATAATACCGTTGCGATTAAACCAGAACTAACTGCTACAATAAAACATTGGAACACTTGACTACTTGACGGTAGCCCGCCTGTTAATACTTCATAACCAGATAGTAAAAACCAAAATGGTAGGCTTGCTAATGTCATACCGAGAACTCGCTGGAATACATCTAGTTCCCCATTACAAACTTGCATCATTTTTCGATTTCCAAGAGGATAGGCAAACGCTGCAATAAGTACTGGAACGACACATAAAACGGTTTCACGAATTCCTAATGAAGAAGCATGTTCTACTTGCATAAGTACAACACCACATAAAATAATACCCGACATAACTAATTCCTTCATAGGAAGTTTTTTATGTAATGGATCTACAGCAAAAAATGGTGTTAACAAAATCCCTGCAACAATCGTAATTTGCCATGTTGATGCAACGAGCCAACCAGGTCCAAAAGCCCCAGCAAAACTAAGTGGTGCATAGAAGAGACCAAATCCAACAATGCTCCATACTAACCATTCTCTCGGATTGTTTTTCATATATTGAAAGAGTTGCTTTAAGTTTCCTCTATACATGACAATAAGTAAAAGCATTGGAACCATAAAATAATACCGTAATGATGCACTCCAAATCCAGCTTCCACCTTCTAAGTCCATCGCCCGGTTTAAAACGAAGGTAAAGGCAAAGAAAAATGATGCCAATATCCCTACTGCAATAGCTTTCATTATAAAACTCCTTGTTTAGTTTGTTCTTATACTATACAACAAATTCAATATAATTAAAATTCGAAATCTTTAACACGTATGTATTCTAGCTCTATATTGTTTCCTTAAATGACTAATATGAGCTTGATGGTACCGATTATGATCAGCCATATGCCATATCCCCCACCTTATAGTCGCATTTTCTCCCTTTTCGTAAAAAACTTCTCGTGTTAAATCATTTTCTGTTAGTTTCATACATTCCTCATAAAACATAAGTTGCACAGCTTCATAATCTTGCATTAATTGTTGCAATGTCTGTTTTCTTAAACTTGGCAGTTCCCCTACTTCATTTAACATAGGTCCATATATATTATCAAGTGCCAGTGGAACTGCTTCTCCTTTTAAGCGGTACACCCAATGTAAATCGACAACTGCTAAATGTTGAAGTAGTTGTCCGATACTATTTCCATTATTTTCTGACCCTTTAAAAGACAGTTCTTTCTCATCAGTACCTTCTACTAACTTTTGCAATCGATTAAATGTATTAGCAACTGTCGCATATAGAATTGCTACTTGCGGGTTCATATTTTTTTCTAAATGGAGATCTTTCATAATAAACTCCCTCTTTTAAAGGAATAAAACCATATGTTCATCATCACTATACACACCATTCATCTTTATAGCTCTCTTTTCAATCCCATACGTTTTAAAGCCCATTGATTCATACAACCTTTTTGCTGGCTCGTTTGTGGATACAACACCTAAAGTCAATTGTTCCAAGTTCATTTCTCTTGCTCTTTCAATTGCCTTACGTATTAATTCACGTGCAAGGCCACTTCTTCGATTGCTTGCATCTACATACATCGCAACAATATGCCCTTTATGTTTATATGCCTCTTTTTCTTCTGTTAGTAAAGTGACAACTCCAACTAATTGATGCCCCTCATTAAAAGCACCAAATGTACAGCTTGTAGTAGCTGTTAAATTACTTTCCACTCGCTTAATTGGATTTTCCTGACGAATCGCCTCTTCATAAGTTGTTACAAATGCCTCCGGGTTTACTTGTAATGCTTGTAAACGTAAGTCCCAATATTTTTTTGCATCTTCTTTCATAAGTAATCGAATCATATTTCTCCAGCCCCTTTATGTTAACATAATATTTTTATAAACTACTATTTAAAGAGTCGTATTCTTCTCTTAACATACTATAACGATAACAATGAATGAACTTCCCTTGACGTAATCGATCATTTCTCATTAACCCTTCACAAACAAAACTAGCCTTTTCATAACTCTTTCTAGCTTGAAAATTATCTTCATCTACACGTAGCCAAACTTTTTCTAATTCAAATTCATAGAACGCTAGATGTAACATACTATATAAAGCCGCTATCCCATATCCTTTACCCCAGTATTCTTTATCACCAATCGCGATTCCCAGTTCTGCATTTTTATTTGTTTTATCAAAGTTTTTAAGATCTACCCATCCAATATGTATGCCGTGCTCTGTAGTGATAGCTCTTTGTTCATAGCCATTTTTCCGATTTATACATGCTTCAATCCATTTTTTCGTTTCTTCACGAGTAAACGGTGGATATTGATCTGGTACAACTAAATGTTTTGTTACTTTTGTATCTAATGACCATTGATATCGATCTTCTACATCATCTAGTGTCAGTTCTCTTAAATGAACGAATGGTACATTCATTGTGCTATCCCCTTTTTATTTTCCTATAGAAAACCCTTCGAACATTCTTCCTCCATACTGTTCTAGCGTTTTTTCTGCAAAAGTAATTAATTTTCTTTTCTCTCCCGTTGTATAAAAATGATCAAACGCCGCTACAAATTGTTCTGCGTATTGTTCATCATATCTTCTAAGTACCCTTATAAACCATTTTGAATTTCCAAGCCATTTACCATTTACTCTTAATACATATTCATGTAATAAATCAGCTAATAAATTCGCGATAAATAATTCTTCTTCTCTTTTTGTTGCCCCAATAAAATCATCCAAAGTATCCGTAATAAAATATCGCTTCTGCTTCATCATTTCTTCGGTCCATTTAGCTGGTCCTTTATTTAGTAAATCATTTGCTTCTCTTTTTAATTCCTCAACAATTTCATTCTCACCTTTTAATACAATCCCCTCTGAAACTAATTGTGGTAACGAAGGTCTCCCGCGATCACAATCCATTTTAAAAAAGGTTTTATAAGTTTCAAAATTATGTACAAAAACTTCAACAGGCCATCCATTACTATAGAAAGATTCTCGATAACAAGACGTTAAACTTTGATCAACTATTACAATGTCCAGATCAGATGTTTTTGTCGCTTCTCCTCTTGCAACGCTTCCTCCAAGTAAAGCTACATCACAATTCGGAAATTGTGATGTAATTATGCTTTGTGCCGCTTCCATTGGTTTCATAACCGTTCCCCTTTTCTTATTTCACTCTCTTTTTTTCAGCTCTTTCTCTCGCTTTTTTTATATACGACTCTGCGTCTGGTGTCTTGCATGACGTTGCCCCGTGATCAACCTGTACTTTTCCAATTTCATGTGCAATGTCAATCGCTTTTCTCTCTAAGTCTTCATTACGAATCCCTATCGCAATTAAAGCACTATTCATCGCTTCTTTTTTTCTATTTTTTTCATGATGTATATTTTCTTTAATCTCTTCTAGATATGGAGGGAAGAAATCATCATGTAACGTTTTATTTTTAATCGCTATATTTGCTAATAAAGACCAGCCTGCTCTTCCAATCCATTCATCTTCAGACTTTGTCCATTCTTCCATTCTTTCTATCGCAATTGGCGACGTACAAATAGCGGTCATCAAAACGTCCATTAAACAATAATAATTAACTTCCTGCACCCATTTATTTAGCTGTTCTGTCGTAACTTTCTTTGAATCTACAATCATCGTTGCTAAAGTCATTGCATCCATATTTTTTGTTTCCCATAATAAAATTGCTAAATCATGATCTTTTTTTATCTTCTTTTTTAACAATTTTAAATTGGCAAAACTAACTCCGAATAGTGGCTCTTTCGCTCCGTGATTTTTATACGTTTTACGATTTTGTTCTGTTCCATATTCCTCTAGTTGCTGCATTACTTCATCAAGTAACATATGCCCACCTCTTTATCTTTTATGTTGACTTCATATATGTATGTACGATATATTCTACATTACTTTTTGGTTTTCCTATATGTATTTTTAAAATACGGTATGTGAAATTTTAAATTTGCTGCAGATAACTAAAACAACCATGAAAAACCTGTACATTTTACATACACAGGTTTTTCATTTCATCAATTTCACATAGTGTGAGAAATTGAATATGAAAGAACATTTATTTGTTTGATTTTCTCTTTATTTTTTGTAGACTCTTTACATCTGACCACTCTTCTATAGACCCTGCGTCCGGAAAAACTGTAACTACATTAAAATTCGCACCTTTTTCTTTTCCTATTTGTTTAGCAGCTAATAAATTCGCTGCCGCAGAAGTTCCTATTTTCATACCAGTTTCATTATAAAGTGAAACTTTAATCAGTGGGGGGTTTGTTCATCCCCCACTGATTATTAGTTGAACCAATCGGACTTTTACGGACAGTTGATCCCCCACCTAACTTCTTTGCTTCCGCTGAATTTTGAGGTGGGGGTCTTACTGCCGTTAAAGCGGGATAAAAACGTGCCATTTCATACAAGGTCTCTTCATATGAATAAGTCCATTGTTTTTCTATCAAATTGTCTTCCTGTTCTATAAAATGCTGTTTCCTTCCTAAGCCCAACCCACCTGATCCAGCATATTTCTTTAAATCATTTGGTGGTTGTTCGGAACCATAAGGCAATTCAGCAGGCATTACTAAATGTAACTCAACATTTTTAGCAAACTCATCAAAATACTTTAATGTCATACTTCTCTACCTCCTTCATAAATCATATATATTGCATTTATTTTTAGCAAAAATACTATCTACTTTTTAATAACTCCCTTAACTAAATCTTCTTATATAAAAATCCCTACAAATGCTGTAGGGATTTTTGACTAAATCATTTTGTTACATACGAATAGGGCTTTTTTATTCAAATGCATTCATAAGCACAATTCTCCAACCATCTGGATCCTCTATTGTGGTCCCTTTCTCTATCCAATACGGATTTTCTGGTTCCACCTCATGATAGCCCATATTACTTAATCGATTCACTATTTTTTCAATTTCATCTTTATTAGGCATATAAAAAACTAGTAAATTATCTTTTGTCGGTGCCGGACATGGACTTCCATTAACATACGTTGTAAACTCCAAATGATACTCGGCATCCGGTAATCCAAACATAACCCCATCATATCCTTCATGATTGTGAAATTCTCCTATACGCTTCAATCCTAACCCCGTCTCATAAAAACTTATAACTTCTTCAAATTTATCTGTTGGTCTTGCAATTCTAAATTGAACCCAATTCTTCATGCAAATCTCCTCCTTTTCATTTTCCAAAGCTTTATAATAACCATTGTATATTACATATATTTCCTTTAACATCCCTCATTAGTGTGAGAACTGCCTAAGTTAAAAGACCTATTAGTTTATAAATAGTAGGACTTTAGTATTAAATTCATCCAAAATTAATTATATAAATATCGAAATAAAATAAATATTTCTTCCTTATATTTTATTTCGTATGAAAAAGTTCTCCTTGCAGGGCCTTTATATACCGTTCAGCAGATCTTTGTACAACCTTATTTGCATCTTCCACCACACCCTGAAATGCATTATATAGCCGACTAAATTGGATAGTTTTCACTTTCTCTGCTATATCTCTAACTTTATTCGCTGGTAATGGGATGAGATTTGGATAACTATACATAAAACTTACCCATTTTTGATCGGAAACTACTTGTATAATATCACCTGATAACAAAATTCCTTTCCCTTCGTTACCGTCTTTCCAATGCATAACAGTCCCGCCCTTAAAATGGCCTCCTAAACGATGCAATGTAAGTTCTTCTGATAATATCAAATGTTCCCCAGACCAAAAACTAATTTGTTTACTCGGGCGAACTACCCACTCTTTATCATCTTCATGAATATAAATAGGTACATTGAATGTTTCCGCCCATTTTACTTGTGTAGAGTAATAATGTGGATGAGAAAGTGCTATTGCTTGAATACCACCTAAATCATATATACTCTGAATCGTTTTATCATCTATATAACTAATACAATCCCACATAACATTTAGAGCTTTACTTTGTATTAAAAATGCTGTTTGTCCAATTGCAAATTTAGGTTTTGTAGTAATGCTATACAAACCACTTTCTTCTTTTATTATTTGATTTTTGTATAAATTGCTATTTTTCATAGTTTCTAATGTTGTCCATGACTGCCCAAATGGACTAACATATTGCCTTTCCTCATTACAAATTTTACAACGAGAAGGTGCTTCTTCATTTTCGGGATACTGTACTCCACATGTAGTGCAAATATAATTAACCATATTCCCACTCCCTTTTTGAATTTAATTGTTTCTATACCAATATTTTAATAGAAAACAAAAATATTCGAATCAATAATTAGAACGAAAATGAAGTGATACGAAAGTATGAAATCTTGCATACTTTTGACCAAACTTTTTTACTCTTGTAAAAAAGTTTTTTTGCATTTACCTACCTATAATTGCTAATATAGTAGAGTAGAACTTTTATAGAGAGAAGGAAAATTATGCACAATGGAATTCGAATGACAACTTTAGTAAAAAGGGCTATGTTGATTTGCGCGGGGGTATTATTTACATACGAAGCGACTTTAGGATCAGCACATACTGCTCTAGCAAGTACAGAGGATGAAGCAAAATCTGTTCAACTTGTAAGCGAAATTCAAACATCTCTTGCTCCGAAAGAAGCTCCAAAACAATATAATGGGCAAGTTAGAAAAGTAGCTTACTTAACATTTGATGACGGTCCTGGAAAATATACAGCTGAGCTTTTAGATATGTTAAAGAAAGAAAATGCAAAAGCAACATTTTTCCTAATTGGTTCAAACGTAAAAGCATTCCCTGATCTTGTAAAGCGTGAAGATGCTGAAGGCCACTACGTTGGGATGCACAGTATGACTCATAACTACAAGAAACTTTACACAGAGGGTCATTACGTAGATGAGATGAAAGAAGATCAAGGCTTAATCGCTGGCGTTCTAGGTAAATCACCAGTATTAACTCGTCCTTCTTACGGGTCAATGCCAGGATTAAATGAAGCTCTTCGCAACAAAGTTGTCGAAAATGGGTTAAAAGTTTGGGATTGGACAATTGATTCTTTAGACTGGAAATATAACAAAATGCCTGTTGATGCTGCATCAGCTAAAATTGTGGAAAACGTTCTAAATGGTGCTAACAAACCGACAGAAGTTATTCTTATGCATGATATTCACCCGCAATCCGTTAAAGCAGTACCTGGAATTATTAAAGGACTGAAAGAAAAAGGATATGAATTAGAAAGTTATAGTGAGAACGAACATTTCCCATTAAACTTCTGGCACGATAATCGTATGTAATGAAAAAGACTTGATTTCCTTTAGCAGGGAATCAAGTCTTTTTATCGTTTTGGGAATTACTCCTCGTATATTCGACTCAAAATCCCCCTTTCCTTCGTAAAAAAGTACGGCGTTTTCATGCTAAGGAAGATAAATCTATTAATAACATCAGAAGTAATAACTGGGATAATAGAAAAGAAAACCGTATTAAAAAGATGAATCGAAAATTAAGAAAAAGAATCGAAAAGCAAAAAAGATTGCAAAAGCGACTTATACATAATTAAAACATATATATCAAAATACAGTAAGAAATTATGGATTGAATATACAAATTCAATCCTGTTTTTTATATTATCAACACTTTAGCACATATTACTCTTAAGGAGTGATATGTGTATGGATTTTCTTTCAGCTGAATATTTGTCAGCTTTGCTTGCCATTATTGTAATTGATTTAGTTTTAGCGGGTGATAATGCCATTGTAATTGGATTAGCAGCAAGGCGATTACCGAAAGATCAACAAAAGAAAGTTATTATATGGGGAACTATCGGGGCAATCGTGATTAGAGCCCTCGCTACCTTAGTTGTTGTTTGGTTATTAAAAATACCTGGATTACTTCTAATTGGTGGTGTACTCCTTATATGGATTGCTTACAAATTAATTGCTGAAGGCAAAGATCACGATATTAAAGCTGAAGAAGGTTTTTGGTCTGCTATTAAAACCATTATTATAGCTGATGCGTTAATGGGTATTGATAATGTACTTGCTGTTGCTGGCGCTGCGCATGGCAATTTTTCTTTAGTAATCATCGGACTATTGGTTTCAATTCCAGTGGTAGTTTGGGGGAGTACATTAATTTTAAAATGGGTCGACCGGTATCCTATCATTATTACAATTGGAGCAGCTGTTCTAGCTTATACTGCCGCGAAAATGATTGTAGATGAAAAATGGTTCGCTGGATTTTTCGAAAGTAACCCTTTTATAAAATGGACATTCATCATTATTGTCATTGCCGGTGTAGTATTCTTTGGAAAGATGAAACAAAAGACTAAAGATGTTTCTATTTAATAACTTCGCTCTATTTACAAACAAAAGCGCTACTCATATGAGTAGCGCTTTTTAATATTTATTTCGTTTCTCCGTCTTCAGTCGTCTTTACCTTCGTTTTATTTTTATCACGATGGTTATAATTGTACTTCGAACGATCTACCGGTGTAAATCCTTCCGGTGTGTAGAATCGTAATAAGTCACCATTTACGACTTGGTCAGAGTATTTTAGTGATTTTTGAACCATTTGTTCATTTTGTTTTATTTCATCTGTAAATTCTACTGGTTTTCCAGTCATTGTATCATAGTATTTGCCGTTCAGTGCAGTAACTGTTGGACTTACGTAGTTACCGTTTCGGAATGGAACAACTTGTTTATGCTCTGGTGATAATAAATCTGATCCGAATTGGACATAATTTTTCGTATCTGTACCTAGTAAGTGTAATAACGTTGGCAGAACGTCAATTTCACCGCCGTATTGATGTTGGACGCCGCCTTTCACTCCTGGTACACGAACGATTAACGGTACACGTTGTAACTGTGCGTTTTCAAATGAGTTCATTTCTTTACCCATTACTTGTGACATTGCTGCATTATGATTATCTGAAATACCATAATGATCACCGTACATAACGATAATTGAGTTATCGTATAAACCAGATTGTTTCAAGTAATCGATGAAACCTTTTACAGATTCATCTAAATAACGTGCTGTTTGGAAATACGTATCTACAGATGAGTCACCTGTGTTCGCTGGTTCAATTGTCGCTGCCGCTTTATCAATCGGATAAGGGAAGTGGTTCGATAACGTTATGAATTTCGTATAGAACGGTTGTTTCAATGTTTCTAATAACGGAATGGATTCATTAAAGAACGGTTTATCTTTTAAGCCATAGTTTACTACATCTTTTTCGTTCATATCGTAGTATGACGCATCAAAGAATTTATTGAAACCAAACGATTTATAAATATCATCACGGTTCCAGAACGTTTTGTAGTTACCGTGGAACACTGCTGATGTGTATCCTTGTTGCCCTAAAATAGCTGGTGCTGATTGATACGTATTATGAGATTTCGTTGTAAATACAGAACCTTGTGGTAAACCAAACATTGAATTCTCTAGCATAAACTCCGCATCAGATGTTTTCCCTTGCCCTGTTTGATGGAAGAAGTTATCAAAGTAAAGCGTATTCGTATCTTTTGTAAATGAGTTTAAGAACGGTGTAACTTCTTGACCATTTAATTTATAATCGATTAAGAAGTTTTGGAATGACTCTAAATGAATATAGATTACGTTCATTCCCTTTCCTTTACCGAAATACTCAGGATTTGGACTTGCATAAGTTGATGTTAAATAGTTTCTTACTTCTGTCATATTATCTCCATCAGCTAATGCACGTTCTGTTGATGCTTTCGCACTTTGAATTCCATCATAAATTGTGTAGTTATACGCCCCTAAATATTTCACAATATAATTTCGGTCAAATGTTCTTGTTAATAATTCAGGACGGTCGGATTCTGCAAGTCCTAAGTTAACACTGAATAATAAAATACCTGCTACAAATACTAAAGATAATTTATGTTTCGCAACACGAATTGGTTTTGGATTTGCAAATTTCGTTGCTACTAACACAATTAAAATAATTGTATCTAAGAAGTATAGCGGATCATAAAGATGTAACAACGCAACGATACTACCACCTAAATCTCCAAAGTTATTCGTTTGTGTTAATGTCGGGAACGTAATAAAGTCACTGAAAAAGCGATAGTATACGACGTTTGCGTATAAAAGAATCGACAATAACAAGTTGATAACAATTAACCAAATATAAGATCGTTTCCCTTTTGCAAATAATGCAAGCCCTAAAAATAGAACTGCTGAACTAAGCGGGTTGAAAAACAGCAAGAATTTTTGGATTGTGTTTGAAATTCCCAAATTAAATTCTGTTACATAAGCTGCATATGTTTTGAGCCAAAATAAAATAACGGCAAACAGAAAGAATCCAAAATGATTGCTTAGCACACTTTTGCTCTTTAATAAGAATTGTTTCATTTCTCCACCTCTTTTGATCATCCAAGGCTTATTTTTTTATAAGTCTGTCTCTCTATTCAATTTTTTATCTTCAAATAGATTTTATTTATTTAACTATATGAAGAATACTAGTAATTATAATTTGAAGCTAGTATTTATTCAACTATTTCTTTCTAGACATTTTGACCTTGGTTTCTATTTAACAAAATAAATTTGTAACATTTCCTGTTTTCTCCCAAGATTCATCCACTAATTATGACATCACATACTATAAACCTTTATTCACTGCTTCGCAAATAAATATGTCTCCAGTTCTGGAACATTAATGTAATATAATAAAATTCACAATAGATAGCACTTGTTTTTTCGGTGTATATTAAATTCCTTCCTGTATTTCAAGTTTATTCATGATGCAGCCATTTCTCTATATGCAACATCAAAAGGTCTTTCCTCCTCTAAAGTTATTTTTGTATAATTATTCACAATTTATAAAAAAAACCTCACTCTCGTTATGAGAGTGAGGTTTTTCATCATTTATTATTGACCTTTGTACATTGCATCTACTTGTTTTTGAAGTTCTTCATTTTCTAAGAACTCATCATAAGTAGCCTCTTTATCGATTACACCGTTTGGCGTTACTTCGATAATGCGGTTTGCAATTGTTTGTACGAACTGATGGTCATGAGATGTGAATAACATTGTACCTTTGAATGCAATTAAACCGTTGTTTAATGCTGTAATAGACTCAAGGTCTAAATGGTTCGTTGGGTCGTCAAGTGTGATTACATTCGCACCACTTAACATCATTTTAGATAACATACAACGAACTTTTTCGCCTCCAGATAATACAGAAACGTTCTTCTTAACTTCTTCACCTGAGAATAACATACGGCCTAAGAAACCACGTAAGAAGCTTTCTGACTCATCTTGTGGAGAGAATTGGCGTAACCATTCAACTAGGTTAAGATTACTGTTTTCAAAGTACTTAGAGTTATCTCTTGGGAAGTAAGATTGAGAAGTTGTAACGCCCCATTTGAATGAACCGCTATCTGGCTCCATTTCACCCATAAGAATTTTAAATAATGTTGTCATCGCAATATCGTTACGACCGATAAATGCAACTTTATCACCTTTATTTAAAGTGAAGTACACATTATCTAACACTTTTTCGCCATCAATTGTTTTAGAAAGACCTTCAACAGTTAATAAGTCATTTCCTACTTCACGCTCAGGTGTGAAGCCAACGAATGGGTAACGACGTGATGATGGTCTAATATCATCTAATGTAATTTTATCTAATAATTTTTTACGAGAAGTTGCTTGTTTCGCTTTAGATGCGTTTGAGCTAAAGCGCGCAATGAAGTTTTGTAACTCTTTAACTTTCTCTTCTTTTTTCTTATTAGCATCTTGTGTTAATTTTAAAGCTAATTGGCTTGACTCATACCAGAAGTCATAGTTACCAACATAAAGTTGAATTTTACCGAAATCAAGATCAGCCATGTGCGTACATACTTTATTTAAGAAGTGACGGTCATGGGATACAACGATTACTGTATTTTCAAAGTTCATTAAGAAGTTCTCTAACCATTGAATCGCTTTTAAGTCCAAGTGGTTGGTAGGCTCATCTAGTAATAGAATGTCAGGTTTACCGAATAAAGCTTGAGCAAGTAATACTTTTACTTTCTCTGCCCCAGTTAATTCTGACAATTTCTTATCATGAAGATCTTCACCAATACCAAGTCCTTTTAATAAGATTGCAGCTTCTGACTCAGCTTCCCAACCGTTAAGCTCAGCGAACTCACCTTCAAGTTCAGCAGCACGCATACCATCTTCATCACTAAAGTCTTCTTTCATGTAAATGGCATTTTTCTCTTGCATTACTTTGTAAAGTTGCGTGTGGCCCATAATTACTGTTTCTAATACTGGGAACTCTTCATATTCGAAGTGGTTCTGTTTTAATACTGCTAGACGCTCACCTGGCGTAATATGTATGTCACCTGTTGATGGTTCAATTTCTCCAGATAAAATCTTTAGAAATGTTGATTTACCAGCACCGTTTGCTCCGATTAAACCGTAGCAGTTACCTGGCGTGAATTTTATGTTAACATCTTCAAACAATTTGCGATCCGCGAAACGCAAACTAACGTTACTTACTGTAATCATTTGTGTCCTCCTACTAATACCGCTTATTTCAGCGTTTTCTCACCGATTGTCTTAAAAAATCGTATATTACGACTCAATTATTGTAGACTATAGCTATTATATAGTAGAAGCTGGATGAATAGCAACGATTGATTGCTATTCCTTTCTTTCCAAACTCGAATAAAATCTTTGTTTTTAATTATGTCAAAGTTACATACACACTTTAAGTAGGGGGTATTTTGAAGAAAATATTTATAATTGGAGTATTATGTTTATCAATTGAAATAACACAATAATTTGTATGCATTTCGCATTATAAATAGCAAACTAAAACGCTCAAAAAATATTCTGAGCGTTTTTATTTCCTTCTTCAACTAAAGCATCAGTTGTGTAAAAAGCTATTTCACCATTTGTATTGTTAACTTATCTTTTAACATTGATCTATATGAGTCAATTTCATATTTTGTATTATTGATTTTTTCTTTTTTCATTTTTAACATATCGAATATTTCTAACTCTAAATTCCTTCTAGCTTCAAGAACTTTTATCGCTCCTTCTACACCTGAATGGTTATGTTCTTTCCCATAGCCTTGGTTCGTGTAATAATCGACAATTCCTGTGGACCATTCTGGAGTTCTTTCTTTTAATGCCTTCCTAAATGAAAATTCAAGATTATCTTGTTCTACATACAACAACATTGGATTTAAATTCTCTATGATTTTTGCAACTTTCATTACATAATTTATTATTTTTTCTTTTTGTTCACCATATTTAATCATCCCAATCGTTAATGGATTTTGTATGAAACAACATTCAAAGATATAAACCTTATTGTCTTCTAGAGCAATTTCAGCAAAGTTATGCCATTTGTCAGCAATTAATTCAACATTTTTATCGAATGGTAATTCATATATATCGTTTTTAAAAATATCATTAAATAATTCGTCCGAAAACTGGTCACCAAACTCATTTTTTATCTTTCTATATGGTAATAAATAATTGCTTCCTTTTTTTAGAACTCTTTTAAGAAGCACTTCTTTAAAATCTCCACTGTAAGATACTAATCTATCGAATTCAAATTTATTAAAACAAGATACACCATCATAGTCGGCTGGATGGTTCAAATTTCCCTCTAAAAATAGTTCAACTTCAATTTTATTTTGGCTTAGAATTTCATTTATTAGCTTTGCAGTGGTTGATTTTCCAAATCCAGGTAAACCTTCTACTATTATTAGTTTTGTATTCATAGTTTTAAATCCCTTCCTTCAAAGTATTTAACCAAGAATAAAAAAATCACTTACTCCACTGCAATCACCCCTTCAAAATATGATATTCACCATTTCCTTTGAAAAATCATTCTTAAAGCAACCTGACCGTTAGTTTAAGAACATTTTTTCACAATCTCTATTATTATTTTAACATAAATTTTCCATTTACCTTTAAAAAAAGATAGTCCACCATTATTTGAGTGAAATATCTAAAGTAAATTATATCTTTTAAATCAAATACTTTGTCAGTAATCCCCTATCGTTGTGTTGGTGTTTTTACTGTTTTCTTTTTCTCTTCCTTTGCTATTTAACTATATAAAAGTGCTTAAACACTGTAATAAAAATAAAAAAAGGATGCTAAATCATATGTGATTTACATCCCTAATTTGTGTGTTATTTTATATTTTCTCTTCTATAACTGAACCAGTTACTTTTAAAAGGGTATTCTTTTATTTCCTTTCGCTTAATTTCTTTGCATAATCCTTCATTTTACTCGTTAACCCTATTAAAGCAGGTAACAATATTGGCATCACAATGATAGCTAATAGTAATAGTGCAACACCAACAACGGATGCTACTTGTATAAGCGTCAATACACCTGAAGGGATTAATGCAGCAAATGTACCACCTAAAATAAGTGCCGCTGATAATACGACTCCTCCAATATGACGAGAAGCAGTTACAATTTTCATCGCTAGGTCCCCTTCTAACTCATTGTATCTCATCATTACAAAAATACTATAATCCACTCCTAAAGCGACAATCATTATGAAACTAAAGAATGGGACATTCCAGCTTAATGAATCTACATGTAATACATGCGTACTAATTTGTTCGCTTATACCTAGTGATGCAAAGTACGCTAATATTAACGATCCAACAATAAAGATTGTGTTTAATAATGAACGTGTAATCACGATTAGTACAATCGTAATTCCAATTAACATAATTGTAGCTGTACGTAAGAAGTCTTGCCCTGTTACTTCTTTTAAATCAACGTTTCTAGCTGTCGTTCCTCCAATTGCTGTTTTCGCATCATTTAATTTGGTCCCCTTCAAAGTACCATCTATCGTATTATTGATTTCTTGAATAATTGGCATCGCTTCTTTTGAATACGGATTCGCGTCTAAAATGATTGTCATTTTAGCAGTTTTTCTATCGTGTGACATGTACGTATTCAAAGCTTTTTGGAAATCTTCTCCCTCTAAAACTTCTTTTGGAATATAAAACTTCTCAGAGCTTTTTGATTCATTTAGCTCGCCTAAATATTTCTGTGCGTCATTTAGGCCGTTACTTACTTTTCCAAGCCCTTCTGTACTTTTAGATAAGCCTGATTGTAATTGCCCCATCTTTTCTTGCAAGTCTTTCAGCCCAGTTAATAGCTGGCCTTGCCCATCATTTATTTTTGTTAATCCGGTTTGTAACTCTGATGACTTGTTCGCAATTTGTTTTGAACCTGAGGCACCTTCATTTAATCCATTTTTAAGATCAGCTGCCCCTTTTTGTAATTTAGTAACTCCATTGCTCATTTCTTTTAAGCCATTATCGACTTTCAATAACGATTGATTCGCTTCTTTAAATGAACCCATAGCTGCTTTATGCTGCGTCGCTAATTCATTTAATTCTTTTGATAGTACACTTAATTGCTTTTGAGCCTCTTTAGCAATTCCTATCGTTTGCAGTATGTTCGGATCATTTGCTAATTCTGGTTTCGTTTGAATGAAATTGGTCATTAACATTTCAATTTGTTCGTATCCTTTTTTCGCACCATCAATCGCTTGAGAAATGCTTCCGAAGTATTGATCGTAAGAACTTAAACCTTTTTCTAACTGTGCATAACCAGCATGAAGCTGTGATATTGCATTAGATAGGACATTTATATTTTCATTTACTGAAGTTAACCCACTCTCAATTTGCTGTGCTCCTTGTGCCCCATCGTTTATTCCATTCGATAATTGATTCAATGCTGTCCCTAAAGCAGATACACCATCTTTCGCCTCTTTCGTTCCATCAATTAACTTTTGAACATTTGCGAGGCCGTCTGAGTCATTACTACCCATTTTATTTTTAGCATCCGTTAAACCATCATTGATTTCTTTTATGCCACCATTTGCATCTCCTAATCCTGTATTTAGTTCTCCTGCTTGTTTATTTATATATAATTCTTTTATTTTATCTCCAGTTGGACGTGTCGGTGCATATACCTCTGAAACACCTTTCACTTTCGAAATTTTATCAGTTAACTCATCTAAAGTTTGTAGAGACGTTCCTTCATCTAATTTTTTGTTAGATTGAATGACTAACGTACTTGGTGAAGAAAAACCAGGCGGAAAATACTCTTCTATTACGTTAATCCCCATCTTTGATTCGTACTTATTGTCTACTTCAAATAAATCATTGTAATTAAGTGTATTAGAATATTTTAATACGAAAGGAATCGATATCACAAATACAATAATTAAAGCTACAAATGGTCTTGCTACTGAGTTTTTCGCAAAGAATCCCCATAAGCGACTATCTTCATGACCTTTAAATGTTTTAACTGGATAAAACATTCCTTTTCCTAAAAGTACCATAAAAAATGGATTTAAAGTGGTTAAAACGAGTAATAATACGAAAACACCAATCGCTACCGCTGAAGTAGATTGATATAGTTTAAAACTTGCTAAAGCGAGTGATGCAAAACCAATTAGCACTGCTATCCCGCTATATAAAACGGTTTTACCTGCCGATTTAAATGTTTCTTTCGTAGCTAAAAATGCGTTTTCTTGTTTACTTAATTCTTCTTTAAATCTCGTAAATAATAAAATGTTATAGTCTGTACCCACTCCAAACAGAACGACAACTACAAAGACTTGCGTAAAGTTTGAAAACGGAAAATTAAATTGATCTACAAGATGAGCAATAATCCCCATTGAAACTAAGTACGATACACCAACTGTAAGAAGAGAAACAATCGGAACAACAGGTGAACGGAATACAGTGATTAATACTAAAAGAATGAAAATGATTGAAATAACTTCAGTCTTTTTCACTCCCTCCTGAGAGGATTTAAGAAAATCACCCGCTATTAAGTCACTTCCTGTTAAGTACGTTTTTACCCCTTTCGTTTTTATTTTTTTATGAAGATTATTTGCAACTTTTGATATTTCACCATTCTTTTTATCTATTGATATTTGCGTTAAAATAGTCGTATTATCTTTAGAAACTAATTGTTTCTCTAAGTCTTTATTATCTAAATGTGAAACAACACCCTTTATTCCTAATTGCTCTTTTTCATTTTGCAGAGCGTTGATTGTTTTTGTTATTTCCTCTTTTTGCTCAGTTGTTAAAGCTGTTTTACTTCCACTATTAAAAACAGCTATAATGTCATACTTTTCAGTCCCGTCTTTATCCATTTCTTTTATCATTTTGTCAGCAATACTACTTTGTTCTGTATTAGGAATCGTAATGTGCCCTTTTTCTTTCACTAATTTATCCATATTTGGCATCGTTACGATCATTGTAATAGTAATAACTATCCATAATAGAAAAGATAAACTTCTCCAATTTCTCAGCTTGCCCATTTTAATCATCTCCCGTTTTGAAACTATCTTTCGGAATGAACGTTCATTCCTATCATTTCATTCTATTACATTATTTTGTAAACTCTATTAAACTCCCCTTTCCGGAATGAATATTCATTCCTATCCTTATAAAGCTATAGAATCAAATGATTCTAATAGCGTTCCAAGAGCTTTCTTCCAATTCTTTTACTAATTCTTTTGAGTATTCTAATTGCCCTGTTGCAATTACCTTCGTTAGTTTTTCTAGCGGTTGATATACAATAATAATTAAAGCAACTGGAGGCAATGGACGAAGAAAACCTTTTGCGATTCCATCTTCAATAATATTCATAAAGAAGCCTATAAAATCGTCAAATATTTTCTTACTCTGTTCGTCAAGAAAATAACTATCGCAGTGGGAATTGGTAAATAAAAAAGCATCCACATTATTTCTCGCAAATTCAAATAAACGGTTATACGTATGACTAAACTGTTCACGAATATTTGCTTCAACAGGAAAATCCGTTTTTATTATTTCAGAAAGCTGTAACATACTTTTTGAAAATAATGAGTTAACAAGTGCCTCTTTATTTGCAAAATAGCGATAAATAGTACCCGCACCGACATTTGCTTTTTCAGCGATCATTGGAATTGTCGTACCATCGTAACCACGCTCTGCGAAAAGTTGCATCGCAGCATCAAAAATATCCTCTTGTTTGTTTTTAGCCATTTTTTCCACCTCTATTTTCAGGAATGAAAATTCATTCCGTTTTTAATTATAAATTACATGGATTAAAAGTCAAGTGCGTGACAAAGTATCGTTACGTTTTTAATTCCTTGTTTGTGAATAAAATTATATCAGCGATTTTCAGGATATATCGACTTCCCGACAAAAACTGACAATATAACAGAAAGCCGTCCCAAGATTTTGTTTAGGACAGCCCAATTTCCTATTTAAAACTTAAAAGAAATCATAAATAAATGCTTTACGTACTGGAACTATATTCTCAAATGCTTGTATTTCCTCTTCGCTTCCGCTAATTAATTCTAGTTCATTAAGTTCTAACGGGCGTTTATAGCCGAAGATTATTGTAGATAATGCGTTTATATCCAGTTGAATTCCTTTATCTATTGTTTCCTCTTTCATAATTGTTATTTCATGATTTGCAAGCCTCACTGAAACGTTATTCCACGGTGCAAATGAATCTGTAATATGTAAAATCACTTCTTGCTGTGCATTGTTCCAGTTCAACTCATATTGTTTGAAGAACTTCTCCACATCTACAATTCTGCCCATAAAATACGGCTTTATTTCTGCCTTCACTCGCGGCTCTTGCAATGTATATAACAACGGTTCGTTTTCACTTACTGTCATTTCAAGTTCTTTAATCATAGAATCATGCTGGCAAATATAGTTCCATAGACCATTTCGCGCTTCATTATGCA
Source organism: Bacillus fungorum (assembly GCF_002746455.1). Lineage (GTDB taxonomy): Bacteria > Bacillota > Bacilli > Bacillales > Bacillaceae_G > Bacillus_A > Bacillus_A fungorum. The sequence continues at coordinate 292,877 of NZ_NWUW01000003.1, read as the reverse complement.
GTGGAACAAATTCGTCTACTGTCATTTTGTTGTTTTCAATTTTATATAACATGTAGCCAGCTGCCGTTTTATTTTCATCGTAGTAAATTGCTAATGTTAAATAATCATAAACAGCTTGTAACCACCATTTTTCACCACGAACTAGCATACCGGAAAAACGTCCTGCAAATGTTTCATAAAGCTTTTCGACCTCTTCTGGGTGATTTTCTTTATTGAAACGTTTCACAGTACCATTCACTTGTTTTTTCATAACTAAATCAATCTTTGTCATATGACATACAAGGAGATCCGCACAAAGTTCCCAGCCGTATTTACGGTAAAATGCAACAGCAAATGGATGTAGCATCGATACTGTATATCCATCTTTTTTCATCGTTTGAAGTGAGTGTTGAAGCAATTCTTTTACATACCCGCTTCTTCTGTATTCTGGATACGTCGCTACCCCTGCAACGCCTCCCATTTTAAATTTTTCTTTTCCTATGTATATATGAAACGGAATAAGATGAAGTTTTGCTGCTAAATCTTCACCTTCCATAATACCGTATATTTCATGACTTTCTTTCATCTTTGTAAGTTGTTGCTGCAATCGTTCCTCGACAACTGTATATTGAAAAGCGTATTCTGATAGGCGTAATGCTTCTCTAAATTTATCTTCTTTTAATCGTATAACGTTCATATATTCCTCCTCCATTCCTTATTTGAATTGTACCATAATTCTAAACATTACAGTGCGGTGAATGAAATTATACCGACTTAACGACACAAACCCAATATAAAAAAAGCAGATACATCCCGTATCTGCTTCTCATTACTTTATTTAGCTAACTTTTGAAGTTCTTCGAAGAATGTAGGATATGATACGCCTACTGCTTCTGCATCTTCAATTGTTGTTTTTCCTTCTGCGATACATCCAGCGATTGCAAGCATCATTCCGATGCGGTGGTCACCGTAACTATTTACTGTATTGCCTTTTAGAGCTGATTTCCCGTAAATAATCATCCCGTCATCAGTTGCTTCTATGCGAGCTCCTAGCTTTGTTAATTCTGCAACGACTGTATCAATACGGTTCGTCTCTTTAACTTTTAATTCATGCGCATCTTTAATTACTGTAATTCCCTCTGCTTGCGTTGCCGCTAAGGCGATAACAGGAATTTCATCGATTAATCTTGGGATAATATCTCCGCCAATTTCGATTCCTTTTAATGAAGATGTCTCTATTGTAATGTTTGCAGCTGGTTCTGATGCTCCTTCGTTAATTGGCTCTACAGTGAACGTAGCACCCATTTTCTCTAAAACATCAATAATACCTGTACGAGTTGGATTCATCCCTACATTTTGTAATACTAGTTTACTATTTGGAATGATTGCGCCCGCTACTAAGAAAAATGCTGCAGATGATACGTCACCTGGCACTTGAATGTCTGTTCCTGTTAACTTTTGTCCACCTGCAAGTTTTACTGTTTTTCCTTCGCGAGTTACTTTAACGCCAAATGCTTCAAGCATTCTTTCCGTATGGTCGCGGGAAATATGTGGTTCTGTAACAGCTGTTACACCTTCTGCACGAAGTCCTGCAAGTAAAATAGCTGACTTTACTTGTGCGCTTGCTACAGGCGAAGTGTATTCAATTGCTTTTAAATCTCCGCCACGTATTGTTAGCGGTGTAAACGTTCCTTCTTCGCGGCCATCAATGATTGCGCCCATTTGCTTTAATGGATTTGCAACACGTTTCATCGGTCTTTTTGCGATAGATGCATCGCCTTGTACGCAAGAGAAAAATGGTGTATTTGCCAAAATTCCTGACATTAAACGTATTGTTGTACCAGAATTACCAACATCTAATACAGCTTTCGGTTCTTGTAAGCCTTCTAATCCTTTACCAACTACAGTGACTTCATCACCATTTTGCACGATGTCTACTCCCATTTCTTTAAAGCAAGAAATCGTACTTAAACAGTCTGCACCGGGCAAGAAACCTTTAATTGTTGTTTCTCCTTCTGCAATCGCGCCGAACATGACAGCGCGGTGTGAAATCGATTTATCTCCTGGAATTGTAATGTTGCCATTTAATCCGTTATTAACAGGTTGTATTGTTCTTCCCTTCACGTTTTCACCTTCTCATTTAAATTGTTTCATAAGTTTGGTATTTTTCTTCTCCAAGCGCTAGCTTTGCTTTCATACGATCTTCTTCTCTTTGGAAGCTAATACGTAATACCCCAAGCAACCCTTCACGCGCTTCTAATATTTGCAAGTTCGTAATACTAATTTCTTCGCGCGCTAAAATACTCGTAATGTGAGCCAATGCCCCTACTTTATCTAAAACATCGACGTATAAGTCGTGATAGGCAGGAATTGCCCCTCTCTTTCGTACTGGTAAAGAGTCACGGTATTCTTTCGCGTCTGCAAAATAGTTTTGAATCTCGCCTGCATCTCCGGTAGAAACTGTATCATATAAATCTTCCATTTCAGAGATCCACTCTTTTAATAATACCATTAAATGCTCACGATTTTGCTTAACAATATCACTCCACATTTTCGGACTACTAGATGCGATACGTGTAATGTCTTTAAACCCTCCGGCAGCTAGTTGATGAATGAGCGGATTATCTCCTGCATGTTTCTCTACTTGCTTTACTAATCCAGCGGCAATAAGATGCGGGAAATGACTTACAATCCCTGTTACATAATCATGTTCTTCCGTATTTAAAACAAGGAAATGTGACCCTGTTCCTTTTAACCAATCTTTTAACTCTCCCACATGTTCATTTGGTACATGATTCATCGGCGTTAAAATATAAAATGCATTTTCAAATAAATGTGCTTTTGCACTTTCAACGCCCGTTTTATGAGAACCTGCCATCGGATGTCCACCAATGAAAGAAACTTCCTTTGAAAATAAAGCTTCCGCTTCATTCATAATTGTTCCTTTTGTGCTACCAACATCAGTCACTATAACATCTTCTCGTAAACGGAATGACGCAAGTTTGTGTAATAGCTTCTTTGTTTCTTCAACTGGAGAAGCAAAAACAATTAAATGCGCCTCTTCACATGCATGTTGTAAATCTACTGCTATTTCATCTACTACGTGTAATTCTTTTGCACGCTCTACTTGTTCTTGAAATATATCATAACCTGCTATCGTTACATCGTGCTCTTTCTTAATTGCTAATGCGAGAGAGCCTCCGATTAAACCAGTTCCAATTAAAACTACCTTTTTACGCATTTGCCTCATCTCGAGACTTTCTTTTTTTATTTTCAAAGTGTTGTTTTAACACTGAAATCACTCCTTCATTTTGCTCCCTTGTTCCAACTGTAATACGGACACCATTCGGGAACGGGCGAATAATAAATCCTGCGTGTGCACAAGCTTCATAAATCTCTCCAGCATTCTCAACAGGCAAAAAGATGAAGTTTGTTTGCGATGGATAAAATGGAATATCATTTTTCTTACAAAAGCTCTCGTATTGTTGTAATCCCTCTGTATTCACACGAACTATTTCTTCAATAAACTCGTCATCACCAAAAGCAATCGTCGCTGCTTTTTGCGCTAATGAAGATACGTTAAATGGCAAACGTACGACATTTAATTTCTCGATTAACTCTTCCTGTCCAATCGCATATCCGACGCGGAAAGAAGCTAATCCGTACGCTTTAGAAAATGTTCTAAGTACAAGAATATTTTTATGTTTTTCTAAAAGCGGTAATGTCTCTGGGAAATCTTTTGCTGTTACGTATTCATAGTACGCTTCATCAATGACAATTAACGTATTTTCACTAATCCCCTCAATAAATTGAGTTAATTTTCGATCATTCACATATGTGCCTGTCGGGTTATTCGGATTACAAATCCATACGATTTTCGTATTATTATTTACCGCTGACGAAATTTCGTCCAAATCGTATACACCTTTATTTAATGGAACTTCTTTCACTTCACAACCTTCAATAATTGCATGATGACGATACTGCGGGAATGTTGCCCCAGCCGTTACGATGTTATCTCCTGCTTTAAGTACTGCACGGCTTATCATTTGAATGACTTCATCTAACCCACTACCGCAAAGTACTTGTTCCATTTGTACATGTAACTTATTCGCAATGGTTTGACGGAGTGTTGTAGCACCTCCGTCAGGATATAAAGCATGTTCTAACCACGATTTTTGCAACTCATCTAAAACACGTGGTGAGCAGCCAAATGGATTTTCATTCGATGCTAATTTAACAAATGAATGATTTCCATATACTTCTTTCATTTGTTCAGGTGATTTACCTGGTTTATATGGTTGTAATGATGATAGTTGCTCTTTTACTTGCATGTTAAAACCACCTTTTTATTAAAATTCTTTTGCGTATTTTTTATGTTGCGTAATGTTTTGCTGAATTAAATCCATACGATCTTTTCCGAATTGTTCGACAAGCGCATGTGCAAGTTCCCACGCTACAACAGATTCAGCTACTACACCTGCTGCTGGTACTGCACAACTATCAGATCTTTCAATACTCGCTTGGAAAGCTTCTTTCGTATCAATGTCAACACTTGCTAACGGTTTGTATAATGTAGGTATTGGTTTCATAACACCTCTTACGACAATTGGCATTCCTGTTGTCATACCGCCTTCTAAACCGCCGGCATTATTCGTTTTTCTCGTGTATCCTTGTTCTTCATCCCATAAAATTTCATCGTGCACTTTACTTCCTGGCTGTCTTGCCGCTTCAAAACCAACGCCAATTTCAGCACCTTTAAATGCATTAATACTCATAATTGCACCAGCAAGTTTTGCATCTAATTTACGATCGTAATGAACGTAACTACCAACACCTATTGGCATACCTTCTGCAATGACCTCAACAATACCGCCGATTGAATCCCCACTATTTTTAGCATTATCTATCGCATCCATCATGTCTTGCTCTACTTCTTTATCCAAACATCGAACTGGTGAGTTTTCAGTAATTTTTTGAATTTCTTCAATTGATAAGTTTGAAATATGTTTTGCTTTTACTCCACCAATTTCAAGAACATGTCCTGCAATTTCCACGCCTAATTCTTTTAAAATTTGCTTCGCAACTGCACCAGCAGCTACACGAACTGTTGTTTCTCTTGCTGATGAGCGCTCTAATACGTTTCTTATATCACGATGTCCATATTTAATTGCTCCGTTTAAATCCGCATGTCCTGGACGTGGTTTTGTAATTGTACGTTTCATTTCTTTACTTTCTTTTTCCGAAATTGGCTCTGCACCCATTACTTTCGTCCAATGTTTGAAATCATCATTTTTTACGATTAACGTTATCGGCGAGCCAAGTGTCATCCCATGACGAACACCACTTACAATTTCAACTGTATCAGTTTCAATTTGCATGCGTCTTCCGCGCCCATGCCCTTTTTGTCTTCTTAATAATTCTTTATTAATATGTTCCGCTGTTAAAGTTAAGCCTGCTGGTACACCTTCTAAAATAACTGTTAACTGCGGCCCATGTGATTCTCCAGCTGTAATGTATCTCATTTCTCTTGCCCCTTTACTATTTTTTTGTACAAAAAAGTCCCTACTGAGCGCTCAGTAGGGACGATGTTTATCGCGGTACCACCCTAGTTGTAGACAACTATCGTCTACCTCTCTTCTTCTTTAACGATCGTTTGACCGTCTTTCCCTCCAAAAATTGGTGAAAAAGATGCTCCAAGGCTGTAATTCATGCTTACCTTTGTACTGATTCACACCGACCATCAGCTCTCTTTAACAGTGAGATAAGCACTACTGTTTCCTCTTCAGCGCATATATGATATGGAATTAAGATAATTTATTTTTGAATCCTTTTAACTCTTCCATGAATTTATGGAATTCTGGAATATCCATTTGTTGTGCAGAATCTGATAATGCCACTGCTGGATCTGGATGTACTTCAGCCATTACTGCATCTGCTCCAATTGCAAGTGCTGCTTTCGCTGTTGGTAATAATAAATCTCTACGTCCAGTTGAATGCGTTACGTCAACGATAACTGGTAAATGTGTTTCTTTCTTTAAAATCGGTACTGCTGAAATATCTAATGTGTTACGTGTTGCTCTTTCGTATGTGCGGATACCGCGCTCACATAGAATAATTTGGTCGTTACCTTGTGCAATGATGTATTCAGCTGCGTTAATGAACTCATCAATTGTTGCTGCTAATCCTCGTTTTAATAATACTGGCTTGTTAACTTTACCTACAGCTCGTAATAAATCGAAGTTTTGCATGTTACGTGCGCCCACTTGAATTACATCAACGTAGTCTAATGCCATTTCAACGTCGTTCGGATTTAAAATTTCACTAATGATCGCTAAATCAAACTCATCTGCTACTTGGCGTAAAATTTGTAATCCTTCTACTCCTAAGCCTTGGAAATCGTATGGAGATGTTCTCGGTTTGAAAGCACCACCGCGCATTAATTTTAAGCCTTGGTCTTTCATCGCTTGCCCTACTTGGCGAACTTGCTCTAAGCTTTCTACCGCACAAGGTCCCATGATGAACGTTTGTGTTCCGTTACCAATCAATTCACCTTTTACATCAACGATTGTGTTTTCTTGTTTCTTTTTACGTGATACTAATAATGCTTTACGGTTATCATCTTCTTGTAATTCTAAGCTAGCTTTGAAGATTGTTTTGAAAATATGTTGAACCGTTGACGTTTCGAATGGTCCTTCGTTATTCTCTGCAATCATATCAAGCACTTCACGCTCACGTACTGGATCAAAACGTTTCGTACCTTGTACTTGCTTTTGCTCCCCAATTTTTTGAACGATTTCACCACGTTTGTTTAAAAGGTGTAATAGTTGTAAGTTAATTTCATCTACCTGTTTACGTAATTGATCTAATTCATGATTTGCCATTTGGAAATCCTCCTCTAATGTTTTAAAAGTATAGTAAGAGAACGGAAAATTCTCTATTTTCTGAACTGATAAATTATACAAATTTTAAGTGGAATCGATACCTCTTCTTATTTTAAACGAATACTTACTATAAGGACACTATCTACTAGATAAAACCCCACTTTTTTTTGTACAAAAAATCCCTACTGATCCAATCAGTAGGGACGATATTTATCGCGGTACCACCCTAGTTGTAGACTTCTTTCGTCTACCTCTCTTCATTGTTAACGATCATCTGACCGTCTTTCCCTTCATAAAGACAAATACTATCTTTACTACGAAAAAGATGCTCTAGGACTGTAATTCGCTCTTGTTTTTGTACTGGTTCGCACCAACCACCAGCTCTCTGTTACAGGGAAACAACAACTACTGCTTTTCCTTTCAACGCATGAATATTTAATTTTCAAGTTGGACCACTAAAATACAAAAAGTCCCTACTGAATAAATCAGTAGGGACGATATTTATCGCGGTACCACCCTAGTTGTAGACTAAGTTTCTGTCTACCTCTCTTCACTGTTAACGATCAATTGACCGCTTTTTCTTCATAAAGACAATACTATCTTTACTACGAAAAAGATGCTCCAAGACTGTAATTCATGATTATCCCTGTACTGGTTCACACCAACCACCAGCTCTCTGTTACAGTAAGACTAACCACTACTGTGATCTCTTCATTGCACTTTGTTTATTCAAATGTTTTTTGAAATTGAATAAGTATGCTTCGTATTATAGAACGCTTTTTAAAACAATGTCAACAACTTTTTATATATTTTTTTAAATTCCGCTTTCGCCCTACATTTCTTCTTGTAAATTCTCCATAACAATTCCGATGCGAATGATCTCATTATCTATTGCATTTAATACACATTTTTCTACTCTATACCCGATTAATACGTCTTTTATTTGAATGATTTCAGTTTCAAGTAAATCGGCTTCCTGAAGCGTTTGCAGTAAAGTGAAAAAGACATTTGCATACAATTCTTTATACATTTTTATACTCTCTGTCTTTTCAAGTATTTCATTAAATAACTGTTTTAACTCCGTTTGATTCCCTTTTCCACCTACGTCCGAAAATGTTTTACATATTATCGATAATCCTCTTTCTACTATTTCATCCATCAATAAAATAATACGTAAAAGCATTACATATTCTCTAGCTGTGATTTCACTCATTTTCGGTCGTTCTCGCAAAAATATACTGAGCCAAGCTGCCCAAAATTTTTGTTGTTCTTTTGCACTTAACGTTTTGACGTAATAGCATAAAAACTGCATAAATTTAATTTTATTTTCATCATTTTCTCGTATAAGTAAAGGGTATAACCAATCTGTTTTTTGCTCCCAATACAGTACACATTTAATAAATACAAAACTAAGCCATTTCAAGAAAGCTTCCCTCGTATGCGCATGTAATACTTCCAAATGTTCTACCGCATATTTAATAAATCGCTTCATCTCTGTAAATAAAGGTAAATTTATTTGCGTGTAACATAAGCCTGCCCATGCATATTTCGTAACCTCATTTTCCTTCTTCAAATCTAAGTACGGTAACAAATATTTTCGGCACCATTGCTTCTCAATATGATAAAGAAATGTAATATCTGCTACTAAACGAGCTAACATAAAATTTGTCCGTTCTGAACTAACTCTTACTTGTTCTTCAAATAAAAATAAATATTCATATACATTGCGATCGTATAGATGATCATATGATAACAGTTTTAATAATACAGCTGTCATTTTCCCAACAGGATGCTGAATCGATTCATTGTAAAAATCTTGTTTTCCAATTTTAAAATCTGTATCACTTTTCATTACTTGAGGGAATACCGAAAAAGCAAACCGTTTCACATTGCGTATACTATTTTCCTCTAACTCTTCTAACCGATTACTAATTTCATATAGAAAGCTACTAATTAACCAATGAAAAGCAGTATTTCTAACAAATTTCTGTAATAACGGAATAACTTTTTGGATTTGTTCATTTGTCAGTCCTCGGTTATTTCTCCACTCTCTAATACAAACAAACCATACTTCATTACTTATTTCATGCATACCAACTAATTGATAAGCAAATGAAATACTCCATTCTGTATTCAATTTACATGCTTTCGATAACATCTCTAAAAAATGACGTTGGTCAAAAACACCATCTTGAGAAAATTGACGAACTTGCTTCATAATTTCATCGTCTTTCAGCTGCAATAATCCATCAGCAGTTACATTACAAGTAATACTTTGTTCTGTGACCTCTTTCTTTTGTACACTGTATCGATCAGAATGAAAGTGAGGATGCTTTTGCTTCATTAACTCGTAACCTCTTGCCGTAGATGGACTCTTCGAATCACAAGTGAATAATAAATCTAACACTAAACAAACATCAAATGCCCTCTCCTCTGCAAGGTCCTTCAGTACAATTTGAATGACTTCTTCCTTTGTTTTTTCTAAAGAGAGTGCGAAATGATTTTTTATAAGGTGAAAAACTTCGTGTTTATAGGTGACATCAAAAAGTAGTCTTTCCTGTAACAACCATTTCATTTTTTCATCGGCGCTAACGAATATATTTTTATTCATTCCATCAATTGCAATTCGATTTTGAAGTATGCTATTTGCTTCTATCATTTCTGTAATATAATAATTTGCTTTTTTCTCATTGTTCTCACATAAATAGGCTAAACACTCTTTTACAATTTGAATTAAAAATGCAAGATCATTTTGCTGAAACTCTTTTTCCACATTTTCCTTATCCCTTTTTTTCAGTGCCGTTTGTCTTAGTGATAACATTCGCATCTTCTCTATTCCCATCATCATAATTGGAACGGCGTAATAGGAAATATGTGGTTTCATCTTCTCATTCCAAATTTGCTCTACATAAGAAAATGTAGACACTGGTAAACGACTTGATTCCTCAAGTTCTATTGATTCTTGCGTATCATTTCCCCATTTTCTTTCCCGCTTCAATTTAAGTTTTCCGTCCAAAATAAACGTTAGTAACAATAAAGCAATCTCTTTATGCTCAGGAAAAGAACATTTTTGCAGTAAGAAAGAAATTGTTTCAATAGATTTACTATCTTTTTCAGCTGTTTCTAATAAAAGCAGTGTCCATCTTGCAAACAACAACGGGTCCATTTTAATTTTCGTCTTGTTTAAGTAGCTACAAATTGTTCTCCATAATAACGGAGATATTTTAGAATGATTTTTAAAAATTAATTGAAATAATTCTTTTTGATGACTAAAAAGAAATTGTTCCACTAACCATTCTGCAAGTAATTCATCTACCTCATCATAGTTTGATGTAACTAAAAATAAATTTTGTAATTTCCCTTCTGCTTCAAGCCATTCCACCCATTCATAGTCATGAGCAAATTCAACGAAGTAGCGGACCGTTTCAATTTTTTTTATTGATTGTTTTATGTAAGATAATTGCTCCTGCTCTACTGACGGGGGAACTGTTACAATGTCACGAATTCGCATTCGTTTTGTAATATAATTATCCCCCATTAATTCCGCCCATCGCTTCACTGCTTTAACAAGAGATTGATGATTATTACCTTTATTCGGATACACAATCGGTCTTATTCCTAAATGCTCCCAGTGATACGTATTTTCCCCTTGTGCAACAAATGCATAACGCCTTGTACTTGGTGGTAAACCCGTTGCCAAATATTTCATTACTGGGTCATTATGACTATATCCAACGAACAAAACGGTATAATTCGAGAATAAATCAACTAAAAATCTTCTTGCCCATCCTTCTGTCAAGTAAGCCCTTCCAAAATCACCATCTGTTAAAATTAATGCTTCTTTTTCTTGTTCTATATTGCCATGTATGTAAGCGAGTCCTTTAAACGCTCTACCTGTAGGTAACGCAGGTGCGTAATATACGTTTAATTCTCTATTCATTTCTTTTATTGCAGTTGTAAAATGTCGATCAAAATTTGTCGTTACAATACGAACTTCCGTGTCTAAAGGAAACAACCTCGGAATTGCATAATGCAGCGGATTCGGTTTTGACTTTTCTATATGAACTAGGTCTCTTGCAACTTGATGTACATCTTTTGTTTTCGCAATTTTACCAAGATAATAATCATGAGGTTCTGTTATTTCACGTTTTTCGACATATAATGTTTTCGCAATTTCATCAACAAGATCATCAAAATTCGGTAAGTTAGATTTCCCTTTCATAGAAACTCCCGCTCCAACAAATAGTACTAACTTTCCTTGTTCCAGATGATCAATTAACTCATCTGGAATTTCTACTTCTGAAGTAATCCACACCAAGGATTCCCCCTTACCTAAAAATATCATATACTCTCATTTTACTATATCATTTTTTCTTTGTTTTTTTAATATTTAGACAAAAACAAACATGAAAAAGTTTTATGTAAATATATTCGTTACAATGTATGAACTCCTAAATTTATTGTAAAACTATGTATAAATCGGAGGTGTAAATATTGAATGGTTTTACTGTAGTACTTATCAAGTTTATATCGTGCATTATCGCATTTAGTATTGGACTCGCTTTATTTTTCCCTGCAACGTTCGTCCAAATTATTTCATTTAGTCTCTTTGTTACAATCGTATCTTATATGTTCGTTGATAAAATTATTTTAAATCGAATAGGCAATACTGGTGCCATTATGTCGGATTTCTTACTAACATATTTAAGTGTATGGATTTTCGGTAATATTTTGTTAGACAACTACATGCAAATTGCATGGGGAAGCATCCTTTCCGCGAGTGTCTTCACATTATCAGAAGTAATCGTTCATCGCTTCTCTAACTCACACACAAGGCACAACAATGATAACATTCATATTAATCGCCGCTTTGCATATGGTACGGAGTTTGCGGAAGAACAGAATGTGTTGGATAAAGATAAGAAGAAGTAATATTTTGATGCAGGAGCGCCCATTTTAATTATGTGGTGCTCCTTTTTCTGTTTTCCTTATGATACGTGAAATTATATCGACGATTTTTCAAATATATCTATCGTAACTTGAAATATATCGACGTTTCGACAAATAATATCGATTTATCGACATTATTTGATGCTATTTCTTCTAATAAAAAACTGCCTCTTATTTAGAGGCAGTTACTTTCAAATCTTTTAACGTAACAACATTAGCGAACGCTCCAAACACTACGTTATGATGCTTCACAATGTCTTCAGCACGTAACACTTCTGTATCAAACGTACTATGCGCATCACTCACTAACGTTACTTTATACCCTTCACTAAACGCTCTTCGCGTTGTCGTATCCACACAGTACTCTGTTTGCATTCCTGAAATAATAACATGTTCAATTCCTTTTTCTTGTAATACTTCGTTTAAGTTTGTTTTATGGAATGAATCTGGTGTTGTCTTTTTAACAACGAGATCCCCTTCTTGCGGTGCAATTGCCGCATGAACCTTCCAGCCATCTGTACCTTTTTCTAACGGATGATCTTTTGGTCCGTTATGTTGGACATAAATAACTGGAATATCATTTGAACGACATTCCCCAATAAGCTCTTGCAATATTTCTAAAAACTTTTCCCCATTATGTACTGGTATTCCTGCTGTATACATACCTGCTTGCACATCGATTACTAATAACGCTTTTTTCATATCGCGCAGCTCCCTTTGTTTGTATTCCATCATCCAACAATCTTCTAATACCCCTTCATGCAGTTCATGTTCTTTTAAAATCTTTACCTTTTTAAATCCACATTTTTCATAACACTTTATCGCACGTTCATTATTTACTTTCGGGTCCATTGCAATTGCTTCTGCTCCCGCGTTCTCCATAATATATGTAATTGCTGCCTGAACAAGTTTAGTTCCAATTCCCTTTTCCCAATAGGATGGTTCACCAATGAATTGGTCCATTCCCCATACATTTTGTGATGCTTCATAGCCATATAATGTTTTCCACTCCGAATCAACTGGATACATTTGAATATAACCAATTGACACATCTTCAAACTCTATTAAGCATCTTTTTTCATGACTATTTGGATTATGTATAAAATGATCCAGTACCATTTCTACTGATTGCGGATTATCTCTTCCTTCGTAATACTGCAGGACTTCTGGGTCTGTTAACCATTTTGAAATGATTGGTGCATCATCTTCTACTACGTACCTAACCGATACATTATCTATTTGAAATAGCATATATAGCACCTCTATTTAATTATTTATATTTTTTCTTGCGGTAAAATCTTTAATTGCACCTATCAGTGCATACGGTAGTAATGTAACCGCAAAAAATACTGTAAACACATTAAAATGAGGGATTTCATATAGAGTGAACCATTCCGTGAAAAATTGAGAATTTAATACTCTATTAAAAAATTCTCCACCAGGTCTAAAGTTTGGTGCCCATGCAGTTACTTCACAAATAATAAACAACAATTGTACAATTATAAATGCCCCAAGATAGCGAAACCATGTTCGTTTCCAAATCGGCTGCGCCTTATTTAATGTACCTTCCATTTAGCCCCCACCTTTTTTATTTGCATCCTATTAATTATACACTTTCTACGCTTCATTTGTTAAAATTTTCTATATAATCATTCGCGTTGGGGGAATACATTATGTCTAATCCTATACTTAAATCAACTTTAATCATCCTTAGAGGAAACTCCGCAAGTGGTAAAACCACAATCGCAAAGCAACTACAAGAACATTTTGGACAAGGCACACTTTTAGTATCACAGGATGTTGTACGTAGAGATATGCTTAGAGTACACGACACGATGGGTAATTTATCACATGATTTACTATTTGAAATTACAAAATACGGAAAAAGAAAATGTGAGTTTGTTATTTTAGAAGGTATTTTAAACAGTCGTAGATACGGTGATATGCTGAAAGAATTAATACATTTTTTTGAAGGAAACGCGTATACATATTACTTTGATTTATCGTTAAAAGAAACGATTCGACGACATAACACAAGGGAAAAGCGGAATGAATTTGGTGAGGATTCCCTACAAAAATGGTATAATCCTCACGATACAATTGAAGTTGCTAGGGAAATTATTTTTACAGATGACTTAACGCAAAAAGATATATTTGATGCAATTCTTAATGATGTCATGGTACGAAAATAAGACCGACAGAATATGTCAGTCTTATTTTCATTATGGTATATTCTAGATTTATTATAGAATCTTCACTTTAACAGTTTGTCTTCCCCAATTCATCGCTTTACTTTTTGAACCCATTAAAACATCAATACGATTGCCTTTAATAGCACTTCCCGTATCACCAGCAATTGCTTCTCCATAACCTTCTACCCATACTTTAGATCCTAATGGGATTACTTTCGGATCTACTGCGATAATTCTCATATTCGGATTAGCTGTTAAATCATGCCCCATCGCAGTTAAAACACGTCCACCATAAGTACCATTCTCACTTGGATCAGCCGTATACGCTGTCGCTACAACCGTTAATTCACGTTTAGCAGACTGTGTGTTATTTTTAGACTCTTCTTTTGTCTTTATTGCTTCTCGTGCTTTCGCTTCTTCCTTAGCTTTTGCTATTTCTCGTGCTTTTGCTTCTTCTTTAGCCTTTGCTATTTCCTGTGCTTTTGCTTCCTCTTTTGCCTTTGCTATCTCTTGCGCTTTTGCTTCCTCTTTTGCCTTTGCTATCTCTTGCGCTTTTGCTTCTTCCTTAGCCTTTGCTATTTCCTGTGCTTTCGCTTCCTCTTTTGCCTTTGCTATTTCCTGTGCTTTCACTTCTTCCTTAGGCTTTGCTACTTCTTGGACTTTCACTTCTTCCTTAGGCTTTGTTACTTCTTGGACCTTCACTTCTTCCTTAGGCTTTGCTACTTCTTGGACTTTCACTTCTTCCTTAGGCTTTGTTACTTCTTGGACCTTCACTTCTTCCTTAGGCTTTGCTACTTCTTGAACTTTCACTTCTTCCTTAGGCTTTGCTACTTCTTGAACTTTCACTTCTTCCTTAGGCTTTGCTACTTCTTGAACTTTCACTTCTTCCTTAGGTTTAATTGTTTCTTTTGCCTTTGTTACCTTCTGTGTTTTAGCTTCTTCCTTAGCTTTAACCGTTTTTTGTACTTTCGCTACTTGCTTCGTTTTCTCGTCAGCCTTTTTTTCAACTGGTGCTGTACTAGATAAGAAAGAAACATTTGCATAAGCTGTTTTTCCTTTATACTCAAATTGCAGCCATCCATCTTTTACTTGATGCGTTGATTCAATTACATCATCTTTTTTCAGTCTGCCAAGAATTTCTGATTCCGTGTTTGATTCAGAACGTACATTTAACAAATTTGCTGTTACATGGTAAATATCTTTAGTAAACTCCGAGCTTACAAATACTTCTTTACCATTCAACTCAATTTTTGACCAGCCATCTTCAGTATTTATGACTTTTAATTCTTCCCCGTTTTTGACTTTTTCTACAACTTTTGATTCCGTAGTCGGTTTTTCACGTACGTTGAGTACATCTGCTGTTACAATCGTTTCTGCGGTAGCAGTGGTGGTAAAAGCCCCCAATCCAAAAACAGTTGCTGTTGCTGCGCCAATTACTTTTTTCATATTAGCCTCCATTATATTTTTTTGAATTCTATCAAATGCTTCCATAAATTCATGGAAGCATTTGCAGCAATATATTAGTACCACTTAATATATTGCTATTAAAACTCCTTACTCCAATACTATCAAATTCTTATTTCTAATTCTATATATTATAAGTCTCCTTATCTTCTATAAACGTTTCATGTCCGTCTTCACACTATATAGTTGTCACAATTCCCGCCAAAAATAAACTTACGATTGCTAAAAATTGAGTAGCGACTATAGCCCCTCTTAAATGAAACTTATAATCTTTATATCCCTTCATCCCTTCCGTACAAGGAATAACAACGAATCTCGGGGTAATCCAACAAAAGATTAGCCAATCAATTATGAGTAAATCTACTAAATTGAAAATCATTAAAATACCAAAAGTATGTAAATAGGTATCCAGATATAATAATTTTTCGTGTTTATGTAGTATATATGTAGAAACGAAAGGAGTACCAAAAAGAATAGCATTATATGCAATATTAAAGTAAATCGTTTGCTTTTTTTCATGAATCGATTTTGGAAAAACTACTTTTTGAATATCTTTCGGATAATCCGTTAACGAAAGTCGGGGATTATAATATAAGGACCCTAAAATCATTACGGATAGTACAATAGACATAAGGAAACCAACGTACATCATTTGCTCAAATGAACTCATATGCATCATTCACCCTTTTCAGTAGTTACTATGTAGATATTTCATTTAATTACCTATTATATGTACGTACATGACCAAAAATTAACAATCCCCTTCAACACCGAATCAAAATTGTTGCAATGTAAATACAATTTTTATACAGTGAAGCCAAATTAGTTAAGTTAGGATTGGGGAAAACTATGAAAATTGAGCATATTGCAATATGGGTAAATGATTTAAAATTAATGCGTACTTTAATGGTGAAGCGAACTCTTTGTATCATAATGAAGCGAAACAATTTGAAGCTTATTTTATTACGTTCGAATCTGGAACAAGACTTGAACTTATGCGTAAAAAAGGAATTGAAAATACGCCTAATCTAAATATAACCGGCTATGCTCATATGTCTTTCTCTGTTGGTAGTGAAGAACGTGTAAATGAATATAGCGAAGCAGACAAATGTAAACGTACTAAAAGCAATTATCGATCCAGGCAACATCCCCTCTCCCCCAATTTTACTAAACGTCGGTTTTACATCAGAGAAAGTTTGCGAGATTGATGGATTACCTGGAGAGATTTTGAGTACATACATATAATTACAAAAAGGCAGTGCTACATATGAAGCACTGCCTTTTTCTTTATTGGAATAATCCGCTTCCCTTATTCACTTACTTATAAAGTATTGTCAGTTCTTTTTTATTTTCTGTATTTCCACATTATTTACATTTCACGTCAAGGAGAGCTAGCTGAAATGAATAATCAAAAAATTGAACTTACTGGTCGTATCGTTACACCTAATAGTCCTGATTATAATTCAGCTCGTGAGGCGTTCAACACATTCTTCAACAAATTCCCGTTAATTATTGTCTTTACTCAAAATACGCAAGATGTAGTAAATGCCGTTCGCTGGTCAAGGCTCCACAACGTCCCTATGCGTATGCGCTCTGGACGTCATGATTATGAGGCATTATCCGTTCGCAATGCTGGCCTTGTAATTGATGTAAATGAAATGAAAAAATTAGAAATAGATCACAATAGTGGAACTGTAACGATCTGAACTGGATGGAGGAACATTTC
This sequence comes from Bacillus fungorum, assembly GCF_002746455.1. GTDB lineage: Bacteria > Bacillota > Bacilli > Bacillales > Bacillaceae_G > Bacillus_A > Bacillus_A fungorum. Next base: position 275,682 of record NZ_NWUW01000003.1, on the reverse strand, counting down.
TTTAATTGAAACACTTGCAACTGAAGGATTAGAACCGTATTTATTAATGCAAGGTGTTTTTCTCGGTTCTGTTCAAGAATTACAAACGCTACTACAGCATTTAATAGAATCCGGTTCACCATTACAAGTAACGATAGAAGAAATCCCTTGGTCAGAAGCAGCAGCGAAAATAGCTGAGAAACAACCAGCAACTCCTTTACCATTTAAAAGTGTAGGTCCGTACGTATATGAACTTCTACCAGAAGAAGGACTCTCCATTATCGATCACTTTATTAATAATGCACCTCCCTATTCCACTACCTCCGTATTTTTCCACGGATTAGGCGGTGCTGTTGCTGAGGTGCCAAATGAGGCGACTGCTTACTTTTACAGAAAAGCACTATCAAACATGTCAATATTCGCTACTTGAGGGCAACAAGAGGGTGTGGCTGGAAGTATTCAGTGGGTTGAAGACTTCCGCTTAGCAATGCTCCCATTTACAAAAGGTGTCTATGTTAATACACCTGACCTCTCTATTAAAGATTGGCCAGATGTATACTTCAGCGGTAACTTTGAACGATTAATGGAAGTAAAAGCAAAATATGATTCGAAAAATGTTTTTAACTTTCCGCAAATTATTCCGCCATTTTAATTATTTAAATACTATTTAGCAGTTTAGTATAAAAATGTTTTTGTTTACATAACAATATTATGATGTATAAGGTATTACTCTTTTACTTCTCTTTTTATTTATAATGACTCTTCCTATATTAAAAGCAAAAGCGATAAAAAATATAATACTCCCTATTAAAAATACTAAATTATAACTACGAATAATTCCTTGCTTATATTTCTCCTTTAGTTGCTTGTAAATCTTATCCTCCTCATCAGTTTTTAATAATATCTGTTGTTTTTTATTTATGGCTTGCAATACTTGTTCCCTTTCTAAATTTGACAAATCACTTTTTTTAATAACAGTCACTATTTCCCTATTTATCTTCTCTTTTTCAATTAACAACTGATGATTCAAAAACATCACCAGTATCGCTACCCCAACAATACTTCCAACTGTTCTAGAAATATTACATATACTTGAAGCAACACCTGAATTTTCAATTGGCACACTTAAAACTGCCGTTGTTGTATACGGTGCTAACGTGCAACCAGTTCCAATCCCAACAATTATTAATCTCCAAATATAATCCCATGTAGTAAAGTTTGAATCTATTTGACTAAATAAATATGATGCTATGATAAATGTTAGTAGCCCTATACTACCTATTAATGAACTTCCTCGCTTTGCTGCAATTGGTGTTACTACTGCTGTAACAAACATCGAAACAATCGCTAGCGTGCTAATTATTAAGCCTGAATGTAATTCAGACATACCTTCTACTTGAACAAAATAAAAAGCTAGTATAAACAAAAAGTTCATTAATCCCATTCCTACGAAGAATAAAGAAAAATTCGAGATTGAAAATTCTTTATTTGTGAATAACTTTAATGGCAACATTGGATTTTTACTTTTCTTTTCAATGATAAAAAATAATATAAAACCTATGAGTGAGAGTATAAAAAGCAGAATTAAGCATATGGTGCTTAAATGATTTGTATTTACTTGTATGAGTACATATACAAGTAAGCATAGTGCCGATGCAGAAGTAATCATACCTGCCCAATCTATTTTAGAGCTTGCAGCATGATCATACGATTCCTTAATACAAAGAATCACGAAGATGGAAGATAATATACCCACTGGTATATTAATAAAAAACACCCAACTCCAATTTAATTTGTCAGTTAAAACGCCTCCAAGTGAAGGGCCAATTGCCGCTGCTCCCCCCCCAAAAGCTCCCATGATGCCTCCTATCATACCTTGTTTCTCTCTCGGTACTAAATTAAGGCCTAATGGCATAGCAACTGGTACGATAACTGCGGCGGAAATTCCTTGTATTATCCTAAAAGCTACTAATGTATGAAAAGAAGTGGCTATACCACATATAAATGAACTAATAGAAAATCCCAATAAACCAATAATATACAGCTTCTTGCGACCAAACTGATCCGCCAGACGTGCTGCAATTAATAAACACGATACAAAGGCAACATTATAACCATTAGTAACCCAAGAAATTGTATCAATTGAAGTATGAAATGTCTTTGTTATTTCTGGTAATGCGATATTCACTATATTTGAATCTAAAATTGCCATAAAAAAACCTGCAATTAAAGCTATTAATGCAAATGTATTTCTCATTTCTGCCACCTTATTCGTTTTATTTATTTAATATCCCATTCATAAATAACTTTACACATGTCTCTATATATTCTTCTAACTGAATTTCTTCTTCCGATATACTTACATTCATAATATATAAAAACAATTGTCCATAAAACATGTTCGCTATCAAACGGTAATTACAAGGAGAAATGTGTCCCGCCTCCCCAAGTTGCTTTAAATATCTTTCTAAGTGATTCACTAAATGTGAATTCAACTCGTGTAGTAATGCTTTCATTTCACTATTTTGTCTTGACTCTATTAATGCAGCCCAAATGTAATTTAGCTTTGACAAATTGGTTTGAAGATATATTTCTGCCACTTTCGTAAGGTCCTTATGTAAATCACCAGTAAATTGCTCTTCTATTTCCTCTAACAAAGCCACTGGTGTCGTCCGTAAAATAATACTCTCCCTGAATAGATTTTCCTTATTTCTGAAATTACGGAATATCGTTAACTCACTTACCCCCGCTTTTTCTGCCACTTCACGAATTGTTGTTGCTGTATACCCCTTTTCCCCAAATAATAACGTAGCAGCTTCCATAACTTTTTCTCGTGCTGTTAATTTCCCCATCTTTATTCCTCCATTCAATATGTAAGTAAGTAATTACTAACATATTATCACAAAAGAAAAATGAAAGTAACTAGTTACTTTCATTTTTCTGGAATTTCATTATCTAATTTCTTGAAAATAAAAATCCCTCAAATATTAACAAATCGTCTCCTTCCCAAGCTTCCAACTAAACCATCTCCCATGCCCTTCCGTTTCCCCAACCGTTTCACGATATTCGTTTCCGTTAATATAATAATTCATATGAAGGTCCCGGTCCCACATGTTGTTATATAGGTGGAATACATCACGTTTTACACCGATTTCTTGGATTTGTTTTTCTAGCTTGCGTTTTACTTGTTCAGGTATTTGATTTGCGACATGTGTATGAAAAATACAAATTACAGCATCTCCACTTATTTGTTCAATAATAGACGGCAATAACTCTACACCGTCTCCTTCTATTAATTGAACAGATTCATTTTTTACTAAAGATGCAGCTTGATCAAACAGTTCAAGCCTTTCTTTATGCTCTGGCCAAATGAGTGCACGTAGCCATAAATAATCTTCATCACTATGTAAATCATTTACATGTAAATCTAGTCCGATTCTTTCTACGACAGGTGGACTTTCTTTTAATAAATGAGGCACATTCTCCCCTCTTATTTCAGAAGTTAAATGTACATTCGAGTTTATATTTCCGTACATTTTATCTGTTCCGTACGAATAGCTATATTGGTCCCAGAATAGTTGTAATCCGGAACTTGTCCCAATTTCAATTAACGCTAACGGTTTGTTTACTTTATTAAATATGTAACTGAAACTTGGATATAAATATGCACATCGTCTTACTTCATTCGTTTGAACAAGTTTCGTTTGTAATAAAGTAATGATTTCTTCTCGGTACGTTTTACAGAAATCTTTAAAATGATCAAAAGCTTGATCTAAATCCGTATTAGCATTTTCAACTAAACTACTATAATACGTTTTTAAATGATGTTCTTTCCCTGCTAGTAATAAATAATGTACAGCGCCTAATAATAAATTTGGGACTGGTTGACCTACTTGAGCGTAAGAAGATAGTGTAAGTACCTCCTCATCTTCAGCAATTTTTATTGATAAGTATTCATATAAGTCACTTGACCCTTTACATTCTTTTATTGAAAAATTTCGAAATAAGTTTGCGATTTGTTCTTGTGTATGCATTGATATCCCTCCTTTTCGATATTACAGAATAATCTTACTATTAAAGGAACATAAATTCCATAAAAAGGTATCCATTCTACCCACTTTAGTATACGTAAGCTTTTTCGAGATAATTTCAAACTGTAATTTTTTTCTATTTACCACCTTAAAAGAGCTTGTTAAATAAGATTTTTGGCGAATAAAACGTTAAATAGTTTAAAATTATCAGATAACACTAGATATTTTAGTCTATTAATTATTATAATAGAGTATGAGATGGTTATATAATTGAGACAAAAAAGGTATACACCTAGGTGGGGCCTAGGCGGTGTTTCTCTTTTACGGCTTAGACATAGAAAACACCTACTCTTTTTTGCCAATATAGGGGATGGAGAGATTATCATGAGCAACATGCAGCAAAAAACAGACGTTATCTTAATTGGTGCAGGAATTATGAGTGCAACGTTAGGCTCATTACTAAAAGAACTAGCACCAGAATGGGAAATTAAAGTTTTTGAAAAACTCGCTAGTGCCGGGGAAGAAAGCTCTAATGAATGGAATAATGCCGGTACAGGGCATTCTGCGCTATGCGAACTGAACTATACTTCCGAAAAATCTGACGGATCTATAGATATTAGTAAGGCTGTAAAAGTGAATGAGCAATTCCAGCTTTCAAGACAATTTTGGGCATATCTTGTAAAAAGCAAATTAATTCGTAATCCACAAGATTTTATTATGCCTCTACCTCATATGAGTTTAGTACAAGGTGAAAAAAATGTGGAGTTTCTAAAAAACCGTTTTGAAGCGCTTTCAAAAAATCCACTGTTTCAAGGAATGGAATTTTCCGATGCTCCTGAAACATTAAAAAAATGGCTTCCACTCATTATGGAAGGCCGTACATCTAATGAGCCTATGGCGGCAACGAAAATTGACTCTGGAACAGATGTTAACTTCGGTGCATTAACACGTATGTTGTTTGATTACTTAAAAACTAAAAATGTCGAGCTAAACTACAAACATAGTGTCGAAAATATTAAACGCACGAAGAATGGTTTGTGGGAAGTAAAAGTACACGATATGAATAGTGGTAAAATTGAGCATCATACTGCAAAATTCGTCTTTATCGGCGGCGGTGGAGGTAGTCTACCTCTACTACAAAAGACTGGTATCCCTGAATCAAAACATATCGGTGGATTCCCAGTAAGTGGACTATTTATGGTATGTAAAAACCAAAAAGTTGTAGAACAACATCATGCGAAAGTATACGGTAAAGCTAAAGTTGGCGCTCCGCCAATGTCTGTACCTCACCTTGATACGAGATATATAGACAATAAAAAAGCTTTACTATTTGGACCATTCGCAGGGTTCTCACCTAAATTCTTAAAAACTGGCTCAAACCTTGACTTAATCGGTTCTGTAAAACCGAATAACGTCTTAACAATGTTAGCCGCTGGTGTAAAAGAAATGGGATTAACAAAATACTTAATTCAGCAAGTTATGTTATCACACGAAAAACGTATGGAAGAATTACGCGAATTCATTCCGAACGCGAAAAGTGAAGATTGGGATATTGTAGTTGCTGGGCAACGTGTACAAGTAATTAAAGATACTGATGCTGGTGGTAAAGGGACACTTCAATTCGGTACAGAAGTTGTAAGTGCAGCTGACGGCTCAATTGCTGCATTACTAGGCGCTTCACCAGGTGCCTCTACTGCCGTTCACGTCATGCTTGAAGTATTAGAAAAATGTTTCCCAAGCCGCATAGTAGAATGGGAAGAAAAAATAAAAGAAATGATCCCTTCTTACGGCATTTCACTAACGGAAAATCCAAGATTGTTCCAAGACCTTCACACTTCTACAGGTCGTACCCTTGGATTAAATGAAAAAGAAACAGTTCATAATTAATGAAGAAATAAAAAAACGTCCGATATATTCGGACGTTTTTTCGTTGCTAGAAATTATATTTATCAATATTCTCTTTCGTAAATACAACTCGCTCTGGTAATACGATAATTCCGTTTCCTTCTGCCTCATAACCATAACCTTGAATGGAGTTTGGTTCTACTTTCACTTTTCCAATTCCTTTTACTTCAAAGCTATCTCCTACTTTTAACTTCTTCCCTTTTACTACTATTTCATTTGCTACATACGTTGCGAGCGCACCTTGCTGTTTTACATCCCATAATCCGAATTGTTGTACTGTACCTCGTTTTACGTAATCACGCATAACGTTAGGTGTCGAAAACCCAGTTACAACAACTTTTTTATCCATTTTCAAGTTTTCAGCTGCTTGTGCCATTGCCGGAAGTGCCGTTGCATCCGGGCAAATGACGGCATTAATATCTGGATACGTTTTTAATATATTCTCCCCTACCGACAAAGACTTTTGCACATTATTTTCGCCGTACTGCGTCGTTACAATTTCCCAGTTTGGATATTTCTCTTTAATAATTTCTTTCGCTTTCGTTACCCATTGGTTTTGATCCGTTACTGTTGGACTAGAATAAAAGAAGGCTACTTTTCCTTTATCTCCAATTTATTTGTTCTACTTGTTTTGTAGCATTGTATATTCCTTTTTTTATATCTAGAACACTTTTTTCTACGTACTATTAATCGTTTCAACTGGAATAAACAAAATATATGGCACATATGTTTAAGCAGTGGTCAATTGTTGAAAGGGATGAAGAGTATGACTCAGCTGAACTTTGAAGAGAATTTATTAACGAAAGTAGCTTGGTACTATTATAAAGACCAATTAACACAACAGGAGATCGCTTCACTTCTTCATATTTCAAGAAATAAAGTCGTCCGGTTATTAGATAAGGCGCGGAGTGAAGGTATCGTTACATTTCACGTAAAAGGGACTGGTTTGCACTGTTTAAGTATAGAGCGTGAATTAATGAAAAAATTCCACTTAAAAGATGCTTTTATTATCCCTACCCCAGTAAACAATTATCACGCTTCTCTCGGAAAAGCTGCTGCACAATATTTAGAAACTCATCTCCAGCAAGGCGATTTACTCGGAATTGGCTGGGGAGAAACAATTAGCAAAGTGCTAGAAAACATTCATTTCGAAAGTTCTATTAATCTTTCAATTGTTACGTTAACAGGCGGAGTAAATCACTATCTCCCGAGAAAACAAAACTATTTACACTACATGCAAGGCGATCTTTACATTATCCCTACGCCGTTTCTAGCATCTACAACCGAAATGGCACAAAGTATTTTATCAGAACCGAGTGTAAAAGATATGCTTCATGTCGCTTCACTTGCTCATACGGCTGTTGTCGGGATTGGGGGATTATCTCAAGACGCTACGATTGTAAAAGAAGAAAAATTAACACTACGTGAGATGACATATATTCGTAGTCAAAACGGGGCGGGCGATATTTTAGGGCAATTTTATAATACGGATGGTGATTTATTAAAACTTCCACATCATAATCGACTAATTGGCACGCCTCTCTCTATTTTGCGCAAAATGAAGCATGTCGTTGGTGTTGCTGGAGGTACAGAAAAGATAAATGCAATTTATGGTGCCTTAAAAGGAAAGTTCATTCATACATTAATTACCGATGAGGAAACTGCCCTCTCCTTATTACGAAAGGATGGTGATTGTTAATGTCTCATTTATTAGCTTTTGATGCTGGTACAGGAAGCATTCGAGCTGTTCTTTTTGATCTACTAGGTAATCAAATTGCGGTCAGTCAAAAAGAATGGGTTCATAAAACGGATTCTCGTTACCCAGGTTCTATGAATTTTGATGTAATAGAAAACTGGAAGCTATTACATCAATGCACGAAAGAAGTTTTACAAAGAAGTAATGTCTCTCCCTCTTCTATTCAAGCTATTAGCGCTACTAGTATGCGAGAAGGTTTTGTTTTATATGATAAAAATGGGCAAGAAATTTGGGCTTGTGCAAATGTTGATGGACGCGCATCTGCTGAGGTTAGTGAACTAAAAGAAATTCGGTCACATCTTGAAAAAGATTTATATACAAAGTCTGGTCAAACTTTTTCATTAGGTGCTTTACCCCGCCTACTTTGGATTAAAAAACATGAACCCGACGTCTATAATGCTATTCAATCTTTTACAATGTTAAACGATTGGATCTTATATAAATTAAGCGGCGTGCTGCAAATCGATCCCTCAAACGGATGTACGTCAGGTATTTTTGACTTACAAAATAGAGTGTGGGATAACGATGTCGCTAAGGAGTGCGGTCTATCTTTGCCATTTTCACCAACAGTAAATGAAGCTGGTACAGTAATTGGCAACGTTACAAAAGAGTGTGCAGCATTAACTGGATTACGTGAAGGAATTCCTGTCGTTGCCGGCGGTGGTGATGCTCAAATGGCATCCCTTGGAACTGGAGTTGTTAAGCCAAATCAAACTTTAATATGCGGGGGCAGCTTTTGGCAACAAGAAGTGAATATTACAGAGCCAATAACGGATCCACATGCTGCGATTCGCTTAAATTGCCACGTCGTTCCTAACCTATGGCAATATGAAACAATTGCCTTTTTCCCTGGTCTTGTTATGCGCTGGTTTCGAGATGCTTTTTGCCAAGAAGAAAAGAAACTCGCTGACAAACTCGGTGTAGATACTTATGAATTACTAGAAGAACAAGCGAAAGACGTACCTGTCGGCTCACATGGCATTGTCCCTACTTTTTCAAACGTTATGAACTACATTTCTTGGCGACATGCCGCACCTTCTTTTTTAAATTTAAGTTTAGACGCTGACAAATGCGGAAAAAAAGAACTGTTCCGTGCTATTGAAGAAAATGCCGCCTTCGTTACACTTGGTAACTTAAAATTAATAGAAAATCTCACAGGAACATTCCCTTCTGAAGTCATTTTTGCTGGCGGTGCCGCTAAAGGAAAACTATGGCCACAAATTCTATCAGACGTCCTTGGTATTCCTGTAAAAGTACCAGTTGTGAAAGAAGCAGCTGCTTTAGGAACTGCGATTGCTGCTGGAGTTGGCGCTGGCATATATTCATCTATGGAAGAAACTGCTGAACAGTTTGTACAGTGGGAAAACACATTCGAACCAGTTACTGAAAATCATGAACTATATAAAGAATTCTATGAAACATGGAAAACTGTGTATGACAGTCAACTCGCTTTAGCTGATAAAGGGCTCACCTCACATATGTGGATTGCGCCTGGTGCTCTGTAACACATTACATAAAGGAGTGAAAAGTATGTTAAAAGCGAATGAAAATGACTTCTCCTATCGCTTCGGTGATAACGGGCCGAAATATTTAATACAAGGTCCGAATATTGATCTTGGCCTTGTTGTCATTCAGCCTGGGCAAGAGTTTCAAAACCACTATCATACGACGTGCGAGGAAGTCTTTTATGCATTAGAAGGTGAAATTGATTTCTATGTGAATAACGAAAGAGTTCCAATTAAACAAGGTGATGTCCTGCAAGTTCGCCCTCATGAATCTCACTATCTAATTAACCATTCTGACAAACCTTTTAAAGCAGTTTTTATTAAGTCACCACATTTACCAAATAAAGATACAGTACAAACGGAAAATCCAACATTAACGAAGGAGTGATTTCAAATGACTTGGGGATTTAAAAATCGATTAAATACAATTTTACCTGATGGAAGAGCGGTTATGTTAGCGATAGATCACGGCTACTTTTTAGGACCAATCCATGGGCTAGAACAACCGCTTGAAACGGTTAAAAACTTACTTCCTTACACAGATTCTCTCTTTTTAACGCGTGGTGTACTTAGCTCCTGCATTCCTGAAAACTGCAGCACACCGATGGTTATGCGTGTTTCAGGTGGAGCTACTGTCGTCGGTAAAGACTTAGCGAATGAAACAATTGTTACACCTGTAAAAGAAGCAGTAAAACAAAATGCAATTGGCGTCGGCGTTTCTGTTTTCGTCGGATCAGACTACGAAACCCAGACAGTTTCAAATCTTGCAAATGTAGTCTCTGAGGCTCACGATTACGGTCTGCCAGTACTCGGCATTACCGCAGTTGCGAAAGAATTACAAAAACGTGAAGCTCGCTTTCTAGCACTTGCTTCCCGCGTATGCGTTGAAATGGGTGCTGACATTATTAAAACGTATTACTGCGAAGGATTCGAAAAAATCACCAGCACTTGTCCTGCCCCAGTTGTAATCGCTGGTGGACCAAAACTAGATTCAATTGAAGACGCATTAAACATTACGTACAATGCACTGCAAGAAGGTGCAATTGGAGTAGATATGGGCCGAAACATATGGCAATCTGAACATCCTGCTGCGATGATTCAAGCGATACATGGTATTGTAAAGAATGGATTGAATGTGAAAGAGGCGCTGGAATTATATGCTGATGTAAAAAACTAAGGTAATAGATAGACTATTACACTTAATAAATACAAAATCAATATTTACTATAAGGAAAAGCCCATATATAACAAATGGGCTTTCTTTTACATTTTTAATTGTTACGAATCTAATTAAATTTCTACAAATCGCGCACATTCCAAACAATCTCACCGCGTTCACCAAACGTACTGTGATGCCGCTTAAATCCTATCTTTTCTAATACCCGAAAAGACGCAGTATTCCAAGCGCCTACAGTAGACCATAGTCTATGGCGACCCGTAGCAATCGCAGCCTCAAGTACTGCTGATGCTGCCTCTGTCGCATAACCCATGCGATGAGCACTGCGGAACAACTCGTATGCAATCTCCGGCTCTTCAAGCGTAGAACGACCGATAATTAAGCCACAGTATCCGATGAAATCGCCTTCGTCTCGTCTACGAATAGTGAGAAGAGAAATGCCATTTTCATCTACTTTCTTACGCATCTCAATTAGATTGTTACGAACAGAGTCAATGGTTGGCATTTCCACTCCACGTTCACCAATTAGTTTTCTAAGCCAGTCTGCATCGGATTCCTCCCACATATTCAGGTCGAGTCGTTCCGTTTTCAGCTGGAACGCCATATCTTTAAATACAGATGTCATAGCGGTAACCTCCTATTTATATCGATGTTCACTTATCATACAAATAAAATGATCAAGCCTCCTTCCAAACTGGATAAGAGGCTATATTTACATCTTCAAAACAATTTCTCTTATTGATTGCTATTGAACTTTCTTACCGTCTTTATAGTCAAGGCAAGACACTTCAATTAATAACCCATTAAACATTGAAAAATAAAAACCATAACTACTACCTCTCATCGCATACGGTTCCTTATCTATTTCAATGCCGTCAGCTATTAAACGATTATATGCTTGATCAACTTCTATAGTTCCATCTGATTGTTTTTAAAGTTTACTTGAATTTGATTAAAATCTGCACCCTTATATTCAACTAAAATATCTTCTCTCGTTTCAGAATGAAATTTCTTCTTTTGTCCTTCTTCTAAAAGAATATAAAAATCTAAATCCGAATCAGGATATGCGTCACCTCTTGCGACAGATCCGATAAGCATACATCCATTTATCTTATCTGTAGATAAGATTTCAGCTACTATTGTTGGCACTAATTTTTTATGTTGTTCATAAGTAATAAATGCAAGGTTTTCTATCATCCTCATCCCCCCATTACTAAAAAAGAGGATATATGTTGACTTCTACAACATATATCCTCTACTTATATTTTACGACTGCTGATAAGCCGCTTTCGATGATTTCACATAATAAACCGCATGATTCACATTAATAATATGATCTGGTTTTGGTTTACCACGGTTCGCTCTATGTCCAGCTAAATGCTCTTCACTTGTTTCCCAGTTTTTCCATGCTTCTTCAGATTCCCAGCGAATCATAACGACTACTTCTTCATCGCCGCGTCTTACTTTTTTCACAAGAACACTTAAATCAATAAAACCTTCAAACTTTTCAATAATACCTTCTCCAGTAAAACGTTCTACAACTATATTTGATGTACCTTCTTTTACTGTAAATGTTTTCGTTTCGATAAACATATATCCCACTCCCTCTTTGTAATACGAATACTACTATTCTTCTATTATAGTTGATTATGATAATTATTTTCAATTATAAAGTTTAAATTTTTTGAATCATGCTGTTTTCTCTTCTATCGCCTCATCTAAAAATTTGAAATATGGGAGTAATATTCCGATTAAAGAAGTGGCACATATAATTGAACCGATAATAAAGTATAGTGCTCTTACTCCCCACATTTCACTCAATATTCCCCCTACTAACACACCTAACGGCATAGCGGATCGTATGAAAAATAAACGCACTGAAAATACTTGTCCTATCATATTATTCGGGACAGTTTGTTGGCATATTGTCATGTTATGAACATTGAAAAATGCAATACAAATCCCTGCTATTACTTCAATTATTATTGCAATGATAATACTATGATTGAACCCTAGCGAAATGTATGTGAGTCCCCCTATAAACAATCCTCCAAGCATAAGTATACGCCGGCTTTTATATGTTACTTTTCCGACTAATACTGAGCCAATTACGTAGCCAAGTGGAAAACCTGCCATGAAATAGCCGAACTCTGCATATCCCGCTGACAGCTCGTCTTTTATATAAGGAAGATTTGTCACCATCGTTACCCCTACCCCAAACTGCACGAAAGTAAGAAATATACCGAGCCAAACGATGATTGTTTTTGTGAAAAAATATGTAAAGCCGTGAAGAAACTGTTCTAGCCACGTTTTCCGAATGGGCTGGGACGTTCTATTTTCTTTTATATAAAGTAAGAAAGCACCACTAACAAATAAACAAATGCATACAAAAGATAATGTAAGTTCTGTTCCAATGAAATGAATGACTACTCCGCCTAATACTGGCGCAAGAAACATCATAAGGCGGGTCATTCCATCAATGTACGCATTTGCATCTTGAAGTTGTTCTTTCCCTACAATACTCGGTGTAATCGCTTGACTTGCAGGTGTATAAAGTGGTGTAATAAGTCCGACTACAATTTGAACAACATAAATGTGCCAAACTTCTAAACCACCGGAAACTAGCATTACCAAAGGTAATAAGAATACGGACGCTCGTATCCATTGTGAAAAAATCATAATCCACTTCCGACTCCATTTATCAATAAATGGTCCACTTATTAATTGCAGTATGAGTGATGGGATGAAATATAATAGCCACATACTACTTAAAGCCATTTCCGATCCTGTTAATTCATATACCAGAATTGAATTACATAACGTTCCGAAACCCCCTCCTAATTCTGAGATTGCACTACCAATCCACATAAAAAAGAACGAACGATTTTTCAATACATTTTTCAATTTCATACACCAACTTTTCTCTTAAATTCCTCCCTTTATGTACATTCTCGTTGTTAATTATCTATTCAAAAACATATCTAATTCTTTCGCTAAAGACTGTACTGCTTTCTTTCTTAATACATATTTTCCGTCATGTATATCCACTAACTTCGCTGCACGTAACAATTTCAAATGATGGTGTACAGTCGATTTACCAAGCTGCAATTTTTCCGTTATTTCCTGTAATGTACGTTCTTTTTCAAACAACATTTTTACAATTCGCAATCTCACTTCATCTCCAAGAGCCTTATGTTTTTGAACTAAAAAATAATTCGGTTCATATAGATCTTCAGGATGAATACTTTCATTCGCAACTGGATAATGAAAGACTTTCGTATCTTCAATATCGGCTTCTATATTCCACGGTCTGTACGTCATTTGGGGGATAAGAAGTACGTGATGAACACTTGGCTCTGGCATATAGTTCACTCCGCCAGTGGCCCATTCGACAAACTCTTCTGGTTTCATTTTTTTATTCATTTCATTCTTTGCTTCATAGTCTCTTTCTAATATAGAAAGTATTTGTTCTTCCTCTTTTTGGATAACACTCTCATACCATCCTGTCATAACGGCTACTAAATGGTCCTTTAGTTTTTGTACATCAACATCACATATAAAACGAATATAAGTAGAGAAAAACTGATGTTCTTGTGTCAGTTCCATTAGTTCATGTATTGCAGTTACGTTTCCACTTGCCGCTAAAGTTCTTTTTTCTTGATACTTCTCTCCTAAAAACGGTAAACATATATATTTCAAATCTGCTTCTAAAAGTGAATCAATTTTAAAATTAAACTGCGATAAGTCCTGAAAATCCTCTTCATACAACAACTGAAGCAACGCTTTCCACGTATTATGTTCTTCTACAAACTGTAAGTGTTCTCTCATCTCATCTGTTAATGATTGTCTAATTCTTTCCCATTCACTTTGAGTCTTTTCAAGAGTATCAATTAACCTTTTATGAGTAATTGCTGCAATGCCAAGCGCGCATTCGAAAAGTATCGAATATTTCACTTGAACGTTATAAGTTTCCCTCTTTCTACTCGTTATGTGATAGACCTTCATTTTATCCTCTCCTTGTTTGCTATATATCATATTCTATTTTTATCGAATTTCACCTTCTATATTTTTAGAATTTACAGAAATATAAATTAAAACACATTCATTCTAAATTAAGAAGAATAAGAGCTTTTTTATATACAAATAATAAAGCTCAAGGAGTTGTTGACATGCATTTCATATTGAATATGTTAGGGATTTTTGTTGTAATCTTATTCGTTTTCCTATGTTCGCCTAATAAAAAACAAATAAAATGGAGACCAATCGTTATTCTCATCATATTGGAGCTTTTTATTACGTGGTTTATGTTAGGCACGAAGCTCGGCAGTATTATCATTAATAAAATTGCGTCATTTTTCAGTTGGCTACTATCATGTGCGAATGAAGGTATTCGATTTGCATTTCCTTCAGCTATGGACATTCCACACATTGATTTCTTTTTTAGTGCATTACTTCCTATCATTTTTGTTATTACTTTTTTCGATATTCTTTCGTATTTCGGAATCTTAACTTGGATTATTGATAAGGTAGGTGCAATCATTTCAAAGATTTCTCGTTTACCAAAGCTAGAAAGCTTCTTTTCCATTCAAATGATGTTTTTAGGAAATACGGAAGCACTTGCGGTTGTTCGTGATCAATTATCTGTGTTAAGAGAAAATCGTTTGTTGACTTTTGGAATTATGAGTATGAGTAGCGTTAGCGGATCCATTCTTGGCGCTTATTTATCAATGGTTCCAGCAACATATATTTTCAGCGCAATCCCATTAAACTGTATTAACGCATTAATTTTAGCCAATGTATTAAATCCTGTGGAAGTTTCGAAAGAAGAAGATGTCGTATATACACCTTCAAAACATGAAAAAAAGGATTTCTTTTCTACTATTTCAAACAGTATGTTAGTCGGGATGAATATGGTTATCGTTATTTTAGCTATGGTAATTGGATATGTAGCATTAACAGCATGTTTAAATGGGATTTTAGGATTTTTTGTAACAGGTTTAACAATTCAAAAAATCTTCTCCATTATCTTTAGTCCCTTTGCATTTCTACTTGGTTTATCAGGCAGTGATGCTATGTATGTAGCTGAACTTATGGGGATCAAAATAACGACGAATGAATTTGTTGCAATGATGGATTTAAAATCGAACTTAAAGTCTTTACAACCGCATACGGTTGCAGTTGCAACAACATTTCTAGCTTCTTTTGCTAACTTTAGTACAGTAGGTATGATTTATGGAACTTACAATTCATTATTTGGCGGCGAAAAATCATCAGTCATCGGGAAAAATGTTTGGAAGCTTCTTGTGAGCGGAATGGCAGTTTCCTTATTAAGTGCTATGCTTGTTGGGTTATTTGTATGGTAAATACTCTTTAAAATAAAAGACACCCAACCTAATTGAGTGTCTTTTATTTTTATTTTCGAATTTGTCCATTTCCACGAATCACATATTTTGTGGAAGTTAATGCTGGAAGCCCCATTGGTCCTCTTACGTGTAGCTTTTGTGTACTGATGCCAATTTCTGCTCCAAATCCGAATTCAGATCCATCAGTAAAACGAGTTGATGCATTATGATAAAGTGCCGCCGCATCAACAGAAGTGAAAAATTTGCTGACATTTTCCTCGTTCTCTGTAATAATCGCTTCAGAATGCATAGATCCATACGTATTTATGTGATAAATCGCTTCTTCTATAGAAGAAACTACTTTAACTGCCAGCGTGAGTGATAAAAATTCTGTCTCCCAGTCTTCTTCTGAAGCAAGTACAATTGAAGAATCAATTGCCAGTGCTCTCTGATTACCACGTAGCTCCACGCCTTTTTCCTTCAAAGATGAAAACAATTCGCTACCAAATTGCTGCGCCCACTCCTCATGAAGTACAATCGTTTCAATGGCATTACATACAGATGGACGCTGCGTTTTTGCATTTATAATAATATCAATTGCCATTTGTTTATCAGCTGTTTCATCAATAAAAACATGACAATTTCCCGCACCTGTTTCAAGTACTGGAACAGACGCTTCTCTTACTACAGTATCAATTAATTGTTTACCACCTCTTGGAATAAGAACGTCTAAGTAATCATTCATTGTAAACAACTGCTTTGCGCTATCCCGTGTTGTGTCTTCTATGAGCTGTACACTTTCTTCTGGCAAACTTGTTTGTTTAAGCGCTCGGTGAATAACGTCAACAATAGCTTTGTTAGAATGGATAGCAGAAGAACTACCACGTAATATAACTGCGTTTCCTGTTTTTAAACAAATTGTAGCAGCATCTACTGTTACATTTGGCCTTGCCTCGTAAATCATCCCAACAACACCAAGTGGTACACGCATCTCCTGAATAGATAGTCCATTTGGTCGCTCCCATTCACTTACACATTCTCCAACAGGATCACGTAATTCAATTAACTGCTTAATTCCCTCTACCATATCAACAATTCGTTGTTCAGTTAGCATAAGTCGATCAAGGAGTGAATCAGAAAATCCTTTTGCCTTACCTTCTTCGATATCACGTTTGTTTTCCTCTAAAATATAAGTTGTTTCATTTATTAATTGATTTGCAACCATAGCAAGTGCTTCGTTTTTTTGATTTGTAGATTTTAATACAAGTTCCCTAGCAACCTCTTTTGCTCTTTTCCCCTTTGCTAACACTTCATTCATTTTTATTTCCTCCTTTTTGATCCCTATTCTTAAAATGAAACCCAATGATCTCTATGGATGACTTCATAACTATGTCTTTCGCCTCTTGCTTGAATATGTTGGCTTTGCATACCTTTTACAGCTCTTAATTCCTCTGCGCTATATGTGCATTGTCCTTTTCCAATCACGCGCCCTTGTTGCGTCATTACTTCTACGACTTCGCCTACTTGGAAAAATCCTGAAACATTTGTAACACCAGCAGGAAGAAGACTCTTACCATGCTGAATGATAGCTGTAGCTGCTCCGGCGTCTATTTCAATTTGTCCGCTAACAACCGAATGCAAAGCGATCCATTGCTTATTCATCTTCATTTCTTTTTGAGGGGCATTTCCGACATATGTTCCATCACCTTTCCCCTTCAAAACATCTACAAATTTCTCTTGTCCACGTCCTGTTCCGATAAATACACTCACACCAAGAGAGAGTGCTGTCTTTGCAGCATCGATTTTTGATTTCATACCGCCAGTCCCAAGTTTTGAACCAGCATCTCCTGCAAGAGAAGCGATTTCTTCTGTAACTTCAGGAAGGAAATAATATTTTTTTGCATCCTCATTTTTCTGCGGATTTTTGTCATATAAACCGTTCACATCCGTAAAAATCATAAGCATGTCTGCCGAAATAAGCCCGCTTACTAAAGCTGACAGCATATCATTATCACCGAACGTTAGCTCCTCTAAAGAGATGGAATCATTTTCATTGATTATCGGGAGAGCGGAACGGTTTAGTAATTCTCCTAAAGTAGCGTAAGCATTACTATATTGTTCTTTTCTAGAAAAATCACTTCTTGTCAGTAAAAGTTGCGCAGTAACAATACCATATTTACGGAATTCCTCCGTGTACGCCTGCATTAACAAACTTTGTCCGACAGCTGCAGCTGCCTGTTTTCCTTTAATTGTCACGGGTCTGCTAGGATATCCTAGCGCTGAAAAACCTGCAGCGACGGCTCCAGATGTAATTAACACAACCTCGTGTCCTTCTTCTTTCAACCGAGCCAATGCGGCAACATGATCTGAAAGTTGTTCTTTAGAAATGCCTCCGTGACTATCTGCCAGGGAGCTGCTCCCAATCTTAACGACAACTCGTTGTTTTTTCACTTTTGTATCCCCCAAATCTAAAATCAAAGTTTTTTATACATTACACTTTTATTCATACAGCTTTCAGTGATTTCTATTCTCATTATTGCTGCACCTATCCAATTAAAGGACAAAATAAAAATGACCGCTTCGCCCTTAATAAAATAAAAAGGACGAAACGGTCATTGTTCCGCGGTACCACCTTAATTGATATACATAGATATCCACTTGGCGCCTATAACGCAGGCGAACGCCTAAACTTTCATTTAAGACTCAGGGATAGGTTCGATATATTCTATACGAGGAATCTTTCAGCCGGTGAATTCCACTCTCTTTCGCAAGAAGACATATGTACTATTTCCCTTCAACGATTTTCGGTTTAATTTTTTTATATTATGCGATATAGTTCGATTTGGTGTCAAGAGGTATTTTTAAAAATAAATAGAGCTGCGAGTTACTTGTATGAAGTTATTGCCCTACTGAATGAAAATACAAATGAATATAAATTTAACTCATATTTATAAACATAAACTTTATATTGTAGTGTATATATTTACAGAATGTCGAATATCATTGATTTTTATCTTTTAGTATTGCAAAAAGGAATATATTCTCTTAGAATGTTTCTTTATATTGCACAGAGATGTTATTGTTATATTAAGATAACAATTTCGAAATGATATAATTTATTAAAAAAGGAGCAAGATTGAGTTATTATGGATAAACAAATTGGATTCATCGGATGCGGAAATATGGGGATGGCTATCATTGGCGGGATGCTAAACAAAAAAATAGTGTCTTCAAATAAAATCATGTGTTCAGATTTAAACACGACGAATTTAGAAAATGCTAGTGAAAAGTACGGAATAACTATAACTACTGACAACAATGAAGTCGCTAAAAATGCTAATATTTTAATTTTATCAATTAAACCAGACTTATACGCATCAGTAATTAACGAAATTAAAGAAGTGATAAAAAACGATGTTATTATCGTAACAATCGCTGCTGGAAAAAGCATCCAAAGTACAGAGGATTCTTTTAATAAGAAGTTAAAAATTGTACGAGTAATGCCTAATACACCTGCTCTTGTTGGAGAAGGAATGTCTGCATTATGTCCTAATGAAATGGTAACAGAAAAAGATTTAGAAGATGTGCTAAACATTTTCAATAGTTTTGGTCAATCAGAGATTGTAAGTGAAAAGTTAATGGATGTTGTAACATCTGTAAGTGGTTCTTCACCAGCGTACGTATATATGATTATAGAAGCGATGGCAGATGCTGCTGTACTAGATGGCATGCCTAGAAATCAAGCATATAAATTTGCTGCTCAAGCTGTGTTAGGCTCTGCAAAAATGGTACTAGAAACAGGAATACATCCAGGTGAATTGAAAGATATGGTTTGTTCTCCTGGCGGAACAACGATAGAAGCTGTAGCAACTTTAGAGGAAAAAGGCTTACGAACTGCAATTATTTCAGCTATGCAACGTTGTACACAAAAGTCTGTCGAACTATCTGGTCAAACGAAAAAGTAAAAGTATAAAAGAGATCACGTTAGTTATGAATTCATATGAATTTAATGAGAAATGCACTACATGATAAACGGCCAAACTCGAATATACTTGAGTTTGGCTGTTTTAGTTTTTAATTATATTAAAATAACTTCACTTATCCCTTCCCTACTACGCTTGTGTAATTTTATTAGAAACTAATAATTTTCCAATGCATTTCGGTAACATATCTAATAGCGTTTCAAATGCGTAATTTACATCTAGACGTTCTGTCCATTGATGAGCATCTTTTCCTACCGGCCCCATATTTAATACTGGGACGTCAAACTCTTCTAGTTCCTGAAGTGGAATTGAGTAACCTTTATCCCATAATGGCATATTATCTACAAGTGAACTCATTGAATCTAATGGGTTCTGTAAGCCCACATAGCTCAAATCTGAAATTCCTCCAAAATAGTTTTGGTTTTCAAATGTAATATTATGATTGAATTGTGCATACTTTTCCATTTCTGCAACTACCTCTTTAATTAACTGGTTGTTGCGTGAACTTACAGCTGGATAATATGGCGGAGCAAAGAAAAGGACAATCATCGGTGCCTTTTCTTTACATAAGATGGCTAGTTTATCTACTAAATCAATCGTTACCGCACGATCATCTTTATCTTCTCTATTTTTTATAATACTAGATTGAATATCATCTATTTTCTCTTGCCCCTGTTGTTCAATTGCATAAGTGATAAGCTCTTCATATGTCAATACATTTACTTTAAGATTAGGTGGTATGAATGGATTATATTTAGAAAAACGATATGCATGTTTTTCATACGACTCTTCTATTTTCTCTGCTACTTTCGTTACTTTTTGACGTAACAATGAAACGACATCTGTCATTGATTTTTCTAATAAAAACAAATTAAATAATGTGACTGCACGATGTGGAATTTGTACAGAATAATCCTCCTTTAAATCTCTTTGAAGTAAGTTAGTTGGCGGAGGACTCGCTTCCCCTTCTACAATATCACAAAGATCTGTGTTCAACTCTAATTCTGCTGTTATTAATGAAGCCATATAACTCCCATTTAAGCCTGCAAAAGGTTCACCTACATGTGTTTCTTTACCGTAGCAAAGAAAACCAGGTAACACTTTACCAATAGAACCAGTGTAAATATACTTATTTTGGTCACCAGGGTGCCTTGAAAACATAGGCTCTGAATTTAGTACCGTTTTATACTCCAAGTTATGTTCTCTTGCTAACTCTAGTAATCTTGGGACAGCAGCTCTCATTCCTACAGAGTTTACTTCTTCATCTGGTACAGCCAATAAAAGAACATTCCCATCAAATCTTCCTTCACAAGCTTGCTCAATCATTGCCATTTGTAACGTGAGGCCGCATTTCATATCCATTGTTCCTCTACCAAATAGCCAATCTCCATGTTCTATATCTTCACGTACATGTTCTGGAAGTTCATCTTTATGAGAATAAAACATAGATGTTAGCTTTTTAGGATTGAATGCATCTTCTTTCCACACTCCGTAATCTTGTACATCTACAACATCAAAGTGACTTACTAGAATTACGGTATTTTTTGTACTATCGCTTTTCTTTACTAGTGCTGTAACAAAATATCGTCCGTCCCCTGTCGGATTTTTTTGCAAATGGTGTGGATTTTCTTTGAAGTACTGTAAATCAGATAATTGTTCCACAACGAAGTCTGGCAATATTACTTCAGCTTCTGTACCTGTAATACTAGGAATTTCAACAAGACTGCTTAATAATTGAATTAATTGTTCTTTTGATTGCCACTTTGACATATAAATCCCCCTATTTTTCCGCATTATGAAAATGAATTCCAGTATATGAATAAAAAATGACGACAGTTATCAAAATTATAGTTCTGATGTACTGCCGATTTTTATTGATATTTCATGAGCTGCTTGTTTCACCTTACTAATAAGAAAAGAAAGTCGATCATCATTAATGCGATGACTAATTAACCCAACACTTAATGCTCCTACTACTTTATGATTAAATCCGATAATAGGTGCAGCTACTGAAGCTGTCCCTTCTGTTTTTTCTCCATAACTGACAGCATATCCTTCGTTTCTTATTTGCTTTATTTGATCAAGAAGAATTTGCTTTTGTTCTGGTAAAGCAGAAAGTAGTTGCTCAACAATATATTCCATTTCATTCTGTTTCATATTGGCAAGCATCGTTTTATTTGCGGCACCAATTGAAAGTGGAATCTGTTCCCCTAGGTTATCAATAACTCGAATTTTTAAAGGGCTATCAATTCTTTCAATGATAATAGAATGTGTTCCATTTGGAATGTTCAAATAAACACTTTCTTCCACTTCAGAGGCCAATCGCTTCATTACTTCTCTTGCGACTGATCTGTAGTCTACCTTCTCCAATTGTCGTAATCCTATTTCCATCCACATTGGTCCAATTTTGTACTGTTTCGTCTCTGAAATTTGCGTAACTAGCCCATGCTCGATTAGAGAGTTAAGTAATCTATGTACTGTACTAACTGGGAGATGTGTTCTGTCCGCTATATCAGAAATGGCCCAATACTCTTTTTCATTAGTAGAATTTAATAACTTTATAATACTTATCGCTCGATCAATGGACTGTACCATAACTCACCTCTACTTGACTTGTAATATGTTAGTACGCTCAATTACCTATCAATTTAACAAAAAATCAAAATGAAATCAATTCATTTATTTAATTTTCTAAAAATAAAAAATACTACGAACGATAATTCGAAAGCGCAAACAAAAAAATATTGACTTTTCTTTTTAATTATCTGAAAATTATAACAAGATTTCACATCACGGAATACATTCCATAATACGGAAAAACATCAAACTTTATTCTATCAACTACGAAAGTGAGGAAAACAATGGCACAAGTAAATAATACAAACAATGAATTAAAACGTACGATGAAAAGTAGACACTTATTCATGATTGCACTCGGTGGTGTGATTGGAACGGGGTTATTTAACGGATCTGGCTTTATTATAAGTCAAGCTGGACCTGGTGGATCCGTACTTGCCTTTATGGCCGGTGGATTATTAATGTATTTCGTTATGCTATGTCTTGGTGAACTCGCTGTAGCCATGCCTGTTTCGGGTTCTTTCCAGGAATATGCCACTAAGTTTATCAATCCTGCAACTGGCTTTACAATTGGATGGTTGTATTGGTTAAGCTGGGCGAATACGACCGGCCTTGAATTTACAACTGCCGGCATTACAATGCAGCGCTGGTTTCCTGATATTCCTGTTTGGGTTTGGTGTTTAATATTTGGCGTTACAATCTTCACTATTAACGCACTATCTGCTCGTAGTTATGCAGAAACAGAATTTTGGTTTTCAAGTATAAAAGTATCTGCCATTATCGCTTTTATTATTCTTGGCTGCGCCGCTATGTTCGGTTTTATTGATTTAAAAGGCGACGAACCAGCTCCGCTATTATCAAATTTCGTAAATCATGGTGGTTTATTCCCAAATGGACTTGCCGCTATTCTTTTAACAATGGTTACAGTCAATTATTCCTTCCAAGGTACAGAACTTGTCGGGATTGCAGCAGGTGAAAGTGAAGATCCAGCAAAAACTTTACCTCGTTCTATTAGAAATATTATATGGCGTACGATGTTTTTCTTCGTCTTAGCAATCTTTGTTCTTGTTGCTTTAATTCCTTGGGAAGAAGCAGGATTAACAAAAAGCCCGTTCGTTGCTGTTTTTGATAATATCGGTATTCCATATGCAGCTGATATTATGAACTTTGTTATTCTTACTGCTGTTCTTTCTGTCGCCAATTCAGGATTGTACGCGGCAACTCGCATGCTTTGGTCATTATCAAAAAATGAAATGGCTCCTGCCTTTTTAAAGAAATTATCATCGCGCGGAATACCTTTAAACGCTTTAATTATGACGATTGCTATTTCTGCTTTTTCCCTTTTGACGAGCGTTGTAGCTGCTGAAACGGTTTACTTATGGTTAATTTCCATTTCTGGAGTCATAACAATCATTGTTTGGATGTCAATTTGTGTTTCTCAATTCTTTTTCCGTAAACATTATTTAGCAGGCGGTGGAAAATTAGAAGACTTAAAATTTAAAACTCCACTTTATCCACTTGTACCAATTCTTGGTTTTGGACTGTATGGCATTATATTAATCAGTCTTATTTTTATCCCTGAACAACGACTAGGAATCTATTGCACTGTACCATTTATCATCTTTTGCTACACTTACTATCACTTTAAAGTTAAGAAAAGAATTTCTATTAACACTCATAGTGAAACTAAAATTAGCGAGACTATGTAATACTATACTTATATATAAAAGACCGCACATGGTTTTCAATTCATGTGCGGTCTTTTATCATTGTCACTTTTTCTATTCCCTTTTCATTCATTACCTCATACGAGTCAGTATTGCTATACACCTTTACTTGGATTGCAAGCTCTTTGAAGAACAATATCGATTTCCATAATGCGATAAACACTCCAATACTAGTAATTGGAATTTTTCACTTTTTAAAGGTTATTAATTTCCCTTACTATTACTGTTTTGATATATTGAATATACAATGCCATAAAATTTTAAAAGAGACAGGGGCTATCTACGATGATAAAAGGTTTCGGGGGAATATTTTGGAGAACTAAAAATATTGATGTTATAAAAAAATGGTACAGTGACATCTACTATTTAAACAAAAACTCCCCTAAAATCAAAAATGATTAAGGAGAGTCTTTTATATACGATGAAATTATAGTTCAGATTTAACCCGAACAGAAACATTATTTTTAATTATATTTTTGACATCTTTAAAGCTAACGAAATTGTTACTTTTCTCATCCCAAAGACGGAAACGAAGTGAACGCAAGCTTGTAGCAAGAGTAATCGTTGGTACATTTTTTAACGGAAGCGTATTATTGTGTGCCTCTTCTAGTTTATAGTTAGGTACTCTTGGGCTTAAATGGTGAACATGATGGAATCCAATATTACCAGTTAGGAATTGCAAAATTTTTGGAAGTTTATAAAACGAACTTCCTTCTACTGCCGCTTTCACATATTCCCAATCTTTATCTTCTTCAAAATAAGAATCCTCGAATGTGTGCTGTACGTAAAACAGCCAAATCCCTACTGAACCTGCTATTAAGAATATGGAACCATGTACTAACAGAAACGATTGCCACCCAATTGCCCAGCAAAGTAAAGCTACTAAAGCAACGATAATAATATTCGTCAAATAAGTATTCATACGTTCTTTCTGTCTAGCACCTTTTCGGTTAAATCTATTTTTAAGCAAGAATACATAAATTGGACCTAACCCAAACATAACGAATGGATTACGATATAAACGATATGCTAAACGAAGTCTAAATGGCGCAGCTACATATTCATCCACTGTAAGCGTCCAAATATCTCCTGTCCCTCTCTTATCCAAATTACCACTTGTAGCGTGATGAATAGAATGCTCATGCCCCCATTGATCAAACGGGAATAATGTTAAAACACCCATACATGTCCCAACTATTCTATTTGCACGTCGACTTTTAAAGAATGAATAATGGGTACAATCATGAAAAATTATGAAAATTCGTGTCATAAAACCAGCAGCTAGCAGAGATGGAACTAATGATAACCAATAAGAAACAGACAAACTTTTATAAGCAAGGTACCATAAAATAATAAACGGCACGATT
Source organism: Bacillus fungorum (assembly GCF_002746455.1). Taxonomy (GTDB): domain Bacteria; phylum Bacillota; class Bacilli; order Bacillales; family Bacillaceae_G; genus Bacillus_A; species Bacillus_A fungorum. Next base: position 250,333 of record NZ_NWUW01000003.1, on the reverse strand, counting down.
GTGTTAATAAGTTGCCACGCACTTTTTTTAATTGTTGATTTTTCATAAGGAGCAACTTGTTTTTTTAAATTTTTAGTATTTTCTAATGTCATTTGTTTTAATTCCTTTCCTTTATGTTGCTAATTCATATTATAGCATACTATTAGTATCAGGTGTTAAAAGTAGATGTAATAAATATTATATAATATGAAAATCTCTTTTTTCTTACTCATTACTTACAAATTACTTACGTTCAAAATAGCGCTATAATTGAACAGATTGAACATTTTATTTATCAAATACATTTCCAGTCTTTACAATTAAAACTGAGAATTTTTTTACAAGCAGAAAAGAGCTGCCACAAGTCAGGTTTCATCGGCTTATGGCAGCTCCTCTTCATTTCATTTTATTTTAGCGATGGATCCAAACTGCACCTGCAGACTTGTCTTCAGCTTGACCTACTACTTCAAACTTCAATCCTAGTTTCGGCAACTTACGTCCGGCATCTGGAATAACGCTGTTGATGTATTGCTTAGAATCATCAAATTTTGCAACTCCTGGTAATCCTTTATAGTCAAAGATACCGCGAGTTGGCGAATCTACTCTCCATGCTGGCGTTTGATCAAATGAGAATGCCGCATCGGCAATTTGATAACGCGTACTGCTCTTCACAGTTGGTTGTCCGTTTAACGTTCCTACGATTGCCTCTGGATGAGAATCTACTACCCCAAGGAATCCTTCGCCTGGATGAACACCTACCCAGTTATCTGTAAAGCTTTGATCCGCATACCATACAACCATTCCTGTATTAAATACTGGACCACGTGCATGTTGTAACGCAGTGTCCGATCCAGCATAATTTCGCCACTCAATATAGTAGTTATTTTTTTTCTGTTCAAATCCGTTTGACACAGTAAATCCTTTTAGCGTCATTGCTGGCTGGCCTTCCGCATCATCAGAGAAAACAACTTTTCCATCTACAGTTAATGCTGCATTGTCTAACGCGAATCCTTTATAAGCTACTGCAATATCTGTTACATACTCAAATTGCAGTTTTACTTTCTTGCCTTTAAATTGGGTTAAATCGTATGATTTATCAATCCACTTACCATCCGTTGTATCTACGCCGCCTTTTACATCTTTTTCGCCCATTCGATCAATACGCGTCTTCGTTCCATCTTCTGTAATGGCATTTACGTCAAGGAAATCATACTTCGCTTCCAGTTCATAAAATGCCTTATAATCAAATTTAGCATCCGTTGCAGTCGTTAAGTCAAATACTGGTGTCTCCAGTGTTGTATGAATGTCATTTCCTTTCGTGCTGTAATAAAACTTCTTACCAAATGCTGATTCAATATTTTTTATATCTTTGTCTGGCAAATTAACACGAACGATTCCTGGTCGTTTTGATTTTGTCACACTTTGATCTAAATATGTTGCAGTACCGATTCCCGTGCGAAGTTTATCATAATCTACCTCAACGATATTCGCCCAGTTCCCCTTCATGTTCTTTTGGAAAAACTCTTTATTTTGCGGTGAGAAACTTGTTGGCTCTGTTCCTGCAATTTTTCCAGCCCAGCTACCGCCACTCATTAGGGACCAGGATTCAACTGGCTCACCTTGTCCTGAGTACTTTGTATCATACTCATCTGGTAAACCTAAATCATGACCGTACTCATGTGCAAACACACCAACTGCTCCGTCTTCAGGCTCGATTGTATAATCATATGCCGCCATCTTTCCGCCCCAGTTCGAAACAGAAGATTTTGTACCATCAATCGCATATGGCTTCGATCCAAGTTTTGAACGATGAGACCAAATCGCATCATCTTTCAATTTACCACCGCCAGCTTCTTGACCTACACCTGCATGTACTACCATTAAATGATCAATGATTCCATCTGGCTCATTTTTATTTCCATCACCATCTTGATCGTATTGATCAAATTGATCATAATCTGCTAAATTGATACCTTTTGCTACTGCTGCTTTCAATGCTTCTTTCACAAAATCCTTTGGGCCTAAAGGACCTTTGTTGTCGTGACCAGTTCCCGCATCCGCACCATAGTCCGATGCTTTCCCTGGAACAGTAAGCCATTCTGTTACAGTTCCATCAACTGTGTAGCTTCCGCCAGATTGTTCTTCATAATACTGTTTAAATGTATTAATCTTTGATCCATCAAATAACGTAAATGGCTCATCACCAAATAACATTTTTTGATAATGTTCACGATTAAAGTCCTTAGAATACATATAACCCGGTTCTTGATCAATATTATTATGCTTAAAATCGCTAAATTCTACGAGTAACACAAGTACTTTATCTTTTCGAACAGCCCCATTGTACTCAGCTTGCTTCGCTGGTGTAGTCGGTACTTTTCCATTTAATTTTCCAGGGTTCAATCCTGCACCTTGCTCAGCTACTGGTCCTACTTCGGGCTGCTGCGCTTGTTCATTTTCCTTCATTTTTGCATCTTTTACTTTTTTCATAAAATCTGAAGCTTCTTGCGTAAGGTTATCTCCTGTCATGCTTTCTTTTCCAGGGTTTTCCCCTTTCTTTTTCTCAACATATTTTTCGACAGCCTTTGATGTCTCAGCTTGTGATGCAGATTGATCAATTACTCCCCGTTGTTTCAGTGCTTCGGCCAAACGTTCCTCTGGTATTAAATGCTCATCTATTGGTAGAGATGATGGCGCATCAGCATACGCTGCATGACTTCCAAAAGCAAACGTACTACTTAGTACTGCTGCTGTTGTTAATACCGCTAATGGTTTTAATTTCTTTTTCTTTTTCAATGTATTTCCTCCCCAGTGTCTGCAAATTATCGTTTTTTGCCGATAATAACATAATATTCGTTATAATACGAATATTAAATCTTTTTAAAGTACTAAAATGTTGAGAAATATTTTTTCGAGGGTGAAAAACATAAAATAGGTAAATTTATAGGAAGTTCACTCTTGAATTTGTGATTCTCTTTCCTCTTTTTTTTCGAGTGAAATCTCATCTACACAAAAAATGCCAATTCCTAAGTACAAGTTAAGGAATTGACATTTTTTAAAGAGAATGCTTTATAAATAAACGGATTGCTTCTTCTGGTACATAGAACTTACCATTGCTTTCTACAACAACACTTCCTAATTCATAATCTTTATTCTTAATACGAATTATATTTTTGTTTACAAACAATTGAGCTTTTACATTATTACGTTTTACTATAAGCACCGGATTTACTGCATTATTATGATCTATTGTTACAGTTGCACCGTTTTGTTTAAAGGCTGATTCACTCTCTACAAATAATTTGTTTGTTACTTCTTCTAAATTAAAGCCCATTGCTTTCGCCATCTTTTTCGCAACGTCCGTGTTTTGGATTAAACCGTATGGCCTTTGAGGGCCGTAAGAATATAAAAACACATCCTCACCTGTATGCCCTCCTGTTGTGAAGCCTATATTCGCACGATTGGCCAATAATGTAGTAAGTATTGGACCTACATCCGTTTTCTTTTTTGCTGCTTTTAATCTTTCTTTTTCATAAAAAGTTAAATTGTCCAAACCGTATAATTTAGCTACATTTTCTACATTTGATAAATCAAATTTAAGTTTATTTGTAGTCCCTTCAAGCGTCATTTTCGCGTTTTTCAATGGTTCAATGTATGCAGAGACCGGCGTATTATTATATCCTTTTGTCGTATTCATATTCCCGATAGAAATACCGCTGTTACCATGGTCAGCCACGGCTATTAGCAGCGTATTACCATCTTTTTTTGCAAATTTTAATGCTTCCGCAACTGCATTATCAAATGCTAATACATCACTAATAATTCCAATTGGATCATTCACATGAGCTGCCCAATCTGGCTTACTTCCTTCAACAAATAAAAAGAAACCATTTTTATCTTTTGATAATGTTTGAATTGCTTTTTCTGTCATTTGAGAAAGTGTTGGTTGCTCCGGATGTGTTGCTATACGATCTATATCGAATGCAAGGGCATTAGGTGAAAAAGAGCCCCAAATTTTGTTAGATTTAGAGCCTAATAATGCTTCTTTCGTTTCAACAAAATCGTATCCTTTGTTTTGAATCACTTTTACTAAATCTTCACCATCTTTTCGAATTCCACTATCTGTATCAGGTAGCAGTGCCGCTTTCCCCCCGCCTAATACGACATCTATATTTTGATATACTTGTTGCTCCGCGAGCACTTCAAAATTCTTACGATTCACATGGTGAGCGGAGAATCCAGCAGGAGTAGCATGCTGAATTTCAGCTGTAGCAACAATTCCAGTTGCGCGACCAGTACGTTTGGCACCTTCTAAAACATTGGCCACTGGCCGTAACTTGTCCTCTTCTTTTATTGGTTTTAAGCCAGGTGAACTTACAATAGAAGGTAATACACCTACATATCCTGAATTCGATTTATTTCCCGTCGCTAAAGCTGTAGCTGCTGGAGCTGAGTCTGTTATAGCTGATTCCGCTGAATATGTACGAACACCTCCTGTTACAATTTTATCTAATGCAAGTGGTTTTCCTTTATACAAGCGAGCTAATGTAGTTGCTGAAGAACTCGTTCCGTCCATAACCATTATGATTACATTTTTCGGTTGACGTTCTACTTTTTTCACTTTAGCTTCCACCGTATGATCATTCATCATGCTTTCAGCACCTAACATACTTAGTGTGATTGTTCCTACTAGCAGTAACTTCTTCATCTTTAAACCCAATACAAACATTATTGCGCCTCCATTAGTTTCACATTCATTTACATACAAAGTTCTGGTTTCCTTTTACTTTTCACTACCTATATATGTTTTATTAGTTCCCAAATCTTATAAAGCTAACAATAGTTACTTTCTTATTCATTACATGTCGGTATAGTTTATCTATCTTATAAAGAATATTTTTCATTATTAACTTGTTTAACAACAAATCCCTAATTAAAATAAATAAAAATTTATTGTTAAACAATAAATTTCGTGGTAAATTAATAATATATTAAATAAATGAGGTGCTTTTTATGAAACAAGGATCAACACTCTTCTTAAAGACAGCTGTGATTCTAATGGGTATCCCTGTTCTTGGTATGTGCATTTTTTTAGTTCCTAAAATAGGAAACTTCGCCGCAGAACTATATCCTGATATTGCATATATTAAATATCTTGTATTTATCAACTTATACGCAACAGCAATACCTTATTATTTTGCGCTGTATCAAACATTTAAACTTTTAAACTATATTGATAAAAACAACGCATTCTCAAAGCTATCTGTTAAAGCTTTAAAAAATATTAAGTACAGTGCACTAGCAATTAGTGTATTATATGTATTAGGTATGCCACTTTTCTATCTTGTGGCAGAGAGAGATGACGCCCCTGGCATTATTATTATCGGAATGATTATGATTTTTGCTTCAATGGTAATCGCGGTCTTTGCTGCCGTACTCCAAAGACTATTAAAAGATGCTATAGATATAAAATCAGAAAATGATTTAACGGTCTGAGGTGAATAATATGGCAATTATTATTAATATTGATGTAATGTTAGCGAAAAGAAAAATGAGTGTAACAGAGCTTTCGGAGAAGGTTGGGATTACAATGGCTAACCTTTCTATTTTGAAAAACGGAAAAGCAAAAGCAGTTCGTTTTTCAACTTTAGAAGCCATTTGTAAAGCATTAGAATGCCAACCTGGGGATATTTTAGAATATCAACCTGAAGATATCGAATAAAAAGAGTCCTTCTCGTATGAAGGACTCTTTTTATTCGGTATTACGGCGCAAAACTAACTCGTCCAGTCAAAACTAAAATAATCGCGATGATCCAAAATATAAATAATGATAAGGACAGTATGAATGAAAGAATAGCAATCCCCTTCTTCTCTGTTCTTTTCGTCATCGTAATGACAGAAAGTATGATACCTGCAACTGTAATATAATCTCCCACTACATTACCCACATTCGCTATTCTTGTCGGTGTAATAAATACGAACAGAAAACATAAAATGCCGATGAGTAAAGATATGTAGCTTATTATACTGTACTTCTTTTTAGGAACTAGTTCAGTTTTCATACTAACCCATCCCTTCTATATAACTATAAGTTCATATTAGCAAAAATAACCATAATTTAATTAAAACAAAAAGCAGATACAGCGGAAACTCCCACTGTATCTGCTTTTATTTAATAACTAAACCTGCTATTTCTTCTTTATCATTATAAGTTATAATAAATGTCCGTTGTTCTTTACTATACTTCGCTACAAGAATAACAGTATATAAACCATCTTTTTCTTCAATCGATTGTTTTTCAATTTTTTCGAATGTACCAGCTTTCTCAATTACAGGTGTAAGATCTTTCATCTTTTCTTCTGGCAATGCAGCTTTCATTTTACTATCAAATTTTTCATGCACTTCTTTATATTTCGCCTCATTTAATAATGATACAATTTCTTCCGCTTTCGGAATAAATTTTTTAGACGTACTTTCATCTACTTTATTACCGGTACATGCTGCGAGCGCGAACGCCGCGATAGCACTTATCATAATAAGTAACATTCTTCTCATTTTCATACACCCTTTCTTTTTAAAATGAAACTATAACTAAAAACGAGTAAAGCACAAATTGCTATTGAAACTTCTGATATGATTATCCCGCTTTTTCCTGGTACATAAAGTGATATAATACCCGCTAATGCATTTGCAGTCCCATGGATAAGAATTGCATATACAACATAACGAAATTTCTTTTGGACTACAGCTTGCAATACAATGAAGGAAAGCCCAATATGCAATACCATCGCAAAGATGCGCTCAATACCGCCGAAATAATAACTGTCACCATTTTGGATGACTGTTTGTGACAATAATAGGGATATTACCGGGATACCAACTATCAATACTGCCTCAATACCACCATGCCCTGCCCCAAATAAAAAACCAGACTGCCAATCTCGTTGTTTCATAAAATAACGCATGGCGATACAACGAGCTACCTCTTCAAAAATTCCAGCTGATAAACTAAGCAAAAGTACAAATAGGACAGGCTGCATAACAGAAAACATTTGAAAATCTGTGCTAGTTCCATTTAAATAATTCAGTATTGGTATGCGAATCAATATTTGTGATACAACAAAAGCCAATACACCTAACATATATGGAATATAGCGTTTCTTCGAAAAAGCATATAAAAGTGTTATAAGCGGTAGACCAAAGCTAATCATTATTGTAAAAATAAGACCATTCATCTCGCTTCACCTCTTACTTGAAGTGTATAAAAACGAGTGAAGAAAGTATGTAGTTATTTCCTATTCGGTTTCATTTTCATCATAGATGGTCATTTCATTTCTTTTAATATAAATGTTTGTGTGAAATAAGGACTTACATAAGTTGTTTCTAACGTCGCATTATTTGTTTTATTCATGATACGTTTTAATGAGAATAGCCCGTATCCTCTAATCCCTTCTTTACTTGAATGGTTTTTCTCATAAATTTTTTGCAAATCAATCTCTTCACTCTTTGAACTATTACGCACGATAAAATATTGTCGTGAATCCATTTCAAAGAATGCGATTTGCAATATCTTTTCCTCACTTTGTACTGCTTCTTCAATTGCATTATCTACTAAAACTGAAATGATGCGAATAAATGAAATAATCGTCATTGAAACACTTTCAATGTTTTCTGGTATATCAAGCATTACTTTTATTTGTTGCTGCTGGGCAGTGCCGACTTTCGCTCTTAATACACTTCTTACTTCAGGAATATGTATGCGAGATAATTTTGCAATATCAAGTTCATGGTCATTTATTGTTTTTAATGTAGGTGCGACAACTTCATAATACACTTGCTCAATTTCTTTCACATTTTTTGTACGTATTCCCTCTTCTAACGATAGTAATACATTCATATAATCATGACGGAAACTAGCAAGCTCATCATGCATATCCTCTAATTTCTCCACATAATCTAATAACTCTTTATCTAAACGTTTTTCATGCTCTTCTCGTAACTTTTCTTTCGATAAGTGTGAGCTTATTAGTACAATGATTAGTAATAATAAAAAAATAATAATCGCTGAATTATAACTTACTTCACTGTATTGTTGATTTATTTTTGCTAAAAACTCAGTTGACGGCTGAGTTAAAATTAGTTCAATAATAAACCCGACAATTAATAATATGTAAGTTATATAATATAACGGACTACCTACTATATATTGAGCAATTTTTTGAATTCTTTTACGCGCTAATACAATACCGATAAAAGTAAGTGTCGATACGATAAGATGAATCATGCTACCTGTCCATAAATATAAATTGAATGGCGTTAACATAAAGATTTTCATTCCTAAATCGAAAAGTAACATTTTCACTAACGTTATAATCACCATACTCACCAGTGCAAAATATAAATTATGCTTAAATTTCAATTCATTTTGCATTAATCCTAAACTTATTAAAAATAACACAATCGTACTATTCAACTCTGGATATCTCGTTACTGTTACGACAATAGCAAGTAAAATAATGAATACCGCACTTAAAGCTATTAACATTCTAACTGACAATCTATTGTACCGGATTAATTGAATGTATAAAAACGTATGGCACATACTAGTAAGCAATATTGCAAATAAATCATAAATATACATTACATCTCACCCTTTAACATGTTACGTACTTTATTCACTAAACGCCGTGATACTGGAATGCGTTTCCCACTTTTTAAAACTATCGTTTTTTGCTTCGCATCGTAAGAAGACATTTGCTTCGTATTCACGATATATGATTGATGACAACGAAATAAACGTTCATCTATTATTTCTATCTCCTTTAATGTTCCATAAAAATAAACGATACGATCTAGCGTCACTAACGCTAAACGGTGCGGTTCATCAGTCATAACATATTCAACTTCATGAAAAGGAACCCGTACAGTCGCATTACTATTTTCAACGATAAAATCGTCCGATGGAACGATATGCTTATTACGCGCTTCATACTGAAGTAAACATTGTTCAAAAACTTTACGCCTCTCCTCGTATGGCAATCCTTTATCAATAAAAGTTAAAGCTGATACCATGTATTGATATGAAATAGGTGCAAATTCAGAATGCGTCGTTACAAACACAATAATCCCTTGCGTGTCATACTTCCGTATTTCTTGCGCCACTTGTAAACCTTTACGCTCTTCTCTTTTTATCTCTATATCTAAAAAATAGATTGGGACATACCTCGCCTTAGGAATATTAGTAATAATGTTTTCACTTTTACTAGTTACCTCAATAAAGTCAAAAGGCAACATATATTTATCACAAATCTCTTCAACTAGCCGCTTCATTTGCTGTGCTTGTATGACATCGTCTTCTAAAATGAAAATACTCATGTGATCACTCTCTTTATTGAAATCTTTTCATCTATAGATTTATCTATAACTATATAATTCAAATTGTAATACTAATCTCCTTCTAAAGAATTGAAATAATTAATTTGCTATTACATAGGAAAACCTCAACTTTTCAAGCGAAAAGTTGAGGTTTTCTCCAAACTACTTATAAAGAAATTTTCTATCATTCACTACCTTATAAAATTCCGAATACTGCGCTAAAGAATAATCCGCTACATCACAGTCCCCTTGAAACATACATGTTGAAATACCTAATTCTTTTGCAGGTAATAAATCTAATTCTCTATCCCCAATAGCTAAATCAATATTGTGCTTTTTATGTAGATGATCATAAGCTAAAGAGTTCGGTTTTCGAGGAAAGCCATCATCAATTGTAACCATGTCTACGAAGTATTTGTCCCAGCCGTAATGGTTTAAGATTTCCATAACCCCTGCTCTATGTTTATGGGTCATAATCACATTTTTATCCGCAAATTTCAAAACCTCTTCGACACCTGCAAAAGGTTTCATATCTTTTGGATTGATTTTCCCCTTCAAAACTTTAATCTTTTCTTCCTGCTCGCATGAAATATTATAATAATGAATTGCATGTGAGTATGATATTTTTAAGTTTTTGTATATTTCTTGTTTATCTACTGTATCACCTAATATTTCAGAAAGCATCTTTGTATATGCAGGATACGTATCAAATAACGTACCATCAAAATCCCATAAAATATTTATTATGTTCACCTTCTATTTTCAATTCATTGGATGACTAAATCCGCCCTATCCTTCGGCAATTCCGTTTCTAAGTAATAATCCTCTGCTTTCCAATACCTATTTACAAACTTTGAAAGATTTTTCTGCGTTTCCTTACTCTCGCGTAAAAACCTTATCTCTCTTGGACAATCCAAATACACCATATAATGAAAGAAATCTCTCCATTCTTCTCGCTGTAGAAAAACTCCTTCAATTACAATTACGCCTACTATGGGGATTTGTACTTTTTTCATTTCACATGTGTCTATGTCATCATAATAGAACGGCAATTTCAGTTTTGTTTCATTTTGTAACTTTTGAAAAAACTTCTGCCGAAGCCATTCAATATCCCATTGTAAATAATAATACTCATACCATTCTTCATATCCAGTATCATAGCGTTTATTACGCTCTACTATGTGATCATCAATATGAAAAATATGAAATGGAATACTTTCTTGTTTCATATTTTCCTTTAAGTTTGCTACGAATGTTGTTTTTCCCGATCGACTTAAGCCATCTATACCTAAAATGAACCTCCTTTCTTTATGTTTCTTCATTATATTTATAATTTCATTCATACGCATTACTTTTTCCACTCTTCTTTTAATAAAGAATATAAAATCGTATCATGAGCAACTCCATTTTGAATCATATGTTTTCGAAGTAATCCTTCTTCTTGAAACCCTGCTTTACTTAATAATTTTTGAGAGGCTTTATTCTCTACGTATACAACAGCTGCAATTCTTATAAGTTGCAACGTTTCAAACCCGTAACCTAAAATCGCCTGTAACGCTTCCGTTGCATACCCTTGTCCCCAATATGTATCGTCTAATTCATAACCAATTTCAGCTCGCTTATGATGATTGTTTATTAAATGAAAACCGCATGTTCCAATTAGTTGTCCTGTCCCTTTTTTCTCTATTCCCCAGCGCAATACACTTCCCTCTTCATAACGGTTTTTAAACGTTTGAATCGTTGTTTTCGCTTGCTCAATATTTTCGAAAGAATCCATTCCAAAATAACGTATAACAGATTCTTTCGAAAAATAACGGAACATCGTTTCTGCATCTAATAGTGTAAGTTCTCTTAATTGTAAACGTTCTGTTTCTAGTTTCGGAAACCCCATCTCTTTTTCTCCTTCTATTCTAAGGAACTGCAAATTTCAATATAATTCCCATCTGGATCGGAAATGTATGCAATTGTTTGTCCCCACGGTTTCACAATTGGTTCAACTAAAATCTTTATACCTTTCTCTCTAAATTGATCAATCGTTTCTTGCACATTATCGACAACGAACCCTAATTCGAAATAAGAAGATTGTAACTCTCCTTCTGTAAGCGGCAGCCCTGTTAATTCTTTCACGTCTTGCCGCGTATTCATCGCTAATATGGTAGTTCCCGTATTAAATTCAATATATGTACCATGCTCTGCTTTTATAGGTAACTGTAAATTATCTTTATAAAATCTTAAACATTCTTCAAACTTTTCTACATATAAAATGATGTACTTCATTTTTAAATTCATTTTACATCCCCCTTTATATCCATACTTAAAATTTCGACAAAAGTCTTATAAAAACCTTGTTTCTCATAGCAATGTGCACAAAAAAATGAGGCCGATTTCTCGGCCCCCCAGCTTATTGGCATAAAACAGGAGATTTGGTTTGGACATAACCAGTTCGTACCCTTATTATATTTTATTTTTTCTGAATTTTGAATACTTTAAACATCCATTTATATTGAGAAAGTTTTTTTGCTTGCATAAAATCATATCATGTAAGAAATGCTACAAATGGAGGTGTATACATATGGAACCAATGCTATGTCCAAGTTGTAAAACGAACCGTACTCGCTTTAATATTCTTGAGCAACAAGTAAAACCAGTCAAAATAAATCCACAAACTGGTCAAGTGGAAGAAGAATACACAAATGAAACGATGAATGCTTTTCATATGGCCTATCAAGGACCTACATACCGTGTCCAATGTGCTGTATGCGGACTTGTTGAAAATCCAGAACAATTTATTAAACCTGCGCAAAATCAGTCTTTCTAATAAAAACATGATTATCCCTTGTAGAAATAGATTTTTCTATAAGGGATTTTTTCGTTTAATACGGTAATAAAAAACGTATCTCTTCCTTATTATAAACTTCGCACTCTTTTGTTAATATTCAAAAAGGCAGTGCATCAAATAATATTAATATATAGGATTTCAGATCATTTTAACTAGTAGTTTATTATTAAGAATCGTTTCTTATTCATTTTTGATTTTTCTTTGGTAAGTTAACTATAACTGGTAGTTCTATACCTTAATTGCAAAGTTTTTATTATGTAAAAAAGAGTGAACAAGTTACGTTTATATAGAGACAAAAGAAGTTAATTCCGATTTCCCGCATCAACTTCTTTTGAACTCCACTTTTTATTATAATATTTCACTTTTTAATTTCTTAATTTTCCAAGAGAGTCTTATAAAGAAATACATCCACATACAACCTGAAAGACCTGTCATAACTTTCGCCCAAATTGGCACTCTTGATTCCATCGGGCTTAAAAATAGGTTATACATTGATGGTAATATACTTGCTGATACAATAACAAGGAATAGCAATAATTCATTTAGTTTTTGTATCCTCGTCTCCTTATCTGAATATATATCAGGCAACTCATTTTCCTCTTCTACTTCTTTACAAAAATAATTCCAGCTTGTGAAACTTGTTACGCGTTTCCAACCTGACATTTCGTATATTTCGAAATACTCTTGTTGTTTTTCTTTTGAATCGCTATAGGCCAATCTAAAATCGGCTTTATAGATTATATCTTTCGGCTCAGTTTTCTTAAACGTATACATTAAATTATATTTTTGTAATCCCCAACCTTGTTGATGCATCTTTCGTAAAAAAGCTTCTTCTTTTTCTAAATTCCATGCAGTAAAAAATTTGAATACCCTTTTAGTCTCCATCATCCATTCACTCCCCTAATATACTATTTCCATTCCTTACAGATCTCTGCAATCTGTTGTACTCGAGCTCTAACACTTCTCTCCCAAAGGTCGTTAACTCATAGCACTTCTTTCTATCTGTAGAAGCAACTTCCACAATCAATTTCTCTTTTAATAACTTCGTTGTATTCCCATATAAAGTACCAGGGCCGAGTTTTACTTCTCCATTTGTCATCTCTTCTACCATTTGCATAATTCCGTAACCGTGCATTGGCTTCACTAATGACAACAATATGTAATATGTCGCTTCAGTTAACGGAATATATTTTTGCGCTTTCACATTCATTATAACTACCTCCGATACATCGCCCGTTGATATATCGGCTTGCGATATATCGTATAACGATATTATATATTCAGATTCCGAAATATGCAAGAGTATAATTAAATAATCAAATATTTATTTCTTTGAATTGAAAAATCATATCAATTTTCTGAATAATTTGTTAAAATACAGAAATATCCGTTTATATTTTGAAAGGAATGATACATATGATAAATAAATTTAAAAAAAATATAAGTTCTGTGTTTGTTGGCAAAGAGAATGTAATAGATTTACTCCTTGTTTCCTTGCTTGCTGACGGGCATGTATTACTCGAAGATGTGCCTGGTACTGGGAAAACGTTACTTGCGAAAACACTTTCAAAAAGTATTGGTGGTAATTTTTCTCGCGTCCAATTTACACCGGATGTACTTCCAAGTGATGTAACAGGTATTGAATACTTCAACCCAAAAACAAGTGAATTTGAGTTAAGAATTGGACCAGTTATGACAAACATTTTGCTAGCAGATGAAATTAACCGTGCAATGCCGAGAACACAGTCTAGTTTGTTAGAAGCGATGGAAGAAAGGCAAGTAACGCTTGAAAAGCAGTCTACTCCGCTTCCGAAACCGTTCTTTGTTATTGCGACGCAAAACCCAATTGAATCACAAGGAACTTTCCCTCTCCCAGATGCACAGCTTGATCGTTTTTTAATGACAATTTCTATAGGTTATCCGAATCCTGAAGATGAGCTACAAATGATGCGACGTTTTCGTAACGATACACCACTAGAAAGTGTCACATCTGTTATTACTTTAGATGCTATTTTAGAAGCACAGAAACGAGTGAAAGAAATTTTCGTATCAGAACCGTTAGAACATTACATCATTAAGCTTGCTCATGCTACAAGAAATCATGATTATATCGCTAACGGTGTAAGTCCACGTGCCACACTTGCTTTAGTGCGAGCAGTTCAAGCACTAGCCTTTTTACGCGAGAGAGAATATTGCACGCCTGAGGATATACAATTGTTAGTTCCTTCTGTTTGGAATCACCGTATCGTCTTATCAATGGAAGGCGCATTACGTACGACCAAAAATGAAATTATGAAAAGAATTTTAAAAGAAGTTGACGTACCAGTGGAGATTGAGCAAGCATGAATGGACAGCGCGTTGTAACTGTACCGTTATTTTTCCAACTCCATATTATTCAACTAACTGTCCCAGGCGCTATACTATTTACGTTTTTTATGCCGCAACGAATCATTATGTTTTTCTTTTTCTTCTATTACTTATTTGCGATTTTCATTTATAAATATGTCGCTTACATTGAGAAAACATTTGAAGTGGTCAACGAGAAACAAACTACTCGGCTTTTTCCTAATGAATCTGGGCAGTTTTTTATTCATTTAAAAAATGGAGCAAATATACCACTCGTTAATGGTGTTTGTTATTTTCATTTAGACCCATCCCTAATACCGCATAAAGATCAAGGAATTGAACAAATATCAAAAACACTATTCTCTTTCCCGTTTTCACAACCTGCTCATTCGGCGCAAAAATGGGATTTAACATTAACCGCAACGAAACGTGGTGTGTTTCAAATTGAACAATTCGAATGTGTCTTGAAAGATCCTTTTCATCTTTTAACTGTACATTTACCCATTTTTGATAAATTACGGACTGAAATTATTGTGTACCCTTCTCCTAAAGAAGTAGCAGGTTTGCAAGAACTTCAGCAACTTTTAAATGGTTCTTATCGAACGAATTTTTCTTTTTACAATGATGAAACATCTATTATCGGTGTTAAACGATACGAACGTGAATCTTTCCGCTCAATTCATTGGAAAGCATCTGCTAAAATGCAGGAATTACAGGCAAAGCAATATGAACCTGTTAAAAATTATAGTTGGACAATTTGTCTTTCTTTAGCTGCTGATCGCGGTTTTGGTTGGAAAGATAATATAGAAGACCTTATTTCATTTGCAACATACATTTGTCAATACGCAACGAAGCATCAAATACCGTTTGAATTATTTATTAGTGTATTAGCTGAAGGTGGTCCTCTGCACTTACCATTAAACGAAGGGCAAGCACATTACGGAATATCTTTAGAAGAATTAGCACGTATTTCAGATGATAGTACGTTACTTCCGAAACAAGGATTTCTTCATTATGTAACGAGAAAAAGAGAACGAACGTCTACAATGATATACATTGGTTTACAGAGAAATGAACTCCCTCTTCTCTCGCAGCCTACGTTTCTCATTACTAACGAAGGGATGGTGGAAAAGCTTGAAAACTTGGCTCTATCACGTTAATGACTTTATTCTGCTGCTCCTCCTTTCGTTATTAACAGAAAGAGATGAACTTGTTGCTGTTGCTATATTTTTAGCAACAGGCTATATTAGCGTATTTCTTATTCATAAATTAATGAAGAAAAAAACAATAGGATTTGTCATTCTGTTAATGACTCAAATAATCGGTTGTTCTTTCCTTCTACCTTTCTCTCTATTTGGCACAATTATGTTACCGCTTTTCTTCTTTATCGTACACGTAGTCGGACCTGGATATCCAGTTCAAAAATCGTTAGGCGGTATTATATGGTTTGGTGTTTCAGCTATATTTTATGCGCCGTTTCCACCGTTATGGAAATTATTACTATTAGTCTTACACATTATGATTGCGTTTTGGTTAACAGGTTCCAATCGTAATCAACAGCTATTACGTTTTACTTCTATTATTACAATCGGAACAATTTGTGCTTTACTTATTCTAGCATTCCCTTATATACGTCTTATTTTTTCTTATATTATCCAAGTAGTTGCATTAGGATTCGGTTACGCTATCAATCCGCTATTTTCAGCAGCTGAATTAAAAGAAACTGATGATTTTTGGTCGAATAAAGGGAATTTAAAGGATCCTCAAATTAAGGATGAGTTTGGACAGCGTCTTTTTGATCCAACTCTCATAAATAGCATTACAATAATAGTATGTACAACCATCGCTATTTACGTCGTTTGGAAAATAATAAAAAAACGAAAATATTTAAGTTTACCAAATATGCCTGCCTTCGAATCTACTATCATCACTAATAAAGAAGGAATGAGCCAAAATCGTTTTAAACGAAATAAACCGCCACATAACGAAATTCGGAAGGAAATTTTCAAGCTTGAGAGTAAGTTAATCCCCCCATTAAATAGAAAACGAGGAGAAACTGTTGAGGCTTGGCTGGAAAGAATAAACCATGAAGAAGATGTAAATATTCAGAGTGATATTATTATAGACGCTTATAATACAGTGCGTTATTCAAATGAGGAAAACACCGTACTTTTGCAAGAATTTAAAGAAGAGGTTCATAAGCTTTACGTGTATCAGAAAAGCTTGAAGAAAAGAAAAAAATAACACAACAAAAAGACTCCTATTTTCATGAGGCCACTGAAAAAGTCCACCTAATAAGAAAAAGGAACCCACCACCTACTATATACAGGTAATGGAATCCTTTGTTTTTCTATATATCGATAAAATACACGTTATTTTTTCAAAGCAATCACTTTTTCAGTGCCTTCATTTTCATAGGAGTCTTTTTATATTTCCACGTTACTTTTTAAATTGACGCGTTTTTCCCTGCTTCAATTTCTAATGACTCTTCATGCCACCAAAGTGTTTCTTCAGGGTCTTCTTTAGCGATTAGGTGTGCTTCTTTTTTCGTTTCTACTGTAGGATATGAACCTTTTAGCGCACGTCCTGAAGTTGTAACGAATAATACACTAAATACGACTAATCCAATAATACTTACACCTGCTAAATAAAATGCTGGGGCAAGCGGGTTACCGGTTGCATGAACTAAGTATGAACATACGAGCGGTGTTGTTCCACCGAATATTGATACAGAAATATTAAAGGAAATCGAAAGTGCTCGATAACGTACATCAGTGAAAAATAGTGATGGTAATAATGAAGGTAATGTTCCCTCATAAACACTTAGGAAGAAACCTAGTACGAAAATACCTGCAAATATAGCTGCAATATGTCCGTTACCTATTAGTAAAAATGCTGGAATTGCAAATACAGTTAAACCAAGCAAACCAATTTGCACGACGCGTTTATTACCAATTTTATCACTTAATTTACCGAAATAAAGTGCCAGTGGAATCATAAGTGCCATCGTAATAGAAATAATTAATAAGCCTGTTGTTTCTTCGACTTTAAGTACTTGAGTTAGATAAGAAGGAATATACGAAAGGATCATATAGTTTGTAATGTTAAAGAAGGCAACAATTACTGTGCTTAATAAGAAGTCTTTTTTGTGATATTTTAATATATCCATAAATGAAAATTGTTCGTTGTCTTCAGATTCCTCTTGTGCTTTTTCCATCCCTTCAAAGATTGGAGATTCATCTAAATGACGACGTAAATATAAACCGACCAAACCAATTGGTGCAGCTATTAAGAAAGGAATACGCCAGCCCCAGCTGAGCATTTGCTCATCTGTTAACAATAACGTCAAAATGGTAACAATTACCGATGCAGCAATGTAACCTGAGAGTGTTCCAATTTCAAGACCACTACCGAGTATACCACGCTTTTTATCTGGAGAAGATTCTGCGATATAAACCATTGCTCCTGAATATTCGCCGCCTGTAGAGAAGCCTTGAATCATTCGGGCAACTAAAAGTAGTATTGGTGCCCATACACCAATTTGTTCATAGGTTGGTAGTAATGCGATGAATAATGTAGAAAGTGCCATTAAAATAATAGTAGTACTTAACACGATTTTTCGGCCGTACTTATCTCCTATTCTACCAAAGAATACACCTCCGATTGGTCGAACGAGAAAGGCTGCTGCAAATGTACCGAATGTAAGTACAAGTTGCAATCCACTATTATTAACACCTGAGAAGAATAATTGACTTAAGATAACCGCTAAATACGCGTATAATCCGAAGTCAAACCACTCCATTGCATTCCCTATACCAGTAGCAACTACTGCTTTCCTGGCTTGTTTAGGATTGACAATATTAACGTCTTGAGGTTCAAAATTTAAATCATTATTTTGTTGCATATAATAAAACAGCTCCTTATTTAATTTAACTTCTTTAAGCACACCTTCTCTTATTGAATAAAATTAATTCGAAGCACTTAAGGAAAATTAATGTCTCCTTATCTGTTATTATTGTTTCACATAATTAATTATTTGTCCAATGAGATGCTCTCTAGGTTAAGTAATTTACTATTTTAAAAAGCTGAAGAAGGCGCTATACGAGTACCTTTTTCAGCTTTTTATTTTAATACGTAAATTTATTTTTTTCACCCCTATTTTCTTCCTAGTTGGATTAAAAATAAGGTACTTTTTCATAAAGCTTTTTAAACACTTGCTATTGCTGCTAAACTATGAATACAAGAGATAAACTCATAAATAAATGCATCAATTTCTTCTTTTGTAATTATATATGGAGGAAGTAAGCGGATGATGTTCCCTTGTGTAACGTCAACTAACATCCCTTTTTCCATTAGCTCTATCTGTATTCTTTTTACATTTTTATTCGTATCATTCAAACTAATTCCAAACATCATACCAGCATGACGTACTTCCTGAATATAATAAGAATTTTCATTCTGAATTTCTCGCAATTTATCATTTAAATATAGTGACATTTCATACGCTTCTTGCATTAAACCATCGTCAATCAATGTATTTAAAACCGTTAACCCTAAAGCCGTTCCCATTGATGAATGAGCAAACGTTGTGCCGTGATCTCCTGGCGCAAATACATTACATAACTTTTCACCTACAATAATTCCACCTAGCGGTATCCCGCCCCCTGCTCCTTTACCAATTTGAATAATGTCCGGTGTAATATTGAAATTTTGATAAGCAAATAGTTTTCCCGTTCTACCCATACCACTTTGAACTTCATCAACGATAAGAAGCACATTATATTTCTCACATAAGTTTTGAACACCATGTAAATATTCACCCGATAAAGGATATATACCGCCGCTTCCTAATACAGGTTCTAACAGAATCGCAATTGGATTTTCATGAATTATTGTTTCTTCTAATTGCTCTATATTCTCACGCTCTACTTCATATACCGGAATCGATGTTTTAGGGAAATTTTGATATACACTTTCTTGTCTCGTAAAATGAAGTGCTCCTAACGTACGCCCGTGGAAACTATTCTTCAGCACTACGATTCCTTCACGTTCCTCATGCGTATTAGCTCTATATTTGTCAATTAATTTCAACGTTGTTTCTGTCGCTTCCGTACCAGAGTTTGTAAAAAAGACCTTTCCGTTTTTTAAAGAGCAATCAACTAATTTTTTTGCATACTCAATCGCAACTGGGTTTAAAAAATGAAACGGTAGATGCAACGATTTTGTAACTTGCTCCATTGTTGTTTGCACGATTTTAGGGTGATTATATCCTAAAACGTTCACTCCGACACCAGAAAATAAATCTACATACTCTTTACCATCCACATCATACAGTTTACACCCTTCTCCTCTTTCTATCGCAACCTTCGTACGACAATACGTAGACATCATATATTCTTTATCTAATTGAAACCAATCCGACATGTTAAATTCCTCCCAGTTATTTTTCCTGTTTTTTTATGTTCATTCTCTATAAAGTCATGTATAAATTCATTTTTAAGATTGAAATTTTAATAGTGATTTTCTTCCCGATATTCATTTTTCCATAATTTCTTCTATTTCAACAGGTCCACTACATACCCGTTTTTTTCATCTAGCGGTCTGTTACTACTTTGAACTTTCCATGTCATACATAATTTGGACTATAGAATCATATTTAGTAACAATCTACGAAAAAGATTTGGAGGCTATATAGATGGATGAAAACTATGATAAACAGGGGCAATCTTTACTAAGGAAAGGCTTTAATGAAACTGGCGAACGTAATGAAACAGCTATACTTCACTCTCAAACAGTTGGTTCACGCGGTCCTGTTCTTAAGCAAGATAGTGTGCTTCACGAGGCGTTACAAGAATTTATTCACGAAAAAATTTTAGAAAGACCTGTTCATGTAAAAGGATTTGGTGCGTTCGGTTATTTTCAAACAATCTATCCAATGTCTAAACATACTAGACTAAGTTTTTTACAACATTCTAATGAGAAAGTTCCTGTTATGGTTCGGTTCTCATTAGCTGTTAGTACGAAAGGAACACCTGATACTTCTAGAAATGTACGCGGTTTTTCTACAAAATTTTATACAAAAAAAGGTATTTTCGATCTATTATGTAATCACATTCCTGTCTTTTCTGTTCGCGATCCGATGCGTTTCCCTGAAACAATTCAAGCGTTGTCACCTTCACCTACAAATAACTTAATAGACCCTAATAGATTTTGGAGTTTTGTCGCTAAAGCACCTGAATCCATTCATTTCGTTGTCCGTTTGTACTCTGATAACGGTACGGCCAAAAGCCTTCGCCGCATTCCAGGACATAGTGTAAATACATATGTTTGGAGAAATGCAGAAGGTAATCGAAAGTATGTAAAGTATCATTGGTACCCATTTGAAGGTGTACAATTTATTACTAATGAGGAAGCAAATAAACTTGCTGCCGAAAACCCTAATTATAGCGGAAAAGATTTATATGATGCAATTGAGGCTGGTAAACCAGTGGAATATGGTTTATATGTCCAGCTTATGGACCCGAAAGATGAAGCGCATCTTTCTTATGACCCTTTAGACGATACAAAAGTATGGGATGAAAAGATGTATCCTCTTATACCAGTGGGCAAAATGATATTAAATAAAAATCCTGAAAATTATATGGAGCAAGTAGAAAAAGTCGCCTTCTCCCCTTCTAATTTACTAGACGGTGCAGAACTATCAGATGATAAAATGTTGCAAGGTCGCGCTAACATTTACAGTGATTCTCAAAGAAGAAGAATTGGACCTGAATTCCGAAAATTAACGATTAACCAACAACAAAATTGGACACCTGCTAATCAAATAACGAGCGGTGACGGAAGGTACGTTGAAGGTAAACTTGAAAGAACTTCTATTACGAAACAAGATGACTTTACCCAGGCTGGTGAATTTTATACGAAGTTAAAACCGATAGAAAAAGAACATCTGGCTGAAAACTTAGCTAGTGATTTGAAGGTTATATCCGATGATATTAGAACGGTAGTTTTGGGATATTTTCATAAAGTGTCTGCTGATTTGGTGAAGAGGATTGAGAGTGCGATTCAAAAACTTTAAGAATATAAAAAACGTCATTTTAAACATTAAAAATGACGTTTTTTTATGGTGAAATTACTAAGGATTTCTATCGCTTCATTTACAATGATTAACGAAATTTTTCTCCTTCAAAATTTCCTTTATTTCATTTTTGATTTTGGTACTCATTTCTCTTTTTCATATAATCTTTTTCACATTGCAACGGCTTGAATTTCACTTTTTTCCCTTTCTTCTTTTTTGTTTCTATAACGATCCATTCCCCTTTTTCAACGTCTAGTTTTAAGCGTTTCATTACATTAATATTATCTTTTTCTTTATAAAGTAAAAATGCTTCTTGCGCCCTCACAAATAAGCTAGGCTGCTCGCTAAATCCACCACTATCATAAATTTTAGTTAGCGAATTATAATAAGAATCATTTTCCTTTCCACCATACATCAAATGGGCAGCCTCCAGATCTCTTTTACTTACTTCCCAAAAACTATGTTCATCAATATTTAAATTAAATGTGGATTTAATGTCCTGTATTATATTCTTCACATGCTTTTCATCTCGAACTTTTCTTTCTTCGAGACAATCCGAAGATAACTCTGGTGCATCTGATTGGGAATGTACAACGTGTTGTATCGATACACACAGAATAAATACGCTTAAAATGTAAAATATTTTTTTCATATTTACATATCACCTCAAATGATTTAGATACTATATCATTTGAGGCTTACAATATTCTTATGCTAATAATAAGAAAGATCCTATAAAATAAAATTTTTATAGGATCTTTCCTTTTAATATTGCTTTATCAAATTTACCTGTGGGGCAACTGCCTTACTACGTTTCACGTCATATAACCCTATAGGTGTTACTCGTATAAAAGGCAAGTGCGTCGCAGAAAAGAATAAAATGGTAAATGTCGGATCGTTATAAGCATAGCCTCGCTCTTGTAGCAATTTCACCATCTTTTTCTCTTCCTGTATTAATTCACTCATTTTTAAATTAGACATAATCCCGAGCAATGGTAATGCTATTTCATGTAATACTTCATTCTTTTCAGCTATAACCATTCCCCCGCCAAGTTCTTTTATTCTATGAAAAGCTGTAAGCATATCTCCTTTACTCTTTCCAATAAGAATGATGTCACCGGTACCAGAATAAGAGCTAGCAAGCCCACCTAGTTCTTTCGCAAAACCTTTCACAACTGTATTCACTCGCCAACTGCCATCACGAGCAATCATCATAAGGAAACATTCATCATGATCTGTGGACAATTCATCACAGTCTATGTTGATTTCACTAGTATATGGTTTTGTAATAACGTTATTTAATAAGTGTATACCCTTTTTATTAGAGAAAGTCATATCCTCTTTTTCTATGGACCAATCTAATGATAATGGAGTTACTTTATATTTACTCCCGACTATATGTAATGCTTCATGTGTATTTACACCGTCACGCTTTACCCATTTCCCCTTTGCAATAACGCTCGTCGGTACTGGGTTTTCTTTACTCTCTAAAATATTGATATTAGCAATTCTACCTGTCCCAATCGAACCATGTATATGCTCCATATTATAATAACGAGCAATATTATAACTTGCCATATGATATGCCTCTATTACTGGAACACCTTGCTTTATAGCAGTAGTAATCATTACATTCGTCATTCCGTTTTCATAAAAGGACGGATGGAAGAGTTTCTAAGAGAAACAGTGTAACCTTGCATAAGACGAGTTAACGCTTCTTGACCCGTCATTGCTTCATGATCACAGTCTGTACCTAACAGTTTTAATTTTACTAACGTTGCTTCAGATGCTCCTGGGAAATGTCCTTCTACTTTTTTCTGTAATCGCTTTGTTTCCTGCACCCAATTTAACATTTCATCATCGCCATGTAATAATTTTGGCCATGCTGTTAGCTCTCCCCCTTGAAGAACAGCTTCATGCTGCAGCCACTCTATTATTTCTTCACTATTAAACAAAGTTTCCCCGTTTTGCAATTCAGTTTGTCCATCAAAACGACACCACCAATACATACTAGCTGGAATCTTTTTAAATTCATCTAATAAATGAAATGATTCTTCACGCTTTAATGTGAAAAATAGAGTTAAATTATCATTAATAAAAGTTGTTGTTCCAAATTGCATCGCATGATTCGCTAACGTCTCTGGATTATATAATTGATACGGATGTGCATGCGGTTCTATGTAACTAGGAACGACATACTTTTCATCACAATCAATAACTTCACATTCATGTAGTTGCGCCGGTAGCTTTTCTCCTACATATATAATACGGTCATCATAGATCCAAATATTTGCTTGCATCCATTCACGTATATAGGAATTTAAGTATGTTGCATTCTTTAATAATTTGTGTGGACTTCTTGTACCGTCTATTATTTCAACATGTTCTCGTAATTGCTTGTTACTCCATCTAAACTGATTTTGTCCCAATGTATTTCACTCCAAATCAATTTACTTTTTTATTAAAACAAAATAATTAACAAACTAAAGTATTATCCATTCATAACTCCCCTGTATAGCCCTATACCTCTCATTATATGGAACACTCCCAAAAATAACAATTTTCAAAATAAACAACACCTCTTTGTCCCACAACAAAAAGGATGTCATGCAACTGACATCCTTTTTATACTAAACTATAAGATTGAATTGCACTTTGAAATACACTTGTATCATATTTATGTTCTACATATACTTAATACCATATCATGAATGTTAATACTGTCCTTATTTGTGAAATTTAAAAAGCATCTCTTTTATTTACAACTATTGCAGGAACCCATTCGCTTTCTCTTCATCTATTTATTAAATTCAACTTGCATCATTTTATCAAACTGTGTAAGAATATTAACTGGACCTAAAGAGTTAACATTGACAGCAAATGTATGCTTGCCTCCCATTACTCCGCCAGCAAAAGTCATAAACCCAGGAATTGATCCGCCGTGCCCCCAAACTGAGACACCATTTGGAAGTTTAGTTTCATAGATTCCAAGACCATATCCATTACCAAGACCTTTCCCTTCTATAGGAACTGTAGTAAGCATTTCTTTTAGCTCGCGTTCTTTCAGTAACTTACCACCAAGTAAAGATGAAAAGAACTTATTTAAATCGTCCGCATTAGAAATCATATCTCCAGCTGCATTTGCTAAACTCGGATTATAATACGTCATGTCTTTCAACTCACTTGTTTCGTCAATTTTCATATACCCACGAGCATGATTCTTACCTGGAATAACTGGTGAATTCCCTGGTAAAAACGTATTTGCCAGATCCAAAGGCTCAATAATTCGCTTTTCAATTTCTTCCGCATAACTATTTCCAGTTATTTTTTCAATAAGCATTCCCAATATGACGTATCCTGTGTTTGAATACAACCAGTCTTTACCCGGCGAGAAATCTGGAGGCAGAGAAAGGCCTATTTTCACTATTTCTTCTGCTGTATACGTTTTTTTCGAATTCATAATATCAGCGTCTTTTGACTTTAAGTATTCAGCGATACCACTCGTATGATTCAAAAGTTGTCGTATCGTAATTTGATTGCCATCATACCCATTTCCTTGAATAATTCCCGGTAGCCACTTTTCAATTGGATCGTCAAGTTGCACACGATTTTCTCCTACTAATTGAAGAACAGTCGTAGCAGTAAAAGTCTTCGTCACACTTCCAATCCGAAAACGATAATCCGATTTCATTGGTTTCTTACTATTTAAATCCGCGACGCCCGCAGTATAGCTATTAGTTTTTCCGTTGCTAGATGTTTTAGCTAATACCCCTGGTGTTCCAAGCTGTACTGATTCCTGCATTACTTGTTTCCAACCATTCCGATTTTTTTGATCATTCACTTCTGACGGACTAGAAATATTTTGAGCTGACTCTGCTT
This sequence comes from Bacillus fungorum, assembly GCF_002746455.1. Lineage (GTDB taxonomy): Bacteria > Bacillota > Bacilli > Bacillales > Bacillaceae_G > Bacillus_A > Bacillus_A fungorum. Next base: position 224,840 of record NZ_NWUW01000003.1, on the reverse strand, counting down.
TCACAGTAAAACCAGGTGTGAATATAGTAGTTCCCGCTAATAAAACTGCTAAACTTGTTAACTTAATTTGATTACGTGTTTTCATAAATATTTTCTCTCCTCTACCAATATTAGTACTTATAGTTTAAAAATAGAGAAATCAGATTCACTAAAAGTAAAACATCATTATTTAATTTGTCATTTCCTTCATAGTTATTGTTTTAGCAACACTACTTGGACTAAGGTACTCTGTAAAACTCTCCATTTTTTCATATGCATGTTCTCCTATGAAGTTAATTCATTTCCTTGAAATACTCTTCACATTTTTAATATATAAGTTATTTCTGTTCCCCCTTTCACACTACGCTATATCTCGATCATACAGAGTGAAATTCTCTTTTTTCTTACCTATTCCTTACAAATTGCTTACGTACAAAAACTTGTAGTATAAGGAGGAAATTAATTTCGAATACGTGTATTAACAAAAAGAAACACAGTGTTTTTACTTCTGTGTTTACAGTGTTCTTATTTTTTTGAGTTGTTACTATCACATTAAAATATTCAAGACCAATAACATCTCCAGGCAAAGTATCCGCTGTAAATTGTATTCTTTGAAATTTAGCGTCCACGCTTTTAGCCAAACTTTTCGCTAATGTTGTTTTTCCCGTCCCAGGTACATCTTCTAATAAAATATGCCCTTTTGCTATAAGAGCTATAGCTGCCAGTTCAATCGATTCATCTTTTCCTATAATAACCTTCGAAATATTGTTAGTAATTTTCTTTAGTGTGCTCATATATTTACCTCCCTCTTTTGTTTATTCAGAAAATTAAGAATTATCATTTTCCAAATTATAACACATTACAATAAAAGTAAATATATTCCTATCAAAATAAAAAAAGATACCCTTAGCAACAAGCTAAGGGTATCTTTTTACCATTTTATTTTACTAACTCTCCATTATAAACTTTTATATCAAGTGGAGCAGTTAAAAATTGTGGCGCTTTGCTAACGAAAGATGTGAAGTGTTCACTCGTATTATGACTCGCAACTGCTGCTTCATCTTTCCATACTTCTACCATCGTATAAACATTTTCTTTTTCTGTATCTTTATATAGATCATAAGATACATTTCCACTTTCTTCTCTTGAACCATGAAGTAGTGGCTGAATTTCTTCTAAAAATGCTTGTTGTTTCGCTGGATCTACTTGAAATATTGCGTGAATAATAATCATGGTGTTTCCCCTCTCATATTCCACTTATTTCTTTGAAATTACTTCCACTCAGCAACTTTTTCAATTGGAAGACGTACGGATTGGTAACCACTGTCAGCAGCTTTTCCGATTGAAATTAACATTACTGGTACGTGACGTTCTTTATCTAGTCCGAAAGCTTCTGCGATTTGATCTTTCTCAAAACCACCAATTGGGCAAGTGTCATAACCGTGAGCACGAGCTGCTAGCATAAATTGCATTGCTACAAGCCCACCGTCAATTAGTACTGTATCTTTCATTACTTCTGGTGTAACCATTGAGAAATAACCTGAAAGTTTTTTCATTTGATCTTCTTTTACTTCAGCTGGCATTAGTCCGCGTTCAACTGCTGTACCGTAAATTTCTTCTGCGTTATCAAAGTTGTTTAAATCGCCGAATACAGCGATCATTGCTGAAGATGTTTCTACTTGAGATTGATTGAACTTCGCAAGTGGTGCAAGTGTTGCTTTTGCTTCGTCACTTTCAATCACAAGGAACCTCCATGGTTGCATGTTTACTGATGATGGTGCAAGTGTTGCTTCTGTAAGAATTTCTGTCATTTCTTCTTTACTAATTTTTACTGTTGTGTCGTACTTACGAATTGAACGGCGTCCTGTTAAAATTTCGTTAAAGTTATTTGTTTTTACTGAGTTAGTCATAGTTGAATTCTCCCTTTTTTAAAGTTCTTTTATGTTTTCTTGAATGTGAATTAACATATTTAAAAGATTATCGCGTTCTTCCTCACTCAATCCTTTAAATGCAGATGCTGCAAAACGTTCTTTTTCCTCTTGAAACGCCTGAATTTTATTTCGTCCCTCTTCAGTAAGAGAAACTAACGTAATTCTGTTATCGGCTGGATTTTTCCGTCTTACAATCATTCCGTTTGCTTCTAGCTGCTTTAAATGCCTCGTAATCGCCGCATTATCAATATTCACTTCTTGTTGAAGTGCTTTTTGACTAATTTCACCTACTTCATATAACTGAAGTATAAGCTCTAATCGAGACTGGCTCATACCCGTACACCCTTCAAACTTCGAACTTACTTCTTTATTTAGAAAGTGTAATTTATATAAAATAATCGCTTCTTTTGAGCATGAACTTGTCAAATTACCCCTCCTTTACAATCAAAACAAAAATGTTTGATGTATCAATAGTTGATATGTCAATTAATATAATCTATATCGATTTAGATTGCAAGCTTTTTATTTTCATTTTTATCCCGCTTTAACGGGCAGTAAGACTCCCCTCTCAAAATTCTTGAAAACAAGGAAGTTAGGTGGGGGCTCCACTGCCCGTAAAAGCCCGATTGGTTCAACTAATAATCAGCGGATTAAAAAACGCCACTGATTAAAGTTTCACTTTATTTTTCCAAATTAAGGCGCTTTGCAGCGTTACAAAAAATGTAAATTACATTATAATAGTAATAATTTAAATGACTGGAGAGTGATTGTAATGCGGCAATACACAAATAGAAATGAGGAAATAAAAATGGAAAATGAAATGAGGATATTCACATATGACAACAATAAATATAGGGATTGTCGCGCACGTAGACGCTGGCAAGACGAGTTTGACTGAGCGTATTCTTTATGAAACGAATGTGATTAAAGAAATTGGCCGAGTAGATAGTGGCAATACGCAAACTGACTCAATGGAATTAGAAAGACAGCGCGGAATTACGATTAAAGCATCTGTCGTTTCTTTTTTTATTGATGATATAAAAGTAAATGTCATTGATACACCTGGACACGCTGATTTTATCGCTGAAGTGGAGCGATCATTCCGCGTTTTAGACGGTGCAATTTTAGTTATTTCTGCTGTAGAAGGTGTGCAAGCACAAACTAAGATTTTAATGCGGACATTACAGAAACTAAACATACCGACTATTTTATTTGTAAATAAAATTGATCGTAGTGGTGCAAATAGTGAAAAAGTTGTAAAGCAAATAAAAACGATTCTTTCAAATGAAGCATTCCCCTTCTACTCTGTCCAAAACGAAGGAACAAAGGAAGCTCGTATTATTGAATATAAATCATATGACAACTGTATAGAACGATTAGCACCTTATAATGAATCGTTACTTGAGTCATATGTAAATAACGAAATCGTAACGGACACACTATTAAGAGAAGAACTCATTAAACAAATAGCGCAAGCAAATGTGTATCCAATCTTTTTCGGTTCAGCAATAACAGGTATAGGAGTAACTGAACTGCTTGAAAAACTTCCGGCCCTAATTCCAGCTCATACATCGGCACAAGATGAAACATTATCCGGTGTTGTTTTTAAAATTGAACGTGAACCTTCTGGGGAAAAGATTGCATATGTAAGAGTTTTTTCTGGTAACTTACACGTTAGAAAATATGTTGATATACAGCGCGATCAGTCTCTACCACATAAGGAAAAGATTAAAAAAATGTGCATGTTTCATAGCGGAAATACTGTTCAATCTTCTATAGTTCCAAGCGGAGAATTTTGCAAAGTGTGGGGACTGAATGATATTAAAATTGGTAATATTATCGGTGAACGGACTGATTATATAAAAGACATTCACTTTGCCGAACCACAAATGGAAGCATCCATTGATGCAGTACCTAAAGAACGAATTCATGATTTATACGCTGCACTTATAGAATTATGTGAAGAAGATCCACTTATTAAAGTGTGGAAAGATGATGTTCATAATAAACTATATATTCGCCTTTTCGGTGAAGTACAAAAAGAAGTAATTGAAACAACACTTTTTGAGAAATATAATTTGCAGGTTACTTTTTCAAATACGCGAGTTGTATGTATGGAGAAACCAATTGGCGTAGGTAATAGCGTTGAAGTAATGGGCGAAAAAACAAATCCATTTTACGCAACAATCGGTTTTAAAATCGAACGTGGTGAACTTAACTCTGGCATAACATATAAATTAGGTGTTGAGCTTGGTTCACTACCTTTAGCATTTCATAAAGCGATTGAAGATACTGTATTTCAAACGTTAAAACAAGGTTTATACGGATGGAAAGTTACGGACATTTCTGTCACGTTAACACATACAGGTTATGCTAGTCCTGTTACAACAGCGAGTGACTTTAGAAACTTAACACCACTCGTTTTAATGGAAGCTTTAAAGCAAGCTGAAACATGTGTATATGAACCAGTAAACGAGTTTGAATTGACTGTACCGGAGCATGCAATTAGTACCGCGATGTATAAGCTCGCTGCCATTCCAGCAACTTTTGCAGAGCCTATATTCAATAATGATTCTTACCAGTTAACAGGATCATTACCTGTTGCGAAAACAGATAATTTTAAGCGCATGCTCCATTCATTTACAGAAGGAGAAGGTATATTTACAACGAAACCATCTGGTTACACAAAACTGAAGGCCCCCTTTCCTACTCGAAAACGTGTTGATTATAATCCGCTGAATCGGAAGGATTATTTACTTCATGTTTTGAAGGCTTATTAAAGTAAAAGAGGTGCAATTCGCACCTCTTTTTGCATGTATTGATAGGTTAGTTTGTCCTAACAACTTCTTTAAGTTTTTCTATTATTTTTGCTATCGCTTCAATTGAATTTTCTGTTTCATATTCCCCAACATTTACAGAATGATTTGCATTTTTAATAACATCGATCGTTAAATTCGTTTTATGTAACTGATCCATTTGATTTGCATTATAATGGTGATCGTTATCCCCAATTGCTAAAAGCCCTTCGTGACTACTATGTAAAATAGAATCAAAAATAGATTCAAAAGTTAGTAAAGGTGTAAGTACTATCATTTTTGACTGTAAAAATTCTTCTCTCTTCATTACATCATTTGCAATCGGTATTGTTCCGAGTGACTTCCCTAAAAACATCGTATGATTGTATTGCTCACCTTTTAATACTTCCTTCATTACAGGATTAATATCATCCATCATTACTTTCGTTAGTTCTTCTATTGGTTTATTCATTACTTGTTCGTCGTAGGAATAGTGAATATGTACAACATCAATTTTGTTTTCTAGCATTAACATCGTTGCATAATAGAATAACGGCTTATCATAATTATATCCTGAACCTGAGAACATAAAGCAAACTCTACTAGAACCTTTTTCGATATGTGTGTAATGAATTACTTTGTCATTTATATGTATCTCTTTTTTAGTCCCCTTCACCCTTTTCCCCTCCGAATACGTTTATTTTTGCAAAACAATATGTTCTGTATGAACTGCTATATCCTTTACTTTTTCTTTTATAAACGCAGGCTGTAAATTATATACCTCTAACTCTTCTACCGGCACCCACTTAAACAAATACGATCTACCCTCTTCTTCCAAAATATATTGATCCACTCCATCTGCAGGTAACTCATGTAGCTCTACTTCATAATAAAAACTAATCTCATGAAACTTTCGCTCAGAAAGTATAAAGAAATTTTCTACTGACCATATTAATCTCTTCACTTTAATAGGTACGTCTAGTTCTTCTGCCAGCTCCCGTTTTAACGCATCTTCACTATTTTCTAGCATTTTCACTCGTCCGCCCGGTACGTACCAAAAATCTTCACCGTCCCCTTGCAAAATAAGGATTTTATTATCATGTTTACAAATTGCTCCGACACGGTAATTAAAACATGTTTCCTCTACTTTAAACGTAAGATCCACACCCATTCCTCCTTACATATTTTTTAAATATCGAACCATTACAAAACTAATATGTATGTGCTGTACAAATAAGATTACTAAATTTCTCTAGTTCGTTCAATAATTTCCGAACTTTCCAAAAACGATACACATCATTTGTCATCACAAGTATAAATACATATGTCACAATTACTGCGCACACTTTGGAAGCATTATGGGGGACGAATGCATCTCTACCAATATACAAAACTGAAAAATCAAATAATTCTCAAAAAATCATTGTAACAGATAAAGTGAAACATCAATAAATGGAGTTTTTATCCTTTCCCTGTTGTTTTTAAATATAGTTAAGACATTATAAAAAAAACGCAAGGTCAACTTATGTGCTAATTAATTCTTTTTCTAGAAAAAGCGTCTTTTATTGCACTTGTTACTACATTTAGGAATAATAAAATAGCCATAACTGCCGTTAGTACATTAAATTGCTTTGTTTTATAAGGAGCGAACCATTCCGTAAAGAACTCTGAATTAACGAGACGATCCCCAACTCCTCCTTCCTTGAAGTTCGGTATCCACGAATTCATATCAAGGATGAGAAAAATTAGTTGCATAACGAAAAATGCTCCAATAGTTTTCAGGCAATTTCGTATTCGACTAGGACGCTCTTTTTTTGATGTCATTTAAACCATCCTCCTTTTAGAACTTGCTATTAAAGAGCCTTGTTCTGATAGATACGAATAGATAATATCCATGAAACCCCATAGCACCCCACTGCTATGACAGCAAATAAAAGAAATAACTTCAAATCTGAAATCTCTTTTAAAAAGGTCAGTACGCCATTAGCATATTTATTTAATAAATATGGAGTATTTCGCATTAAATATATAACTCCAATAGATAAAAATATAAAAACTGGTACAAGTGTTTTCACTTTAAATGCAACAAAAAATGGGATGTAAAATGCTGTTATCAGCATGACTGCCAAGAAGCCTAGTATGTAACTTTCTAAGGAAAGTTGAAATTCCATGCTGTCTAAAATAAAATATTTTCCAACTAAACAAAATGGGATGATTACTATTGTAAAAAGTAAGGTTCCAACGTATTTTGAACTTATAATTTCCTTCCTAGTATACGGTAATGAGTTTACTAAAATATTAGCATTATCTTTATCATCAGATTGATATGTGTTAATTACAAAAACGGCACTACAAATGATTATGACATATGCTACATCCATGCCGGCCCACAAATAGGTAACTAGAAATAAGAGATAAGCAGGCAAGAAAGTTTTTTGTAAAATCAAATCCTTTTTAATTAAATTAAGCATCTTGAATCCCCCTTTTTCATGAAATACATAATATCCTCTAAACTTGGTTTTTCAATCACCACATCCTTATCAAATAAGTTTTCGATAGAATGTGCATTTTCAATCAATCCCTCGAAACCTGTATTTGCCTTACGTACAGAAATAAATTCACGCTCAGTATCAAACTTTAACAAATCTAGTGGTCCTTTGACTAAAACATAATCCTCTGCAATGGCATAAATATCTTTTGTAAAAATATGCTTCCCATTTTGAATAAATGTAATATAATCGGCAATGCGGTCTAAATCCGTTGTAATATGTGATGAGAAAAAGATAGTTTTCTCTCCATCCTGCATAATATTTTGTAGAACATCCAATAATTCTCTTCTGAATACAGGATCAAGTCCAGATGTAGGTTCATCCATAATAATTAGTTCAGCATGATGTGAAAGGGCAATTGCGAGAGAGGCTTTCATTTTCATTCCTTTGGAGAATGTTTTCATTTTTTTATTTAATGATAATTCGAACAGATCTTTATAATATGTAAATTGGTTAAAATCCCACTTTTTATAAGCAGGCGCAATAATTTTAGTAATTTCCTTTAATGTGAGTTCAGCATAAAACACATTATCGTCATAAACGAAGCCGATTCTTTCTTTAATTCGTTTCGCATCAGTCGAATAGTTCATGCCAAATAAGGAGACGTTTCCACTATCCGGGTTTATTAGATTCATAATCATTTTAATCGTTGTAGATTTACCTGATCCATTTCCTCCAATAAAACCCGTAACAAATCCTTTTTTTACTTCCATCGAAAAATTGTTTATTTGAAACCCTTTAAAAGATTTACTGACATTTTGAAGTTCTATTACGTTTTCCAAGAGTTTTCCTCCTCGTATAAAATTGTAAGCATTTCTTTTAGCTCATTTAAAGAAACATCCATTTGCTTAGCATTTTGAATCGCTTCACATAACTTTTCTTCAACTGTTTTTAATTTTTCTTCTTTCATAGTTTCAATGTTTTGTTCTGCTACAAAGGACCCTCTTCCAACAATTGAATTAATAAAACCGTCTTTTTCCAGTTCTTCATATGCTCTTTTCGTTGTAATAATACTTACTCGTAAATCTTTTGCTAACTGACGCATTGAAGGAAGGGCATCTCCTTGTTTTAAATCACCTAGTAAAATAAGTTTTTTTATTTGGAGTCCAATTTGTTCGTAAATGGGTTCCTTTGAAGTGTTATTAATAATGATTTGCATGCAAATACCTCTTTTAAAAAATATTGTATATATACTTTATATACAATATATACTATTGCACATTTTAAATCAACAGAAAATTCCCAAAATATAGTCACAAACACAATCTAATAATGTAATTAATACAACTTATTTATACGGGCCTTTCTTGTATTAGCCGAATTTTGAGGTGGAGGTCTTGCTACTAGCTAATACACGATAAAGACTTCGTTGTGTTTTACAGAAAAATTGGCACAACTGATAGTGTGAAAGAGAAAGAGTTTGAAATAGAAGAAAAATTTGAGGAAGTTGATATCAAGTTAGACTAGGATGAGGATGACGAAGAAGGACTGAAAAATATGTTTTCTAAGCTGTGGGAAATGTACGGGGAAGAACCAATTGAGTTATAAATTTACATACGAAAAACACCTTGTTTCTTTAGTAACAAGGCGTTTTTTCTTAATACTATGTTTAAATTAAATTGTTATCTTTCCGCTCTCCCACCACTCCATAAAAATTTCTAACGAAGGAGCAATCCACGTTCTACTATCATTTTCATGGTTCCATACTTATATATCATCGCTTTGCACTATCCCATTCAAAATGGAATAGCCAAACAAATCACCATTTCCGCCATCAGCAAAAAATAATAAACAGTCAAAAGGCATATATAAATCCTTGAAATCAACTATATTTCTCATATTCATATTTTCAGTATTAATTTTTGAAGCATCCCAAATAAAGTCTCCGTATTCACCTGCTATACCGTTTGTTTCCTGTAATAATTGATATAAATCATTCGGTAACTCCACCTGCAAATTTTTTTGAACTTCGGCGTGTGCATCCTTTGTAGCTGGATTTTTTAAACTTAAGTTTGATGAAATACTGCGAATGGTGTTTTTTCCACATAATCTTTTCTCCTCCTATAATTCTTCATGTTCAATCAAGTTTATACCAATAATCAAATTGGGTATGTACTTGTATCACATATGTTATCATCTCTGGATCATTTGGTTGTTTTTCCTTCTTTATATCTCTAATAGCATATTCACTTACATAACGAGTATCTCCCGTCTTATCTCGGTAATAATTTCCCTTTTCGGTTTCTACTACCGTACTATCATCTTTAAAATAGAGCTGAATTTCTACACCGACCACGTTAGAATTTGGATACTTTAACTTCCCTATTTTTTGATAAAATGAGATTACTTCTGCCTTCGATTGCTTCGTTTCTATAACTCGATTCGCTACCACTTCCCAATAACCGCCATTCCCTATTTCAATCCAATTTTTCTCATCCGCTTCATAATCTTTAATCACTTTACTATCCAAAGGCATCGGCAATTGAAAAAATTCAGAAGAAAAGGAACGAGAGATATACCACGTACTATTTCTTACGAGAATGACAGTTAGCAAGAGCATTATCACAGTTGAAATTATCGTTCTTTTTCTAACCTTTTTTAATTGACCTATCATATTTCTATCCATTCCTATTATCTATAAAAACTATCCATTCCACTTTTCTAACAATTCTTTCTCTCTCTCGCCTGAAATACCTGTTTTTAATTTCCATTCGTCCGTACTCTCCATCCACTCATACACATCTGTAACTGTCTCTTCTATTCTTCTAAAAGTAAGCCCTTCATTAACCGCACTTTCAATACAAATAGAAAACCCGCCTCTCCACGGCTTCGTCTCACCATCTAATGGGAAAGTTTCTGGAATCCACAAAGGCATTTCTGTCCAAGGCTGCACATTATGTTCACTCATAAACGATTCGTCTACCCAAACAAATTCAGCATCGCTATTCGTAACCTTTTTACACGTATTTAATAGCTCTTCCATCGTCAATTTATCATTCGGACCTGTTATATTGAATGTACCTGCTTTATTATTTTCTGCCATGTTGAGTCCAAAGCACGCGACATCTTTTATATCAACCATCTGCACTGGACGGTCTTTTCTTCCTGGAACTAACACTTTACCTCCTTTTGCTACACGCTGAATCCAGTATGTTAGTCGATCTGTATAATCAAACATTCCCGAAAGAAGTCCTGCTCTTACGTGTAAAACACGCCCCGGCCAATACTTCTCTGCCTCTTTTTCACATAATACTTTAAGCGCACCATAATGCTCATAAGGAGATATTTCACCATTCTCTACAGCCATTATCTGATCACTCGTTGGTTCAGGTTGTAATATATAGTCTTCTTTTATGTCATGCGGAATCCAGTCTTTATATACGGAAAGACTTGAGATGAATATATAATGCTTTATATGATTTTTTAATATTTCTCCAACATTCCGAATATGATGCGGAGAAAAGCCACACGTGTCTATGACAACATCCCACTTTCGATTCTCTAAGCTTAATACATTACCATTTCTGTCACCGATTAAATGTTCCACTACAGGGAAAATCTCTTTGTTTGTTCCACGATTAAATACTGTAACCTCGTGCCCCCTGTTCAAAACTTCTTCTACAAATGCTCTTCCTAAAAATCGTGTACCGCCTAGTATTAGAATTTTCATGGTTCTCCCCCATTCGTGATAAAAAATCTATTCTTTTGTTTAACGATTTTTTGTTGTGAAAAGTTACGGGGGATAATTTATTTTTTTCTACAAGTTCAATATATGCAATTTCGACACTTTTTCTATCTTAAAAACAATAATATGGAAATATTCATTCTGTCGATTTCCATTTCATATATAATTAAAATATCGGATATTCGATTAACCACTTTTACATACTTAGGCAGGTGAAAAATATTAATAAACAAATAGTTTATCATTCAACATTATGTACTTATTTTCTCACATCACTTGTATATATCCTCTTGTTGAACATAGAAAATGGCCGTAATTATTTAGGGTTTACAATGGTTATTCCGCTTTTAGCAGTTATTTTATATCAAAAATTATTTAAGAAACAAAAAATAGTTCATACATTTGGAATTTCACGTCCAAAAATAAAAACACTAATTTTCTCCATATTATTTCCACTACTTCTAGGACTATGTCTCCATTTTTATTTTCATATTTATAATATAAAGTTCTTATATCATCATTGGAATGAATTAGGATTTCTCTTGCTCATTGGTCTGACAATTGGATCTTTATCTGCACTATTAGAAGAGATTATATGGCGAGGGAATTTTCATTACTATTTACGAAAAAAATATTCATTTATGCAAACAGCTATTATTATAGCTTCGCTTTGGTCTTCATGGCATTTACCAATAGCAATCTTTTTTAAAAATTATGAGTTGCCGCTTGTAGGAATATTAAGCTATCTCTCTTTATTATTTATATTATCTATAATTTTAACGTACACGAGAGAATTTGGCGGTTCTGTAATATCACCTGCAATTTTACATGGTATGTTTAATGTATTTTATTTAACAGATGTAGCGCAAAACAAGTGGGATGCTAGCCTAATAGAATTAATTAAATTTACCTTACTAACAATCGTGCTAGGCATGATGTATCTTATACATCACAAAGTTAGAAAATAGTTAAAAAACCAAAGAAAAAAGGTGTTTCTTCTTTTAATTGAAAGCACCTTTTATAGATTATAAAGTACTTCAACACCTTGCAATTATTTAAAAATCGTATAGGTGTTGAAGTTTTATAACCTTAGTTGCACAACTTTGTTATCACAACACTTTTTTCTATCATGAAAAACAAAACAAGTTTAACTAAACCCTTTAATTCTCACTTCCATAAAAATAACCACATTAATCTTTTAAATAAGGAAGTATGCACTCTTTAATTAACTCCCATCTATCCCCCGCATTTGGTATAACCTCAGAAGCAATCACCACTACCAATTCTCTCTCTGGAATACAACAAACCATATTCCCACCATCACCCCTTGCACAGTACGAAAAGATTCCATCTTCTTCTCGTAACCACCATAAGTAACCATATTGATTTTGGTTCATTGTTGTTGATTCTTTTATCCATGATTTTGCTAATATTTGTTTTCCATTATAAACACCTTCATTCAAATACAGCTGTCCAAACTTAGCCATATCTTTAACTGTTAACGTTAGTCCCCAGCCGCCCGTCGAAATACCATTTGGATCATGAACCCATCCCTTTACATCTTTTCCGAATAAGTCATCAAATCCAAATGCTTTCATATTGTAGTTTGGAATTTCTCTCATGCCGAGTGGTTGAAATAAGTACTCATTCGCAAACTCACGCGCACTTTTTCCTGTTGCACTCGTAATAATTGCTGATAGTACATGCGCTCCTGCAGATGAGTATTTAAAAGATCCGATTTCTCCGCCGTTCCCCATTCTATTAAGTGTATACTGTACCCAATCCTCTTGTGTACATAGTTCTTCTAACGGTTCCTGCCAGTCTACAAAAGGATATGGTGCTGTCATTGTAAGGAGGTGTCGCACTGTTACTTCAGACGCCTTAAGTTTATATTCAGGGAAAAACTCTATTACTTTTTGATCAACGCTTTTTATATAGCCTTTATCTATACATATCCCAATTAGCGCAGAGATTATCGTTTTTGTGACTGATGCTATATGAAATGCATCATCTGTACCGTGACCGTTATAATATTTTTCAAAAATAATATTACCTTTCCGTACTACTAACATACCATTAATATTTTCACATTCTTCTTTTATAATCTGATCTAACTTTTCAGCGGTTTTCATTATTCCTTCCCCTTTAACCTATAATTAAAAAGGTTCGATAGGTACATATATATCAACTATATGTTTATTTTCTGGGTGCTGCTTTGGATCATTTTTATACATTTCAAAAGGATAAGAATCTCTCGGCTTATATCCGCTATTTGGAAGCCACTCACCGTATAAGAAATCCCATGCTCCTTTATATTCATCTTGACGTATTTCAAAATGACCTACCGCATATTTCCCTGAAGGTATAACCATTATTCCTATGTCGTTCGTTTCTACTGCGGATTCATCTGGAATTGTTATACATAAACTTGTTCTTAAATGATAGTCCTCAGTAAATTCATGATGGTCATGGTAAATGGTTAATACTTTCGTATCCTCAAATACATGATAGTTTTGCATTGTTGCGTAACGAAATAATTTCTCTATCATTTTTGGAAAATCCATAGTTAACTCTTCATATGTACCGATATGTCTTATGTATGCGACGTTCATATCGTTAGCTGTTACAATTTCAATATCTCCTCGAACCTTCTTACATCCATTGTATTGAGAAGTTTCACCCACGTCTTTGCAATTCTTGCTATTGTGGTTTCGATATTGAGATGGACTTACATTGTAATAATTTTTAAATGTTCGGGAGAAAACTGCTGAATCTGTGAAACCAAAATGGTAAGCGATATCCGTAATCGTCATATCCGAACGGTATGTAAGTAGATTTGTTGCCCTTTCTAACTTTAATCGGTTTACATACCGTGATAATGGCTCGTCTACTATGCCTTTAAAAATACGATGAAAATGAAACTTTGAAAATCCTGCTACATCCGCTAGCTCTTCAATTGAAAGTGAATCATTTATGTTTGATTCTATATAATCTTGCACTTTATAAATGCTTCGTATGTATTCATTTCTACTTTGTTTACTCTCCATATTATTATCTCCTCACAACGAAAAGGCTAACTTCTCGCTAGCCTACTTTTACACATATTTAAAAAATAATACTCTACTCCCGCCATTCCCATCATAATTTGTATGTACCGATACACCCTCTATCTCATCATCCCCAGACTCAATTTGAAAGCCAATCTCCCTATGAAACTGTATCGATTTTTTATTAACTGGTGATGTGATTGCTTTTACAACTTTACGGTTATTTGCACGAGCGACATCAAAGAAATATGAATACAACGTCGATGCGATTCCCCTTCTTCTATACTTCGGATTTACTCCGATAAAATGAACGTACGCTTCCTCTTTATGCGTTTGCGAAAAGAATCCGCATAAGAAACCTAATGTTTCTCCTTCTTCTTCAAGAATAAAACTCGTTTCTTGAAAGTGAACGAAAAACAATTTTGGCAACATGGCAGCCATGTCTCTCCCGCCCCACCAATCATTTAAAACAGAATGAATCTTTACATAATCTTCCCCTTGAATGTTTCTTACTCGCATACGTTTCTCCCTCTCACTCACTTCATTTTTTCATAAATTTTAATGACTGTTTCTACTAATAGGATGAATACCCAAATCCCACAAAATATGAGAACCGACTGGAATATCGAACCTAGTATAGCAAAGCCTATTAAACCTAATTCTGATCCTGAAATTGATAATTCATCAAACTCCAGATTATGTATAAATGGCCCAGCTGAAAAAGCCATTAAAATAGATCCTATTAAATAAATAACACTCATTATTTTTAATATTTTTATAGAAAGATACGAAGTTTGTTCTTTCTCCACTTGTGATAATTCGATTTCTTCGCTCTCAATTCCTTTTTGCAAACAGTCCTCACATAGAAAATCTTCCTTAATTTTTTTACCACCGTGCACCGTACCTGTAATTTCTTTACAGCGCGAACACTTTCGGTTTATCATTTTGTTATCACTCCAACCTCGTAAGATTATACTTATATAATTCTATTTTCACCTTATTATTCCTTTTATGTATTTTATAGAGAGGTGACGTATTTTATGATATCTAAACTTACTTTTGGTTATAAAAAGCCTACTGAGCAATATGTATTAAGACCTAGTTGTTATGCGATTATTTTTCATTCATCTTCTTCAAAGATTGCTGTTATCCAAAAAGGAGACCGTTATTTTTTACCTGGTGGCGGTATGGAAGGTAATGAAACAAAAGAAGAATGTTTACATCGTGAATTACTAGAGGAATTAGGATGGGCAATTGAAATTGATCAGTATATCGGTAATGCAATGCGGTATTTTTATGCTGAAAAGGAAGATACATATTATTTAAATGATGGGTTCTTTTACATTGCGAACATGGTGCAGAAACAAACTGAAAACTGTGAGGAAAATCATATTTTAAAATGGATGTCTCCATTACATGCTGTAGAGCTTCTCATTCACGATCATCAAAAATGGGCTGTTGAACAAGCGCTTTTATTACGAAACAAAAAAGGATCTCCTTCTATATGAAAGAGATCCTTTTTACAGTTAACTTACTTTTTTCAAATTGAGAGCTGGCTTTTTGATTCCGCCTTTTTTTACAACATATAAACCGATGAAGATAATAAGCCCTCCAACGAGTTGCATCATATTGATTTGCTCTCCAATTGTTACTGCCGCAAAGATAACTGCGAACAACGGTACAAGATACATATAAACCATTACTTTCGTTGAGCCTATTTGACTTATGCCGACATACCACATTGCTAGCCCAAAGATAGTCGCAAAGACGATTGAATATGCAAGTGATCCCCAGCTTGACATATCTACTGGCCACGTTAATGTATTTACGTTAAATAAACAGTAAATAACGAGAGGTACAATTCCAATTAAAGTGGACCATGATGTGACTCTCATTGCGGAGTATTTTGTAATGAGAGGCTGTGCTAAAATTGGATACCATCCCCATGCAATTGCTGCGACTAATCCAATTATATTTCCAAGCCATGCATACTCGTAAGTAACTCCTCCTGTATGACCTGTTAATAGAACAAATGCTGCACCAATAAATGCTACTATTGAACCAATTTGTACTTTCATCGAAAAACGTTCTTGTTTGTGCAATACTGCTAATATCCCTGTAAAAATAGGTGACATCGCAATTAATAATGAGGCGTTCGTTGCTGAAGTATATTTCACAGATAGCATAAACATCGTTTGATACATTGTCGTTCCAACGATGCCGACTGCTACTAATCGTAACCAATCTTTTCTTTCAATACGTAATGAGCGTTCCATCATAAAAGTAATAAGTAATAATATCGGTGATGCTACTAAAAATCGTAAACTATTAAATTGAATAGATGACATAAATGCCACGCCATATTTTCCTATTGTATAATTTGCTCCCCATACTAATGCAACTGATACTAGGAGCCATTCCATTTGCCATCGTTTCATCCGAATCTCCCCTTCCATATTTAGCATAGTAAAATTGGCTGGATATAACACCGTCCAATTGGCTGTTTTTTTACCCAGCCAATTTGCTATACTAGATTTATATAAGAGATACGGAGGCGTTTTTTATGGAATGGAAGCTAGATAGTGACAGTAAAATCCCTATTTATCAGCAAGTTGTTGACTTTATTGAAAAACGTATTACATACGGAGAACTTCCGCCAGGTAGCTTCCTCCCTTCAGAACGGAAATTAGCTACACAGTTAAATGTAAACCGAAGTACGGTAACGACTGCTTATAACGAATTACGTGCTATGGGCATTATAGAGAGTACGACTGGTAAAGGCACACGCGTGAGTACACATATGTGGGGCGTTTCTCCAACATTAACGCCGAACTGGAGAAGTTTTGTAGAAGGTGGTACATTTTTACCAAACTTACCGTTACTTCGCCATATTCGGGCAGAAGTACAACAAAATGAAAATATTATTGATTTCGCAAACGGAGAGCTCGGTTGTAACCTCTATCCTCACGATCAACTACAAACGATTTTACGAGAACAACCGTTAACGCATTCATTAAGTTACGATCATCCACAAGGCTATCTCCCGCTAAGACAAGCGGTTGTAAAATATATGAAGGAATATTTAAAAGTTGAAGCGACTGAACAATCCATTATGATTACATCTGGCGCACAGCAAGCACTTCATCTTATCGTGCAATGTCTATTAAATCCAGGTGATGCAGTCGCTTTCGAAAGTCCTTCACACTGTTATTCCTTACCGTTATTCCAATCCGCAGGTATTCGTATTTTTCCGTTACCTGTCGATGAACATGGTATTAATCCGGATGATGTGCAAGAATTATATAGAAAGCATCGTATTAAAATGATCTTTTTAAATCCAAACTTCCAAAATCCTACGGGAACAATGCTTCGTCCAAACCGTAGAAAAAAGCTGTTATCACTTTGCGCAGACTTACGAATTGCGATTGTGGAAGATGATCCGTCCAGTTTACTTACGCTAGAAAAGAAACAACCTTGCCCTACTTTGAAATCAATAGATGAAAACGGAACAGTTATTTATGTACATTCTTTATCAAAAATGATTGCACCAGGATTACGAGTCGGTTGGCTTGTCGCCCCGCAGTCTGTCGTAGAGCGATTATCAGACGCACGGCACCAAATGGAATTAGGAATGAGTATTTTCCCGCAGTGGCTTATGCAGCAATTTTTCGAAACCGTACCATTTCAGTCTCATATCGTACCGTTACGAAAACAACTAGCAGAAAAAAGAGACGTTATCGTTCGCGCCTTAAATGAGCAACTTCACGATAAAATCTCTTTTTCAAACCCGACTGGTGGTATATACATATGGGGAAAATTAAAAGAACCGATAAACGAAAAACAACTCATTATGCAAAGCTTAAAACAAGAAATCGCCTTTATGCCAGGTAGTATTTTCGGTGCGAAAGATGGTTATATTCGTTTATCTTATGGAAAAGTGAATATTAATCAAATTGAGGAAGGTATTTCTCGTTTGCGTGAGGCTATTTTAGTTTGTGGGAAATAAGTAGCATCCTTACATATCGCCAATAGAATTCAATTAATTTCTAACTAAGTACATAAACTAAAAACCACTTTAGTTTATGTACTTGTATTGGTTCATTTTTTTATTTCAATAAAATATGTATCATAAGATTCTTTAAAAGTGTAGCCTAGCTTTTTTGCTAGTTCAACAGATTCAGAATTTGCTCCATCCCAACTAGGATATTTCCCTCTATCTAAACAATCTAATATAAGTGCAGATGCTACAATCTTAGCTAAACCTTTTCTTCTATGTTCAGGATGACTCGCAATTTCAATCTCGATTCCATCATCAAATATACTAAATGATGTTGCAGCCGAAACAACTTGTTCTTTATTTAAAACGGCATACCCTACGCCCCTATCAATAAAATCATCAATTGAATCAAACTGACTAGTAAAATCTTCTGAGAGTGCATGAAATGAAGAAGACTTTGCTATATCTTTATCGATTTTTTTCATTTCGTAATCTTGGGGTAATGTAGACAATATATCCCGTATGTATTCTTTATCTAAATCGCCGGGGTTCTTATTAAATCTAAACCTTTGAAACTTCTCAATTGATCCTTTGTGAACAGTCTCTATCCGTTTTTTCCATTCATCCGAATCAACAATGGCAAGAGTAAAATCAGGTAGATTATATAGTAATTCTTCCGCCTCTTCTGCGCTTGGATTCCCGGCGTAAAACACAAAAATCCCTACAGTTATTTGAGCAACAGTTGGATTTTCAGGATTGTCTACCCACGCACTTCCCATATGCCCTTGGAGATAGGAAAGTACAATAGTACTATCGAAATTCCCAAACATCTCAACTAACTTTTCCCTTACATTGTTATCTGCTTTATAAATCATCCAACTCCCTATTTCTGAAAATTATTATTATTCAACCAATTATATATTAGCATATATTTTTAAATATATACAATTTTTGTAAGTTAAAATACAAAATCCTCGTTTGACAAAACCTAAATCTACCATTATCATCAACACGAACCTAGTTATAGGAGTGATAAAAATGAAAATTTACGTTGATGCAGATGCTTGTCCTGTAAAAGATGTAATTATTTTTGAAGCTACGAATGCAGAAATCCCTGTAACCCTAGTTACTAGCTTTTCTCATTATTCTAATGCGGAACAACCAAAAGGTGTGGAAACAATTTATGTTGATTCCGGAGCAGATGCTGCAGATTACCGAATTATGCAGTTAGCAAAAAAAGAAGATTTAATCGTAACACAAGATTACGGTCTTGCTTCGCTCGCTTTAGCAAAAGGCTGTATCGTACTACACCATAAAGGCTATAAGTATACGAATGATAACATTGAACAATTGTTACAAACACGATATTTAAGTGCAATGGTTCGAAAAAGTGGTAAACGTACAAAGGGACCGAAACCATTTACAGCAGAAGATAAAGAGAAATTTAGAGCGCTCTTTAAAAGTATGATTGCATTATAAAAATGAAACTTCTATTTGTAGGGAAAGCTTTATAAAAAAGAAGAGAATATCGGCATGAACATTCTCTTCTTGAGGTTTACCCGTTTAAAATGAAGGTAAATTATCTAAGTTATTTTCTCTTATTCCATCAGGTTCACTACGTATAATATCTCTACCATACTTATGAAATACGTCCACATGAGCTAACTTCCCTGATTTTGCTTCACTAAGAGCAGTCATATAATCTAACTCTCTCCCGCTACTTGTTTTAAACGCTATTAAATCACCATCATCATTTTTACGAACGGCAACAATTTGTTCTGCTCCTGAATTGACTTCATGGTCTACTTCAAATTGAGCTTGCTCTTCTCCTTGATGTAAGTAATCATTATACACTTTTTCAAAATCTTTTTTGTCCATTAAACTCACCTCCAACACATTTTATTAGTATGGTTGGAAGGTGTTGATTTTATGTGCTTTTCTCTTAGCAAAATGTAATTTTAATACCTACGCAAATCCTTCAAAGTCTCTAGTATATCATCTGTAAAGGCTGTACTACCCTCTGTCTCTAAAACTCTAAAGTATAAACTTCTTAAGAAAGCTCTAATATTTTGTACTAAAATATCATACTGAGGATGCGGGATGTCTTCAACAATTGCTATACTATGTAACCAGTTGCTCCACTCTTCCTCAGTTAAAAGATTTTGGTTACGTAACGACATAATTGGCGCTACTAATCTCTCATCTTCAAAGTGAATGTATACGTAGTCATGTAAGCGAACCTTCTGACGAACAGCAGCTAATATTGCATATGCAAACTCACGATTTTGTATTGTACGCGCTAAAGCATCAAGTGCATCCGCTGCATGTGCAGTAGAGTGTGCCCAGCCTTTTCCTTCTACGTAGCCTCTTACATCTTCTTCTAAATATACATATTCCAGCACTTGTTCTGCTACACTGTACAGTTGTTCTTCGGATAACAACGGTTCTCTTTCATGAACAGATAAAATAAGTGGTGGAATTAATACGGAGAATGCACGTTTAAAAACAGAGTCTGTGCCCTTTTCACCAATTTTATAAAATAAATAATCAGGACTAATTGCTTGTAACATTAACCCTCGTAATTCTTTTTGTCTAAATACATCATTTGTAATCCATGTGTGAAGCGTACTATAAATTAAATCATCACGTAATTCAGCATCAGGTGATCCGATATAATCTAGCATCCACTGCGCATATGGATATGCATCTACGTCTTCTGGTACAGCGTAATTATTATTTTTAATTTGTAGTAGTTCCTCTTTTAATTCTAGTACTTCATTCATTCTATTCCCTGTCCCCTTTTTACGTTTTTTTGCCTTATCTCCCGTTTTTCACTTCCTAAAATTAATTTAATTATACGAGAATTATAACTATTAATAAAAGGCTATACATATAATTTTGATTGTGTATTACTTCCGCTCATGAAATATAACTTCTGGATTTGCTAAATCACTATTCCGAAATACAACATCCGCACACTCTTTCGGATTATGCTCGTCTATATACATTTTACAAGCTGCATGATACCTGTTCAAAAACATCTTCTCTGCTTCTTCATAACTTCCAAAAGCCTCAGTCTCGCGCTTAGCACCACGTTTTCTCGCAATCTCAAAATCTGTATCTACAAAGATTTTGTAATCGAATAAATGCTCAACGTCTTTTTTTAATAGAAACGTTCCATCCGCTATTAATATCATATTTTGCGTGGCTACTAGTGGCTCATTATGTACAGGCATATCCGTTATTAAGTTATGAGAAATCGTTTCATACTGTAAATTCCCGTTAGGTCCTAAAGGCTTTAATAATCTTTCTTTGCAAGCTGTATAATCGTGTGCATCTTCATAATACCCTCTTGCAGATTCTTTACCTTGTGCATAGCGAATCAATTTTGGATTATGAAAATCGTCAATGCTGGCGCGTGTTACTAGTAGTCCTCGTTTTTTATTTCTTCCGCTAGTTCGTTTGCGAATGTTGTTTTTCCTGATGCTGTAATACCACTTACTCCAACTCTTATTGGATGGGTTAAGTTTAGTTTTAAAATATGATCTACAATTTCTTTAATTCGTTGTTTTCGATTCATGATATTCCCCCCTACATTTAGTTTACATAATATAATTACAAGTAACAACCCGTGTTACTATTTGTCGGTAAGTCGATATCCTTTGTCGAATCGTCGATATATTTGAAGTTATGATAGATATATTTGAAAAATCGTTGATATATTATTATTAGCTTACTTTCCCTTAAACCCTCTATACAATGCAGTCCTTAACTCTTGTTTGTATTCCTCGATTTCAGGCATTTCTAGTTCTTCAGCTAACTGAATTGCCAATTCAATATCATACGGTACGCGTACGAGTTGAATGGAAAAGCTCGCTGCTTCTTTTTCGTTGTAAGTTCCTTCAAATATTAAATAAGAAGCTTGTGTAATTTCAAGAGGATTTCCTACGCTACCAGCATTACATAGTGTTTTCCCTCTAAAGTTTTGAACGAACGCTTGGTGAACGTCACCGTAGCAAACGACATCTGGTTTTCTTTCCCCTTCTATATTTTCCGTCAGATCGCTATTTTCGAACATACTAACTCGCTCTTCTCTTGAAGCATGCGGTTGAATTCTTTCATATAAACTTCTCGGTGAAGCGTGGAACATACGAATGAGTTTACCGCTCATAAAGAATTCGATTGAAAATGGTAAACTTCTTAAATAATCATTTTGTTCTTCTGATAATTGTTTTTGATGCCATTTTAACGCTTCAAATTCAGTCGGTTTTGTAATAAAATCATCCCAATTTCCCATTACGACTACTTCACATTCTTTACGAATGATTTCAATTGCTTCACTGGAATGAGGACCTTTTCCAACTAAATCTCCAAGACAAATAATGCGCTCAATTCCTCTTAATTTAATATCTTTCAGTACAGAATCTAATGCTGGAATATTTCCGTGAATATCTGAAATTACTGCTATTTTATCCAAATGAATCCCTCCGTTATTTATTGTTTATTATATCTATATGATGTGATTGGTACCATTTTGGAATATAGGATGAAAATTGATTATGATCTTCTAAAATTCCCTTTAACCTTTCCTTCATATCATCTACTAAATGCGGCGTGCTTCGGTTTGTCCATACGATATCCGCTGGGAATGTCATTGCTGCATATAATGAGTACAGTTCCCAAAAATGAAGCGATGGTTCGCCTTCGCAATAACCGTGAACTTGTCCAACCGCAAATGGTTTGCTTATTCTTGTAGTAAAAATCGCGACATTATAAAAATCGTGTATTGGATCGCCAAAATCATATCCACCAAAATCGATAACGATAAATTCCTTATTATGAATCATACTATTTGCTGGATGGAAGTCATCGTGTAAAAATGTGATTGGACGATTTTTTAATAAGTCTTTATGATTTTCTACAAAGGTTAATACTGGCTTCAAATTTAGAAAATCCACTTCGTAATCTGCTAATACCTCTATGTATCTTTCGTATTTATTCCATCTAGATGTTTCCCATTTACTACTTGCGCTTTCTTTTTCTATCGAGTGAATCCTCTTTAATACTTCTCCAGCTTTTCTTCCTGCATTATACTGTTCCTCCACCGATAGCTTCCCTAAACCTTCTTGACCATTTACACCTTGGGCCCATTCAAATACTTGAACACATTTATTTAATTCCTCAAGTTTTATAAAATGAATTAATTTGGGCGTTGGAATATGTAATGACTCTAATTGTTTCATATACGTATATTCTTCTTGTTTACGTTCAAAATGAACAGCATCACATACTTTCACAAAATATGTTACTCTATTTTCTAATTCTATTTTATATTTCTCTTCATGTGAAAAACCTTTTGAAATAGCTGTACACTTTACAATACGAGGCCATTCTAGTTTTCTCTCTATCTCTCTAAGCATTTCTTCCAAGCCATTCACCTCTATTAATATATGTACAAACTACCTAACACTTCATGCTCTCGTTTATTTTCTCCTTTAAATTCTACTGCAAATGGATATTCACCACAATTCTTCAAACGTTCTAGTACTAACCCCTCTCCAATTGGTTCGCAAAACTGTACATGAATGTCACCAAACGATACGCTTTGACACTTGGCATTCCATTTTTCATTTTTTACGACTGAGCTTGCAGTTAGCTCCATTGTTTCTTTCCATTTCCGCACCGTTTCTCGAACATTTTTTACTGCGTAATGGATTGTTTTAATTTGTTTTACTTTGTTTTTATGTTCAGTAATCGTCCCAATGTTGCGTAAATCGTTTCTTCTTTCTTCGTCCGTTTCATTCCACTGTATAAAGAAAGGTAATTTCGGTCCGTTCTCTTCTTGCTTTACAAATAACATTTTCCATTGTAAAAGGCGGCCATCTTTTCTCATACGTTTCCCTTCAAATGGTCCTATCGTATGCAAACCATGCTTACTAAACTTTACTGCTAGCTCTTCAATTGCATCTGTTCGAATTGCGATTTGTAGCATACCTTCTCCATCTTGTAATTTCACTACCGTTTCTTGTACTAACGGATTGTCTGCTTTTTTCGCTTTTTCTTCATGGTGAACCGCTAAAAATTCTATATATGATAAATCAAAATAACATAAACTATTCCAAGTACCCCAGTTCGTATGCTCTCCCCCTAGTGCAGTATGAAACCCACGATCCTGCATTTGTTTTGCCGCTTCTTCCGGTGTACAATGCACTACGTGAACAAGATGATCAAATCGTAACATGTCTTTCTCCCCTTTCTCTCCATCCTTTTATTGTATATTTTATTTTTCTTTCATTCAATTCAAAAAACTTTAAAACCTAGTTGATTTATACGATTAATATGTATTATAATGAAACAAATTTAATTATTGCTGATTGGAAAAACCAAAGGCACTTTTCTCATACAGGAAAGGTGCCTTTTTCATTTATTATTACAGGGGGATTATTTATGCAGAAATTAATTGTCTTTGCTATTATTGGATTTTTCGCTCAATTAATCGATGGAGCGCTTGGAATGGCGTACGGGGTAACATCTACCTCGCTTTTACTAATGTTTGGTATCGCACCAGCCGTCGCTTCCGCTTCTGTTCACTTAGCTGAAGTCGTTACAACCGCGGCTTCTGGTGCATCTCACATCAAATTTGGAAACGTTGATAAATATACCGTTTCCAGGCTTACATTACCGGGAGCAATTGGTGCATTTGTTGGGGCATGTTTTTTAAGTAATTTACCTGGTGATATAATTAAACCGTACATTTCCGTCTTTTTATTTACTTTAGGAGTTTATATTTTATTACGATTCATCATTCAAAAACAAATTGTCACTTCAAATAAACGTATGTCTGCCAAACAGCTTGTTCCGCTTGGCTTATTCGCTGGATTCGTTGATTCAACTGGTGGTGGTGGCTGGGGTCCAATTACGACACCTGTACTTTTAGCAAGAGGAAACGAAGCTAGAAAAGTTATCGGATCTGTAGATACGAGTGAGTTTCCTGTTTCACTCGCTGCAACAATCGGATTTTTCATTTCACTTGGCTGGGAACAAGTAAGCTGGGTTTGGGTATTTTCTCTCATGCTAGGTGGTATTGTGGCGGCACCAATCGCTGCATGGCTAGTACGCATTGTTCCTTCTCATTTACTTGGCGTATTAGTTGGTGGCCTTATTATCTTTACAAATATTCGTACACTGCTTACTACATTTAAAGTGGATCCAACTATTATTTCGCTTTCTTACGTGGCAGTTGGTCTTGTCGTTATTATTTCTATTTTCATTGCTGTTCGTAATCATTCCAATCGCTCTAACGCATCGACAGCTGGATATCCGAATGATCAAAAACAAATGCTACCTTAACGATAAAAATACCGCCCGATATACTTCGAGCGGTATTTTTTATTTTTCTATTTTCCAATTAATCATTGTTTCTGTAGTACCCATTCTCTTCATATGTAATTTCTCTAATACACGAATCGAGCTTTCGTTTTCAAGAAGTGTCTCCGCAATAATCATTTCTACCTCTCCAGTTTGAAAAGCCCAGTTTATTAATTCTCTTACAGCTTCTGTCGCATACCCTTTATTCCAATATTTCTCAATAAATCCGTAACCCACTTCTACTGTATGTTCCTCATTTGGTTTTCCTTTAAACCCTATATCACCTAGAACGACATCATCTTCTTTTCGAATGACATACCAGGCGCCCCAAGGTAATAAAGTCGCATCCTGTTTTACATTTTCTACATGCCCTACAATATGTGGTCCACTATTATATCCTTGCTCGTTAGCAACGTGAATACTCTCTTCCGTGCACGGCATTATATAGAGCCTTTCTGTTTCTAATTTCATTTTGATTTCCCCTTTTTTACTTAAACGTTACTCTAATTATAACAAAAAATATGACCTTATTATGAATGTCGAATTATATTTTCTGAATTTTCTTTTAATTTTTGAAGGGTTTTTCAATATTTTTTGCGAAACATTTGTATAACAATTTTTTCTTTGCTTATTGTTACATAATAGTAGGTTCGGGTGGAGTTTTGCAAGCGTTTCCTAAACAATAACCGATATTTTTTGACTTTTCCTAACAAAATATCTTGCAATATATTCAGAAAGTCATTACAATTGCCATATATTAAAAATCTTAGCAATATATAAATCCTCATCAATCCGATGAGGTAGAGGTTGCGACTTTTAAGAGTAAAACGGACGAGACACAGAGAATGTCAGCTGACTCCGTTTGAAAGGAAAAGTTGCCGAAGTTTATATTTCTTCTCTGGAAATATGAGCTGGGGCTGTCTCCGAAAGGAACAGAACTGTCACGTTTACAAAATTACCGTGTAAACGTGGGGTGCTATCTTAACGGAAGGGTATGATGGGGTGGTTATTTGTGAAACGTTCCGCCAAATTCCTTTGGCGGTTTTTTGTATTTTTCTCCCCCGCTCCTTCCTATCTTACAAGAAAAGGAGTGTTGAACATGAATAGCGCAACGAATCAAACTACCTCTAAAACAGAAACTACAAAAGGAAAAGGTGAATTAAGACGTGGTCTAAAATCAAGGCACCTTACGATGATTTCTCTCGGTGGTACAATTGGTACCGGACTATTTCTTGCCAGCGGTGGTGTCATCCATACAGCTGGACCTGGTGGTGCGTTAGTTGCATACGCCGCAATTGGAATTATGGTTTACTTTTTAATGACAAGCTTAGCTGAACTCGCAGCTTACATGCCTGTTACTGGATCTTTTAGTACGTACGCAACAAAGTTTGTTGATCCATCACTTGGCTTTGCACTTGGATGGAACTATTGGTATAACTGGGCAATTACTATTGCTGCTGAACTAGCGGCTGTAACATTAATTATGAAATTTTGGTTCCCAGATACCCCTTCCCTCATTTGGAGCGGATTATGTTTAGCTATTATTTTCCTTTTAAACTACTTATCTGTTAAAGGGTTTGGTGAATCTGAATATTGGTTCGCACTTATTAAAGTAGTTACTATTATTATCTTTTTAATTGTCGGCTTTATGATGATTTTCGGAATTATGGGTGGCGAAACTGTTGGCTTCAAAAACTTCACAGTTGCAGATGCACCATTTAACGG
The DNA here is from genome assembly GCF_002746455.1 of Bacillus fungorum. Lineage (GTDB taxonomy): Bacteria > Bacillota > Bacilli > Bacillales > Bacillaceae_G > Bacillus_A > Bacillus_A fungorum. Next base: position 197,764 of record NZ_NWUW01000003.1, on the reverse strand, counting down.
CGGTATCATGGCAATTATAGGTGTATTTATGGCAGCTGGTTTCTCATTCCAAGGAACTGAATTGCTTGGGGTAGCTGCTGGTGAAACTTCTGATCCAGAACGTAATATTCCGAAAGCAATTCGTTCAATCTTTTGGCGTATTCTTTTATTCTATATCCTTGCGATTCTCGTTATCGGTTTATTAATTCCTTATACAACTGAAAGCCTTGCCGCAAGTGATGTAACAGTAAGTCCATTTACACTTATTTTTGAAAAAGCGGGCGTTGCCTTTGCTGCTTCTGTTATGAACGCTGTTATTTTAACGGCAGTACTATCTGCTGGTAACTCTGGTATGTATGCATCAACTCGTATGCTTTGGGATTTAGCTCGCCAAGGAAAAGCACCAAAGTTTCTTGGTAAATTAGATAGCCGCGGTGTACCTGTTAACGCGTTAATCGTAACATCAATTGTCGGTAGTATCGCTTTCATTGCTTCTTTATTCGGTGACGGTGTTGTATACATTTGGTTATTAAATGCATCAGGAATGTCTGGTTTTATCGCTTGGGTCGGAATCGCAATTAGTCATTACCGTTTCCGTAAAGCATATATTGCACAAGGAAAAGATTTAAAAGACTTACCATATAGAGCAAAATGGTTCCCGTTCGGACCACTCTTCGCATTTACACTTTGCGTCATCGTAATTTCAGGTCAAAACTACGGCGCATTTATGGGTGAATCAATCGATTGGAACGGTGTACTCGTTTCTTACATCGGTTTACCACTTTTCCTAGTATTATGGTTAGGATATAAATTTACAAAGAAAACAAAAGTCATTCCACTTGATAAATGTGAACTAAAATAAAGTGAAACGAGCAAACAAATTTGTTTGCTCGTTTTTTATTACAAACCTCTTTACTTCCCTATTTCTTCTGTTTTTGCAATAATAAAGGAAATATATATAAAGGTTGGGATTCCATGAACATTCGCATTACTGATGAAGCAAAAGCAGCTATACATAGACTAGAACGTGAAGATAAAAAAAGCGTTCGCATTAGAGGAACAATGACAAACTCTTGTAGTATTTTCGTTGATGTCGATTTAATTTGGGATACATATATTGCAGATGATGTTGTATACGAAGATGCAGACCTTATCGTACAAATGGATTCATTTACGAAAGATTACACTGGTGATACGGTAAAACTTGATTATAAGACGACAGGTTTTAGTATTACGACTCCGAGTGAGACTTTAGTTTATGGATTGTCGATTAAAAAATAAAAATTGCTTTTATTTGACCACTAAGGTGAAAAAATGGGTAAATATGTTCCGTTAAAATTTTTATTTAGCGAAGAATTAGCAGAGAAAATAGCTGATTCTATTTGTAAACACGATCCTAATTTTTCTAAAAGAATCTTTGTGGATTCTGTAACATATAAAGTTAAAAATTTAGAGTTAAAACAACGTATTGAGGTAATTGCAGATGAATTACACAATGCTTTACAAAAAGATTTTAATGCAGCAATTACGAGATAACAAACTTTCTGTTAACCCTTGGATTATAAAATATGGGTTAAGAACGGTAATAAAGAATGATACTTTACCAAAGGATTTTTATTTTTGAGTATTTTAAACAAAAAACGCTTATGCTTCCAACATGAAGTATAAGCGTTTTTTTCTTCTGAATAAAGCAATAACAAACATATTTCCCCCAATATTCCCCTTCTTCAATGAAAGGTCTACAGCATTATTTCGATGAAGTTAAACCACCTACAATTGCTCATTAAATCTCCCCCTCTTCCATTTCTACTTGTTTCATATAATATTCCATCGCTTGATTAAGCCATTTTTGTTCATCTTCTGCGAAAGGCGAAGGTATCATATTTTCAAGCTCTTGCATATCCAGTTCTTCCACACTGGTATTAGCTAACTTTTGTATCAAATCTTCATTAAGAAATGAAAAGGACTCTTCTATATATTCCTTAATCATCTCTTGTACTTTCGAATCCTCTACTGGTTTACCATATAATTGTTTAACCTTGTTAGACAATTGAATAAACGTTTTATCCAAGGCAGCTTTATCTTCTTCTGGTTTCTTTGATAATTCTTCCACGATATCCGTTAACTCATGACGTTTCATCCATTCTTTGTATGTATGTTCTGTATTCATACCGTAAATAAGACTAAATAATACAGTACTATCTACCTCTTCTTCCTCTTCAACTAACTTCATTACTCTTTTAATTGCTTGTATTGATTGCTCAATTTGCTCTTGTTCTCTTTCTAACACTTGTAAATGGAGAGACAAACTTTCATTCAAATCAACGCTAAAACTTGTTTCGTGTAACAAATTAGCGACTTTATCTAGACTATAGCCTAGAAATTTTAGACTTAAAATTTTTTGTAAGGTTATAATATCTTGATACTTATAAATGCGGTGCCCTGAAGAAGGATTCTTTTCTGGTTGTAATAACCCGATTTCATCATAGTAATGCAAAGTAGGAATTGATATTCCCGTTTTTTTTGAGAATTCTCCAATAGAAAACTTTTTATCCTTATTCATCTAAATCCCCCTATTAAAAGTATAAATTCATTATAAAACCTAAAGTAACTAGAGGTTCAAGGCGAAATCTAAAAAAATTCAAAAATGTTGAAGTGCATATAATCAATATGTATTGCACTATCCCATGTAATGGCCCAATTACTGAATAGGATAAATGGCAGTTTTCAAACAACTACCTTCCCTCATAAATTCAAAGGACTTTCACTTACTTATCCCGAATATATAAATAATCATTCTCGTAAGGGGCGAATTTATATGAATCTATTCGAACACGAAACATAAAACCGTTCCACTTTAATAAGAGGTCCTCCCTTTTTCTTTTCTCATCATTTCATTCATTAAAAAATAGGAGGACAAAATTATGAAACGTGATCCATTATTTTTAACTTTATTAGAAAGTGCAAATACACATTTTAGCGGTTGGGATTTTTCTTTCATTTCAGAGACGGGTCGAATGAAGAGCGAGCCTTTATCTTGGTCATACGGCAGCACTGCTTTCCAGCTTATGCAGCATGCAGAATCAATGCTAGATATGGGAACTGGCGGCGGAGAGTTTCTATCTATGTTACAACCTTTCCCGTCAAATATTTATGCGACTGAGGGTTATGCTCCAAATGTGCCAATTGCTCGAAAGAAATTAGAGCCTTTAGGGGTTACCGTTGTAGAAGTGACCGATGATACTGCATTACCATTTCAAAATGAGCAGTTTGATTTCATTATGAATCAACATGAATCCTATTCTGCTTCTGAGGTAAATAGAATACTTTCTCCAAATGGCATTTTTCTTACACAACAAGTTGGCGGTCTTGATTGCGCTGAACTTAATGAGCAATTAGGCACACCACTAAATAGCGAATTTACAAGTTGGTCTCTTGAAACTGCATGTAGTACGTTAATGGAAAATGGATTTACTATCTTAGAAGCAAAAGAAGAGTTCCCTTTTCAACGTTTTTATGATATTGGCGCTATCGTCTATTATTTAAAAGCGATTCCGTGGCAAATTCCTGATTTTACTGTCGAAGGTTACTTTGAGGAATTATATCGTATACATGAAATCATCTTGCAAAAAGGGTATTTTGATGTGAAGCAACATCGCTTTATGATTAAGGCGATTCACAGCTAGCAAAAAGGAGGTGGCAAAACCACCTCCTTTTTGCTCCGTTTACGTATGTTCTCTACTCTTTCACAATAAGAAAAGTTATATCATCCCACTTCTTATCTAATTGTAAGTAGTCTTTTCAATACTAGCCCCTGTTAACAGATCATATCCTTCAATCTCAGCTACCAATTGTTTCGTTTTACTCTTTGGATTCATATCTTTGTATAAGACGTATAACTTGTTACCATGTACTTGTATATCAGAAATCCCTTTGTCCTCTCTAGTGATTTTTGTATTTTTGTCACTTTGTAATGAATATGTACGTATGATGTTTAAATTCTCATCTAACTCTTTGATTTTCTCATCATTATTTAAAATATACACCTTATTATCAATCACCTGTACTAGAACAGGTATGAATTGCTTTTCATCTAATATTGTTTCTTTTTCTACTACTCTAGTCTTCGTATTTACCATAATTAATTTAGGTGGTAACTTTTGATTTACATTATCACTTAGTACGAATAATAATTTATCTTTATACTTTTGAAAAATTATTTTTTGAGCAGTTGGTGCAAAATACACATTTTCATTAGGAATTTCAAATTCGTTTGTTTTTTCATTTGTAGCCAAATCTATTTCTGAAATATATACTTTGTCTAGCGTTTGTGAAAATGCGTATATATGATTCTCAATAATATGCGCATCTTGAATCGTTCCCTTTAGTTCTACACTTTCTTGTCTTTTGTCACTATCTTTCCAATATACAAGTTCACTTGTATATCCCTTCTTTTCGTCTACCAATCCAATGTTCACATCATAATATACATATCCTTGCTCTGCATGAATGAAATATGCCCCTGCGTTTACATCTTGTAATTCTTTAGGTCTATTGATCCCTTGTACCTTACCTGTCTTATTAATGGCATAATGATTGTTGTTTCTATTCGATGAGAAGTAGTACCCCTCCCCATCTTTTGCATTACTCATTATACTTTGGCCATCCACTTCTATTTTACTAATCTCATTTCCTTTCTTATCATATGCATATATGTAACCACCTTTTTTCATTGCATTTGAATAGGAAACGAGATAATCTGCTTTTTGAATATTTTTAAGTTCTTTATCATTTTGAGAACAGGCTCCAAAAAGGAACATCGTACATATAACGATTATGACCAATGCATTGTATTTCTGAAACATATAATCACCTCGCATATATAACGAGAGCAATCAGCATTTTTATACTGATTGCTCTATTAAAATATTCTCTACTAGATTATAAGATTGATTGTTTTCGTATTTTTTCTATTGAGAAATGTGTTGTTTTTCATACCACTTGTTCGCATCATCTTCTGTCAAAAATGAAGTTGTGTAATTAATAATATTCCGGTTATCATATGTAAATATATGCTCTAATTTATTTTCTTCTTTTAATATTATTGGTAAGTACCTTGGTAAATTGCTAACTACACCTCTATTGTCACTATCTAATATCCAATCAATTTCTTTCCATTCTAACAATCCTTCCGCCGTACTTAATGGCGTGTCCATATGTACTCCATCTGGCAGATCAGCAAAGAATACATACATTCCTTCACTACCCCAAGGCTCGTCCTTACTTTTAAAAACCACATTCCCTTTATACGTTACACTTGGAAAATCTATGCCTGTTTCCTCAAGCGTTTCTCTAATTATTCCTTCATATGGCGTTTCATTATCTTCTATTTTCCCTCCGACACCATTCCACATCCCCATATTCGGCTTTTTATTTCTATTTAATAGCAGTATTTTATCGCTTTTTCTAATAAAACAAATTGTGTACTTGTACATACGATCATTTCCTTTCATTTTCCACATGAGTTATTTGGCTTATTTTCAAGTAAAAACACTCGCCTTACAATTCCTTACCACATAGTATATAGTGCAACTTTCATGTGTAAACACTTTACGTCAAACGAGAGAATCCTTTTTAGAAAGGAGAATTTAAACTCGATAATATAAATCTATTGTCACTACTGGAAGTTATATGATTGTAGAAGATACCTCTATTAATGGAAATCCGCTTCTTCCCGATTGGGGTCCTGGCCCGATGGAAGCTGTGGATGAGTTTTTAGCTAAAAACAATAACTTCATAATCGATGAATCTAAGCATAAGTTTTTCATATCGTTTAATCCAAAAGGTTTTTTAAAGAAAATAAAGTGAAACGTTAATAAGTGGGGGTTTTGCACATCCCCCACTTATTCTATGATTTTCATTTTTGAAAAAGGATAATACACAAATTCCACCTTGCCAATTATGTTATCTTCTTCAATATATCCTAAACCGTTTCGGCTATCTCTACTAAGTTCACGATTATCGCCCATTACAAATAACTTATTTGGCGGAATTTTTGTCTTTTGAAAGTTATAAAACACTTGCGTATTATTGAATAAATCTTTATTTGTATACGGCTCTTCTTGCTTTGTATCATTAACATATACTGTTCCATTCGTTATGTTAATTACGTCACCAGGAAGTCCTATTACTCGTTTCACATAATATTTCGACTCATCCTCTTCCTTTATAATGACTATTTCTCCGTGCTGTAAATTAGAAAAATGTACGGCTGCTTTATTTACAAATACGTAGTCTTCCTCAAATAAAGTCGGTTGCATCGATTTCCCTTCCACTTTACATAAAGTAAAAGAATGATAGGCTATTACCAAAACAAACACAAAGAATATGTATTTCCCCCAACCTCTCTTAATCTCCTGTTTCATATCCATTCCCACCTTATTCAAACGCTTTTTAATTCAAAAAATATATCACTGCACAATATGTCTCAATGCAGTGATACTTTTTTTACTGGGCCTTTTTCGGCTGTTCTACTGGGACTGGATTTCCATTTACTCTTTTCGCTTTCAAGTCAAAATACGCATCCAAAATCTCTTTACCAATCGCGGAATTAATTCCGGATTTATCATCATTCACCCATGGTACAACAACTGAAAAAGCTACTTCCGGATCAGCATCATATGGTGCATAACCGGCAAGAGTTAAATTATAACATTTTTTTCGGTTATAGTTTTCATCTCTTCCAATATCACTTTCTCCGCCATACACTGTCTCTGCTGTTCCTGTTTTTCCAGCTGGTTTATACGGTAATCCTTTAAACGTTCCAGCACCTGTTCCATCAGTTTCTTGAAATACTCTTCTAAACCCTTCTTTTACATGATTAATGTACGAAGTATCCATATCCACTCGATTTAAAATAACAGGCTCTATCGAACGAATAACTTTTCCAACATCCTCTGGTCTATTTGGTTGTTCTCTTACTTCTTGTACAATTTGCGGTTTCATTCGGTAGCCACCATTTGCAATTGTTGAAACGTATTGAGCAAGTTGAAGTGGCGTATATGTATCGTACTGTCCAATCGCATAATCAAGTAAAAAACCAGGTATGTTATCCGTTCTACCCATTTGACCAATCGATTCATTCGGCAAGTCAATACCAGTCGGTACACCTAAGCCAAATTGTCTAAAATAGTAGCGCATTGTATTAAATGTCTCTTGTCTAATGTCTAACGGATTATTTGGCACATAATTTATACCCGCCATTTTTAATGCAGTATTAAACATATAAACGTTTGATGAAACTTGTAAAGCTCTTAAATCATCAATATCACCAAATTCTTTCCACGATTTCTTTGGCTTAGAACTTCCTTTAAAATACATTGGTGCATCAAAGAAATGCGTATACGGCTTAATAGTTTCAGTTTGATATCCAGCTAATAACGTAGCCCCTTTTACAGTTGACCCTAATTCATAAGAACTTGTCATCGTTCCTAATGCGTAATCTTCTATTTGCATCCCGCCATCTTTATTTACAATTTTCTTTCCTGCCATCGATAAAATTTGACCGTTTTTCGGGTTCATCATTACAACGAACGCACGATCCATCATCGGCTCTGCAGAATGGAATGCTCGTAAATTCTTCTCAAGGCTTTCCTCTACTTTTTTCTGTAAATCCATGTCCACGGTTAACATTAAATTATTTCCACTTTTTCCTTCAGTCACTTTTTCAGTTCGAATAATATTCCCTGTTTTATCTGTAATATTTCTAGTCTGTTCTTTCGTTCCATGTAATGCATCTTCGTATTGTTTTTCGATGTAACTCTTACCAATACGATCATTTCTGTTATAATCACGGACTAAGTAATAATCTAATTGTTCTCTTGGCAATCCTTCATTTTCAGTAGACACGCTCCCAAGGATAGAACGAAGTATTTTATCATTTGGGTATTCACGTTCCCAATCGACTGTCGTATCTACTCCTGGCAAGCTTGCCAATCTTTCACTAACGATCGCATATTCATTTTGACTTACATCTTTTTTAACGATTTGCGGCGTCATTTTATATCCCGCATTCATTCTACTTTTAATTGCTAGTACTTCTAGATCCTCTTTTGAAAGTTCACTTAATTCTTCTTGTGTAATTCTTTCCCTGCGTAACTCTTCTACTTTTTTATCTAATTCTTTCCCTTCTATCTCTTGCTTCCTAAATGTATTTTCATCTTCCTTCGTTACTTTTGCTGCTGCCCGCTTTTCATTTAACTGCATCCAAAAATCTTTTTTATCTGTTTCTGTTAACTTATTTATATCTTCTGGCGACATTTCAATTAGCTGCGCTAAACTTCTTGCCACTTGTAAAACTTCTTTCGAGTCTACTCCTTTCATTTTCGTATACGTAACGGTTCGTAACGGTTTATTATTTACAATCACATGCCCTTGCCGATCAAACATTTTCCCCCTAGGAACAGGAGTGCTTACCGTTACATCTTCTTTTTTGTTCACTTCATTTCTATACGTTTCTCCATCAATGATTTGTACTTTACCTAATTGAATTATAATAGCTGAAAATAAAAGAAAGACGATAAAAAATAGTACATTCAACCGAAATGGAATATGAGTCTTTTTCTTTTTCGATTGTTTCTTCTGCTCCTTTTTCTGTCTCATTTCGCTCCCTCGCTTCATTCTATTAACATTTCTACATGGAACCATTATGTATCAAATTTATTTATATGATATATATAGAATTTTATATTAATTACAAAAGAAATAAAAGATTTAATTTTCAGTATTTTCATTTTCACTCCCTATTTATTACCATTCCCCTTATTCAGTAATAACATGAATGGTATTCTAAAAGAAAGATTTTAAGTAATTGGATTTTTGTACCATTCACTTTCATTTCTTTGTATACTTAAGAAATAAATCAATAAAAGACATTACTAAGGAGAAAATGAAATGACAGATTCATTTACAATACATACTAATACGTCATATTGTTTAAACTTTATGATTTATATTCAAAATATTTATCTCAACCAAAAAGAGAAAAAAGAAAGTTTGCGGTTTCCTTACATAGCAAGAAAATTTAATTTCACTAATGACTTTGAAGCGAATTTCAAAGAATTATGGCATACACTTCGCAAACAAATTGCTAACGACAAATATGATTCACAAATTTTTCATGAGGAAAATCATATCTTTTATGAGAAGCTTTTTGACACTCATTTATGTAATGAGAAATCCTTTAAAGAGTTAATATGTAGTTTTAAAGTATGGTGGACTAGCATAGTAGGTCAGCTTTCATTAGAACATTCTGTAGATAAGTATGTGCAACAACTTTATAACGATTTAGTTTTATACTTAAAACAAAACCAAATAGAGCCTTTACAACAGCTACACATTAGCTTACTTTATGACGATTGTGTATTCGCTAAAGATAATATTACTTCTTACTCTGCCATTTTACCTACGCAACACTTTCTTATGAATTATAGAGATGTGGTTACTACATTATCGACATGTTTTCATGTGGCTTAAAACAGCGATTACTCAAATAAAAAACTGAGGTAGATACCTCAGTTTTTTGATAATTTATTTCATTGAAGATAACCCTTCAACAAATTCACCAATCTTATTTTGAAAAACATAATCAAAGTTATATTCCTGTCCTGTTAACTCTTCATTTACTAAAATTGTCGTTGCTCCTACTTCTCTCTTTGCAATTTGCGGGAATGAAGCAACAGGTTGCACTTTTAATGAAGTTCCCATAACGATAAGCACATCTGTTTCATATAAACGTTTTATCGCATTTTGATATTGCGGCAGTGTATCTCCGTATAAAACAACGTCTGGATTTAAAATAAAATTACACTTCCCGCAGCGCGGCACCTCATGATCAATCATATACTGCAAATCATATCCCGCTTTACACTTCGGACAATGTGCTGTTTGAAGTGTTCCGTGTAAATCAATGACATGCTTACTACCGCCTACTTGATGTAAACCGTCAATATTTTGCGTTAAAATCGTAATATCTTTCCCTTGTTCTTCTAACTCAGCTAAAAAGCGATGCCCATGATTTGGTTTATATTGATGAAACGTATTAATTTGAAATATTTCTTTATAATGCTTCCAAAATTCTTTGGGACTTCTGTTATAGTATCCTCTTGACAAGTACATTTCCACATTCGCATCAGCGTACAATCCATTTGCTGAACGAAAATCTGGGATACCACTTTCTGTACTTGCACCAGCGCCTGTTAATACTGTAATTTTCTTCTCTTTTTCTAAAATTGAACGAATTTCTTCATATTGCTGCACAAAAATCACCTCTATGTATATTGCTATACTTATTATACCAGTTGTTTACAGGAGGTGTTGGATGATTCGGTTTATTTAATGCGTCGTGCCACCAATTTCTACAATATCTACCTCAACTGTCATCGTTACCTCAATTGCCAATTCTATCCCTTTACTAATAGTAGAAAGTGACATACTCGGTTGCCCTGGATAATTGCTCGCTTGTTCTGGTAAGAACGGTATATGAACAAATCCTCCTTTTATTTTCTTATCATGTTTCTCTAGTTCATGCATGAGACCATAGAATAAATGATTACAAACGAATGTACCTGCTGATTGTGAAACAGAAGCTGGTATGCCTTCTTCTTGAAGTCTTTTTACAATTGCTTTCATCGGAAGCGTAGACCAATAGGCAGCTGGTCCTTCTTCTACAACTGGTACATCTACCGGCTGATTCCCTTCATTGTCAGCAATTCTTGCATCATCAATATTAATTGCGACACGCTCTATCGTAATATCTGGTCTGCCCCCAGCTTGTCCGATACACATAATTATTTCTGGGTTTAGTTCTTTTATATACTCTTTTAACACGCTTATTGATTTATGAAATACAGTTGGTACTTGTTTACTAATAATCTTGTATTCTCCCACTGTTTTTTCATGTAAACTTTTTGCGACTTCCCAAGCTGGATTAATGCTTTCTCCGCCAAACGGATCGAACCCTGTTAATAATACTGTTTTCATAGTTTTCCCTCCTAATTAGAAACGATATACTAGGCCGTACATAATAAACATATTGATAATAAAGATTGAAAGAGCAATTGGTATTTGTGCTTTAATAACCGCATTTTTATCCTTTAGCTCTAAAAGCATCGCAGGTACAATATTAAAGTTTGCTGCCATTGGAGTAAGCAGCGTTCCGCAATATCCAGCAAACATACCAAGAGCTGCCATAATCGCTGGATTCCCGCCGTGCATTTGTACAATTAAAGGTAAGCCAATTCCACCAGTAATAACAGCAAACGCTGCGAATGCATTTCCCATTACGACTGTGAAAAGCATCATTCCTAAACAATATGCCATAACAGCAACGAACGGATATTCAGTCGGTAATACTTGACCGACTAAATCAGAAACAACTTGTCCAACGCCAGATTTTGCGAAAATACCGCCAAGTGCTGCTAACATTTGTGGTAAAATAACAGCCCATCCGACTGCCTGTAGTAATCTACTTCCTTCTTGAACAGGCGTTGTTATTTTCGACTTTGTAATACGCATTGCTGCAACGAATGCGAGCAATGCACCTAATGCTAATGCAACTAACGTTACTTTATCCGGATCAACAAGAGAAATATTTCCCCATTTAATTTTCCCTAACGTCAACGTACCGATAATTGTAAAAATAGGTATTAATAGTGCAGGCATAAAAATTTTATTTTTTAATTTCTCAGCATGTTTTACACGTTCTTGTACTGGAACTTCTTTTTCCTCTGATTTTGTTACTTTATTTAGTGAAGCTAACACGACCATAGCGATCACTATACAGCCAACGTAAAACGAAGGAATTACATTTCCGAATAAAAATGTAACTGCAAACAATGCCCAAAATAAACTAGAGCCGAATCGGTTTGGATGTTCACGATCGAATGCGATACGAACAGCGATAAAGGCAACAATTATACCTAATACGTAATAGATTGTATCCATAGTTATGATGTTCATATTAGATTACCTCCTTCTCTTCTTTTTCTTTTGATTCCATCGTTTTCGCTATATATGTATCAAACCTTCTAAATCTAATCCAGCTTACAATCAGTGCAGATATTGCAGTTGGAATACCCCATAGTGCCATATCCCATACACCGACATGCATACCTACTGAATCGAAGAATCCTTTCATTAATAAAATGGCACCAGTTGCGATAAAAATGTCTTCTCCGAAAAACCAAGCAGTGTTCTCCGCAGCTGCTGCGTTTGCTTTAATCTTCTCTCTTAATTTTTCAGGCAGTTTACCGTATTTACCTTGCGCAGCCCCTTCTGCCATCGGCGCAACAAGCGGTCTTACTGTTTGTGCATGACCACCGATATTCAGTCCAAGTGCTGCTGATGATTCTCTTATCGTAAAATATGACATTAATACTCTTCCAGTTGTTGCACCCTTAGATTTTGTTATAAGTGCTTCTGCTCTTTCTTTTAAACCGTAACGCTCTAAAATTCCGATTACCGGTAAAGTTAGTATAATCGGCATAGACATATATCTATTTTCTATGAAAAATTTACCGAACATGCTGATAACATCATAAAAGCTTAATCCTGAAACCATACCAGTAACAACACCAGCAACCATAACGACTAACAGTGTATTTAATCTAAATAAAAAGCCCACTGCAACTAATAATATCCCGATTAATTTCACCAATTCCAACACTTCCCCTCATTTTTTTATTTCGGTGCACAAATAGAAACGCCATTAAGTTTGAATGTTCTGTATATTCTTCCTGCAAATTGGACTGCTTTCTCTCCGTCACCGTGTAAACAAATCGTTTGCGCCTGAACTGCTACTTTCTCGCCATTCACCGAATTTACATAACCTTCTTTCACCATTTGAAGCACTTGTTTTATCGCTTCATCTTCATTTTTTATAAGTGCATTTTCTTCCGTACGACTTGTTAACGTCCCATCTTGCTGATACGTACGATCAGCAAAAGCTTCTTGTACGAGAGTTATATTGTATTTTTCCGCGGCCTGTATAAACGCCTCGCTATTTGCTAATCCGTAAAGTGATAGACTTGGATTAATATGATAAATTGCCTTTACTATTGCATCTGCAATTTCTGGATCAGTTGCCGCCATATTATATAGAGCTCCGTGCGGTTTCACATGATGCATCTTGCCGCCAGCTACTTTCACAAACCCGTCTAATGCACCAATTTGATATAAAACATAATCGTATACTTCACCTGCTGAAACGTTCATGTTCCTTCTACCAAATCCAATTAAATCTGGAAATCCAGGGTGCGCGCCAATTGCTATGTTATGCTGCAGAGCTTTTTCAACCGTTTGCCTCATAACAACCGGATCACCCGCATGAAAACCGCAAGCAACGTTTATAGAGGAAACGAACGGAAGAATCTCGTCATCATTCCCCATTTTATAAGCTCCAAAACTTTCTCCTAAATCACAGTTTAAATCGATTGTAGTCACAATGTTTCCCTCCTAATTTCAATTTCGTAAAGCGATGAATTTTTTTAATAGATTTATATTTACTTCTTGTTCTATATACAATTGTTCCGCTTCTTCAAGCGTAATTTTCTCAAATGAAACATAATCCCCCGGTTTTAACTGGGCAAGAAGAGGTAGATCTACTGAAATGATATTTCCTATTCTCGGATAGCCACCTGTCGTTTGCCTATCTGCCATTAATATAATCGGCTGTCCACCGTTTGGAACTTGAATCGTTCCAAATGTAACGGGACTCGATAAAATCTCTTTTTCTTCAATCCTATTTAAAACTTCTCCCTCAACCCTATAGCCCATACGATCAGCGTAATTAGATACCTTATATTCTTTCGTAAAAAACGCCTTTTTACTTTCCTCTTTAAATTGATCATATTCAAAATCAGTTATGACACGAAGCTTAGGATCCTTCTTATATTTTGGTCGTACGCTGCTGCTAATTGCCCATTTCGTTTTCATTCGCTCATCCTTTTGTAAGTCTTGAATGAAACGATTCGCCATTTCTGAGTGCGTACCAAGTTGAAAATAATCCCCTTTTTTCAGCATTCTTCCTTCCATACCACCAATCGCAGCACGTATGTAAGTACTTTTGCTTCCCATTGTACGATCAATATGTATACCACCTGCAAAAGTCACATACGTTCTGCAACCGCTTTTCACTTTTCCAAAGCAAAGCATGCTACCTTCTTCCGCTAAAATAGGACGCCATAATGGAATACGCTCCCCATTTAGTAGCGGTTCCATATCCGCACCACCAATCGCAAGTAACGTCGTTTTCTTTATTAACATTTTCGGTCCCATAATCGTCATTTCGAGTCCCGCTTCATTCTCTTCATTACCAACTAACATATTGATCATCCGAAGTGCACTTTGATCCATAGCCCCGCCAACAGGTACGCCGTATTGTTGATAATGAGATCGCCCTAAATCTTGGACTGTTGTAAACATTCCTGCATGCAAAACCTCTACATCCATTCCTTAGCCCCCTCAAGTGATACGTACTCTTCTTTCGTTATTGGAATAAATCGTAAATACATACCGCTTTGGATATAAGTTGGTGTTTCTTCTTCCGGATTAAATAAGGAGATTGGTGTTCGGCCAATAATATTCCATCCACCTGGTGTTTCAAGCGGATAAATACCTGTTTGATTACCGCCAATACCTACTGAACCAGGAGAGATTTGCAGCCGTGGTGTTTCTTTTCTAGGTGTTTCTAGCTCTTTTGATAGTCCTCCTAAGTACGGGAACCCTGGTGTAAAACCTAGCATATACACAAAATATGTTGTTTCACTATGTATTCGAATCACATCTTCTACTTGCAAACCGTGATAATGTGCAACCTCTTCTAAATCAGGTCCATATTCTTCCCCGTAACAAACTGGTATAGAAATCTGTTTCACATCTCGGTTCAATTCTTCTTTATACGAATCACACAGCTCTTTTATATATTGGCAAACGTAATTATATAACCCTTCACTTCTCTCATTTCGCTTCCATACTTCGTATACATTGTAGTAGACCGCTAAGGAAGTAAACGACGGAACGCATTCAATCATTCCTGTAAACGGATGTTGCTGTAGTGCTTGAAATAGTCGTTGCACTTTTTCGTATACATCCATCCCCATTTCTTCACCAAATGTAACAATAATTGCTTGATCCCCTAATGCAGAAAATTTCATCCTACTCCCTCTTTCTATGCCAAAAAGCCGAGTTCTTTCGAAATGCGATGTGCTGTTTCTTTCACCTTCGCGATAAAATATGAAATATTACTTTCGCTATACTCAATTGCTAATCCCGAAATACTAATACCTGCTACAACCGTTCCATCGCTTGCAAAAATAGGCGCTGCTATAGCCGCAGTATGATTTTCTAACTCAGAGTAGCTAATGGTATGTCCTTCCTTTTTCGCCATTTGTAACACTTCTAGCAATTGCTTCTTATCCACGATTGTTCCATCTGCAAACTGCTTTAAATCCGTTTCCTCTATGTATTTCCGTTTCTCTTCCTCAGAGAAATACGATAGTAAAATTCTTGGACAAGCACCGGCATAAAGTGGAGCTCGTCTTCCAACCGCCGTATACACACGTACCGGCTGAACGCCTTCCATCTTTTCCACATAAATCGCGTCATTACCATCTTGAATAATTAAATTAACTGCCTGCCCTAAACTATCCCTAAGCTCTTTCATATATGGAATCGCAATATTTCTTACTGATAACCTTTGTGAAACAAGTTGACCAAATCGTAAAAAAACAACTCCTAAACGATATCTTCCCTTCTCGTTTTTTTGTAAAAACTCCATTTCTTCTAACGAGCCAATTAAACGATAAACAGATGTTTTCGGCATACTCGTAAGCTGAACCATCTCTGTTAAACTTAGCTCTTCATGCTCATAAAACAATTCCAAAATATCCATTGTCTTAACTGCCGTTTTATTTATACTCATTCTATCTCCCTCTTGTTCCGAATTTCGGAACTTGAATTCCGTTTTTCGAAACAAACATATAATTTAAAATTATAAAATATTCTTTCAATTCTATCAATATTTTTTTCAATTACTTAATCTTTATGTTTTGTCGGTAATTTAAAATAAGCGTAAATAATTATATACATTTGTAAATTTTCACATTAAACTATTACATTTCAATATTTTTCAATTATTATATACATAATACGAAATATAAGGAGTGTTTCTTTTGAAAAAGTTGCTAGTGATTCCTGCTATTATGCTATCTTTTTGTATAGGTTATAATGTGACATTTGCTACAAACGAAGATACTAAGCTAGACTCTCAAATTGAACAACGTGCCATAACTAACGAAGACGTTGCATTTTTCGGATCAACCACTTATAATTTCAACTATTTTAATGGAGATAACTTAAGCGTTCTTGTACAAAATACTGGTGATTCTCCTTTTAGTTATACTTTATATAACGCTAAAGGTGCTTGGATGATTGACGGAACTTTAAAACCAGGGGAACAAGCGATAAGTGAATTTAGTATAAATTGGAGTGATTGGCTTCCTGACGGTGAATATAAAATTTTTTTTAGAAATAGAGACGGTTCACTTTCCAAAGTACATGTTGCTACAAAACTATTTGAATAAAAGTTACAATAAAAAAGTACGGAAGTTTAGATTTGAAATAAAATTTGATCACCTTTCATTAATAACACTGATATAAAAGAAAATATAAAGAGCATGTATTGATCAATACATGCTCTTCTCATAGTTATTCAAAGTATTCTTTTTTTTAACATGATTGATTGTTCCTTCGTAGAACTAACAAGTCTATTAGTTACATATTACTTATTTTTCAAAATCGTTCTTTTAGCTTTTTTAATAATTCTACTAGTTGATTTTATGTCAGTATCCTTTTCCCATTCTTCACACAGGTTCATTACCCAATCCGGTTTCGTTTTACTTGCATCATTTAACCAGTTTCCAACCGAATCTTGTACATATTTTGATGGATCTGATTTAAGTAAATTAAGAATGGGAAGTGCTTTTTCAGGTTCTTGTTTTAATATTTCAATATGTTTACTCCATACACCTCGAGGACGAATAGATTCTACAGAGAACCTGCGAATATTCTCATCTTCACTTTTTGCCCATTCTACTAACAATTCCACACTTTCTTCTATATTTTGTGAAAGATCTTCTCTAATTGACATCCAAGCAATTTCTCGAACACCAAAATGATGATCCGCCGCAAAAGGTCGAATATACGTTAATGTATCTTTTAATGTGTTATTTGACTTTTTATTCATAAACGCTGCCCAACATCGTACACTATCTGAAATATGCTTAGATAATTTTAACAGTACGTCTTCCTTGTTTCCTTCATTCTCTTTGATTATAATTTCATCCAGTAAAGTTCCTGTTATTCGTATGACTTTCATTCCTGTTTCAACGTTCTGTTTTTCTAATTCACCTACTATATATTCCAAACTATTCTTGAGTCCTATTGAAGGTAAGACATTTTTAAGTAGTTCAATATGATTTATAGCTAGCCATTCTGTTAGATTAACACTTTCTACTTTCCCTTGCTGTAGTAACTGTAAGACCTCTTTAGGAATTTCGTTTACTTTCCTGGCTCCTTTCCTGTTTAAGATAACTTTTGATTCTTTCGTTGTCATCTTAATTCCCTCCTTTCAATATTATCTTCAAATAAACAGAGGCCATTTTGAAAAATAATAATCAAAATGACCTCTGTCTTTCTTAAATGAACATTCAGTTTCACAAAAAATGTGATTTAAATCCACCGGAAGAATATTTCTCCCATACTTACTTTATAGCGCTCTTACTTGTTTCAACGGCCAGAAAACTGCTTGTCCTTTTCCGACAATTTCATCTTCTGAAATAAATCCAAACATACGACCATCTTTCGAAACTTCACGATTATCCCCTAAAACAAACACTTGGCCTGCTGGCACTTTCGTTTTTCCTGTGATTTGTTCTAACGTAAAGTCTGGAGTTAATACACGGCCTGCTGCTTTTTCTTTAAACTCTTTTAAATATGGTTCTTCCATCGCTTTGCCGTTTACATATAAAACATCATTTTTATACTCAACTGTATCGCCTGGTAAACCGATTACTCGTTTTACTAAATCGTATCCTTCTTTTCCGTGGAAGACGATAATATCAAAGCGTTCTAATCCACTTATACTGTAACCAATCTTATTGACGAGAACTCGTTCGTTATTTTCTAAAGTGGGCATCATCGATTCGCCTTGTACTAATGACGGTGTAAATAAAACACCGCGAATAATTGCGATTAATACAAGGGTAAATGCTATCGTTTTAGCCCATGAGAATAATTCTTTCTTCGTATTTTCCTTCATCGTTTCTCCTCTTTCTTAAGTGCTTATTTTATCCCGCTTTAACGGGCAGTAAGACCCCCACCTCAAAATTCAACGAAAGCAAAGAAGCTAGATATGGATCAACTACCCGTAAAAGCCCGATTGGTTCAACTAATAATCAGCGGGGGAAGAACACCCCCACTGATTAAAGTTTCACTTTATTATTTGAACTAATTCTTGTACTAAATTAGGATCAATTTCAGCAAAACATGATTTCCCTTCTCTTACTGCTGTACCGACATGAGCTTGCGAAATTCCAGTTTCATCTAGCAATCGCTTTATATTTTCTTTCGTCACGCCAGCTCCAGCAACAAGTTGAATTTGACCATCGCTTACCTTTTGCATATCTGTAAGCACCGGAATATTATCAACTATACTTCCTTGTCCGCCTGAAGTTAAAACGTGAGTCACTTTATGAAATTTCGTTAAAGTTCTCATCGCTTCTACTGGATTTTCTGTATCATCTATTGCTCGGTGATATGTTACATTTATTCCATCTACCACAGATAATAAATCCGCTAGTTTCTCTTCATCTACTTCATTTCGTTCGTTTAATACGCCTAATACAATACCCGCTGCACCTAAATTTTGCGCAACGACAATGTCTTCTTTCATCATTTCAATTTCTTCTTCCGTATAGGTAAAAGACTTCGCATGCGGACGAATCATAACGTGAATCGGTATATGTACTGCTTCTACTGCTTTTTTAATAAATGCATAACTCGGCGTTAAACCGCCTTCTGTATAAGATGAAATTAATTCAATTCGCTTCCCACCTGCTCGTTCAATTCGTTTCACATCTTCTAAACATGTTGCAATAACCTCTAGCATGAGATGACCTCTTTTCGTGCTTTTTTCTTATTATACAGTAGGTGAAATAAGAAGCATAGCATTCTCCTATAAAACGATAAAAAGAAGAATGAAAAGAAAGATTTTTTCATTTGATAACATTTATTAGTAATGTTATATTTTTTATATTCTACAAAAAAAAGAGTAACCCCCTAGAACCTCGGACTAGGTGTCACTCCTTTTCATTTTACAAAACACTAAGTTTTCCCTTTACATTTAGTTATTTTTCTTTGTTACTTCATTATAATAATGGCTAAATGCTTCTACTAATGCATCAACGGAAGCATACAATTCTTCTGGTGTATTATCTACCCCTCCCATTTCAATAAGTAATGCATTTGGAGAAAGGTCTTGATTATATACTCCGTTACCGCTTTTACGATCTTTAATAAAAATCCCTCGGCTTAAACCGTAATATTTTTCATCTAAATATGAATTAATTGCTGTTACTATTTTTTTATTTTTTTCATAGTTAGGATTTTCTCGCCCTAAAATAAAATAGAGCCGAGCATAATTCTTTCCATTAATATTTTTTGTTGTAATATTTTTTCGTGCATCATCTCTATGAAGGTCCATTGGAAACATAATATTTTTATCTTGCGCTAATTTATCTTGTAATATTTGACGAGATCCTTTGTAGGATTGGGCCCAGTTTAAATTTTTATTTCGCAGAAAATCCCTCATATTTGTCGTATCATGTGAAACCCCTATTCCTTTTTCTTCTAACTTTTGTTTTAAATAGTTTCCAACAAACGTAATATTCACTTCATTATTTGTACTAGAGGCATCATTAGGTTTAGTAGCACCTGGAATGAGAGGAATAAACGACTCCCAACTATGTGTATGATAAATAAAAACTTTATTTTCACCGTTATTTTGTGTATTTGCATTGTTTTCTTTCTCACTCTTTGGGTGTTTAACAGCAGTACCTTTATCTTTAATATTCTCTAAAGGAATACTGGATTCTTCAGGAATGTTCGTATAATCTGTTCCTTCCCCTGCAATTAATATTTCCGAATAAAATTGATTCATATTTGGAAGTTCTCGGGTTAATAAACTTCGAAGGTCATTTACATTAATATTTGTAGAAAGTGACAGTAAAAAAGATTCCAAAGACGCTCGTCCTTTTTCTTTATGAAATTCTTCTGCAAAATAACGATTTTCACTGCCTATCATATACATAAGGCCTTTAGTAGAATTCGTTCCTAATAATTGATTCATATAAAATGATTTAAATACGCTGGAATTACTAGAAATGAAGAATGAAGTGAGGATACATATAATAGTGAATAAAATACATATCACTACATATCTTACATTTAATACTTTCAGTTTAATTTTATTCATTTTATATCTCCCTTCATTTACTATATTCTTACGCATAATTTTCAAGTAATATGATTAATAATTTAATAGAACTTCCTCAACTACTATGTTTTCATTTCACCTCTTCCCATAAAGCGATTGAGGTTAAATTTGCCGTGTGCAAATATCATCTAAGATTTTAAAAAAAATTAAATAACCTGAGTCTATATAACTATAGACTCAGGTTATTTAATTTCTTCATTTTCCATGTCAATGCCTAATTGGTCTTTCAATAACTTCTTACCTTTTCTTGTAAGATGGACAGCCCGATTCTTATCCGTTTTTGTAATCCATTCCTGTTCAAAAAATAGTTTTGCTATTGCAGATCCTAACCAACCAGAAATATGGTAGCGTCTTTCACTCCAATCAAGACAAGGTTTTGCAAATACCCTCCTCTTTATTTCTGCCGCTTCAATATTTATTCCAAAATTCAGAAACCACTTTTCACCTTGTTCCGTTACAATGTATTCTCCTTCCTCTAAAATGATAAATTCCTTATCTAGCAATTTTTCAGCTATCTCTACACCGAGTTTGCCTGCAAGATGATCATAGCAAGTTCGAGCATAACGAACTTGTTTTAGTTGATCCGATTGTTTTAAAGAACGAACTTGGACTGTTGGTGCGATTGTTCCTAACTTTTCAAGCACTTCTGCTACCTCTTGATTAGCAAGTCGATAGTAACGATGTCTACCATGTTGTTCAACTTTAAGTAGATTCCCCTCTACTAATTTAGAAAGATGAGAACTAATTGTTGGATGTGACACTCTTGCCATATAAGCCAATTCACTAGCAGGTAGTGCTTGATTATTCATTAAACAATCTAAGATGATTGCTCTTGTAGGTTCAGCAATGAGTTTAGCTATATATGAGATATTCGGGTATACATTCATATTTCGATGATACCCTAACTATTAAATTGATACAATTATTTTAAGTTTAATAGTAAAGGAGAATGTATTATGAATGCAATTGATCTTAGTATATTAAATTTGAAAGAAACGAGAAGGCGCTCAGAAAAATTATGGAATTCTCTTCCCGATAATTTTCTTAATTGGAAGCCTGATCATGAGGCTATGTCCTTTGGTGAAATGATTCGTCACGTATGGAGCTCAACTTTTTACTATCATATGATTTTAAAAAACAACGGCTCAATAAACGACATACACATCCCGTATAATGACGAGCCAATTACTTGTGTAAAAAAAGAGATTGAGTTGGCACAATCATACTTTACTGACTTCATAGAATATGTTCAATCGATAAACATAGCCGAACTAGATTCAAGACTTATTGATCGCAGTGATGTTGGCTATCAAAGATATTTAGGCGATATGCTTTTACGAATTGCCTATCATGATGCGGTCCATGCAGGTCAATTTTTACAATATTTGCGAATGGTAGATTTGGAAAGACCATTGATTTGGGATTAAATTCAGTAATTATTTACAAAGGTTCCAAACTGGCATTACGATAAGAATTTTTCAACAAGAAACAATCACAAAACCATGATAACCATTTATATTAAAAACCTACATCTCAACTTGGTACGTTCCTGCACATAAAAAGCACGCGTTCGATTACTAATCAAACACGTGCTTTCAAAACAACTATATTGTACATAAACAATAAAATTCAAGTTAAAAAACCTACGAACGAAACGCCGCATCCGCCAGCATAGATAGTGTTGCATCATCCATCGGCGGATTGTGTAGTCCTGCTCTGACGTTTAAATAGTAACGATGAAGCGGATTTTTTTCTGATAAACTTTTTGCTCCTACGATGCGCATTGATTTATCCACTATGGATATCGCCGCATTTGTTACGGCGTATTTCACTGCTGCTAGCTCTGCTTGCAGTGAAAGTTTATCTTCTGCCTCATCGTATTTTTTCGCAATTTGATATAAAAAGACGCGAGCTTGCATAAGCTCGAGTTCTAATTCTCCAACTAACCTTCTAACATTCGGCAATAAACTAATAGAATGATTTAAACTATTCGGCTTGTATGATCCCGCAAACTGAACTGCATAATTTCTTGCTGATTGTGCAATTCCTAAATAACATGCTGGTATATGTAGCAACCAGCCGATACCCTTTTGATTCACTTTCCCGCCTAATACATCCGTAAAAAAGCGGTTTTCTATCTCTACATTTTGTAAGACAAGGTCGTGACTAGCAGTCCCTCTCATCGCGACGCTATCCCACGTTTCTTCAATGGATACACCGAGCGTATTTCTCGGAATAACAAACTCACCAACTTCTTCTCGGCCTTCAATACTTGCTGAAATAATAAAATAATCAAGTATTGGCGCCATCGTTGTAAAAGTTTTTCTTCCATTTATAACCCACTTCTCGCCTTGTTGAACCGCTATTGTTTCTGGTTTACCGCCACGCGTTGGACTCCCTGTTTTCGGCTCTGTTGCTGCCCGATTAAAGAGCGCACCATTACGCACCTCTTCGCAAAACCATTTGAACATCTCACCATTCCAAGAGCGATTTTCCGCTAGCTCTTTCACAATGCCAAGATGCCATCCAATCGATAATGCAGTAGCTCCGCAGCCTTCTGCGATTTTCTCTTGAAATAAAACAAAGTCATATAAAGAAATTGCACTACCACCAAATTCCTTCGGTAACGTTAATTTCGTATACCCGATACCTTTCAAATCATTCATATTTTCATGCGGAAATGATCCTAATTCACTTAGTTGATGCTCTCTTTCCATGAACTTCGGAATCAATTTATTTATTTGTTCAATAATGAAAGATTGTTCTTCTGTTTCAACAAATGAGAGTGCCATACTATAATCTCCTTTATGTTCGATTCTTCAACCGCTCACTTTTTTATTATGATTATATGAAGCTACCTCTCTATTGTTTCACTATTCCGATAAAAATACAATGTTTTTGACTAATAAGAAAAGTTCCTATTTAAAGGTAGTTCCTTTTCTTATATTAATCTCCCTTTAATGCCTTTAACGGCAAAGAGGTTACATATCCAATGTACGAGAATAATTCTTTAAAGAAGAATGGTATTTCTGTATCTAGCGTTTTATATGCTGATGTCGGCGTCGGTGAAGCATACGCTTCAATATTAATATGTTTTGCGATTCTCATTGCGCGTTTCATATGAAGTGGATCACTTACAATCGTGTATGTGCGTATTCCGTTCTCTATTCCAACTTCCTTCGCATTCTTTAAATTTTCTTCAGTGAAAAGGGATTTTGTTTCAATTAAAATATCTTCCTCTTTTACACCTTGTTTCATTGCATATACTCTTGCAGTACGCGCTTCCTCAAGCTCTGCCTCGAACTTTGTACCACCTGTAAAAATAATCTTTTTAATATTTCCATTCTTATATAAAGAAATCGCATGATTAATTCTTTCTTTAAATACAGGAGATGGTTTTCCATTCCAAGAAGCTGCTCCTAGTACGATACCAGCATCCGTTTTCACGCTATCATCTGTTTTAAAACGATAACTCCAAATATCGTAAGCTGCATAACTTACATATAATATAGCAGAACAAATCATTAGTAAAAACACTTGAAAGATTCGTCTTTTCTTACTCTTCTTATTTTCTTTCATTTGTAATTGCCTCCGTACATCATCCATACTTCTATAAAAAAACATTTATATCAAATCGTTTTGTTTGAGTTTATTTAAAAGAAGGAACTTTACTTGTTATTTATGTATAAAAGGGTTTTCATTTAAAATTGAGGATTATCAATTCATTTTTCATTTGCGGTTTTCATTACATGTTTTAAATTCATAAGTTTATTACCATACAACTACATTGTAACGAATTTTTTATCAGAAGGGAACGATGAAACAAAAGGAATTAAAATAAAGTAGCATTTTGTAAGAAAAAAGGTATATTTTTCTGCATCACGAACAATATACCTTTCAAAACACGAATTATAGCTTTTCTTTATACAACTCTAATTTTTCTAACAATTGTTCTTTTACGCCTGACCATTCACTCGAGATAATACTGTACACAACTGCATCTCTCACATGACCGTTTGGCAATTTTCTTTCATTTCTAAGCACGCCCTCTTTTACTGCACCTAATCTTTCAATTGCTCGTTGTGCTTTTTCATTTCTTGCATCCGTCTTAATTTGCACCCTGAGCATATGCAGTTTTTCAAAAGCATACTGAAGAAGCATATACTTACACTCTGTATTTATACTCGTACGCTGGACACTTGGATGATACCACGTTTGTCCTAACTCGACTGTTTTATCTTCTACTGAAATATTATATAAGCGTGTACTTCCTACAATCATATTCGTCTGTTGATCCACTACAACGAAAGGTATTTGCGTACCCTTTCCGTAACCCTGTATCGCTTTTTGAACATATTGCTGCATATCTTGAACACTATCCATTTTAGAGATTAAATACGCCCAAATATCCCGATTTCCTTCTACAATCGAAAACAAAGTTTCGACATCATCACTATCCATTAATCGTAACTTTACTCTTTCGTAAATGATTTCCATTTGTAAGCCCCCTTTGTTGTTACTATAACATACGAAACAAAAACGATTTATAAGAATAACGAGATATAATTAAAAGAATCACTTTTCGAATATACTCTTCACATCTAGGATGGGAAGACTCATCGATAATCATTAATATCGCACCTATAAAAAGAAAATTTTAATAATTCCCAATAAATACTATATAATAATAAACGGGAGGGGATAAAAATGCTAGATCAAATTACTTGGGGAACGCCAGCCAGCTTATTATGCTTAGGATTCTTTTTTGCAGGATTAGGAATCTTCCTAAGAAATATTACTTCACATACGAAAAAATAAATAAAACTTAAAAAAGGACATTTTCACCTGAAGATGTCCTTTTTTAAGTTTTAGAGTATTTGCCTTTCTTATCCTGACAGCGCTACAACTTTAAAGTAACAATTAACACATTTATATAACACCTGTATACTACTAATATTTTCATCACAAAAATTAATTTTCAATTCTACCTTTTTATGCTTTTGCACTTTCCCCTTTTTAAA
Source organism: Bacillus fungorum (assembly GCF_002746455.1). Lineage (GTDB taxonomy): Bacteria > Bacillota > Bacilli > Bacillales > Bacillaceae_G > Bacillus_A > Bacillus_A fungorum. The sequence continues at coordinate 172,153 of NZ_NWUW01000003.1, read as the reverse complement.
GCAACAAATAAGCAATTGGCGTAATAATAAGTAACGTTAATATCGTTCTCTGCACGTACAGAATAATAAGTTCTGATACTTTTAACGGTATATCTGTCGATAAAATACAAGGAATAGATGCTGAGAAAAACAATATAGATGATACCGAAACAACCGCAATGACAAACTTTGTCACAAGTGGTGCACTAACTACTAATAATGATGGTAAGAACATTTCCGCAATACCGACGGATGCCGCTTTAGCAGCTAGATCTGCTTCTGGTAATTGTAAAGCCCATGTAAAAGGATAAAAAATATAGCTGATCCAATCAAATATTGGTGTGAATTTCGCTAAGACGATACCAATTAATCCTACTGACATAATAGATGGTAAAATTCCCATCGTCATGATAAAACCGTCTTTTAAGTTCACTGCAATATTTTTTATAATACTCGGTGCAGATTTCGATACTTCTAGCGCATCTTCCCAAGCGCGTTCTAGCATTTTCTCCTTATAAACGGGCTCTGGGAACCCTTCTTTTGTTACATATGTATCTGGTTTTATACTAAGGGGCGGGATTCTTACGGTGATAGCAGTTACGATGAATGTTACAACGAGAGTAGTCCAAAAATAAACATTCCATAAATGCATAATGTCTAATGTTTTTGCGATGATAATCATAAATGTTGCGGATACTGTAGAAAAGCCTGTAGCAATAATGGCTGCTTCTTTTGTCGTATATTTTCCCTCTTTATAAACTCGGTTAGTAATGAGAAGCGCAAGCGAATAACTTCCAACGAAAGAAGCAACCGCATCAATTGCTGACCTTCCCGGTGTTTTCCATAATGGTCTCATAATCGGACGGCAAAACGTACCGATAAATTCTAGCAATCCATATCCGACTAATAACGCTAAAAAAGCCGAGCCAATTGGGACGAGTAAACTTACCGATATTACTAGCTTTTCATACAAAAACGGTCCTACATCTTGTGCAAAGAACCAAGCTGGTCCTACTTTCAAACAATATAATACACCAAAAACGACGCCAACTACTTTTAAAATAGAAAAGCAAATGTCTACGATAGATGCATTCCATTTTTTCGTATAAAACGGATAAATCGCACCTATTACCATAACAAGTAGTGCGTAATAAGGTACTACGCCCGGAACAGAAGTCCTGATCCATGATACGATATGATCAATCATAATGGACGAAGCACCGTTTATTGTAACCGGTACGAAAAACATAAACACCCCAACGAGACTAGCGAGTATAAACCGAAGAATGATGCTCTTCTCACTCCCTGTCTTAATTACATTCCTTTTTAATTCAATTTCACTCAAAATTCGACACCTCTCATTATCTAAATTTTCTGTATAATTATGTTAGATTCCTTCTTTTGATTTCTAATATTTAATCATGTGAAAAAGCCTATTTTGAAATAGGCTTTTTCTATTACCTCTCATAATCATCCACAATCACTTGAATAACACAATACGATTCTTCTGCTTTTTTTCATTACTATCCTTATTCGCATCATATGTAATTAACGCCTTCCAAAGCGCCCATTCAGGAAACTGTTCCCCCTTTTTCATGTTTACTTCTTCCTTTATTGATTTTTTATACATTATATACCAAAACAAACTACTATACTTTAAAGATATCTATTATTCGGCTTGTATTACACCATAAAAAAACCGTTCCACTACTTGTGAAACGGTCTTAATCCCCTAGGTATTTACTTCGACTTCACAAAATAATATAAAAACCACACCGCATGATTTTGTTCATCGGCTGCTATTCTGCGCAACAACTCTTTCATGTTCGCATCTGATGTTTCATCTGAAATTTCCAAATAAAAATCCACTGTCTTCTGTTCATCTTGTATAGCGAATTCTAATCCTTGTAAGTACGTATTCGGACATTCTTCTGTAATTTGTGGTTTAGGTTGCTGACCAGTTAAATTTGTATAGATTTGTACAAAATGGTGAAAATGCTTGATTTCATCATTGCGAATTTCAAGAATTTGATTTCGTTCCGCCACATTCGGAGCCATGTTGGCTAATTTCGCATAGCAATTTATAGCACTAAACTCTCCGTTAATTGCTTTCTCAATATCACGAATTAGCTTATCATTTTGCCTGTACGAATCATAATAATTCGAATTATACATCTTATCCCCTCCATTATTTCGCATAACATTTTATGCATTTCGAAATAGTAAGAGCATGTATACAAAAAGGAATCACAAATATTAATTCTTCAATCACCTTTAAAACATTGAAAATGCCTGTCTATCACTGCTTTATTTCCTTATCGATTTCAGCACAAAAACCGTTTCACTACCAGTGAAGCGATTTTTTTTAAGCATTCAATTCTGTTTTATGTCCCTTTGCTGCACTACGTTTTAAAGCAGTTGCTAGTATAGTAATCATACTTACTACACCAATCCAAACGAGTACAGTAACTGGTGTATTCCAGCTTAAACCTTTTCCGAAGAGGAAGATTTCTCTGAGTCCTTCGATCATAAATTTCATTGGTAACCATGAGTAAACCCAGTCTTGATAAAATGGAGACAACATCTCAGGTGCTAACGATAATAATGGTGCTCCGAAGAACAGTAATAAAGCAAATAGTCCGATTTCTTTTAGTCCAACTAATGAAAGCACCGCAGATATCATTAAGAAGAAACTAAAAGGTGTAATGGATAAGAACAACGCTGTATCCGTGAAATTCGAAATGTTTAATCCTACCATGCCATCTGCAATCCATGTAAGACCAAATCCAATTACAAGTGCCGCAACAGCTCCTGTTACTATTTGTTTTACTTTCAATACAAAGTTTTCTTTTCGTGTACCTACCTGGCATTTTACGAATCGCCATAAAGATAATCGTTGCACTCGCTAAACTTGCGATCCATAACGGCTGGAATAATGAAATTGGTGAATGACCGTTCGCACTATTTTTGCCGATTTCATTCATATTTGTCACTTTCTTTGTAATAGGTGTTACTAAACTTGAAGCTTGATCTGCTATTAATGTAATTCCTTTCGCTTTAAATTCTTCTAATATTTGTGTAGGCATATTAAAATAATTTTTATCTTTAAAATATTTTCCATAAAATTACTCAATCATTTTTACGATATGCTCATACACTAAATACGAAGGAGTACAAATATAATTGATTTGAGAATAAAATATACCTCATTCAAATCTAATATAAAATGAGAAAATAAGATTTAATTACTAAATTAATAAGTTTTTAAATTTTTACAAACTAGTATTCCCGAAATTATTCTTTAATTATTTATTCCTTTGATCAATACATTTTTTTCTTCTAATATAGTAAATTCAGGGGGCAGCGATTGATTATTATTAAGGCGTATCACTCAAAATAATATGAGCAATATTAGAATGTGAACATGTTTTTATACAAACATGTCCATGCGTTTTTCACAATAAAATCCATATCACAATTGCTTCTGAATCATATTTACTACAGTTTTTTTGAGCATCATACGTACCGTAATATTTACTTACTCCTACATGATTACGATCCATAATTTTTACGCACAAAGGCATGTAAATCAGCTTCAAGAGATCCGACATAAAACATAGCGGCAAGATAAATTACTACGCAAACTCGTTCAATATTATAATAATTTTGAAGAAGTATTTGACAACTTTCCATATGCATATCTATAGGAAAATCATCTTTTTCATCTCTCCAATAAATGGATGTGGTTGCAGACCAACTACCATTTCTAGGGTGATTTTTTGCACATATTCACGAGCGTGATAAACAAGGTTCCTTGCTTGAAATCTTACCATCGTTTTCCATCCTAACTCTTTGAACATTTTTCTCTTTCCTCTAAGGCTCATGTAAAAAGAATCTAACTTTCCATGGGAAGGACAATTTAGTATAAAATGGATTCTGACACATTTTTTGAAGGCTCGTTGCACTGCAAATGTTATCTATTTTGCTTTATTCGTGTTATTCGTCAAGTGAGAAGAATCGAAATCCTATACAATTTTAAACACATGAATAAATGGATAAACAAAAACTCCTTATGATAAATATATTAAGAAAAGAAGAAAGGTAGGTTCATCTGATATGCAAATGTCTGTATGCAATGGTTTTTTGGTATCAACTGTTCCTAAAAGTGGAACACATTTATTAATGCAAATTTTAGAAGCTGTACCCCTAATGAATTTAAAGAAATTTTATTATTTTGAAACAAGCTGCAAACAAACTAATCTAGAGCAACTTAATAATTTTAAAAAAGAATTGTTAAGTTTAAAAAAATATGACGCGCTACTAGGACATCATTGGTATTCATCCCATTGCAAGGAATTACTTGATTCTTTAAAAGTAAAACATGTGTATCTATACCGAGATCCTAGAGATGTTATTATTTCATATATAAATCATTGTATTAGATTTAATGACCAACCAATATCTGGAATATTGAAGAGTTGTACCTCTATACAAGAAGCAATTTTAATGGTTCTATCAGGGAACAACAATGAATACCCTAGATTCATTGAATTATTTAATCCAACCTACCAATGGATTGAATTCAAAAATGATTCTAACTTCTATTGTATATCATATGAATCCCTTGTTTCTATAGATACAAGATATGATACGATTTATAAGCTTATCGAATTTTTATATGATGATCTTCCTTTATCTATTAGTGAAATGACAAATTTAGGAATGAAGGGTATCAATCCAGATACATGCCCAACATTTCACAAAGGTGAAATTGGTCAATGGGCAAACTTTTTTGATGAAGTAGTAAAGGAACATTTTAAGGATGCTATCGGCAATTTATTAATTGAAACTGGGTATGAAAAAGATAACAATTGGTAATCTTGCTACTCTAGTATTATGCTGCAATCAAATATGCCTTTTATATATTATCCAAATAATATTGAATGTTATAAAAAAATAAATAGAGCTTGTCACAAAATCTCTATCTATAAAAATACACATAAGTTATCTATAAATGATAATGTATTTATAGTTTCGTAACAGGCTCAAATCCCTTTCACATACTAAAAATTTGTACCTCTAAATACATTTCACTTCTAAAGTTAGAATAATGATAATATTGGTAAATACGATTTCACCACAAAATACCCAAAATCTATTATTATATATAACACCAACTAACCCTTTTACTCATTTGAAATAAACTCTATATTATTATTCTTAAGTGATATAGTTTCTATAATTTTCAACAAATATTTTTCTATCTTCTTCATATCCTGTAACATTTGTAATACCCGTATCGTGTAAGCACCAAGGCTTTCTTTGCCTAGGAACCCCCACCTCATATCCAGCCTTTACAAATTCCAAACACTGAGAGATGTCATAAAAGTGCCAGCCTTGAAACAAATCTTCCCTCCATTCAAGATCATATTGTGTCACCATTATTAATCCATCAACCGCTAGTACTGACTCATAATCATTTGTTACATTCCGATGTGCCATTAAATCTATATTATTTTTACCTGTAAGCGTGTGATATACAGTTCCATATGAACATAAGCTTGCCCACCATACACCATTTGGTATCGTCTTTGCACCTATCACTCCAAGCATCCCTAATTTAGGATTCATCTCAAATAATCTGATTATTTCATATATAAAATTTTTATTTAAAATATAGGTATCCTGATGAAGATATACTTTATATTTAGCATTGCTCTTTTTCATCGCCTGATTATATCCAGACGTAAGACTATTAGCTTGTTTAATAGTTATAATTTCAATCTCACAATTCTCAGGAATATGTAGCGCATGAATAAAATTTAATGCAGTGTTGTACTCTTCAAAGTTATTAACGCATGATATAAAACTTATTTTTTTTTTCATTTTGCTCTCTCCCGTTACTTAAATAGTATTGCCCTCCTCTAGTTTCACTTTTCATATTCATAATTCCCCCCCTTTAAATTAGACAATTAACCTCTTTTTATTAAGGAGAGTTCCTTATTTTTACAATAAATTTAATAAAATTACAAAGTCTTGTTAAATAACTAAGAAATATACCATCAATACGAAACTATTTATCTATAATATTACAAATCACATAATACATTCTTTCCATAGAAATTCTGTTCTTATACTTCTTCTCGAGAAAGTATATTAAAGACTGAAAAATGCGTCTATTTTTAAAATCATCCCAAATATATAAAATTAATTTTACACTAATATTTATTAGTTACTTAAATGCACTATTTTTTTGTTTTTGCCAATACACTGCCATGTTATCAATTGGAATAAGTGGCTCCTGAATATTCCGCTCTCTACGAAAATCTGTAATAGCTGGCTTACATGTAGGTAATACATAATCATCAATAATAATAAAACCGCCATCTGATACCTTATCATATAAATTTGTTAAACTATCCATTGTAGATTCATACAGATCACCATCAAGTCGTAAAATCGCTAATTTTTCAATTGGGGCCACAGGTAATGTATCTTTAAACCATCCTTTGAGAAATTGGACATTTTCATCAAGTAAACCATATTTCCGAAAATTATTTTGAACTTCTTGTAAGGATACGCGTAAATAATCAAGTGTATATAGCTTATCACCTTTATCTTGTGGATATTTTTCCTCATCTGGTTGTGGGAGACCTTGGAATGAATCCGCTACCCATACTTTTCGATTATTAACTCCATAAACCTTTAGAAAACCTCGCATAAATATACAAGACCCTCCACGCCATACACCCGTTTCAATAAAGTCTCCTTCTATATTTTGTTTCAATACAGACTCCATACACATCTGTAAATTATTCATACGCATACGACCAATCATACTGTGAGCCATTTTCGGCCATATTTCTCCCATTTTATGTCTTTCAGGATCTACTTTTGTTGAGCTATCAATTAATTTACCCATAAGAGGTACTCCCTTAAAAACACTCCCCATAATATCCTCTTCATATTCCTGCCCAATTTCAAATAAAATTGTCTTTTTTAAAAGCTCAAGATACATCTCTATACCTCGTTCTGTCTGCATAGTAACCTCTCCTTTATCAAAAATGATTCATAAGATCCAAAATCTATTAATAAAATATTTTTTCTCATCTTTAATACTTAAATCTTTTGTATCACTTTTTAATTTTTAAGATTCTATAAGTGATTTTAACTAAATATCATTTAATGTAAACCAGTATTAAACCACTCATGATTCACCTGTTTTTTTGCCAATACACTGCCATGTTATCAATTGGAATAAGTGGCTCCTGAATATTCCGCTCTCTACGAAAATCTGTAATAGCTAGCTCACATGTAGGTAATACATAATCATCAATAATAATAAATCCGCCATCTGATACTTTATCATATAAATTTGTTAAACTATCCATTGTAGATTCATACAGATCACCATCAAGTCGTAAAATCGCTAATTTTTCAATTGGGGCCACAGGTAATGTATCTTTAAACCATCCTTTGAGAAATTGGACATTTTCATCAAGCAGATCATATTTCCGAAAATTATTTTGAACTTCTTCTAAAGATACACGTAAATAATCAAGTGTATATAGCTTATCACCTTTATCTTGTGGATATTTTTCCTCATCTGGTTGTGGGAGACCTTGGAATGAGTCTGCTACCCATACTTTACGATTATCAATCCCATGAACCTTTAAAAAACCTTGCATAAATATACAAGACCCTCCACGCCATACACCCGTTTCAATAAAGTCTCCTTCTATATTTTGTTTCAATACAGACTCCATACACATCTGTAAATTATTCATACGCATACGACCAATCATACTATGAGCCATTTTCGGCCATATTTCTCCCATTTTATGTTTAGTGGGATCAACAACTCTATTTTTTATAGGGTGTTTCTGTAAATCTGAAACAAGATCTTGTTCATGCTCTTGCCAAATTTCAAATAAAATTACCTTTTTTAAAAGTTCAAGATACATCTCTCTCTCCTGCTCTATCAACATAAAAAACCTCTCCTTTTTTTGTGAATGTTCAAGTTCTTAACACTTTTATATAGTCCTCTGATTATCCACAATCTTAATTTAAACTTCTCAGTTCCTCCAATATATTCAAAAATAATTAAATAATTACTTTTAACTCTCATATCGAATTTATAAAGGATGCGCTAGTTCTACAGCTTATGATCTCCATTTGAATATCTTATATTTTTATATAAAAAACTAGTTTTAGAAGACAACTAATACAAAAATTAGTATCTAACTACAAAATAAAAATATTTTCTGAAAGAAATATTTGTCCGCTTTAGAATATTTATGAAACCCCCCCCTCCAAAAGCTATACTTTTTGGACAACCCTCTTGTCAATTAAACATATATTATTATCATTGAACAAACATGAAATAGAAACATATCACTCATTACAAAAAACGAATTGTTTTATACGCAAGTTCAAACAATTCGTTTTTTGTAATATAAATTTCTAATTGATAAAAAGTATTGCTTCCTTAGATTCAATTCGTATAAGAACCACATAATAATCTTATATTCACGACACTTATTTATAATTGCCTCTACTTAGGATAATCATTACATAAAATCAGAAGGAATTTAACTTTACATAATATCTCCTAACTTTTTATTCTATCCTGTAGAAAATTCCCTGCAGAATATACTAACAAATCAATACTATACATAGATTTCATTTAATCTTTTAAACAAAACTGAGACTCATTATTTTCAAATGATATAGCGTCTATAATTTTCAACTAAAATTGTTCTATTTTCTTCATATCCAGTCCAATCAATAACACCTGTATCATGAAGACACCAAGGAGTATCTTGTTTAGGAACTCCTACTTTGTACCCAGCTTCTATAAATTCTAAACTTTGAGAAATATCATAAAAATGCCACCCTTGAAACAAATCCTCTCTCCATAAAAGATCATACTGTGTGACCATTATTACCCCGTCAATAGCCATCACTTGTTCATAATCCCCTTTTACATCTCTCGCCTTTCCTAATTCTATTTTCCCTTTTACTACAGGAGTATGATACATCATACCGTATATATATGAACTATGAAACAAAGATCCATTCGGCAGTGTTTTTGAGCCCGCTATTCCTAACATTCCTAATTTAGGATATTTCTCAAATAACGTAATCACATCGGATATAAAATTCTCGTTTAGAATATAAGCATCTTGATGAAGATAAACTTTATATTTCGCATTACTTTTTTTCATCGCTTCATTATATCCAGAAGTAATACTAGTAGCTTCTTCAATAGCTATGGTTTCAAATTTATAACCATCTGGAACCTTCAACTTATGGATATAACGTAAGGCTGTATTATATTCCTCAAAATTGTTAACACAAGATATAAAAGTTACTAATTTATTATCCATCTAACAGCCTCCTATAAATTTGGAATTATTAATACACACCTTTTATGCTTTTAAACACTCTGTTTTAAATTATGCGAACAGCTTCTTTTTGTTTATTAAAAGGAACAATTTTTTAAATATATGAAATTGATATATTGAATTAAGCTCATTTAATCCGTAATGCACAATAATCTAGAATCGAATAAATAGGACACGACGCCCTGGCACCAAATCCATTTGTATAAATAGAGTTCGTATTGACATCTATGTTATATAAATAAAGAAAATCTCTCTAGCGCTTTTCATTATTCCCTCCAGTGTTGTATATTTTTCCTTTTTTTCTTTTATACAGTACTAAATCAACCGCTGTACACTGAATCGTACACATAATGCAAATCCCGAATATTTCTTCCTGTACCGTATCTAGGTTAAGATTTATTTTCTAAAGCATTTTTAATCACAAGAAGAATTAATTTTCTAAACATTAATAATACTGCAATTGTTAGAGAAACGTAGAATATTTACTGTAAATCCTACGTTTTACAGTACTAATGAATTTAAGTCCTCACTTGCTTTACTATGGGAGTCTAGACTATTAGAATTCAATGCGGTATCTTCTATGGAAAATCCCACTTCTCTCAATGAACCATACAATTCATTAGTAGAAATTCGAATAAATTTTTCAGTTTAATTTGCAAGGGCAACTGCTAATAATATTATTGTTCCTAATATATTTGTAGAATGAAAAAATTATGAATTTTCAATACTGCGGTTGCATATGGTACTGTAGAAAAGTTAATGCCACTGTTAATTTCATATTGCTTTATCATGGAATACAGCAATTCTTTATTTTGAATATATCCTTGAACAGATCAGTAATTCTTTCTGTCTTTAGCTCTTCTAAGTTCAATAAATTTCAACAAGTTAATTCATCGTAATTAATTCAGTAATAATAACTCTTCTCACCTAAGTATAACTTTAAGTAGTATATTACTTATTCCAAGAATAAAAAAATATACATTTCTCATTATATATATTGTTTATAAACATTTGGCACTAGCTGAATCCTGTACAATGTTAACTTCTTCTGCTAAATTCATTGCTATTCTAAAATGAAATGTACAGTACTTAATCTATCTTAACGAGCACACACATAAAAGAGACCTACTGTTTCTGTTAGATTACTTAATCTTTCAACCTATGAAAACTATTACCCGAAAATAGATATTCACATTTTATATAAGGATGTATTTACTAGAACATATTTCATTCGAAACACTTAGGCACATTAATCATTTTTGGATCGATCTCATTACCATATTAGTTCTAAACAACTACACGTTGTTATTAAATGGTTTTGTATGGAATTACTTCATTTTCCAAAGAAGAATATTTCTCTAAGTCCTTCAATCATGAATCGCATCGGCAACCATGCATACACCCAGTCTTGGTAAAATGGCGACAACATTTCAGGTGCTAACGATAATAACGGTGCCCCAAAGAATAGTAAAAGAGCGAATACACCGATTCCCTTTAGTCCAACTAATGAAAGTACCGCCGATATCATTAAGAAGAAACTAAAGATTGAAGAAAAAGGTTTTGATGCTATTACAGTGAAAGATATTACAATGAAAGCAAACATTAATCGTGGTACTTTCTATGCGCACTATCAAGATAAATTTGATTTAATGACAAAATGCCAAGAAGACATTATATATGAGTTTTCTAGCATTGCCAAAAAGAGATTCCCAGAAGTGATTGCGGATCTTGGATCAAATCCTTCTCCAACAATGCCGTTTCTACTTATCACTTCTATCCTTGAATTTCTAAATGAAAATAGTGATTTTATGAGAGCTGTACTTAGCCCAAAAGGAGATTTATCTTTCCAAACAAAACTAAAAGACTTTATGTGGAAAACACTATTTGAAGATACGAATGGTGCTCTCATTAATAAGGAAAATTTACTTGTCCCAAGTCAATACTTAGCTTCTTATATGGCATCTGCTCATATTGGTGTTATTCAGCAATGGTTAAATAACGGGCAAAAAGAAACACCAGAGGAAATTGCTCGTATTTTATCAACAATCGCAGTTCATGGACCTTTTTATGCAGCTGTTTTAAAGAAGTGAGTTGTTGCAGAGTAAAAAGATCATCCACTATTTATAGCGAATGATCTTTTATTTCATTACAACACTTCAATATACCCTTCTGTTCCATGTACCCGAATTCGTTGTCCGTCTTTTATTAATTTCGTAGCATTCTCTACCCCAACAACTGCGGCTAATCCATATTCACGTGCGATCACTGCTCCGTGTGTCATGAGTCCGCCAACTTCAGTGACTAATCCTTTTATAGACACAAACAACGGTGTCCAGCCAGGATCAGTAAAAGCAGTGACTAATATATCTCCCTCTTCTAAATTCGCATCTTCCATATTTAAAATAACGCGAGCTCTTCCCTCAATTACTCCTGAAGAAACAGGCAAACCTATGATTGCTTCAGCCGGGAGATTTTTTCGTTTATACTTTCCTGTAATGATTTCTCCATCAGACGTCATTACACGCGGAGGCGTTAGTTTTTCATATAATTTGTAATCATTTTTTTGTTTATAAATAAGCTCGTAATCTAGTTTATTCGTGCGAACAACTTCTTGAAGCTCTCCAAAAGTTAAATAGTATATATCATCAACTTCATGAATGACACCGCTCTGCACAAGTTGCTCTGCTTCTTTCAGTAATGCCTGCTTATATATAAAATAACGATGAATCATGCCGTATTTTGGATATTCACGATAACCAATACAATTACGGATGTTACGAATCATTCGCTTCGTTTCTTCTACTCTTTGTTTACTATCCGGCAATTGCTGCAATCGATCTAATAATTCTTCTTCTTTTTTCAAAGCTTCTTGCAGTCCTTCTTCAAATTTCCGTTTACTCGCACCATATTCAAAGTCTCTTATATTATTTAAAATCATCGGGATAATTGTAGTTGGCTTTTCACTCCAGCGCGTTTTCGTAATGTCGATTTCGCCGCTACATCTCATTCCATATTTATTTAGAAAAGTTAGAATGGTATCTCGAGCTTTTTCTCCGCCTTTAAACTGAACTAATTCATCTAAAAAACTATCGTTTTCTACATGTTGTAAATACGCAATAACTTCTGGGTACGGCCGAATCACATCCGCTACATCCATTAATGCTAAACCCATTTCAGAAGTAATATTATTTTGTACCGATTGAGAAAGTGTGTCTGCTGCATTCTTTTCGCCTAGCCATTGCTCCATTTTTTCATTGATCCACGTTGAAGCATTCATTCCTTTCATAATGACAGCGATACTTTGCGGGTTAAATAATACTTTCTTTAATTGCTGAATATCTTCCAAAATAAAATCAAGTACATCCACCCCTGATTTCATTTGCATGTTTCGTTTTAACTCTTCGATTGATACTTGACTATTCTTTATTAACTCCGTAACGATTGCTGGGGTGTTTTCGATTTCTGGTTGCGAACTTGCAGGCGGCACACTTTTACTAGCACTCTTTTCTTTTTCATCACCCGGTAACAATTCAATAAAATCATCTCGTTCGACTACAGTCTTTAATGCATCTCGTATGAGCGGATCCGATTTTCCTAACGTGTTTATTAAGTAATTTCTGCTAGCAGGTGAAGCTAATTTTTGTGTAGCATCCACAAACAATCTTCCTCCCGCTTTACGCATAGGAGCACTAGTCGTTAACAGGAAAAAAGATAACCCTAGTGGTTTCATCGCATCTGTCATCATTTGTTGATGGCCAACCGATATATATACATGATTTTCCCCATCATTTTCTTCAGGAATTGGATATAAAGTTGTAATTGGACGACTTTGGACAATATAAAATGTGTTATCGACTAAACACCATTCAATATCTTGCGGACAGCCAAAATAAGCTTCAATAAGCCTTCCAATCTGTGCTAGTTTTAAAATTTGTTGTTCCGACAATGTTTGAATGTTTTGCTGAGCCCGATCCATCTGTTTCGTCTCTGTTCCGCCCTCTTTTAAAGCATAGCTAGCTACTTTTTTAGTTGAAATCACCTTATCAACGATTTCACCTTCTTTTACTTTATAATTATCGGCAGAGACCAGTCCTGATACTAACGCTTCACCAAGTCCAAAACTGGCATCGATTGATAACACCCTTCGGTTAGAAGTAATTGGATCAGCAGTAAATAAAATTCCCGAAGCCTCAGGGAAAACCATTTTTTGAACGACAACACATATAGAAACTTGATTATGTTCGAAATCATTTTGCATTCGGTATATAACCGCTCGATCTGTAAATAAAGAAGCCCAGCATTTTTTAATATGCTGCAAAATGTTTTCTTTTCCAATAATATTTAAATACGTATCTTGTTGACCAGCAAACGAGGCATACGGTAAATCTTCAGCCGTAGCACTCGAACGCACGGCATACGCATGTTCATTTCCAAAACGTGAGAGATAATGAGCTACCGCTTCCACTACATCAGAAGGGATTTCTACTGCCATAATGATTTCTCTAATCTTCTTACTGATTTCACCAATTTGAGCTCGGTCTTCACGTTTCAACTTTGTTAGCTGTTGCAACAAAGGTTGAAGCTCTTCATTTTGCTCGATAGCTTTTTCATACCCTACCGTTGTAACACAAAATCCTTCTGGCACTTGTATACCTTGAATGTTAGATAACTTCCCTAAATTCATTCCTTTTCCACCGACAAGTGGAAGCTGCGTTTTTTCTATTTCTTGAAAATCGAGAACGAAAGAACTCATATAACATCTCTCCTTACTATGCATGTGTTCTTGATTGTAGCAGTAGTAAATGAGAATGAATAGTCTATTTTGAACGTGATTTACATGATATAATTAAGTTAGGAAGAGATCATTACTTCTATTTTCCCCTCTAATTCACTTCAATTATATTACCAAACTTAAATCTTCTTTAATTATGAAAAGCATCTGCACAAGTAATCGTCTCATTTAATGGATTTATATCATCTACTGTTATGTAATTTTTATATAATGAGAAATTTTATAAATGAATTAAACCTCCTTGGACAAGTATCCATTTCATATTAGTAAAAAAATTAATATCTTATTAATAGCTAATTGATAAGATGGGAGATGTTTTTTTGTCTGAACGTTGTAAAAAGTGTGGACATAGAAGTTATAACTGTAGTTGTTATAAAGAATGCAAGACATGTGTACAGAAGGTTGTTATCGAGGGAGCGCCTAGTGTATTTTCACCAGCTTTCGGAAATTTTTATCAAACTAACTTTGTTACATTGGTTAGGAACCAGCCTATGCCTTGGAATGCTACAGGGCAGACATCTGGCGGAGTAAATCTTGACTCTGATGGCTTGACTATCCACGTTACTCAAGCTGGGTCATACTATATTGATTATTATGTAAGCGTGAATTATAATCCCAATACTCCTGGCGGTGACAGGGATTTAGGACTATTCATAAACGGGGTAGAAGTTCCCAACAATCAAACGCGATTTGGGGTTTCTGATTATGAAGCCGATCGCAATGTTTGTGCCACTGTTTCTGGTGGAGCTATTGTATTCATCCCAGCCAATGCTACTGTCCAACTGAGAAATGTATTAAATGAAGTTATAGATACTTGTGATGGTAGAAAACTTGCGGCATCGATAAATCTAATTAAATTATCCTAATATTAAATTGCGTGATGTTTTAGAAATTAGAGACATGATGAATATGGTATCTATAAGTAGCAAAAGCACCCTAAAGTTGGTGCTTTTTGTTTGCAAATATCCTCTCCTGTTTAAGCTACGCTTTTTAAAGCACATTGGCAGTCCATGTTAAACCATAAAAAACATATTTTCCAAAAGACTACCTAGGATAACTATCAGATACTCCTTTTTACTTTATCTCTACTTCAACACCTGTACCCACAGGACTAGCTCCAGGTCCCCAAGGGAAATTCACTTTAAATCCACTTGAACTTACCTTAAGAGTACCACCCGCTTGTCCAAGTGAGGCTGAACCACCAATATGTAAATCATGATCTGTAAATGGTATAGGTATATCTATCCCCCCTCATATTTTGCTAAAGAAGCCTCTGCTCCAATTTCAAATCCATTTTTATCTATCTTAGCAGAAAGTTCTGCGTTTGCCATACTTAAACTTGCTTCTCCTTTTAAACCTCTTCCATCAATATTTACTGAACCTTCAATACCTACTTTAACAGTGTTATATGAGGCACTGCCTCCGATAATTGCTCCAGCTTTCAATTTACCACCTATAGCTTTAGCATATAACGGGCCACTTCTTTCATTATATAAATAGCCTTCTTTAAACTTGGTACTTAACAAATCAGTTATTGATAGAAAGAAAAACTATCGGAAAGTTATTTCTAAATTAATATGGTCATAATGTATGATAGTGAAATAAAAGAGGACGCTCACAGCGTCCTCTTTTTCAAGTAATTAAATATGCTCTCCATGATCCATAAACACTTGAATTGATTCGTTTTTTGCTACATCTTTTACATTAGTAAAACCAAAAGTAAAAACAGCGGATAACATCATCATTAATAAGATTGCTTTTTTCATTTTAGCGCCCTTCTTTCTATGCTCTTTTTGTCTGCATCTAAAGCGATGTGTAAATACTTGCTAGCTTTTTCGTGATTTTCTGAACCATAGAACTTTTCACCTAAAAGAGAAGCATATTCTTTTACCCAATCATATAATACTTCTTTTTCAAAATACAAAATACCTTCCATGACCACATTTTCTAATTCTTCTTGTGGTGCATGGTTATGTACTGCTCTTAAAATTTGAAAATGATGACGATAACATAAGTCACTAATCTTATAGCCATTCTCAATATATTCGTTAGCGATCTGATTGTAACCTAACTTAAAATGTTCTCTTGCTAAAAGAAACATAGTTTTAGCGTTATTTTCTAATGAATCCTCTAAATGCTTAATCGCTAACTCTGACATATTTTGCCTTGCATATAAAAGCCCTAAATTATGCTTTACTCGTTTAATAAGACTTTCATCATTAGATTTTTGGAAGGTACCCAGTGCAGAAAGTAAATATTCCTCTGCACTTTCGAATTCATTTAGTCGAATGTGTGCCATCCCTAAAGTATTTAAACATGCAGCAGTTTTTAATTCATACCCTGGACTAATTGAAAATAATTCATTCGCCTTCGTAGCAAATTGAACTGCTAAGATTGGTTTCAAAATGTGATAGTAATGAACTGCAAGCCAATAATTAAATTCGGCTTTTTCAATTTCATCATGCATGTACCTTAGAAACTTTTCAGCTTCTTCAAATTGAATTCTTGCTTCACTATGTTTTGCTGTATTAATAGCGTAAATTGCTTTAAATAAATGATGATAGTAAGCTAAAAATGTTTCAGCAGAATCTGGTAAAGGTTCGATTTTGTCCAAAATATCTTTTGAACTATCCATATCACGAATTAGCAGGTTATACCGTGCATTTAATAAAGCGTAGTAGACTAATATTGTTTGGTCTTCCTTAATATTATTGATTTTATTTGCAATATCTTCTTTTATTTTCTGAGATTGTGATACACGTTGTGAAATCATAGCTTGATACCAGTCGTTTAATAAATTTGTGATTTCTTCTTTAGAAATAATGTCAACACTCATCTACTGCTACTCCCTTTTGTTAAATATTACTACAATATACTTGTCTATATAAATGATTTTTCGAATATCCTAACTTGATAAACTTTTTAAGGATCGTTCCATATCTAGTAAGTTCCTCGGTTAGCTTGATGGCAATTTGGCGCATATGGTGAGACTTCAATTGCACTTACTTATAGGGGGGCGCGTCAGAAAAATACGGATTTACAAAGTTAAGGAAATTCAAATATAAAAAGCCTAATTTCTCGGTGTTATAAGTGAGAAATTAGGCTTTAATTACTTCTTTTAAGCGCCCTTTAATGGAATAACTAAAATGCTTATATTAGCTGGTATGATTCTATAAGAACAGTGGCAATTTAAATTTGAAGAGCTTTTTGTAGTGATTCTTTCATTGCTTCTATAAAGTTCTGACGTGTTTCTTCAGGTAATTCTAACAAGGAAAGATAAGGGTTTAAATCTTCTAACTCGACTAATAAAAGCCCCCCTTGTTCGCTACGGCAAGCATCAACTCGTTGAATCCCCCAGTCAAGATTATTCCAGTCGATGAAACGTTTAGCAAAAGTTACATCTTCTTCCGTAGGTACATACTCTTTCAATTCCCATCTTTTATCTTTATTTGGTGCATAAAGAGCATACTGAAATTCTTTGTCAATAAAATAAAATGAGACTTCATATTCAAAATTGATAAATGGTTGTATCAATGTATCTTTTGACTCTGAATTAACTTTTTCACTCAATTCATCTTTTGTAATAAATTCCATTCCGATAGAGTCTGCTCCATTTTTTGGCTTTACAATATATCTATCTACACTAGGGAGTTTAATTAGGGAATCAAGAGTATCAATCGTCGGAATAACAGGAAAATGAGCATTTGTAAGTTCAATTAAATATTCTTTTCCATTCATATCACCCTTCCCATTAAACGAATTATATGTTTTTAAATGTTTAGAAATAATTCGTTTACGAAAAGCTTCATATTTGTCTTTAAAATTTGCAACTGGACCTGCATTTCGGAAAACAATCAAATTAGCATTATCTTCAAATGCTTCAATATCCTCAGGATGACAGATGACCAAATTAAATGCTTCTCTAAGCTTAGAAGTTAGGAATAAATCCTCTTCATAATAATTTCTTCCTTTTGCTTCGTAATATAAATCTGTTACAAATAGTAGCGTCTTCATTACGCCTTCACCTGCTCTTCTTAAATTTTTATTGTGAAAATATTCCCTTAAAAAAAACAAAAAATCCCGTCTCAGTAAGAGACGAGATTGAAACTCGCGGTACCACTCTTGTTTAATAAAATGTTTAAATAACATTTTATTACCCTTTACAAACGTACAATCATACGTTGTCCCTTCTAACGGAGGAAACCGATAAAGCTTACTAAACATTCGGCTTTACTTCTCAGAGATGATCTTCGGTTATTATCTGAACACTGATTTTCAGCAAAACACCAGCTCTCTTTGGAACAGAAACAATAACTTACTCTTTCTCTTCATAGAATTTAAATCGAATTTGACTAATTAGACAGTATTATATATTTATTCAGAAAAAAATGCAAATGATTATTTAAAGAAATTTATTGATTTTTTTATATAAGGGTCCCGTCGCATTGCTATCAAGCTAACATATGAAATGTAACCCACTCATAATAATATATTGGGTGAATCTTTCATCTATTGTTCTTTCTAAAAGGACCTGCCCCACATCAGGTCCTTTTTTAGATTTGTAATCTATTAAAATGGCATTTCCGTTCGACATTAGTATATCTATACATACTGAAATCAATAATTGTACATAAGTACTAGTACTTATGTCGTTTCTAAAATTAAAAAAACTCATAGAATACAATATAGGACAAGTTTTATCATAATCTAGTCCTAATAAAATTGAGAAGGAGATGAGTAGAAAATGGCTATTATCCCTCCATTTATGGCTTCTAGAAGATTTACCTCCACATTAGGTGCAGGAACAGGGACAGGTGCTGCTTTTGCGATCGCTGCTACAGCCTGTTTAAATGATGCTGGCGTGACCGCTACAGCATTCCCCACTTTTACGTATTATAACTTCTATGTAAACGGGGTATTACAACCTGGTTCGAATTCTAGTGTTACTACAGGACCAACTGGTGCTATCACAATCCCAGGTGGAGACACATTAGATCCAGGAATTCCAATTACTGTTGAATTTATCGTATCTTAATCAACATCTTTTTTTGGGACAGATTTCTTTTATGAGAAATTTGTCCTTTTTAAAATTAAAGGAAATTTTACATTTGTCTTTTAAAATTAAACGGCTTAGAACATGGTGATTTAACTACTTTTTCACGCAAGATTTCTTAATAATACAGAACATTTGTAAGGTTAAAAACTGAAAAATCTCCGCGATATATAAAATTCTGTATAATAAAATAAAAAACAACTAAACACAATCACGACTAGGGTTCATGTTTTTCTTGTTACCAAGTCAAGTTACGCTTACTGGACTTGTATACAATACTCATCATAAATTTCATTTTAAAAATTCGGACAAATGTATTAGCAAAATGACTAGATTTGAATATGAATAATTATAGTAGGGATACAATCCATGCTAATTTAATATAGTCTTTTATTACAGCAAAATTGGCTAAATAAAGGCGAACACTTCTTGAAACCAATGTTGTAACAAAAACGTTTATTTTGGCTACAACCCTTTGCATAAAAAAATAAAGTTTTTAACTAATAATGTATTAATATGAATTTTTTCGTTGGGCCCCCTAGTAAGTTTCGAAATAAAGGCGATGAATTGTTTTGAACTCATATTTTCCAAAACAGAAGAAAAACTGTCGTAGACTTTTTCCTGCTTTCCCAGTTGCTTTGCCACCTATTGTGAGAGATAGATTTCTTTATGTATCAAGTGCTCTTAATAATACGGTAGAAATTTATAATATTATCAATCCTACAACTCCTGTACATGTAGGGAAATTTAATGCGGGAATTTTAAGTTTCCCTTCCGGATTGGCTATTATAGGTACTATTCTTTATGTAGCAAATCAAGATAAAAACATGATAGAAATTTATAATATTATTAATCCTACAGCACCTGTGCATGTGGGGGAATTTAATGCAGGAAATTTAAATTTCCCTGATCAATTGGCTATTACAGGTAACTTTCTTTATGTAGCAAATGGTGGTGATAGCACGGTAGAAATTTATAATATTTCTAATCCTATATCCCCTGTACGTATAGGAGAGCTTAATGGGACAAATTTAAATGTTCCTTCCGGGATGGCTATTACAAATACCACTTTATATGTAGGAAATACTGGTGATAACACTGTAGCAATTTATAATATCTCCAACCCTATGTCCCCTGTACATGTAGGGGAATTTAATGCAGGAAATTTAAATATTCCCGCGGGATTGGCTACTACAGGGAATATTCTTTATGTAGCAAATGCTGGCGATAATACTATAGAAATTTATAATATTTCCAATCCTATGGATCCTATACGTATAAGAGAGTTTAATGAAGGGAATTTAAATGGTCCCGTTGTATTAGCTATTACAGGTACTACTCTTTACGTAGCAAATGCTTTCGGTAACAATGTAACAATTTATGATATTTCTAATCCTATAATTCCTATACATGCAGGGGAATTTAATGGGGCAAATTTAAATTCCCCTAATGGATTGGCTATTTTTACGCTATCCAGCTAGTGATTTCTTTTACTATTACGCAACTCCCATAACACTTGGTTATGTATACACAAAAGCCTTTCAAATTGCTTAACTAGAGAGCTTTTAATAGTCTCCTAAATAAATTGAATTCCAATAACAAGACTTTATGCTAACTTAACGTGTATATGATATTCACTATTTAAACTTCTTAGAAAATCATTTTGTCATGTTTAAAAATTGGCCTAGTAAATTCCATATTCGGGATCACCGCACCTGTTTATCAAGTTGCCAAAAACAAATCCACCCTGTAACAGCATGAAGTTGACTACACAGTCGAACTAATGAATCACTCGCAACACGTTGACTAACCCAGACACAAATAATAGCTAAATCATGACCTGAAAATTTACGCTTTTATTATACAAAAGTTAGTTCCCTAGCAAGATTCTCTAAATAGGAGAGAAGCAAAAGTTCTCCCAGTAATTTTATATCGGGACATTTTTCCGTCCCCCTTTAAATTGACCCCCTAAAGGTAGGTATAAGCTTAAAGGAGAACAGAAGCTCTCCTCCGTTTAGACCATTTAAATTAATGAAGTATTGAAAACTATTCTAATTACGATTGCAATCAAGAAATACATACAAAGTAAGGCCCGTAACCTCTTACTTTCACCTTTAATAAAATCCTCTTGCAGATAAGGAAGAGCAACACTATACGTTCACTCAATCACTCATCTATAAGAGCTGATTTCGGCCTCTCATATATAGGTAGCTTTCTGACGACAAATTTCGATATTTTTTCCAAAGAGAATTTATTATGAGAACGCGTTATTAAAAAAGGGGAGATGTTGTAAATATGGATAAATATAGAAAACATTCGAAAGTGATTGCGCTTTGAGTTAACATAGTATTAAGGTAACTTTCCTAAGTAAGTATTTAAGGGGTGAATAATTTGAGTTTCAAATATAAGAGACCGTTAATTTTTATAGTCCTACTGTATATTCTATTGCTGGCTTTTAACTATGCAAATCATAATCAATTTAATTGGTTTGCAAACCTTATAAAAACACTATTTCTAGTAGGTTTTTATGAAATTATGATGTGGTTATTTTCTTCAAAAAAAACACCCTCTAGAAAATAGAGGGCACTGAAAATAAGAGGTTGTTTTTTTATTACTCAGTTTTCCGGACCTATGTTTTTCCAGTTCAGCCTTCTTCATATATACATGTACCTAGATACCAAGCAAGTTGACCAGCTAAGCTTATTAAATTACCTTTAACGCCTAATTTAATCATTTTTCTAGCTGCTAATTCAACACTTCAACTTATAAATAATAGCTTTTTTAGCAATCAAGATATTCTTACATGCGATAATGGAATAAATGCTTTAGAATTAACTATCATCAAATTAAACTAGTACAAATATTCCTTTAAAACTAAGTATTGTAAGGAAATCCTCTACTCATAACATTCTTATCTTTTTAAGAGCATGCTTATATGTATGCTCTTTTGATTTGCTATTCAAATAAAACTTTTATTAGATATTCTTTTTAGCATCAGTTGGACATGCTTTATTAATCTTTTATTTTCATATTCCATCCCTCTTTGGCATTTATTAATAAAGAGTTAATATACTGGAGGTGAAATATGTCAAAAGAAAATATATTTAACTCCCATGAAATTCTACATGGATCTGCATTAAATCCATCTTCGATTGGCCCTACACTACCACCTACTCCAACATTTACAATACCTACGGGACCTACTGGTGACACTGGACCTACTGAAATTCAATCAGCATTTAGAGCTACTAAAACAGTTGGTACTGGTCAGCCTGAAGATACTATTACTCCAATCATACTTACATTTGATGTCGTAGAATTTGATTTAAATGGTGAATACGATGGAATATCAACCTTCACACCTAAACAAGATGGAGTATATCTCATTATTGGCTCTGTAACTTTTTCACCGGGTTTTGTATCAATCTATACAACTACAGTAAATATACTTGTAAATGGTAATATAGCTGCTACTACTCTAAATTTTATGGATGGGAGTACGAGTGTTTTGAACTTTACAACTATTTCTACCATTCTTCAATTACAAGCAGGCGATGCTGTAACCGTTCAGTCTGTAGTATAACTGGTGTATATGTTGCGAACACTGGCACTCATTTTGAAGCGGCTAGATTCCCATCCCCTTGAAACAATTATTTCGCTCACATACTTCATACTTGTAGAAAGATAAATACACAAAACCCCCAAATCATGGGGCTTTTTTAAGTGTCCATGATTCGGGGTACAGTTCAAGTACTTATATGCTGCTCTTTTATTTGTAACCTTTTTAGACGAGTCTGTATATAATATAACCATTCCTTTCTTATGAATTAATTACGTCACTTGGATTATAAAAATAAAGTTCTAATCTATATTTTTTCATTATCATTCTTCTTAAAAGAAATCTGTCCTTTTTTAACTAATTGTAATAAATTGCAAAATAATTGACGCTCCCTGTACTGGAGCTGTAGGGGCTAACAAAGTTAATTGACCGGTTACAACTTGGTATGAAGATAACGGCTGAAGAATTCCATTTATAAATAAATTGATATATGATACATCACTTGGTGACAATATTTGCGTGGTTCCATATTGAGGTGAGCCATCAGCATTTGTATATACGAGTTTTTGTCCATCTGAAAAAGTAAAATACAATAAATTTGTTGTTTGTATGGCTCCTATTGGCCCCGTATCTCCTGTCGGTCCTGTATTTCCGGTTGCTCCCGTATCTCCGGTTGGTCCTGTACTTCCAGTTGCTCCCGTATCTCCGGTTGGACCCGTACTTCCGGTTGCTCCCGTGTCACCTGTCGGTCCTGTACTTCCGGTTACCCCCGTATCTCCGGTTGGTCCTGTACTTCCGGTTGCTCCCGTATCTCCGGTTGGTCCTGTACTTCCGGTTGCTCCCGTATCTCCGGTTGGACCCGTACTTCCGGTTGCTCCCGTATCTCCGGTTGGTCCTGTACTTCCAGTTGCTCCCGTGTCACCTGTCGGTCCTGTATTTCCGGTTGGACCTGTAGGAAATGTTATTGATGGAATTGGTGGAAAAGTAGGCCCAATTAAATCAGGATCTATTGCATGAGCTTGAAGCATTTCATATATTTTTTTCATTTCATTTTTATCAGCCACATCATCAACTCCTATAATACGACTGCATTATATTGATACGCCAGATTATATTACACTTCGTTTATCTTTATATAATATGTGTTCCTGCTACTATTATGCTCCTTATATCAGAGCTAACTTTTTAAGCACTATTAAATTATTTTATTAATATAATAAAGTTCTATCAAATATCATATCAACAATACTTATATCTTTTCCCTCTATATGTTAACAGGTTCGCTTTTCTAACTTTCATCACTTTTTCTGAAACTGAATTAAAATTAATTTTTTGTCCTTCTTTAATTATTAACTGTATTTCAATATGTCGACTAATACACATAAAAACTTGAGCATTTTTATTATGCTCAAGTTTTCATTTACACCTTTAATTAATAGAATAAATTATCCAGGATAAGTATGTAGCAAATACAGACCATAAAAAATATGGAATTAACAACCATGTCGATACTTTAGATAAATTGGAAGAAAACGCTATGAGAAGTAACGTAGTAATAGCGACTAGTAAACAATCTACTGTTGCTAAAAACAAATTTTTTTGGCTGAATTGAAAGTAGCTGAACGCTTGATTGCACATATAATTTAAAAGGAATACAAACCAAAATGTTTTTGGCTTAAATCCATAGTTGTTGTAAACAATTGCAACTGATAATGCAATAAGTCCATATAATACAGCCCATATAATTCCAATCGTCATACCAGAAGGTGTCCAAGACGGCTTTTCTAACGCATCATACCAAATACGATCAATAGGGAATAAAATACTAGAAACATAAAACAAACCATATGTTAGTAAGAATACTATAACACTAGATTTTTTCATAAACATTCTCCTTTTTACTAGAAGATTATAGAAACTCTATATGATTAGTATGTCCTTTTAATGGATAAAATTCTAATATTTAAATTTCAAATACATATTGTTTAATCTATTTTATACGAATTCTTTCATACTTTTATATGCGCAAAGTGCTCTCTCTCGTGCTGCTTTATGATCAACAATCGGAAAAGGATATGTATTACCAAGCTTTATATTGGCCTTTTGTAAAACATGCTCAGGTGCTTCCCAAGGTTTATGTATATATTTGTTTGGTATATCTCTTAATTCTGGCACCCAATTTCTTATATACTCTCCATTTTTATCAAACTTTTCCCCTTGTGTGATGGGGTTAAAAATACGAAAGTACGGTGATGCATCTGCTCCACTTCCAGCAACCCATTGCCACCCCATTGTATTATTTGCAATATCAGCATCTAGTAGTGTATCCATAAACCATTTTGCTCCTTCTTGCCACGGAATTAATAAATGCTTTACAAGAAAAGAGGCTACAGCCATCCTTGTCCGATTATGCATAAAACCTGTATGCCATAGTTCCCTCATTCCCGCATCAATAAACGGATAACCAGTTTCACCCTTCTGCCATACTCTTAATAACTCCTCTTTATTATCCCATGGAAAATTTTCAAAGCTCTTATTAAGAGGTTTATATACTGTAAACGGATAATGATATAGCAAATAGTAAGAAAACTCTCGCCAAATTAATTGACGTATAAAGCTATTCACTTGTTTTTCAAAAAAACTACATTTCCTTTCAATACCTTTATTGATTAAGTAATGATACATCAGCTTTACTGATATTTGACCAAATGAAAGATAAGGCGCCAACATCGAATGAACATTTTGGTTTGGGAAATCTCTTCCTTCGCTATAAAAAGCTAATTTGCTAGAGAAAAATTTCTTAAATGTTTTGTATGCCCCTTCTTCTGTAGGCTCCCATATTGATTCCATATGAGATGTCCACGGTATAGTCGGCAGCAATCGTAGTTCTGAAACAGGTAGGCTTACTGGTAGAGAGTTTACTCCCTTTATACTCTGCACTTTACTAGTAGGTTTAGGTATTACCTGCTTTTGAAAAGCATTGTAAAAAGGCGTAAAAACCTTATATTCAGTGTTATCTTTCTTTTTAATAATCCACGGTTCTAATAATAAATGTGAATTAAATTCCTTACAGATAATATTTTTATCTTCCAATATCGTTTTCATTTTTTGATTATCTTTTAATCTGCCCGGATCGTAACAAATATTCCAATATACACCCGTTATACCTAATTGTTCTATGAGAGAAAGTATTTCTTCTTGTGTATTTCCTTTGCGAATAATTAACGTGGAACCCAATGCTTCAAGTTGCTTTTGGATATCTAATATCGCGTGATGTAACCACCACTTGGACGCCTCTCCCATTGAAAAAGCTTCATCTTGTATATAAACTGGAAGAACTTCGCCCGATTGAGAAGCTTCAAATAGAGCTGGGTTATCATATAAGCGAAAATCTTTTTGAAACATAACAATAATTTTATTTTGCATAGTCATCCCTTCTAATTTCGATACCATAATCGTTTCCTTATATAAATAAACTTTTCCATAGTTATTGAATATCTATCTGGTAAATTAAAAAATCTGATGTGAACTTTTCACCTAATTTAGCGATTGCATATAATCCACTCATAGTCCAACTAATTGCAAGTATTATACCTTTCTTTACAGTATAATACTTATACCTACAAACATTGATTTTCAATATCTCTAAGTACGTCATTTCCTACACTGTCTATTTTTTTATTTTTCATATTAGCATATAAATTTCTCAAGACTTTTAGCTCAGTTTTTAGATGTAAAATAACACTAGATAGTATATATAATTTAGCCAGGCTCTCTTCTCCATATTTTTCCTCATATACTTTTTGAAGAGTCGTAAGGTATAAGGTTAATTGAGATATTTTAATTTTTAGCTGTTCTAGAATTAATCTGTCATCACCATACTGTGCAAAAAGTAATGCTTCATATATAGGACGATGCATATCCTCTTTCTTTATCATTTGTTCTAATAATAAATGCTCAAATTCTTGTTTACCACTTTTAGTAATACCATAGATAGTTCGTTCAGGACGTTGTTCATTACGAATAATATCAACAACTTCTATAAAGCCCTTCTTTTCAAGTTGCTCAAATGTATAATATAAAGAGCCTTTAGTAATTTTTATATAATATTTCATTTCACTATTTTTTAAAAGTTGCTGGACTTCATACGGATGCCTATTTTTCTCCATAAGAAGGCCCAGCATAAAAAGCTTTGTATTCATAACTCTCCACTCCTTAATAACCTATACCAATAGTATAAGCTAAAAATAAGCAAAGAATCTTTTTGTTTTATAAAATTTATGACTTCAAATTCACTTTATTATCCTTTGTACCAGCTTTAACGTTCCCCATAAATAATATCGCCATAAACGAAATGATAATGGGAATTAAAGCTAGTAGAAATACAGTAGTAATTGAAGATGACATAGCAGCTATAATTTTTTCAAGAATAAAAGTAGGAATACTAGTCCTTACATCTGAGCGAAATATTGCACTCGGATCACCTAGATTATTTAACATGCTGGAACCGTGTTCTATTCCCTTAAGAGCCTCCTTTAAGTTAGCTGTAAAGGTACTATTTTGAATGGACCCAAAAATCGTTACTCCAATTGTCATACCTAGTGAACGAAAGAATGAGTTTGTTGAAGTAGCTGAACCACGGAATCTCGGTTCCATATTATGAATAGAAACTGTGGGAAGTAAAGAGAACGAAAATCCAACTCCAAATCCCGTTATAATCATGTATGTCGTTAAAAGTACACGGCTTGTTTGCGGATCCATCGTTCCTAATAAATACATACCTATCCCAAAGGATATTACAGATAGTAGCATCAAGTTGCGGTAACTAATTTTCGTTTGAAATATTCCACCAATGGCACTACCTACCACAGAACCTAACATCATTGGTGTTAAAATTAATCCAGCATTAGTTGCTGTTCCGCCATATACAGCCTGAACAAAAATAGGAATAAATACTGTTAAAATAACAAATGTTGCTCCATAGAAAAATGTAATAACTTGAGATACTGCAAATTCCTTACGCTTAAACATCCGAAATGATATTATCGGATCTTTCACTTTTCTTTCTATCAATAGAAAGCCAATAAAAAATACAGTAAACGATACAAATAGCCCAATGATTTGTATAGAATCCCATGCGAATTCTTTTCCTCCTAATTCTAAAGCGAACATTAAGCTAATTACTGCTATTACGAGCGTTATCGCCCCCCACCAATCAATATTTTGCTTAGTAGGTGGATTATTTTCTTTATACGCTTTTAAAATAAAAATTAATGACATTAAACCAATTGGAATATTGACGTAAAAAATCCAATGCCAACTAATATTTTCTGTTATATACGCGCCTAATAAAGGTCCTAATACACTTGAAGAACCAAATACGGCCCCTAATAATCCAGTCATTTTACCTCTTTTTTCAATAGGAAAAATATCAAATACAATGGTAAAGGCGATTGGCATAAGTGCCCCCCCACCTATACCTTGAACTGCACGATAAATACTTAGCTGAACAATACTTTGCGCAGTACCACATAATGCAGAACCAATTAAGAAGATGAATAAACCAAAAATATAGAACCTCTTTCTACCATACATATCAGATAATTTCCCAAAAATAGGCATACCAGCCATAACTGCAACCATATAAGCAGAAGTAACCCAGACGAATTTATCCAATCCACCCAAATCTGAGACAATTGTACCAATTGCAGTGGCAACAATTGTATTATCCATTGCAGCCATTAAAATGCCTAGCATTAACCCAGCTATTACTAAGCGTAAGTTGCTCTCTTTTGCAACCATACCTCTTTCCTCCTTTTTTCACATTCAACAGAATAAATGGTCTAATTAAACTATATACTCATTATAGTCTAATTAGACTATTTTTCAATAAATCAATAAAAAAATAAATCCCCCCAAAATATATTGGAGAGATTACAATTGTAGAATTGCTTCCTATATAAAATAATTAAAATCGTTAAAACAATCACTTCTTTATACTACCTTAATTTTGCATACATGCAGCTTACTCATTTAGTTTTGGTCTAGTTTGTAAATATAAATTCAAATCCGGACTTGAACCGTTAATAATTATATCTCGAACAATTTTAGAAAGTACCATACTATATACTAATCCATTATCTCCATACGCATAGATAAAGTGACAATTTGGAAACTCTTCATACATTCCAATTATAGGTAAACCATCATGAGTACCACCATAAAAAGCACTTAAATAAAATTCAGGTTCAACTGTTATATTGGGAAAGAGCTTATTAAATTCATTCACTAATTTCTCTTTTTTATGGATTAATTTTGAGTCTCTTTCTTGAGCAATGTTTGTATCTTCATCTAACCCACCTATAATAATCCTGTTATCTGCAGTAGTTCTCATATAAATATATGGTCTCGCAGTTTCCCAAATGAGAGTACGTTTATACCAAGAAGATAAATCTTCCACAGGATTAGTAACAATTGCATATGAACTAATCAGTGTAGCGTTCTTTTCCTTTTTAAATTCCAAACCTTCATATCCTGCAGCCACAATTACTTTATTAGCAGTAATAGAATTGCCCCCTTTTGTATAAAAGATAGCACATTCTTTCTCTAACTTTTTGCCAACAATCTCCGTATCTTCATAAATGTGAACCCCTTTATTAGAAGCTTGTTTTAATAAATTATGTGTAAATTTATAAGGATTTATTTCACCATCATTATACGTATAAATAGCTGCACGTTTTTTAAATGGATATCTCTGTCCAATTTGTTCCTCTGATAGCCAAGTCGCTTTAAAATCATGCTTATGTAAATAATACAGTTCTTTTTCTAATTTCTTTATATCCTCTTCATAGCTTGCATAATATAAACTGTCACGTCGTTTAAAGTCAGAGCAATAAGGTAAACTTTGATCAGCATATTCAATATCATGAATAGCTTGTTCACATAACTTCATATGCTTAACTGCATACTCTTCTCCAAATGTATTTACAAGTTCAAAAAACATCTTATCACCTAAATATTGAATAAGTGCTGTATTTGTAAGGTTACTCCCATGTCCTACCTTTCTTTTATCAACGATAACAATATTTAAATCTGATTCACTCAAATAGTATGCTGATTGAGCACCCGAACTCCCTGCTCCTATTATTAGTACGTCACATTTTATATCTTCGTCCAAACGGGGATAAGAAGGTGTATTAGAAAAAGTTGTGTTCCAATATAAATTCCCTTTCTGTAAATCCATTTTAATTGCACCATCCTAAATAAAATAGTTATATCCCCATCTGTATCTCCAAATCATTCTAACTATATACTTCTTATTAAAATTATCTTGCTACCATTAGATTATTAGTACAATATGTTTGTCCACTCATATTTGGTATTAAACTAAGCTTATAAAAAGCTAATAGTAGATATATTATTTATTTTCATTTAGAAATTTAAGAACTTGGTTAAAAGCTTCTTGACCTGCTGGAGTGTTCATTTTAAATTGAAATTCATGTGCTAACTCGCCAGAGATATTTTTATCAAAGAAAAGTGTATCTACAGGTACTCCTTTATTTTGTAAAGTAGAAGCTAATGCTTTAGCTTGATCTTCAAATGATGCAGTATTTCCATCTGTGATGAACGTTGGTGGGTAATCTTTTGTAACGTGTTTATAAATAGAGGCAATTTCTATTTCAGGTAATGTTTCAAATTTCTTTTTCCCAAAGTAAGCCCAACCAGTAGTACGCATAAAGTCTTGCACTTCTTTGGATGTTTCCATTTTAGCTAATGCAGGCATATTATACGGGCCGCAAAATAGCAGTATACCTTTAATTGTAGAAGGAGCAACAATAGCGTCAATTCCGGTTAATTTCGCATAATCTGGAGATGTTTGAATAGTAACGAATTGTCCAGATATTTGCGCTCCAGCAGAATCTCCTGCAAAATACAGATCATCTAGTTTTACATTATATTTCTTTGCATTTTCTTTTATATATTCGTAAGCCTCACCAAGTTGTAGTACTGGTGTAGGATACTTTCTTTTAGGAGCAAGAGCATAATTTATATTTATCACTGTATAACCACGAGCAGCTAATTCTACTGCATAACCAGTAATATCTGATTTATCTCCACCTACAAATCCACCCCCATGTACCCAAAAAATAACAGATGTTTTTCCCGTAAGATTTTTGGGATAAATAATGTCTAATGTACCATCAGGAAATTTAGAATTATAATTGATATCTTTAACAATTCGTGTCTCTTTTAGAGCGTTTTTATAATCATTAGATTGAACAAACATTCCACTTTCAAATGCTTTTTTTATGAGAAACGCTTTTGGAATAGGTGAAACATTCCAAAAAACAACTCCCGCAATAATCAATCCGAAAACAATAAAAAGAGATAGCAACATTCTTTTTTTCCATATCATTTTAGGTTTTAACTGTTTTATTCTCATAATTAAAGAATCTCCATTCTTTTTAATAACAATCTTGAAATAAACCATAACATAAATTTTTATTTTCCACCTGCTAATCCGTCCTTAAAATTTCATGCAAAAGGTTATATATTTTTATTATGTACATATTAGATATCTCCTATAAAACACATTAAAAATTCAAACAAAAAGAGCAAAAGATCCCCATTTATAGAAGATTTCTTTTGCTCTTTGTAAAGGACACAAGTCCAAATAAAAGTTGCTTATCTATCGATAACTTACACATAAGAATGCATTTGTTTCACTACTTTATTAGCAGAAACTTTAACAACCATTTCTTTTTCACCTGCTCTATCAATCCTGAAACCATGAACTTTAACATTAGACGGCACTAATGGATGATGACGAATCATATCTATACTCTTCTCAATATTTTCACTAACATTTTCTTGTCCACTTAGCCATGCATTCAGGCTACCACTTGAAAATTCAGGCATGCAATTTTTAAAGAGATAGTCTATTTCTCTGTTATTTTTTATGGAATCACGTTGAATTTGTAGATTAACTACATCAGTTTCTTTATCCTCTATTCCTACAACAAAAACTTCTTCCACATTTTCTTCATAAATAGCAATAATAACAGATCTCATTATATCTCCATAAGGATGTACAATTACAGAATCATAGCTGTGTATAGTCAACATGTTTTCTTGTTGAATGTTACTTATTTGTTGGATAATAGGCTCTATTCCGTGTTCAACGTCTGTTAATAATAATACTTTTTTATTCTTTGAATTCATATGGAGCACTCCTTCTTCATTATTGTATTTATGAACCTTTTAAGTTAGTAGCAATAGTTGATTATGCATTACATGATTGTTACCAGTTTTTCCAGCGTCCCTCTGGATCAACACTTGCCAGTCTAATCCATCCATTTTGAACTTTTTCTCGAAATGTGAGATTGGCATTTAGCAAACGCTCTATATATTCAATAGGTGCTTGAATTACAATTAGTAAACGAAGTGGTGAATGATACGTCTCACTATCTGACTGCATAACCGATTGCCAAGGTAAGCCTGGCAACAGGTCACTTGCATTCCCTTGCATAACACCGAGACCTGCCGTTACGGTTTGGGTTGTTTTGTTTCCACTACCATAATAATGAGGTGCTACAGTTGAAGCATAATATTGTAGGTTTATCCACTGAGCTACTGTTCCTGGTCCCGCTATAATGTTAGCTAATATATCGCCGCTTTCATCCTGTTTCCAATCATAATTATGAAGGAAAGCCCTACCTTCTAAGTCACAATCCTGAGTTAATTCTCGTTGCCCGATAATAAAAGATGCATTACGGGCTAATCCCCATTCCGGACGTATTTCACTCCAATCTTCTGCAAATCGATGCGCCTCTTTACTCGCATTTTTTATTTTCGTTTTGAAATTAGGTAATTGCGTTAAACGCTCTCTATTTGCATGTTGGCTCACATTTGGCATAATCGACTCGATACAATCAAATGCTAATTGCGCAGTTTCCGAAAGTTCTGGGACGTAAATCCATTCCAATTCGTCCACTGTTGTTTTATGTTCAGCTGCTGCAAAAATGGTATCCTCAGGAATTTTAATACCTTCAGTAGACAACGCCTCTCTCACTTCTGGAAGATTACATAAAGTAGCAAAAACTCTTGCATTGAATCCTCCTGCTGCTCCGCCACAAGCACCACACTCAAGCGCAGCTGCATAAGGGTTGTTCGTACTTTGACTACTGTGTCCACACATTACAACTAAAGGAGCAAATTTTTCTGTCAATCCCACCATTTTTAAAGCTTGACGCACATAGTTCACTTTTTCTTCTTTAGTAAAACCGATAGGTATCTCACCTTTTGTGTCATGAACATGATTAAGCGAGAATGTTGTATCCGGTTTTTGTAACATAGTTTTACGGAGGTTACGAATTAAACTACCTACTCTTCTTGGGACAAAGCTTCTTGTCATCATCTGTAGACCAAGTAAAGGGCCACTTAACTCAGGTAGCAACATACTTGTCAGTACGTTCTGTTTCATCGTTTTAAATGTATAACTTATTGAGCTGCCTACCATCTTACGTTGCTGATAAGATTTAAATTCATTTTCATCTGTGAGCTCTTCTATTTGATGTTTCGGTTTTAGTATAACTGGCAAAGAAGGATGGCTGTCATTACTACCTAGTTCACTAGTTGCAATTGGTAACCCAAAGAAACCAGCTATTCCAAACGTTTCGAACGGACCTAATTTTTCTAGGTGGCGACGAAACGGTTCTGAACGTACATCAATACAGAATGCTAATTGAGCTAATACACGCTTTTTATCATTAGTTACACGTTGTTTAGAAGCAATCTTCTCCCTTAATTGCTCTGCATGCGTTTGTTCCCAAGCTTCCAACCAAAGTTTCCTACGAATATTTTCATCAAAGCGATAAGCAAATGTTAATAATTCGCTTTGTTCAGCTGCAGGCATTTGTAACCATTCCTGGATTGAAATATTCCCCCAATAGATCCAAGAAGCTATAAGTGGAGCAATCGAAACTTTTTTCTCAACCTTTTGATTTGTTAAAGATAAATAAGGTTTTACAATAGCCAACTCCATAGAAATTCGAACTGCTAAATATTCTATTAAGAGTCCCTGTTCCTGAATTGATTGTTGTGAGCGCCATAATATCATTCCTGCCCACCCAGGCAAAGAAAGTAAGTGCCCTTCAAGATAAGCTTGTATGTTAGATTCAAAAATCCCTAGTTCAGATAATGCTCTCGTTAAAGCTACTTGGGCATCTTGTGGCCAATCTTTTAAAACTTTACGCTCTTTTTTACTGAGCGCTGGATCAAATTTAATAAGGTGTTGCCATGCACGATAAAAACCTTTCTCTCGATTTGGCATCGTCCAACTTGACCCGGAGTCATCCAAATATAATTTACACCATTTAATGATGTGATAATTAAGAATATCAGATAGGTTTTCACTATTTTGATTCTCTATAAGCGAACTTATTGGTTGTATAACAGAGGCTTTAATACTTCCTGTATTTATATAACTCATTTCTTCCGCCAATTTATTTAATTCTGGCAATGATAATAGACTAGAAGGTAATCTCTCTAACTTTAAAGCGGCCTGGCAAAAACGCTCCGCTGTCTCTCGCGGGATATGAAAAGATTGTGAATCAAGCCAACGAGACAAGCTCATTTGTAAAAACGATTCCTCAATCTCACCTTTCGCCTTTGCCGAATGAATCATGGAAGTACTAGGATATATATCCACATTACGAGCTTCTTTTAACCAATTTGCGACTTGTTCAAATGATTGCTTTTCAAGTCCCATCCAAGGGTGATGAGCTGCAAACGTAGAGATAGGCCAAAGTGGCGCAATAACTCGGCTAGCAGATGCAATTAAATCATTTATATTATTTTCTTGTAGATCAATGTTTATATCTTTCTTTTTTAAAGGTTCTTTCGTTAATATTGACGGTATGCTCATCACTAATTACCTCCCTTTGATACATAATACTTAAGATAGCTTGGGTGACTTTCTACTGACTTTCGTCTCGCCTCACCTACTCGAACGAACCAAAGATAAAGTACAGCAAATATAGTGGAGGATTGATTACGAGTAACGAAAGTACCAATAGCACTACTAAATAGTAAAATACATATCACAAAGATAATGGCTGGAGCTGAAGGTTGAACACTTTGGTAAATGTCAGTATGCAACCATTTGTAAAGAGAATTATGAACGGTAAAATAAATAAGAGAAAATCCAATCAAAACAATTAAACCAGCAATTCGTCCCATTCTTCCCTCTCCAAAAACAACAAGCTGTTTCCATGAAAAGTATAGTGACCACCCTAAGATGAACGCACTAACTAATTGATACCCCTCTCCAGAAGCCATAAACCAGAAAACAATCGCTATAAATAATCCTAAAACACGCCCGACTATAATCCATAAATTGGACATCTTTTCATTAGACTGCTTCACTACTCCAAAACGTTCTACTGAAGAACCAGCTTGTAAAAACAGGGTAGCTTTAAACAAACCATGTAAAATTAAATGAGTAACAGCCGCTAAATAGGCTCCTAATGCGCATTGAATAAGCATAAAGCCCATTTGTGCAATAGTTGACCCCACTAGCTGACGTTTATAATCAACTTGAACTAGGCTAATTCCTGTTCCTATTAAGACAGAAATACTAGAAAAAATAAGTAAAATGATTTGTGCAATATCATCATGAAAAAGAGGCGAAAATCTAGTTAACATGATACCGCCAGCATTTACTAAACCCGCATGCATAATAGCAGAAACAGGCGTTGGAGCAACAGCAGACTCAATTAGCCATCTTTGAAAAGGCCATTGTGCTGCTGGAATCATCACAGCTACTATAATCAATAAGTTAATTCCTGTTTTTTCCAATGCTCCAAATTGAGCTACATTTTCATTCGTTAAAACTGATGTTAACTGCCACTGTCCAGTTATTTGAAACAGCCAAATGACAGCTGATAGTAAGGCAATCCAACTTATTGTAAATAAAAAGCCTGAGATTTTTGTTGCTTCACTAACTACTTTCCAACCTTTATTTAGTCTGATGAGTAGAACCAATCCAATAAGAGTTGCGCCCCAACAAATAATCATGAAACGAAGGTCATTACTTAACCATGCAACTGAAGATATACCTGTAGTAAATGTAAAAAGTGCAAAGTATTTTCGATATGAGCGATCTCCCATTAAGTAACGTACAGAAAAGCGCTGAATAATTAAACCAATTGTAAGAACAAAGAAAGCCATTAGCCAAGCTAAAGTATCTAGATGCCAAGGGCCCACAACTCTATCTCCATTGTTATTAACAAGTGCGAGTAAAGAAACCAATGAAGGCAAAGCAGCGATACCAATATGGATATGAACAAAACGTAAAGGCATCCTTGCATGTAAAAACAATAATCCACTTAACCAAGAAGCACTAAGCGCCATAAAAAATAATGTTAACAGTGTTGATGAACTTAGCGAAATTAACATGTAAATACTCCCTTCTAAACGAAAATAAACTGTAAGAATTCCCTTTCATTACGATAATTTTTTTAATTTCAATTTTCATTCACTCTTTTTAGTACATCGTTTTTTCCCATAAAAAAAACCGACAACTTCCATAATTCAATGATTTTATATCATCATTGAATTATGGAGATTGTCGGTTTCCCTTCAACTAACTGCAATAAAGTTTTTTGAAGAGCTCCCATTTTATAGAGGATAATGTATGTATTACTCCTGTTAAAAAGAAAAGTATATTTCTGATCTCCTAGATTATGCAATCAATATATCAATTTATGTTATGCGCTATCTTTCAATTAAGAAACTTTTTCATTTAGTCAATATTACATATTAAAAAAATGCTAAAGCCTTAATTATAGCAAACAGTTAAAATAAGCATCTATTAATTTTTAAAACAACTATAAGATAAACCATACTAAGCATTTTGTCAATTTATTTCCTCATTTTTTAAAGTGTTATTTCAATAAAAATTCATTATACGTAAATAATTTCAAGTTTTTAATTATTATCATGTTAATAAATTTAAATAACGTGCAAAACTTTTAGGTTTCTTAATTCTCCCATTACATTTTTAGTTTATCTCCCACTAACCTTAAGATGTTTTTCATTTTCAAAATTTTTCCTCGAGATTATGAAACAATTTAAAAATCATTACTCGTTCACCTGTACGGGAGCTTATATCCGTATGAAAGCTTTTCACTTTTTCTCCAGTTAATTCTAGTATAATCTCTTTCAAATCGTCAATTCCAGATTCAACTAGCTCCGAACGATTTTTCTTTATCGTTAGCATACCGTTTTTCGTTTCGCAAACAGTATATTCAGCCGGTGTTAAAATACCTTGTAAATTTACGATAATCATATCTCGTAATATATCTGTCTTAACGGATATAGATCCGCGTCCTAGGTAATCCTTTTCCCAGTGAGTAATTGCTTTGCTTATCTCTGATTCAATAGAGCCTTTTGAGTTTTTCATTTATGCTTCCTCCTTCAATAAATAAATTTACAATAACAATATAATAATCTGGATTGATTTTATTTTCAATTACTAAGAAGAAATTATAGTAATTGGATAGGCTACACTGAACTAGACAAAAAAAATTAAGGTCAAGTAGACTACAACTAATCTATTTGAGGAGAATCTACTATGACGAAAAATAAAAGAGAAAGAAGAACCTTTACAACGGAATTTAAGCACTAAATGGTTCAACTGTATCAGAAGGGTAAACCAAGGAAAGGCATCATTAAGGAATATGGATTAACACCATCGTCATTGGATCAATGGATCAATGGATCAATCAAAATCATACGTCTGGTTCGTTTAAAGAGAAGGCTAATAAGACCGCCGAACAACTAGAGCTGGAAGCGTTGAGAAAACAAGCCTGAATGAGATTGCCCTATTTCATACAGATCGAGGAAATGAGTTCAAAAACAAGCTAATCCATGACACGTTAAAGACCTTCAAAATCAAGCGTTCATTAAGTGCGAAAGGCTGTCCATATGATAATGTGGTAGCGGAAGCAACCTACAAAATCTTTAAAACAGAGTTCGTTCGCGGTCGTTATTTCGCAAGTTTAGAAGAATTGACCTTAGAATTGAACGACTACGTAAACTGGTTTAACAATGTTAGAATTCATGGAACATAGGCTATTTGAGCCTTATTCAATACAGACAGGAACACCTTAAAAAAATTGTCTAGTTTCGTGTTGACATACCAGTTTCTTAAGTTGATGGGGATATATGGTGGCCCCTTGTACTCTCTTCAGCATCAAAAATCCCCTCTGAATTCTGAATCACTTTAATGTATCATTATAAGGACCTAATTGTTTTTTAGAAAAGTAATGATTTGTCTCCTTACTTTTCATTAACATGTTTCCTTTTATAATTAAAAAATAGGTAGCTATTAGAAAATAGATTAGCCCTAATAACCAATCGTAATTTGTAGCCATATTGTGTAAAAGAATATATCGCATATATGCATAACCAATCGGAACATGTAGTAATACAACCGCACCTAATCCCGGGTTATATATTGTTTTAGCTTGTATATTCGCAAAAATACCATGCCATATGAATTGAAAAAAACCCATTAAAATAGGTGCCAACCCAAGCCATATAATATTTGGAAAGAAAACCGGAAGTAAATAAAAAACATACGCAATCAAAATATTTATTACCATAGCAGATTGCGTATTTAATGGATAGCGATCTGGTATATCACTTTTAAATATAACTATATTAAACAGACCAGCGAAATAACCTGGCCAACGATACTCTTCAAATTGATGCACTAAAATGGCTACAAAACTTAATGCTAACAGTACTTTTATTTCACTCATTTCTCCCAAATTCGTGACTAAACAAACAATGACAACAATAGCCACACCTAACCCTACATCACACCAATGCTTTCTAAAGAAACTAATCATCTCTATCACCCACTATCTCAATTTTTATAAAAATAGCGTTCAAATAGGAAATCAATCTGCTTTTCTATAGGCAGTACTCTTATATCCGCCCCTGATTTGAGAATTGGTATCATTAATGCTGGAAGAAAAATGGATCCGAATATTTGCACTGTCATTATCATTAAAATTTCCTGATCCGTTTCATTTGTTATTTCACTCAAAATATTCTTCACTTTACTAAA
The DNA here is from genome assembly GCF_002746455.1 of Bacillus fungorum. Lineage (GTDB taxonomy): Bacteria > Bacillota > Bacilli > Bacillales > Bacillaceae_G > Bacillus_A > Bacillus_A fungorum. The sequence continues at coordinate 133,225 of NZ_NWUW01000003.1, read as the reverse complement.
ACCGAGCCTCTTCAAAAAATCTCCATACTCGTATTGTGATGTAAATACCGTAGTTCCCATTGCAATAATCTTCCTAACTAACTCAGGGTATTGCTGAATTACTAATACATAATTAAGTAAAAATATTTTTAATCTTTCTTTCGCTGGCACTGTAATATCATCTAAAATAGAAAAAGTGCCTTGGAAGCTAATTAATAAGACTTTAATTGTCTCATTAATTAACTTTTCTTTTGAGCCAAAATGGTAATTTACAAGCGCGATATTGGTATCTGACAATGCCGCAATTTTTCTTATTGTTACACTTTCGAAGCCTTTGTCTTTAATTAACTCCAATGTTGTATTTAAAATCTTTTCTTTCGTAGATATGTTTGCATTTCCCCTCAACTTATCTCCTCCTCTAAAATTCATCAATTAAACAACATTTTAAACATCGTTTAATTTTATGGTATCACCTTCAATTTTTAAAATCAATTTAATCCTTTCGACATTTCTCTACAAATAAGATTCCTGACTCTACTTAAACAAAATTAGGACTAAATTAAACTGATCATATTTAGGCTGTAGTTGTCCGATCTTCTATGGTTTAAACATATATAAACTTATAGAATCAGCTTCAAATAACTTGTTTAAGTAAAAAGTATTCACATTTAGCTTGGACAAGCATATATTATTGCATGGAGACCCTCCATTTATAAATTTTAATCTAAGAGCATTGTTATCTACTTGCTCTTGGATTTTTTACTATGAAATAACTTTCTTTAATTTATTATTCGGACTAATTCCCCAGTATTTTCAGCGTGAACTTCATGTAACTCTTCATTTTCGTTATTTAAAAAATCAATCCATCTTTTTTCTGTATCTTCGTACGATAATTCGTCCAGATAATCGTCAGGTACTAGACTACGATAAGTAGTCCTCCAACTATCAACATAAACTCTTGATACGCCCTTTATATCTTCTTTACTTATCTTTCTAATTCTCAAGTTAAGTGCCTCCAATGCAAAACAGTAAAAGAATAAAATTTATTATAACATTCTTTCTTAAACCCCAGTTAGCTCAATAAGTGTTATTCCATAAAATGGCCCGATTGTTGAACAAGTAGGAAACGGAGTACCCTTGGGATAGCACCCCATGCTCATCAAGCTAAAATTTTATAGTACCCCCAAAACGAAAAAATATGTTAAATTCTCATAGATAACTATCTTATATTAATTACATAACCTAGTGTGTGATATAATAATATAAAGATATTGTGTTTAAAGGAGGATTCAAATTGGTTAAAAACTTACCTTTACTAATAGTGATTTTAATACTAGGTGTAAGTTCTTCTACATTAAGTACGAACGGATACTTTTCTCCAGTTATAGAATGGTCTTTAATGATTATAAGTATTATTTTAAACATTACTGCAGTGATAGGTTTATCACTACACGTCCTTGTATATCAACCTATGAAAAGATTTGAAAAAAATTTATAAGAGACCTTCAAATAAAATAATGATATTTGAGGTAACACCACATCGCCATCGAGCTAAAAAAATGCATCCATAAAAAGAACAAATACGCTATTCTTTCTGTAGAATCATAGGAAAGGATGGCGTTTTTTATGTCTGTTTCTGTGTCTGATGAATTACAACTATTTGCTCAAGAGATTGAAAGTTTTTTATCTCCAAATACCTTACAGAATCTTGCTAGAAATGTTGGTTTCGTACAACGAACCAGTAAGTACCAAGCAAAAAATTTAGTAGCTTTATGTATATGGATGAGTCAAAATATCGCTACAACCTCTTTAGCTCAGTTATCTAGCTGTTTAGAAGCATCCACAGAAGTACTCATCAGTTCGAAAGGACTGAATTAACGGTTTAATAAATCAGCCGTTCAGTTTTTACAACATATATTGACTAACCTTCTAAATAAAAAATTAACTTCATCTGATTGAATTAATACAATTAAAAACTTTCCAACCATTCAAACCTAATGTCCAATCCACTCAAAACACTCTTCATATAATTAAAAGTATAGCCTTTTAATTTTTTTGAGAGGAAAAGATGTTTATGACACTACATGAGCGTTCAGAATATTTATTGAAAGAAAGAATGAAACGATTACACTGCAAGAATAAATTTAATTTTGTGTTTCTTGGAGACAGTAGAGGCAATGGGCCAGAAGATAACTGTTTTACGATGAGCGGTGAATTCGAACTTGTTTTACAAAAGGCAGCTGAATTAGATCCTTTGTTTATTATTCATGGAGGAGACACAGTTTATACAGGAGAAAAGAAATATTTAGAACACTTTGTACGCGTAGTAAAAAAAATAGTTCCTCATATACCGGTATTTGTTTGTGTTGGTAATCATGATGAATTATACCTTGAAGAAAGCAATCTAAAAAATTTCCAATCTACTATTGGAAAAGTACACTGGGTAATCGATATTCCTAACTTTAAATTTCGCTGTATAGCACTAAATAACATTATTAGCCCTAAAAATAAAATATACGGATTCACCAATGACGAACTAAACTATTTGAAAAAACAATTACATCATACCCGTCGTAATACTATTTTAGCAATGCATGCACAGCCTAATATAGGACGTTGGTCAACACTAGAAGGATTTCCTGTGGACACCCCTCAAAGTCAGAAGTTTTTTGATTTAATTCAATGTCACCATGTCAAGAAAGTACTAGTTAGCCATGTACATGCATATGACGAACAATTTATTAGAAAGAATTGCGATGGAACATTTACACTGGGACAAGGCACTGATTTTATACTATCAGGAGGGGCTGGTGCTCCCCTCGACTTGAATCCACCTTTAACTTTAAATGACTACAACTTTACTGAATTCTTCGTGAATAGACATGATATTTTAGGACCCATTCTTTGGAGAGATTTTGGCATTCCAAAAAGGTCCTGTATTTAAATAGATATTCTAATAGTAGCAAAGTATTTATACTAGAAAGACTTATTTCTAAAAAGGGCACTATTCAGCAGTGCTCTTTTTTATGGAAAATAAAATATTATTCATTATATTATCGATTTTGTTTTTCTAGATTTATCATTCAAATTATTTCATTTGTAATATCAAATTGAAAATCAACTATTCAATTGATATTGCAAGATGTGGTTTACTATAATGACTTGTGCCACCACCACCTACTGCTACTTTTCCGTTTTTATCAAATACTAATAGTTTACTTGAACCATCAGAAAGTAAAACTTCTACTCTAGCATTATCACTTGTTGCCGTATATATTACATACCCACTCTTTGTTATACACGTTTCCCAATTTTCATCAAACTCTGATCTTTCTACCCTATTTGAATACACCTGATTTTCAACTCTTCCTGGTTGTAAGTTTTCCAACTTACATCTCCCCTTCCCTTATTATATATACTTAAATTGCGGTTCTGTCTGAAGATAGTAACCACTTCTAACATGCCCTACCCAATTTGCAAAAAATTCCCTCCACTGTACACTATTAAAAAATGTATCCACTGATTGTGTTGCAGAATTCCAATTTAAAATAGTAAATGGTGCGTTGCCAACTTCCCAAATTCCCCTTAGTGTATCTGTTCCTGTCTCTCTAATTAATAGTAATGGTAATCCATATTGATAGGCCATCGAAGGTTCAATTTGTGAAAATGGCGTTCCTTCCCAAAAGGGTGTCTTAGGTTCAAAATCTCCTACATTTGTTTTAATACCTTGTACGAAGAAACGCTGAAAATTCACTGCAACCATACCATAACTGGATAAAATTACTCTCCTTATATTTGTAAGTGGTGCTTCGGGATACAAATCACTACGTGGAACCGTTCTAGGAAATAATAGAACTTGTTCTAATTCTAAAATAAGACGATCTAAAAACTGTTGTTGTAATTGATTTAGAGTGTTTGATGTACTTAAAAATACTGGAACACGAAAAGCTTGGTCTGTAATTGCCTGTAATTTTATAGAAGTATACACACCTTCTTCTGTATTTACATAGGGTTTACCATTCAGATTTTCCATACACAAAACTCCTTTAATTGTCTTTATAAATACCATATTCAACTTTAAGAATAATGCTTGGACAAGTTTATTAGTTTTATTTAAAAGTTTTTTCTCTATACCACTACCAAGCTAAAAATTTAATATACCTCTCCTGTCGCTAATAACGAAGGGCAATAATCAATGGTTTGGGTTTATTCATTTTTTATTATAGGTAGCACCATATGCCCATAAAGCTAGGATTTCAAGTTACCCCCTAAAAGAATTTTTTAACACCGAAGTTCATTTTTATGATTTTTGGGGAAGAATATGTTTCTAAACTTGATAGCTAATAGGTTCTTATCACATGTCCATTAACTTAAGTAACTTTAATACCCCCAAACAAGCTAGATGAGAAAGAATGATGTTTTCTTATGGACAATTTAAAATAAATTATAGTCATTTGTGGAAGCATCACAACGATATGTTCACTTGTGTTTTTAGTAGAAATAGCTTATTCTTTGTCCATTGGAGAAGTAATGTTATCTTTATATGTATCAATATAGATATTTCCATTTGCAGCACGTACAGCATACGTAACATCTGTGTAGCGGAGGTTACGTTTTTTTAGTTCACATTGTAATTCTAGCTCCGTATGATTGTTTTGCTTTAGGTTTTCTGTCATAATTTCCCCATCCATAATTAGCTCGATGGGAAGCTTACACTCTTTTTTTGTCGGTATATTTAAATCTTGTTTTGTAACAGTACGATATTCCGGTTTTTTCAAAACAGATATTTTACCATTTGTTTCAACTACGACATAAAGAACTTCTTCAATGTTAAAAATACCATTCTCTCTTAATTGTTGGTTTAAATAATCTAGAGAATAGCGCATTTTCCGCATATTATTTTCTAAAATTTTTCCGTTTTCAATAATGACTGTTGGATTTCCTGCAAATATTTTTCTGCCTATTCGACTTTTCAGGGATATATAACTAACCATTAAAATGATAAATACTAAAATAAGAAAAGCGATAACTGCATGATGAGTTTTTACATTTAAATTAAATGCCAAATTTGCAATAATACTTCCGATAGAAATAGCACCAATAAAATCAAAGGTATTCATTTCAGCGATAATTTGCTTTCCTAATATTTTAGCTCCGATAAATAAAATCGAGAAAGATAACAATGTTCTCAAAATAATTTCTATATGTTCAGACACAAATAGCTCCTCCTTTTAAGATTGGGTGTTCGAATAATAACATTTTATATAAGGATAATATGTATCATTGTAAAAGAATTTATTATGTTTAATAATTGCCTTATTAAAATTCACATTCGTGGCCACCGGGTATGCCTATCAATCCAACAAGAACGAACATTCTTTTTTGAAGTTAAAAAAGCATAAACAGGTTGGTCAATAAGAAACAATATTTAGGAAGCTGCTAATAATTATTGAAGTTCATTAGACATTGAAAAGAAAATCTAAAACTGCATAAAATGCGAGTTATTACACGATGGTTTCTTTCTCATGCTTTATTAATTTTTTGGGATTGCTCCTTGCTGAACTTTTAGCCCTCACGTATTTAGTGAGATAGGAAAAATATAAAAACTCATTAGTACCAAAAGGTTATAACACGACGGGAAAGTGCATATTGGACTTTCGTTCTCCTTTAGGCATGGGTTAAAGGAGAACTTTTTTATAGGGGGAATGTTTATTTTTTAGTATATTTTAACAACAGACAATTACAAGTCTTTAAAACGCCTATAGGTTCCTTGAACATAAGATATCACATAGAATTCGATAGACGAATTCCATATGATATGCGTCATCCAGAACAAGACGCTAAAACATATGAACACAATTTCCAATCACATTCAACACGTATTTGATAAATTAAATGTTTCATCTTCTTTAGAAGCTGTCACGAAGGGAATACAATTAGGTTATATTCAGCCGAATTATTGAATATAGCAATTTAATACACAAACGAAAGAGCTAACTCCAAGGAGTTAGCTCTTCCTTCTCTTATTTTGTAAATCTCCAATAGTTACGCTACACTGAGAAACAGATAGGTTTTACTTTTGTAATCCATTAATAATTGTATCTATATTCCATTTCATCATTTTCAAATACGTATCTCCATCCTCACCTGATTTACCTAGTGAGTCTGTAAAAATTGTCCCTGCAATCGGCACGTTTGTTTCTTTTGAAACAGTTTCCATACTACGTCGATCTACACTTGTTTCAACAAATAAAGCTGGCACTTTATTTGTTTGAATTACACTTACAACATCTCTAATTTGATCTGGAGTACCTTGGTTTTCTGAGTTAATTTCCCAAATGTATCCCGTCTTAATATCATATGCTTTTCCAAAGTATTTAAAAGCACCTTCACTAGAGATTAAGAAACGTTTTTCCTCAGGGATTTGATGAATTCTATTCACTGTCTCATCGTGTAAGTTTTGAAGTTCTGCTATATACTTGTCGGCATTTTTAGCATAGAACTCTTTATTTTTAGGATCTTCTTTAATTAATGCCTTTTTCACATTTTCAGCATATACAATACCGTTTTTAATATTCATCCATGCATGTGGGTCTGGTTCTTTTTCTAATCCTTTTGTTTCTAAATAAATAGCTTCTACACCTTCACTTACTTTATAAACAGGTGCATCTTTCTCTGATTTATTTGCCGTTTTTAATAGTTTTTTAAACCACGCTCCCCCTTCTTCCAGGTTTAGCCCATTGTAAAATACCATATCTGCATCTGTCATTTTCATAACATCTTTTGGTAGTGGATCATATTCATGCGGGTTAGCTCCAATTGGAACAAGACTATGAATCTCAACTTTATCTCCGCCAATTTGCTTCACCATATCATATATAATAGAGTATGTAGTTACAACTTTTAATTTTTCACTGCCTTCTTCTTTTCCATTTGTGTTACTCGAACACGCTGTTAATGCAAATACGAAAATACAAAGTATCGAAAGTAAAACATTTTTAAATTTCATTTTTATCCTCCAATCAATTATGACAACTCTGCTCTATTTTTTCTAATTTTGATAGCTCTCCAAAACAAACCTTGTGACGGTGAGAAAAAGAATGCCAATGCGAACAAGAATGTTGCAACAAGAACAATTGTTGCACCTGAAGCAAGATTATAAGAGAAACTAAAATATAGCCCTACTACAGATGAAAGTGCACCAATGCCTGCCGCAAAATAAATCATGACCCATAAACGATTTGTTAATAAATATGCTGTAGCCGCCGGTGTAATAAGCATAGCGACAACTAGAATAATTCCCACAGTTTGAAGTGATGCTACTGTAACCATTGTAAGTAGGATCATTAAGCCGTAATGAATCCATTTGTTCGGTAATCCGTAACTTTGCGCCATCGTTGGATCAAAAGTGGATACGAGTAATTCTTTGTAAAACAGCATCACAAGCCCGATAATGACCACTCCGATAATAAGCGTCATCCACATATCTGAAGAACGAACTGATAGGACGTTCCCGAATAAAATATGATACAAATCTGAACTACTCTTCATAAAGGTAATTAAAATAATCCCTACAGCAAATACAGATGTGAACATAATCCCTATCGCCATATCATGTTTAATTCGACTGTTTTGACTTACAAACCCTATTCCAACTGCAGTAATAACACCTGTTAAAACAGCTCCTATGAAATAGTTCATTCCGATCATATAAGAAAGCGCTACTCCAGGAAGAACAGCATGTGAAATAGCATCCCCCATTAATGCCATACCTCGTAAAATAATAAAGCATCCAATGACACCACAAATAACTCCTACCATAACGGAAGTTAATAGCGCCTTCTGCAGAAAACTGTACTGCGTTAATGCATCTATAAATTCTACAATCTTCATGATGAATGTACCTCCGTTGCATGATTAAACAATATTCCTTGGTTCACATACGCTTTTGACATAACAGTTGGTTCTAATACTTGCCTTACTTCTCCGTAGTGAATTAAACTCTTATTCAATAATAGCAATTTATCAAAATAGGACTCCGCTTTACTTAAATCGTGATGTACTACGACAATCGTTTTTCCCTCTGTACGTAATTCTCTAAGAATTTTAATAATTGTCTCTTCACTTGTTACATCAATTCCAACAAATGGTTCATCCAGGAAAAATATCTCTGCCTTTTGTGCTAATGCTCTCGCTAAAAAGACACGTTGTTGTTGTCCGCCTGAAAGCTCACCAATTTGACGATTTTTAAACTCCTCCATTCCGACTTTTTTGAGACATTCAAACGCCCAATCCCGATGCCCTTTCTTCGGTCTTTTCATCATACCTAAAGATGGATACGTTCCAATTAGCACGACATCTATAACTGTGATCGGGAAATCCCAATCTATATCACTTCTTTGTGGTACATATGCAACATGTTTTCTAGCACTTCGAATATCCTCTCCAAGAACTTGAACGTATCCCTTATCATTTGGGATTAAATCTAGAACAGCTTTCATTAAAGTAGATTTTCCCGCTCCATTTGGACCAATAATTCCAACGAGTTTCCCTTTTTCAATATCGAAGGAAACATTTTGAACTACTTGATTCCCCTGATAAGATACAAACAAATCTTTGACAATTATAGCCTCATCCATTTTTTATGTATTCCCCCTTCTTTTTTTCGTTAATATAATTATTTTGCGTAAAGGCAACTTTTGAACAAAAAAATATAATATGAATGTAAATCCACACTTAAGTTTCCCTAAGGAAACTTTTTTATATGAATCAAATTATATAAGCTGCACACAAATTTGTAAACTACTTTTTACTAATTTATGAATATACAATAAAAATCATTATCACTATGAAACAAAATACATTATCCATTCTATGATTTTTTAACAAGGATATTACTGTGAAAAATGAGCAATATAGTATATAAACGGAAGAGCCCACTCGTATGAGTTGACTCCTTCTCTTTTAGAATATTTAATACGCTCTACAGCAAAAACTATGATTAAGGTCAAATTACTTCCAAACAACACCTCGCCGCTCATATTCCATTCTATATTCAACAGCAGCTGCAATTTTTGGACTTGCAAACCTTTCCATAATCCAAAGACCTAAATCAATTCCTGAAGTAACTCCTCTTGCAGTAATAATATCGCCTTGATCTACAATTCTGTAAGGAAGAAATTCTGCTCCATATTCACTCATTTCACTCTGCGCCAAATGATGCATTGTCGCCTTTTTATCATTCAATATACCAAATGCAGCTAGTAACATACCTCCTGTACAAACTCCCGCAACAATCGTTCCTGCTTTGTGCATCTCTTTAATCATTTCGGTCAGAGTTCCAATTTCTAATTGCTTTCGTGCCCTATGTTCAGCTTTATGATTCCAGCCACCACCAGGTACAATTAACAAATCCGGACGATTATCCATTCGTAAAAAATCATGTAGTTTAACCGTCACTCCAAACGAAGTAGTAACTTCTTGTTTCGGTTCACTTGAAACGAATTCAACTGTAAACGGAGCCCCTTCTTCTATCGCTCTATTTAATACTTCAAAAGGTGCAAAGGAGACAAGCTCTCCAAATCCATCAAACAATACAATTTGTATTTTCATTTTTAGAACACCTCATATGGTTTCTTTTTTGAATCCCAAATTAAAGGGATAAATGTTATCTACAAATTAACAATGAAGATAGTCTTTCCCCCCGCACTCTATAAACTTCCAAATGTTTTTCCAATTCCCTCTCATCACTTATTACACTAAGCGTTTTCTTCACAAAATTCCAATTCAAACTACCGGATAGCCATAATAATGAATAAAGTCTTTTATAATCATTTGATGTTAAACTATTACTAGCCTTATACCCTTCTAAAAATGCACTAGCAACACTCGAACTTACTTCATGTGATTGTATTCCTTCTGTTCGAGAATACCACTTTATTAAAAAGGATAATCCTTCAATGCGGTCTACATAACTAATAGATTCAAAATCTACAATTCCTTTTACCTGTTCACTTGAGTCCCATAAAACATTCAAAGGATTTAAGTCTGTTTGTACGATAAACTCTAATTCACTCGTATATGCGCACTCTATATGATATGTAGCAAGATCTATATACTCCCGTACCTCCTTACATGCACTTGCCTTACTTTCTAACATCTTAAGAAATTCAGCATACCCATCCAAGTGAGATTTCTTTTGAAAAATCGAGCTTTGAAATGCGCAAGAAATATCATGGATCTTTCTTGCTTCCCTTCCAAAGGCTTCTGCAATATTTTCTGTACAATGTGTAATATGTTCCCCTTCAATCCAAGCAGACAATACAAACCGATACTGTTCATCATTCCAAGTGACAAATGTAAATGACTCTCCCGCCCTATTCTCCTTAATCTGCATAAATGGGATTCCATGCTCTCGTAAATAATACGTAAACCGTACTTGCTCTATCAGTTGTTCGTTTGATAACGCCCCAAAAGCTGGATTGATTGTTCGATCGCTATTTATAAACCGTGCGGAATATCGATCTCCATTTACGACGATTTTATAGTGTAGATCTGTATGCCAACTGTCCTTATGTAATTCTTCTTCCACTAGTAGTGAATGAATTTCTTTAAAATAATTCATTACTACATTTCTTATTATGTGTTTCATCCGATTCTCCTTTCATGCAAAAATTTGTTTTTGTACTTCCGAATAAAAACCTTTTAAAGTAAGGATTTTTAAGATACACCTAATTTATTCAAATAAAGAATCATACCCTACTGTGGAGTAATAATAAAGTTATGTAATTTTGCCGCCAAAATTACAGCAGCCTTCTATCTATGTAGATGAAAGAAGGCTGCTAAATCTTTTTAAAAATCTAGTTATTTCATAGTGAATGTATTTTTGATTAAATAATAAATTTGTTTCATACAAGTACTAAATAAGAAAAATTAACCGTCATAATGAAATTAACAAATTGAGTATTTTCATTTAGACTTCATAAAACTCAAATATATTTTTTTCTAAACATATTGTTTCATCAGAAGTTTTGATAATGATATCAAAACTCTGACTATACGAATGCATAAATACTTCATATTGAATCCGGCGTTCTTCATGAGACTGCCTTAAATAATTTATATCAGCACCCCTTTCAGCTATATCCCGGCTTGATCTTCTCATTAGTTCCGTTTCGCCATCTGTATAAAAGTAAATTTTCAAATCAAATAAATTAGGATTAATAAATGCGGCGCTCATTCCCTCCACAATCGTTACTTTATTTTTCGAAGAAATCAACTTACTTTTCATATAATGCGTATCTATCGTATAAAAATCTAGCCCAGCTCTAACCATCTGAATATCTCTTTCTAAAGCTGCCAAATGGTGCGCCGCTGGATGACAAGCTGTCATTTTATAACGATGATTTTCATTTTGATATGTATAGTGAATCATTGCATGCTTACGGATATCCGAACTGACAATGTAAGGATCTGTATTAATATAATTTACTTCATTTTGATTTAGTAGTTTTACGAGTCTATTAGCAAACGTTGTTTTTCCAGCTGCACCATGTCCTGAAATACCAATAACAATTTGTTCATCGCTCATCCTTAACCAATCTATGATTTCTTGTAACAACTTATCCATCATTCTCCCCCTTGCGCTAATATACTACCCCTTATTTCAATATTAAAACATCCTATTATTTAATTATACACAAAACGAGAAAAGTAGTGTGATTATTCATCATACCATCTCTAATTCTAAACAACTATATTATCTTTTAAATGACTTTATTATTTTTTAAGTACCTTTATTATTCGTGAACACCTACATGATAAAATACATTTCTAACTTTATCACCCTAACAGAATATTCTCTATTTTTTTGGTGATTTGTGTAAACCAATGCAGTCATGGCTATGTGCAATAAAAAAGAGCCAATCACCTATGCAATAGAAGATCGACTCTTTCCTTTATTTATTCCCCTGTTTCAGAAAATCGTTTTATACGTTCACCAATTTCATCGCGAACACGTTGAAATTCAAACCACTCTTTTCCTGCTGGATCATCAAATCCCCAGTGAACACGATTTACGTGCGGAGGTGTCGAAGGACAAACAGAATCCGCATGACTACAAAGGGTAACGACTAAATCAGCACGATTTAAAATGTTTACATCAATTATATCTGATGTTTGATTTGTTATATCAATATTTACTTCTTTCATCGCTTTAATAGCATTTGGATTTACTCCTTGTGCTTCAATTCCTGCAGAATATACATTCCACTTATCTCCTAAATATTGTTTGCCCCAAGCTTCTGCCATTTGACTTCGGCATGAATTTCCTGTGCATAAAAAGTAGATTGTCTTTTTGTTTTCCATGTTGTTTTCCACCTTTGTTTTTAAATTAGACTGGTTGATTATTAAAATATTTACGCTTAAACCAAAAAGCAACGTTTACAAGTGCAATCATTACAGGTACTTCAACTAAAGGCCCGATAACAGCTGCAAATGCTGCGCCCGAATGAATACCAAACACACCAACTGCTACAGCAATCGCTAACTCAAAGTTATTACTACCTGCTGTAAATGCTAACGTTGTTGTCACCGAATAGTTTGCACCAATTTTTCTTCCCATAAAGAAAGAAACAAAAAACATTACAATAAAATAGATTAATAACGGTATCGCTATTCTTACCACATCTAGTGGCACGCTAACAATCATCTCTCCTTTTAAAGAAAACATAACGATGATCGTAAATAGCAATGCAAGTAATGTAAGTGGACTAATCTTAGGTATAAACACCTTTTCATACCACTGTCTTCCTTTTAGCTTTACTAGTACAAAACGTGTCAACATACCTGCTATAAAAGGAATTCCCAAGTAGATACATACTGATTTCGCTACTTCTACCATTGTAATATCGACAATAGCCCCTTCAATCCCTAACCATTCCGGGATTACTGTTACAAACACGTATGCATAAACTGAGAAGAATAACATTTGGAATACCGAATTAAAAGCAACTAAACCAGCTGCATATTCTTTATCACCATCAGCTAGATCGTTCCAAACAATTACCATTGCAATACAACGTGCTAACCCAATCATAATGAGACCAACCATGTATTCTGGTTTATCAGGAAGAAAAATAATTGCTAAAACAAACATAAGTACCGGACCAATAATCCAGTTTTGTACTAAAGATAGAACTAACACTTTAACATCTTTAAATACTCGGCCCATTTCCTCGTAGCGAACTTTCGCTAATGGTGGATACATCATTACAATTAAACCAACAGCGAGCGGAATAGACGTTGTGCCAACTTGTAATGTATTCAGTCCGTCTACTACACTAGGAAACACAAACCCTAAACCAATCCCAACAGCCATCGCTAGAAAAATCCATAGTGTTAAATATCGGTCTAGAAAAGATAAACGTTTCATTTTATTTTCCATCTCCTATTAACAACAAGAATTTTTAGCTACCTCATTTGAAGTCGTGCAACAAGATGACTCTTCAATTTTGTGAACATCACTATCTGCTTTCGTATAAAAGAATTCCCACTCATTCCCATCAGGGTCTGTTACCCAAAACTTATCTTGCACTGCATAGCAACAAGTCGTATCCATCTCATCACGCGCAAAGAAACCTTCTTTTTCTAATCTTTCTTTATGAAATGTAATTTCTTCAGCTGTATCCACTTGGAAACCAAAGTGATTTACCTGATTTCCATTCACCTCATCTCGTACGTTCAGCGTGAAATTAAGCCCTGGCGTCTCTAATAAAAATTTTGCATAATCCGTTTTCACCTTAACTGGTGATACACCAAATACCTTTTCATAAAATTCAATAGACTTCTCTAAATTCGTAACGTTTATACCAACGTGAACATATTTCATACCTTATTCCTCCTCTTTATATATTATTAATCAATTTTTTTTGATTAATGACGCAAAATTTTAACAGCAGCTACCTTTTCCTGTTTTTCTAAAGATACAACACAATTCTTCTGATAATAAATTATTCACTTCCGCATCATTTAAATCATAATAACTCCACGTACCTTTTGTTTCTTTTACAATTAAACCTGCATCTAATAAAATCTTTAAATGATAGGACAACTTAGATTGCGTCATTTCAAAAATCTCTGTTAAATCACATACACACGTCTGGCCTCGCCCGCAAAGTTCATACATAATCTCTAAACGCTTTTGATCCGCCAACGCTTTAAACTTTTTCTCATAGAGCTGGAAATCTTGTGCCACCGTAGTTCACTTCCCTTCATCAATTTTTTTTGATATTTATAGTATATACGCTGATTAATTTATTATGCAACTAATTAATCAATTTTTTTTGATTTACAAAAAACTTCCTCGCATCATATCTTTTTTACAACTTAATAGTTACAATATTTTCGAGGAATAGAGTCTCTATAACTGTTTTAAATTTTAATTTGACCATTATAGAGTAGTGCCCCATCACCATCAACTTAAGAAATTGATTGTTGTCCATAACAAAAGAATTGAGCTGAATTCTCCTGAATAATTGTAAAAAGTCGAAACTTTCGTTATGGGAATAATTAAAAACCTTAGGTTAATGGGCAAGGGGTACTGCCACATCGCTATCAAGCTAAGCTTAAGTAAAAATCAATTCAACTAGATCTTTTTCTGCTTTCTAAAGATTTGATATAAACTATTTAAAAATCTGCATACCAAACAAACCTTTAAGTTCCTCTCTATTTTGATTGTAATAAATCTAGCGTATGAGAAAGCAAACTTTTATCTCCTACCTCTCCATGTCCTGGTACAACCAATTTTATATTTCTATATCGATTCATTACATTTTCAACTGACCCTGCCCATACATCTACAAATGCATCTGCAACATTTCCTAAATCTTTCGCATCTGTAGATTTTACTAAACATCCGCCAAATAGAATTTTATATTGTGGTAACCACACTATAATATTATCCTCTGTATGCCCTTTTCCTGGATAAAATGTTTCTACTTTTATATTTCCAAACTTCATATTTGTAATTTCCTTTAAATCCGCAATTGGTTCTTCATAACCATTTTTCTTTGCTAGTGTAGCCGTTAGAGCTGTACTATGTACCTGAATCCCTTTTTCTTTTAGCGTTTTAATTCCTCCAATTCGGTCGACATGAGCATGCGTTACAATTGCATCTGTTATCGATTTATGAAATTTCTTTTCAATCATCTCTATTAATTCTTTTGTAAGCTTGTCATCCCAAGAAGAATCAATAAGCACTAGCCCTTTAGAGGTGTTTAGAATTAAGCCATTTGAAGGTACTGCTTCTCCATTAAAATAAACCATTTCTGTATGAACCCATACATGTGAAGTTAACTGAGAGATTGAAATAGTACCTTCTTGATTTTTAATTATCTTTTACTCAACTTTCTCTGCAGCTTGCACTGGGAATACCGCACTAGCAAATTGACTTACTCCTAATAAACTTACACATAGACCTACTTTTAACATCATTATCTTTTTCATTTTTACCATCCCTTTCTTGACATCTTACTTCTTTAAAAAAGCCATTACGCTTAATAAACAATACATAAAATAAATTTGTTCCCGTATTCACAAAAAAAATAAGTACTTTTAAGATAAGATAGAATCTTACTAAGTGTTGGCTTGGAATAAAGTTTGATCAAAAATGATTTACGAAAACCTTGAAGCAGCAAAACTGAATGAATCTTGATTTATTATGTTACTACATCATCAAAAATTGGAATCATTATTAAAAGATATATGCTGTATAGGTATGTGAACGATTCGGAGTATGAGGGCCATCCATTAATTCCATGTATAAGGGTTACACAG
Organism: Bacillus fungorum; assembly: GCF_002746455.1. Taxonomy (GTDB): domain Bacteria; phylum Bacillota; class Bacilli; order Bacillales; family Bacillaceae_G; genus Bacillus_A; species Bacillus_A fungorum. Next base: position 117,412 of record NZ_NWUW01000003.1, on the reverse strand, counting down.
CTAACGTTCACTATAAAACCCAACATAAGATCGATTATGTTGGGTTTTATATGATTGTCTTTATTGAAAATTAAACATTATTTATAGAATCTATAAAATCGCCTATAACAGACGTTCAAATTATATTTTTTGAAGTGTGGTCCCTGAAACCTAGAATCATTCACGTACCCCTAGCAGATGACAGCACTCCCTCTTACGAAAGTAATCCTGTATCTCTTGCTTTTTGCACGGCTTCTTCTCGATTGTTGACTCCCAGCTTGTCATAAAGAGTGGAGGCGTAATTTCGTACTGTGCCGTTTGATAAGTAAAGTTTCGAAGCAATTGTTTTATAACGGATTCCTTGAGACAAAAGATTCAAAACCTCTATTTCGCGTTTCGTTAAGCCATACTCTTTTCCATCTGACTTCGATTCGACTGACTCTGCCTCATCATTTCCGTCCCACATTCTACGGAACAAATCTTGGTCAATCATCGTGCCTCCCCGATAGACGAGGCGAATCGATTCAACCAGTTCACGCGACTCTATGGATTTCAGCAAATAGCCGTCAGCACCGCTTCGTATGATTTCCTTCGCCCTTTCTGTATCCTGAAACGTTGACAGAATGAGGACACGAATATCAGGACATTTTCCCTTGATTATTTTGGTCGCACGAATCCCATCAATATTGGGCATCTCCAAATCCATTAATACCAAATCTGGATTCAGGCTTTCGCACAATTCCACAGCCTGTTCTCCGTCTTCAGCCATCCCCACTACCTGCAAGCCCTCCTGTCCATCCAAGATTGTATGGAGACTTTCTCGAATAAACGAGTGATCATCAACGATACACAAGCGGATTCGTTCATCGGACAATTGTACAAGCCTGGGTAACACACATGAGATGAGAGTCCCTTCGCCTTTTTCAGAGTATACAGTGACTCTCCCTTGTAACTGTATCGCACGTTCTTTCATCACAGTTATACCAAAGCCATCTTTCCACTCCTCCACTCCGCAGCCATTATCCTGCACATCCAATCTTGTCTGTTGCGGCTCAAAATGCAGTGACACAATAATTTCGGTGGAATATCCATGGCGCACCGCATTTGTCAACGATTCCTGCAAGCTCCGATACAGCGTCATTTTCGCTTGTTTGGAGACCATGTACTCTTCCCCTATTATTCGAGTGCGTACATTTACTTTTGCATGTTTCTGAAACTCCTCTGCTAATTGTTGCAAAGTAACAGTCAAAGGAAGCGATTCTTGTGGTGAATCCATTTGATGTAAATACGTTCTCGCCTCCTCCATACCGTTACGGGCCAATTGCAATAATGAGTCGAGTTTTTGCTCTCCATCTTTTGTCGCTAATTCCGTACGCAATATTTCCATCCCCATAATGATCGAGGTATAGGAATGCCCCATCGTATCATGCAAATCTTTGGAGAGTCTATCGCGCTCCTCCAACAAAGTAATCCGCTCAATCTGAGATATGTACTGTTCCAATACAAGCTTCTGATTGCGAATAATTTCATTTTGGCGGTAATTGAGAACTAGTAAATGAAAGGAAAATCCCATCGCAAAAGCCAGACCGATTTGTAGGATAATCAGCCATAGATCTATTCCGGAGGAAAATATTGCAATAAGAAACGGAAACAAAACAATTGTGATAGAGCCCGACCAACGGTATGATTTATGAGCACTATTTGCCGCAATCATGAAAGTTGGCATTAAAAAAGCAAGATAAGCCGTCGGAAATAATAAGGTTAAGTAGAAGCACACTCCGCCAAACAAAACCATCTCAGTAAACAGATAATAGCGATAACTGAACATTAAACAAATCCAAGGTACTGAAAATGAGATAACTTCCCAAAGAATGATGATCCAAAGGGGCACAGTCAAATGGTCTTGGTGTTGGATAGTAGTTAACACCAATGAGAGCCATATGACAAAACGTATACAAAGTAATACCCAGTCATACCAGAACCATTGTTTCAAAGACGCAAACAAATTATCACCCCTTAATAGCTTTGAACATGGAACGCGTGTACATTCCAACCATTTGAACCAAACTGTTTCCAATACGAGTATGTATCCAGGCGAGAATGCACCCAGCGATCATAACATATACAGCCTTCCCCCACGAATTTACAGCGATTCCCAATAAGTATATCTCAAGATATTGAAAAAGTAACGGTGTAACGATAAATGCTAACGGAGCTACGTACAATATAACGGTACATATGAGGCTAATCACCCCAATAAAAAATTTCTGCATGAGCCAAAAAATGGCCCTCCAATTGCTACTATTAAGAATTGCTTCTCTCGCTTTAATCCATTTACCTCCTTCATTTTCTGTCCTTGGCAAGATTGGCTCTATCGATATATCCACATAAATCTTCGTCTGAATGCGTTCATACTGGACAAATGTGTGAGTTGTTCGCAACACACTCGCCAACAAAGGAATACCTATGAAGATAATCCCCATCACCAATGCAAAAGTAATGCTGACCAAATAGAAGAGAAAGTAAAATAAGCCAGATCCGAAGGTAAACAACCAAAAGTAGAAATCTTGCAAGCTTTTTTGAACTGATTCTTTTGTCATTAGATTCTCTCCTCCCCTTTCTTTTCTTTGCTAATACGCTATGAGCCGCCCTTCGATTCTAACTTTTTGTCTGTCACATACGGTAGTGTCAAAGTGTCATGATTTGTAAGTCGTGGCTATAAATCTAGCCGTACTACGCTCTGTTTTTTACGTCATGCATGAAGATGACGAAAGGTCACTAGCTACTATGACTTGCCGCTTGCTACACTCAGTTCATACACTAATGAGCTGACAACTCGTTGTGCTGACAAGAAAATTTTAGTCAAACAAAGGAGCGTTCGAAAATGAAAAAAGCAATGAATAAAATAAGCCTCGCACTTCTGCTCATTTCTACTAGCATGATTTCTGCGTGTGCCCAACAACCAGGAGGGGTGAAAGAGTCAACGCCACCAATTTCCAAAACTGATACACGAATGGAAAAATACGCTAATAACAAAAAAGAGGTGGAATCTTTTGCCGATTCGTTATTTGCAGAAAAAATGAAAAAGTACAATGTGAACGGTTCAAGTTTTGTCGTCGTCCATGATGGAAAAGTCGTTGTCAATAAAGGGTATGGTTATGCAAATAAAGAAAAGAAGACCCCTGTCAACAAGGATACCGTCTTCCAAATCGCTTCAGTCTCGAAAACTTTTACCGCCTTGGCCGTGATGCAACAAGTCGATAAAGGAAAGCTTAAACTAGATCAAGATGTACAACAGTATCTCGGCGGATTGAAAATACCCAATAAAACAGGAAAACCCCTCACACTGTTTGATATGCTGACCTATACCAGCGGCGTAGACCTGCCCGATATCACCACGCTAATCGGGCCTGAATATGTAAATAAAAATATATCTATTAAGGACTTTCTACCTGAACATATGCCCACGGTGGTACGGCCACCCGGTGAAGCTTATACGTATGACAACTTCTCATTTTTACTCGCAGGACATGCAGTGGAGAATGTTACGGGCACATCTTTCTCACGATATATGGAAAAGAATATTTTTAAACCATTAGGCATGAAGTCTACCAGTGTACGCTTTACGCCTGACCTTCTCAAGAGAATGGCTATACATTACGGTCCCACTGGCGATCCTATTCCAACAAATGGGCACGCTCCAACTGATGGGCCACAAGGAAGTATTTTGTCCACTGGAGAAGATATGTCAAAGTACATGATTATGCAGCTACAAAATGGAAAGTTTGAAGGTAAAGAAATCGTGAGTAAAAAAAGTATGGATATGATGCATGCCCACCAAGTTTTCGCAGATAAGACCATTCCTATTGCGACAGTTGGATTTGAAACATATTTCAATGACCTTGCCAATGGTCAACATGTCGTATTAAAAGGTGGGAATATGCCTGGACATTCTTCATTGATGGTTTTGGTACCTGAACAGAAAACCGCATTCTTCATGTCTTACAATAACGATTCCATGATGAGTCGAGAAGTGTACGAAGCGTTCATGGATCACTATTTCCCTGCTCCCAAGGCGGAGAAAACAGTGTATCTCCCGTTAGAGGGAAAAGAAGCACAAAAATACTTGGGCTTGTACCAAAACACACGTGCGTTTGCGATTCGTACCCACTTTACCTATGAGAATGGAGCGTTGGTCATGGAAGATGAAACAGCTGGCAAACAAGTCCTAAAAATGATTCACCCGTTGTTATTTGAAGATTCGGAAGGAAATAAGATTGCTTTCCAAAAAAATGCGACCGGAGAAATCGCATATTTTTATTACACAAGTCCTAAAGGCCTAGGCATTGTTGCTCAATCTCAGAAAATCAATATCAAACCACCTTTTGCAGACGTCCCGCAAAAGAGTAACTATAGAAGCCATATCGACAATCTTCATGCTTTAAACATCATGGATGCTAAAGCGGATAATCTATTCGATCCGATGGACACGATGACACAAGGAGAATTTACTGATGCCTTGTTGTTGGCACATGGATGGAGCATTTTCCCGGGTCAAGCCGAAGGGATTAAGAAGCAATTTATAGCAGGCGTACCAGGATATGACCGTGCGACTCCGATTAGCAGACAAGTTGCAGCAACCATGATTCAAAACTTGAAGCAGATTCAACCTGACCAAGCCAATCATGTGAAATTGCTGGACACTGCGGATGCCTGGGCAGTCCAGTCCATTCAATCCCTTGCCTCACAAGGAATCGTAGACCCTGATACTACCATCAACGTTGACGGATCTTTTACCTTCCGTCCGAAGGATCTGTTACTACGTCAAGAAGCGAGTGCCTTGCTCGATTTGGCTTTTGGCTATTATGCACTGCCCATTAAACAGAAGTAAGCATTCATCCAAACATGAATCATGGCAAACATTTAGGGGGAGTATCCTCTCAGCATAAAGCTAAAGTAAAATTGTATCCATAAAACGAAAAAACACGTTGTTCTTTCTGTAGAATTATAGGAAAGAATGGCGTTTTTTGTCTGTCTGTTTCAGTGTCTGATGAGCTACAAGGGGAGAGTACGAGTGTTCTTACAACCGGGGGCAAAGTAGCATTTCCTATAGGAGAGATGCTACTTTGCTTTTTCATATTCCTTCATTATTTTATAAAACTTGTTTTTCTTTAGTTCTAACATTGTCATAAAGGTAAAGAACCTATGGCTTTTTAAATAGAAGTTTTTACATTAGAGGTATCACCAACATTTTAGAGATTTATCATATTTTCGAATAAAAAATGTAACAATTCTACTTGAGAAACCTAATAAGAAGAAAGTTAACTTTCTTCTTATTGCATTATTACTGGCTAAGTAGTTTAGATTTTCTTGTCCTAGGTACAAAAAGTTCAGACTTTCATGTCTTTCTACATTTGCTGTTGTAGAAAGACATGAAAGTGGATAATTTTTAGACACGAAAGTAGATACTTCATGAATATCTTTCATTACTAATATAAATTCCAAATGAATTTTTCACTTCACATTTAATTAGGTTTTGCTGAAATGCAAAAAAAGAGAGCAAAACTCTCTTTATCATTTAATCAATATTATTTTAAAAAATTTAAATAATAAAAAATAGCCAGTTAAAAGAGCGTGTTGTTATATATTTAGCTAAACACGCTCTAAACCCTATATGAATTTCTTATTCCATTCATTTAACATATCCATACTTTTTATATTCGGTTATAAGCTTCAAATTCATAACCTTGTTCTTTTAATCCTTTTATAATCTGTGAGCTGCTACCATCCTGCACTTGCATTCATAGCAGATCCCATAAAATTAATAAATAACGGCCATAATAACGGCCATAACGTAAGAAGTATATTTAGAAGTATAAGTATACTATATCCCCAAGGGAAATTATGATTTTTACTATTTACCAATACTAAAATCACTAATAATATTATGGGTATTAAATATAAAAATAGCATTATAAACCAATACCATGTCATTAAAGTAAGACTCAATGGTCCTAATATCTCGTGTACAACTCCGAATGATATACCTAATACTCCAAAACTAAAGGTTGTAATGATTGTTTTTAGAAGCACTTTAGCCAATTTTGAGTCGCACGTTTTTCTACTATATAGACCTATCACAATATACAACGATAGATATGCCAATAATACACCTATCCAAATTAATAGCCAGTCTGCATCTAACATAAAGAAGTCAAACAGCGCCCAACACAACCCTACTATTGAAAAAACAAGGGAAATAATTATATTTTTTAAAACTGGTTTCATGTTCATTTCACGTCCTTTAAAAACTTAAGAATACATTATTAGCTTGTATTCTTCTTTTTCTACTGCTTTACTATAGTCTGTTGTATATTCAATAACAGTAATCTCTTTACTTCTAAGTAGATTCTTTTCCCACGTTCTGCATCAGTTGACAGTTTGAAAATTAATCATAATTTATTTTAATTAAATATATATTAACATTTTATTAAGTATAAGTAAATGAAATTAACTTTAATTTAATATACACCACTCATTTAAGGGAGATTATTTATATGCACAATTTTAATGTTGTTCAAAAAATTATGGCATTTCGAAAAGGTGCAGGATTAACTAGTAAACGTTTAGCTGAAATGGCTGATATAACCCCTTCCATGTTAAGTAAGATTGAGAAAGGGATCACGAATCCATCCTTACAAACACTAAAGTTAATTTCTGTAGCATTAACTATTCCTTTATTTAATTTTTTCTTGGAAGATACTAATACAGAAGAATTAGTTGTAAGAGCGGATCATAGAAAAAAATAACTTTCCCTGAAAGCTGTAATGTTTCGTATGAGTTATTCTCTCCTAATTTAGATGGATCACTGGAATTGGCTTTAATATGAATCTGCTACCTCAAACCGCTTCATCTCAAGTAAAACTATATCTAAATGATGAGGTTTTACTTCTCAATCCAGGTGATAGCGGTAAAATAAATCACCATTTGCTAGTATTCTTCCATTACTTCTTTTTGAATCATACTCCCTCCTGTTCTCCATGCAATATACCTACCTAGATTCAATTTATGTTTTAAATTGTTATTTTTTATCCACCTCAATCAAGCTAGCAAAACTAAATATCATTTTACTTTCTCATTATATAGACTATACTAATTTCTCTTCCCACTCATAGGTTTCGTTTAAGCTAAAAAAATATAGCCTCAAGAACGGGATCCTGAGACTCTATTTTTATTTTAGAAAGGACAGCATAACTTTCTCTGTTTCTTCTTTACTTAAATCACCTGCAATAATAAAGACTTGAAAAGCGCTATTCTTTCCTTTTGCAGGAACAATCATTTGCATTACTTTATAGGTTTCCTCTGTATCAAGACTTTCAACTAAGGTTATTTTTGTACCTTCTAATTCATAATTTGTTACCTTTTCATTATAATCCGCTTTTTTATTCGAGAATTCTATTCCCTCAGCAGTAACTGCAGATTGGTGCACAATATATACATTATCTTTACTTTCATTTTGATATTCATAAATAAAATCGGGATTCATTTTTCCAGTAGTCATCGGTGTATTAACACCTTCTCCAGTTAATTTAAACCCTTTTACCACATAACTTGGGGTGTTAATTGGAAAATCAACATATTTCTGTGCTTCCTTTTTAGTTAATCTAAAATGCGAATGAATTTTCTCTCTAAATGGTCCAATTTCTTCACTGTTTTTCTCATATTTTTTTTCCTCTTCTGGGTCTAACTTTTCAGGACTTCCTACTTGCCTTACTTTTTTATCTAAAATATGTGCTTCTGTTTCCAATGTAATGAATCGATCAAATTCTTCTTTCGTAAACAGATTCCTCGCCACTCCAATCTCTGTAAGTAAAGTATTATAGTCTCCTTCGGAAACAAAAAATTCTGCTTCTGCTTGTTCTTTTGTACCAATCATTTTTTCTACAATTCGCTGTATAGGAGCATCTGTTCGTGTTTTTAATTCTTTCATATTATTTTTCACTTCTAATTGTTGTTTCTCAGGGTTAGTCGGCTGATCAGCACGGGCGTTTAATAAGGATACAGATGATACTGCAATCACTGCCACAGCCCCTATCGCAGACCAACGATATGATTTTTTTTGGAATTTTTTAATCATTAGAATTCTCCTTTTTAACATTCTTTTGTTTTTACTAAAATTTGCTAAGCTCGGTACTTGATAATAGCCTGAGTAATGTTCCAAAAGGCTGATTATAGTATGTCCATACGCAATTTGTTCCTCTGAATTTATACATGTAAGAGCTAATGCATCGCATGCTAGTTCTTGATCTTCCCGCATACATGAGTAGGCATACCATAGAATGGGATTAAACCAATTTAAAATGAGTAAGCCATGCATAAGCCAGTTCACACCGACATCTCTTCGCTTAATGTGAGCTAATTCATGATAAAAAATATATCGTAACTGTTGTTCATCTAAAATCTTCATATGTACACTGGACAACAACAACTTGGGACGAATAAATCCGAACACTGTTGGACTGGAAACCTTTCCAGATACAAATAGAGGGATATTCCGTTGAATAGACATAGATTGCTTACACTTTTCAAAAATCTGGACAATCTTCTCATCTGTAATATCAGGTTGTTTTTTTATGTAAAGTAGTAAACGTCTGTTCATTATAAAAGTAGCAAAGCTTAGAAGAATAACGCCTGTAAGCCAAATGTATATACAGATTGTATAGAATGGAACCGTCTCATCATCCTGCTTTTCATTATTGTGTGTTTGTGTCTGGTTTGCCTGATCATTTTGTGTTGAACTTGAGGTATAAGTATCTTCTTTTGTGGGAACCTTTGTATCGTCTGTACCTTTCAATTCTTGCATGTGTTCTTTTGAAAGAAAAATAGCTACAGGGGTTCGGCTAGTAATGAATGCATCATTATTCTTGTAAGTAAAAACAGAATAGATACTATAGGAACTATCTGGCGACCAAGGTAATACAAGTCTTATTATTAATATAATCCATAGCATGTATTGCCAGCGTGGAGTTAACTTATTTCTAAACAAGACCTTGATACATAAGATTAGGCCCACTAATATACTAGCCATAATAGAGGTCTCTATCAACCAATCGAAAAAATGAGGCAGATAGACATTAATAAACATTTCTATCATTATGATCTATCCTTCCTCTGATTTTCCTCAGTTTTCTCATCCAGGATACGTTTAAGTTCGTTAATGTCTTCTGAAGACAGTTTTTCTTCTTTCAGGAAATTTACTAGCAAGGGCTTAAATGCTGCACCATAGAAACGTTTAAGTAAAGATTTTGTTTCTACTTGTAAATAACTATCTTGCGATACCAAAGGATAATAACAGTACAAACGCCCTTTATCTTGATGGTAAGCCACTGCTTCTTTGTGGACTAATCGATTAATCAGCGTTCGAATCGTTTTGGGTTTCCAATCCATTCTCACCTCCAACGCTTCGATCACTTCATTTGCCGTTTGTGGAGATTTTGACCACAGTACTTTCATTACTTCTAGTTCAGCTTCCGAAATTTTAGGTAATTCTTTCATTGTTTAAAATTACACCTCCCAGTATTACGTTTGTAATCTACAACTTAATATTACACTTGTAATCTCGTGTTGTCAATCGTATTTAATGTTTGTAGAATCCTTTCCTATGCCCATTAACATAAATTTAGACTATCATGTTCTCCTAATGAGACAAGAAAGCAGATCTTTCATAAATATTTTTTGTTACTAATATAGAATTAAATTTTAACTTCACACTCTGTGCATTTGTTGTTGTATAAAGGCATGAACATGGGAGCTTTTTAGACAAGAAAGTGGATACTATTTTATAAACAATAGCTTCTGTAAAATTTAATATTATTACATTAATAAATATTTACATATAAATATAAGGGTTCCGGTATTATATTAAAAAGACATTTACTTACTCTAAATCATAAGTAAATGTCTTTTGATTAAAAGATAGTTATTTCTATTAATAACTCCCAGTGGGAAATCCAACAATATAATTAACTATTTAAATTTAACTGTTAATCAGACTTGAAAATTGCCTTGTTTTAATAGAAATTTTTTATTATTCTTACATTATATTTGATTGCTCTTTGTCTTGCTTCTCGATAGTAAATTTTGAAACTAATGCTGACAATGCTTCTACTTTTTCTTTTATTTTGTTAGATTGATTCGATATTTCCTCGATTGATGCTGCTTGTGATTGGATAGACTGTACAGTTTGAGTTGTTTCCTTAGCTACTTGCGTTGCAGTTTCAGAAACACTGGACATAGAGGCATTGACTTCTTCTGTACCCGCAGACATTTCTTCTGTCGCTGCAGATACTTCTTGAATTTGACTAGTGATTTTATTAATAGCCGACATAATAGATGTGAATGCTTGATCTGCTTTATTAGCTGTTTCTTTTCCTTCTGAAGCTTTTTGTTGGCCTTTTTGCATTGCATCAACTGTATCTTTTGTATCTTGTTGAATGGCTTGTATTAAATGATTGATTTCATATGCCGATGTTTTAGACTGCTCAGCTAAATTTCCTACTTCCGCTGCCACTACCGCAAATCCTTTTCCGTTTTCTCCAGCACGTGCAGCTTCAATTGAGGCGTTCAAGGCAAGAAGATTTGTTTGTTCTGCAATATTGGTGATTGCATCCAGAGCTTTATCTATTTGTTGCGTACGTGTAACAAGCCTCTCAATTACTTTAGAAGTTTCTTCAACAACTTCATGAATACTATTCATTTGAAGTATAGAATGTTTTATCACTTTACTACCAGAATTGACTTGTTCTGCTGTTGTGACAGCCACTTCTGTAACCGTTGCTGAAGATTCAGCTACGGTTTGAACTCCAGTCGCAATTTCTTCCATTGATGATGAACTTTCTTGAATACTTGTAACTTGTCCTTCTATTTTTTTATCAACTTCAAATATTATTTGAACAACTTCTCTTGAAATATGGGATGCTCGTTTAGTATCTTGCAACATTCCGTTGGTAGAAGAAATAACCTCTTGTGTTGTGTTTTTTACTTCTCCGATTAATTGTTGCAAGTTATCCAGCATACTATTAAAAGACTTCACAATGCTTCCCAATTCATTATTTGATTTATAAGAAGTACGTATTGTTAAGTCACCTTCAGATACTCGCTCCATATCTTTTTCTAATAATACAATTGGTTGTTTAATCGCACTTTTAATGATATAGCCAATAAAAACAACAATTGCAATTGCTATAATGGAGATACTAACAAACAGCATCATGGTATTTGTTGCACTGTCAGTATTATTTTTTTGTAACTGATCTGCATTATTATTATTAAATTGGATAAGTTCGCGAATTGCCTGAATTGACTTTTTCATATTAGGATCAACCTCTTTTAGGTAATAAGCATATGCTTCTTCATTATTAGATTGTCCCAAATCTTGCACTTTTTTCAGTTGTGTTCTTAAGTCTTTGAATATTGTATAAAATGTGTTATACAATTCCTTTTCTCTATTAGAACTAACTCTTGTCTCAAACTTCTTTAATAACTGATCAGTTTCTGCACGAGCTACATCTATTTCTGTTAAAAGTTCTTTTATTCGTTTTTCATCTTTTGATAGGATCGTTTCCTTTACATTCATATTAATAAGATAAAAATTAGACTCTATAGCTCCTATCCACTGAATTGGCAATAAACTATCTTCATACATAGTAGTAGAAGCATGCTCCCCCTTTTTAAGGCCCCAAAATCCTAGTATAGATAATATGATACAAGAGACGCTTGCTATAACTACCATTACGTTTAGTGTTGTGCCAATTTTACTGTTTTTTAAAAACGACAATTAAATCCACCTCATTGTTATATAGTAATTAGGTAATAGAAAGTATAAAAATAAAAGACATTTAATTATTTTTATACATTGAAAAATACTATACTTAAATTTAAATAAAAAAAATAAATGGTTAAAAGAGCGTGTTGTTATATATTTAGGTCAACGCGCTCTTACATATATTTTTAAACCCTATATCAATTTCCTATTCCATTCATTTAACTCATAATTACTTTTTATATTTGTTTATCATGCCAGAAGTTTATTGGAAAATGATTATTCTCATCATATGCTTCAAATTCATACCCTTTTTCTTTTAATCCTTTTATAATTGCTGGAACTGCCGCAACAGATTGTGGATGAATATCGTGCATTAAAACAATTTCTTTTGAAGACGTCGCACCTGCTAAGACATTTTGAACAATTTTTGCGACTGCTACATCAACGGGTAATTTATTGTATTTCCAATCTAGAGAATCAATTGTCCAATCCCATACTTTTAAATTGTTTCCGACTACTTCATTTCGAAGTGATTCATTTAAGCCAGGCATTGATCCATATGGTGGACGTGTTAATTTTGGTGTGTTTCCAATAACATTTCGAATTAAAGTTTGATCCTCTTTCATTTCCTTAACATATTCCTGATTGGTGTATAACTTTTTAAAATCATGTGTCATACTATGCATGCCCACATAATGGTTTTCTACATGCTCTCGTTTCACTAAATCTGGGAACCTTTTCACATTATCGCCAATTAAAAAGAATGTCGCTTTCACATTGTTTTTCTTTAATACATCTAATAGGTTAGCTGTATATTTTCCTGGGCCATCATCAAAAGTTAAATATGCAACTTTTCTTTCTTTACCATCAAAACGATTAGGTATCGATTTTTTTAATTCATTTTTAGGTAGACTGCTCACTTGTTGAACACTGTTTACTTCTTCCGCATTTACCAGCTTAGGATTCGTAATAGATTGAAACATGTAATACCCTATTGCTACTAATGTAATAGCCAACATTACACTTATAATTCTTTTTTTCTTAAGCTTAATTTTCATATTTTAATCTTCTTTCTATCCTATTATTCCACTCTATGTTGTTTAGTTATGTTATCCTATTAGCTTATAAAGTTCTTTAACTTAACCAATCTCAATTTTGGATTACTTATTTTTATAATCTATATAGGTAAAAATTAGTTTCCTGCACTAGCATTCATGCCATTTCCTATGATAATTAGAACCAAAGGATATAATACTGGTCCCAGGGTAAGGAAAATGTTCAAGATTACAATAAATGTATATAGAAGGTTGTAATTTTGACTATTTTGATGAACAAATACTAAGATAACTAATGTTATTATAGTAATGAAATGTAGTAATAACATTATCAACCAATAATACATCATTATAGTAAGATTCGCCTTTCCTAATAGTTGGCATGTTATCCCTATTATTATTCCTAATACTGTAGCATTAAAGGAAATAAACAAAATTCTTTTTAGTATTCTAGGAAATGTTTCGTGATCCACAGTTTTATTATATAAGCCTATTAAAATGCCTAAAGATAGATATGCCAGTAATAGCCCTACCCAATCCCAGATCCAATCTTGACCTCCCATTAAAGTAAACAAAAGCGAAATGACCCCTCCTACTGCAAGAATCAAGGAGATCATAATGTTAGTTAAAGCTGATTTCATAATGTTTTCACTTCCTAAAAAATTTTATAATAAAGCATTGGTGTTTACTCATATGTTTTCATTTACTTATTAGAACTTCTTTTTAATTAACTGAGAATCTGTTTGATAGTATTCTTCCATTACTTTTTTTGGAATCATACTTCCTCCTGTTCCCTATACAATTTGTGTACCTTGATTCAATTTATGTTTTAAATCATTATTTTGTAAATAGCCTTTCCCTCCTTTATGCAATTTAATAGGTCTAATCATTCCTGTTAATGTTGATGGTTCTAGCTAAATATCCTCTTTACCTACTATTTCTTTTAATAGCTTATATAAATGATTATCACCAACTGTATATGCTCCACTTAAAAATGGTTCTATTGCTTTCCCTACAAACACAGATGCTATTCCAAGTGCCAGTCCATCCGCTATTGCATTATTGTCAATCCCAAAATCTTATACAGAAATTCAATCATATAATCAGGTCATCATACTTAATAGTTCACATGGAAGAATAAGTATCAATCATTTCTCGTCTTATTTACTATTCTCACAACTATGCAGGTGCTTGAAAATTAATCATACTTTATTATAATTAAGTATATATTAACAACATGTTTAGTATCAGTGAATAAAATTAATTTTAATTTTATTTACTTATTTAAAGGGGATTACGCATATGAACAATATTAATATCGGTGAAAAAATTATGGTATTTAGAAAAGGTGCCGGATTAACTAGTAAACGGTTAGCTGAATTAGCTGATATAACACCTTCCATGTTAAGTCAGATTGAGAAAGGAATCACGAATCCATCCTTACAAACACTAAGACTAATTTCTGGAGCATTAAATATTGCTTTATTTAATTTTTTCTTAGAAGATACCAATACAGAAGAATTAGTTGTAAGAGCTAATCAAAGAAAAAAAATAACTTTCCCTGAAAGCGGCAATGTTTCGTATGAGTTATTATCACCTAATTTAGATGGATCACTGGAATTAGCTTTAATGAATCTGTTACCTCAAACCGCTTCTTCTATGGAGCCTATGGCACATAAAGGTGAAGAAATAGCATTTGTTATGGAAGGACAAGTAAAACTATATCTAAATGATGAGGTTTTACTTCTTAATCCAGGTGATAGTGTTAAAATCCCACCATACGCAAAACATAAATGGGAAAACACTTCTTTACACAAAGTCACTGTTATATTTGGAGTAACCCCACCATCTTTTTAATTTTAAGTACTAGCGCATAAAAGTTAGAGAAAATAATTCTCTAACTTTTTTGTATACATAACTATATTTAAAAAAGTAAAAAACTTGTCTCATAATTATATGTCATTTAAATCTAAACGATTATGAGTAGTGAAAGAGACTTTTTTAATTAAATTCATATTAGCTTTTGTATACTTGTTAAACTAGTAAACAAACTTGAAAATCAATATCAATTAACCTTTATTAATTATAGTTAAGTATACATTAATAAGTCAACACATTATTAAGTTTTAGTAAATAAAATTAATTTGAATTAATTTTATTATGTTAATATTAAACATTTATGTAAAATTTATTCATTGACACTCATGCATATAAGTAACTATAATCGTTACACCAAATTGGATAGATGGCAACATCATCACAAATATATAAATATAAAAATAAAAAATCTCAATTTGGTAATACAATAGATTGGTAGAGGTGTATATTTTTATGAAACGCAAATTAATCACAACAGGTATCCTTGCGGGAGCTATATTATCTTATTCTTCTAATATTTTAGCGGATACTCACAAATTTCCTGATGTTCCAAAGTGGGCAGAGCGATCTGTTAATTATTTATTAGAAAAACAAGCTATATCAGGTGTATCAGATGGTACCTTTGGCTCAAACGCTATGTTAGATCGAGCTTCCGCCGCAACAATTATAACAAAAGCCTTAGGAATAAAAATTGATACAAAAGCCAAACCTTCTTTTACAGATACCCAAGACCACTGGGCTACTCCCTATATTGCTGCAGCTGAAAAAGCTGGCATCATTAAAGGCGAAGGAAATGGAATCTTCAATCCAACTGGAAAAGTTACACGTGCTGCTATGGCGACCATGCTAGTAAATGCTTATAAACTGCAAAGTACAGCACATGATAATGGCCAAAGTAAATTTGAGGATTTAAAAGGACATTGGGGAGAAAAATATGCCAATATTTTAATTGACTTAAAAATTTCCGCGGGTACTGATAATGGTTGGCAACCAAATAGAGTGATAACACGTGTTGAAGCTGTTCAACTTACTGCTAAAACTGATATGCTTTCTAAAGAAATAAAAGGTGTATTGAGAGAAAAAGTCAGCAGTAAAGATATGGATGTCAATAGTAAAGAAGTTGAGTTAATTTCAATAGAAAATCGATCTTTAACTACTGAGACAGCTGTTTCAACACAAAATAATAAAGAACAAACTCTACTTAATCAACACAAAAAACGTTCTGGTAAAGTAACTGCTAAAACAGAAAAGTCTTTAATTATTTCCGATGGAGATTCAATTTTAGATGCTATGGTTACTTCCCCTGAAATCCTTAAAGATATTCAAATTGGAGATACCGTTACTATTTATGCACCTATTTTTATAGATGGTCTTGTATTTGGTCAACCCGATACAGCTAAATATACAATTGTTCAAAAAGAAAATGAAGACAACGTGCTAAAAAAACAATATAAAATGCACACTGGAAATGTAATCAATAAATCAAATGACGCTATTGAAATTTCTAATGAAGATTCGACTGTTAGTGCTATCGTTTCATCTGAAATCTTACAAGATATAAATATTGGAGATACTATTTCTATTTATGGGGCATTTTTTATAAGTAATATGGCAACTGGTGAATTATCTGCTAAAGCTCCTATCATCGAAAAGTTGGCAAGTAAGACAGTGACTCCTAATACAAGTGTAGATAAATCGAATTCTATATCAGAAGTCGATAAAAAAGAACAAAATGCTCTGAATCAACACCAAAAACGTTCAGGTAAAGTAATTGAAAAAACAGAAGACGGATTGGTGGTTTCCGGTGAAAACTCAAGTGTATATGCTATCGTTTCTTCCCCTGGGATACTTAAAGATATTCAGATTGGGGATACCGCTACCATTTATGCTCCTGTTTTTATAGGCTCAATACCAGGTGAACCAGATACTGCTAAATATGCAATTGTTCAAAAAGAAAATGAAGAAAACGTGTTAAAAAACCAATATAAAATGCACACTGGAAATGTAATCAATAAAACAAAGGACACTATCCAAATTTCTACTAAAGGGCTGACCGTTACTGCTGTTGTTTCTTCTGAAGTGCTTGGGAATATTCAAGTTGGGGATACCGTTACTATGTATGGTGCAGATTTTATGAGCAATCCATCAAATGATGAATTATCTGCTAAAGCTCCTATCATCGAAAAGTTGGCAAAATAAATATTAGGTTTCCAATGGAAAAATCCCCATACTAATAAGTATATAGATGCTATTTCTCTAATATCTATGATTTTGTTAGTTATTTAAAATTGATATAAATTTGCTTTGTCTAAAGCTAAAAACAAGAGGCTTCTTACAATTAAGAAGCCTCTTGTTTTTTGTATAAGTGAATGGGATTTATAATTACTAAAATGGAACATTTTATTCCCTATAAATCTATTTATTTAGAATAATTTCATGGATATTTTATTATAAGCTAAGTAGTTTAAAGTTTCTTACCCCTAGTTTAAAACGTTTAGAGTTTCATGTCTTTATACAGAAATTGTAAAAAGACATGAAAATTTGATTACTTGTAGCTAGCAATAATTATCATTATTTTCTAGAATAATAATCGATCATTAAAAACCAGTCGACCCCTATTAATATAGAGGCCGGCGTCAAAGCTTGAAAAGAAAGTTGCATTTGCTGATCCACTTTTCTCCTCACTTACCTTTTGAACTGCCCAAGTTTGTAGGCACGGCATTACAGTTCCATAACCTGCGCCAAATAAAATTGCCGCTATAATAAGATATACATCACTTTCCGCATAAGACAACACAATAAGTGAAAAAAATCCTAGTATAGCTGAGACAATAATAATAGACCAAGGTCCTTTGTTATCATACCATTTTCCAGTAAAAAGACGTATTAAAGTTGCAACAGTTGCATTAATAAGAAAGAATAAGAAAATATGATTTAGCCCCTACTGTTTTCCGAAAAGAACTAAAAAGGTAACAATCGCCCCAAAGCCAATTGTTGTAATAACTGCCAGCAACGCTTGAAACCATACCTCTTTTTCAAAAATCATATCCCAAAAGCGAAATGGAAATGGCCGTTAAATATGTAGCAAGTATGATGGGCTTCTTCGGTGTAAAAGATATGGAGAAAGTCGTGATTGAAGGTCACAACCAATTCCCAGATAAAGCAGAAGAAATTATTGCCACAGGTCTTGAAAAGGCTGTTAAAGTAGCAAGGGCATTTTAACTAAGATAAAATTTGTTACTATATGTAGCAGTACCGACACTTTTATAGTGGTGGTACTGCTTTTATAATCGCTTATCTCACTCTTTTGTACGCTTTATCCATATAAGGGGTATTGCCTGCCCCTACCTATCAACTTAAGAATTTTATAACACCTCAAGCATGATTTCTTATAATTTCCACTATCATCAAATACAGCATATAACCCTTGCAATTTCAGTTGGTGATGCTTCATTCGTACCAATCGCTGTTGATTCAGTTACCTCTTTTCCAAATTTAATACATAATCTTTCTGCGAAACTTTGAGCTTTTCTAATCCCCACTTCTTTTGCAGTCTATATCACGGGTTTCGCCAATCCAAACAGGCCCAAAACGAGGATTTAGGGAAGAGTTCCCCATTGTTTTTTGGACGAAACCCACGGTTTTACTCTTACAGGGTTTGTCTATACAGTTTAAAAGTAATTAAAAACAAGAGGATGATTAATAAAGTGGAATTGTTGTAAAAATAGTAGGATATATACTTTGAGGTGTATATTCTATAGAGGGATAATATTGTATGGTTTCATAATAAGGTATAGCGGGATGTTGATAGTATTGCATATGCTGCATTGCATGATATACTGCATGCATTGTTGATTGAGCTCCATGGGTTGTATAGACTGAGCCTATTGCCCTGTTTTTAATACAGTAAGGATTTATCATAATAATTCACCTCAATTAATAATTAAATAAACATTTATATTATATGTCTAAAAACTAAACGGGGTCACGTCAGGATTATGCAGATTTATAACGATATTGAGATAAACCTAGTCATATCAAGTATTATCAATAGAGTATACCCTATTAATAATATAGCAAGTTGTTTATTTTAAAGGCTTTAGAAGCTCTAAAATGGATTTATCAAAATTAAATTGTTGAATTTAATCACAGATTAGCCCCTGAAATCTATAATTGTTTCCGTACCCCTTTTAGGCTAAAAAGCCTTCTTTACAAAAGTTACCTTTAATCTAAGTACATTCACTTAACCAGTGCATAGAATAATTTTATAAAATCGTGAAGGGTTGAGAAAAATGTACTATATTCCTTTTATGTATCCATATCCTTATTATGTTAATGTACCTATGTATAACTATAGAAGACCGTCTGTTTACTGGACTTTCCCCAATGAGATAGAGTATGCAAACAGATTTGATTCTTTTAGTTTTTCCGATGGTGCTGGAAGTATTTCGTTAACAGATTATGGATCAGAACCATTTGTGGTTAATATAAATGAAGCAACAAAACAAAACAATAAGTATCGTACTGCTTTATGGACAGGTAAACATTTACAAGTTACCTTAATGAGTATCAATGTTGGCGAAGATATCGGTTTAGAAATACATCCCAATGTTGATCAATTTTTACGTATTGAACAAGGTCAGGGGATTGTTCAAATGGGCAAGAGTAAAGATAATTTAAACTTTAAAAGAAATGCCTATGATGATTTTGCAATAATGATACCTGCAGGAACATGGCATAATGTAACAAATACAGGTAATATTCCATTAAAACTTTACTCGATATATGCTCCTCCAAATCATCCATTTGGTACCGTTCATGTTACGAAAACAGATGCATTGGCTATGGAAGAAAGTTATAGTTATAGTAATAAAAATACAGTTAGTTATTAATCAAGCTTTATTATAAAATCTATAACTGTATTTTAAAGAGCAATGAAATAAACATATGTACTGTGAATAAAAAAAGAATACACATTTTAATCTGTGTGCATTCCTTTTTTATTCATAGCTAACCAAAGACTTTGCAAGAAAATCTAATAAAGTCGTATTTCCAAAAGTAATGATATTATTTTTTCGCAATTACATCGAAATTCAATCTCTACTTCTGTAAATTGTAGGCGCCGGAAGAACGACATGTCTTGATATAAATTAAAAGTTTCATTGTGTAAAGGTTATTTTTGTTATCTCATATTTTAAATAGTTCCGCAATAAATGCAATACAAATGAACAATTGAAGTATTAAATTTTTAAAACCGTTTGGAATAAACATTATTTAAAATACATAAGTAGTGCCTTAGTTGTTCATTTTACATCAATAATATCTGTAAACTTCAGTATGAGTCTATTGTAAAATGCATCTGTACATACTACAGCACTATTTAACGGATCAATATCAACAACAGTCATATAGCTAGTGAGTAAATAATCGTCTTCATAATACGTAATAAGTATTTCTTCTTCAGATAATAAGGAACATAATAGCATGTTCTCGATCAGTTCTTTTTCTTCAGTGGTTAAGATCGACCAAGTTACTTTATTTTTCTTTTTGATGATTTCACAAATAACCGCAAACTGTTCAGGCATTGCTGCGAATGGTTATCAAGACCTAAATTGTAAAAAGTCATAAAAAATAAAGGGCGATACATATTAGACATGTCTAATATGTATCGCCCTTTTACTTCATGTTCCACAATCGCGCCCTTTAATAAACAAGGTACACGCGTGTAAATCTTTGTTACTCTTACTCAACACATAATTCTGAGATATCTTTCCAACCATACGCAACATCCTCTACTACTGTTCCTCCAAACTCACTAGTCCTATGAATATATTCTTCTCCTCCCATACGTTCATAAAAACCAAGTGCAGATTTATTCTGTTTCATTACCCAAACCATCATAGAATAAATACCTTTTTCTTTAAAATGCTTAGCAATAGCTGAAACAAGCTGCCTACCAACACCTAATCCTCTACATTCCTGTAAGAGATAAAGCGAATATAGTTCTCCATCAAAATTCTTCTCATCAATACTTTTACCTGATGCAAAACCTATAATTTTCCCCGTATCATTAATCGCGACATAAATAAAAGGTTCATTTTCGTTATTTAAAAAATCAATCCATCTTTTTTCTGTATCTTCGTACGATAATTCGTCCAGATAATCATCAGGTACTACACTACGATAAGTAGTCCTCCAACTATCAACATAAACTCTTGATACGCCCTTTATATCTTCTTTACTTATCTTTCTAATTTTCAAGTTAAGTGCCTCCAATGCAAAACAGTAAACTAATAAAATTTATTATAACATTCTTTCTTAAACCCCAGTTAGCTCAATAAGTGTTATTCCACAAAATGGCCCGATTGTTTTGAACAAGTAGGAAACGGAGTACCCTTTGGATGGGACCACATGCCCATCCAGCTAAAATTTTATAGTACCCCAGAACAAAATTTTGTACTAACTTGTAACAAAAAATCTCATTTTTTCGTTTTGGGGTATTTGCTTTTCTTAGCTTGATGACGATGGGGTCTTGCCACATCGCTATCAAGCTAAGAAAATACAACTTCAATTATAGTAGAGCTTGTTTCTTTTTTTAAAGGCCAAGTGTAGGGAATTTAAAGATTTGCATGCGAAATAAACCCTATCGGGTTTCATTTTTTGAATTAGGCCGCTTGATTATCAGACAGGGTACAATTGTAAACGACACCTAATATATCAAAGACTGTTTTCTTCTCATACCGATGAGATTTCCGTCCGTTTTGCTGTAGGAGATTGAACAGGCGAAGTAACACCTTTGATAGCTCTTGGGTGTCTTTTTGAATAGTTTGGAATAGAAGAAGAAAATAATCTTTAATCATATATATTGCTTTATACTCACTAAGTTCTCGTTTTTTCTTCATGAGGAGTAATTGGCGCATTTGAAACATGATAGAAGAACAGAGTAGAATGGCAATCAATTGACCATATAAATGGCACTCCAATCGTTCTGGTTTTATCTTTTTACATTGATGAATTTGAAAGAATGATTTCCACGTTTTAAATAAAATCTCGATTTGCCAACGTAAAGAATACCATTCATGTACCTGTCCCATCGGGACAATATCTGTAGGGGTGTTTGTCATATATACATTGATACCACTGAGTCGTTTACTACGAGGAGAATACCTCATTCCTTTCTTTTTTTCTCTTACAGCTTGATCTTGTAATCGTTTTTGTTGCTGGTGTTTTGTTAATCGATGAACAATTACACGAGCTGGCACTTTATCAATCATTCCTACATAAGCATTATCTATTTCATATGTTTGTCCTGGTTGAAGGGAGTTCATTAACGTCTCCATATCTCTCTGTATATACTCTGTACCTTTCTTAATTCTTCCGTCTTGAAAATAATCCGTGTTAGGATTTTTTTGATAAATACGTGTATTGGACTTGATACGAGAGATATAGTATGCCTCTTTATCTTGTATATATTGAATGTCTTTTAAATGAAAATAACCTAAATCTCGGATACATAAATCATTTGCTGTCACAGTTGGGACACACAGAGAGCCATAGGTTCGATCATGTTGTTTACCTGGACCTGTATGAATATGTAGGAACTGTCCACTTAATAGATCATACTCAAGCTGAATTTTCATCCCTGCTGTATGGCTGCATCCTCCTGCACCTGGATAAACCGATGAAAAGACATCCGGGAGTTGAAATGCAGTTGAATCTAAAATACGAATACGCTTAAAAACAGAAGTGTATGGAGAAGAAATTGACATAGACGAGGTCAATTTTTTGCTTAGTATTCCGGCTAGTAGATGTTGGAAAAGTTGGACGGCCGCCTTATTAAATCGTTGATTCAGTCCCTCTGGACTGATGAGTACTGCTGTTGATGCTTCTAAACAGCTAGTTAACTGGGCTAAAGAAGTCATTGCTACATTTTGACTCATCCATATACATAAAGCGACTAAATCTTTTGCTTGGTACTTACTAGTTCGTTGCACAAAACCAACATCTCTAGCAAGATTTCGTAAGGTATTTTGGGATAAAAAACTTTGAATTTCTTGAGCAAATAGTTGTAATTCATCGGATACAGAAATAAACATACAAAAACGCCATCCTTTCCTATGATTCTACAGAAAGGATAACGTCTTTTTAGTTTTATGGATAGTGCAAAACTTTAGCTTTATAGCAATACTTTATATAGCCGTTTAATAATTAATTCTGTTATTTACCTATGTTTACATGACCTTCGTTATCGGTAATAAAAAGAATCTTTCAGTAAAGATCCTTTTTATTTCATCACTATTATTTAATTTTATTTATTAAAAAAAGAATTTATTGAAACGAATCTTTAAGCTCAGTTGAATTAGAATAGAATTTCGCTTTTGATGGTTGAACACTGCAAATAAATAGTATGATAGATATCAAAAACATTACAAATGTTCCTGAAACTACAACAAATCGTATAGATATAAGCTCTGAAAAAACACCAAAGATTACAGTAACTGTAATAATTAAAAAAGCCTCAATAAACCCGTAAATACTGACAACTCTGCCCATCACATCAACAGGTATATTGTTTTGATAAAATGTGTAAAAACCGGTATTAGAAAAAGCAGTAGCAAATGATAAAACAAAAACCCCTACAGATGCTATAAAAAAGGTATTAGAAGATGTAAAAATCATATAACCTACTGCAGTTATTAAGGAACCCATACCCATAAGCCATGAGGTAGGTATTTTTTCATTAATTATTGCATTAGATAAAGAACCTACCAATACTCCTGCTCCAGCAATGCTGACTAAAATTCCATATTCACCTTCAGATAAAGAAAGTATCCTAGTTGCAAAAGCAGCTTCCAACGAATCTGTAGCTGTCATCATAACTACCATCGCACTAAATAAAAGATATATTATCATCACATATAGAAACTTACGGCTAAATCCAATAACAAGCTTCCAATCATCTATTAATAACCTAAGAGATAATTTTGTTGTATCTGATGTTTTTTCTAACTGTGCAGAGGATTCAACATTAGGCATTCCTACTGTAATTAATGCAGATAAAAATAAAGCTCCAGCATTGATATAAATAGCCATATTAGGTGTACCAATTGTAAACATCATTCCCGCTATTGCTGGTCCAGTCAAAAATGCTCCGGAATCAAGTAGGCTACGTAAAGAGTTGAAACGTTTTCTTTGTCCTATTGGTATTAACTTTGTAATATAAGTTACCGATGTTGAGTGGTACATAGAGCTCGCTATTGTAATAAGAAAGACCATAGCATATATAAGCCCTAAAGAAGAGAAGAAAGGTAATAATGCAATTAGCACAGTCTGAAAGACACCTAGTGCTATCATGAGATATTTTTTATTTGAACGATCTACAAGACTTCCTGACCAAATATTAGTAAACAATGTTGATAAAGCCCTAATAATATATAAACCAGAGACAGCAATTGCCGATTCTGTTATGTTAAGAACGATTAGGTTTAGAGCAATAAAGTAAACCCAACTTCCAACACTTGAAACACCAATACTAAACAATAAGATAGATGGATACCGCCAAGTTTCCAATGTTTTTTTAAAACTCAATTGAATTCCTCCTAAAATATAATCAGATAGAATACAACACTTAAAACAAAATAAAAAATCCCACCCCCAAGACTTGAAGTCTTAGGGACGAGATTTATCATCGCGGTGCCACCCTAGTTTATTAATATGTCGCCATATTAACCTTATCAGGTACGGCATTTAAAAATGCTTATACCTTAGCTCTATAACGGGAGCTCCCGTCACATCACCTCCTCCTAAAAGGTTCCGACATGCTGCTCTGAGGCTTGCTTCAATAAAGAAATTCTAACCCCTTTTCAGCTACCAGGGTTCTCTGTATAGAATTCACTTTATTTACTCTTCTCTTCATCGCATTTATTTTTTATATAATATCACCTATTGGTACCTGTGTAAATATCTGAATTTTTTTATAATACAAAAAAACCTATTAAGATATATGATTCTCATCTAACAACTAAAAAAAGAAAAATACTTTAGAGCAAAAGTTATTTGCAACTTTAATACAAAGTCGTTTTTTTCGTTTTGGGGGTACTATAAAATTTTAGCTTGATGGCAATGGGGTGTACCCATAATAAACAAATTCCTTAATAAAAATAGATGAAATGATATTTATAAGTTCAATAAATCACATCTGGAAATAAAAGTAAGACTATAACCTATTTTTACACGTATCTCGGTCGAACCCCTATGCATTTCATCAATCATTCCCTTGACTCTCCATTTGTAGTACTGTATAGTACTAATATGAAAAAAAATACACTTACTAATAAAGATATTGCTCTGCAATCCGCTTTTACGTTGTTTCTTACTAAAGGTTTTCTGGCAACAAGCATGGACGACATAGTCGCACATAGCAAAGTTTCAAAAACGAACATTTATTATTATTTTAAGAGCAAGGAGGAGCTGCTGCTCGCTATTGTTAATCAGTTGATAGCACATTACGAGCAGCGAATTAATTATATTGTGTCTCAAACTGAGCTCACCGTTCAGGAGAAATTAGAAGCGGTACTCCACATTTTAAGCGATACTATTGAACAAAATAACTACCTTGGCGGTTGTCCTTTCCTGACTCTGTATACACAGACGCCTATTGACGCGGTTGAAATTAGAGATAGAATCAAGAGTTTTTTTGAAAAACAGCTGCATGGTGTTGAATTGATTTTAGCCCAAGGGATTGCACGACAAGAACTAAAGGAAGAGCTGCCCGTTAAACAAACAGCTATGTTGATTGTCTCCTCTATTGAGGGTGCTCTCTTCTTGGCTCAAGCTTCTAACAGCCAAGATATGATCAAAAATTTATTTCCTACTTTAGCTTCCATGCTAAAGTAATATTTTTAGATATATTAGTACTAATTAGTACTATGAAACAATAAAGGAGTGTTTTTATTATGAATATCTTCATGACCGGCGGAACTGGTTATATTGGACGTCATTTAATCGCTGAGTTAGCTTCTCAGCATCAGATTTATGCACTTGTACGTCAAAAAAATCGTCTTCTTACCATTATCAATCAACTGGCACCCGATCAACAGAACAACATTGTTCCTGTTATCGGTGATCTAACGCAGCCTCGATTAGGTTTAAGTGATGACAGCTACAAGCAATTACTTGCAACTGATCTAATTATTCATGCAGGAGGTCCAATGAATATTGAGTTGAACCTCAGTGAAGCTGAGCAGTCTTTCCTCGCCCCTGCAAAATCCCTTGCTCGGCTAGCACAGGATATCCACGCTGCAAAAGAATTAAAGCATTTTATCCATGTCGCAGGCTTTATGAGTCCCTATCATGAACAAAATGCATTGTTGGATCTAGATCATTTACTGGACAATCAACCGCCTTATGAAAAAATGAAGTTTTTAGCCGACTCTTATATACGAAAATCTCTTCATAACATGAGCATTCCCTTATCTACTGTTAATCCTAGTGTAATCGTCGGTGACTCCTTCTCAGGGAAAACAGAACAGATTGGAGGCCTTAGTATCTTAGTCGATGCCGTAAGGCGAAATCTTATGCCGCTTGTTCCAGGCGGCGACGATTATTGGTTACCGATGGTTCATATTGATCATGTGGCTTCGTTTATTTCAAAACTTGCTAATACAGAAGGGGTATCAAGCAATACCTACTATCTTTTAGATTCTAAGCAAGAGAGTCCGTCGATCCGAACTTTAATCAAACTCATGGCACACGAATTGCAGACAACAAAGCCGTTAGGAACTATACCGCTTCCGTTATTGAAAAATGTGCTTAGAATGGGTGCTGGTAAGATGCTTGGTATTCCTAAAGAATCCATGAGTTTTCTTGTTAAGTCGGAATTCCCTGTTTACAGTAAATTAGAAATAGAACAAAGGAACGGCAGAAATTCATTCGTAGTTCCGTCCACGCTCCCTTTTATCATTAGTGATTTGGATTATCGGTTAAATCATTTAGGCCTGAATCAAAATGAGCAGAAAGATTTTAGTCAACGAAGAAGGGCTAACTTAGTTTCGCTAGAGAAAGATAGGAATGAAACGCCTATTATTTTTCTTCATGGGACGTTCAGCAATGCCGATGCCCTTTTGCCCCTCTCACAATTTTTAAGCAGTTTAAATACTTGGTTCGTAGATTTACCTGGATTTGGGCGTACCCCTTATCACCATAATCCTTCTGTGCTAGAAGGCTATGTAGAGAGCATTTCCACTATGATCACTGAGTTGAACAGACCCGTTATATTAGTGGGGCATTCATTTGGCGGATTGATCGCGGCTCAAGTGATGGAACGGCTGCCCTCACTGATCAAACAACTCATTTTATTGCAGCCAGTACTGCATCCTATCCAACCTAAATATAGATTTCGACGTATTACAAGTTTCGTTCTAAAATATATGGGGCCCGCCCGTTTGGAAAAAGAGCTACTTCAAGCCAATAGCTTCAGAACATCGAGTCAGTTATTGAGTAATTACGCTCATTCTGTGGTCCGTGATTTAAAATCCCCCCGTATACGCAAAACTAACGCTACGGTCATGTCTTGCTTAACTTTATCAAAATCCATTCAGTTAAATCCCGAGACATGGGATAAGAGGAAAATTAAGATACTATGGGGAGCTTTGGACAAAGATTATCATGTCCCAAAGCAGTTTGAACACTTGGATATTACACATATTCAGTACGGTCATCAGTTTCCTGTTGAATCTCCTGAACTAACTGCTCAATGGATTTCTCAAGCTGTAACAGTATGAAGGTTCTTTTGATTGTTACTGTAAAATAAAATTTGATTATTTTAGATTACGAATAATTAAAAATAGCCCCCTTATTCAAGTTGCCTAGCGAAAAAATCACGTTTTAATAGACTTCTTTATCATCCCTAACTTTCTATAAATACTAGATATGAAACAAGGATCGTTTCATATCTAGTAATTTACTTGGTTAGCTTGATGGGTATGGAGTAGTGCCCCTATAAGCAAAACCCTCCAGAAACATCTAAAATTTGCCCTGTTATCCAGCCGCTATCAGAAGAAGCAAGGAATGCTACTGCATCTGCAATATCTTCAACTTGCCCTATTCGTCCGAACACAGATGAATTCGTAGCAAAATTTCGTATTTTGGGATCATCTAGCAATTTCGCATTCATATCTGTCTTCGTATATCCAGGCATAATTGTATTCACTGTTATACCTCTTTCTCCAAGGTGCTTAGCTAGAGGAAGTGTCATCGTATTTAATGCCCCTTTACTTAAGCCGTATGCAATTGAGCCTGTAAAACCAAGTCGTACTTCTGCTGATGATATGTTGATAATGCGTCCCTCTGCTCGCATTAATGGTAATGTTTGCTGAATTAAAAAGAACGGTGCTTTAATATTTACAGACATAATTTCATCAAAAACTTCTTCTGTCGTATTTTCAATCGTCCCTTGTGTACCTATGCCTGCATTGTTTACTAAAATATCAATCTCCGATGCACCAACTCTTATTTGTAATTCATTCTTCAATTGTTCTACTAGCTTTTTGACACCATCAATTGAATTGAGATCAGCTTCAATTAAGAACGCTTTTCCTCCATTAGATTCAATCTCACTAATTGTTTCATCTGCAGCTATTTTATTTCGGCCGTAGTGAATCGCAACTAATGCACCGTCGTTTGCCAATCTCATCGCAATCGCACGACCAATACCGCGACTCGCCCCTGTTACTAACGCTACTTTCCCATCAAGATTCTTCATTTTTTCCATCCTTCCTAAATTCCCTTTTGATAAATCTTACACTTATATTTTCATGCAAATACTAATCATTTTAAATATAGATTTATAGGTAATTTAGTTCGTTCACTTATGATATTATAGTTATAATTTGCAATTCACTTTAGAAAACACAACAAGTAGGCTACACAATGCAAAACGCAGTAAAATTGGATGAAATTGACCATAGCATTATGAACTTGTTGTATGAAAATGCGAGAATTTCTGTCTCAGAAATAGGACGAATTATATCCATGACACAGCCTGCTGTAAAAGAACGAATTAACAAGCTGGAAGATCAAGGAGTTATAGCGGCATACCGAACGAAATTTGAGCCTTCCAAAATTAATAAGAACATTCAAGCATTCATCATGTTTAAAACGAGTCAATGCTCTGATTTTATCCAATATTGTAATGCCGCTCCTGAAGTAACAGATTTATATCGAATTAGCGGGGAGTTTAATTATATGATGAAGGTCATGAGCGATTCGATGAATTCTCTCGCTGCATTTTTAGACTCTTTAATGCAATTTGGATTATCGTCTCCTTTAATTGTATTAAAGAGTGAGTTTGAGGAGAAATTTTCGTTCTAATAAAGGGATACGTATTATCCCCCGCTAACAGTAAAAGTTTTTCCTTTATGAGAGAAACCAACAAAATCAATGATTAGTAAACAAAAAAGAACATTGATTTTCCAATGTTCTTTTTTACATTTCTGCTTATTAATTAGATTCCTCGTTGAATAAATTACCCTTATCCCTGATTTCTCTGCGCCTCTCTAAACTCCTCCTTCACCTTCTCTAACAACCCTTCTTCCGTAATTAATCGATACGCCGTATTTGCTAATGCTTTTGCCGATGTAATTAATGCTTTATCTCCAAGTTCTGAGCGTGCTGCTTCTCTAAATTCATTCGTATGTGCAATTAATTCATCTGGACCAATTTTAATGTACGGATGAATGGTCGGTACGACTTGGCTTACGTTTCCTGCGTCAGTCGAGCCGATACCCAGTCTTTCTTTTCGGTTTACGTCTTCACCTAGTAGTTCTAGTTCTTCGGCTACGATGTCATTAAATGTTTTTGTAACGAGTAGTTCATCAATTTCATTTTGGAATTGATGGATTTTTACTTTTGCTCCTGTTGCTAACGCTGCTCCCTCAGCAATATTTTTTACTTTTTCTGTTACTTCTGCACATCTTTTTCGCGTTGCTGCACGGATAAAGAACCTTGCCGCGGCGTAGTCAGGAATAATGTTAGGTGCTTTTCCGCCTTCTGTAATAACGCCATGAATTTTCACGTCTGACGGAAGTTGTTGGCGAAGTGCGTTAATGCTGTTGTATAGCTGAATCACCGCATCTAATGCGTTAATTCCTTCTTCAGGTGAAGCTGCAGCATGAGCTGTTTTTCCATAAAAATGAAAATCAAGTGGATCGACTGCTAGTGAAGGACTCGTTGTCGCTGTTTTTCCGCTCGGATGAATCATAAGTGCCGCATCAACATCTTTAAATAAACCTGCTTTTACATAACTCGATTTTGCGCTACCGTTTGGCCCGCCTTCTTCTGCTGGCGTTCCGAATACAACAACTTCTCCGCCAATTTCTTCAAGCGTTTCTGATAATGCGATTGCTGCTGCAACGCTAATTGTGCCAATTAAATTGTGACCACACGCATGACCAAGTCCTGGTAAAGCGTCATACTCAGCTAAAAATGCGATGGCCGGTCCTTGTTTTCCTGAACTTTTTCGCGCGATAAAACCTGTTTCATGTCCAGCTATATTGTGCTGCAACTGAAATCCTGCACTACCTAGCAATAAACTTAACGTTCTTGATGCGTAAAATTCTTGATTACCAATCTCCGGATTCGCATGAATATCATGACTTGTTTCTATGTACTTCTCCTTATTTCTTTCGATACTCTCTTCAATTGTTTTTCTTTGTGACGTTACTCCTGTCGCTCCCATTTTTCTTCCTCCTTTTATTTTCACGTAAAAAAGCCTCTTTCTAAAAGATAGAAAGAGGCTTCTGTATATACAGTCAAAATGAGCTTCTTTCTTATCTTTCAAGTTACCTTGCTGGAATTGGCACAGTATTCATAACGAATCCGCTGCCGAGGTATCATAGGGCCAGTCCCTCCACCTCTCATGATAAGAATTTTCATAAAATTATATTAAATTATTTTTATTCTAAGTTCATTCCAGGTAAAAGTCAAGGAATTCCTATCCGAATTTACCGAATATCTAAAAATCCTTTTAATACACCAATTGTCTCAGGTGCTTGCAGTCTTGCACATACGTACGGAAATTCCGTACTACCTTCAAATATCATTTGAGATGTGAGCGGTGCGCCTGCCCAGAAGATTTCATCATCAATTACGATAAACGGGAATGCTTTATTTTGTCTTTGTAACTTTACATTTTTCAGTGGAACTGGTCCATCACTATAAACTGTTATCTGTGCATTTGTACGCATTAACGCTTGCCATACTCGTTTATCTACTTGCTTCGTACTTGGAAGTGAAATAACGATTTTTCGTTTTGCAGCTAAAATATCTTTTAATAACCCTTTCGGCTCTTCAAGATTCATTTCCATAAACCAACGTAATCGTTTCGAAATTTTCCGTTCCCACAATTGTCTTGATGTCGTGCGATCATACACATCTCCGTGACGTTCTATATGAGCTGTTAATTGTGATAACGCTTGTTTTCTCGAAAGGTTTTTACGCATATAATGGCAATCTGATAATTGAATGAACTTCCCTCTCGCCCTTGTCACTGCTACATTGACGAGGCGATGGTTTTTGTGATCAAAGAATAATACGCCAGGTCGTTCTTGCGGATAACTGTCAACCGTATCAAAGATCATCATATCTCTTTCAGAACCTTGGAACTTATGAACTGTCGCCGCTAAAACTGGTATGTTTTGATATTTCGTTCTCTGCAACATTTCTCTAATACACGTCGATAAAAAGCGTGACTGCGCCCTGTAAGGTGTCACAACACCAATTGATTGAACACCGTCTAACAATCCGATTAACATCATTTGCATTGCTACTAAACCAGACATAATGTTAAAACGTGAACCAGAAGCAGCGTCTTTTAACGAAAAAGCTCCCATTTGGCTCGTATCAAATAAAACACTCGCTTCATTTGCGAACGGCTGCAATTGCGCAAGTTCTTTACGCTCTGAAACAGACGGATGATCGTATACTCTATTTTTATAAATAAACGAATTCGTAAACTTCGATATATCCGCATGCATACGTCTTTGTTCCTGCAACATAAAGAGGTTCGGATGTGCTTCTGATTTATTAACAGACTCAACAATCCCGGCATGGTAAAACATATCTTCCCCAAGCCATTTGCGAACGAGTTCATGATTTGCCATCGCAATTGGAGGTAACTGTAAAAAGTCACCGCAAACGACGATACGTTTTCCAAGTGAAGCAGCTAATGCAATTTGCGGAACATATGCCATACTTACTTCATCTACGACAACTAAATCAAATGTACGCTCATAAATAAGTGAATCAATGGCACATTTCGATAAAGTTGCGCCGATTACTTTCGCATTTTCAATATATTCTTTTTCTACTTCTTTAATTTTAGCCTT
Organism: Bacillus fungorum; assembly: GCF_002746455.1. Lineage (GTDB taxonomy): Bacteria > Bacillota > Bacilli > Bacillales > Bacillaceae_G > Bacillus_A > Bacillus_A fungorum. The sequence goes on along the minus strand of NZ_NWUW01000003.1, from coordinate 85,292 downwards.
TTGCTTTCGAAGATCACTTTCAATCTCTTGTATACGCTTCTTATCAGCAGATGTTGCTTTATACGATAAGATTTTTTCACGAAGATCTTGGCGTGTCTCTTCTAAATAGAGTCTTTCCTCACCCCAAGATCCGTTCGTCGTTTCAACTAATTTCGATGCAAGTAACGTTTCATGATTTCGTATATGCTCATGTTGACTATAACCGTAACGAACAATTTCACCAGGCGTCCATTTCTTTTTCTTCTCAATTTGCTTCGTTACTTCACTCATTAATACGTCTACTGCCGCATTACTATGAGCCAACACAAGTACCGATTTTCCTTTTTGATAATGAGCCGAAATAATACGTGATAAATTGTAAGACTTCCCTGTTCCCGGCGGTCCCCATACGTACGTTGTCGGATTGTAAAATGAACGATACGCCAGTTCATTTTTCGGATTTTTCATCTTCTCAATATGCTTCGGACTACTCGTCCCATCAACAAGGCGCTTTATACGATTACGTTTTAGTTTATCTTTATGTGCCTCTTTCAATCGCTCTTGTAACTGTTCTAACAATTGCCACGGTTCACTGTATAAAACTGCTTCTCGTATTTCACCTTGTATATAATCATTTAATTTCAGTTCTATTTCTAATCCATGTATAGATAATACTTCTCCTGTCGCTTCCTCGCCATCGAACTCAATTCGAATCGGTGAACCTTCAGGTAAACTTACTTCTGAAATAAGCTGAAATACGTATACTGTACTTTCATAATCTGTATATAAAAAACGACCGTTCATGATAGAAATTTTACTACCACCTATCGTTTTCCAATGTTTAATTTCATACGCTAATGCATAATGCCACTCTTTCATCGTTTCCGATAATGAAGGAGTTTGAGTAGGTGTATTCATCGTATAATCTCCTTCCTTCTCCCCAAACATACTTTCTCACTATACCATATAACAAGCTAAAATTTGTAAGGTTTTTATCTTGCTTATTTTCTTAATTTTCAATAATATATTGTATATAATTTTCAGAAAGAAGGAATCTACATGCCAGTTAGAAGAATTGAACACGTTGGACTTATGGTTGCAAACTTAGAAACATCTATTTCCTTTTATGAAAAAGTAGTCGGCCTACAGCTCATTAAACGCATGGGGCACCCAAACCCAGACTTAAAACTCGCTTTTTTAGGTGTGGAAGAATCGAAGGAAACGATACTGGAACTCATTGAAGGTTACAACTCTTCTCTTCCGGCAGAAGGAAAAGTACATCATATTTGCTTTAAGGTAGATTCATTAGAAGATGAAATTGAAAGAATACAAAAACACAGTGTAACATTTTTACTAGGAGAAGAAATCGAAACATTACCAGATGGAACACGTTACATATTCTTCGCGGGTCCTGACGGAGAGTGGATTGAGTTTTTTGAGACGGAGAGATAAAGTGAAACTTTAATCATTGGGGGTTCTTCATCCCCCAATGATTATTAGTTGAACCAATCGGGCATTTACGGGCAGTTGATCCCCACCTAACTTCTTTTCTTTCGCTGAATTTTGAAGTGGGATTTTACTGCCCGTTAATGCGGGGTAAAGCGAACCTTTAATCAACCCACAAATAGCGGGATAATAACTTTATTATCCACATGAGGAATAGAAACTGATGAATACAGTTTTTATTATCGTTTTTTGGGTACTTATTTGTTGGAAGGATTCTATTAAGCATTGTCTATTTCATAAATGGAATGGTGTTAGGACTGCAACGAAATTGGGTAGAACCTCATCGCTATCAAGCTGATAAAAAGAAATGCCCCTAGAATGAAAAAATACGATATTCTTTCTGTAGAATCATAGGAAAGGATGGCGTTTTTTATGTCTGTTTCTGTGCATGACAAATTACAACTATTTGCTCAAGAGATTCAAAGTTTTTTATCTCCAAATACCTTAAGAGATCTTGCTAGAAATGTTGGCTTTGTACAACGAACCAGTAAGTACCAAGCAAAAGATTTAGTAGCTTTATGCGTATGATTGAGCCAAAATGTAGCTATGACTTCTTTAACTCAGTTATCTAGCTGTTTAGAAGCATCAACAGAAGTACTCATCAGTCCTGAGGGACTGAATCAACGGTTTAATAAGGCGGCCGTCCAACTTTTACAACAGCTACTAGCCGAACTACTAAGCAAAAAATTGGCCGCATCTATGCCAATTTCTTCTCCATACACTTCTGTTTTCAAGCGTATTCGTATTTTAGATTCAACTGCATTTCAACTCCCGGATGTATTTTCATCGGTTTATCCAGATGCAGGAGGATGCAGCCATACGGCTGAGATAAAAATCCAACCTGAGTAATATTTTCATTCCCACTTGTACCAAATAATTGTTTAAACACAAAATCAATACATAAGTTGACTAACCTTTGATTGGACACAGGTTTTCCTCTTCCTGTCTACTGCTATTTCTTTCCCTTATTGTACATAAAAAGAATGGAGATATGCACAAACCATTAAACAAATTTAACAAGACAACAAAACGTAAAAAAAGTACTAGAAAAACAATCAAATGTTTTCTAGTACTTTTTTATTGTTGCCTTTCCCTAACTTATAAAAAGACTAACCTTTTATTTAAAATGTACTTCCATTACTGGCGACTGATTTATAACCCTCATGTGCTAGGAACATAGAAAGTTTCAGTTATTTCATAGTCTCCTCTTTTGGTACAATTTTAATATATTTCTTCTTAATCCGAAGGAGCATGCCAAAACTGAGCAAGATGAAGAATCCTCCATATGTGCCAAATACAAATGTAGGAGTGAAATATGTTAACAATAATCCCGAAACAATTGGCCCCACAGCCATTCCCATATACCTAATAAAATTAAACATTCCCATTGCGCTTCCTCTATTATGTTCAAATTCATTTGCAATCATAGTAGCAAATAAAGGAGTAAGGATACCAATTGATATTCCGTGGAGAATTAAAGCAATTGTTACGCCAATTAAAGTATTCGAGTGTGTCACAGCAAATAATATAGCGCTCAAAGATAAGACTACATTTCCAGTTTTAAAAAGTTTATTTAGTGAAATTTTAGATTGAATAGTTTTAAAAGTCATGCTGCCAATTATTAAGCTTATCGCCATCGGTAAGTAAAGTAAACCTACTATCTGTAAACTTAATTGGTAATAATCTGTTAATAAAATTGGTAAGTAAACGATGAAAGAAAAATAGAGAAAAAATGCAAAGAAACTTAATATTAATATAGAACTTCCCACTTTACTTTTAAATATAGAAGCATAGTGAGATAGTAAAGTTCTAACATTCAAAGCTTTATTGCTCTCCACCTGATCTTTCGGAAAATATAGCCAATTAGTAATAAACAGAACTAAAGATACTACTACAAGTAGCAAAAAAACACCTGAATAGTTGTATTTCCCCCCAATAAAACCTCCTAGTACAGGTGCAACAGCAGGTGCAATGGACAACATTGTTTGATATGTACCCATTGCACTTCCTCGTTGTTCTCCTTGAAATATAGAGCCAATTGTAGTTGCCGCAATAAGTGGTATTGCAGCTGTTCCTATAGCCTGTAAAATTCTACAAATTAAAAACACTGTAAAGTTACTTGTAATCGCACAACCAATACTCGCTATAATTGTTAAAATAATACTAGGAATAAGAATAGTCCTAGCCCCTTTAAAATCAATTATAGAACCAAAAACAATTTGCATAATTGCCGTAATAAAAATAAATATTGAGACTGAAAGATTAACCATTGTTATAGAAACATGAAATGAATCTCGAATTATTGGGATTATTGGAGAGTAAATATTTTGGTTTAAAGAAGCGAAAAAAGCACTAATACACAACAAATATAAAAGAAAAGAAGTACTTGATTTAACGCGATTCATACTATCCCTCCTAAAAGATTATTAATAATTAGCTAACTAATTTAAGGTGAAATAACTTTATTTCCCCAACATTCTTTCGTTTGTATTCTGTAAAAATTTTAATATTGCATTTTGTTCTATTTCGGAAAATGAATCGACAAACTGATAAAATTCATTCTCTTTCTGATCATGGATTTTCTGATGCAATTCACAAAGTGATTGTCCTGCTGGAGTTAGTTCATAATATACCTCCTTCTTATTATCAATCGACTGGAAACGAGTGATTAAATTTTCTCTTATTAATTTGGTATTAATTTTTGTGATATTCGCTTTAGATAAATTCATTTTCCTTGCAATTGTAATATTATTTATCGGTTGGTTTTCACCAATACAGGCTATTACGTGTATACTTGTCATATTTGTCGGTACATGTTCTATTTGTTCCATTTTAGCTTGCTTAAAAAAAGTCTCAATGTCCTTATCTGCCTTTTGTTCATTGAGATGTAATAAATGTAAATAATTATCGTAGATTTTCTGTTTTATGCCCTTATTCATTTAAATACTTCTACCCTTCTTTGTTTTTTGTTTACCAGTAAACAATTTTGATTTTATATCTTCACCTAACAATTGTCAATTGAAAAATTAGAATTTATCTTATTACATAAGCATTTTTAATGTATGCCCTTTTCATAAAAGTTAGTTTTAATACATACAAGTCTCTTTTTAAAATTCTTGACTCAATTATTGTTTACTGGTAAACTTCATATATAGTTTACCAGTAAACAATATTTCGAGCTAGGGGGAATTTATTATGACAAATATTGTCCATGAACAAACCTTAAAAGCTATTGAAGATTTTGTCATAACAAGAGAAAAGAAAAAATATGCATCTCAAGAAATGATAAAAGAATTAGTTAGTGAATCTGAGAACATAAATAAAAATTGGACTCTGACGCAACTACATATAGTGTCAGTAATTCATGAAAATAAACAACAAATGAATAACACTCTATTATCTATGGAATTAAATATTTCTAAAGCAACTATCTCAAAAGCTATTCGCGTTCTTATTGAAGATACAATTTTAGTAACGCATCAAAATACAAATAATAAGAAGGAAATTTTTTACACTTTAACTGATAAAGGAAATCAGTTAGCTATTGTTCATAAAAGGTTACACAAAATTGCACATGAACGTTACAATGCGCTATTCCAACAATTTAATGATTCCGAGTTACAAGTTGTAACTAATTTTTTAGAAGCTTGGAAAAAATGTATTTAATGTTTTGTTATTTCAGCTTTAAAAGTATATATATTTAAATTTTCTATAAAAACAGAAAAACTAAGGGGCTTTTAGCCCCTTAGCAAAAATCAGATTTTATTAAAAATCAAATTAGCAATGATTTTTAAACTAACTTATCAAAAAGAATAGGCATAGAAATAGGTCCACGCGTATAGAGTCCTTTTTCAACATATTGAAAATCTTCTTCCAATTTAATGCTTTTCATATTATCTAAGACTACATTTACAACTATTTCAATTTCTGATTTTGCAAACGCTGCCCCTACGCAATTATGAATACCTGATCCAAATGCAAGATGTCTTGCAGCACCACTAAATGCCTTTTTAATGTCAAGATCCGGACGATAAATGTTGAATTCATCAGGTTTTTCAAATGCGTTAGGGTCTCGGTTCGCCGCACCAATCATACAAAATACGGTAGTTCCTTTTGATAATTGGGTACCATTTATTTCTGTGTCTTTTGCTAATTGACGAGGAATCAATTGTACTGGTGGATTATAACGTAAAGTTTCAGCAATAGCCAATGGTACTAATGAACGATCATTTAATACATCTTGAAATTGTTTCGGTTGGTTAATTAAATTATAGATTAATAAAGCAAGAGTTTTATCACCAGGTTCAGTTGCAGCTAATAATATATTTAAAATTAATGCTAGAATATCAGTATCAGTCATAGCTATGCCTTCATATTTAGCACTGCATAATTTAGAAATTAAATCTTCCTGCGGGTTTAACCGCCGCTCTTTAATAATCGGTTCTAAATAATTAGCTAACTGTTCACTACACCAGAGAGAATGTTTTCTTGCCTCCAGTGGTTGATTTATACTGGTAATAAATTCAGCTACACCGCTATGCCATTCACCTATCTTCTTATGATCTTTCTTATCTAATCCAATCATATCCATTGTTACATAAACAGCAAATGTTCTGCCAAAATCATTAATTAAATCTATCTTTCCATTTGAAAGGTGTGGAGATAGTAAATCTTCTGCATTCTGTTTAATTAAGGGCATTAATTTTTGTAAAGCATCTCCCATAAAACTTCTTAAAACAATTTTTCTTTTAGCTACATGTTCTTTCCCACGCATTTGTGCTAATACTGGCCCACGCATTACTGGTTCAGCACGCTCAGCTAATGATTGCGTTGTAAATGTATCAGTATCATTTAATATATTGCGGACATCTTGATATCTACTAATAAAATAACTATCAATCTCAGGTTCATAATGCACTGGGTCATTCTCGCGTAGGTACGAAAAATACTTGTATGGATCTTCTTGAAATTTTTCTGCTAATATATTTACCGTTTGCACTGTATTTGACATATTACTTCCCCCTTTATTGGATACTTAATATTTGTTAAAATATATCTTCCGTTTCTTGAACCATTAAATATCCTTGATTTGGTTTCATTTTGATAGAAAAGTCATTTCTAACTATTTGTTCACCAAGTTCCCATGGTTTATGATAAATAAGCACAGTTTCTTGAATTCCCAAAATTTCAGCACCACCAATGAAAAATGGAAGTTCTGCAATGACATATTCTACAGCAATATTTAGCATATCATTTGAAATTTGACCAATATCTATGTTAGTACCTCTTGCTCTTCCAAGAATGGCTGCATGTGACATTTCTAAACAAGCATTTCGAAAATAAGTTTCATTTTCAAAGATATGTTCTGCCTCTGCTCTCATGCTGTTATATGCATAATTATCATTGAAATCAGAAAAAGTATGAATAGCATTTAAGTTACCGCCATGTTCTTTAAGTGCTTTTTCAGCTGACCTTCTATTTCGTGATACTTCTTTTCGTACTTTTCTTTCCGCCTTACCTTTTGGTGTTCCTAAAGCTTCAAGTAAATTTGCAGCTTCTTTTCCAGCTAATAAAACACTAACATCATCAAATGTGTGTAACGCCCATTTAATGAGCCTATTAATATAATCATCTGAAAATCTACTATTAAACGGACTTATACCTATTAATGCATGGTTACTACGTTTAAATATTTCAGCACAATTAGTAGATAAGGGGTGAGAAATAAACTTTTGAACATTTCTTACCGCTATAGAATGTGTCATACAATCATCCCTTTAATTTTTTTATTAATATAATTAGTTTTATTAATTTTAAATAAACGGTAATCTATCAAACTATATAAACAAGAGATAGAATAACCTGATTCATATTAAATTAATAAATATGAATCTCAAACAAAATCTTTACATAATGTTCACCGGTGAACAAAAACAATTCTATATTGCAAATGTTTATTTGTCAATATAGATTATTCTGAAAAGTTAACAAGACAAAAAAACTTATATTTTTTATACACATTTTTGTCAACATTTAAAGAAATATATAATAAACATGATAAAAACGTTTAAACTTTATAATTGGGGTAGAGTCACATCCATCAACTTAAGCATTCTATAACACCCCAAAACGAGAAAACGGTCTTCTTTCTATTGGTTAATGAGGAAAAGTGGAAAAAAGTTAGTTAAAAAACGCAAGCCTCTTTTGATTAGAAGTTTGCGTTTTTTATCATATACTTTATTTTTTCTCTTCACGAGCTAAATCGATTACAATATCTTTTCCATCAACATCTTTTAATAACACTTTAAAATGATTCACATTATCAAAAGTAGTAACATCAAACGTTTTCACTTTAATTGTTTTCCTATTATCCCCAGCACTTGAGTACCCCTTCAACGTTGACTTATATGTTTTCCCTTTTTCATCCATAAGAATTACACTATCAATTGTTTTTATCTGACGTTTTATTTCTTCATCATCTCCAGAAGAATCACGTTCAAATGTGATATTCGTCCCTGTTGGTAATACTTCTGCAGACACTATTTTTACAGACTCAGGTTGTTGTTTAGGAACAAAATGAATCTCTTGATTTTCTTTAAACTTCGAGTCTAATTTTATTCCCCCTTGCCACTTCCCTTGAATTTCCTTATTAAGTTGCATACCATTCTGATGCCAAACTTCTATATCTTCTTTTACAGTATTTGATTGAGATTCTGCTTCTGTCCTGTAAGAAACATCTTTATTTTCTAATGGCGCAAACAAAGATATAGAACTAATATTAAAGTTTAGACTATCAATGTTATCAATTGAATTCATAGGATGGAATATTAAATTATAAGTTATTTCTCCCTCTTCTTCACCTGCTTGAATACTCCATTCGCTACCTGCTAAAATCTTATTATTTTCATTTGTTAATCCTTCTGTGTGTTTTGCCTTCTCTATATATCGTCCTTTATCATCCGTTAAATCGTACTTCATTCTTATATCTGTCACTTTACTTATTAGACTTTTATCTTCAAATTTCAATTGTAAAGAAACTGCTATTTTAGATTTATCATACAGTACATTTTTAATTTGAATTGTAACACCATTATCCTTCATCACATTATTCTCATCTACTTTTTGTATATATCCATTATCTGCCGCTTTTTGAACTCCCTGATCTTTCGTAAAGAAGTATTTCTTTACTACAGCTAATGCTGAATCACCATACACGCCAACTCCGACACTTGCTCCAACAATCGTTAACCCTGCTATCATCGCTGCAATTATTTTTTTATGAGAAGATGTTTGTTTTTGTTTCTTACTTTTTCTAATTTCTTCAAAAGCAAGTTCTTTTTTCTTCAAAACACTAGTAGGAATTGTTACAGCATCATTTAATGCTTCTTCTAATTTATGCTCGAATTGTTCATTCATTTTAAATTCCCCCCATTATTTACATTCTCCCAGTCTTCTTTTAAATATTGTTCTTTTAACTGTTGCCTTGCTCTATGTAGTCTTGATTTAATCGTTCCTTCTTTTTCATTTAAAATCTCTGCAATTTCTTTTGTTTTAAATTTATTTACATAATAGAGTACGATTACTAAACGATACTCCACACCTAAATAACTAAGCATATTGTCAAATTCAAGCTCTTGTTCAATATTGTCTTTTACGATTTGATCTCCCTGCACTTTCCCATAATCATCCACATATAAAACCTTATTTTTTCGTACTATATCATTACATTTATTCATTAATATTTTTGTAATCCATGTCTTAAAATACCCTGGTTCTTTTACCTTTTTTAAATTTGTAAAAGCAGATAAAATCGTTTCCTGAATTGCATCTCCTATATCTTCTTCATTTTTCAAGCGTGCTTTTGCCACTTTATACATTTGTGGCATTAATGTATCAATTGCCGCAATAAAGGCTTCCTCATCACCTTTTTGAGCCCGCTTTATGAGCAGTTCCATTTTTAATTCCTCCTTAGAAATCTACCATTCATTTTTTATATAACTATTAGACTATATACGCCTTAAAATAGTTGCAAGAAATTTTAAATAAAAAAACCTTAGCTCAGCGAATACCTGAACTAAGGTTACTTTAAATACAATGCTTCATAATCCTTATTATATCTCGGCTGTATCTCTTAATAGACTATTTAAAAAAACTAACCTCAATAAATACAGAATAACAGTCATGGATAAAGGTTCTCGTCATGTTGTAAATCTTGGTGAGTGTAAAAAGGTGCATGCCTATAAAGAATCGTTTTATAATAAAGTTTGATAGTGTTTTATACACACTATCAGCGTATTTAGATGTAAAATCCAATATATTAGATTAAGCGCTTGAAAAACAAATATAGTTGATTAATTACTTTTAGGAGCAATAGCAATTGCAACTAGATACACAATTAATCAGATACAATAAAGTACCTATAAAATTAGGTGCTTTTTTCTTTGTTGCATAAAAATTACACATTAAACGTGAATTTTAACTAAATGGACATTCGGTTACAACGCTCCTTAAAATAACCTTAATTTAACTATAGATTTAATAATATCTGAAAATTTAATGGTATAATTTTCTAAAAAGATTTAAATAAAGTTTATATTAGAAAAGGGGGAGAGAGAATATGTTTAAGAAACTCAAGTTTTATTTAATGAGCGTTTTAATTAGTTCAATGTTAGGTGGAATTATTATAGGTGCTAATTTCTTGGTTCATAACGTTTATAATTTAGTTGCAGGTAAAGAATATCATTTTAATATGTGGTCTTCTATTATTATATTTAGTGTGGTATTTATTTCAGGTTTCTCGTATATGGTGAAGAAGGGGCCGGATATATTTGTTAATGACTAAACCAATAGTAATTATCGTAGGCGCTGCGTGATCTGGGTGGCGTCTTGTTTGTTTTGAAGGAAAGATAAGGTTTAACAAAACCAACAAACACAAATAGAGATAGATAGGTCGGATTTAATATTTTATATTTATACACATTTATATGTACATTTTATTTGTATAAATTATAAACCAATAAAAATAAATATCTTTCTGTAAGAATCCTACATTCTTCTTTATTTAACTATATTTATATTTTATCTAATTTATTATGGTACCAACTTTAATTTAAAGCGTTTTATATAAAATCAATAAATGGGATTTTTAGAGAAAAGGCAGACCTTCACCTCTTAATTAACATAATTTTCAAACGTTAAGACTTTGCATGTTATTATTTGTTATATAATGTAATCAAGCCGTTATGAATAATGAAATAATTTATGTGTCCTGTGTATTCGCTTAACCCAAAAAGAACTTGTAGTGATTCCTACAAGTTCTTTTTGTTTTTAATAGTTTCGGTTAGTTGTCCGGTACATGATATGAAATGCAATAATGTTGCATACGTAAAAAAATGAATCCCCAGAATTCTTTCGGGATGGGACAGTAAAAAATAATTTTTATATGCTTTACTTAACCGTAAAGATATTATGCATTAGATAAAGCCAGGCGATACTTATAAACTTCAAGATTCCTATATATTACAACAAGAATTATCCTTGTGAATTTCGATATATAGAGTCACAACAACTCAAGTTTATAAACACAGGAAACAACGAACCAATGTTAAAAAGAAAAAAGTAAACGATTAACATAAATCAACGTTAATAAATTATCTTTTAATCAAATATGTTTATAAAACAACAAATCTACTATCATCTATGGTCTTCATATATTTGCAGCAGAACCTAGGGTAATAAAATAAGTAAAAGTTTTTCATTTATTTACAAAAAATTCAGTTAATGGTTTTTTATTCTTTTAAATGTATATTTACCTTAAATTAAATCCTAATTTTGCATGTAAATTGATATTATTTGTATGTTTATAAATTTTTGATTGTTAAAACTTTAATATTTTTTCAATTAAATCATTTGCCTCTTATGTATAAGAAATATATACTTTGAGGTGTAAGGGTTAATACCTTATAAAAATTTAAAGGAGGTTTTTTTATGAAAAAAATGAAAAAATTAGTGAATATTGCTTTAGCTGGAGCTATCGGTTTAGGAGGACTGGGGGCGTTTACACCAACAGATGCAAGTGCAGCTGAGATCTCTCCTTCTAAAACAAATATTCCTAGTAACTTATCTACTGAATTACCTACTAATTTTGTAGAGTCTAAGTTACCAAATGCAGCGAAAGCTAGTGCAAATTTAGATGTAAGTATAGATGTATTAGGTATCGCTAATTTGATTAGGAATGCCATCAATAGCCAAACTAATCGTTCAGGATTTGTAAAAGGTGTAATGGAATCAACATTTTATTCTGCAGGTCAACGTTATAATGTTATGGTTTTTAATTTAAACCAAAACTATGATGATCGTTTTAACGGTGTTAAATTCTTCGGAACAACAGTATATGATGGAATCACTTTTGGAATTTGGGTATTTGAAGATGGGGAATTCACGAATAAAGGTGATGGTGGATGGATTAACTGGGCATTTAGAGGTTGGTTCGATCGTGATGGTGGCCATGTTAAATTTTATCGTCCATAAAAATAAACCACAAAATCAGCCAATTTTGCGGTTTATTAAATAAAAAGTATTATTTAAGTCTAGGAGGTCATATTCTAAAATTAACTCCTAGCAAAAACAGTATAAATGATATTTATTAAAAAGAAAAGCACTCCTGGGAGTGTTTTTCTTTTTTTTGTTACACTCCTTTGAAAAAAAATCATAACTCAAACAGAATTCACTACTCTTAGTTACTAAATATTAGTTATGTTCAAAATTTCGCAACATGTATAGACAGGTATATATGTGTTATAATCAACTTAGCAAATTACAAATAAATTTGCATTTCTTGTGCCCATTACCTCCCAGTAAGGGGCGTACCCATTTACAAGTCACTATTTCAATACAATTTTTTTAAAGTACTTTCACGTCAATTTTACAAATTTAAAAACTCTCATATGTTACACTCCATACATCCTTTTCAAAGGAACTATATGTCGATACACGAATTTTTAATATTAAATTCTTGCCATTCTTTTACTGATTATGATTCAAATGATAGTAATATCTAAATTCGTATTGCTATTATTATTCAAGCACTAATTTGAGGATCCCCCTATTTGTAAAATAATCACAAAACGATAGTAAGTTTAACCGATTTAGGTTATGTTTAAAAAATATGATACAAACTTATTCCTAAACTCAGGGCAAACAAAACAAGCGCAGGTATTGCTTTCTTAAAGGGATCTCTCGCTAGTACAATAAGAGTTAATACAGCTGCAAGCATCGTACCACCTAACAACAATCCTACTAATAAAGCTACTGTTGGAATCCAAATTCCTATCAACATTCCAATCGCTCCTACAATCTCAAAAGATCCGGTTAAGAAATTAAAAAACGAAGGTAAACCAAAACGCTTGAACTCATCTGCCATTTTTCCAGATATAATTTTCGTACCTGTCATTAAAAAGAACCGAAACAATACAACTTTTACTACATTGATTAATATTAAAATAGCAATCACATCTTTCTTATTTATTTGATAATTTACATGCTATAGCATATATAATACATAAAACAAAGTTTGTTCCTTATGAATAGCATCAATAAGGAACAAATATTAATAGCGTGTATCATACAATTTGTTTAATAATGATTGTAATACTTTAATCTCTTCCTCACTCAAATTACTCGTAACAAAATGGTGAGCGCCTGTCACGATAGGCAAGATTTCTGTTTTTAACTCGTCACCTTTTTCAGTTGAAAGCAGGTTGTGTGAACGCCTATCTTGGTCATTCAAAGCCTTCTTTACAATCCCTTTTCCCTCCATTGACTGTATCATTCTTACGACAGTAGTTTGATCTTTATCAATCGCTTCTGATATCGACCATCATGGCATGGTAATCTTTCATTGCCCGTTGGCTGAATGTAGGCATCAAAATATTATGAGCTTTTTTCCAGTTAGGCTCGTAAGTCTCACTTGTAAATAATCCGTCTCCAGCAAAGGCGCGAACTTTCGCTAAAGCACCCTCTATACTTTTATCAAACCGTGTTTCGTCACAGACTTCTGCTACCAGTTCATGTCCAGAAACGCCAATGATGGTATCACTTAAAGTTTGAATTCGAAAAATTGGACCATACTCTTCCACTATCTTGATAAAGGATAGGGTCGGTTTATCTTTATCGGTTAATGGGAGATTCCCCAGCAGTCCATATGTTTTCGGTTGAGGAATGGCAGATACTTTTTTATCCATTAAAAACACCCTTTCAAAAAAGCATGAAATAAAGTGAAACTTTAATCAGTGGGGATTTTATTCATCCCCCACTGATTATTAGTTGAACCAATCGGGCTTTTACGAGCAGTTGATCCCCCACCTAACTTCTTTGCTGCCGCTGAATTTTGAGGTGGGGGTCTTACTGCCCGTTAATGCGGGATAAAATATCCCATTGAATAAAAAGAAGATAGCAATGAATCGCCTGGGATAAAGATATGTAATTAATTACCTTATTTTATCTTTTCCCTAACTATTCACGATTATGATATTGCTTATAAGGTTGGTAATATAAGTTGTTTGTTGACATTAGATGTATACCTTGCAGAAAAAATACTAAATTAAAATGAAGCGTATTATGATAATATTTATCAGAAATTGAAAGCTAAAGGTTGTAGTATTAGGAAAACCAGTAGTTTCTCATGTCAATTCAAACAAATACAATAAGTAAGTATACTGTTGTGTTACTAATGAAAAAGGATCTGATATGAATATCAGATCCTTTTTACTATATATAATTATTTCACTGATTCTTTTCCAGCTTTAAATACCCGCGCCTTAGCAGCAGAAATTTGCATTTCTTCATAGTCTAACTAAATAGCAAAAAACTTGTAGAAATCATTATGTAGAGTTTTATTTCACTCTACCGATTTAACCTCTCAACAGCTTCCGCGCTTGTATCTACACGTTTAACGAAAAAAACTAATAGTAGTGCAACAACATTCATGCCAAGCGCTACATAGAATGAATGCTGAATTCCGGATAATAAAGCCTTCTGAGTTAACATTGCCTTCGTAGCTTCTGTGAAGGTTGTTGGATCTACATCAGCCATTAGACTTTCAGCTTTTGTTTTTGTTACAGAATTCATAATCGTAACAAGAATAGCAGTACCAATCGAACCGGACACTTGTTGAGCTGTATTATTAACAGCTGTACCGTGCGGATTTAAGCGAGTTGGCAATTGATTAAGACCATTTGTCATAAGTGGCATCATTACCATCGCCATCCCAAACATCCGCAGCGTATAAATAAGAATGATATGTGTGTGACTAGAGTCGATTTGCAGGTTTGCCAGCATATAAGTTGAAACAGCTGTAATAGAAAGTCCTACTATACCAAGAATCCGAGGGCCATATTTATCAAATAGTTTACCTGTAATGGGTGACATAACCCCCATTATTATCGCACCTGGAAGCATCATCAGCCCAGAGCTCAGTGGTGAGATACCGCGGACGTTTTGTACATAAGCTGGTGTTAAAATCATACCCGAAAACATGGCCACTGCGTTAACAATTGCAATTACAGACGCAAGTGCAAACATTGGGTACTTGTAAACACGTAAATCCAATAACGGTTCATTCATTTTTAATTGACGGATAATGAAAGCAATTAAGGAAATAACGCCTATGATTAAGGTTGTTAAGACAACTTTATTCGTCCAACCATCGGAGCTTGCAGAACTGAATCCATATAACAAACCGCCAAAACCGACAGAAGATAATAGTAATGAGAGATAATCAAGTTTTGCGTTTTTGTTTTGTCTCATGACATTCTCCGATTTCCAAATCCCTAACAGTAAGCTAATGATTGCTAGTGGTAAAATCATTTCAAAAAGCAAACGCCAGTCATAATACTCTACAATATAACCTGATAGTGTCGGTCCAATTGCTGGAGCTGTAATCATAACTAATCCAAAAATCCCCATTGCTGTTCCCCTTTTTTCTCTTGGAAAGCTTACTAGCATAATATTCATTAACAAAGGCCCCATGACTGAAGAACCTGCTGCTTGAACCATACGGCCAGTAAGTAATAAACCGAAGTTCGGTGCTACAGCCGCTAAGGCCGTACCAAGAATGAAAATCACCATAGATGTAATAAATAAACTTCTATTGGAGAAGCGGGTTATTAAAAATGCTGATGCCGGAATTAATATACCACTTACAAGCATATACCCTGTAGAAAGCCACTGGATCGTTGAATAATCTTTAATGTCTAAATCCTTCATTATTGATGGCAAGGCCACATTTAAAAGCGAGTTATTTAGAAATGAAACAAATGCCCCAATAAAAAGAATTACAAGCATTACATATGGTGGTTTTCTTTTATGTAACGTTTCACTCATATATTTATTTGCCCCTTCATTATAAATTCCATTGATTCGTTTAAATCGTTTGCATATCTACACGAAAATATATTACCCTTGCAGTATTTTGCCAAACTCTTCGAATGGATATTCTCTTTTTAGCAATTCTACTTGCCCAATTTAAGATTTTGAATAAATATGTAAACACGTTTGTTAACAGAAATTAAATTAGGCTGAAATAAACAAAAGGAGCAAATGAAAATACCCTTCTAAAATAAAGTGAAACTTTAATCAGTGGGGCTTTTGCAGGCAGCCCCCATCTAACTTCTTTGCTTTCGTTGAATTTTGAGGTGGAGTTATCTTACTGCCCACAAATAGCGGGATAAATCACCAAGATCACACACCCATTCCTTTAAATACGGGCTTGTAACTCTAGTTATGTAACCATCCATAAAAAGGAATATTACATAGGCTAAGTCTAACATTACATTTTTAAAGTGAGGGGAATAAGCTTATGTACCAATATTGGTATTTGAATTCAAAGGGAAACGGGGAACCATATAATAACCAAATTTCAATGTCATCATTATATT
The DNA here is from genome assembly GCF_002746455.1 of Bacillus fungorum. Taxonomy (GTDB): domain Bacteria; phylum Bacillota; class Bacilli; order Bacillales; family Bacillaceae_G; genus Bacillus_A; species Bacillus_A fungorum. Next base: position 68,871 of record NZ_NWUW01000003.1, on the reverse strand, counting down.
CACAATCCCAAATAACTAAAACTGAGGGAATGAATGGTCTGGAGGTTCCTGAGAATTGGAGTTGTCGAGTCTATCCATTTGGTTGGGATTCACCAGCCACTTATACGAGTTTCAATCCTCAGTCCCCTCCCTTCCCTTGGGGTCAGCCAATCCATTATGCAGGGATGATGCCCCAAGGTCATCCTGCTAATTGGACTCCATTACCAGGCCATGCAGGTTTTAATTTTCAAAAACCTCCCACCCCTTGGGCCCAACCATTCAATCATACAGGGATGTTCGCACAAGGTCATCTTGCTGCTTTACTATCGCCGCCAGCTAAGGCTTTTAAATTTAATACCAATAACTGGGGTGTTTTTGGAAACTCTCCAGGGTGGGGAGGCCAGGTAAGCCCCATGGGATGGGGGAATAACGGGCAGCCAGGGATGTTCGGAAACTTACTTACAGTAGGAAAAGGCACCATGAATGGAATAGGAATGATTAGTAGTCTAATCGGTATGGGGAAGTTCTTCTTTTAGTTAATTAGAACGGGAGGATAGGTCCATAGCCCAGACTTAAAAAACATTTCCTTTTCCAATGATTTAATCTTCTCAAACATATCCCTCAATGTATTGATTGTACGCTTCCAATACTCCCTCCAAATTCATTTCCTCATCTTTCAAATTATAAAAACATCTATTATCTTGTATCTAATAACTTTATAGAGGTGTGGTCGCACCAACAAAATGCAAAAACCGGTTCCTTTACAAAAGAACCGGTTTTTTTAATTTTTGTTTATTGGAAAAGTAGTCAAATCTTTTTTCATTATTTAACACTTTGAACACGGCCAATTTGTCCATCTTGTAATCGAACTTTAATGCCGTATGTATGTGTTTCACTATGTGTCAAAATGTCTTTCACAACGCCACTTACATTTTTACTATAATCATTATCCAATTGAATAACTACATGTGAACCAACTGAAATTTGTGATCTTGTTGGTTTCCCACCTGTTGCTTGCGTTGTTTTTTCTTGTTTTTGTGTTCTCTCTTGTTGTATAGACTGTTGTTGCTGAGTCTTCTGCTCTTGTTGTTTACGTTTTTCTTCCTCTACTCTTTGCTGCTCTTCTTGTTTACGCTTCTCTTCTTCTACTCTTTGCTGCTCTTCTTGCTTACGGTTTTCTTCTTCTACTCTTTGTTGCTCTTCTTGTTTACGCTTCTCTTCTTCTACTCTTTGCTGCTCTTCTTGCTTACGGTTTTCTTCCTCTACTCTTTGTTGCTCTTCTTGCTTACGGTTTTCTTCCTCTGCTACTTTTGTAGCTTCATCTATTTTTTGCTCATCTGATGCTACCTTTGATTTTTCTTCATCACCTTTACAAGCACTTAAAGACATTACACACAAACTCAAAAGTACAAATAATAACAATTTCTTTAACATTAAAAAATCCTCCTATATATACATTACAAATCAATAACTTTCATAGCATAACAAAAACATAAGCCTTTCTTTGTCAAAATTTGTCGTATATATTTATTTTCTACTAAAAGACTGACACTACAATAAAAGCGGAGATTATTATATCGATTCGTGCACAAAAAATACGTTCATCTGCTAGTCAAGTAAACTTAATTAATCTAAACCTTCATCTTATGTATGAAAGGACTTGAAGCAACAAGTGGAAAGAGGCTTTCTCAAGTATTTAGTGAAATCATTGAAAATAATATTAACAATCCGAAATATTTTAATTAACATAATCTGTCACTTACGAGCAATATAAAAGGATCTTTCGATTGAAGATCCTTTTATATTGTTCATTTAACTAAATAAATTGGTTAGTTACATAATGCTCTTCTAACTTTCCTTGCAAAGCTTAGCGGATTATCAACGTCTTCAATATTAACGTAAATTAAATTTGGATCATCACATAACCACTCATTGTGTATAGACGAAACAATTATTCCTTGTTGAATAATTGTAGCAACAAATCCATTGACTTCTTTTTGTAAGAGCGCTATCCGTCCTAGACATAATGCCCGTCCAGTTTTATGATCTCTTGATTCGAATGAGAAGGAAGTTGTTACTCTAAAACGTTTCCCTAAGATTGTTGCCTTTATTTCATCTCGATTTATCGTTGCCACGCATTTTCCACCGGCGAATCCTTCTTGGCCGCCAATAATTCTTGCAAACTGTTGACAAATTAATTCCTCATTACACGCCATACCTTTAATCATCCTCCCTTTTACTGTTAGGTTATGAATGAATACAAAGGTCTGAAACGGTAATAAATCTATTCTATTTCAAAAAAATTATCGCAATCTACCAAAATCTATTAACTCAATTATTTTTGATTGTATGAATTGTTACCAGAGTTTAAATGGTACAGAATTTTTATTTTATGCTTAATGGGCATCGGGAACTGAAGGCAAGACTCAGCTATTATATGGTAAGACATTTTTAGAAAACATAAAAAAACACACCCTAAGGTGCCATCCTCCGACTTGAGAAACGTATCTATGTATGGAGAAATTTAGAAAAGACAAAAACAAAAGAGAAGATTCTAACTATAATTTATGGAGCTCTTATGGCATGTTCCCTTATTTACCGGAAAAAGAATCTCCGTTATATTACTTTCTGAGCAGTCTCGTTAAAGCCATCCCAAGAAATCCAACACCCATCCCTATTAGCTATCCAGTTTGGGCATTACCTAACATAGATCCCACTCCTCCACCAAGAAACATGCAGCCAACGAATACTAATCCTCCAATTCCCCAATTCGGCCGTTCCATAATTCATTCACATCCTTTCAGTAAAATATATGCTATTAGCTACTTCAACTTTCTTGCATAGGATATGTTAATTATTTTGCTTAGGTGTAGTAATCGGGGAAATCAAAAGACGCGGAGATTAACTATTTTGAATGAATTGCAGAAGGAGAATTTAATTTTTTTATATTATAATAATTTAAGATTTGTGGAACAAATTCTTCTTCGACTAATCAGCTAAGAGAAGCCTGGAGATTTTCAACAATCAGGAGCTCGTCGCTATCAAACTAAAATTTCATTTGAGGGAAGAATGTATTTCTTTACATGATAGCAATGGGATCTCTCCAGTATTTCGAACAAAAACCACACTAAGCACATTTTCATACAAAAAAGCCGAATTTTGTCCCACTAAGGATAAAGCGGCTCATTGTAATTGATCTTGAAGGACTCGTTATATAAAATCACCATTTTCATCGAAAAATATGGCTCTAGCTAATACATTTGTGACCTCACTCTTATCCAATTTTTAGTTAATGTACACATGTGATTTAAATTACCCTTTGTTATATGGACCAGTCATTTACCACATTTCTTTTTACATATATTTTTTAAAAGAAGGTTTCCATTCTGATAAATCCTCATAAACAAACGTTATATTGTCACATATTTCCTCTGCAACTTCATACATATGTTTCATATTATTAGCCGTAAATAATATAGCTCCTTTGCGCTGAGTGCTATCTACAATAGTTGGTATGGTGTCGCCCTCTTTTACTACTAGATCAATTAATCCAACCTCGGATATGTTAGTTAACTCTTTATACTTAATTTCTTTTAAGCAACCTGGTTTTGGAATCAAGCTTAAAGACATAGCTTGACATTTTGAAGGTACGCATCTAAATTCATCTATCGTCTCAGTAGCTAGCGCATCATAATAGTATCCAAATTGAGATATGCCCGTTGTTAGTTCTACCATCTTCCAGATGTTGCCGCCACCTATTCTAACTTGAGACTCTATAATTATTGGCTTATTTTGTTTGTCTAACTTTATTTCTGTATGAGTAATGCCATTTTCCATTTGCATGCCGTCCAAAAATAGCATTACTTTCTCCATAATTAATTGTTTTTGAGATTCATCTATAGGTGCTGGCATAATCGTATAGTTTATTATAAATGTATCTTCTTTAAATACTTCAGCTGATATAGCAAGTATAGAATGTTTTTTGTTATAAGAAACGGTTTCAACTGTATAAACTATATCCCCTTCAATATACTCTTCCACTAAAACAGGTAGTTGAATACCATTTTCTTTAATAAATACTCCTACGTCATCTCCCGAGTCTAGCTTACATACTCCTTTACCCCCTGCCCCAATCGGCGGCTTTATTATAACACTATCTTTTTTATTCAAAAATTCATTAATGTCTTCAGTGTTATTACAAACTGTGGAATCTATCGAAAAGTCTTTACCTGCTAGAATTTCACGCATCATGTCTTTATTGCGGGTTATCATATTAGCGTTGTAAGAAGGCCCTTTAACATTAAAAATCTTTGCAATTATGCAAGCCGTATCTAATGCTGTTTCGTTGAAAGATACAACCACATCAAAGGGTTTCTCTTTGAATAATTCTTCAGCATAGTATATAGATAAGGGTATGTTTGTTGTGTCTAATTCTTTTTTATAGAAACATTTTTCTAAGATAGTCCCATCAAAATATATGTGTTTAGCGTACGATCCTATATACGAAACAGTATAGCCACTGTCTAATGCATCTTGTATAGGCTTTGTCCATCCCCCTATAAATAAAATGTGCGGTTTATTTTCTATGTCAGTTCCTTTTAATACCTTATGCATCATAATCATCTCCTCTAAAATGAACTCGTATAGTCAATGTCATTTCCTTTTGATACGCCTCGTCTTAACAACGCCACTAAACACAATGTTGTTCCGAATCCCCCTATAAATAACGTAGTTTGAAGCCCAAATATAGAAATTAAAAATGCACTAGCAAAACTTCCCAATGCCCAAGCTCCCCAATTAAGCGTACGCTGTACAGCATTTACTCGGCCTAGCATATGATTTGGTGAGGCAAGTTGTCGTATAGTTGCAGCGTAAGGGCCAAATACACCTTCTCCCATACCATGTATGATACTTGCGGCTACTATACCGTAAACTGTTCCTATATATCCCATTATGGGTATAAAAGCCAAACCAGTAACTGATACAGTAGCGCTATAAATAAGCATTTTTGTATTATTAATTTGTTTACTTTTTTTCATGAGTATCGTATTACCTATTAAAAATCCTACCGCTGCTGAACCTACAACAAATCCTATTTCAATTTCAGATAGCCCCATTACCTTATAAAGAAATATTACTAAAATGCTAGTTAATATGTATTTAAAAAAACCGTAAACAGCACCACACGTTACAATCGGTTCCAATACAGGGTGTTTTTTGAAATATATCAAACCTTCATATATGTTTTGATATACGGATTTTATATTTACGTCTTTTAAAGAACCCTCTGTATGCGGTTTAAACTTTGAAATGAATAATACAAACATAAAACAAACAAAATACGTTACTGCGTCAACAGTGAATGAGCCTGTTAATCCAACTAGAGTAATGACGATTCCAGCTAGCATAGGACCAATTACTATAGAAAGAGACTCCGAAAGTGCTAGTTGAGCATTTCCTTTTTTTAAGTTGTCTTTATTTGTTACTATTTCTGGTAAGAAAGAAGGAATGGCAATATTATAAAATGTAGTAAATATTCCATTTAAAAACATGATAAACACCAATAAAGGGAAAGTTATAATATTAGTTACAGTCAGTATGAATACCGATAAAAATAATACGCCTTGACATATACTACAAATCAGCAAAACATTTTTCCTATGAAAAACGTCTATTAAAGCACCGGCTACTAACCCGAAAATTAGGTATGGGACGAATATAACCCCACGAAGCATAGCAGCATTTGCTTCACTTGTTTGTAACACCTCTAATGCAAAGAGTGGCAAGGCTACTATTGTAAACTGAGTACCTAACAAACTTATAGACTGTCCTAGCCAAAGCTTGTGAAAATTAAAATGTTTGCTATCTTTCATAATATTCCCCCGTTAAATCCATTTTTATAATTTCTCAAGTTTACGATAAAAGTCAGAGCAGGCAAAACCTGTCTTTCCACTAATGTCTGTACCGCATAAAAATTCGAAACCTACTATAAAAGCGATTTTAGTTTCAAAATGAAGACTTGATGTTTAAAAATCACCTGACTAATGAAAAGCACATCTTCCAAAAAATACTGCCGCATTTGTTTATAAACCAATTGATATACGGATGGAATTCATTTGGAAGAAGCTAATTGTTAATTCATTTGTTTCGAATTCATGTTCCGATAATATGTCACTTTGAATCACCTCCAGCATCAGTATAACCTTGCAGGTACGCTGTTGTACGCATTTTGAAATGTAACCGCAAGATAACGAAGCTACGATGATGAACTGAATGGATTTAACCTTGTCATTGGAGGACACATATATACATGACAATTGATGAAAATAGATCATGCACTATGAAATAAATTTTTAGATAAACCAAAATAACAAGCAAAAAGCCCCTTCAAATTTGAAGAGGCTTTTTAATATATAGAAATTAGCTTAAATCAAAGATAACATCTCTTGAAAGGGGGGCATTTTTATATGATTCAGGTTTATTGAGGAGCCTTCGTTTGAAGCAACTTTAACCCCATACCAATAAAATTAGAAAGTTCTTGATTTACAACCGATAAAACTGATGGAGTGTATCATTCGTATTGGGGACCCAAAACTCACTATTAAATAAGTAAAACCCCAGAAATCCAAAGATCTCTGGGGCTTCCTTATATATTTAGCTCTTTTTGCTTTTTGTTTTGTTTATGTCTATACAGCAATTTTCGGCTTATTAAAGAAATCAATAATAAAGTGAGGATCAATACGACAAGTTGCATAAATGATAAATCAAAATATTTAGCACCTGTAACGATTAAAAGTGTAGAAATCGTTCCTTTTACAATGAAAAAAATAATAATCCATAATCCGCCTTTTTTCCAGTTCATTTTATATTACCCTTTCCTACGTTTAAATTCTTGAAAAATTTAGTGATAGTTTTTGAATGTGATACCTTAATAGAAATCTATTATATCAATATAAAAAATAGACTTTTTCACAAAAATCATGTCCTTTTACATACGACGATTCCATCATAAATGAAAATGATATTCAGTGTCAATTTTATTGACTATTTGAACACCTATTTTTTCATCTCAATCTCTTCCCACTTTGTTTCTTATAAGCAATGAACTTTTGTCTTCAAACAAAAACACCTCCATTGCATTTGCACACTTAGTATGCGAATGCAAGAGGTGTTTTTTCATGTACCATCAGGTAAGATTTCCTGCTTTAATTATTTCTTGATACGTAGCTATTTTCTAGTAAACGATAACTGGATCGTAAGTGTTCAAACTATCATACACAGTTTTTGCAACATTAGGAAGAAGGTTTACACAACCGCCTGATCCTCCTGTTAAATAAGCATTACTTCCCCAATCTTTTCGCCAGCCGGCATCGTGGAATCCTTGACCGCTATTTGTGAATGGAACCCAGTAATCTACTTTAACTGCATAATCAGCTTTCCCTACTGCGCTACCTCTCAGTGTGTATGGTGTACGTTTATATAGAACGTACCACACACCTGGTGATGTATCTTCACCCGTGCTATGTTTACCCGTTACTACATTTGTTGTAACGACTAATTTTCCATCTTTATAAATCCAAATTTGTTGATCTGCAATGGAAACTTCTGCATATGTGTCTCCGATGCCATTATTCGATGTTGTTTTATAACCGATCCCTTCCTTCTCCCAACCATTTCCGTGAATATTAGAAGCAGAAAGCGATTTTTCGCCTTTCTCAAAGGCTTGTTGAACTTGTTTTGTTTCTTTTTCCACATCTAGCGCCCAGCCGTATCCTTGACCTTTTACTGATATAACCGAACCAGAATGTGTTTTAAAAGCGAAGTCTTTATGTAATGTAGATTTAGCCTTATTAATTTCAGTAATCTTATTCTTAATATCGCTCGCATCGATTGTCATCTTCATATCTTTTGACATAGAGGCATTTTGAATTAAATCTTTCGCTTTTAATGAATACACTTCATCCTGCACTTTATAATCAACAGACTGCCTAAGAAGATTCTGTAATGCTTTCTCTTCTTTTTTGATAATTGGATCGTCTTCTTTAATAGGCTGTATGTATGCAGACTTTAAATGAATTTCGCTTTTATGCTTCTGCTTATCGTAATCTTTTAGTAAACTCGTAACATCATATTGTTTTCCGTCAACACTCTTCGAAATAACAACTTTTCCTTGTTCAAGTTTCGCCATAGCATCTTGAGGCTCTTTTAATTGTGTATTCATAGAAACAAGCTTTTCTTCTACAAGTTTTTTCATCGTTTCACTACGATACTGCTCTGCCTTTTTTGGTAACAATGAATAATCTTTTTCCTTTGAGGAAGGGAAAAATGTCCACTGGCTTTTTAATAGTTTTTTAACTTGCGGCAAATCTTTTTCCGTCAGTTCCGTTTTTGTATCTTGTTCATCTAAAATTTGTTGTTGATCAATAAAGACTTTGTTTGCTAGTCCAGATGATTTTAATTTCTGCATTGCCTGATCAGTGCTCAAACCACCGACTTTTGTATCGTTAATCGTAACATTTGAATTGAAGTGAGTTGCCTGGTAATAACTCATTCCTCCAAGGAGAAGTGCAATTACACCGCCACCCGCTGCGATAAGCTTCCAATTTGTAAAACGTTTTCTTGATCTTACCCGTTTTTTCTCAACTTCTTCAACAGATTCATTTACTGTATTGTTATTCATCAATCTTTCCCCCGTATACATTAACGTCAATCGATTTTAAACCAAAACCATTGAATAGTGTACCTTATTTTTCCTGAAATTTCATTATTTTTGTCTAGATTTTATCAGATTTAATCTATTAAAGTTAGATTTTTTAATAGAAAAATATATAAAGATGGTAGATAAAGTGAAAAAGGAACAACACCAATCGAGCTATTACGGGCCCCTCGTATTCCCCGAGTTTTGAAGGGGGATACTCTCAATGAACATTTTAACTTAGTGAAATAATTTTTAGAAGGGTCAAGTTAGAGGAAGGCGCCTTAGAATGCCTTTTATTTATGAAAAATATCCACAAAAAAGGGTCTACATGTAGACTCTTTTTTGTGGATATTTTAATGTAGCATTTTTTATAAAGTTATAATCCCCTACTTCACTACATGTAAATGCTTCCCGCTTTTCGCCAGGTTTCACAACATCTACTATCGGCCTAACTAATTTCACCTTATGAACTTTATCATCAACAATTTCAAGTTTCTTTAAAACTATTATATATGTTTGTACCACGCTTTGTTAATACGATTAATCTTTTCAGGTGTTGAAGTTTTAGACTCATTCTTTGGTGTAATCATATTATTAGAACATCCTGCAATAGTGAGACAGCATGTAGCCAATAAAACCAATAATATTAATTTATTCAAATAGCCACTCCTATATAAGCGAAATATTATATTGAGAAAATTAAACATAACATCGAATCTTTCTAAAAACAATATATTTCCCGTTTTTATTATTCATCGGTGGATCAATCTTTTGCACTTATAAGGGTAAAACCTCGCGCTCATCAAGTCAAGATTCAATTTCTGTTTAATTCGTTCTCAGAGTTTATTCTAATATAAAAGATAGCTATGTTTGTTGAAAATTATCCATTTATTCTTTGCTAATAAGAGTAAGTTAAAAACTAGTTATCTCCCGCCTAACTTCCTTGCTTTCGCCGAATTTTGAAGCGTGAGTCTTACTGCCCGGCGAATAGCGGGAGCAATAACTGTAGAGCCTATATGCGTTTATTCAGCTAACCTCTCTCCCGTAACAATCCGAAACAAAGTGGCTGCATTTTTCCCTTCTAATTGAACGTACCGGCTATCCCCCGCTATGATTTCTATTTTATCCTTATTAGGGCTTACCCAAATTTGATACAACACAGCTTTCGCCTCTATTTTCGGATTTTTAAATTGAAAAACAAAGCGATAATCAGCTGAACGAGACATTTCCACTTTTTTATTTTCAAAATGAGCATCATTTAATATTTTCTTTACTTGCAACACTTCATTATTATCTGTCACTACCTTAAAATCTTCATATTCATTATCACCAATATGTTTTTGCACTTCGATTTTTTGCTCTTCATTTCCTAGTATATTTGAACAGCCGGTTACTATGAGTATACAGATGGCAATAAAAACCACAGATAAATTTCTACCCTTCATATTCACCTACCTCATTTCAATCAAAATATGAACATTGTAAAATAAAGGGAATTATTTTACAATTAGAAATATAAAGAATAACAGGAGAGGAGTGCCGTCCATGCAGTTAAAAACATACACTTGGAAAAGTTATACGTTTCTCATTGTAAGTATATTCGTTACTATTAATCTCTTTCTCTTCACACCTATTTTAGACAGAGTTGGAGTAAAATATGTCGTGCCTTTCTCCTACTTCATATTAGCTTCCGCTGTTATAGCAATCCTATTAGCGGTTATCTCTTTTTGTAGCCGAGCTGAGAAGAAAATTTTAGCAATTATCGGTTTATGTTTTACTCTATTTAACACAGCGATCATTTTATTTTTCCTTTGGTTTGGTTCCCACTTCACTTAAGTGAAATATAAATAAACTCCATAAGCGACAAATGCAATGAATAGAATAAAAATGCTAAGTACCGTATATATGATCCATTTTACATTTGAACTCATATACTCTCTCCTCTCACCCCCTAATAATTCCATTATATAACAAAAAAGCATTGGATACCCAATGCTTTTCACACTTACGCAAATAAAGACGTATTCGCATATAACGCTGGTGAACCACCTGAATGTACGAATAAAATGTTGTCTTCTTTATTAAATGTACCTTTTCTAATTAAATCGATTAGTCCCGCTACTGCTTTACCTGTATACACTGGATCAAGTAAAATACCTTCTGTTTTCGCAAGTAATTGAACTGCTTCCACCATTTCTGGCGTTGGTAACGCGTAACCTGGCCCTACATATTCATCAAAACATGTAACAGCTTCGCGCGGGATAAAGTTTGGAATACCAACATGAGCTGAAGTTTCATCTACAAGTTTTGCTACTTTCTCTTCTTGCTCAGCTTTTCCTCTACTTACGTTAATTCCAATTACTGGGATGTCACTTTGTGTTCCAGCAAAACCTGTAATTAAACCAGCGTGCATACCGCCGCTACCGCTTACGCAAACGACTGAACTGAAATCAATTCCTTTGTCAAATGATTGCGCCATAATTTCTTGCGCACAAGCAACGTATCCCATTGCGCCTGTAGGGTTTGATCCACCAACTGGTATTACATATGGTGTATTACCTTTTTCACTTACTTCTTTCGCAACTTTATGCATCTCGTCCATAAGATCTGCTCCGTTTGGTACAACAATTACGTTTTCAGCACCTAATAAGTGATATAAGAAATAGTTTCCGTTAAAGTCTGGCTTCTCTTCTGGCTCAAGCCCTTCTTCTAATACAAGGATACACTTCATTTTTTCTTTTACCGCAGCTGCCAGTGTTAATCGGCAATGATTAGACTGAATACCACCAGCTGTAATTAACGTATCCGCACCTTTTGCCTGCGCATCCGCAACTAGAAACTCTAACTTTCTCGTCTTATTACCGCCTGCTGTTAAACCAAGTAAATCATCTCGTTTAAAATAAATAGTTGGCCCACCAAGTGCCTCAGAAAAATTATTTAATTTTTCAATTGGTGTATATGACTCTGTATATTTTTTTCTCGGGAATTTAGCTAAATTCATAAATAACGCTCCTTTTGTACTTATTTCACAATGTATGTAACGATACTATTATTACATGTAAAAATGATGAAGTCATCTTTCTGGGGTAAAAATGTTAATGTAATTTCATTTCGGTACATGAAATTTATACCGACCGATATTTCAAATATATCGATTTACCAACAAAAACGACAACACAAAAAAAGAGTACTACTCTCCTCAAGCATTTCTCTTTTTCATCCAGACGATAGATGTAAAATAAATTATTGGAAATACAATATATAAATCCCATAAAATGGTTATTGAAACTACACTAAAATACAGATCCCTAGATAATAACCAAACTCCACAAAGGACCATCAAAATAAATTCCCTCACAAGCACTACAATAACAGCTAAAAAAAAGACGGAAGCAAAAGCAACGTGGCCAATAGGGTACATTACGTTCTCCTTTAGCATTGCTACTTACACTTTTACATTCATACTACATATTCTTTGAACCAACGAATTCCCCTTCCAATAACCATATACTTACTACTTCCCAGCACTACATCCCATTTCCTTATTTCCCCTAAAAAAAGAGACACAGAGATTTCTCCCCATGCCTACTAATCCTCTACTTCTTCACCGCATGCACATAATGTACCGTCTCAAAAGCTTTTAAATAATCGTTTCGTCCTTCAAAATATAATGTATGAATATCCTCTGGCGATAAATGTTCATAAATGAGTAAGCCCGCCTTCTCTAACAGTGCTTCCATTTCGGCATAAGAAAAACATGATTTCATCGGTTCTCCGCCTACCGCAGCCATTTTTACCATATTTTCCACTCGATTAGATAATCCTTTTTCCGTAAACAAGTTTTCATCAGGATAATCGAAAACGATAGAACTCCCCTCTGGAACCATTTCAATTAAACATTCTATTAAACTAGAAAGTTCCTCTTTCGTTAAATAGTACGTAACACCTAATAGACTAAAGAACGTCTTTTTATTTTCAAATCCTTCATTCCGTAACTGCTCATAGGAAAATCCTTTCGTGAAATCCATCGAAACAAAATGAAGGTTGTTTGGAATTTCAAACTCTGCTTCTTCTATTCTCTCCTTCTTAAACTGCTGCGTAGAAGGATGATCCACTTCAAATATTTCTATTTTATTTTCGAATTCTCGGTGTCTAAAACTGAACGTGTCTAAGCCTGCACCGAGTATGACGTATTGTTTTGCACCTAATGTAATTTCATGTAGTAATACTCTTTCACAATATGCCGCACGTGCTAAAGGTGTTGGTGATAACTGAACTTGCGTAATCCATTTTAATATTTCTTTCGGACTGTCTTGAAACTGCTCTGCAATGTCTTTATTAAAAAAATGTATTCCTTGAACCATGTTCGTTTCAATTTCGTTACGTTCTTTTGGCGATATGAATTCTTTAGCGATATAATCATCAAAAATTTTAGAACTATCAAATTCACTATGATATGCCCTGCTGAAAGCTGATACTAACGACGTTACACTTGATTCACCTTTTTTCACGCACATACACTCTCCTTCATTTTCCCAACAATAATAGGGTTCCCCTGGCCAGGAGAACCCTATTATACACGTTATTTTTATATTGGTAAATTATAGCATAAATAAGTTTTTTTGTCAAGTTTTCAGCCTACTAACACTCCGACATTTTGTATATTCTCTGGCAGGAAAATTGTCGATTCACAACGAACATTCCTGATTATAACAATACTTATGGAGGCCAATATGAAACGATTCGTCATTATTACAGTAGGAAAAACACACAGCGGAAAAACTACATTTGCAAAAGCTTTAGAAAAAGAGTTACCCTACTCTTTCGTTATGGATCAAGATAACCAAGCTGAATTTATTAACACGCATTACGAAAAATTACAGCCGGCTAAAGGTCCTAATACATTTAAGCACGGCCTTTCAAAATTCATTGTTGATTATGCAAAAGAACATACAAGTTTACACCTTATTATTTGTAACTCTAATCGCAGTAAAAACGGCAGATTATATTTACTAAATGAGTTATTTCCGCAAAATGAATATGTACGCATACTCGTTCATTTTGACATTCCAGATGATGTACTTTACGAAAGAGTAGCTCGAAGCACGCGAAATACCAATATTTTTAGAGGCGGTTACTCTAGTTTCAAAGAAGTTCTGAATTGGCAACAAGCTGAATCACTTCACGAAGATGTGGTAGATCCTATAGAAAACGAGGCTGATTATTTGTTTGTTATTCGCAATAGTAAGGATGTAAACTCTACTATTGAAGAAATTGTTCATCTTGCTGAAGATTTGTCTCCTACTCCCAAATAAGAGAATTTGAAAATTACATAATCATAGATTATTATGCAAATCCTTCCTCTAAGCGCCGAACATGGTATATAATGATAAGATAATCTACTTCTATATGCTCAATTTTACACAAAACAGTTCATGCATATGAAAGAAAAGAGGTACAAAAATATGAAAACAAAACAAACAATTGCTGCGTCTACACTAGCTTTAGCAATGATTGCTGGCGCAAACTCTGCTCATGCGGAAGTAACTGATGCTACTCCTCAGCAAAGTACAGGAGATCGATTAGCTGAAATTAAGCAACATAAACAAGAGTTAGATGCGAAATTGCAGCAGCACAAAGAAAATGTTGATCAAACATTGAATGAACTTAACAAGGTTAAGGAAAATGTTGATACGAAGGTGAATGAACTACATGAACGTAAACAAGTTGCTGATGAAAAAATTAACGAGATTAAACAACATAAACAAGAGTTAGATGCAAAACTTCAGCAAGACAAGCAAATCGCCGAAGATAAAATTGCTGAAATTAAAGAGCATAAGAAACAAGTAGAAGATAAAGTTGCTGAAGTAAAAGAACATAAACAAACTGTCGATGAAAAAGTGAATGAAATTAAGCAACATAAAGAAAACATCGATCAAAAGGTTAATGAACTTAAGGAAGTAAAAAAACAAGTAGATGAAAAATTAGCTGAGTTAAAGAAAGCGAAACAAACTGCTGAGGACAAACTTGCTGAGTTAAAAGAAAACAAGCCAAATACTGGTAACACGTTAGAGGAACTTAAGAAAATTAAAGGCAATTTAGATAGTCTTTCCGCTAACTTGGAACTAGCTAAACAAGATGTGAAAAACAAACTTGCTGCATTACAAGAAGCTAGACAAGATTTAATCAATAAAATTAACGAAATGAAACAATCGAAACAAACTGTTTCAGACGATTTATCAAAGAAAAAACAAGACTTAGATATTAAAATCAACGACTTTAAACATACTGAGAAAAAAATTGATGACAAATTAGCTGAGGTACATACAACGAAGCAAAATGTTGATAACAAAATTAATGAAGTATCACAATCAAAACAAACAGAAACAAAAAATGGTACTACAAATACAAACAACAATGCTAGAGAACTTCCTAACGCTGGTAGTGAGCAATCAAATAATATGGCTTTAGGTATGTTATCTGTCTTAGGCGGCATTTTATTACTTGCGCGTAATAAAATTAAAACGTTATTCTCAAAATAAAGCCATTATACTTATTAAAAACAATTATACAAAAGCCAACCGTATGTACGGTTGGCCCTTTTTCTTTATATTAATTGTCCATCTCGAAGTGTCAATATACGATCACATACATCAAGCATTCTTTCATCATGCGTAATCATAATTGCTGCTTTTTGGCTTTCTTTCACTTCACGTTTCATCATTTCAACGACTTCACGTGCGCGTTTTGAGTCTAAGCTTGCCGTTGGTTCATCCGCTAATATTAAATCTGGGTTATTCATAAACGCACGAGCGATTGCTACCCTTTGTTTTTCTCCGCCAGATAGTTGATTTGGATAATGATTTTTTCTTTCTCCTAATCCAAATGCCGCTAATAAATGATCCGCACGCTTTTCGGATTCTTGTTTGTTTTCTTTTTTAAGCTTTGCAATGTAAAGCAATTGTTCTTTTACATTTAAATATGGAACAAGATTTGCGAACTGGAAAATGAAGCCGATTTTTTTCAAACGAATGTCTGTCATTTCCTTTTCCGATAACTTCGTAATATTTTGCTCACGAATGTAAATATCTCCTTTTGACGGTGATAATAAAGCACCCGCGATTGATAATAACGTACTTTTCCCTGATCCAGAAGGACCGACGATTCCGATAAACTCTCCAGCTTTCACATCAAGCGATATCGGATGAAGGGCTGTTACCTCCGTATTCCCTTCTCCGTACACTTTACTTACTTTGTCTAATTTTAATAATGAAGTCATTACATCCCGCCTCCAATTGCTTCTAGCGCATCAACTTTTAATACTTGGTATAACGAAATAAGTGTTCCTAAAATACTAATGACGATAAAGATTGCTGCATATTGTGCAATCATCGGTGTTGTTAATAAGAACGGCATACCTGCTGGTAAAATCTGTTCTAATCCTTGTACAAGAACAATACTAATTACCATCGCAACGACTGATAAGAATAAAGCCTGCACGACTAAGCTATTTGCTAAATAAGAGTTCTTCGTACCGATTGCTTTTAATACACCTAATTGCTGTGTTTTTTGTAGTGTAATGACGTAGAAGAATACACCGATTAGTAACGCAGCGATAACAAGTAAGAACGCAATGATCATCGTTAATGTTCCTTGCTCTTCTTTAAACCCTGGAATACTTTGTAGTACTTCTTTTTTATCAATAACATGAGCATTTTTAATCTCTTTATCTGTATTAAGCGCAATTGCACTATAATCTTTTTGGTTTGGTTGTGAGATAGCCCCCCATACATCTTCATTTACATATACGACTGGTGTATGGCTAAACATTTGGTCTTTCGTAAATCCAACGATTGTAAATTCTTTTTTTGAAACAGGATCAATAATTGTATCCCCAATATCGATTCCTTTTTCTTTAATTGATTCGTCAGCAACCATTTCGTTATTTGCTGTACCTAATTTCTCACCTTTTACAATGTTCGGTTCTAAAAATGAATCTCGTTCACTTGAGAAAATAGCGACATCCACTTTTTTCGAACTATCTTTCTTTTCATACGTTGAAACTTTCACACGAAACGGAACGGCCTCTTTCTCGCCTACTTGATTTACTACGTTATCTACATCTTCTTTCTTAATTTGTGAACGAAGTAATTTATTTTCCGCATCATCTGCTAAAACGAACTTATTTGCCTCCATATTTTGAATCGATGAAGCATTATCATAAGATAGTCCATTTGCTAATCCTGAAATTACAAGGACTAAAAATGATAATAACACCATAATCAGTCCGATTAATCCGTATCTTAATTTTGATTGTTTTAATTCACGCAGAGCTAAAAACATTTCGCTCGCTCCTTCCTCTTTCTTTCTATGCACTTATCATAAAAAAGAAATATGAACGGAATATGAACAGAAGATTACAGAGAGGAAGATTTAATTTTCAGAAAGCATTGAAAATATTCAGAATCCTTGATACAATTCAGTCAAATAATCTTGACCGAGTAATTTCATTTGAGGAGTTGATCATGTTGAAGCCCATGTTGACACTAACTACTTATAGCCAACTAAAAGCAATAAGCGATCCACTACGTGTCGAAATGATGATGCGTCTATGCGAACTTCCTTATACAGGACAATTACTATCTGAGAAATTCGGCATTCCAAGGGCGAAAATTCATTATCATTTAAAAGAATTAGAAAAGAACGGTTTTATAGAAATTGTTTATACAGAAGAAAAGAATGGCATCGTTCAAAAGTTTTATCAATCTGTTGCTAAAGGCTTCACCCCTGCGGCGAACCTATTACCACATTTAGAAATATTAAGCGAATCAGGTCGCCAAATCTTTTTACAAATGACGGAAAGTAAGCGAAGATCCAGCTGAGTGGAATTACGTTTCATCTTGCTGGGAGTTTGATGCCACGCCAGAACAATTTCAAGTGTGGGTGAAAAAGTTTCATGAATTGATGGCTGAATTAAACGAGATTGCAAAAGATGCGGATAAAGATCCAAATAGTAAATCTTATTACATTTCTACTACTGCACTACAAATCGATGAAAAAGCAATGCAGCGCTTTGTGAAAAAAGAAGAAAAATCGTAATACGATTTTTTTTACATAAACAGTCAAATTTATTTTACCGAATAAATTTATTATAAAGGAGTAGAGTGAACTACTCACCACTTAACGTCCTTACGGACTGTTTGAAGTGGGAGCTTCTTGGGAAGTAGATACTTTTATTAGCTATCTATATTTACCAAGCTATAAGGGTAGTACCTACCCCTAAAGAAAATACCAATTACGTGGCTAATTTTAGTAAGTTTATACTTGCGTTTACATCTCTATCATGATGGCTATTGCATTCAGGGCAAGTCCACTCTCTAAGGCTTAAATTCTTGACTTCCTTATTTTTATAACCACAGCAAGAACACAATTGACTACTCGCATAATTCTTAGGTGCGACTATCAAATCGCGACCTTTCCATATTGCTTTATAGTCAAGGTGCTCTCTGAATTTAGCCCAAGATACTTCACTGATTGCTTTTGCTAATTTGTGATTCTTTTGCATGTTCTTCACTTTCAAGTCCTCAATCACAATTACTTGGTTTTCGTTTGTGATTTCATTGCTTATCTTGTGAAGAAAATCATTGCGTTGATTCGCAATCTTCTCATGAAGTCTTGCAACTTGTAACCTGTCCTTATTTCTATTGTTTGAACCTTTCTTTTTGCGCGACAAAGAGCGCTGCAGAAGGGCTAATCTTCTTTCGGCTTTTCTCAACCATTTAGGGTTCTCATATTTCTTGCCATTAGACAATATTGCAAAGTCTTTTAGCCCAACATCAATACCAACTTTTGCATCAACTTTAGGAAACAATTGTACATTTTCTTCTACTAAAATCGATACAAAGTATTTACCAGTAGGTGTTTGAGACACTGTAGTAGACTTAATTAATCCAAAGAATTGTCTGTGCTGTTTAATCCTTACCAAGGTCTTTAGTTTGGGTAGCTTGATATAACCACTCTCAATGTAAACCGTGCCTTTTTGGTTATTTGTTGTATAACTACGATGGTTATCTTTCTTACTTTTGAATTTCGGGAATCCAACAGATTTATCCCGGAAAAAGTTAGCGTATGCTTTATTCAAATTCATTTGAGCATTCGCCAACGCAAGGCTATCCACTTCCTTTAGGAATGGAAATTCAGCCTTATATTGTGCAGGCGTAGGATATTTAACAGATTTATCAAGTTTATCCTGTAATTCTTGATAAGATTTGATTCTATCTGCAAGCATCTTGTTGTATACAAATCGAACACATCCAAATGTTTTTGAGAAAAACATTTGTTGTTCTTTATTTGGATAGATACGATATTTGTATGATTTTAACATTTCCTACACCTCACTTTTCCCTTGATTTTCAATGTATTTCTTTACTATATCTATCGGTGAACCACCCGTAGTAATCAAGCAAAAGCTTCTTGACCAAAACATTTCTTTCCAAAGTTTCTTTCTCACATGGGGAAAGTCTCTCTTGATGAGTCGAGAACTTGCACTTTTATAAGCATTAATGAACTTTGTCATTTCTGTATTCGGATGTGCCTTGAATAAGATATGCACATGGTCTACATCATGATTCCATTCAACTAATGTGATGTTATAGTTTTCAGATAGTCGGACAAACATGTCTTTTGCATAGTCCGATATATCATCATCAAATACATTTCTTCTGTATTTCACGACCAATACAAGGTGATAATACAATAAGAACACTGAATGATTATTGCTATCTAACTTCATTGATATACCAACCTTTACCCTTTATAAGACTGATTATATCGGAAGTGAAAATAAAAGGAAAAGCCTTTTGACTGCGCAAAACCGAAATTCATCTCCCACCTATCGTTGGGCTATGCCCTTCACACGCTTGAGGAAGGAGAACTCTTTCGGGAAATTCGTTAAAAGGAAACTCTCTCTTTTCATTTGCGTATCAAGGTATTGATTTAATTTGTACGACTCTTTCTGGAATATTAGTAGCACTACTTGGTGCCATTACTTTATATGTGGTCGACTCCTTAACATTCGCGATTACTGCCCTTTTGTTCTTTTCACTAAAAATGCCAAAGCAAGTAGAAACCAATACATCGCTATCAACTAAACAATATTTCTCTGATTTAAAAGAAGGTTTTTCAATCGTCTTCCGTTCATTAATGGGCGTATTCTTAATCGGTTCAGTAGTCGCTAATTTTTCAATCGGTATGACGATGGCAATACTCCCTTCTTTCGCTGATTCTTTAGGAGGCGTGAAATCATATGGCTTCTTCTTAGCTGCTATATCAGCAGGTAGTCTCCTCGGTGCATTATTCAGTTCATGGGTTGGTAAACGTAATATTGGCCGTGTCTCTATTATTGGCTTTGCGACTGGCGCTAGCTTTTGGTTTCTCTCTACGATCGTACCGTTTCAATGGCTGTCTATTTTTTTATTCGGCCTAGCTTGGATTCCAATTGGTGCAACCAACATATTATTTGCGACAATTAGTCAAATGGTAATTCCAAATCAATATATTGGACGCATTAACTCAGTCATGCGAAGTATGGGCACAATTGCTATGCCGTTCGGTTCTTTAATTGGTGGATATGCTGCGAATGTATTTAGTAGCCAACTCATTTTCGCACTCGCTAGCATCGGAATTTTATTTATTTCTCTCGTATGGCTACTTCATCCAAAATTACGAGCATTGCCGAAAGCTGATGAGATTACAGCGGATACTTTTGGGGTTCGGTTTAAAGTAGAGCGCGGGAAAGGTGCAGCTTTATAGCAGAAGTGGCAGTACGTGAAATTTATATCAGCGATTTTCATAATATATCGGCGCAACTCAAAATATATCAGCGATTTTTCAATTATATCGACTTACCAACAAAAAACGACAAAAAGAAGAGGCTGTTCCCAAACAGCCTCTTCCATCTATTTCGGAAGCTCCACTCGAACGTTAGTCCCTTCTCCTTTGGTGCTATATACCGAAACGGTTCCTTTATGCAGTTCAACAATCTTCTGCACGATAGATAATCCTAAGCCACTACCTTCTACGTTTCTTGCCCTTGCTGTATCTACTTTGTAAAAACGATCAAAAATACGATCCATTTCTTCTTTTTCCATACCGATTCCGTTATCGGATATAGAGATTATAACGCTAGATTCTAACTCTTCGACAAAAAACTCAATGGTCCCACCGTCATTTGAAAACTTGATGCTATTCGTGAAAATATTACTCCATACTTGATGAAGTAAGTTTTCGTCACCTTTTATGACGATATCCGGTACATCAAATTCAACGGCGATATCTTTTTCGCGCCATTTCCACTCGAGCATAAAAATGACGTCTTTAATTTGCTTCTGCAAATTGAATTCTTTTATTTGCAACACTTTCTCTTCTTTATCTAATGAAGCGAGCGTAAGTAACTGTTTACATAAACTAGACATTCGCTTACTTTCGCCCTCAATAATTTGTAAGTAATGGTTTCTTTCTTCCACGCTCATCTTTTCTGTTTGTAATGTCTTTGAAAAACCTTGTATAGAAGAAAGCGGTGACTGGAATTCATGTGAAACGTTCGAAACGAATTCTTGTCTCATTTCATCTAGTTCTTTAATACTTTTCGTCATCTTTTGGAAGCTTGTAGATAACGTCCCTATTTCATCTTTTCGTTTTACGTCTAATTCAATTTCATATTCCCCACTCGCAATTTTTTGCGTAGCCCTTGTAAATTTACGAATAGGACGAACGATATAACCTGCTGCGATTGCGATAAAGATAATGCTTAATAGTACGATAAACCCTAGTAATACCGCTAAGAAAATTCGCATCTCACCAAATTGTTGCTGTATGTCAGGGCGAATGAATAAAGCGTACTGTTTATCACCGTGTTGCACTGGTACACCTACGCTATTAATTAATTCATTGTCGAAAAAACCTGTAATGAAAAGACGCGTTGGATAAGTAGAAACACCATTAAACGTTTCACCTTGCAATACTTTATGAACGGTATCATCACTTATTGTCGTTTTACGAAACGCATTGCCGATACGCTTTCCATTCTTTTGATCATCGACAATATAAATTTCATATCCTAGCTTCGCAATAGACTGTAAGTATGCCTCTTGATTTTCTTCACTTTGCTTTTCATATAACGATTTTACTTCTTCCGCATACATTAAAATCTTTTCACTATTGTACGGTTTTAACTTCACTTGATAGTACACATTTGTTAATAAAAAACCGATAATACTGCTAAGTAGCATGATTCCAACCGTCATAAAAACAAATCTAGAATATAATGATTTCATTTTATTTCAACTCCAACTTATAACCGAGTCCACGTACTGTCGTAATTTGAAAATCATCCGTTCGTTTTGAGAAGCGATCTCTCAGTCGTTTCACATGAACGTCAACTGTTCGTTCATCTCCTTCAAAGTCCATTCCCCATACTAATTCAATTAGTTCTTCTCTTGAAAATGTTCTTCCAGGATAACTAGCTAGTTGTGATAACAATTCAAATTCCTTTAATGGAAGCAAAATCGTTTGACCGTTACACTTCACTTCAAAGCCTTTTCGGTCAATTGTCGTACCGTGTAGCGTAATCATATCAGCACTCAGCATTTGATAACGACGCAGCAACGCTTTCATGCGGAAAATGACTTCAGCTGGCTCAAACGGTTTTACAATATAATCGTCTGTACCAGAAATAAATCCTTTTTCTTTATCAACTAACTGATCTTTCGCCGTTAATAAAATAACCGGTATATCATGATACTTCCGAATTTCTTCACATAACGTATAGCCATCAACAAATGGCATCATAATGTCTACTATCGCAAGATGAATATTTTCTTTCTCTAATACGTCTTGCGCTACCTTTCCATCTTCTGCTTCAAAAACTTTAAACCCCTCTTTTTGTAAATGGTAATGTAACAACTCTCTAATATGCTTATCATCATCAGCTAATAAAATATGTATCATCTTCATTAAACCCTCTCTTGTTCATCCTTCTACATTTCTTACATTAAGAAACAATTGGTTTTTTTGCAAGAAAAAGAATCTATTTTGAAAAAAGATGATTCAAAATAGATTCTCACATTTTAGTATTAAGATTAGTTTAATCAAAAACAATTTTTAAGCCTTTGAAATATCAACAAATCCTTCTCCAAACACATCACGAACATCGTGTATAGCGATGAACGCAGCCGGATCCGTAGTTTGAACAATCCTCTTTAGCTTCACTACTTCTTGCTTATTAATAACAACATAAAGAATTTCCTTCGGCGTTTTCGTGTAATAGCCATGACCTGAGTACACCGTAACCCCTCTGCCCATTAATGTAGTCACCTTACCGGCGATTTCATTTGGGTTATCAGAAATAATCGTAATAGCCTTCTTCGGATTTAAGCCTTCAATTACAAATTCCATCACTTTCGTTGCTACATATAGCATAATAATTGTTATCATCAGTTTTTCTGCACCAATGATGAAATAAGATGAAAACGCAACGATTAAATCGAAGAACAGTAGACCGTAGCTAATGCTCCATCCTAAATATTTATGCGTCATCCTTGCTAAGATGGTAGTACCTGCAGTTGTTCCGCCAACGCGAATGATAAGACCAATCCCGCACCCAATAAATATTCCTCCGAAAATGGCATTTACAAGCATTTCATCCGAAGCAATTGTCCATCCCTCTGTCAAATGAAGGAATAGCGAGTTCGTAACTACAGCGATAATCGTATAAATTGTTGTAATCTTATTTAAAAATTTATAACCAACTATTAACAAAATTGCATTTAAAATTAAGTTAACTAAGCCTGGTGACCACTCAAATAAATAGTACGTAATAATCGTGATACCTGTTACCCCGCCTTCACCGAACTCATTCGGGATAACAAACAAATTGACACCTAATGCAAAAAGGAATGCACCAATAATAATAAAAATAATGTCTGTCGTTCTTTTTTTCATACAGTACCTCACTTCTTATATAAATATTTCTTCAGATATAAACTCTCATCATTATATCGTGGAATATTCAAATCGAACAGTGGTTTATTTTTATTTTAATATAGGATAATAAATCAACTTTATCCTATATCCACATGCAATTAAAAAAGTATAATAACTGTATTCATTATTCTCAAAAATTCACAAAATAAAAAAGATCGTCTTCATTGCAGAAAGATTGCAGGTGCCAGTGGATACCCTTTTTTGTTCATAGTACGATACCTTGTAAAAAAATTGAAAAATCAAATTTCATAATAGAAATAAAACCTTTGAATCTGTATAATAAAATTAATAGTGATATTTTAATACAGAAAGGTTTTGGTAACATGCTAGGTATCGATGTCAAAAAAACAGATGAAGAATTAATTATTTCATGGCAACTAGCTAAGGTTCAAATTCCATTAAGTGAAATTATTGAAGTTACAGAAGATGAAACCTATGCTGGTGTAGAAGAAGAAAACGTAATCCGAATTGGAACAGCATACGCTACAACAGACCGGATTTTAATCAGAACAGTAAAACAAAATTATCTATTATTTACGACGAATAAAGTCGCAATTTTGAATAAAATCAATGCATAAACAGTGCGCTAAAACACTTGTCTGTATAGGTTTATCCGATTCAGCTATATACCCACATTTTTAAAATTATTATAGATACAATGATGTTCCTTAGTCCCGAATATAAAATAAAGAAAAAGTACCCATCAAATAATCATACACATGATCATTTGATGGGTACTGCATGATACATTTTTTATTTATAGCAGTCTAATTAAGACCAAATCCATACATCATCATTATTTTCAACGTTATTCTTTGCCTCATGAACTTTTTCAATATGATCCGTTGTATTCCAGTTAATAGAAGTTCCGCCCCAGCTCACATACTTCATATCAATTTTCACTTTATCACCCGTATTAAATACTTGTCCCTTTGTTAAGTCCACTTCGATAATAGATTTCTTGCCATTTACCGATGGATACTCAACTACGACATATTTAATAGAACCTTCTACCTCATCCTCCATCGTAGCTACTTTTGTTATTTCCCCAATCACATAATCAGGGGATCCATCTTCTTTCATGTGCATACCTAACTTGTTTGTTGTATTTTCAACTGCAGTTGCCACCATATATTCTGTAAAATTACGCATCATAGATCCAGTAGCTTTTACTTCATCTCCTACTTTCACATTTGAAAGTGAATCCATATATACACTAACAGGTTCTTCGTATTGCTTAGATTTAACTACAATCACACCGTTATCTACTTCTACTACTCGTCCTTCTAACGTTGAGAAATTCGATTCAATAGAAGCTGCACTCGCTTTTGTTAGTTCTAATCCTGGTAAATTTGTTCCTGATAATGCTGCGATACCTAAAGCACCTGCTAAAATTAATTTTTTCATACCCATTATGAAACATCTCCATTCATGATGATTTTATTTTTTTGATTGGATACGACCAACCTGTAACCATTATAGTTACAAGTTGTGCAAAATAGCAACCATCTTTCTCATGCAATGATGCATAACGTAACTTTTAAATATAAAACAAAATGAATTTATTCTCGAATTACAATAGTTAATTTAATTGAAAGCTAAAATAACCTTATGAGCACGATATAAAGAAATTAAGAGCTGTTTTCGATCCTAAAGTTAGCGAATAGCTTTATAAAAACTCAATTAAAATCTATTCAACTAATAGAAAAATGAACTATGTCGAATTTTGTTTTTATAAAATTCAAATTTCAAGAAGGTTTTACAAAATATTACACAGAATTATTCATATATCGTAATGTATTTGGAAATTTTTTATGATTCATTTCATTTTATCTACCACGTTTAGACAAAATGAAATAAAACAATACAAAAGGAGAGAGATAGATTGAAAAGAAAAATTAGTACAGCTGTTGTAGGGTTATCGGTGTTTAGCTTTGGTCTTTTTGGTGTAAATATTGGGGAGGGTGGCGTTGTAAAAGCAGAGCATGGTGAAACTTTTGCTCCGAAATTAGAAAGCCATGCTGATTTCGCTGCTCCTAAACTAGAGACACATGCTGATTTAAGCTCGAAATTAGATTCACATGGCGACATTTGGGCTCCTTCTTATAATAGAGGCGACGGTGGGGTTTCCCCTGCCTACACGAATACTCATGGAGAAGGAATGGCTCCTAAAAAAGAGGGTCATGGCGATCTTCCTGCTCCAAAATTAGATGCTCATGGCGATACTCCTGCTCCAAAATTAGATTCACGTGGCGATACTGGCGGCGCTCCTGCTAATTCTGAACATGGTACAGGTATTTAAGTTACCAAAATTGAAATCTATTTAGTTTACCATCTTCATATATTTACAAGAAAACCATTCGATGTAACGAATATTATGTATATACATGATTTCTATTGTGATACACTCTCCCCGAGAGAAATTTCTAATACATATGTGGTTTTCAAGTCTAAAAAATACACCTATTAATTAGGTGTATTTTATCTCTCTATCTACTAATCAATGAATAATCCTAGAAAAACTCCCCTTCAATACTTCCTTTTCAAGTTGATTCCTACATATAAACATCGCTATAATTTTCGTGCATTTTTCCATCCCCCTCCTCAAAAACTCTTTTAAAATAAGAAAAACCGAAACTAAAAATCATTTCGGTTTTTCAATCTAAAGAAGTCTATATTTACTTTAAAGAATGTACAAATAATCCGCTGCGAAGTTTCGGTTCAAACCACGTTGATTTTGGTGGCATAACTTCCCCGGCATCTGCGATTGCTAATAAAGCTTCCATTGATGTCGGATATAGTGAGAACGCCGCTTTATATTCACCACTGTTCACAAGGCGTTCTAGTTCTTCTAACCCGCGTATTCCTCCAACAAAATCAATGCGTGAATCAGATCGCGGATCATGTATTTCAAGTACTTGGCTTAATAAATGATCTTGCAGAATAGATACATCTAAACCTTTAACGAGATCATTCGCATCAAACGTTTCTTCTTTCACAGTGAGCTTATACCACTTCTCGTTTACATACATTCCAAATGTTTTTGGTTCATTTGGTTTATACGGAGAAATAGATGCTTCTTCTACATAAAAGTATTGCGTGATTTGCTTTAAAAATTTTTCTTCTGATAAGCCATTTAAATCTTTTACAACTCGGTTATAATCCCAAATAGATAATTCATCATGAGGGAATAAAACAGATAAGAAGAAATTAAATTCCTCTTCTCCTGTGTAATTCGGATATTGTTCTCTTCGCATAAGCCCTACTTTTGCCGCTGATGCAGAGCGGTGATGTCCATCTGCAATGTACAAGTTAGGAATATCTTCAAATAAGTTTACTAAACTTGCAATTACTTCTTCATCAGCTATTTTCCAAGCAACATGCCTAACGCCGTCTTCTGCTGTAAACGTATAGATTGGCGCATGTTCTTCTTTCCAGCTGCTAATTAAACGTTTCACGTCTTCTTTTGTACGGTACGTTAAAAAGATAGGACCTGTATTTGCGTCACATACATCTACGTGACGAATACGATCAAGTTCTTTTTCATGACGTGTTCTTTCATGTTTTTTAATTGTATCATCTTCATACTCATCAATAGACGTACAAACGACAAGGCCTGACTGCGTTCTTCCTTGCATCGTCAGTTCATAAATGTATAGTGCTGGCTCTTCGTCTTGAATGAACACTTCTTCTCGTATAAATTGATTTAAATTTTCACCCGCTTTTTCATATACACGATCATCGTACGGTGAAAGTACCGGGTCTAAATCAATTTCTGCTTTATCAACGTGTAAGAAAGAATACGGATTCCCTTTTACAACTTCTCTTGCCTCTTCACTATTTAATACGTCATACGGTAAAGCTGCAACTTCTGCTGCTTTTTCTTCTACTGGACGGATGGCCCGAAACGGTCGGATTTTTGCCAAATTTTCCTCTCTCCTTTACACAATCATTCGAACGGCTACAACACCTGTAATTTTGCTTATATTTTCCACTATATTCTCTTTTATTATATCATCAATTCCGTTATCAATATCAATCATTGTATACGCCCAAGAATGTTTACTACGATTAATCATATCTGCAATATTAATATGATGTTCTGCTAAACACCCTGTAATTTGTCCTACCATGTTCGGGACGTTTTGATGCATAATTGTAATTCGTTTTTTTCCGATATACGGAAGTTCTACGTTTGGATAGTTTACTGAATTTCGAATATTGCCTGTCTCTAAATATTCTCGTAATTGGCGTGCTGCCATGACTGCACAATTTTCTTCCGATTCAGACGTAGATGCACCAAGGTGAGGCGTCGCTGTTACATTTTTCATCTTTATAACATTTTCATTCGGGAAATCCGTTACGTAATGTGTAATAATATCTTCTTCTAACGCTTTTTGAAGAACCTTTTCATCTACAAGTTCTCCTCTAGAGAAATTGAATAGGCGCATTCCTTTTTTCATCTTTTCTACAGCGTGTTCCCCAATAACCCCCTTCGTTTGATTCGTAAGCGGAATATGAAGGGTAATATAATCACATGTTGCAAAAATTTCATCTAAACTAAATGCTCTTTGCACATGTGTAGAAAGGCGCCATGCTGTTTCAACTGAAATGTAAGGATCGTATCCGACAACATCCATCCCTAAAGCTAACGCATCGTTCGCAACTAAAGCACCGATTGCACCAAGTCCGATAACCCCTAGACGTTTCCCCGCAATTTCTGATCCAACAAATTGTTTTTTCCCTGTTTCAACAAGCTGCGGTACTTCTTCACCCTCTAAATTTTTCGTCCAGCTTACGCCATTAATAATGTTACGTGAAGACATAATAAGGCTGGCGATAATAAGTTCCTTTACTGCATTGGCGTTAGCTCCTGGCGTGTTAAAGACTACAATTCCCTTTTCTGTACATCGCTCGACAGGAATATTATTTACACCAGCACCAGCTCTTGCAATCGCCTTTAAATCTTTTGAAAACTCTTCTTGATGTAAAGAATAGCTGCGAAGTAAAATACCGTCGGGGTGATTGATTCTATCCCCTACTTCATAGCGCTCTTCGCCAAGAACTTGCAAACCTTTTTCTGCAATTTGATTTAACGTTTGAACACGAAACATATCCCCATCTCCCTATCTATTCTCAAGCTCAAATTCTTTCATATAATTTACTAAGTGTTGTACGCCTTGTGCTGGCATTGCATTGTAAATACTTGCACGCATACCACCTACTGAGCGATGTCCTTTTAGCGTAACAAGGCCGCGTTCTTTCGCTTTTTGTAAAAATTGATTGTTAAGCTCTTCTGACGGCGTTGTAAACGGAATGTTCATAAGTGATCGATACGTAGGATCAACTGGTGAAGTAAACAATTTAGATTCATCTAAGAAATGATAAAGAAGTGATGATTTCATTTTATTTTGTTCTTCCATCGCAGATACCCCGCCTTGCTCTTTCAACCACTCTAATACAAGTTTCGTTACGTAAATACTAAAGGACGGCGGTGTATTATATAAGGAGTTATTTTTACTGTAAGTTTCATAGTTTAACATTGTAGGACAAGAGCGATCTGCTCCTCCAATTAAATCTCTTTTTATAATTGCAATTGTTAAGCCCGCTGGTCCTAAATTCTTTTGCGCTCCCGCATATATAAGGCCAAACTTCGTAACATCATATTGTTCTGATAAAATATTTGAGGACATATCCGCAACGAGCGGTACTCTATCTAAATGTGGAATGTCCACATATTTCGTCCCCTCAATTGTATTATTCGTTGTAATATGTACATAATCTAGTTTTTCATCGCCTAGTAAACTATCCAGTTTAGGAATTGTAGTAAACTTCGCTTTTTCAGAAGAAGCAATCACTTGTACTTCCCCTACTTTTTCAGCTTCTTGCATTGCCTTTTTAGACCATGATCCAGTCAATACGTACCCTGCTTTTTTATACGTATTCATTAAATTCAGTGGTATCATAGAAAATTGTAATGACGCACCGCCTTGTAAAAACAATACTTCATACTCATCAGGAATGTTCATTAATTCACGAAGTAAGTTACTCGCTTCCTCTATAATACTTTGAAAATAAGAAGATCGATGACTCATTTCCATAATTGACATGCCTGTCCCGTTATAATTTAATAGCTCCTTTTGCACTTTCTCTAAAACTGGCAAAGGGAGTATCGATGGTCCAGCTGAAAAATTATACACTCTCTCCATCACCCTAATAACCTCCCTATTTCTCATTTTTATTGATTTTTAAACTTTCTGAATTATAACCCAAAATATAATATATGGTCAATTTGTTTTCTGTTATTACGGCGCAAGACGCAATGGAACCGTTCGCATGTGCAAACTATTTTTTATAAACATACAAAAAAGTGTTAAGTACATAATCGTACTTAACACGCTAGTAATAAAAGAATAATAGCTAATTGTTCGTAAAGAACCGATCAAAAATTTGATAAATAGCAGAAAGACCAATGAGCCAATAAATAGTGTCCACAAGCGCCGGCATAGAACCAAACCATTTCTCAACTACATTGTAATCTAACGCTACAAATAACCAATTCAAACCGCCAAGAATCACCAAAATTACTGTAAGGTAAGACAAAAATTTCATTATGATTGCCCCCTAGGTGATAAGATGGTGAAAGGCCTTTCACTAGAAATATATGTAGTAAACTTCAAAACTTACCTATTTTATAAAATTTATTTTCGGTACCAACCGTTAATAACTGCCTCTGCTTCTTTACTATGTATTTGATACGCATGCGTACTATTATGAGAACCAATAAACCAAATTGAAAAACCTTTAAAGTACGGTTTCGGTTCTAATACATCACGGTAAGCGCGCCATCCGTTTAATTGTACGTCTTTTGAAAACACATTAGAAACATCTGGATTCCACGGATTTTGTAGTCCGAAATCACGCGCTGGAACGTTAAATCCACCAAAGTAAACCGGCTTTCCTGTTGCCTTATGTAATTGTTCTAGTTGCTGAACAACATTTTGTCCACGGTTATACACTGTCGTCGCAAATAAACTTTTCTTTACTTCTTCGTATGTTGGATTTCTTTTTCCTGAAACTTCAAACCAACTGTCGATACTTACAATATCCACCTTTTTTAAATACGGACGATTGATTTTCTCTTTAAACTTCGCTTCATACGAAAGATCAAAGCTTGCTGTTAACCACCAATTCATTTGATACAAAACATTTCCTTTATACTGCTTACGAACAAAATCAATCGTATCGCTCCAATATCCTTCTGCATATTCCATATTCACGAAATTAGAGGCAATCTTGAGTCCATACACATTGTATTTACTTGTAATGGAATTAAAGATGTCTTGTAGAATAACCGTTTTCCAATTCCAGAAGAAATCATTAATATTACTCGGATTCCATTCCGTTTCCCCAACATTTCCTTGCTGAATATACGGGAACGGTTCCACTATAACTTGAATATTACGCTTTAATAATTCTTGAATTAAAATAATAGCCTTTTCCTTTTGCGCCTGGTTAATTACCATATTAGTAGAAGTGACATTCGGAATATCAACTTGAATCGGTACATTTACTGTATTTAAATTTAAGCGATTCACATCAGCTAACACTTTCGATGCATTTCCAACTTCCCATACCGTTACATTTCCTGACTTTATTTTTCCTGATTGAACAGTATTCACATCTGCCTGTACATTTCCTTGGAAACAAAAAGAAAACAACATAATACACACTCCTAACAAACTTACTAAACTCTTATTTCTCTTCACAACTTTCCCCCTATAATTTTTGGCATACTTGCTTATTCTATACAACGTTTCACAAATATTCCAGAAAAAACCCCAATGAATTGTCACAATAAAAATGCTATTCATCCTTTATTCACATCTTATTCATACTAAGCTCCTAAAAATAGTAAGATAAATAAAAAAGGAACGGATTTCCGCTCCTTTTTTATCTTTTTACGATTATCAATCCATTTCCCTTTTAGGCTCTACCAACATGATGTGGGATTCCTTTTCAGTGAAAGGTTTATGCTCAACGCCTCTCGGGACAATAAACATCTCGCCCTTAGAAATTTTCACCTGTCCATCACGAAAATCGATGAACATCTCCCCTTCAAGCACAATAAATAGCTTATCCGTATTAGGATGCTCATGCCATATAAAATCTCCATTAGCTTTAAAAAGCTGAATTTGATCATCATTCATTTCACCAATCACTCGTGGATACCAATAATCGTTAATTTTAGATAACTCGTCATTTAGTTTAATAGGTTGGTAATGGATAATAATCCCTCCTCATTTTTAACTTCCACTATATTACAGTAATCTAAGTAAAAAAGTCGTCATTACGCTTAAAAAGAAAATGATCAGGCCAGAACTTTTCATTCAGATAGTACAAAGGAGTGATTTCAATGAAAGTTCTTTCAATCCAATGTTTCCTTTAACTCTCCATAAGTATAGAACAGTGATTTTCAAATAAGAATGGACCCTTGTTGACATTAGTATGGATTATTGATGAACTTCTCGCGATATTTAGTAGGCGAAATGCCAACTCGCTTCTTGAAAACTCTACTAAAATAAAAAGGGTCTGCGATTCCAACAGCCTGCGCAATTTGTTGTACAGGCACACCACTTGTACATAACATTTTTTGAGCCATCTTTATACGATAGTTCAATAAATATTCTGCTGGCCCCATACCTGCATGCTTTCTAAACACGTAAGAAAGACGATTTCGATTAACATTATTTTGTTCTGTAAGCGTATGTATTGTAATATCTTTATAATAGTATTTATGAACGTAACTAGATATTCGTTTGAATAAAGTATGCGACTCATAGTTATTCTCTCTATTGACAACACTTAATAAAGCTTCATTCAACGCTTCGCGAAACAGCATTTCAGTCTGAAACATCGAAATGCCTCCACGCTGATTATACACATCCCAAAGACGCATAAGTAATTCGACAAGACGAGGAGATTGTCCTGTTAATAATTCAAAATGCTGATGAGTAAAGCCAGAGTCTTCTCGTTCTGAATTGCTTATCCGATATAAAACAAGAATATATTCCCAGTTTATTTCACCAAGCATTTTATGGGCTAATGTCATTTTTGCACCCCCATGTATAACTTTTCCTGGGGAAAGGATATACGGCGTACCATTAAATTGAAATTGCGTCTTCCCTGTAAGTGGAAATACAAATCCTGGGAAAGAATCTGTAGACTCAGCACAAGGCACACCTGGATTTTTAGCATAACGATATACTCCTTCTACTTGGAAAGGATTATTGGCAAGATACTCTGCTAACTCATTCACGTCCAACTTCACAATGCACGCCTCATTTCAATAATAGTTTTCTTGTAATTCGCGAGATTAATTGGTGTACATTCTGGGCAACGCTAAACTAAAAATAGTACATACGACTTAACAAGATCTGGTTATTAACCTATAAATATATTGTTTTTCATTTATTGACAAAAGTATCCTCCCTATATTATTGATAATGATTTTCATTGTAGTTTGATAAAAAAACATTTGTCAAGTTGGATGGCCTAGAAAAATGACGAAACAAGGGGTACAGAGGGACAGTTCTGTTGCAAATAATACCTGGTCTTTGTTAACTAATTCCCCTCAAAACTGGATTGATCATGTTAATAGTTGTAATAGCTTTATTAGTTACAGCACTTGCAGCATGTGGAAATAATCGTAATCCTGAAGAAGTTGCTACAGCGTATTTCGAAGATGCAAAAGAAGGAAATGTTAAAGAGTTTGGCGAGTTATTCACTCCTGAAGCGAAGAAAATCGTTGCTTTTGTGGGCGGAAATGCAGACCTAATGAAATCGGTTAGCAAGAATCTTAAAAGCTATAAAATTCGAAAAGTCG
Organism: Bacillus fungorum; assembly: GCF_002746455.1. GTDB lineage: Bacteria > Bacillota > Bacilli > Bacillales > Bacillaceae_G > Bacillus_A > Bacillus_A fungorum. Next base: position 35,266 of record NZ_NWUW01000003.1, on the reverse strand, counting down.
AAGAGAAAAATGAAATTGCTATTGTAACTGTTGATGCTGCATATAAAGGTAATCCTAAAAAAGTAATCGTAATTGAACTTGAGAAAACGGATGATGGTTGGAAAATTAGTAAATCATAAAAAAACGGTCTAGAATTCTAGACCGTTTTTTAGTTCCCTCAATCTTCTTCTTCAAAATCACGTAGATATCTAATTCTTGCACAATGTTAAACATCATTGGCTTTGCTTCATTTATTCCCAAACGTTCTATGTAGACAACGATTTCGAATATGGAAACAGCCTACTATCAAATTAAATAATAGTAGGCTGGCTGTTAAAATTATTTAAGAACTGGGTTATGTTCTAAATGATAAGCTTTCATTATCAAAAAGATTATTACTAGTCCCCTCCACAAACAAAAACACCCTATCACTTCGGCTCTAAATTTAACACCTTCCCCTCTATTCCATCCGTATTCAGTGTAGTCGTATGATACATTCCATTTACCCAATCATCTATTTGATCATGATACCAATCACTTCTAAAATGTCCTGATTGTCCTGGCCCTACGATATGATAACCGTTTGACATATCTTTCGTATCAATAACGAACCGCCAAGAAGCTCCGTGATTTACAATACCGTTATCTCCGTAACTCGCCGCTTGAACGGTAACTTGACTTCCGCCAATTGGAACTGGTTTCTCACGATTAAATGCAAGTAGTGCTAACATACTAGATGATTTTGAGATTGGATGTGTAAAAGCAAGTTGATGGTAGTCGCCCCACTTCCACTCCGCAACATTGGGTCCATACTCCTTCTGTAATTTCTTCATTACATTCTCGTACGATGTATGCACAACTTTCGTGAAGCCTCCGTACTTCGTAAACCAAGCGCTCTTTTCCCCTGCTACTTCTTTTCGAATCAATTCATCAACAACTTGTGACTTCCCTTCAAATAACTCCATCACATCTTTCGGTATTTCTTTTGAAAATAACGTATTTGAAATCTCTTTCATTAACAAATGGAATATTAACGGTGCCGCTTCATCTTTACTATCGTAAAAATTCCACTTCGTTAATTGTTTTACGCCTTCTTTCTCTACTTCATTTAAAGATGCTTTATTTAACTCTTTTAAAAATATAGGAGTAAACTCTTTCCCATATAAATTTTTTTGATCCATTTGTAACTCTTCTAAATCTTTCACTGTATATTTTTCCTTCTCTTGTAAAAACTCTTGAATACGCATTTGCCTATATGGCTGCGCCCACGTATTACTAATATGGTACGGATAATTATCATCCACAATTTTATTATTCGCAGTAGAAATAAACCCTTGTTTTGGATTGATTACTTTTGGAAGTTGATCATATGGGATATACCCTTCCCATTCATATTCATCTGTCCATCCTGGCACTGGCAGACTACCATCGCCTTTTTTACGCACTGGTATATTTCCATTTGCTTTATAAGCAATTGTGCCATCATTTGATGCAAATACAAAGTTTTGAGTCGGGGTATGGAAATCTTGAAGAGCCGTTTCAAACTCATTCCAGTCTTTCGCCTTATTCATATTTAATACAGCCTTTAACTCAGCGGAAGGCTCCAAAGCAGTCCATTTCAAAGCAAATACTGTTTTCGTTTTCTCTTTCCCTTTATCCGCAAACTCTGAAATGACTGGACCATGCCTCGTAACCGTAACGTTATACGGAATTGTTTTCCCGCCTTTTACTTTAATAGACTCATCAACAACGGTAGCTTTTTCCCACTTATCGTTATACAGAAATTCATTTTCATTATTAGGATTTCGCTTCTCAATATATAAATCTTGCACATCAGGACCTGTATTCGTAACGCCCCATGCTATTTTGTCATTGTGTCCTAATATAACGCCTGGTACTCCAGCGAAAATAACGCCACTCACATTCAAATCTTTCATTTCAAGTTTCGATTGATACCAAATAGAAGGCGTCGCAAGAGATAAATGAGGATCATCCGCTAAAATCGGCTTACCAGACGCACTCTTCTCACCGCTTATGACCCAGTTATTACTACCATTAAACTCTGGCGGAATGATCGTTTTTGCAAAACTTTGTGCTACGTCTACATTTGTATTTTTTAGTTCAGCTAGCAATCTGGGGGCATCTTTCGGATATGTAGGAAATAGCTCATTTGCTTGCTCTTTCGGTAAATTTTTCAGCGCCCAATACCGAAACGCCTGTCCGTGCCAATGTCCTCCTAAATCAAACGCCATATACTTTCCAATCGTTAACGTATCAACAATAGACCATTCAGCTGGCTCATAACCTAATATAGTAAATTCGACCGGCAATTTCTTTTCCTCTTTCGCCTCACGTATAAAAGCATTTATCCCATCAGCAAATGACTGCAGAGCATATTTCGCTTCCCCGTCATATTGACTAACAGACGCTGCTGCCGCTCGCCGTAAACCGAGCGTTCGAAACAACTTATCTCGATCAACAGCTGCTCCCCCTACAACTTCACTCAACATACCAGAAGCTTGCCTTCTACTTAAATCCATTTGAAACAACCGATCTTGCGCTTGTACATACCCTTGCGAAAAATATAAATCATGTGCATTTTCCGCTTTAATATGTGGTACACCTTTACTATCTCGCTTCACCGTAACAGCATGTTGTAAATCCTCTAGCTTTATCGTTCCATCTATCTTTGGCACAGATCTAAGCGTATATATGTTCAAAAAAATCGCAGCACAAATAACTAACAAAAGAACGATACTACTAGACCAAATAAAAATTCTCTTACCCCTAGTTCGTTTCTTTTTTATGACGACTTGCATAAAACCCCCTCCTTTCTCAAACTATTCGCCTCTATTTTGAAAGAACCTTTTTGAATAGGAAAAATCCTTCTTTTCTCATGCTATGGATCATGTAAACTAAATACTCCTTCCTTTCCTTCACTTAAATTCCCCCGTCCTTTCTTACACCAATTCCTCAAAATCCCCTTCACATAAGCGAACGTTCGCTTATTTTGTTCAAACGCAATTTTAAGCGCCTCTAGCACTGTCTCTCCTGAAACTTTTTGTATCCACTCCTTCAATTCCTTCACGATATATGGAGATAAACTACTTATATTTTGTTCGTAAAACTTGTAAACTTCACTATTGGGAACGGCCTCTTCTATACTTTCTACCTCTTCTACTTCTTTCTCTTCAATAACTACTTGCGAACTATTATTATCCTCTTCTTTAGGCATGCCAAAATGCTGCAACAACAATGGAATCTTCCATTCTTCTTCCAGACATTTACGTAAAAACATATGTATAAACTCTTTATTTTTCACAGTCTTTAATTCACGTAACACACACTTCTCTACATTCGTATTTAAAATAGGGTTGTAGTGTAGCCAATTTATGATGTATAATTCTTTCGTTTCCACATCGTATAAAATCTTTCCGTATTCAATAAACCTGTTCAACAATTTCTCAACAGTCTCCATACTGTAGCCTGTTTCAAGTTCTGCCACACGCTTCGGTAATACGTAAATTCCACATTGCTTCGTTTTCGTACCAGTTAACAAATATATGTAAAAATAACGCTCCTCTGGCGTTAAATCTAATATGAATTCATCTTGCCAAAAGTTCACTTGCACATTACGGTACACCGCCATATGTTTACCTCCCCCTTATATTCATAAAAAGGCAGATTTCAATCCTTCCATATACATATAGGAATGAGGGCTTGGTTTTTGCAGTTGAATTCCAAATTTTTTTAACTACTACAACGACGCTTTTATTTTTTCGCGCTTTTTGTTCTTGTAGTTGTTTTTGTTTTGTTTTTTCTTAGTGATTTATTACTTGGTAGGTGCTTATAAGGGGCTTGGAAGAGGCTTAATAGTGGCTAATATAAAAAGGAGCTGTTCTATTTGAATAGCTCCTTTAAAATCCTTATTACTTTTTCTTGTACCAGTACAAACTACTACATACAATTCATTTATTTCTGCATAGAGTCTAACATCTTCACTAAAAAGGCAGCTGCCTCACCACGAGTTGTTGTCCCTTTAGGATTAAACTCATTATTTCCAACACCTGTTACTACCTTTAAACTGTATAATCGTTGAACAGGCTGTTTATATGTGATCAAATGTTGATCTGTAAATGGTAATGCGACTAATTCACCTGTAACACCTTTATACTGTAATGCTTTGTCAATCATAACAGATGCCTCTTCACGAGTGATTGGTGCATTCGGGTCAAAAATCCCCCCACCACGACCGCTAATAATTCCTGCACTTGCACTACGTTTAATACCGCTATGAAGTGATGGATGCGCTTTGTTAATATCTACAAATGACTTATTTCCTTCTGGTAGCTTTAGAGCATTTGAGATTAATGTCGCAAACTCAGCTCTCGTTACATTACGATAAGGCGCAAATATACCATTTCCTTCACCGTGCATAATTCCTAGGCTGTTCAGCTTACGAATATGCCCTTCAAACCATCCACCTGTAATATCATCTTTTGGTTTTTCTACTTCTTTATTTGGCACATTATAGTTTATCTTAATCCAACTTGGGTTATAGAAAATCCACTCATCGTTACCTACTTTATACCAACCGTTTTTAACTGCTAATACTTTGTAACGGTCTCCATTTGAAGCTTTATGAACGATATGATGTTCAAGTCCTGCACCGCTACGTACGTTTATACCGTCACCATTCACTACAAGCTCCATATTAGGTTCAGCTGGATTATATTCATTTGAATCAAATAACTCATTTCTTTCTTGTAAAGGCGAGTCAATTTGTGCGTTAACATTTGCATACCATTGAATACCTTGTACGAAGCCAGTCCAATTCCCACGAGAAATTAAAATATCAGGACAGTTTTTTCCGCTCCATTGTTGATGCCTATAAATGTGGTCCGCACTAATACCTTCTTTGTTCATTAAATAACCTGCAAGTCGCTTTGCATTCTCTAACGCTTTATTGTAATCTCCATCTTGGTTAACTGAAATTTCGATACCGATAGACTCTCTATTCCCTGAACCATCCCCATCTCCTGCATGCCATCCATTTTCATTTGTTGGTAAGTGCTGATAGATTTGTTTATCGTCTACAGTAAAATGCCATGAAGCTGTTCGGAACGTGCCTTCCGTTGCTTGTTTATACAAATATTTCGCATGATTTTCAGCATTTGCACCGCGGGCAGTGTTTGCAGTCTCGTGAATTGTAATGTAACGTGCTTTCATCTGATTTGCAGGGCGAATATCAGGATTTCCTGCTGGAACAATCCACTCTACAAACGGGACACCTGCGAGTGTTCCATATTTCTTTGTAGTCATCGATGCACTATATTGAATAGCTCTTGGCTTTTCAACCGGCTTCATTTCGCGAGTAGAACCATCATTTCGACCGTCTACATGTTCAAATGCCTTTTCAATGTTTGAAATAGCTTCATCTTCCGCTACTTGACCTTTTTTTGCTTCTTTCATTTTATATAACTCTTCTGTTTCATCATGTTTATGTGTATATTCTTCTAGAAGAATTTTCTCGTTTTCTGATACTTCCGCTTCGTTAATTTGCATGTGATCAGGAGTTTCTAGATTGAAATCAGAATAACGTAATCCGCTCGTTCCACGCTCCCCTTGCGCGATACGAAGTTGATCAGTTTGAGGGATTTTTCTCTCTTCTGCTGATGTTGCTAAAGGTGTACTCCCTAACATTACTAAACTTGTTGATAATATGATTACTCGTTTTTTAATATTCATTGCTGTAATCGATACCTACACTGTTCGTGTAAATATCTCAACCTCCCTTTATTTTCTCATTCGTGAAAGACTATGAATCTACTATGTATAAAAATATATTTATTCCGCCTTTTTATAAACACTTCATTTTATCCCCAGCAGGCGAATTATAGTTTCTAGAAAATCCCTTAACAGACATTATTTTATAACCAATTGCTATCGCCGTCAAAAGCACTTATGAAAAATAAAAAACCTACACTCCGATAGCTACAACACATGCTACTTCTTTTTTCTCTATTACTTTCGCCATGCATATGCAAGGGATTACAGAAAATAGACATACCTCGTGATTACGATTAGAATTGGAAAGTGAAGAAGATTTAATAAGAAATATAAACTAGATGCTCGCAATTAAAATGATATTTATATGAAGGAAGTGCACAGCTTTGGATTTTAAAACAGTGATGCAAGAGCTTGAAGCCCTAGGCAAAGAAAGAACAAAAAAAATCTACATATCTAACGGTGCGCACGAGCCAGTTTTCGGCGTAGCTACAGGTGCTATGAAACCAATCGCTAAAAAAATAAAATTAAACCAAGAGTTAGCTGAAGAACTTTATGCCACAGGCAACTACGATGCTATGTACTTTGCAGGCATTATTGCGGATCCGAAAGCTATGAGTGAGTCTGATTTTGATCGCTGGATAGACGGAGCATATTTTTATATGTTGTCCGATTATGTAGTGGCAGTAACTTTATCAGAATCAAATATTGCACAAGACGTTGCTAATAAATGGATTGCAAGTGGGGACGAGCTTAGAATGTCTGCAGGCTGGAGTTGCTACTGCTGGCTTTTAGGAAATCGCAAAAATAATGAGTTTTCTGAAAGCAAAATTTCCGATATGCTTGAAATGGTGAAAAATACGATTCATGATTCGCCAGAACGAACAAAATCCGCTATGAATAATTTCCTAAACACTGTAGCAATTTCATATGTACCACTACACGAAAAGGCAGTCGAGATTGCAAAAGAAGTTGGTATAGTTGAAGTAAAACGTGATAATAAAAAAAGCAGTTTACTAAATGCTGCAGAAAGTATTCAGAAAGAACTTGATAGAGGAAGACTTGGTTTCAAGCGTAAATATGTAAGGTGTTAGATGATTAAAAGGGTGTCAATCTAAGTAAGATTGACACCTTTTTTGATGAGAAAAATGAATGAATTCCCCCTGCACACCTTATCCTTTAAACATTTCTTCATTCAATTTATAAACCCTATCTCTTTTCTCATCACTTTTGACAAAAATAAGCTTTCCTTCTTTAACAAATCCTTCTAATAGTAAGCATACTTCTCCATATGCTTTCGGCTTATTCGTTGTGAATCTTTCATCTGATATTTTGCCAGATCGTATTAATTGTTCGCATAGCTCAAGTGCACTTATTTCTTCAGAATCCACTAATTCCAATATATCTCTTTGCAATGGTGATAAAGGTACTGGTATTTCAGCTACCTCCACCTTTTCTTTCTCGTTTTCTTCTTCAAATAAATCTTCAAATGAAATTTGATTCATTACTTCTTTTCCTTTCTAACGATTGATTTGTATAAAGCGTAGTTATTGTTATGTAGTACGTACCTTAATACATACATGTCAAACTCATGTACATCGTTTCATATAGTATATTTCGATTATACCAAATATACGTTCTGTTTTCTATCGTAGAATGGAAAACAGAACATTTTACTGTATGTACCATTATTAAATAAAGCTGAATATTAATTATCCAAATATTACATTTTTGGTTATATTATCAAAAATCCATCCACATTACGGAAATAAATGACAAATAATTATAATTTACATGTTATAATTACGATGCATGCATCGTAATTAGTATATTTAATAAAGTTAAATGAAACTGGGGAGGCTTGCGCAAATGGGCAAGAAAACAAGCAAAGCTAAAAAATTTTTTGGATTCGTAATCACCGCAGCACTAGCAACTACAACGATGGTAGGCACAGCTAATGCACAAACAACTACGAATAGCTATAAGGTAGCTGCCAATGAGAACATTGTATTTACAGATGTACCGAAAGACCACTGGTCAAAAGATGCTATTGATTACTTAGCGTCAGCAGGGATTTATAAAGGATATGGAAATGGAAAATTTGGTTTTGGGGACAACATTACTAGAGGACAGGTAGCTTCTTTAGTCAATCGACATTTAGGTTTAATTGCAGACGATAAACAAGGAAATATGTTTAGTGATATTACAAATCATATGTTTGAAAAGGACATCAAAGCCATTGCGCAAGCTGGAATTATGACAGGTAATGGAACAGGTACATTTCGTCCAGATGATGTATTAACTCGGTATGAGATGGCAGTAATATTACAAAAAGCATTTCATTTAGAATCAAAAGAACAAGGGAAATTTAAAGACGTACCAAAAGGTCATTGGGCCTATGAAGCTGTAAATACACTGCGTAGTAACCGTATAGCACAAGGTGACGAGGCAGGTAATTTTAATGGAAACACATTTGTGAAGCGTGAGCAGTATGCACAATTCTTCTATAATGCCATAGCAAAAAACAGATCTTATAATTTCAACATCAATTCAAAAGAAGAACTGAAACAAATGTTAACAACAGCTTTACAGGATGGGACGTTTGGCCCATTTAAATTAAATGTACTGGGTAAAGATATATCTGAGGTAAAAAAAGAATTTGGAGTGCCTGATGTTTTGAAGCAAGCACCATGTACAGAATGTGATGCACCTAATACGGCAGTATATGGAAATTACAATATCGATATGTACCCTTCGGACGCTAGATATATATGGGTAAAAATGGATATATCTATTAAAGAATTAAAAGAGTGGTTTGGTGAACCAGATGGAATCGGAGAGGATATGACTAGTGTAGGCTTTATATATAATCGAGGAAGCTATTCTCTATATTTCAGCTTCTCTGATGGTTATATTCAACGCGCTGAAATATCTAAAATTGAACATCATTAATACGTTACAAGCAATATACAATATATAAAGCATAAAAAAATCCTTCAAGAACACCCTTATTCTTGAGGGATTTTATTTTGTTCCTATCTATTTTACATAATATAAAGCTGTAAAACTCCCACTGATTAACGTTTCACTTTATTTTTCTTCATGCTCCGCATCCCATTCACTTAAATAAGTTGCATATTCTAATTCATCTGGATCATCATATAACATAGAAATAAACTCCAATTTATTTCCATCACAATCCAGAAAATATACGCTTGCAGCTGGCATCCATCTTTGGACAATTGGCTCTTGATTTCCTTTCCCCTGACTCCCTACTACCTCTATTCCACGATTCTCTAACCACAATTTAGAAATCTTTAAAAACTCTAAATCCACACGAAAAGCGAAGTGTTTCGTCTCAAAATCTTCATTAATATGTACTTCCCATAATCCGAGCATTTGTTTTTTATTTTCTCCTACCCAAAAGAAAGCAACTCGTCTTTTCGATAATTTTTTTGCTAGTGCTAAACCTAGCTTATTTTGATAGAAATCTATCGCCTTTTCTAAATTTCTTACATGTAAATGCGTTTCATATATGCTTTGTATCATGATATGTATTTCTCCCTCCCCTACATCCGCAACATTCAAATTTTCAAAAACATATTTTGTTTTTATAATACAAATAAATATATTTTAAATCATCCTACTTTTGTATAATTGTTCTTTCCTACAAAGGTATAAGTATAAATCGTCCAGCTTTCTCATTCATGTCCTGGCGTCGGAATTCAATAAATTAAGTATCCTTCAATTCACATTTTTATGTAGTTATTTTCTCTCCATACTACCTTTACTAACAAAGATCGCTAGCTAAGTCTTTCATTGGTCAGTAAAAAAATAAGCCATCCAACTCAGATGAATTGAATGGCTCTATACCATAAAAAAATTTGTTATTAGATTACTTCAATTTCCCCTCAAAAATAATCTTTCTACCGCACGGTTCAACTTCTGTTTTGCCGTTTTTCTTCACTTCATGAAAGATTGGCTCTTCCATGCGACGAGACGGTGCGTAGCCTTCTTGTTCCATACGTGCTAAGCAGTCTGTAATTGTTTCGTTTTCGAGTACTTCAAATTTCTTTTTATTAGGTTGTTTTGTCATGCCCTAACCTACTTTCTATTTTTCTTGATGCGAATTGATTCTTCATGTAGACCATATATACCATTGCGAGAGTTCCCATTATAATCATAACCGCAATAAAAAAGCTTGTATACTGTATTTTTTCTATAAATAGGCCTCCTAATACAGGTCCCATAATACTTCCTAAACTAAAGGCGATTCCAGATAATATATTACCTGCTGGTAGTAAATGTCTCGGTAATAAATCTGTCATAAATCCAAGACCTAATGAGAAGCACGATCCAATAACCATACCTGCTAACAGCATACAGGCAAAGACGATCCAGTAATATTGATCAAATACTGCTGCAAGTAGGAAAATGCCCGTACTTACACTGAATGTCCACGTTAAAATACGGTCTCTTCCGTATTTATCGCTTAATATACCGAGTGGAATTTGTGTAATAATGCCCCCAACTGCAAACGCTGGTAATAAGAAGGATACATCTGAAACAGACCATCCTTTACGAAGCGCATATACTGGTAAATTACTATTTAACATTGCTTCAAGTACGCCATATGCAAGTGGTCCTAGTAATGCAATCCACCCTAATCCAACAACTTGTTTATAACGAGAAAATGATGACTCACTCTTCACTTCTCTCACATCTTGCGCTGGGAATGCATTTTTCGTTGGGAGTAATAAAAGCCAACCTATTAAACAAAGTATAGTAGATATAATAAATGGCGTTGCAAGACCGTACTGAACAGTGCTTGCTAAATACGGACCAACGGCGAAACCAATTCCGAAGAATACACCGTATATCGATACTTGTCTCCCTATTTTACTCGGGTCCGATGTTGTCGTGATCCATGTTTGTGTTCCGACATGAAGCATATGATCTCCGACTCCAACTAGAAATCTTAGGATAAACCATACCCAGAATGAAAAAGTTTGTGTAAAAAAGAATAATGAAATAATAACGAGAAAACCACCAATGACGATAATTGGCTTCATTCCAAACTTTTGCATCGGTTTTTCAAGAAACGGTGAAATCACTAATATCCCAATGTATAATGCCGTCGCATGAATACCGTTAATACTTGAGCTAACCCCTTCTTGTTCAAAAATCATTGCAATGGCCGGTAAGAGCATCCCTTGTGATAATCCAGAAATTGCTACAATCCCAACCATAATCCAAAAAGTAAAACGCATCGACATCCTTTTTCCCACTCCTTCTCACACTTTCCACCTTTCATTATAAACTGTTTCTTCAAATGCGTGTACGAATATTCGTAGTAAAAAAGAAGCTAAAAGAATGAACCTTTTAGCTTCCTATCCTTCCCAAACTTGTGCTTTCACATTGTTATGGAATTGCTTGAAATACGGATTTTTATAAAATGCAGTTCCATATGAGTATTGATGTGCATTAACAATTGGTAGCTGTGGGTATTGCATTTGTAAAGGAACTACAGCTGGTGAAACTTGCATATACATCGGATTTATCACCATTTTTGTATATACATGATGACTATATGGCGAATAAGCGATTAAGGATGGTTGATGCATTGACATTCTCCCCTTTTACCTACAATGTTATAGTATATGCAACACCTTTCATTTCGGGGATTATTTCTGTTCTAACCATTCCTCTACATGTTGTATAAATACATCTAAACAATCAATAAATGGAGAATGCCCGCAATCTTCTAACACTTTTAACTCTGCATTCGGCAAATGTTTTGCTAACTCCTCACCGACTACTTGCGGTACGACATAATCTCTGTCACCTTGTATGACGAGTGTTGGAGCTTTAATACGATGAATTTGCTTACTTCCCTCTACAACCCCGTTATGTTCATCCGAAATATTAAATGTAATGAGCGCATAATTCACATCTACGAAATTACGCTGCGTTAACATATCGTCTAAATACTTTTCATAACGATCCGGTTCAGGTTGATTATGTGTATATATTAATAGATTCCATACTGTACGGTAATATAATTTATTCATATTTTTTATCGCATCTAGCACTGGAGCAATTTGTACTGGATCTTGCGCGATCTCTTCTTTCGTCTTTACTAAACTTGATGCGATCTGTTGCCCATTAATATCTTTTTTAAAAATTGGATATCCCTTCACACCCACTGATTCTACTAAAATCAACTTTTCGACAGACGTTGGATAATTCGCTGTAAATTGCATCGCAACCCCACCGCCCATTGACCAGCCCATTAATGAAAATTTCTCTACTTTTAATTGATCGATAAATAGTTTTACATCTCCTGCAAAGTCTTGTAATGAATCTATCGATTGATTATATGTTGATTGTCCAAATCCTCTTAAATCAAGAGCGTAAATATGGTATTGATCTTGCAGCTTTTCAATTACTAAATCCCAGTGTTGTGACGATGTCATGTTCCCGTGAATGAGTACAAGAATATCTGCATTTTGCCTTCCAACTTCCTGATACGCAATCGTTTCTCCGTTCGATAGTGAAACAAACTCCATTGTTGCAGGCTTAATCATCACAAGTTCCCCCATTCTTTTTAAATAGAAAGAAAATTCTTTACTTACTTAAAGAATAACATGCAGAATGTACGTTCTCAACATAAAACCTATACGAAAATTTTACATAAATCAACATGTCTATTACTAGACAACTATAATAAAAAAGTATATAGTTAGCTAGGTAACTAATTTGAAAGGATCAAACTATATGGACGAAAAACAACATTTTTTTCACGTCGTCAGCCAGACTTCTCGCAAATTTACGAAGAAATTTAATGAACGCGTATCTCCAACTGGACTATTTAGTGCGCAATGGGCTGTTATTTTCCGCATCAATCAAACTGGTTCTTGTACACAAACAGAATTATGCCAGTATTTAAATGTTGAATCACCAACGATGACTCGTACGTTAACACGTATGGAAACGATGGGTTGGATTATTCGTACAGAAGGAAAAGATCGCCGTGAGAAGCTCATTTCTTTATCTGATACAGCAATAAAAATGATCCCAGTATGGCAAGAAGAAGTTGATACTTTCGAAAAAAAGACGCTAGAAGGTATTAACGAAGATGATTTACATCAAGCATTTCAAGTGTTACAACAAATTATTAAAAACTTAGATTAAATTGGAGGGATGACGATGCAAAGTGAAAAACTTTGGACGAAGGATTTCCTCGGAACTTGTTTTAGTAGTCTATTTCTCTTTTTAACATTTTACATGCTTATGACTACTTTGCCTGTCTATGTAATAGACGGCCTAAAAGGAAAACCTGAGGAAATTGGTTTAGTTGCAACTGTTTTTCTTATTTCTTCTGTTTTATGTAGACCATTCACAGGAAAATGGCTCGATGATTTAGGAAGAAAGAAAATATTATTTATTTCACTTTCACTATTTTTAGCCGCTACTGTTATGTATTTCGGTGCGCAAAGTTTATTTTTATTACTAGCCCTTCGCTTCTTACATGGTATTGGGTTTGGGATGGCGACGACAGCAACTGGTACGATTGTAACTGATGTTGCGCCAGCTCATAGACGAGGCGAAGCACTTGCCTATTTCGGCGTATTCATGAGTTTGCCGATGGTAATTGGTCCTTTTTTAGGTTTAACAATTATTTCTCATTTTTCGTTTACTGTATTATTTATCGTTTGTTCCGTATTTTCATTACTTGCATTTTTATTAGGACTACTTGTCAATATTCCGCATGAAGCACCAGTAAGCAAACAAAAACAAGAAAAAATGAAATGGAAAGACTTAATTGAACCATCCTCTATTCCGATCGCTCTTACAGGATTTGTTTTAGCCTTTTCTTATAGTGGTATTTTATCCTTTATTCCTATCTATGCGAAAGAGCTCGGTTTAGCTGATATTGCAAGTTATTTCTTTATTGTATATGCACTTGTTGTTGTAATTTCTCGTCCATTTACAGGAAAAATTTTTGACCGCTACGGTGAAAACGTACTGGTTTATCCAGCTATCATTATTTTCACGATTGGGATGTTCGCATTAAGTCAAGCGCAAACTCCGTTTTGGTTCCTAAGCGCAGGTGTATTAATCGGTTTAGGTTATGGAACATTAATTCCAAGCTTCCAAACAATTGCAATTTCTGCCGCTCCAAATCATCGACGTGGTTCTGCAACAGCTACGTACTTCTCATTCTTTGATAGTGGTATTGGATTTGGTTCTTTCATTTTAGGTATAGTCGCAGCGAAATCAAGTTACCATAATATGTATTTCATCGCAGCTATTATCGTTGCGTTCACTTTACTTCTCTATTATGGATTACATGGAAGAAAACAAAAATTCAAGAAACAACATACAGACGGAAAAGTTTCCGCTTAACATAAATAAGGAAAGTAAACTTCCCCGTTTACTTTCCTTATTTTGTATTTCTTTCAATAGAAGCGTATACTTATAATAGAAATAATAAGGAGGGACCCCTATGAAACTAAAAAAATCTCCCCTACTCTTACTCATAATCACATTCATATTTGTAATTACAGGGCTCGGTTTTACATACTTCAAACATAATAAAACAATCCCATCAAAAAATAACGTGACGAAGAAAAATTGGTTAGATGATCCTTACTTACGTTGGTCGTACACACATATGAAAGAATTCACTTTAGTTAACGAGGTAAATAATAACCCGGATCAAGTTTCCCACTTCTCTACCGCATTGCAAAACTTAGACGACTTTGCTGTGCAGCGTAGATTTGGAAATACAACTCCTCTAAAAAAACTTTTAGACGATAACAAAACAGATGCGTTTGTCGTTGTACATAATGGGCAACTTGTTTATGAACGATATTTCAATGGATATAACGAGAGTGAACCGCATGGTATGGCTTCATTAGCAAAGGTCTTTACCGGGGCAATGATACAATCTCTCGCTGAAGAAAATCGTATCGATTTAGAGAAAACAGCTGACACTTATATAAAAGAATTAAACAATACACCGTTCGGTAAAGCTACACTTCAGCAATTAATGGACATGCAAGTTTCTGCACAGTACCCTACTCACGGATATGAACATCCAGCGTTAGAAAATCAAGATGCACAACTATATTTAGCGAGCAATATTTTACCTCGAGGTAAAAACTACGACGGTCCGATGAAAATTTATGATATGTTACGAGAAGCAGAAGAAACTGCACCGCCTGGTTCTGCCTTTTCTTACAATAACGGATCAGCAGAAACACTCGCTTGGGTTATTCGAACTATCACTGGTAAATCATTAGCAGAAAATGTTAGCGAGCGAATATGGTCTCAAATTGGTATGGAAGAAAACGCGTATTATGTTACAGATGAAACGAAAATAGAACAAGCAAGCGCTGGATTAAATGCAACTGCTAGAGATATGGCTAGATTCGGGCAATTACTATTAAACAACGGGGACTATAACGGAAAGCAAATCCTCCCTTCTTCTATTATTGAAAGTATAAAAAATGTCCAAGAAGGTGAACTTGCAGTTGGCCCTGGAGCTTCCATTTCTTATCATAATCAATGGTGGATTCCGCACAATGAACAAGGTGCTTTTGAAGTGTTAGGTAGTTACGGACAAACACTTTACATCGATCCGAAAGCGAATATGGTCATTGTCCACTTCTCTTCTAACGCTACGCCAAGTAATGAAATACATTCAGTTTACTCCAATATGTATATTGATATTGCACATCATTTAGAAAAGCTTCCACAGTAGTGGAAGCTTTTTATTGTTGGGGTGTTTTATTTAAACCCATTACCCTCATCACGTTTATTCATAATTAAACTTTTTATTAGCAATCCAATAATACGTTACGAAAAGTGTCAATAAAATCCAAACTATAGCTAGTAATCCATTGATTATTGCGTTTGAATTTACTCCCCCCGTCACTAACGTTTCCATTGCATACTTACTCATACTGGCTGGATTAAGCTGATCCATTATTGGATTCAAACCGACGATTACTCTACAGGCTAGAAGGAAAACAATTGAAATTAATGCAATAATACCTTGACTGTGAAAAATGGCACTTATCATTGTAGTGAAAGATACGATAAAAAGCACCCAAATGAGATAAAATAGTAATCCTGTAATTAGGTGTGCAAATAGAACAGCATTAAAAAGATAATTTACATATAGATAAGAGGTAATGTATCCAATTGTTACACTAAACGCTGCCATTACATAGTTTGACACTATTTTCCCACCAACATATGAAGTAACAGTAACCGGCCTTGTTAAAATAAAAGCTAACATACCATTGGCTTTATCTGTTTGAATAGTACCCATTATAGATATCACTAGAATCATAAGTCCAAGCTGATCAAACTGGGATCCCAAAGTACTCGCTAATACTTCGCCTCCTTTTTGTGCTGCCATACTTGGATCAATGGTAATTCCCTGTCCTCCACCTAACGCTTCTAAAATTGATGGCAAATAATGAGTTACTATCGGTTGTGTTGCGCCTAAAAATATAAAAACAATTGGTAGCCAAATGATCTTAAAATCACGTAACATTTGAACAAATTCTTTTTTTATCAATACTAGTAAGTTATTCATTTTTGCACCACCAATTTCAAGAAAATTTCTTCTAACGTATCGTTACTCATTTCAAATTTAACGATGTCCACTTTATGTTTGAGTGCATTTTGTAGCAATAAATTTTTACTTATTTCGATACTCTCAACCTTCACTTTGATTTTAAGCCCAACCACTTCTACGTCCTTCACATACGGTAACTTTTTTACAACTTCAATCCACTTTTGATCTTTAGCTGTTATTTCAATCATTAATTTATTTTCACTATTCCGGTGTAAAAGTTCCGTAATCGTTGTATCTTCTATTTTTGTTCCATCTTTTATAATGACAAATCGTTCACAGATTTCTTCTGCATCGCCTAATATATGGGTTGATAATAAAATGGTTGTATCTTTTTTTATTTCTTCAATTAAATTCAATACTTCCCGTCGGCCGATTGGATCTAATGCGGATACCGGTTCATCCATGACAATAAGTGACGGTTTATGCAATAATGCTTGTGCAATACCAAGTCGTTGTTTCATTCCACCAGAAAATGTACTAATCTTTGCGTTTTCTTCGTTCCTTAGTCCAACTTTCTCCAAAATCTTTGGAATCAACTTTGACACTTCATCTCTTTTCAATCCCGAAAGTTGGCCCATAAACGTAAGCGTTTCTCTTGCTGTCATCCAATGAAAAAAATTAGGATATTGCGGTAAATAACCAATTTCACTTTTCATTTTTGATATTTTTATCCCTTTCAATAAAACTTCACCAGCAGTTGGATGAATGATATCCGAAATTACTTTTATTAATGTAGATTTCCCTGCTCCGTTTGGTCCAATTAATCCGACGCATTCCCCCTCTTGCAGTTCCATCGAGAAATTATTGACAGCAATTTTTCCTTTAAATGATTTTGTTACGTTTTTAATCTCTAGTTTCATAATTTCTCACTGTCCTTTCTCCCTATAACGAAGTAGAAAATAGGTCCCAATATATTAACGAAAAGAATAATGAACGTCCATACAAGTACATTTTTTCTTGTTTTTCTATGTCGGTATAAATCAATGAATGCAATGAAAACTAAAAGTGCCCCCACTGCAATAACTGGCAATATAATGGGTAGAAAAGCCATAATATCAATGTCTTTAAGATCATTCAATCCATAATGTAGTTGCATTATTGTCATTCCTCCCTAAATTCATTCTCATTATTGATAATGATAAATCATAAACGAATGAATTGCAAACATTATTCTCATTATTTATAATGAGAATAAAAATACATGATAAATAAGGTGAGCGAATGAGTAATAAAGTTGAAATTTTAATGCATCCGGTAAGAATGAAAATTTGCCAAGTGTTAATGAGAAATAAGGAAGATGGGCTAACACCATTAGAAATGGTAAAAATCATTAAAAATGTCCCACAAGCAACACTATATAGACAGCTACAAACTATGGTTGATTCTGGTATCGTTCATGTAATTAAAGAAAAAAAGGTAAAATCTGTTTCTGAAAAATATTACGCAATCAATGAAGAAGATGCAAAGATTGAAGGCAGTGAATGGAAAGGATTATCTGATGATGAAAAGTTAAACTACATTTCCTATTATCAGTTATCACTTATGACACAATACCAAAGTTATCTTAAGAAATTAGAGGAACAAAACAGTCAAGAAGATAGTGCTACTTTCTCTGTAGTAGAATTAAAGCTAGATGAGGAACACTTTGGAAAGTTTCAAAACGAGCTTAACGAATTAATGATTAAATACTACAATAGCCAAAGTACAGACGAAGAAATTGAGGCTCCGGTTCGGACCATCGCTATTACAATTATTCCAGAAACGTGAACTAACTCAACATACATAATACAAGCCGATGCTTCCTTGCCATAGGAATCATCGGCTATCTTCATTTCGAAAATTGTTTTGACTTCTGCCGTATGGTTAGTGAAAAAACTGATTTAGAAGCTGAAATGTTTTAGAATCTAGAATTCGAATGTGCTTAAAGTTGCTATCTATATTACATGAATTCTTTTCTCATGTTAGTCTTATACGACGATCCACACTCTCTCCAAACACTTTTTAAAAAGAAGCATGGATAAACTAATAAATATAAATTAGGAATCCACCAAGACATATCAAAATCTAAACGGATTGTCCAAAATACTAGAGCTTGTAACCCTGAGCAAAAAGTTAAAATTAATGATACAAACGCAAAGTGGCTCCAGATCTGTTTTTGTTTAAATTACGACTCCAACTAAAATAAAAAGAATTGCTAGTATCTTAATTATATTGATACTTTCTCCAAAATAAACAAAACCAATTGTTGTAATCGTAACAATTCCCATACCTGACCATACCGCATATGCTACGGACATTTCCATCCCTTTTAATGCAAATGACAGAAATGCAAAACTTACTACATAAAATACAAAAATAAGAATGCTTGGTACAAGTTTCGTTAATCCATCAGATAGTTTCATCGCAGTTGTACCTGCTACCTCAAATAAAATTGCTAAACTTAAATAAATCCACTGCACTATTCTCCCACCTTCTATTTTGAATTAGAAATTCCGTACAATAACATGTCCATAATAGATTCAAGCATACTTCCTAATGTATAATCACTCTTTTCTATAAACATAGGATCATATATGCGATTCAGTGCCCCCAAATAGACTTCAATAAAAAAGGGAATTTGAATTTTTCTTATGCTTCCTTCTCTCATTCCCTCTTCTATTAAACCAATTACAGTAGACCACCCTTCACGTAAAAACTGATCTAATTTTAACCATTGATTATAATGATGTTTTTTTAGTTCTACTAATAAACGTGCATCCATGAATTGAAATTGTTGTGGAATGCAAATTAAAATGAGTCTTATTTTTTCAGCTATTTGTAACGTATCATCTTCAGCGATATTTTTTTCCTTTTCTTGAATACTTTCTATTACATTACAAATAACTTCATCTACTATTTCATCTTTTGAAGAAAAGTGCTCATAGATTGTCCTCTTACTGACAGCTAATTGTTTTGCTAAGTCACTAATTGTAAATGTAAACCCCTTCGTTTGAATTTGATGAGTTGTTTCTGTTACTATTCTTTGTTTCATAATCCGCCCCCTAAACCATTGGTACCAACTTGGTTTTTTCGGTACCATTATATTTTACAATATTTAACACAATATACACAACGAATATTTCGAAATTTCAAACTCCTAGTTCAAAACAAGTAAAACGTGAGAGCAATGAGGGTCATACCTGCATATTCAACAATCAAGTAAATGATTGAATAACACTGATACATGAAGCTTTAAATAAAGTTAAATGCAACTCTATAATATTGGTATATATTCTTTTTTAGCTTGATGGGTATGGATAGAAAATATCAGTCACTAAGCACTAATATTTTTTAATGAGTAATAAAAAAGGGTTACAAATTCAATTGTAGCCCTTTTACCAAGTGTCTTTTGTTTCATATGATTCCTATAACAATTACAAAGCTGAATAATCATTGTTGGAGCTGCTTGCTTCTGCTAAAAAACTATAAGAAAATACACTCTTATAGGAGTTTATTTTCTACTCTCTTTAAAGAATTTATATCAACCTCATAAGTATTCCCATATGGTCTAAGCGACGGAATCTCTTCCTTTGGCCCATAAAATAATAGTTTCAAATCATCATCTTTATACTGAACTACGAAGAAGTCATCAAATTGGTCAAATGTGTTTTGATTGATCGTGATAAACCCTTTTTCTTGGGCAGTTGTTTTAACACTTATTCTTCGCCCATCTTTAATGACATCATATCCATGCTGATTCGTCACTTTGGATAGCTCACCATTTGTGTAAAGGACACAAAAAAATTCACCTAGACGACCTATAAGATGCCTTAATTCAGTCGCCTTACAACCAAGAACATTCATTTCAAATCTTAACATTTCAAAGTATGCCTCATATAACTTTTTAATTTGTGAGATTCCTATTTTATCCTTATCCTTATAAAAAAGAAGTTTCCCATTATCCCACTCACCTACAACTGATTCACAATCTGCCCCTTTAGGCTTGTGAAAAACTAATCCTGTATAAGGATAATTTTCACCTACATATCTATAAGTTTTTTTATTTATATATACAAACAGATTTTTATTAACAGCTCTCCCTTTGTTATAACGGTTATAGCAATAATCAGCAGGATTAATACTCCTCGGGTTCGTATTAAATTTTGTTATTAATCTGTCCTTTATCTCTGCAAATGTTACAGTATCGCCTATTTTTTCTTTAAGAGCCTCTATGAATTGCTCATAAATAGTCAATGTAATCCTCTCCTCGTGTTTCTCAATATTTTTAGGCCTAGTAGAACTTTCACTCTATAATTCGGCCTGATTGTGGAATAATATATTTAAAGTTCTTTAGGAATTTGTATAACTCTCTATATAAATTTTACATTTAACTACTTAAATTTCATAGACTATTAGAGTAAAATATAAATGGGTTGGGAACCGCAGATATATTTTGGAAACGCCAATCACTTTCACTTAAGTAAAAAAAGCGCCCTGTAAACAAGGCGCTTCGCTCCAACCTAATGACTAATATTAGCAGTTGGATATAATGTTGTTCCTCCAATTGAAACCTTTATTTCATTTGTTAATGGAACATTTTGTTCATTAATGATGGTTCTCCACCATTCCCATGCAAGACCTGTACATTCTCTTGCTACGATTTTTATATTTTTTGAATTTGGTGGAAGAGGGATTACTGTAGAGTAATGAGCTGTTTTGTCTTTGCCACTACCTTCCCATGTTTTATGTGTTAGTACTTCTTTCCCATTTTGATCAAATGTGAATTCATCCCAAGATACATCAAATTGAGCAACGTAAGCACCGTAATGATCGAGTGTCATTTTAGCACTTGAATATTCTGTAGTTGTCGTCTCGATATAATCTGTATTGTTATGAACAGCAGCAGTTGCATTATCTTTTAAGAAAGTGCTTGTATATGAAATTGGGTATGCTGGATTTTTAAAACTTAATTCAGCATTATCTTTAATGATATTTCGAATTTCATTGAAGTCTTTTGTAACAACCTTGTTATGCTCTTTCGCATCTCCACCTAATACTACAGCAGTAAAGGTACTTTCTTCAAAAATATCTTTGTACTGTCCACTCGTTTCGATGCTGTTATTCTTAAGTAAGGCTTTAAAAGCAGCTTGTACATCTTTACTCTTAGATGTTGTTTCTAATTTTACATAAACCGTTCTACCATAAGCTACATTTGAAACCATAACAGGTGGAGCCGAATTACTTACTCCTTTACGAGTTAACTCATCAAAAGTAACACTATTATCAAAAAGATCGGATGGATTGTTAGGTAGTTCAGCACTTACAGTATAAAATATTTGTTTATATGCGGCCACCATCACTTTTTTCTCTCCATTTGCAACCGCATTAAAATCAATGTTTAGACTGTTATCAAGATATTTAGCGTTAACATTAAGAGCACTTGCGATTTGCGATTTACTATAAACCATAGATTCTGTATACTGCATTCTTGCAGGTAACGTATGTGTTGTGGAATACTTTTCATTCCAAGTAGATACTAAATCGTCTACTGCTCCAGCTACATTGCCATATGTCGGATTTTGGACAGTGATTGTATTTTCTTTTCTCATACCAGGTAAGTCTATACTAATATTCAAAGGCTTTCTCTTAGCCACTAATAAACTCGGTTGATTGTCTGCAAAAGCTTTATTGGCAAGTTGTACAGCTCCTGGATACGTGCGATTCACTACAGAATCAATAATTGAAATATCGACTGGTGACGTTGTAAGTGATTTTTTCTCGCGTTCCACTACTACAAATTTACCATTTGAATTAATACTTTCTTTCGGAACAAAACTCTCTACTTTATCACCGTTTACAGCTAAAACCTCTTGATTATTATATGTAAGATTTGCTATGCCAGTATCAATGCCACTAGCATTTTTAGTTACATCAGTTGTATTACTTACTTGTGTTTCTGCGAAGGAAATAGATGAATAATTAATAGTACATAGACTAACTAATAAACATGCAAGGAACTTTCTTCTTTTAGTGTTTTTCTTAACATTCAGAAAAATCACCCCATTCTTTTTTAGTAAAATATGATAATGATTGATAAATGATAGCTAACTAATAAACTTACATAAATGCTTTTAATAGTTCTTGAACTAAAGGAATTACTCCACCTAAAAATTTTAAAACTGCCATTGCGATTTCCATATTACTTCCTCCTCTTTGCTGTATTAAGATGTGTTGTATATTTATGCTTTCATTATAATAAGCTTTTGCATTTGCATCAATTCATTTTTATATGCAATATTTCATATTGAGGAAAAGCAACTTTTTCTGTCAGGGTGATGATGGTTCTACTCTTCTTTAAAATATTTCAACTCAAAATATAATAACGTTTCGACGTAGAATTTAAATCCCTTTAAAAGATATCAGAATTTTCTAACTTTAAAAGGTTATCTCCAAATCAACCTCGAATAATTGTAATAAACATACATAAGGAGGTTGATCTATTTTGTTCCGTTCTTTTACAAATGGTTGTGTCGCCCTAGTACAACGTTTCTTGCCAGAACCGTTTATTTTATCATGTTTATTAACTGTTTTCGTTATTTTCTTTGGCATGTTTGCAACGCACCAAACACCTGTGGAAATGATTAATCACTGGGGTAATGGCATTTGGGGACTTCTTGCTTTTTCTATGCAAATGGCACTTGTCCTCGTGACAGGATCTGCTTTAGCAAACGCTCCTCTTATTAAAAAAGGATTAACGACAGCTGCCAGGCTACCAAAAACGAATGGCCAAGGTATTATTGCCATTTCAATCGTAAGTTTACTTGGTGCATACATAAACTGGGGATTCGGTATTGTTGTATCTGTTTTATATGCAAAAGAAGTGGCAAGGCAGCTGGAAGGATTAGATTATAGACTAGCAATTGCCTCTTCTTACTCTGGATTTCTCATTTGGCATGCGGGGCTTTCTGCTTCTATTCCTCTTACGTTAGCAACAGGCGGCGAAACGTTAATTAAAACGACAGCTGGGAGTATTAAAGAAGCGATTCCAATAACAGAAACGCTATTCTCACCATACGCTCTCGTTCCAGTTGTTATCTTTTTAGTTACGATGCCTCTCATTAATCGGGCCATGCATCCAGATGAAAAACATACGATAACTGTGGATCCTAGCGTGTTTCATGAAGAAGCCGCTGCTCAAGAAATAGAACTAAAAACATTCGCTGAAAAAATGGAAAATAATATCATTATTACACTTTGCGTTGGATTATTAGGTCTCATTTATATTTCCAACTACTTTTATACGAAAGGCTTTAACCTTACACTCGATATCGTTATTTTTATGCTATTAATTGCTGGACTTATTTTCCACCGTACTCCGATTCAATATATTCGTGCTTTTTCAGATTCTACGAAAAGCGCTTCTGGTATTTTACTTCAATTTCCGTTTTACGCAGGAATTATGGGAATGATGATTGGAGCAAATAGTGAAGGACTTTCACTTGGAGGAGCTATCTCGAATTCCTTTATTAGTATTTCAAACGAAACGACTTTCCCGCTCTTTACTTTCTTAAGTGCTGGCATCGTTAATATTTTCGTTCCATCTGGCGGCGGTCAATGGGCTGTGCAAGCACCCATTATGATTCCAGCTGGTGCTGAACTTGGTGTACCTGCTGCAAAAACAGCAATGGCCATTGCGTGGGGAGATGCTTGGACGAATTTAATTCAACCTTTCTGGGCATTACCGGCATTAGCGATCGCTGGTTTAGGTGCTCGTGATATTATGGGATTTTGCGTTGTGAACTTACTATATGCAGGATTCATCATTAGTCTATGCTTCTTATTTATTTAAACGAAAAGCTAGTTTTATACTAGCTTTTTTACATAATGAATCACTTATTTCCCATGCAATTTATAATGATCCTCCACTCTATATCCGTAAGATGTAATGCCTCATATGCAAAAAAATCTTCACATACTTTTTCAATTAGATGTGGATTTTCTCTCAAGAAATTCCACTGTAACGCTTTAGGAAGAAAATATGTTTCATATTCTTTACTTCCCCGTACTACTTCATCAACTTCTCTTTCACAAATTCCTCTTATTAAATAATCATTTCTTAATTGTATTTGAATTTGTTGAAACGTTTCGCTACATTTCTTCAATTGGACTAAGCAATTAATATATGTACGAAGAAGTTCGTTATCATAATTGCAACACTTTATGATACGTTCAATTTCATTCATAATGTACGAGCCTTTTCTTCCATTTCTAATAACCACTTTTCCCGCTTCTCTCGTTTACTCGTTTTCACAGATTGAAAAACTGACCTTTTTATATCGCGCATGCCGCAAAAACGTAAAACACCTCTCTTCATCATAATCCAATCTGCTGATCGATATAATAGTGCGACATACCATAACGGCGAGTCTAACGTATTAATAACCCACGCCTTCTTACCTTTCAATAACCCTTTCGGCAGGGCGCCTTCATATTTATAAGCAAATCCAGCTACAAAAATGCGATCAATAAACCCTTTTAAAATAGCTGGCATCCCCCACCACCATATTGGATAAATAAAGAGAAGAGTATCCGCTTCTTCCACTAACGTTCTGTACCGAGCTGTTTCTTCTTCATTTACTAAATCACGCCTTTTCTTCTCTTCATTAAAAACAAGGACGGGATCAAATTGTTCTTTGTATAAATCAAGTACAGTAACTGAATGATTTGTTTCCTGTAATCCTTTTTGCACATGATCTAAAATCGCCGCGTTAAAACTTGAAGGACTAGGATGAGCGTATATAATTAGTACATTCACTACAAAACAACTCCCTCTATAAATTAAAGTTTCCCCTTCTTTAACATCTTCTCTACAATTTGCACGTTTTTCGAACTTTGTAATAAACGATTCAATACTGTTAATAACTCCTCTTTTTCTAAAGCATGCAACTTCTCTTTCACTGTACTCTCGCCAGCACCTTGAATATCATAAACAACCGCCGCCATATGTTTACAATAATTTTCATAGGGACACTCACAGCTACTTTCCGAAAAATCTTCAAGATCAATAATCACTTCATAATTCCCTGCATTACCAGTTACAAACGCAAATACTTTATTATTATGTATTTCAACATCTTCTACATGTCCTTCTTCAAAATATTCATAACCTCTATCAATAATATGTTTCGGAATATACCTATATATCTCTTTTAACAAATAAGCGTACATAACAACACCTCTTCCTTTAATTCCCTTTTGACTTCCACAACCCCTGCATGTTATTCTAATAACTGTCAAATAGCAAGTATATATGACAAAACGACTGACACCTATTCGGCGAAGGTGTCTCTTTTCATTTGCAGCCGATATGAATTGCCTTTTTCAGGCACATTTAATTTTTGACACTACACACTCAACACCATTCCCTGTATCAGGCTGCTTTAGCAGTCTTTTACTCTACATACTTCAAAAAAAAGAGAGCTCAGCTCCCTTTTCTCGCCTTATAAAATACCCCTTTTTCAGTATAGAGATATTCATCAGCTAATGTAATTTTCCCATCCAGTTTCAGTTCATCTAATAGCCTTGATAAATAAAATTGATGTAACATCTTTTTCGTGAATTTTCCTTCATGATGCGAAACGATATGTTCTTGAATATCTAACAATGATATTGGCTTATCTTGCTCTATCATATATTCATAAACTGTACTACGTAGTTTTACGTATTTTTCGAGTGTCACAGTAATCCGCAACCCCTTTCTTCTTAATATAAATTTTCGTAATTGGTTTTTTTGCAACAAAAAAACCTCTCCGATAAGAAGAAGTTACGTATATATCTTCGTCTTATCTCCCAGAACAAATATGTTCTGCTGGAATTAGCACCTGCATCGCGGTTGCTGGGTTTCATCGGGCCAGTCCCTCCACCTCTCTGGATAAGAAAATATTCACTTAAATCTTACTATACGTAATTTCACTTTAATTGTCAAACAAATATAACAAATTATATTTTCTCTCTTCCTGTTCATACTATACATATATGAATATGCAAGGAGGATTATGGAATGCACGAAAACGCTCGCGGATATGTACAAGACTCTTTTCAATCCTTACAAGAAGCAAAACATTGTTTAGAAGAAGCATTACAGACTGTTGAAAAAGATTTTAATCGCGCTCGTATTGAGCAATCTCTTTATGCGATCGAACAAGCTATTCAACGTTGCGATTACACGGTTCATATTTTAGAACAAGATTGAAAAAACTTCCCATCATAAGGTGGGAAGCTTTTTCAAATGGCATACTTCATAATTATTGCCGTTATGATTAAAAAATATACAGAAAAATGCTCCTTACAATATGTAAGAAGCATGAAAGAGGCAAACGAATATGTAAGTCGCGACCCTACCTCATATAAGTATGCTTTTCTATGCCATGTTATGCTTATCTAATATGCCGTATTTTCTTTTAAATCTTGTAAGAATCGTAATCCAAGAAGTACTAAATAATAGTAAGAACACAACATTCGAAATCGCATGGCTCAAATCGAAATAAAAACTTGCGATATAATACGAAATGACAGCTTCCCATGTTGCTTCACGTATAAAACCGAGAAGCCCCCAGAAATTCATGATCCAGCCAAATAAAAATCCAACAAACAATCCGTACAGGAGTCTTCCCCATAGCTTTTTCATTAAAAATGTATTACGCAATAATCCAGCTATAAAACCAATCATGCCCCATGAAAACATTTGCCACGGCGTCCATGGACCTTGTCCTAAAAAGATGTTAGATACGATAGCCGCTGTTGCACCGATCATAAAACCCGTTTCACTTCCGAACACAATTGCAGAAACGATAATAACAAAAGAAGTTGGTTGTACACTCGGTAAAATAGAAAATGGTACGCGGCTCACTGCTGCAATTGCCGCTAACACGGCAACGAGAACAATTTCACGTGAAACAAACGCCTTCCTTTCAAAGCGGACATAGAAAGGTAACATAATAACAACTAATAAAAACAAACTACTTAACATGTAATACCCATCCATAATAAATGTCGTAAAGAGCAATGTGGCTATTATAACTGCAAAAATACATATTATGAATGCAACATATCGTTTGGACACGCTTCGTACACATCCTCCCACGTTAATGCATATGGCAATTCTTTTCGAATGAATCGATTGATAGATGTTGTATAAAAGAAGTTACCACTAAAAAATTCTTTCGGTGCATCATTCATAATAACTGCTCCGTCAAATAACATCATACATTGATTCACGTATTTTGCTGCAAACTCAATATCATGCGTTGCCATTACAATTGTTGTACCTTCTTTTTGCAGTTTTCTAAATAGCTCTCCTACTCTTTCTTTCTTCCATGGATCTAATCCCTTTGTCGGTTCATCAAGTAATAATAAAGTCGGCTTTGATAATAACGTTGTACATAATGCCAGTAGTTGTTGCTCTCCCCCGCTACAATCATGCGGATGGCGTTCTTTAAGCGAATATAGCCAAAACTTTTTAAGCTGATTTTCTGCTATTTCTTTTCCTTGTTCTCCGTATAATTCACTTGCACGTTCATATACTTCTTCCCACACTGTATCAAATGTAAAATGATAATACGGATGCTGTGATACATACCCGATCTGTTTAAATCGTTCTTTCGAATCAATTTTATGTATCACTTTCCCATTCCACTTTACTTTCCCTCTTCTCGCTTTTTGTAATCCCGCTAAAATCGTTAACAGTGTAGACTTCCCTGTACCATTTTCCCCAACGAGAGCCACCCATTTTCCTTTTTCAATCGAAACTGTTAAATCACGTAAAATAAGTGGACTATTTTTTTCATATTGAAAAGATATATGTTCTGCATTTAAAATTACTTCTTGCTTTTCACCTTGTACTATTGGCTCATTCACATCTGACATGGCTGAAAAATCATTCATTTTCATTTGCGCTTCTCGCACTGTAAACGGAATATCTTCCGCGTTCCATTCTAAAAACAACCTTGGAATTTGCGGAATAAATGGACGGAACTTTTCTACTTCCCACATGTTCGCGATAACCGTTTTAGGATTTCCATCATACACAATTTGACCATTATTCATACAAATAACGCGCGTTGCAAGTGGTATCACTTCATCTAAGCGATGTTCACTTAAAACAATCGTAATGCCAAGTTCTTCGTTAATACGCTTTAACAATCCTAAAAATTCTTTCGCAGCAATTGGATCTAACTGCGCCGTTGGTTCATCTAGTAATAGTAACTTCGGCTGCATAACTAATACTGCAGCTAAATTGACAAGCTGCTTTTGCCCGCCAGATAACGTATGAACAGATTGGTGCAATAAATCTTGAAATCCTAAGAAACTAATGAGCTCCGCTATTCTTTTTTGAATAATATGTGATGGTAACCCGATATTTTCTAAAGAAAATGCCAATTCTTGAATCACTGTATCCATTACGAGCTGATTCTCTGGATTTTGAAATACCATGCCAATTTCTTGAGCAGATAATAAATCCGGTACTTCCCCTAATAAAACGCCATCATAAAAAATTTCTCCTGAACGTGTACCGATTGGAAGTAATTCCTTTTTAAAATGTTTTAATAAAGTCGTCTTCCCAGATCCTGATCCTCCAGCAAGTGCAATAAACTCTCCTTTTTGAACAGAAAGAGAAATATGCTGTAACGCTTTTTCGTTTTCATCAGCATATACAAATGATAAATTGTTTATTTCTGCATGCGCCACCATATCCATTCCCTTCCTTCCATTATGATTGGTAAACTAATAAACATCGTAAATACGACAAACATCATCCCATCGTATTGCTGAAATAAAATAGATTCGACTTTCGGATAAATGATTAACTTTCCTCCGCCATACGTACTACATATAATAGCAATTATAAATAGAATACTTAAATAACTGAGCGTATACCAATCTCGTCTTTCCATTCTATACCGCATATATGTCGTACGCTTCGTTACACCAAATCCACGGGCTTGCATAGAATCTGCCGTTTGCAGTGCATCTTCTAATGAACAAATTAATAATACTTGCAATAATTGCATACCATTTTTCACACGTTCAACAATTGAACCTGCATCTACTTGTACACCTTTCGTTTTTTGAACGAGTGTTATTTTCTGTAATCGCCTAATAAACAAAGGAACAAATCTCACTGTAATCATCGTTAACAATGCTACTTTCGGTGAAATTCTAGAAAATAAATATAAAAATTTATGACTTGAAATAATATCATTATACGAAGCAAACGTAAACATAATCGCAACTAGTAATAACCCCATTACTAGTCCAAACATAATCGCCTCAAGCTTAATACGACTATCACCTAACAAAAATAATGTAGTTCGCCCTCTATGCGTTAATAACGAATTAAATAAAATTACCATAAAAAAGAAAACGATTGTGCTCGGTAACATCTTTCTTATCTTTTCGCTATTCCCTTGCATCACATTTAAAATAACAATTAATACAATTGCTCCAATTAAAAAAAGAGGATGAAGACACATCATACATAGTATCATCACCCCGATATAATAAAAAAAATTCACAAAAGGATGTAAAGAAGAAAAACTTATTTTCATAGTCCTTTACCGAATGCCTTTCTTATTTTAATACATAAACCCACTCGATTGTATCTCCTGGTTTAACTGTAACTACACCCGCACTATGGTTTGGAAACGCACCGTTCACACGATATTTCCACCCACTAGTAGCTGTAATATCTTTTTCATATAAATCATTAATCCCTTTTACATAAACATCGCCTTTAGATCCACTCGCATCCACATCTAAACCTGTACGCTGCAATACTTTATAGACAGTATCGCCTTCTTGTACATCCATCTTTTTCGCACCTAATAAGTATCCTTTATCACCTTTTACTGAGATAGTGACTTGTTTTGCTTGTGGTTTTGGTGGTTCTGGCGGATTAGGTGGTACTGGTTTCGGTGGTGTTGGAAGAGTAACTTCTTTTCCACCTTTATTTGGATCTTCTTTTTGCTCCTGCTTCGGTGTTTCTTTCGGCTGATTCACAGCCTTCGCTTCTTCTTTTACTTCTTGCGTTTTCGGTTGCTGTTGTTTTTCTTCTTGTGCTTTTTGTTGTTCTGGTTGCTTAGTAGCGACAGGCTGTTCCTGAGGTTTTTCTTCTTTCTTTACTTCCGGTTGTGCCTGTGGCTTTTCTTCTACTTTTTGTTCTTGTTTCTCTTTCTGTTCGTCTTGCTTACTTTGTTCTTGTTCAGCTTGTTTTTCCTCCGGTTTTTCTTCCGGTTTCGCTTCATCTTTTTTCTCTTCGTGTTTTGCTACCTCTTCTTGTTTTGGTTCTACTTTCTTCTCAGGCTTTACAGCTGCCTCTTCACATCCGGCAAGTAGCCCAAGGGAAAGCAGTAAAGAAATAAACCATTTCATCTTACTCATGTTGTCTCTCACCTTTCATATTAAAAATTAGGAGCAAATAATTGCTCCTAATTTTTGTTAAGCTGCTTTACGTCTCCATAATACATATGCAGAAGCAATACATAATACACCCATACCTACTTCTGTAGCTGCA
Organism: Bacillus fungorum; assembly: GCF_002746455.1. GTDB lineage: Bacteria > Bacillota > Bacilli > Bacillales > Bacillaceae_G > Bacillus_A > Bacillus_A fungorum. Next base: position 4,295 of record NZ_NWUW01000003.1, on the reverse strand, counting down.
CTATGAGAAGATGCTCCTGTTTTCGGTAGTGTGCTACCGTTTCCGGACTTTATATTTTTAACTGGTTCGTTATCAACAACAACTTTTAAATTGTCATCTTTCGTTTCTTGTTGTACTTGTTTTTGTTCTTGTGGTTGTTCAGTAACTTCTTTATCTACTACATTATTTTCTGGTTCAACAATCTTTTCTGGCTGTTCAATTGGTTTCGGCTTAATTACTTCACCAATGACTACATTCGACCAATCATAAATCGATTTTCCAAGGTCTTTAAACTGAAGTAAAGCTAATAACGCTTGCTCTGTTGCCATTCCGCTACCGTTTTGATCGCCTGGTAACCATTTAAATTCACCATTTGGAAGTTGATATGACAATAGATTTTGCACTGCCTTATGTAGACGGTTTTGATTTACATCTTTCACAAGTGATAATCCAATAATAGCTTGCGCAGCACTATTAGAATTTTCTTGTCCATCAGCAGAAAAGCCACCATTTTCTAGTTGTTCATTATATAAGTATGCAACAGCCTTTTGCACAGCTGGTTTCACATCTTCTCGATCTTGATAAGGAGCTAATGCTGATAAAACCATACCTGTTACATCAACGCTACTAGCACTGTCTTTACTGCTTGCGCTATCGTAAGTCCAGCCGCCATCTGTATGCTGTGCGTTTAAAAGCGCGTCTACTAAAGCAACTCGATTCCATTTTGAATTCACTGGAACTTCATATTTCTTCGTATCAAATGCAAGTAAAGCAAATGTATAACCTGTAACAGAATTCACTTTATCTGATTCGTACAATTTTTGAACTAAATTATGTTCGCCTACCTTTGTAGGGTCTGCATGCATTGCATTCATCATAATAATCGTTCTAGCTAAATCTGTCGCTGAAAAACGATTAATACGCTTTTCTACTTTTTCAGTTACAGTCTTAACATAATTTAATTTCGCCTCAATTGGTATATCCTTTCCAGAACGAGAAAGGCCTAATGCTACCCAATCACTTTCAATTCCATCTTGTAACATCTTTTCAGATGTCTTATAGATTGCTTCATTTACTTGCGCTGCTGGAACTTGAATGTTCTCTTGCTTTGGTTGTTCTGGTTTTCCATCATTTGTTTTTGTTCCATCTGGATTTTCTTGTTTTGGCTCATCCGTCTTTGGTTCTTCTGGTTTTTCTTGTTTTGGATCATCTGTCTTTGATTCTTCTGCAGTTTTACAAGTACCAAATTTATCTAATGTTTGCTGTAGTGTTTCCTGGCTCATATTGCTCCAGTCTGAAACAAAGCGGAAAACAACAACATCTCCAGATTTTAATTTATAACTATCCGCTCCAACTTCTGCAGATTTATCATTTACATCATACAGCCAGCCGCTTGTGTCCCCAGCCATTAAGCCGTCAATACCTTTGACATACGTTCCAAACGACATCGTCTCTGCTGTTACTTTGTCCCCCATGACTTTTTGTAACAAACTTAAAGCTGTTTCCCCATCTGTAATTTGCTCTTCTTTCGGACATAACATAATTCCCTTTTGTGATTCACCAATAATTGCAAGTTTTGCTGTATTTCCTTCAGCAAACGTAATATGTACTGTATTCGCAAAAGAAACAAATACAAGTGTAACTGCCATTAAAGACGTAAGCAGCCATTTTTTTAACATTGCCATCCCAAAATTTCCTCCCTTACTACTATTTACACAAAAAAAGGCCCTTCAAGGGCGTGCAATTGACACTCTTTTTTTGTAAGTGTCGAACAAACTGTGCAACACCTCCTACCCGCATCATTCGCGGCTATATTTGTATAGGAAAAAAATTTTGTTTATGAACGTATCATTGTGATAACATTCACTTTTCTAGGCACAACTTATTTCCATTTAAGTTATTGTAAAACGATACACCTATACATTCTGTTAATTTTAAATTTCTGTATTATTTTACTATTGACAAAGAATTTTGTCCATGCTTTATCGGATTTATTTTATAAGAATAGTAACTTACTAACCTTTAACTAAGCAAACTCTTTTCACTAATAATGACGCCATCTTCATCCACATAAACATATTCATTCGGCTTCCATTCTACTTCTCCAAATTGCAATGAAATATTTCGTTCTCCTTTACCTTCTTTAACACTTCTATTCGGCATCGTTCCTAACGCTAAAATACCAATATTAATATTCTTTAGTTCACTAGAATCACGAACATATCCATTTACAATAATTCCTGCCAGCTTTCTTTCCTCTGCAATAGCTGCCAAATGATCACCCAGTAACGCACAATTCGTAGAGGCGCCGCCATCCACAACTAATATCGTTCCTGCTGGCAATGTTTGCAATCCTTCTTTTACTAGTACATTATCATCCTTCACTTTTACAGTTGCAATTTTCCCGTAAAACTGTTCCTTCTTCCCAAACGACCGAAAAGACTGACGACATATTTGTAATTCATTCTCAAACTCATCACATAAATCCGTAGTTTTCCACATCTTTTTCCCTCTTTTCCTTTTACTTTCTATTTAACATATTCTTGGATTATTTTCGTTTCCCTGTCTAATGTTGCAATAATTTGTATTGCAGGAAAAGGACAGAAAAACTATTGCCTTAGGGAGCAACCTTTATTATAATCGATTCCACAGATAAAATTCAGAATATTAAAAATTAACTAAGTGAAAAAGGAGGTTTTTTATGCAATTACATACCGAGGTAAAAAAGCAGCCGAGTAAACGAAAGTTTAAAATGCCTGACGCGTACGTACTACTATTTTTTATTGCTTTACTATGTGCAATAGCTACTTATTTCGTTCCTGCTGGAGAATTTAAAAGAGTTACAAACGGGACTGTTACAACGACAATACCAGGAAGTTACCATTCTGTTCCGCAATCGCCCGTAGGATTTGTTTCTTTTTTTACCGCTATTGAAAAAGGAATGACCCTTGCTGCTCCGATCATCTTCTTAATTTTATTTACAGGCGGTGCCATTGCCATTCTTGAAAAAACAGGTGCTCTTGACGGTTTAATCTATCATGTTATTAACAAATTTCGTAACCAGCAATTACTTTTCATATGCATTGTCGCCGCACTTTTTTCTATTCTCGGAACGACGGGTATTATCGTTAACTCGGTTATTGGCTTTATCCCCATTGGCATCATCGTTGCCCGCACATTAAAATGGGACGCTATCGTTGGTGTAGCAATTATTTATTTAGGCACTTATGCTGGTTTTAATGCTACTATTTTATCTCCCTCACCTTTAGGCATTTCACAAAAAATCGCGGAACTCCCAATGTTTTCAGGAATTGGTTTACGTACAGCAATCTATATCTCTTTTTTAATTGCTACCATCCTTTATATTAATTGGTATATAAAACGCTTAAAAAAATCGAATAAAGGAAGCATTCTCGGCGACAACTGGTTTCCAAGTAATGCTCTTTCAAGCGGGAAAGAAACAGAGAAAACAGAAGTTCCTTGGACAATACGTCATAAATTAATTTTACTCGTTTCAGCTTTATCGTTAATTACATTTTTGATAGGTGCTTTTCGTCTACATTGGACAGACGCAGAAATGACCGCTACTTTTATTTTCATAGCAATTACAGCCGGAATAATAGGTGGCATGAAAGCAAACGATATCGCTTCTACTTTTCTAGCAGGTTGCCAAAATCTCATATACGGTGCTTTAATCGTCGGAATGGCTCGTTGTATTTCAGTCATTTTAGAACAAGGCAAATTACTTGGTACAATCGTTAACCAACTCGCACAGTCTCTCGAAGGACAAAGCCCTGTATTTGGTGTTATCGGCATGTATGTAAGTAGTGCCGCATTACATTTCCTTATTTCATCCGGGACAGGTGAATCTGTTATTTTCATTCCGATATTAGCTCCATTAGCTGATTTTATGCACATTACACGCCAAGTTACAGTACAGGCTGTTATGCTCGGCGAAGGTGTAGTGAACTGCCTCAATCCAACTTCCGGTGTTTTAATGGGCGTTCTCGCAGCGAGCGGCATTTCTTACGGAAAATGGATTCGATTCATGGCCCCACTTGCATTCATTTGGTTTATCATCGGACTTATTTTTCTTATTGTTGGCGTGAATATTGAGTGGGGACCGTACTAAAACTATATAACTCTCTACCTATTATTTCGCCGTTATCTTATATAAATAATGAAAAAAGAGGTTGTCCCAAAAGTAGCTGAATAGTTACTTTTGGGCAACCTCTTTTTTTGCATAAAACATAAAAAAGAATCGTCCAACTTTGATATAATTAAGTCACCACAACCAAATCACCAAAAGAAAGGAA
>NZ_NWUW01000002.1 GCF_002746455.1 Bacillus fungorum | reverse complement strand
ATCAGCTTTAGGGATTGCCCGCAGTTAACCCTCACTACTAGCCAATCACTTGACTAGCAGGGCTTACTGATATATTTAATTAACTTTCGTTATAATTGGTTAAATAAATCGTAACAGTTAGTTACCCTTCATCTTCAAACCTTCTCCCCTATTCTTACATAAAAAAGAAAGCAAAGGATCTGCTTTCTTTTCCCTTTTTATACTTGAGCTGTTGATACTCGAGCTGTTCTCGTTATATCCATATCTATGCCATATGTAAACTGTAATTCTTTACAAACATCTTTAATTAAAATTGCGACATTATACTTCTCATTAAATTGTAAAACGATGTTTTCTACTTCTTCATATGTATACTTATATTCCCCTGTAATGACACTTTTTAAATCAAAGCATTCATTTATACAAAGTTGCACAAGTAGCTGGTCATATTTCTCTATTACATCTTCTTTCTTCCACAGTAACTCTTTTACATATAACCGATCAAACTTCACACTTTCTCGATTACAATCCATTAAAATCCGGGTCATTTCATTTAATTCTCGATACAATTCAGAAATATTTTTACTTAAACTAAGCAGTTTATCTACGCCGTTTTCATATAACATATTCATCCCACCCCCGCATTTTCTTTTTCTTATTATAGCAAGAAAATTCTAAAAATAGTTTCTTTCTGCTGAAATATTAGGAAACTAATTTCAATTGCTTTACAATGAAACTAGTGAACACGAAAGGGGAAAGGAAATTGGAGCAAAAATTATATTACACTGACGCTTATAAGCAAGACTTTACTACAAAAGTTATAAAGCAAGATTATGATAAAGACGGTAACTTATACGTTATTTTAAACGAAACTGCATTTTATCCGACAGGTGGCGGACAACCGTATGATACTGGCACATTAAATGATATCGATGTAATCAATGTAGAAGAGATAAATGGAGAAATCCGTCACTTCATTGTAGAACAATTACATACAGAAGAAGTAGAAGGTAAAATCAATTGGGAACGCCGTTTTGATCATATGCAGCAACATGCGGCTCAGCACATTTTATCTGCTGCTTTTTGGGATCATTTTAACATACCTACGATTGGATTCCATCTTGGTAAAGAAACGGTAACAATTGATTTAGAAACAGAAAATCTGCATGCAGAAACGGTTGAAAAAGCAGTACAAATTGCAAACAAAATTGTTTTTGAAAACCATCCAATCCGTACCCTGTGGATGGACTTAGAAGAAGCGAAAATATTACCCCTTCGTAAAGAACCGACTATGACAGAAAATATCCGTGTTGTTATTATCGAAAACTTTGATTATAACGGCTGTGGCGGAACACACCCGAAACATACAGGTGAAGTAGGTCCTATTCAAGTACTAGGGTGGGAGCGTAATAAAGGAGGCATACGATTAACGTTTATCGCTGGTTGGCGCACACTAAAATTAATGGGACAACAGCAACAAATTATGAAGGATGTTTCTAAACAATTAAATAGTAGCGAGAGTGATATTCCAGCAAAAGTAACACAACTGCTTACTTCTCAAAAAGAAAACGAAAAAACAATACAAACAATGAATGAAAAATTATTATATGCAGAGGCAAATGAACTACTTCAACAGCCTGCTGAAATACATGCTAGCATACTTATTTCTAAAGTGTTTACAAATCGTTCTATGCAAGAAATCTCAAAACTATCCTCTATTATTACAGAACAACAAGAACATGCCATTACATATTTCATTATTGAAAACGAGGACAAATTACAATGTATTCTTGCTTGCGGAAAAACAGTCACGCTTGATATGAATGCTCTTTTAAAAGATGCACTTCCTGCCATTGAAGGAAAAGGTGGCGGAAATAAAAAAAGTGCTCGTGGCGGCGGGAAAGCGATTATGACTGGGGATGAGTTTTTAAATCAACTTGTTTCTTCTTTACAGTCAGCAGTCTAAAACATGTTTATGAAGGATAGCTAACGGCTATCCTTCCACTATATTTACAGACCTATATTTTGTTTCAAACCTTGATAACTCCCTGCATTTACAAAACCTTCACTTATAAGAGTGATAAAAGTTTCCGAAAAACCATACTGACTTAAATCTTTAATCGGTACCATTTGCACATCATGAATCGGATTATGATCAAACTCGTTAGAAGGTAGCGTAATTTCACCTTCAATCCTTTCAAGCAAAAACGTAATATGTAATAAAGCTGGGAGAGCATCTGGTTTATCACAAACATAGAGTAGCTTCTTAATTTTAACTTCTAACCCTGTTTCTTCTCTCATTTCTCGAATCATCGCTTCTTCTAACGTTTCACCATTCTCTACCCTTCCCCCAGGTAAAGACCAATTGCGATTAGTCACTTTTTGCTTTACTAGCAATACCTTCTCATCTTCAATTAAAATTCCCGTAACACGAACTTGCATTACATTTTCCATATACAATCTCCCCTTCCCGTTATATTTACAAATTAATCCTTCCACAAAAAGAACATACGTTTTATAATTAAAGAAAATTATGGCAGAAAGAAGTTGTTACATTTATGCGTCCACCTTTAACAAAGTCTATATCACTTGAAGATTTCCAAAACTATTATTGGTTAAAAGCAGAACTTCAAACATTTTGTCGTAAACATGATTTTCCAGCTAGTGGCTCTAAGATTGAAATAACCGAGCGTATCTCACATTATCTAACTACAGGTAAAGTATTAAAAAACAGTTCTCATCAAAAAGTGAGTAAAGCTTCCCTCTCTTATAAAGACCTTTCTCTTCAAACTGTTATTACTGAAAATCACCGCTGTAGCGAAGATGTTCGTGCTTTTTTCAAAGAAAAAATCGGAGCAAACTTCCGCTTTACAGTAGCTCTTCAAAAGTTTTTTAAAGAGAATGTTGGAAAAACATATGAAGATGCGATAACGTTTTGGTATGAAGAAAACGAACGAAAAAAAGATCCTACTTATAGAACAACTATTAGCGCGCAGTTTGAATATAATCGCTTTACTCGCGACTTCTTCGAAGATCCAAATAATAAAGGAAAATCAAAAGCTGATGCTATCGCTGCTTGGAATGAAATAAAAGCAAAACCTGGTAGCAATGCTTATGTTCCTCAAAAAGTAGAAAACTAGTTCCTTTCTAGTCTTCTACTTTCTCAAATAATAGTGCAAGCCCTATTCCGCCCCCAATTCCTAACGTCGCAATTCCATATTTTATATACTCTCTTTGCGCTTGATAAAACAAACGTGTTACAAGCATAGCACCAGATGCACCGTACGGATGACCGAGTGCAATTGCCCCACCATTTACATTTAATTTTTCGAAAGGAATTTGTAACTCCTTTGCACAGGCAACAACTTTTGAGGCGAATGTTTCATTTATTTCAAAATAATCGATGTCCTCTACTTTTACATTTATTTCGTTTAATAAATTGTTCACCACAAATATTGGACCAGTCGCTGGAAGATTAGGATCCACTGCGAACGAAACGAAGAACAAGCTTGTATCCTAATTTTTGAGCTTTTCCCTCTTCCATTACAAGAACGACACATGCCCCATCATTTACACCGCACGAATTACCTGCCGTTACTGTACCATTTTGTAAAAATGCGGGTTTTGTTCTTTTAATAATTCGTTCATAATTCATTTCTGGATTTATAGATTCATCTAATAAACCATTAAAAGACAATATTTCATCATGTATATATCCTTTTTCTATCCCCACTTTGTCAACATAAAATACAAATAAGTTTACAAAGAGAAATTCAATTATTTCTCTTTATGCAAATGCTCAAGTTCTTTCCGAAGCGCTTGTTTTAAAAACTTCCCAACAGATGTTTTCGGTATTTCTTCCATAAATACAATATCGTCTGGTAACCACCACTTTGCAAACTGTGGTTTTAAAAACTCATATATTTCTTCTTTTGTAACCGTACTATTTTTCTTTGGAACAACGCACGCAACTGGACGCTCTTGCCACTGCGGATGAGGAACAGCAACGACAGCTGCTTCAAATATAGCATCATGAGCCATTAAAGCATTTTCAAGGTCAACTGAGGAAATCCACTCGCCTCCGCTTTTAATCACATCTTTCGTACGGTCAACAATCTTTACGCAGCCTTCCTCGTCAACTGTAACAACATCACCAGTATATAACCAACCATCACGAAAACCTTCGACAGTACGCTCATCGTTATAATAGCTTTCAGCGATCCATGGCGCTCGTAAACATAGTTCTCCCATCTCCGTACCATCCCACTTCACTTCACCATTTGTACCGACTACTTTCATCTCTACACCAGGTACAAGATACCCTTGTTTTGATCGAATTTCCAATTGCTCTTCATACGATAATTCTGTTTCATAACTTTTTAAACGTGCAAGTGTTACGAGTGGGCTCGTTTCCGTCATACCATATGCATGAATGAACGGAACATTGTGTTTCTGTTCAAATGCTTTAATAACGCTTTTTGGTGCAGCTGCACCACCGCATAGTATTCTCGTCATACTAGATAAATCATAACTATTATTTTCTAACTCTTGTAATACACCAAGCCAAATTGTCGGCACACCGGCAGCTAACGTCACTTTTTCTGATTGAATCATCTCTAGTAAAATTTTCGGCGTAAACATCGGTCCTGGAAGCACTTGTTTTGATCCAAACCAAGTAGCAGCGAAAGGAAGTCCCCAAGCGTTCACATGGAACATCGGTACAATCGCCATTGCCGCATCACTTTCCGATAAAGCAGCTGTATCCGCTAAACCGAGTGCCATACAATGCAAAACAGTACTACGATGCGTATATACAACACCTTTTGGATTCCCTGTAGTCGCTGACGTATAACACATACCAGCAGGTGTATTTTCATCAATATCTTTTACAAATTGGAAATTTGGATCGCCTTCTTCTAATAGCTTTTCATAATGATATACAGGTTCTAGCGTAGTATTTGGAAGTTCATCTTTATCAGTCATAATAATGTAGGCTTGTACAGTTGATAATTGTAATTGAATATTTTCAACGAGTGGTACGAGATCTTCATCTATAAGTAGAATTCGATCTTCTGCGTGCTGAATAATGTATGAAATATGTTGAGGAGATAAACGAATATTAATTGTGTGCAAAACGGAAGCAATACCTGGAATAGCAAAATACGCTTCCACATGCCGATGATGGTTCCACGCTAACGTTCCTACACGTTCACCTTCTTTAATCCCAAGCTTTTGCAGTGCACTAGAAAGTCTTCTTGTCCTTTCTCCTAACTGCTTATACGTTAATGTCGTAACTGTATCATGTGTCCGTGAAACAATTTCTTTCTTTGAAAACAGTTTTTCTGCTCTTTCCATCATAGAACTAATTGTTAGCGGTACATTCATCATCATATTGGTTATATCCCCCTTTAAAGCGTTTTCATTTTTTGTTTATTATAACAGATTTCCACAAATAATTACGACATTTTTCTGTATTTTCTGAATTATTTCTTTGGAAATAATTCAGAAAATACTAAGAGAAAATATACTAAAATTCCTTCTTACGATATATAAATACCGAAATGAAATAAGAAAAGATATATATGATAACGCCAAATATTGCATATAGAATTGAAACATATACAGATGAATTTAAATTTGATATTGGAAATTGTTCTATTAAATAGCCAATTACACTTTGTAATCCAAAATAAGTAACAAGTCCCCCGCATGCGCCTCCAATTGTAATAGCATCAGATTTTTCTGCTCCAAAAACATAGAGGAGTGGATAGCTGTTTTTTCTACATCACTCATAATGTGAGAAGAAAGTAATATACCACCATTACTTTTACTCACAAAACCTTTTAACTCCTCTAACACGCCCTCTCTAGATGAAGGATCAAGACCTCCCGTCGCTTCATCTAGGATTAATAATTTGGCATTATGTGACAGCGCAACAGCTATAGTTAGTTTCATTGACATCCCACGCGAGAATTTACCTACTTTCTCATTAATAGGTAAAGAGAAAGTATTAACTAATCGATAAAAATTATCTTGATCCCAAGATTCAAACATCTTTTCAAAAACCTTATTTAGTTGCTTTATTGTAAGATGAGCCGGTAGATTCATAGCATCAAATACGACTCCTATCTTTTCCTTAATCTTGGCATCTTTATTTATATTTTCTTTACCAAATATTTTTACTGTACCGCTATCTTTAGAAATTAATTGTAGTACTGTTTTAAAGGTTGTTGATTTCCCTGCTCCATTGTCACCAATGAATCCAACAATTGATCCAGACGGCACATTGAAGGAAACATCTCTTAAAACAACTTTGTTTCCAAATGATTTACTTAAATTTTCAATTTCTAGAAGATTTGACATCATTACACTCCTATCTTAACTTTTCATAAAAATATGTTTTCATTTATTAAAAATTATCCACTTTTTCTCTCAATTTCTTTTTCAGTTTAAAAATAAGACGATTACTATATTCTTTATTTTCTACTAAAATTCGATACGCCTCTAATACTCCTAATACACGAACAAAAAGATAAACTCCGATAGCAATAAGTACAACACAATAAGGGTGATACTGTACTAATTCTCCTGAAGTGATATGCTTTTTCTCAAATAAAAAAGGTAGCGCTCCTGCTGCTATAAAACAAAATCCAACGATTATTACTAAAGCATACTTCTTCTTAATAGTCGCATATCTTTTTGTCAATTCTTTTAGAAAGTTTTGATCAAATAATAATTCTTCCTTTTTTAATACATTGTATCGACTCTCTTCTATCATTACAGGTACCATCATTGTTCCGATTCCAATGACAGCAACAATAATGACAAGGAACATAGACATTGTTACATTTTCTTTAAATAATAAATACGGTATTGTAGATAAAATGAGCAAACTAAACCCTAGCGCTATATATTTAGATATTTTTTGTCCATACACTACATATCCTTCTGCCATTTCTTTACTTACGTAATAGCCATCCACATTTTCGTTACTTTGCTCAGCAGTTTCCTTTAATAAATAATCAAGTGATACTTCAAATACATTTCCAATCATTATTAACTTTTCAGTTTCAGGAAAACCTTGACCGTTTTCCCATTTACTAACCGCTTGCCTTGTTGTGTTTAATTTCTCGGCTAATGCTTCTTGAGAAAGGCCTTTTTCTTTTCTTAATTTAAAAAGCTTCTCACCAAATCCCATATGTGTGTCCCCCTTTGTTTTCTTAACTAAATTGTATGTAAACATTGCCCTTATCTCTATCTTCCTGCGGTTGCACTTTGTCAACTTACGGTTGCGATTATGTTATATAGCGGTTTTATATACGATTTAGCTATTTTTCTCCTAAGATTGTGGCGTTAATAAACCACCCCCCTAATAACCAATTATAACAATTAAAGGTAATTATTGTTATTAAAAAATAAAAACTCCCTTATTCATTTAAAGGAGTTTTTGATATGAAATATTCCAAGATGGTTAATGTTTCTTCCCCATATTGATTCATAATTTCCTCTATACATTTTTGTATGTCATATAGCGATCGATAAGCATCCCACACAGTATATGTTTTCATCTCTTTATCTGAGGCATACTCATATATATGTAAAATATTACTCTTATTAACTTCCCTAATAACACCACTTCTCAATAATCATAACGGCTTCTGCTTAAACTTTTCATAATTTCGTACCTTTAATGAAAGGATATTCCCACAATCTGTACAAATATAAGCATCCACTGGTGAAGATGTGAACATCGTCTCCTTTTTCCGTATTTGTGCATAGCCAATAAACTCACCTTCACCGATGTGATGTGAGCCACAATAAGAGCATGTTTGCACGTCTTTCTGTTTCATGAGAGCACCACCTTTAATCTGTTTCTACTCCCTTCGACAGTTCACTTCCATTTCCCTTCCAAAAAACCTCTAATTCTCTTACATTTCAACAGGAATCTCAGAACAAACATCGTATATGTGTACTATGAAATATATTTAATGACGGGGGAATCTCATGAGTACAATTATGACAATCAATACCGCACAAGAAATTGAAAACGCAGAAATACATATGCTTTCTTCTAGATTAGCACTACTACAAGCAATGAACGGGAATCCAATGCAAGCACAAATAAAAAAATTCGGGAGCGCCACTGCCTTTTCATCAAAAATAATTGCTGGTCCTACTTTTAACACAGTAAAAGGCGTTACCTTTACAAATACAGATGCGATAGATGCGATTATCTCTTATTATCAATCACTACAAATCCCTTGCCGTTTTGAAATTACACCAGCGCAAGGTACAGCTGAACTATTTCAATACTTATCTGAAAAAGGATTTTACCAATCTAGCTTCCATACCGCTTTATATAGTAAACCGACAGAAGATCCATCTCTTCTTCCTTCTAACATTTCAGTACGCAAACTAAAAGAAAATGAATTTGATATTTTTGCAGACATATATGTACGTGGATTTAACATGCCATCCTTTACAAAAGATGGCGTGCGCCAAAATAACAAAATTCTTTTCAATAAACCAGAATGGCATTTTTTCATAGCTGAAATTCAAAACACTCCTGCAGGCATTGGTGTCTTGTATATAAATAATAGGATTGCTTCATTAGCTGCTTCTGCTACTTTGCCAGAATTTCAGCGTAAAGGCTGTCATACTGTCTTAATTCAAAAACGAATTGAAACAGCTATTGAATCCAATTGTCATTTAATAGTCGGACAAGCAAGATTCGGTAGCGGCAGTCAAAATAATATGGAACGGGCCCATATGAAAATCGCTTATACGAAATCAATATGGACTGCAAAAGACATGTAATTAACATTTTTCTCTTCTCATTACAATTTTATCTATTTTATGACAATCTCTTTTTCACCCTATTAATCATTTGAATATTCAAACTAAATTTGTTACGCTATTACTAGATACATCATTCAACTTGCAATATGAAAAGAGAATTCTAATCAAACTACAAGGAGGAGAAATGTATGACTAAACATGATTATGGCTTAAAAGAAAAAGTAGAAGGTGCTATTGATAAAGTAAAAGGCGAAGTAAAGGAAGTTGTTGGGAAAGTAACTGACAATAAGAAATTACAAGCTGAAGGAAAATGGGATAAGGTAAAAGGTACTGCTAAAGATACTGTCGGTAATATAAAAGAGAAAGTACATGAATATAAAGAGCATAAAGAAAATAAATAAAAGAACGAAAATGTATGGTTGTGCAAGTGGTAAGTTACTAAATCTGTAAAAAGAGAGTTTGTACCCATAAAATCATTTTAAAACGACAAATAGATGCCTCAAAGCATCTATTTGTCTATAAATAAGTATTTTAATTACCTAATCACTCAAGCTTTTCCTTACTAACATTTTCTAACATAATGCCTTTGATACAGTAAAAGCTTACTTTGTGAAATTTGGTTTTGGATCACCTGTATACGGTTCATGCTCAACAAAGATTTTTATATCTTTTCCATTCGCATCTTTCCCCATTTCTTTATATGTAAATTTCTCTTTATCTAATTGTGTTAATTCAACAACTGCTTGATAATTTTGCATCTCAGAGATTAGCACTCTCTTCTTTCCATTAAAAGATAATATAGTTCTTTAAAAAGATGGTTTGAAATTAAATGTTCATTCCATTTTTTTGTTTATGTTATTATGGTAAAAGAAAGAATATTTCGAAATAACAAACCGGAATTTGGACAGAAATGAGGAAAAGAAGTTGAATATTGAGCAACAATTATATGATGTGGTGAAACATTTAATTGAACAAAGATATCCAAATGGTTGGGGTGGAGCCGCAACGATTCGTGTAGAAGATGGAACAATTTATACAAGTGTTGCTCCGGGCGTAATAAATGCTTCAACAGAACTTTGTATGGAAACAGGTGCAATTTTAGAAGCTCATAAATTTCAAAAGAAAGTTACACATTCTATTTGTCTTGCAAGAGAAAATGAGCATTCTGAATTAAAGGTACTCTCTCCTTGTGGTGTATGCCAAGAACGTTTATTTTATTGGGGACCAGAAGTACAGTGTGCGATTACAAATGCTAAACAAAATATTATTTTTAAACCTTTAAAAGAGTTGCAACCATATCATTGGACAGAAGCATATCATGATGAAATGGCAAAAGAATGGCGTACGAGATAGGGGGATAAGTTTCATTATTTTCCTGCTGAAAATGAAAAAACTTCACGACCTTTTCCAAATAAAACATCGGAAAAAGCCGTGACATAACACTTATTTTATAATTGACGGAAGAAGGACAAAATGGCCTTTTACTTTCCTTCACTTTTTTCTAACACATACAAATCTTCTTCAATATTAGATAATTTCTCTGTTACAAGCTTTCTAGCATCTCCAATTGCTTGATTGTATGCGAACGGCCCAATTAATTTAATCATTTCTTCTATTAATCGCTCTGCTTGGAAACGCCCAATTTCATCTAAATCTTCTTCAACGAAAAATTGCTGAATTTGTGCTACAAGCTCTTCTTTTTTATCATTTGGTATTTTTATATTCATCATCATTTGTTACTCCTCTATATTTATGATAGTACGTTTCTTAACTCTACCATAGAAAAACGATTGCCAGGACAAGTTTTTGTAACTCCTTCTAGCTCCCTATGGCCGAGTACACTCTCTTTCTCAATAGCAAACTGCTTCATAAACATTTTACATAAAGAATATAATGCATTCATTTGTGCGGGAGTTGGATCATATTTATCAAAATTTCCCGTCATACATATTCCAATTGTATCTCTATTATTATCTTTCGCATGTGCTCCAATATGTAAACCTCGCCCTTCGACTACAGTTCCATCTTCTTCAATAAAATAATTGTAACCGATCCCGCTCCACCCTCTTATTTTTTGATGAAATTCATGTGTTTTATACACATCCCATCCATCTTCGGATGTATGGTGGATAATCAGTTTATTTACTTTTTCTAAAGGAACTAATTCATCTTGAAATGATAGATTAACACATTTAATTTCCATTTGAACATCCTCTCCTTAAAAATCAATGATCATAATTGTTTTATCATCTGGTCTTATTCTCTTTTCCCCTTCTAACTCTTCAATAATTTCCACATATTCACTTATACTATTTTTTCTTATAAATGCAACAGTTTGTTCGAGTGGCCAATCCGGGTGGAATAATCCGTCTGAACAAATAAAAATCCCGCTCACTTCATCTATATGTAATTCACCATGTTGTAAATAATGTATTGCTTCTTTCATTCCATTTGCAACGGCATACCCGCCCTGCATATTTGCCAGATAACGATTATATTTTAACTGTTCTCGCACATCTTGAAAAACATGTTCTTCTGGTACAGATAACCCTTTTTTACGATCTTCTTCTCTCTTTTTTTTTGCTCGTTTACTAATTCCTTCAACCGTGTCCTTCGTTAATACTTGCATCGTTCCATTTTGAAGTATTGCAACGATCATACAGTCCCCTAATTGTGCGTATTTAATTTTCTCACCATCTATTTGAACTGCCGCAATACATGTGCACCACAAATGCTCTTTTTTTCTCGTATCTACTTCATATTCTAACATTTTGCTTTGCAATGCTTCATTTGCTTTTGCAACGGCAACTTGTAAACTATGACTTTCACGTAATGAAGTAAAATAACTTGCAAATAAATGCGAAGCGATGTATGCTCCATTATGTCCCTTTTCATCACGAAACGGGACGAGCGGTGTTGCACCATCACATACACCATAAATCTTTTTTTCTTCATTACAAAAGTAAGAATCCTCACATTCTTGCTTCAACGGGCTTTTCTGTTGATATGTTTTTATCCTCACAACTGTATCCCCTTTCAAATGATAAAATACTCGAATTCTTTTGATTAATCTAATTTTCCGAAATAAACTGTTTTTCCCTAAAACTTTCAATATCATATATAATCTTGAAATAATATGAATTTTTTAGTGAAGGACGGGAAAGAGATGATCAGATTTCTTGGTGTTATTATTGGTTCTATTATTATTGCAATTGCCTTTAATCTTTTCCTTATCCCCCACAAAATTTTAAGTAGTGGCATTGGCGGAATTGCTATTATTTTAGGGATTATAACTCCTGTAAACACAGGTATTATTAACTTTGTATTAAACTTACCTATCCTTATTTTAGGCTACATAGGTCTTGGAAAAAAAGTAATTTTCAACACGATTGTCTCTGTTATTGTATTATCTGTTGCATTATACTATGTTCCAGTAAAAGTCGTAGCAACAGATCCACTTTTATCGTCGATCTTTGGTGGTGTCATTGCCGGAGCTGGTATCGGTCTTGTTTTTAACTGTAATGGATCAACTGGTGGTTTCGATATTATCGGTATGTTGTTGTCTCGCAAAAGAGACATTAAACTTGGTGGATTCCTTATTGTTTTAAATGCAGTCGTTGTTATTATTGCAGGATTCTTCTTCACTTGGGATGTTGCTCTTACAAGCTTACTTTCCATTTATGTAACTGGTAAAGTCATCGATGCTATTCATACGAAACATCGAAAGGTTACACTTATGATTGTAACAAATGAAGCAGAAAAAATGAAAAAACAACTTCTTTCAACTGTTGTACGTGGAATTACATTACTTGATGGCGAAGGTGCTTATTCCAGCGAAAAAAAACGTGTACTTATGACAGTCGTTTCTCGTGAAGAATTAGCAAGTATGAAATTAACAATTTCTGAAATTGACCCTCATGCATTCGTTAACATTACCGAAACGGTTGAAGTATTAGGATTGTTTAGAAAAGGTTAAAAAACTAGGTGGATTTCCACCTAGTTTTTATTTTCCATAAATTCAATTCGATTTCCAAACGGATCTGACACGTAAAATCTAATTACATCTGGTCGTGCATGATCATCTATTACTTTAATACCTTGCTTTATTAACTCTTGTTTAAATTCATCAATTTTTAAAACATAAAAAGCTGGGTGCGCCTTTTTAGCTGGATTAAAGTTTTGCTCAACTCCGATATGAATCTCTTGATTTCCACACTTAAACCAGCACCCACCACGCTTCTTTAATTCCTCTGGCTTCGGTATTTCCTCCATACCAATTTTATTACCATAAAATTCTCGTGCTTCTTCTTCACACCCTACAGGCGCAGCTACTTGCACATGATCAATCCCTTGAATATAACTTTTCATTTTCTCTCCCCCTCCTCTATCCTAATATTATAAGGAAAACATCCGCCTGTAACTTACAAAAGATTTATAAAACAATATAAGCTCCTCTTATTACCACCTTACATTCATTTTGCAAAAAATAAAGAAAACAAAATTTATTCTATAACTTCCATTTTTTATAGAAATACACATTACATCTATATTATAGTTATGAATAGACAAATCTTTTTAGATGCTAGTTGTACGGAGGAATTATTATGAATCGTAAAAAATATTCATCAACTCAAAGAAAACGTCATCTGAACATTTCTGGACGTTTACGAGACCATATACAAGAACGTTCATTAACAGAAATGTACGCATCTCTATTTGAACACAATCCTGATAGTATTATTTCACTCACTTTAGAAGGATTTATTCTACATATTAATCCTTCTGCTGAAAGAATATTAGGTTACAATTCTTTAGAATTAGAACGGAAGAACATTACTTCCATTTTAGAAGCTCATATTTCTGAGCAAGTATTACAATATATAAAACAAACTAAAGCCGACAATCAACAAGAGTATATCGTATCTATTTATCACAAAGACGGATATTTATTGGATGTCGTAACAAAATTAGTTCCTATTTTTTCAAAAAAACGTCTAACAGGCGTGTATGCAATTATGAAGCCTCTTGAAAAATCAGAAAGAATTGAGAAAATGCTTAAAGAAAGCGAGAAGAGACTACGTACCTTAGTGAACTCCATGCCTGCGTTTGTTATATTTAAGGATCATGAAGGGCGCTGGCTTGAAGCAAATGACTATGCACTTTCTTGCTTCAATTTCCATCATGTACCTTACCATGGGAAAAAAGATAGTGAACTCATTCAATATAACGAAGCTTACCGAGAAGCTTTTTTACATTGTGAAGAAATCGACGAACTAGCATGGCAACAAAGACAAATTCTTCATGGTGAGGAATTTATTATACATAGAGATGATTTCGATTTAATCTTAAGTATATCGAAAGTTCCACTTTATCATACTGACGGTTCTCGCAAAGGTCTTATCGTGATGGGAAGAGATGTTACTGAGCTAAAAGAAACTGAAAAGTTATTACGAAAATCTGAAAAGCTCGCAGTAGTCGGACAACTGACAGCTGGAATTGCCCATGAAATTCGAAATCCACTCACTTCTCTAAAAGGTTTTCTAACATTGCTACTCCCTGAAATAAATGAGGAGCAGAAATGGTATATCGATGTTATGTTAAGTGAAATTTCACAGATGGAATCTATCACGAGTCAATTTATGGCGATGTCTAAACCACAAGTATTATCAATCCAAACTTGTAACATACAAACTTTAATTGAAGAGGTAGTTACATTTATTTTACCGACTGCTATTATGCACAGCGTTCATATCATTATGGATCATTTTGATTACGTATATGATATTCAATGTGACGGTAACCAATTAAAACAAGTTTTTATAAATATATTAAAAAATGCGATCGAAGCAATGCCAAATGGCGGAAATATTTTCATCCAAACAAAACCATTAGAAGATAATTTCATCTTCATACGTATTATTGATGAAGGTTGTGGCATTCCAGAAGATCGTATCTCCCGTTTAGGCGAACCGTTTTATAGTTTAAAAGAAAAAGGAACAGGACTAGGATTAATGATGTGTTACAAAATAATTGAAGAACATCATGGTAAATTACACATTTCAAGTGAATTAAATAAAGGTACGATTGTTGATATTCAATTACCACTTTCTTCATCCCATCTTACAATCTAGTCTTAAATAATAAAAGAAGCATCTGTTAACGATTAGCAGATGCTTCTTTTATTTTTTGTACTTATAGAACTTTTTTCTCATACCACTCTTTTGCTTTTTCTACTTCCCCCATCGTTAATTGATGTCCTCTATTTTCCCAGTGCATTGTTACGTTTGCATTTACACTTTCTAATAACGTCTTCAGTTCCTCTGACTCAGCAGGTGAACAAATCGGGTCATTTGTCCCCGCCGCAATAAAGACGGATTTCTCAGCTAAATTAGGTAATTGTGTTCCTCTTCTAGGCACCATTGGGTGATGAAGCACAGCACCTTTTAACGCATTTTCATAATGGAATAATAAGCTTGCCGCAATGTTTGCTCCATTTGAATAACCGATAGCAACAATGTTATTTCTATCAAATTCATATGTTTTTGCAGCTTCATTTAAAAATTCATTTAATTCCTTCGTACGAAAAATAAGATCCTCTTCATCAAAAATACCTTCTGCTAATCGGCGGAAGAAACGCGGCATCCCATTCTCTAACACATTTCCACGGACACTTAATACCGAAGCTTCCGGGTCAATTATTTCTGCAAGTGGTAATAAATCTAATTCATTACCACCTGTACCATGAAGTAATAACAATACTGGTTTTGAAGTATCTTTCCCTTTTTGAAAAACATGTTTCATCATAATTCTTTTCCCCTTTCAATCACTTTAATCTAAATTTCTCACTTCAAATGGTAAAAGTGTTTGTTCAATCTGTTTTCTATGTGGTTCATATCGCTCCGGTAACTTTAATTCTTCACCCATTGTCTCTAACGATTCGTCATGAGCAAAACCAGGAGGATCTGTTGCAATTTCAAATAAGATTTCACCATGTTCTCTAAAATAAATTGCATTAAAATAATTTCGATCTTGTACAGGAGTTACGCCATATCCAAATCGAGACACATGCTCTTTCCAATCTAGTTGATCAGCATCGTCACTCGCTCTCCAAGCAATATGATGGACTGTACCAACACCCATTTGGCCACGTCCGATTGTCGATAATTTCAAATCAATAATATTTCCAATATCAGCAGAAGAACGGAATCGAACAAATTCACCCTCTTCTCCAATTTTCTCAAGACCCATAACGTGCTCTAACAATTCAGCTGTTTTTTGAGGCTGTGCAGATAAAAGAACAGCACCACCAAACCCTTTAATTGCTACTTTTGGCGTAACTTCTCCAAAACTCCACATATTTAATTCGCCTTCTTCTCTTTCAACTAATTCTATATGCAAACCATGTGGATCATCAAATTCTAAATACTGCTCTCCAAATCGAGTCATTTTTGTATACGAAACATTGAATTTTTCTAATCTATTTTCCCAAAACTCCATTGCCCCTTTTGGTATAACATAAGAAGTGATTCCTACTTGACCGTCACCAATAACTCCTTGACGAGCACCTGCCCATGGGAAAAACGTAATAATTGTTCCAGGCTTTCCTCCTTCATTACCAAAATAAAGATGATACGTACCTGGATCATCAAAATTCACTGTTTGTTTCACTAAACGTAAACCTAATACACCAGCATAAAAATCTACATTTTCTTGTGGATATCCTACGATTGCTGTAATATGATGTATCCCCATTGTTTTCTTTTCCATTTCGTCCACTCCTTTTTTATTTCATTATAAAAATTGCTTTACATTAAAATTCATTATTCATTTTGTCCATACTGCAAAGTAAACTCCACCATTATAATTACATCTCGAATTCAAGATATAATTTTAAAAATTACTCATTAATATCTAACCTATCGAAATTATCTTGAATTCGAGATAATTTACCAAAAAATATTTGTTCACTCTATAATCATAATAAACCTCGATTTAGAATGTTATTTGTCTCGAACTCAAAATTTATTATAAGTAACTTATTTTTTATTGTCAATAATTTACTTACTTCATTTCAAATTAAAAAAGTCATACAAATGTATGACTTTTCAATCTATCAAACATAACTTACCTTCTATTTACTAAGGGAAACCATTCCGAAAGAGAAACTACCCGCCCCATCTCATCCTTAAACACAATATGCTCTCTCGTTAAATGACGCGGACTCTTCACTCCGGCTGCCGCTGCTAATGAAAATAAACTATATCTCATGCTAACAATATAATTCATTACCCGCCATTTCTTTTCATAGGGATCTAACGCTTTTTGATAATGCGGATTCGTCGTCGCTACACCAGATGGACATTGGCCAGTATTACATTGAAGTGCCATAATACAACCACTCGCCATCATAAATCCACGTGCTGAATTTACAGCATCTGCACCAATAGCTAAAGCAATTGCCACTTTATCTGGTGTAATTAATTTCCCCGAGGCAAACACTTTGAATTTATCCCGAACACCATAATGATTCGCCGTATCAATACATGTCAATAATGCTGGAATAAGCGGCAGTCCCATACTATCTGCCATCGATTTATACGTTGCCCCTGATCCTCCTTCTGAACCATCGATTGTAATAAAATCTGGATAGATATTTAACTTTTTCATCGTGTTAAATAAATCTTCCAACGGCTCCTGCTGTCCAATTACAATTTTCATACCGATTGGTTTACCGCCAGTTTCTTGCAAACGCTGAATAAAATAAAGTGTATCGGCTGCATTATTTAAAAATGAAAATCGATTCGGAGAATTAATCGTCTCTCCTACTCGTACATTCCGAACAGAAGCAATTTTCTCATTTACTTTTTGCCCCTCTAAATGACCACCACGTATTTTCGCACCTTGCCCAAATTTCAATTCAAACGCTTTAATATTACTTTCTTTCACTTTCTCCATAAATTTCTCCATTGAAAAATTCCCGTCCTCCTCACGGTATCCAAATAACCCCGGACCAATTTGCGCAATGATATTCGCCCCTGTATGTAAATGTTCTGGAATAACGCCACCTTCACCAGTATTAATCCACGATCCGCCTGCCATTTTCGCTCCAAAGCCGCTCGCTAAAATATAATTTTCGCCAATCGCACCGTAAGAAGTTGCTGATGCTCCAAACATGCCATACAGTTTCCATGGATATTTACGATTTTCGCCAACGATAATTGCATCGTCTTCTTCGTATAACCAAAGATTCGTTGTATCCGCTGTCAATTTTTCTCTCCGTGAAAATAATCCTTCTTTATGAATCACATACTTTTTCCCTTCACGTTCTTGCGTTACATCCACACTTAATTCTTCTGTTAATACCGGAAACAACGTATTAGCAATATAATAACCAGATGCTTCAAAATCTCGTTTCGATCCAAAACCAAGTATTTCCGAACGATATTTCGCTAAAAACATAACACTTTGAAAATCATAACGTGAGAACGGCTTCCCATCCGTATCGTGATCAAACCAATATTGCCGAAACTCAGGTCCTATTTTTTCCAGTAAGTAGCGCATCCTTCCTAAGTATGGATGTAATTTCAAAATAGAATGATGCGTCCGTTTTTTTATAAAAAATGTGATAATAAAAAAGACGATTAAAAGCAACATTAATAATAGTAATATACTAATAATAACGAGTAGCGTTTCACTCATCTCGCTTCCCCCTATGAAATTCCATAATAAAAGGAGAACACTCCATGCGTTCTCCTTTTATCTTTATTCAAATTAATGTAGCAAGATGCTCTTTCGCGTCATATTCAACTAAACTTTCAGCATATTTAATTCGATGAACAAAATCTGGATTAGCAATTAACGGTCTTCCGAATGCAGCTACGTCAATTGTTCCTTCTTGCAGTGCTTCTTCTGCCTCTTTCGGATTCAAATTACCAACCCCAACAATCGTACCATCCCAATATTTTCTTACTAATTGATGAAAATTCTTTCCGTCAGCAATCACTGCCGTATAATTCATCGTTGAAGGGTGAATCATCGTTAATCCAACTTCTTTAAACATATTTACGAATGTTTCAATTGCCAGCTCAGGGTTTTCCCACATATAAGTAGGATTATCCCCTTTAAAAGCAGAGAAACGAAGAAGTGTTTTATCAGCTCCAACTGCTTCTATTACAGCCTCAGTTACTTCTTTCATAAACGTTAATCTTTGCTTTAAATCACCGCCATATTTATCAGTACGCTTATTTGCAAACTCATAAGTAAATTGATCAATTAAATATCCGTGTGCACCGTGAATTTCTACTCCATCAAACCCAGCTTCAATCGCATTTTTCGCAGCTTGTGCGTATTGACTAATCACTTCTTGTATTTCTTCTAACGTCATTGCTTCTGGTGTATCAAATGGTTTACGAAAACGTGGAACATTGCCTTCTGCAGCGATTGCAGAAGGCGCTTGCGGCATTTGCCCACCAATTATTTCGTGATGACTCATACGTCCAACATGCCATATTTGAGCAATAATCGTCCCACCTTCTTTATGTACCACCTCTGTAACAGGTTTCCAAGAATCGATTTGTTCTTGTGTATAAATTCCTGGTACCCCTGGGTTTCCTTTTGCTCTTGAGCTAATGACGATTCCTTCTGTAATAATTAATCCAACTCCATCAGCTGCACGTTTTCTATAATACTCCACTACATCAGCACCAACTACTCCAGTTTCATTGTCTGCAAAGCATCTTGTCATTGGTGCCATTGCTATACGGTTACGAATAGACCAAGCTCCAATTTGAATCGGATCAAATAACTTCGTCTCTTCAACGTTTTCAAAAGATCCTCCAGCGTTTACATTTGTTCCTTCATAAATACTTGCCGCTTTATTATTTGAACTTGTCATTTTTCTTCCCCCTAAAAAATTCTTACTATAATCGAATCATACTTACTTTTAGATAGTAACGTCAATTTATACGCTTTAATCACAAAACATTCGAATATCAAATAAATAGAATGCTATAAATAAACTAAAAAAGGTTTCCTTAGTAGGAAACCTTTTTTAATTGACCATATATGACTGTCAATTTGTTCATCTCTTTTATATAAAGAATATAAACAATTATAATCTCTTCACATATAAAAAATCCCTTATCAATAGAAGCGGAAATGGTTCAGTATTCTTCTAAAAATAATAACTTATAAACCTAAAACAATGAAAGCCCTGCCTCTCTTTCATCCTTACGGCTCCTCGTCCGTGCCAGTGTGAATCAGGATTGCAAAAATCAAGTAACTATTCTATCGAAGTATTTAATTAAACTTCGAACATTCGTAAAAGAATTAAAAAATAAAAATGGATTTAATCGTAGTAATAACAAAAGAAGTTAATGCTCTAAAAGTGGTTTAAAAGAGTTGAATGTCTTTGAAATGATTGATTGTCTATAATTATGTTCCCAAAAAATTCAAAATCTTTTTTGGGATGCAATACATTATTTGTAATGAACATTAACAAAAGCTTTTTATTTGATTTTCTGTGATACCTTCAATTAATCCCAGTTCACTAATCAAAAATTCATGTGCGTTATCTAACATTTTCTTTTCGCTTGCATTAAGTGCTTTTTCCTTCTGTATACGCATTAAATCACGCACAACCTCAGCACCTTCTTGCATTTTACCCGTTTTTATTTTATCAGTGTTCACTTTGTACCTTTGTTTCCACGTAAGTAATCTATCTGATTCTCCATGCTGAAAAATATCTATTATGTGTATTAATGCCGTGATATCCGTTACTGGTCGTATATTTGAATTCAATATTTTTCCTTCAGGAATCATTATTTCCATATTACTAGCCGACATTTTTATAACATAATACTGTTGTTTTTCCCCTGCGATTTCCTTCTCTTCTATGGCTTCAATTATACCTGCTCCTTGCATTGGATAAACAATGTTATCGCCAATTTGAAACAAATAATCCACCTCCATATATGGTAACCTTCTCAAGCATAACATACATTTGATTTTTTAGCAAAATTTTATTTTATCATAAAATTATTTTTTATGTCAATCATTCAGGAGTAAGAAATTAAATTTACAGAATATCAATAGAAAACCCACAGTTTTATTAACTGTTCCACCTACATCCATTCTAATTTCACATTCTCTTTTAACATAAAAACACATCACTACATTTAAGTAGTAATGTGTTTTTGATAAGGCATAGATAAAGGATCTACTTTTCGGTCTATATACTAACCTGCTTACTAACTGTTTCTCTCGCTAAAAGAAAACTCATAATCACTTGCGCAGCTACTCGACTCGTCATATCTCTGAAATCAAGGGTTGGATCAATTTCTACAATATCCATCCCTTGAACGAGCGGTTCTTTACCAAGAAATTCAATTGCATCAAGTAAAGTCGTACTGTCCATTCCGCCAGGACCAATTGCTGGACAACCTGGTGCAAATGCTTGATCTAATACATCCATATCAAGAGAAATGTAAATAGAAGTCACGCCTTGATTTCTTAATACTTCAATACTTTCCGTGATAATATCTTTGATTTCTCTCTCGCGTACATCTTTCATTGTATACACCTTCACGCCATGTTCTTTTGCATATTCATGGTACGCTCGTGCATTTGAAAAATTACGAATTCCGATTTGAACGAGTTGTTTTCCTGTAATGACATCATTTTCTAGTAAACTACGGAACGGTGTGCCATTTGATGGACCACCATCATCTAAATTACGTAAATCATGATGGGCATCAAATTGAATAATACCGACCTTCCCTTTACTATTTGCAAACCCTGTTATACTCGGAAAACTAATCGAGTGATCACCGCCAAGAACGATTGGTATCATATTCGGATTTACTTTCGTTAAGTGGGCAACTGATTTCACAATTCGGTTATGACTTTCTTTTATATCCGTCACATGCATCGTAATATCGCCGCAATCATATAAGACACTTTCTTTCATATCGTGTTCTTCTGTAATTGCATACGTGCTATATGCATCTAACATTGCACGAATTGTTTTTGGGGCAAAACTTGCTCCTGAATGACTAATAGATGGTTTAGAAAGAGGGGCTCCAATTAAGGCAGCACCGAATATTTCCACGCCTTCCTCCCAATCTTTAATCATCTCACTCCATTTCGTCACTTCACGATCAATAAACTTTGCATTTTTCTTTAAATAGTGGCCGTGCTCCACGATTGTTCACCTCTTGTATATGCGATATTACCATTCTTCCATACTGTATTTACATGACTTACGCCGTAATGATACGGTACGTAAGCATAATTGTAAGCATCCCATAAAACTAAATCTGCCTTGCGACCAACTCTAATTTTCCCAGCTACATCACCACGATTAATTGCGTAAGAAGAGTTAACTGTTACTGCATTCCAAACTTCTTCTGGTGTCATTTTCAATTTCAGCATTGCGATGCTCATAATAAGCTGAATGTTTTCAGTTGGACAGCTACCTGGGTTAAAGTCTGTAGCTAGCGCAACTGCAACACCTTCATCAATCATTTTACGTCCACGTGCAAAGCTTTCTTTATTTAAATAGAAAGTTGTTCCTGGTAATAAAGTGGCTACTGTATTAGAGTTTGCAAGCATTTCAATTCCTTTATCAGAAGCACCAACTAAATGGTCTGCTGATGCTGCACCAATTTCAGCCGCTGCTTCTGCACCACCAAGAGGGTCGATTTCATCTGCATGAATTTTCACATCAAAGCCAAGCTCTTTCGCTTTTAATAAAAACTCTTTTGACTCTTCAACAGAGAACACACCTGTTTCACAGAAAATATCAACGAATTCCGCTAATTGCTTCTCTTTCATTTCTGGTAATAAATCTAACATCCATTGTAAAAATTCTTTCGATCTACCTTTATACTCTTTCGGAACTGCATGAGCACCTAAAAATGTGGAAACTAAATCAATTGGATGCTCTTTTTGTAATTGTGCAGTTGCCTCTAATTGCTTCCATTCCGTCTCATCATCTAATCCGTAACCACTCTTCGCTTCTACAGTTGTAACTCCAAAAGATAGCATACGGTCTAAATGGAATTTCGCTTTTTGAACAAGTTCTTCCTTCGACGCCTGTTTCGTTGCATTTACAGTTGAAAGAATACCTCCGCCTTGTTCTAAAATTTCTAAGTACGGAACTCCTTGTAATTTTAGTGCGATTTCATTTTCACGAGATCCACCAAATACAAGATGAGTATGCGGGTCAACAAGACCAGGAGAAACCATTTTCCCGCCGCAATCAATAACTTCTTTCGCCTGAAGTCCTTTCGCTTCTTCCGCTGTTCCAACGAAAGTGATTACACCATTTTCAATTCCAACCGCACCGTTTTCGATAACAGGAAGCGTGTTCATCGCTTCCCGTCTTAACAAGCCATCTTCCTGATCCATTGTTAGTAATTGACCGATATTTATTAGTAAAGTGTCCAGCATGTTTTCTCCTCCTTATTTCATCATCGGAATGTTAACGCCTTTTTCTTTCGCAGTTTCCACAGCTAAGTCATACCCTGCATCAACGTGACGAACAACACCCATACCAGGATCAGAAGTTAATACGCGCTCAATACGTTTTGCTGCTGCTTCTGTTCCATCTGCAACGATAACCATTCCAGCGTGAAGTGAATAGCCCATACCAACGCCACCACCGTGGTGAACAGATACCCAGCTTGCACCGTTTACACTGTTAATTAATGCATTCAAAATTGGCCAGTCAGCTACTGCATCACTACCGTCTTTCATCGCTTCTGTTTCACGGTTTGGAGATGCTACTGATCCGCAATCTAAATGGTCACGACCGATAACGATTGGTGCTGATAATTCACCATTTGCCACCATTTCATTAATGATGCGACCAAATTTCGCACGCTCACCGTAACCAAGCCAACAAATACGTGATGGCAGACCTTGGAATTCAACTTGCTGACGAGCCATACGAATCCAGTTACATAAATGCTCATTATCCGCGAATTCACGTAAAATTACTTCGTCTGTTTTATAAATATCTTTTGGGTCACCAGAAAGTGCTACCCAGCGGAATGGTCCTTTTCCTTCGCAGAATAATGGGCGAATAAATGCTGGAACGAATCCTGGGAAATCGAATGCATTTTTCAAACCTTCATCGAAAGCAACTTGGCGAATGTTATTTCCGTAATCAAATGTAATTGCACCTTTTTCTTGCATAGCAAGCATTGCTTCCACATGTTTTGTCATGCTTTCTTTTGATAATTGTACGTAACGTTCTGGATCTTCTTCACGAAGTTTTGCCGCTTCTTCTAATGTGTAACCTACTGGAATATAGCCGTTTAATGGATCATGAGCAGATGTTTGATCCGTAACTAAATCTGGCGTAATATTACGCTTCACTAGCTCTGGTAAAATTTCTGCCGCATTTCCTAATAAGCCAATAGAAATCGGTTCTTTCTTCTCCTTATACTCGTTCGCAACAGTTAACGCTTCTTCTAATGATTCTGTATACATATCACAGTATCTCTTTTCAATACGACGATCGATGCTGCGCTTATCAACATCAATAGCAATGACAACACCGCCGTTCATCGTTACAGCAAGAGGTTGTGCACCACCCATACCACCTAAACCAGCAGTAAGTGTTAATGTACCTTTTAATGAACCACCGAAATGTTGACGTGCCGCTTCACCAAACGTTTCATATGTTCCTTGTAAAATACCTTGTGTTCCGATGTAAATCCAGCTGCCTGCTGTCATTTGTCCGTACATCATAAGACCTTTTTTCTCTAGTTCACGGAAGTGATCCCAGTTCGCCCACTTCGGTACTAAGTTTGAGTTAGCTAAAAGAACGCGTGGTGCATCTTCATGTGATTTAAAAATGGCAACTGGTTTTCCTGATTGAACAAGTAATGTTTCATCGCTTTCTAATGTTTTTAATGAATCTACAATCGCATTGTAGCTTTCCCAGTTACGAGCTGCACGACCAATTCCGCCATATACAACTAATTCTTCTGGTTTTTCAGCAACTTCAGGATCTAAATTGTTCATTAACATACGAAGTGCAGCTTCTTGAACCCACCCTTTTGTTTGTAACTCAGTACCTCTTGGCGCGCGAATTGTTTGTTTAACTTTTCCCATTTCAATCTCTCCCTTTTCTCATCTTATAGTGCTGCGTTTACATCTAATCTTTCTTTTATCGAATAATTCGTTTTTAACCAATACGCAATATTTTCAATATCCGTTGAGAATATGCGGTCATTTGTAATAGAAGGTACTTGCTGACGGCCTTGATGGTAGAAACTCTTCGTCACTGTACTCATGTTTTCAATACCGCGATATTCTGCTGCTTGCATCGCACAAATCATCTCAATTGAAAGAACGCGTCTTACATTTTGAATAATTTGATGTGCATGGCGTGAAGCAATTGTTCCCATACTTACGTGATCTTCTTGGTTAGCTGATGACGGGATTGAATCAACACTCGCCGGATGTGCTAACGTTTTATTTTCAGAGACTAGTGACGCTGCAGCATATTGCATAATCATTGCACCAGACTGAAGTCCTGGTTCTGGACTTAAAAATGGCGGTAAATCATTTAATTGCGGATTTACTAAACGCTCAATACGACGCTCTGAAATATTTGCAAGTTCTGCCATTCCTACTTTTAAGAAGTCCATCGCAAACGCAATCGGTTGACCATGGAAATTACCACCCGAAATTACTTTTTCCCCGCCATCAAAGATTAGCGGATTATCTGTTGCTGCATTCATTTCAATTTCTAATTTTTCTTTCACATAATTTAAAACTTGCCAAGAAGCACCGTGTACTTGCGGGATACAGCGAAGTGAATAGGCATCCTGTACACGTAGTTCTCCTTGTTTTGTTGTTAACTTACTATCATGAAGGATGTCACGAATTCTGCTCGCTACTTCCACTTGCTCTTTATAACCACGTGCTTTATGAACATTTTCATCAAATGCATCAATAATGCCTTGTAACCCTTCAATTGTCATCGAAGCAATTAATTCAGCTTGATACGCAGCTGCTTCTGCTTCTATATAAGAAAGAACTCCTTGCGCTGTCATCGCCTGCGTACCATTGATTAATGCAAGCCCTTCCTTCGCTTCAAGTTCAATCGGCTCAAGACCTTCTTCTGTAAGAGCAACCATCGCATGAACTCGTTTCCCCTTATAGAACACTTCACCTTCGCCTAATAATACGAGCGCAAGATGAGATAAAGGAGCTAAATCACCACTCGCACCAAGTGAACCTTGTTGCGGAACGACTGGGTGAATTTTACGATTTACAAACTCAAGAAGCATATTTACTACAAGCGGTCTAACGCCAGATACTCCTTTAAGCATCGTGTTCGCTCGTAAAATTAACATACCGCGTGATACTTCTTCAGGGAATGGATCACCAATCCCACATGCATGTGACTGAATTAAATTGTGTTGAAGTGCCTTTACATCATCTTTTTGAATAAGCACGTCACTAAACTTTCCAAATCCAGTTGTAATACCGTAAACGACTTTTCCGTCCTCTACAATTTTCTCAACTACTTCGCGGCACTCTGCCACCCTTTGCATACTATTTGGACAAGCTGTTACATCTTCTCCTTCAAGTAACAACCTCTTCATTTCTTCAATTGTCAATGTATGTCCTGTTAACGTAATCATTCTTTTTTCCTCCTTAAAAAGGCAAAAGGGGACCTTATCTTTTTAAGACAGACTTCTGTCCTAAAAAAGTAAGGCCCCCTTCTAACTAATAGACTATGGGCAAATCATATGTGATTAATTCCTAAACCAATCGCCTCATGCTCAGATCCTTTTACAGGTGCACCAATCGTTCCATATAATGCAACAGCAACCCATTCGCCTTCTTTTTTTCCATCGTATGGTGTACCGCGCACAATCGCAAACCGAAGTCCTACTGTACGAAGAACGTCTGCTAACTGAATTTGTCCTCTCGTCACTCCGTACAAAGCTTCCATAATCGCATGATAAAGTGCATGTGTTTCTCTGTAAACGTCTGTTTCAATAACTTGGTTGCTCTTAGCCGCTGTTTCCATTGCTGCGACAACCTTTTGCGAATTCATCGAACCCACTTTCCCCGTACAATACTTCCAACCTTTTGGGATAGATAATACAGGGCTTTCATTCTCATCCGCAAGTGCCAACAGCATGGCCATACGACCAATTCGATGTGTTCCTTGAAGAAGCATGTGACTCTCTCATTTCTTTTAATTATTTGAATATTTCTTAATTTAAGAATATATGAAAACGGTTAAATCGTCAATAGTTTAAACTCACATTCAAACATTTTTTTCATCTCCTCCATTTGTGTACACAAATTATTTACACAAATTTTTCTACTGGAAAACAATCTAATTTTTTATAATCCATAGTTACTGTATACGAGATTTCTTTGAATAAGCCTGCTTTTGCTAGCGCATACGATCCCGCACAAATAGCAGCTACTAATTTTTCTTGTTCGTGAAATTGACGGATGACTGAAAAAAGTCCTTCTGCATCCTTCATATGTATCGCATCTCCGCCTGGAATAATAATTCCCTCATATTCTTCTATACGCACTGCCCTTAATTCTATATGTGGTTGCACTTGCAAACCTGTTTCACTTATAATCAATTCGTTCGTTAAGCCCGCTGTAATGATTTCATATTTATTTTTCAGCAATGCCGTTGCTACTGTTATTTCAAACTCCGCAAATGTTGGGTATATAAATAAAAGTATTTTTTTCATAACCCTCTCTCCTTTAACCAATCCATAAAATATTCCTCTAAATCGTCCGCTGTTAATCTATTCGTGTCCACATAAGTTACAGGAAATTGTTTATACCAATCTTTTTCAGTTTCTACTAATTTAAATTGCTCCTCAAATGTACTTCTGTTTCTTGTTCTATCATTATTTTTTCTATTATATACATTCTTTTTCGTAACATCTAAGTAAAAAATCGTATCCGAACGGCATTCTCTTAATTTATATAATTCATCTTTTAATTCAGTTTCTATATCCCACTCTTCCCCTATAATCGTTGGATAAAAGAGTGTATAAAACTCAATGTCTTCTGGTCCACGATCAAAAATTATGACTGAATCTTTCACATTTTGAAACTCCTTTATTTTTGCTTCCATAAACATTTTTTGATTCATAATAAATCCTTCTTTTGAACTCATATCCAAATTTAATTGTTTTCGCTTTTCTACAATTGGATAAGGATTTTCATATATAACTGAAAGCCCATATCGCTCTACCCTTTTAGCCAATGTTGTTTTTCCACTTGCCATCGGTCCTTGGAGTGAAATTACATATGCCATTCCTCTCATTCCCTTTCACTTTAGTAAAACTATAATATACAGAATTTTGAAAACTACAAACAAAATATATATCATCTTGTTTCTTATTCTTATGTAACTTATAATAAAAAATAGAGATTATGACGGACGCATCAATAATGTAAGCTTGGAAATCCAAGCTTACATTATTTTTTGCTTTCCCTTTTCTAATAAAAAGAGTATACTAGATTAGAACGTATGTTCTTAATGATTACATACAGTAAGGAGATAGAACAATGGTATACGACACAAAAGCAATTTCTTGGAATGAGTCTTTAAAACAACTTCAACGCCGCTATACAAACAAACAAGTTGACCGAAAAGAATTTGAGGATATTGAACTAATGGAATTCTTCCGCGATAACAACTACATTTCTTTACCTACACGTATAAGCGGCCTATCAACAGCACGTTTTACTTCTTACTCTATTTTCACAACTGAAGATAAAGATCGTAAAGTTGGCACATTAATTATTGAATATGTAGAAGATGATAATAATAATTTATGTGTTGAACAACTATACTTTGTTTAAATGGTAACGCTTGGTCAAAATGATCAAGCGTTCTTGCTTTCTATGAATCTCACTGTTTATAATATGAATAAAAGAAAACCGTAATCATTAAGGGGGGATACGCTTGCTCGAAGGATGGTTCAGTTGGTTCATTGTGCTATGGACTGTTATTTTATTAGGACTTATGTCTATCGGTGGATACTTTATGTTCAGAAAATTTTTAAAACGACTACCGAAAGAAGATGGTATGTCCATTTTAGATTGGGAAGAGCACTATATTAATAAAACTAGGCATTTATGGGATGACGAACAGAAACAATTGTTAGAAGAGCTCGTAAGTCCTGTTCCAGAACTATTTCGCGATGTTGCTAAATCAAAAATTGCTGGCAAAATCGGTGAACTGGCATTACAAGAAAAAGCCTCTCAAATTACACAAGATTTAATTATTAAAGGGTATATTATTGCTACACCGAAGCGTGATCATAAATTTTTAGTAAAAAAACTACAAGAAAAAGAGATTGATTATTCAAATTATAAAACTTTACTAGCAAAATAATCTTCATTTTTCAAACAAGTTAACCGCAAGACTAAACAATTTATACGTTGCGATTGGAACAAAAAATTATTACTAATATCAATAAAAAAACAGCGTCTTTGACGCTGTTTTTTCTGTACAGATATATACTTTACGTTAGCTTCATATCTTTTTCATTATAAAAACCATCTTCTTTTTCCATTTCCTTCTGTAATTTCGTAAAGGAACGGTACATCGCAATTCTCCATGACACAATCATCGCGAATGCAAGTAAGAAGAACATGCCACTAAGTTGTCCTAAATCAAGAGATTGGCTTAAGTATGTTTTAAATACAATCCGCACGACAAGTAATCCAATTAATATAAAGACAAATGCTTTTGAACGCTTCAAATAAATCTCTTGT
Organism: Bacillus fungorum; assembly: GCF_002746455.1. GTDB lineage: Bacteria > Bacillota > Bacilli > Bacillales > Bacillaceae_G > Bacillus_A > Bacillus_A fungorum. Next base: position 324,238 of record NZ_NWUW01000002.1, on the reverse strand, counting down.
CCTCTAATTTCAAATTTAGATGTTTTAATAAGAAAAATAGAGAAAAACAAACCAACACCAATTGCTTCTAACATTTCTGCTGGAGTTAATCGAAATTCAGGAAAAACATACATCAATGCCCCCGTGCTCATGAAAAATGGCGGGAGTATAATTTTTTTCAATGTTGCAGGTTTCTTAGCTGCTTTTAAACGAATAAACATCGCACCAACAGCCATACAAACAGCAACGATACTGGATAAAACAACTATGTTCATATTTTCTCATCCTTTTTTGTGGCTATATGCAAAATATACTTTCATTATATGCTTTTCCGTTAGTATTTCCAACATTTTCGCAGAATAATACTAAAAACCGGTAAAACCACCAAATAAACTTGAGAAATATACGATAATTTTCGTCATCCAGTTAAAATATAGGAAGATACCCATGACAATCATAACGTATCCACCAATTTTCATGAATTTCATACTATTTCTTTTAATCCAAGACATTTTCGTAATAAAGAATGATAGTACGAAGAACGGGATAGCAAATCCAAGTATGTATGCTATCATATAAACCATTGCTGATTCTGGATTCGTTGCCGCTAATCCAATGACAGACACTAAAATAGGTCCAGTACAAGGCGTCCACCCTGCAGCGAAGGCCAATCCAATTAGAACGGATCCAAAATAGCCACTCGGACGATTTTTAAACGTAAATTTACGGTCTTGCATTAAAAACTTCGGCTTAAACACACCGACAATAATAAGACCAAATACGATGATAAATATACCACCTAGCTGTCTAATTAAATCTTTATAATTTGTAAAGATACCTCCAATAAAACTTGTACCAAATCCAATTGCAATAAATATAATTGAAAATCCAAGTAAGAAAAACGCTGTATGTATCATACCTCTTTTGCGAAGCATTGCATTTTCTTCTTTCAACTCAGAAACCGACATACCTGTTATGTACGATAAAAATGCCGGATAAAGCGGTAAGCAACATGGGGAAATAAATGATAAAAACCCAGCACCAAACGCTAAAAAAATACTAATATCTTGCATTATTCCACTCCTCTCCTTACATATTGTAGCAAAAACATATAAAAATGCTATGAACAATTCGTGAAATCACTTTTCCAACGTGATAATAAGAAAAACTATCCTCTCACACTTTTTCTAAAAAACGTTTTCATTTCCTTTTATTATATAGAAAAATCTCAATTAAACTACAAAACCTCTCTAATGTTATTAACATAACAAAGGTAATATAGTTTCTCAAATGATTAGTACGTCTATATACATATTGATTAAAAAATATTTTTTTCAAATGCTGTCTCTATACAATACAAACCTAATTTTACAATACTTCTATTATTACTAATTTCAAGATTATGCATAAATATCATATTTTTATTATTATTCTATAAAATGTCACACTTTTCTTTTATTTGACCCTTCATTTTTAATTTTGTATACTTCCCTCTAGTTATATATGTCCGTTATGGAACAATTTCATATAGATGGGAGGAATTTTTCATGCTTCGTTATTCTCTTTTAGTTTTATTAGGAGCGTGTAGTTATGGGATTTTAGCTATTTTCGTTAAACTTGCATATGCAGAAGGATTTTCACTTGGAGAGGTAATTGGCAGCCAATATTTGTTCGGTTGGATTATTTTGCTTGCTATTACACTTCTATTTTCTAGACATCGTGTTCCATTAAAACAAGCATTAATTTTATTCGTTGCAGGTACATCTGCAAGTTTCACTGGAATTTTTTATTATGCTTCATTAAAAACTGTGCCAGCATCTATTGCAATTATACTTTTATTCCAATTCGTTTGGGTCGGAATTATTATTGAAGCAGTCGCAACAAAAACTTTACCTTCAAGAGAAAAAGTTATTTCTGTTATTTTCTTACTTGCAGGCACATTTTTATCAAGCGGTTTACTAGAAAAATCAGCAGGTGATTTCGATACGACTGGAATCATATTAGGTTTATTATCTGCTGTTACATTTGCAACATATATTTTCGTGAGCGGAAAAGTAGCTGTTGAAGTACCTTCATTACCACGTGGTGTTCTCTTAATGGCTGGCGCTTTAACTTTAGTAATGATCGTATTCCCGCCAACATTTATTTTTAACGGTGCCATTTCTGAAGGTCTTTGGAAATACAGTTTAGGTTTAGGAACATTTAGTATCGTTATTCCTTCTATCGCCTTTACAATTGGTATTCCAAAGATCGGTTCTGGCTTAGCAACCATTCTTGGTGCAGCAGAACTACCAGTTACAACAATTATGTCTGTATTCGTTTTAAAAGAAGCTGTATTATCTTCGCAATGGTTCGGTGTATCACTTATTTTAATCGGTATCGCAATCCCGCAAATTGCCTATGCAATCCGTGGGCGTTATCGTAAACATCATACACACAAAAAATTAGCAGCATAAAACGAGAGAGGATTTTCATTTGAGAATCCTCTCTTTTATTATTGTATACTTAATGTAAATACTTTATTTAAGAAAGAAGGCATTATAAGTGGCAGCAAATCTAGAGCAATTAACTGAAACCCTAATTTCTATTCGTCGAAATTTACATGAGCATCCAGAACTATCATACGAAGAATTTGAAACGACGAAAGCTATAAAAAATTGGTTAGAAGAGAAAAACATTCCGATTATAAATTCTACTTTAGAAACAGGCGTTATTGCTGAAATTTCGGGGAATAATAACGGACCGCTTATAGCAATCCGTGCTGATATTGATGCCCTTCCTATTCAAGAAGAAACAAATGTGCCGTACGCTTCAAAAATTCACGGTAAAATGCATGCTTGTGGGCATGATTTTCATACAGCTGCTATTATAGGTGCCGCCTATTTATTAAAGGAAAAAGAATCTTCTCTTAGCGGAACTGTACGCTTTATATTCCAGCCAGCTGAAGAAAGTAGTAATGGTGCTTGCAAAGTCATCGAAGCCGGGCATCTACATGGCGTGCAAGCTATTTTCGGAATGCATAATAAACCTGATTTACCAGTAGGTACAATCGGTATTAAAGATGGTCCACTGATGGCCGGAGTTGATCGATTTGAAATTGAAATTCACGGAGTTGGTACACATGCAGCTGTACCAGATGCTGGGGTAGATCCCATTGTCGCGTCCTCTCAAATTGTTATGGCACTCCAAACAATTGTAAGCCGAAATATAAGTTCTTCTCATAATGCCGTTGTTAGCGTTACAAACATCCATTCAGGAAATACGTGGAACGTTATTCCTGAAAAAGCTACGTTGGAAGGAACAGTTCGCACTTTCCAAGCAGGAACACGCGAAAAGATTCCTGCTCTAATGAAACGTATTATTCATGGGGTTTCTGATGCGTTAGGTGTAAAAACAGAATTTCGTTTTTATCCAGGTCCTCCTGCCGTTCATAACGATACATCTCTAACAAACTTATCGACTCAAGTTGCCGAAAAAATGAATTTAAATATCATCTCCCCTACCCCGTCAATGGCCGGAGAAGATTTTTCTTTTTATCAACAAGAAATACCTGGTTCATTCGTCTTTATGGGAACGAGTGGTACACATGAATGGCATCATCCTGCTTTTACAGTAGATGAGCGAGCATTACCTATAAGTGCAGAATACTTCGCTTTGTTAGCTGAAAAAGCCCTTAAACAATTCGCATAAAAAAGGAGCCGTTAAGAATACTTAACGGCTCCTTTTTTAAGTTAAATCACGTTTTAAAAATACTGTATAGGAAATGCTTAAAAATACAAAGAAATACAGTAATAACATACATGATGCAAACGGGAACGTTACTCCATCAATAAAACTTCCATTCTTTGAAATACTGTATAAATCTGTGTTTGCCGGCAATAAATATTTCGCCCAATTGTATCTAGTTGCTGCTAGTAATGCAATATTTCCTGATAATGCAAGAAATAGTGAAATACCAATCGCGCCTCCGCTAGATCTTGTTAGCACAGAAATCATAAATGCGAATGCTGCGTACACAATCGTCGGCAACCACGATAAAATATAATACTTACTAGCCTCTACAAAAATATTTTGTTTTATAATATTTCCATCTTGGAAAATAAACTCGCTCCATGCAGGCTGCTGGAATTTATAAATAACAAGTCCACATAAAGTGGAGAAAATCATATTAAATATAAACAATAACGCTGCAAATATCACAATTGCTAAAAATTTTGCTGTCAAAATTTTAAAGCGACTCGCTGGTCGTATCGTTAAAAATTTATATGTTCCCCAGCTATATTCATTCGCAAAAATTGTACTTGCATACACGAGGATAAACGGGAGCAATATTGGAAATACGATAAAACCTGTATCTCTCATGAAAGAAAGCGGAGAACTGCTTGCCGGTGCTGTATCTGTATCTAAATGCTTCATCTTAAGCTGATATTCCTTTACAAGCTCGTCCCCAGATCGTTCTGCTAAAATAGCTTCTTTTTTCATGCCTAGCTTTTTCTCTATTTCTACAGTTCGTTCTGTATAATCGGCTTTCCATCCTTTTGTTTCCGGTTCTAAATACTTGACCGTAACCCATCCTAATCCGATTATTAATACTGCAATAACTGTAAATGGAATAATCGTTCGCTTTCGCTTAAATATTTTATACAGTTCGTTATACACTAAATTAAACAATATCTTTTCCCCCTGTTAATTCTAAAAATTGCTCTTCTAACGTTTTTCTTTCTTCATATACACGATACACTTGAATATTTTTCTCAAGCAATGTACGAATAACATTTGGGATTTCTTCATCTTTTACATTAATAAGTAGATCATTACCTTTTATTAAAACATCTTGGTCTAACATTTCTGCTGCTTTATTCGCATCATCTACACGTATACGGATTGTCTCCATTTCTTCGCTTTGACTATGCTGAATATTTTGCGTCGCCACATATTCTCCGTGCTGAATAATGATAACTCTGTCACACATTAATTCAACTTCTGAAAGTAAGTGACTAGATACAAGTACCGCTTTTCCTTGTTCATGTGCAATTTTCTTTATGTACATTCTCATTTCATGTATTCCACTAGGATCTAATCCATTCGTTGGTTCATCTAATATCAATACATCTGGATCGTGAATCAGGGCTTGAGCAATTCCTAATCGTTGTCTCATGCCGAGTGAATATGCTTTTACTTTGCGATCGATTACTTGTCCCATCCCTAACAATTTCACGACTTCATCGATACGTTCTTCTGTCACATTACCATTCATGCGTCCGAAATATGTTAAATTCTCATAGCCGCTCAAAAATGGATAAAATTCCGGTGTCTCAATTACTGCTCCGATTTTAGAAGCAGTACTTTCAAATTGCTGTTTTACAGATTGACCATCAATCCAAACTTCTCCCTCTGTCATACGAATCATGCCGACCATCATTCTCATTAAAGTCGTTTTTCCAGCACCATTGGGTCCGAGCAAACCAACTACTTCACCTTTTTTAACTTCGAAACTAATATTTTCTACAAGTGTCTTTGAACCGATTCGCTTCGTTAACCGCTCAACCTTTACAATCGATTGTTCATTTGTCATTCTATACAACCTTTCCTTCCCATTCTTTGTCAAGTCTTTACACTGTAACATGATTATTTTTATGTGTAAAATAGAAAAAGGCATGATTCCTCATGCCTTTTCCTTGAAATGAAATGAATTTTTATCTTGTAAACTTTGAACAAATCGAAAACATTGCACCATCGATAATAGGAAGATAACGATTATAATTACACTAACAACTACTATTGCATATATTGTAATCGGTGCACTATTTCCCCCTTGTATTCCTGCTATTTTCATAAAGATAATCGTAAATAATTTCAAAAATAACATCCCATTAACTAATCCAAAAACAAACGCTGCTCCATAAATAAATAATTGCTCCTGACATAATAAACATAGTACATCATTTCTCTTCCTATTCTCTGCTACATAAGATTTCATTTCTTCTTTCCTCACTTGCAGAAGAGAATAAGTCATTTTATATGTAATAAACGTACATATGAAAATGACTACGATAAACAACGTGTAAAAACACATTTGAAATAAAAGCGTAGTCCCTAATTCCCCAGCAACTACTTCATTAAATTGTAGCGATATCATAAAAAACAAAATCATAGTACTCATAGCAATCCACATAAATTGCTTCATCCTTTTGGTAGCAAATGTTCTTATATTTTTTCTCGCTAACCGACATAAAGACATAAAATTCTTCCCCTACCTTATTACATACGCATTCTATACTACTAGTGTATAAAAATATGACATTTTAAACATCGCACTACAATCGGAATTTCCTCTAAGTCTTTAGTCCTAGAAAACAAAAATGAACATGCTTATCTCTTTAGTATAGAACTAAAAAAAGAACACTAAAGCGGAAAGGCAATTATATTGCCTTTCCGCTTTAGTGTTTAATGAGGTGTACTTTTTAATAACTTAATTAATCTCATCCTCAACTTCTATTCTTTTCTTCTCTCTTGCAATTTTTAAAAACTCTAAAAGCTCTGGATTGCTATTCATTTTTTTGTAAGCTACTGACATTTCTGCAACAAAATTAGAATCATATAGCTCTTTATATACAACTTCTGTTTTATACAATTTATTTGCCGATACAGGTATTACTGTAATTCCAATCCCAGCTGCTACAAGTCCCATAACTGTTTGATACTCCGTTGCTTCTTGCACAATACGCGGGCTAAATCCAACTTCTCTACAAAGAGATAATATTGTATCATACAAAGCTGGCCATACTGGTCTCGTAATAAATACAAACGGTTCATCCCGTAAATCTTCTATATGTATTTCATCTTTTTCTGCAAGTGGATGAGCCTTCGGTAAACATAACGTACAAGATAGTTTTTGAATTGGCTCTAATTCTAATAATTGTGTTGGGATTGGTGGACGCAAAAATCCAATATCAATACGATTATCATGAAGTGCATGCACTTGATCTGGAGTAGATAATTCATGTAATGCAACAGACACCCTCGGAAATTTCTTTCTATACTCCCTTACGATAGATGGTAAAATATCATATATCGCCGCACCTACAAAACCAATTGAAAGTGAGCCCACTTCTCCCCTTTGGGCACTTTGTGCAATCTCTACCGCTTTTTCAATTTGTTCGAACGCTTTTTTTACTTCTTTCAAAAACATTTCTCCAGCTTCTGTTAATTCAACCTTTCTCTTCGTTCTTGAAAATAACATAACTCCCATTTCTTTTTCTAATTGCTGAATTTGTTGACTAAGCGGTGGTTGTGTCATTTGTAAACGAGCAGCCGCTCGTCCAAAGTGTAACTCCTCTGCCACTACAACAAAATATTGCAAATGCCGTAATTCCATTTTGGACACCCTTTTCCATTTCAATTAATACGTCTAATATATTAATAGCATATAATTTATATATTAGACAAATTTTTTGAATGAACGTATAGTAGAAATTGTTAATTCTTTTTTACAATTTTTATGTAAAAAAAGAAAGAGGTGGTTACTGTATGAAATGGTGGAAATTAAGCGGACAAATTTTACTATTATTTTGTTTCGCTTGGACAGGTGAATGGATTGCAAAACAGGCACACCTCCCAGTTCCAGGAAGTATTATCGGTATTTTTTTATTATTAATCTCGTTAAAATTTAACCTAGTGAAAAAAGAGTGGATACAGGACGGTGCAGACTTTTTATTAAAAGAACTTATTTTATTTTTCATTCCTTCTGCAGTCGCTGTCATACGCTACAAAGATACACTATCACAATATGGAATCGATCTCATCTTAATTATTATGATTAGTACACTTTGTGTCACTCTCGTTACAGGACTCTTAACAGAATTGCTACTAAAGCGGAAAGGATCAGCACAATGATCGGCTTTCTTTGTTTACTATTAACACTATTCACATATTGGATATCAAAGAAAATGTATCAACGCTGGAATTGGAGCCTACTTTCTCCTCTTCTCATCTGTCCAATTATTTTAATTGCTTTATTACTCGGACTAGACACACCTTATGAAACATATGAAACAGGTGGTCAATGGTTAACAGAATTATTAAAACCTGCAACAGTTGCTTTTGCATGGCCAATCTATAAATACTTTGATTTATTAAAAAAACATGGGATGGCTATCTTACTTAATGTCATTGTCGGTTCGTTTTTATCCGTTATTACTTCAGCACTACTAGCAAATTATTTTCAAATTGATTCAACACTAGAACATAGTTTAGCACCTCATATTGTAACGACTCCAATTGCAATGGCTATTTCAGAAATGATTGGTGGTATGTCACAATTAACAGCGGTGTTTGTTGTTTTAACTGCTTTAACAGGAGCATTGCTCGGACCTTCTCTTATTCGTATATGCCGTATTAAAACAGCAATTGCAAAAGGTATTATGTTAGGAACGAGCGCAAATGGAACCGGTACATCAAAAGCTTTCGAAATTGGTCCTGTAGAAGGAACGATTGCAAGTTTATCTATGCTTTTAACTGCAGGAGCTAGTTTAGTTATCGTTCCGCTTTTCTTATCGTGGATACATTGAAAAAGCAAGTGTTTAAACACTCGCTTTTTTATTTATGTATTTGTTTAAAATCTCATAATCCTCCGGGAAAGATAACGTTAATTCCTTCATTTCATCTATCCTCTTCCAAGCAATTTCATGTATTAACTCATCAGGATCTTGGATTTTCATACTACCGCCTATTTTTTTTACGACATAATAATGAACGTATACAGGAACCCCATATGTAATACCTTCTTTTTCGTATATTTTACTTACAACTTCCACATTGTAACCTGTTTCTTCCCAAACTTCTCGGATACAACATTCCTCTAGTGTTTCTCCTTTTTCAAGTCCTCCACTTGGGACGGACCACCTTTTTTCTTCACCCTTTTGTCCTTGCAATACCATTAAAACTTCATTTCTTTCATTTACACATACTGCTGCACAACCTATCCATCTTTCCATATACATCCCTCCCCTACTACTATTCGTCTCCTTTTTTATTTTCTCCTTGAAAAAAGAGGAAAAAAGGAAAACGATGACGAAAGCTTACATCAACTTCATAGACAATCCCTTCTTAGAAATTAAAAACGGAAGGATGAAAATATGATTTCTAAATATGTTGTGGAATGTGTCTTTTGTGAAGAAAATCGAAAACCTCGCCAAGCTATCGTCACGGTTCCTGCCACTACTCAGCTACTAGCCATTGAAAAAGTGCGTGCAGAATGTAAACGTCGTTTCGGAAAAGCTTTATTATTACAAACCGAAATTAAAGAAGAACTAGTTTTTGAACAAAAAGAAAGCTGACCATCAATTGGCCAGCTTTCTTATCCGATCATATTTTCACATGAAGATTAGGGGCATCCTCTTTGAGGATCGGGATTTTCCCATTATGTACGTTCCATAATGGTCATCGAACAATATATTTCTATACAATTAAATATTGAATAGAATAGGGCAAAACTTGTTCGCATTTTTAGAAAAGGGATAGGGATATAATTCAAGTAGTACTTCGAATACTCGAACTTTATACTCATTATATTAAAACAAATCCTTTTATATGGGAAATATGAATTACTTACATAATTCATTCGTAAAACATATTAGTTTGCTATATTATTTTTATTCCATTAATAACATACATCCAGCGAAAACTGGTGTCATAATCATTGAAAACTTCAAAAGCATACGTGGTGCATAATTTGTAAACTTCGCACCGATATAAGCTCCTAACATCGTCCCAATTAATACTTGCAATAATAATATATAATCTAGATATCCTTCTGAACTATATCCTAACCCACCCCCAATCGCAATCGGCAATATAACAAGCATTGTTGTTCCTACAGATTGCTGAATCGTCAATCCTAATAGAACCATTAATCCAAGTTGAATAAATGGTGCAGAACCAATCCCGAATGAACCAGCCATCATTCCAGTGACTAATCCAAGACATATACATTTCATTATGTTTTCTTTCGAAATATCTTTAATTTCTGCTAAAAGTAATTCTTCCCTATTTTTAAACTTAATTAATTTAATACACATAAAAATTGCAGATAAAAATAGCATTCCAGCTGTAAACCAATGAAGAAGATACGGTGGTATAAGTGAACCAATTTTGGAACCGATATAAGAACCCAGTGCTCCACATCCACCAACAATCCCGCCTATAGTAAATACAACATTTCCTTCACGATAATGACTTATAACCCCAGATAATGTCGTAAATGCCATGGCAGTTAAAGACGTTGCAAGCGCAACGTGAATAGGAATATGGAATACTAAAGTGAGTATTGCGATAATAAAACCAGCTCCCCCTGCTCCAACAAATCCTAATAAAACCCCCATTACTAACATCGTTATAATAATTGCCACATACTCTCCCTCCAGTAATCCAATTATCCATCATATTCCTCCTTGCATACAAATAAAAAGCGCCCTGGACGGATGCTTTTTATACTTTTCAAAATTGATACTATGTACTTAATCTTGATTAATCAAAATAACCGCAGGGCCAGCAACTACTACCCCAGCTACTTCTATCTTTTCAAATTCCTTTACTGTAATAGATATAACGCCTTCTCTTTCCATCAATTCTTTACTCAGGACATCAGTCGGTATTGCTTTCACCGTCTTACCTCCTTTTTATTTATACAATATGATAATGTGAAACTTTAATCAGTAAGGGTTTGATCCATTCCACACTGATTATAATCGGGCCGTTCGTTTATGCACGATAAAAACAACCCAATGCATCTATATATATGCATCACCTCCGCTTTCATTCCTTATTCCACTCAATTTCCTTCCCTCCCTTTCGTAACATATTGAAAAATAAAAAAGCACTCGCAAAAGCGAATGCATTTTCATTATTTACTTTCTATTACTTTTAACATTCTATTAATAAATGCCGCCGATTCCCCACGCGTTGCAGAACCTTTCGGCATAAATTCATTATTTTCATTTCCTTTTACAATACCTAATCCATAAACACGTTGTACAGCTTGTTTATCATATGCTAAATTTTGATCCGAGAATGGTAACGGAACTAAGTTACCTTTAATTTTTTTATATTGCAGTGCACGGTCAATCATGATAACAGCTTCATCTCGTTTAATTGTATCATTTGGAGCAAATGCCCCATTTCCTCTACCACTTATTATCCCGGCACTTGCTGCACGATAAATACCATCTATTAACGATGAATGTGCTGTATTTAAGTCATTAAAATTCGATGACCCTTCAGGTAACTGCAATGATCTTGATATTAAATTCGCAAATTCACCACGTGTTACAAGACGCTCTGGCCAATAAGAACCTTTTCCATCCCCAACCATAATACCGCGTTTATCTAATTCACGAATGTCTGCTTCATACCAACCACCTGTTATATCATCTTTATGGTTCGCATCATAATAAACTTTTGTTCCTTGTAAGAATGGTTCCCACGCATTATTTTTAATCATAATAGCCGGACAATTCTTCCCACTCCAAAATTGATGCTTCTTCACATTTTCTAAAGGAATATGTAATTCTCCCATTAAATAAGCTGTTAATTTACGAGCATTTTCAACAGCTTTATTATAATCACCATCTTCGTTTACAGCAATTTCAATCGCAATTGATTCTCGATTTCCAGTTCCTTCTGCTCCATCTCCAGCATGCCAAGCATTTTCGTTTAATGGAAGGTGTTGATAAATCTCTTTATCGTCTACCGTAAAATGCCAAGACGCTGAGCGATCTTCCGTTCCCGTTGCTTGGTTATATAAATATAATGCATGGTTTCTAGCATTTGCCCCAACACTGTAATTATCTGTCTCATGAATCGTAATATATTTCGGCTTCATCGCATAACCTGGACGAATATTTTCATTTCCTTTCGGTACAATCATTTCTTTTAAAGTTACACCATAAATATCCGTTGTTTTCTCTTCTATTGGTGCAGCGTACATAACTGCTGCACGTTTTGTACGTGTTGGTGTTGTGTCTTGAATAAGCGAAGATTTTGTTCCTTCAAACTTTGCTGAAGGTGAATGAATCCATTTCATCTCATTATTTATTTTGACTTGGAACCATTCTCCTGCTTGTCCAATTACCTGAATAGTTTGTGGCTCCAACACATTTTCTTCTTTGTATGAAGTAAATGGTTCAGAGTAAGTAGAGGTTTCTTCATTAATAACTAACTTTTCACTTAATAATGGGTGAATTTCTTTAACCTCTATATTCCCATCACTATTTTGTATCCATCCCGTTCCCGATGAAGTTTGAACGTAGTAAGCGTTCCCTTTTCTCTTCTCAGCCTTTACGACTTGATTAGAAATACGAACCCCTGTCTCTTTTTGAAAATTACTAGAATCGTATAAAGGTACTTCTTTCACTATATGTACAAGAAAATCACCTTGTACTTCATTTTTTACTCCTTTATCTTCTCCTCGACCATCTTCATCCTTCATATGGTTTTCAATACTTTTTAAAGCTTGTTCATCAGGTGAAACTGTAACAGTTTTTTCAAGCTCGTTAGCATAGGAATAATTCGGAATCGTTACCATACTAAATACAATTGATGCAGCTAAAACATTATAAAATCCTTTTTTCATCATAATACTTAACACGCATATCATTAAATCCGTGTTAAAATTCCCCTCCTCAACCAAAATATAGGCTATCTACTAAACTATTAAACAACATAACCATTTACAATATAACAGACTCATTCCAATTCGTATAGATAGGAATGACTACTATTTTCCTGTATTTACTATATTGGAATATAAAAAAGAAGCTATAATATATTAGCTTCTCTCTACGTTTATTTAATCGTTATGCACCTTATATTCCACAACTTTACCATCTCTATCAAATTGTAAAACAAGCTGTTCACTATCTATCGAAATAAAACCACGTTCAGCTCCAAGATAGTACGAAGTGATAACCCCGTCTTCTCCATTTCTTGTTTGAGTAGGCTCTCCTAATAATTTTATAATTTCTTCATTTGATTTCCCTGTTAATTTATATTTTTGCAATAAATCTTCTACCATGTGTACCCGTTTTTCTTCAACATTTAACCACCGCTCTTGATTAAACTTGGAAGTGTATTTATTCATACTTAATTGCCATGTGCACACTATTAACGGAATAAGCGCTACTACTAATACCCCCGACATTTGCTTCTTTTCTTCATTACGATTTTTAGAAACATATAAGATAGATTTTTGAATTATAATTAATACCACAAATGGCATGACTACTACAAAAATACTCGTTACACTTAATGACGTATGAGCCATATCAATAATGAAAATAAACACAAGATACATTAGTATATACAAACAAAAATAAATATACAAAATCCCCCTCAATATAGCACTCAGATAGCCCACCTCTTTTTAATTCATTCTATAATTCATCCGGCTAATAATTTCTCGAAGTTTTTCTAAATCTTGATTTGTATAAATTACTTTCCCTGTTAAAATCTCATTTCTGAAGAACGTTACAATTTGCTCTCTATCTTTTAATCTCGGCGTTTTTTCTTTAGAAAGATCTAGCACTTCTTTTCCACTCTCATTATAAAAATATACAATCGATTTTACGTTTTCTTTTACAATATCAACTTGCATTTCTTTCAAACAATTGTATAGCATATGAGATAGTTTCTTCGCCCTATATACTGGATTCCCTTCATTTTTCACTTGCATCATTAATGAATCTTCACCTGTAATACATTCAAGTGTCTCTTCTTTCTCTACTTCTTGTTGATACTTGCCAATTTCATCAATCATAAATGAATATATACTAGCATTTTCTTTCGTTAAGCCATGAATTAATTTCCCTGTCCATTCTTTCGTCTCAAGTAGATACATGCCCGTTTTACTTAAAACAAGATGATGAATTCGAAAATCATTTCCTCCATGCTCATTCCTTATAAAAACATTCGGCATAATATGAAATTCATTATCTAGTATTATGCCTTGCTCTACGAAGCCACGCTTCATATAATGTAATGTTTCGTGTGTATTCACTTCAGCTCCATTTTTCGTATACTCTCGCAAATCTGAAATTAACTTTTGAAACATATGTATTTCGTTACTATGTTTTTCTTGCATTTCACTGCGTTCTTTACTATGCTGTACAGCTAATTGATTTTTCATCATACGCATATTTTCAAGTTCTCTAGCTGCATTTATTTGTAAATCATTGTATTTCTTCTGTTCCATATTTTTCAATGTATTTTGTTGTTCTTTATGCTCTGTAACCGTAGCTGCAATTTCATTTTCGTACGTTTCAATCGCTTGTTTCTTTTCAAATTCTACTTGCTGACTCTCTGATTCTAGCTGTTTATTTTTATAAAACAGTACAAACACTACAGCTAATAATATTAAAACGACACCTATTAGCACATAATCCATATTTTTACTCCTTTATCTCATTTTTAATTATTTTTTATAATCATCCATTATATTATACTATGCTTTCAATATGCACTTTGTAAAAATTACATATTTATAATAATAGGTATCTCAGGAGAGATACCTTTTACGTTCATTTTATTGTACACCATACTGAATATAACTTGAATCATAGTATATCCAGCTATTTCCTCCTAAACCAAGCCAACCATCTTGCTTACACCATACTCGATATGCCTCACCATGATGTAATTGTCTTATAACATTTCCATTTAATGATGGAGCATCTCTCAGATTCACATTATCACCAGTAATAGTCGCCACATAATGTTTATACTGAATGTAACTTGGATCATAGTATATCCATTCGCTTCCACCTAAAGCAAGCCAGCTATCTTGTTCGTCCAAAACTTCATACGATTCTCCTCTATTTAGCTGGCGGATTACACTAGATTGTAAAGTTGGGCCACTCCGTAAATTTACATTATCGCCATTAATTACAGCAACGCCGTACACTGCAGTAGCAGTACTAGGTGGGAAAACATTTCCACCACCATTTGTTCCATTTCCTTGCAAAGCTTCTAATGAAACCGCCGCCGATACATCACAATTTCCTACTACACCTGAAATTCGACCAGAATCTGTGTATTGCCACGCTGTCCACTCTGTCCATCCACCAGCATCAGCAGGCGGCGTACTAGAGTATTTAGAAATCCAAAGTGGCATATCACTTAACCCATTAATTCCAAACTCATTTATATACCAAATTCCTGTATATAACATTACATCTTTTCCAGTAGTCTGTTTCACATAATTTATGAAACTTCTTGCCCAATTAGATATAGCAGTACCAGTTAAATTACTATTACTCGGATCTATCGGGGATTCTAAATCTAGAACTGGCATTAAGTCTGTCTGATTGCTTTGTAATATGTTCACAAAATGTTTCGCTTCTGAAATTGCATCATTTAGTTCTGGATGTGCAAAATGGTATGCACCGATTAATACATTCGCATTTCGCGCGGCTTGTACATTTTGAACCAAAGTAGGATCAAGATAATTCACACCTTCTGTCGCTTTTGCATACGCCGCTGAAATACCGGATCCCTTCACTGCATTCCAATCAATATTCCCTTCCCAATGAGAAACATCGATAAACGTAATATTTGAACTAGATCTATCTTGCATATAAAAGCTCCTATCAATTTTTTTCATTTCGTATACATACAATATGTACAACTTTAATAAAGGGTCACGACATTTATACTATAGAAATAAAGAGCAAACATATTTTATAAACAAAGTAAAAAAGCCTTGTAATTACAAGGCTTTTTGTAAATTCCCTTTATTTTGGAGTAAATACATATTATAGTACAATCCTTGTTCACTCAGTAATTCTTGATGTGTTCCTCTTTCTACTATTTCTCCATCATGCATAACAAAAATTTGATCTGCATCTTGAATTGTAGATAATCTGTGTGCAATCGCTATCGTCGTTCTCCCTTTTCGCATTTGCTGTAATGCTGTTTGGATCGCATCTTCTGTTTCTGTATCAATATTAGCTGTTGCTTCATCCAATACTAATACTTTCGGATTCGTTGCTATCGTTCTAGCAAAAGCAATTAATTGTCGTTGACCGCTAGAAAAGGCAGCTCCTCTTTCTACTACTTCCGTTTCATACTGCTCTGGTAATTTTTCAATAAACGTATTCGCTTGCACAAATTGTGCCGCTTCTTTAACTTCTTCATCCGTAATTCCTTCATTATACATACGAATATTTTGTTTTACATTTCCAGCAAATAAAAATGCATCTTGCAATACGAGTCCTATTTTCTTTCTAATTTCTTGTTCTTCAAATTTCTCTAAATCTACACCATCTATTACAATATTTCCGGAATTAATATTATAAAATCGCATTAACAAATTCATAATGGTACTTTTCCCGCTACCAGTGTGCCCAACGAAAGCAACTGTTTGCCCTTGTTTCACGTGAAAAGATACATTTTTTAAAACATCACGTTTTCCATCATACGAAAAAGTAACATTTTTAAATTCAATTTCTCCATTAACGACTTGAGGATTTCCATCTCCTTGTTGAACTGGCGCTAAGTCTTTCTCGTCCATTAAGTGAAATACACGTGATGATGAAACAAGTGCCTGTTGGAAAAATGATAATTTCATCATCATCTCATTTACAGGCTGGAAGAAACGATGTATATAGTTAACAAACGCATATAGAACCCCTACTTCAACAGGACTCTTCAAAGCATCAATTCCAAATAAACCAAGTACTAATGCAATGGCTATAATATGAACTAAATCCGTTGCTGGGCGTAAAAGTAACGCGTCTAACTTTAACGTCCGTCTCCCTGCACTATAATGTTTATTATTCACTTCTTCAAACTCTTTTCTCATACGCTTTTCTTGTCTGAACACTTGAACAATATTCATTCCTTGAATGGACTCATTTAACTTTGCATTTAACACGCTTAATTGATTACGCACTTCTAAATAAAAAACCGCACTTTTCCGGCGATATAGCACCATGATCGCAAACATGATGGGAATTAATACGAGAGAAAATAGAGCTAATTTTACATTTAATAAAAACATTGCTACTAAAATACCTATTAAAAAGACTACATTTTTGACAAATGTGGATAACACACTGACATAAAAATCTTTTATTGCTTCCGTATCATTCGTTATGCGCGATACGAGCGTACCGATCGGCGTACGATCAAAGAAACTTAATGACAACTTTTGAACATGATCATATACTTCAACACGCATATCTTGAACAATTTTAAAAGCGATATTTTGAAAATACAATAAGTCTAAATAAGTAAATAATACTTTTAATAAGTGAGCAATAAGGTACACTACAAATAGCGTAACCAGTGCTGATTGATCAAAGTTACGTGGTACTAAGTGTTCATCAAGAAATTGTTTAATTAAAAAAGGACCCATCATTTCAGTTACAGTTGCACCAACTAAAAAGATAAACGCTAAAGATAGCAATCCTTTATATGGCTTCATATAAGAAAGTAATCTACTTAAATCACTTCGCTTCTTCTCTGTCATCATACGCCTCCTTTCTCAACTAATGCTTCTAATTGCTGGCTCTCATACATTTCTTTATACCAACCGTTTTCTTCCATTAATTGCTCATGTGTACCTCGTTGCACAATTCTGCCTTCATCCACAACAAGAATAAGATTAGCATGCTGAATTGCACTTAAACGATGAGCAGTAATAATCGTTGTTTTCCCTGCTCTTTCCCTCTTTAATGCATTTAAAATCGTTTCTTCTGTTTTTGCATCTACCGCTGATAAACAGTCATCCAAAATTAAAATTTCGGCATCTGTTAATAAAGCACGTGCAATAGAAATTCTCTGTTTTTGGCCTCCAGATAACGAAACACCTCTTTCTCCTACTACTGTTTCATACCCTTCTGAAAACTGGAGAATGTCATTATGAATACAAGCGATTTCTGCAGCACGGGTAATTTCATTATATGTAGCATCCGCCTTTCCGAAGGCAATATTCTCCCCAATACTTGCTGAAAATAAAAAATGATCTTGCGGCACATATGAAATGGCAGAACGAACACCGTAAAGTGTTACATCGCGAATATCCCGTTCCCCAACTTTTAATTCACCATTAAAATGATCATACTCACGGATTAAACATTTTAATAACGTCGTTTTCCCCGCACCTGTACGGCCCACAACTCCTAGTGTTTCACCCTTCTTCAAATCAAAATGAACATCTATTAGCTGTAACAGTTCATTTTTCTTATATGAAAATGAATCCACTGCAAATGTAACATCACCGCTTGCTACTTTATGGACAGCATCTTCTCTATTTACTACATCTGATTTTTGCGAGAGAATTTTTTCTACACGGTCATACGAAGCACGCCCACGCTCCATAATGTTGAACAACCATCCAAACGCTAGCATTGGCCAAACAAGTGTACCTAAATACGTTGTAAATGTAACGAGGTCCCCTACAGTTAATTCTCCTCTCACAACCAATACTGACCCGTAACATACTGCAATTAAAAAAGAAAATCCAACGATAAGAGAGATTGTCGGATCAAACAACGAATCGATACGCGCGACTAACATATTTTTATGTACGACATCTTCTGACTTTTTTCGAAATGCTTGTAAATCTTCTTTCTCTTGTCCAAGTGATCGAATTACCTTCATCCCACTCATACTCTCTTGCACTTTATCATTGATTTCCGAAAACGATTGCTGCGCTTTATGAAACCTTTTATGTAATAACGTTCCATAATAATTTGTTGAAATTGCTACAATCGGCATTGGAATTAAGCTTAACATTGTTAACTTCCAACTAATCGTAAATCCCATCGCTACGAGTACACATCCCCCAACCGCCAATGAGTCAACAAGCGTTAAAACACCCGATCCAGCAGTTTGTTGAATCGCCTGAATATCATTCGTCGCATGCGCCATCAAATCGCCCGTACGACGTGATTGATAAAAAGATGGGCTCATCTTTGTAAAATGTTCATATAAATTCTTTCGTAATTGACGGGCTAACTTTAACGAAGATCCAAAAATCATAATACGCCATAAATAACGTAATATGTACATAGTAATCCCTACAACTACTAACAAAATAACCCACTTCAACAATTTTTCGGACGTTAATGTTCCATTATTAATTTCATCTACTACAATACCTAGTACTTTCGGAGCTACAAGTTCAAGAAGCGCGACACCAAATAACATAATAATTCCAATTATGTACGCTCGTTTTTCTTGCTTAAAAAACCACGCTAAATTAATAAATACCTTCATTCTTCTCCTCCTCCCTTAAAATGAGCGATGTTTTCAGTTTACCAAAAATACAGAATTTTTAAAAGTTTTAAACTCTATAACTAACAAAAAGAAAAGACACTCTTAGCGAGTGTCTTTTAGCGCTTATTTCATTTGTTGCTTGTTCATCGCGCTCATCATTTGATTGATTTTCTTTTGGGAAGGTTTTTGTCCCATTTGCATCAAAAACCTTATATATCAAGGTTTGACGACTGTTTTCCGCCACTTTTTCTGTTAAGAAAAATATAGCACATCTTCATTTACCTTGTCTATAAAATTCAAGTATCTTATACATAAGTGGTTTATCATTCATCTATTCTTTATTATTTTGGGTCTGGAACGCTCGCTAGGTCATTACCATATTTATCAAACAAACCTTTAGATTTATGTCTTAATTCTAATCCTTCTTTCATTTTATCTGAATTTGTTTCATTAACTGCTTGCAATATTTTTGTCCCACTATCCATCATTACTTCATAACTTTTTATTAATGTTTCATGATGTTGTTTATATGCATCTGGAATATATTGTTGTGGGTATGTTTTTAATGTATCATAATCATTTCCAATTGCTTTGTATCCATTTATTATAGCATCTTTCCACTTACTATCCCCAAACAACGCTGGATTAGATTCTGCTTGATTTAGTAACTTTTGAATAATATCATTTGCCATTGCAGTTTTATCCATAATGATAATAATATTATCAACATATTTTTTTCTCTTCTCTTTCTCATCTTCAACTGAACTAACTTTCGGTTCTTCTTTAACTTGTTCAACTTTAGTTTCTTCTACCTTTTCTTCTACTTTTGGTTCTTCATTTTTAGTTTCTTCTTTGACTGTATCTGTCTTTGACGAACATCCAGCCACTAATGCCACTATCAATAGCGTAACTCCCCATTTTTTCAACATTTACTTATCCCTCTCCCTTTATAAATTCCACACTGTCACTAATAAAAATATCATATTTTTCCATACACATAAACTTCCTATTATGTACTATTTAAAATGATTTTATATTACCTTCACTAACAAAAAACAGAATTTTCTGTTTTTTATTGAAAAATAATTAGGTATAATATCTATTATATTCTATTCTTGCTATCATTATTTATAAGAATCTATAAAAAACAAAGGAGGATATCATGAACGTTCAAACAAAGGGGAATGAACAGATTACAAAGTTATTAGATAACTGGTATATAGAAATTAGAAAAAGAAATTTAGATAATGCAAAGCAACTAAAAAAGGAAATCAATAAAAACATTGCCAGTGTAAAAGACGATAAAAATGTACTTTTATACCACTCCTTATTGAAATTCCGTTATCAATACTTGATGGATAGTTTAAGTATTGGCAAAGATAGTTTTAAAGAAATAGAATCTTTTGATATACCAACAGATGAAACTTTATTATATTATTACCATTTTTTCAAGGCAATGCACGCAAACATAACTGGTGATTATAATTTAGCAAAAGAACATTATGAAAAAGCCGAAATTAAATTAAAACAAATCCCAGACCAACTTGAACAAGCAGAATTTTATTTTAAACTTTCTACCTTTAGTTGTCATAACCAACAATATATTTTAGCACTTAAACAGGTATCTAAGGCAAAAGAGATTTTTTCTAAATACAATGGTTATGAATTAAACATTGGTTACTGTAATAATCTTTACGGATTAGCATGTATACATTTGAAAGAATATGAATTAGCAGAAGAATGTCTTATCTCTGCATTGGATATATTCCAAAAACAACATGAAGAACAAGCAACCTTATACGTTCGACATAACTTAGGTTTTATGTATGCAAATCAAAACCTTTCAGAATTAGCAATTCGCTATTTATCCGAAGTAACTGAAAAAATGCCGGCAAACTATAGAGCAATTTTAATTGAAGCATGTGAACAAGCAAAAATTAATAATAAAGAAAAAGCATTAGAACTTTTGAAAACAGGTTTAGAAATCAGTTTAGAATTAAAAAATCAGGAATACCAACATCGCTTTAATATCTTACTAGCGATAAACAATGAGGTTTCTGGAGAACAATTAGAATCAATAATACTAGCAGGAATGCTCTATTTTGAAAAAGAAAACCTATACGAGTACATTCATGAATATAATGAAAAATTAGCAGTAAAATTTTATCACGAAGGAAATCACTTAAAAGCAAGTAAATATTTCTATCTAAGTTCAAATGCAAGAGAAAAAATTAATGATAAGGGGGCATTAAAATGAAAAAAGTAATAATTAGTTTAATGGGAATTATGACTGCACTAACATTAACATTTGGTGTACTTGATTCTAAAGATACACATCAAACTATTTATACTGTAAAACAAATGTCAGATGGTCATACTGGTGGTTAATAGGTTGAATTAAAAGGGTGGTTATAAAATAGATAACCACCCTTTTTTATTTTCATACTTCTTTAAAATCTTTAATTAAATAATTTATTTCGCTTAAAATATCTTTTAAAGTTCATTTAAATCATTTTTTATTATGTAAAAGAACGGGCGAAGCCCCACCGAACGAAGTGAGGTAATGAGCCGAAGGCGAACGGGAGAGCGTTAGCGAAAGAAAGATAGGGGGAGCGCTAGCGACCTTCCTTTTATACTATCTATTCTTTTTACTATCTATTTTCTATACCTATCGCTTTTTGTCCATTTTTGTTCATTTTTTGATATAGGTCTTATCACTTTTCGTCCTAAAATGGACATTTTCTGATGAACTAATTTCGCTTTTTGACCAAAACAGGACAAAAAATGATACCCCATTGCAGTTTAAGCAATCATTTTAACACTACAAAGTGTCTAAGAGGGTGTCAAGATTAATAATTAGGTACTTTTGAGACAGGATAAAAACCTTTGTTATCAAGGGGTTTCGGATTTTCCTAATTTGCTAACTTTATATATATTAAACCAAATCACGAAAACGAAAATCAAAAAGATTCCCACCTCAAAAACGACCTCTCAAATTTGCTTGTACCAGATTTTAAGAACTAATCCAATACCAAAACATCTAAAACAACTAGAGCGCCATATAAAGAAAAATAAAGGCATATCATGAGATACACCCAATATTTCTATTACCAAGGGTCACCGCTGTCAAAATTATTTTGAACTGTTACATTTCCAAAAAACTTCTCTGAACCTAATTTCTCTATTTCACCATTTATAAAACGTGCACAGATTCTACCAGAATAAGTACCCTCACCTCTGTTAGTCCATTTATAAGACATTACATCTTTATCAAAGTTTAATGAGTAAGAATATGTACCATTACGATATAGATAAAGTGTATAACCAACGAAACCAGAATAGTTTTCAGCATTAACATCTTTACCCCATGTATAAGTAACTATCCCATCTCCATCTTCGGCTACTTCTCCTACTGCTTTAATGTCCATTGGTGATACATTAGTTTCATAGTTGTTAGGTGGTAAAGGTTTAACAGTTTCATCTGTAATTTGAAATTTATTAGATGTCTGTGCTAAACTTCCTTCTTCTACATATGTATTAAATAGAATAGAAACCTTAATAAAATACTCGCCTGCTTGCAAGTTTGTATAATTAATAGAATCAGATATAGTTGTAGTAGTTGAAATCTCCACATTATCTTTTAAAAATACAACCTTATATCCCTCCCATTCACGATACTTAACTTTATTATCATCGTGTGTCCAAGAGAAACTAATCTCTCCAAGGGATGTAGGTGTTTGATTTTTAATATCAAAACCCTTAATTTCACCAACATTGGTTTGTAATCCATTAGGAGCACTAGGTAATGTAGGCGTTACACCTTCACGGTAGTATAAAGAATCATCAATTTGACTTTCCCAATCAGTAGGTCTAGTTTCTCTCCAATAAATTTCATTAACATAATCAGAAAAAGAAGTTGTATTGTCCAAACGACAGGTAATATTTAAATATCCCTTCTTTTCAACAGATACACCGATAATACTATAATTTTTGTTTCCTATAATTATTTGTCCATCGCTTTTACCAACAAGTTTCATAATTTTTCTGGTCAAAGAAGTATCCCTTACAAACACATGAATCTCTGAATCAATTGTAACCATTGATACTGTGCTTTGATAATGCTGTGTGTAATCACTTGTGCGCTGAATAACCGCAGGACATTTCAAAAGATATTTACTTGTTTCATCCACATACTTTAAATTAAATATGATATTGTGCTCACACTGTCTCATAATCCCTTTATAATTTTCCGAACGTGGTACAGTTACTTGATTCCAAATCATCCAATACATGTCGTTATAATAGATGTAATCTCCACGCATCATTGCGAAATTAGTTGAAAGATATTTATCATTAAATTCTCGAGTATCAGTATTTGTAATGATTCCATACTTCTTAGCGCCATTTATAAACACTTCTTGACCCGCTAATGACATCATGTCATTGAATGCATTATATTGCAGTTTAAAAATATTAAATTTATCCATTTTTTATCCTCCTTTCTTATTGAAATAAATTGAAGAAGTTGCTAGGTGCAGAATCTTCATTTGGCATTTGACGAATCTTCTTTTCTAATTGGTCAATTCGTGCTTGCAAATACTTAGCAAAACTGTCAATTGTCATATCATCTTGTCTATAGTTTTTGATTAAGTGTGGTTGGTTTGCAATTGAATTTAAGATTGCTAGTGCAGTCGCATAAATTGCTTTCTTGTTGGCTTTTGACGATGCATTGTAAGTTACGTCACCGTCAACTCCTTCTTCCTCTAAATACACAATTAATTCTTCATACGGCAATTCGATACCACCGATTTCCATTTGTAATCTTTCGATATTATCCATATCTATATTCTCCTTTGTAATTGATTTGTTATATATTAAACATTCATGAGAGTTGCAAACTAATCTGTTAATGTACTCTTGAATGTAAGTTGGTGTATCCAATGGCTCATTGTTATAGAGCCAGATTCCTTCGTATGTAAATACGAATATATGCGTTTTAGCGTTGTGGTGTTCCGTAATGTAAAATCCATTCAGTTTGATTCCATTCACTTCATATCCCATGTTCTCATCATCTTCAAAATGAACAAGAGTTGTATCATATGGAGTAAAGGACAACTCTTGATACAACATGTTTGCAACATATGGATAGATTACTTCATATTGTTCTGTTGTCATTAGTGGACGTTGTTTGATTGGATTTAATGTTAGGTACATTGATTTGATTTTGTTTTCAAGATATAATAGAGATTGACTAGGTAAATTTAGGATAGAATCAAACATCATGGATTCTCCTTTCTGAAAATTTTTTAGGGTGTGTGTTGAGAGGTTGGCTATAGGAGCATTTTGTGAACATGGGGTAAACGCTTTGTTCGACTTCTCACCTTTGGAAACACAAAAAATGAACAATACACGAATAAAGAAGTACCCCCATAATACTAATTATATGGTAGTTTACATAATTAAGGTTATAGGAAGTCCTATCACACGAACATTTATTGACTATTCAGTCGGAATGTTCGTTTTTTGTTTTGCGTTCATCTCCTTCCAAACGCACTTATTCACCAACCCAAAAACGAACAAAAAGGAGTATTTCGAACGTTTGTTCTCTAAATACCTCTCTCAATTTTGTTCGTTTGTTTTTTTGGCTCGGCATGCCCTCGTACACAGGTATTACTTAACAGTGTGTCGCATGAAAGTAATACCTTTACATCACTAAACATTGATATAACAATATTATTACTAACTCACCACACACAATCACAACACTCACATATGTCTCTCTTATCCCTCGACTGCATCCTCTTTCTTAGTTGCAACGTCTGCTTTTACATCCATTGTCTTTGCTTGCTCATACTCATTGACCTTGTCATTGACTTGCTTCTGCTCACTAACTCGTTTCTCACGTTCAAGTATACGCTTCAACTCTAGGTGTTCGTTGCTAACATATGGATTGATTGCAACCAATGACTCCATACTGATTGCACCAACATCATACATCTTAACTAAGTTATCAATGACCTCTGTCTCATTGACTGGTCTTGCATAGTGGAACACCATATCTAACGAATCAATAGCATCTTCATTGTATACCTTACCTTGCTTACCTAACAGCCCCACTACCTTGCTGTTACGTTGCTCTAGTCCCTCTCTTAAGTAACGCTCATTGAGTCCACCCTTCATGTCAGCAAGTTGATACAGCATTCTCATACTCATCTCTGATAAGTTACTTACATCAGAAGCATTTAATGCTACAGCAGGAACACTTGCAATGTTAATCAGTTGTTGCATAAGTGTATTGAAGATTACTTCAAATGCCTTATGATTGACACCATTACTTACCATTTTAA
Source organism: Bacillus fungorum (assembly GCF_002746455.1). Lineage (GTDB taxonomy): Bacteria > Bacillota > Bacilli > Bacillales > Bacillaceae_G > Bacillus_A > Bacillus_A fungorum. The sequence goes on along the minus strand of NZ_NWUW01000002.1, from coordinate 298,637 downwards.
AGTCAGCACCATCATCTAAAGTAATTCCACCACCAACGATATGAGGATTCAGCCCCTCTCCTTTTAGTTGTTGCCCAATAACTACTGGGATTGGATTATGATGTTTATAGAATGAATCACTAAACTTAGATAGTAAATCCTCCATAGCATCAATGATGTTAATAAAGTCATCTAAATCGCTCTTTCCAAATGTCGTGCTCAATTCATTATCTGTTTTATAGTGAATTGGTAAACCACTAACATTTTTATAAGAACCCACAACACGTAAATCCATACCTCCAATTGTTGAATACTTCACTACTTCCTCTTGTGTATAAACAACATAGAAGTCACTCTCTAATGATGTATAATACTCAACAAATGCAATCATATCGTTCTCATCATTATAGATAGGATATCCACATTCTGTCGGAACGACCTTACTGCTCACATTTCCATCATCTTTGATATACACATACTCATATGCGTTACCATACTTAACTAAATTATTTAGCAGGTCGAAGTCAATCTTGTCATAATTACCTTTCTTATACACCCTCTGCATATCTCCAACAATTTTTTCCTCACCAGTAAAAGTTATCGGTTTTTTTAATAGGTAAGTAGTTTCAAGGTTCACAATTAACTTTGCATACTGTAATAAAACTTGTCGTTGTTGATATGGTTTATTATTATAACTTTCTACAACCCTATTTGAGATAGCATGTTTACCATCCAAATATTTTTTCTTTTCAATTGTGTCTAAAATTCTTTTCTGATTTTCAAAATGAGACACCTCATCAACAAACCAGAATTGATTACCATTATGTACGGTTTTTATATAATCTTTTAAATTCATTTCTTTTTCCTTTCCTAAATAAAAAGCACCCTTTAAAAGGATGCTTAAAACATTATTAATTTACTTTCTCCCCTTAGTAGCAAGTGCACCTGCAATAGTAATAACTGCCAACGCTCCAATCTGAAACGCTTTATTATTTTGTATATTATATACAATATCTTTATAGCGAATTTCTTTTCTAATCGCTCTAATCTCATTCATAATTTCTACTCTTTGACTATCAGATAGAGTATCTTTTTCTAGCATTTTATACAACATTCTTTGTTCTTCAATTAAATTGTCAACAACTTTATCAAATGAATGATTTAAATTATCCATATACTGCTTTGCTAGTTCTTGAAAATTAGGTATATTCTTCAACACATTTTCCAGAGTTTCTACTGGTAATTTAGAAAAGTTTTCAACTAACTTTGCGAATGTTTCACCTTTAACAATTTCACTTGGACTATTAACACCAATTTTATTTAGAATCTTTGATAGTTTTATAGCATCCTTTTCATTTTTAGTTTTCATTGTAATCCTCCGATTAACCATAATATGGAAAAATAATACTACATTTTCCTTAAACATACCATTTATTTTGCTTAATACCTTGAATTGCTAATGCCATAGCAATTACACAATCATCATGTTTATCATTACCTTTTTTATTTCCTGTTTTTCCATCAGTTTCAACATAAATTTGCATCTGGTCTAATGTTTCTTGACAGTTTATAAGAATCATTTCTAATTCAAATTGCTCTTTTAAATCTGTAATCATAATATTTTTTGTTACCTGTGTAGTTTGATATCCTAACTGCAATTGTTTTTTGCCTAATTGCTGATTGAAAATTTTATGTTTGTACAAATTCATATACTCATATTCTTTTCGTAAACGTTCTAAAATTGGCGTACCAAAAGAGTTTCTTTCTACTGTTAAGAAAGCATAGTTATACCATTTGCCAATAATATCAAGCAACTTGGCAAATTCATAAACAGGAATTTTATTGTCGTAAAAACTTAATACCTGTTCACCGTCTGCATTTAAAATTGAGATAGTAGAATAGTCGCCACCACTACCACTTGCAGTGTCCACACCTGCATAATATTTAATTCCTTGTTTTGGCAATTCATAAATCATTAACGATTTCCCAATATATTTCGCAATACTATCTGGAATGCCCACCTTTATCTCTTTATATACCAATGGTTTTTTAATATATTTTGAGCGTTCAACTATTTTTTGTTGGTCGAAAACATTTAATCCACTACTAATAAATGATTCCATTGGAGTTGCAGGAAATTCTTGATAGAATTGTTGTAGGGTCATATCAAGTAGTTTCCATCTACGCCACATTAATTGTTTCAGCGTTGCTCCTTGCTCATATAAATATAATTCGTCTTGCTCTAAATCATCTTTAGTAAGACGCTTTCCTTTATTATTTTCTTTATACCATGCTTCCGCTTCGTCATAATCATCTTTAAATTGTTTTGCATATGAAGAAGAATAGAAAGGGAAGAAAAATGCTTTGTACTTTGAGTTTTCCTTATATGCGTTATCGAAGAGTTTTTGATAGGTGTTAAAACCGTTTGAGGTTGTTTCAATTACTAATTTTGACGTTTTACTCTTTGCTAATGCTTGTTCTGCTGATAATAAAATTGAATCTTGATTCTCGTAGAATGCAAATTCCGATAAAAGAATGTATTCATATGTTGTACCACGACCTACATCTTTACCTCCAGCGGTTGCAAGCGTAATAGATGAACCATTATCAAATTTCAATTGGTTACGGTTGTTTTGTGTATCTTTTGGAAACTTAAATTTGTCATGTGGAAGGTCATCGTACATCATTTTTAATTTGTCAAATAATGATGTTGATGATTCCTGTTTATAGGAAACTATCATATAATTTGTTCGTGGTCTGTTCATTGCCATCCATAAACACAAAGCCAATGACATTGTACTAAAACCAATTTGCCTTGCCTTTGCAATTACATTAAAACGTCCCATTTCATTAATGAATTTCTTTTGTTGGTCATTAACCACAAAAGGTATGTAATCCCCTGTATTAGTCGTGATTTTGACGAAATTTTTAAGCCACAAAACAGGGTCATTGTTAATTAATTTTAGTTTTTCTGCTGTAGTAGGTTTTCTTGCCATTATACAATCAGCCCATCGTCTTCTGGTTCTTCATCTACTTTAGATAATTCTGCCCCTGCTTTAATAATACTGTTGATTTCTTTATTAAGAGTTAATAGCAATTTAACTTGCTTTTCATCACCTGTTAATGCTTTTTCTCTCACAACCTTGTAAATAGTATGTATATCATCAATCATTTTAGATTGTAAATACAGTGCCACCAAATTTGCATACTCTGGTGTCTTTTCCCAATTTGTAAAACCATTCATAGTTTTTCTGCCAACTGAAATAAGAAATTCTTCTTCATTTTTTGGCTGAATAGTTTGATTGAATCGTGTATCTGGGAATTTATAATTAAAATACATACGATTCTCTTTTGTAACTTTCTTTAATGCTTCCTTTAATGTCATTTTACTTAAACCTCTTTCTTACATACATTCATCAAAGAAATCCCATTTTGGTTCCTTCGCTTTTTTCTCTGCACGCCTCTTCGCTTGCTGTTTTTGCCATTCTTCCATGTCAACACAATCTTCTTGTCCCATCTGTGCTTCCATACGCTTAAAATGTGCTTCTACTTGTTTTTGATTAGATAGATAATCTTGATATTCTGTTTCAAGTTTCTCTCTAACCCAACCTTGACCTGCTTTTTCAAGAATTTCGAATTTCTTAGCACCTGCTTGTTTTACAATGTCACATTTAGTTTCTGTCCATGCTCTGTAACCTTTCCAATCAAATTTGACTTTTTTGTCAAAGATTTCTCTAAAAACAACATCATCAAATTTAACCAATAAGTCGGTTACCTTTTCTTTCTCTCTTTCAAGGAAGGATAAGTTTTTATTTGTTGTTTCAGTTTCTTTTAAATTCGTCTTAATAGACGTACTTTTTACATATTGGTTTGTTTCTTGCTTCCATTGTCCAGTTTCATCTTGATATCTTTTACCAGAAACCTTTGTTAAAAATGCACAATCGTTAATAATTTCCCTTGTTCGTGTCATGCCTAGTTCCAGCACTTCACACCATTCTTTGTCGCAAATAGCATATTCGAATTGTGCGTTATTTCTCCAATTATGGTAAGCCATAACTGTTAGGTTATAATTATTTCCTCCTGCTAAATTGTATTCACTTGATTTAATTGGCGTAAAACCTTTGAATTTGAATGGATTCTGTTTCCAATCAACTTTCCTCTCTGCTGTCTCTTTCTTCATTTCATCGTTTATTTCAATTGCTAGTGCATTCTTTTTTACATCACCGTTGAAAGATAAAGTTATATAACCTTTATCTCTTAAACCTTCCAATGCTTTTCCTGCCCTTGCATTGTCTCGACTTGCTTTTGAAGTTGCCCATTCCAAATCCTCTACAATGATTGTCACATGTGTTCTGATATTCATTGTGCCAACATTTTTCATAAATTGAAGATAAGCAAACACCTTTAACTCATCGTTATTTAATTTGTACTCTGTACCAAACCCAAACGCCACGTTTGGAATTTGGATATAATTATCCGTTGTCATTTTCATTTAAATTTCCCCTTAATTTAAAATAATTGATATAGTATTACCCTTTTATGTATTTGTTTTCTTCTCCATTGATACGATATTCTACTAACGCTGTTACCAATTCTTCTGTTCTTTCAAACAACCAAAAACGCTTATTTGTCTTATCATGAATTGCTGTACAAATAAATCTTAATTCCTTCTCAAACCTTAAAAAGTCGTGTAAATTCGTGCTGTAACAGAAAAAATATTTATTCATGTCCATATATCTTCCTCTCTTGGATTTAGCCGTTGATTACATCAACGTCATATTTAACTTCTTCTTACTCGTAAGAGCATACGAAAATGGATTGTAATGAGAATTAACAAGTTGGTTATCATATGTACATCCATTTTTTAAATCGTATATATTACGAGTAAATTCTTTTCTAATTTCGAATTGTTTATTTGGAAGGATAATATCCAATTCCAACAATTTACTAATACCCTCTAAATCCATTTTCGTTTCCCAGAAACCGCTGTCATTTAAGAGTATTTTTTTAGAAGAATTATATCTTCTTTGTACTTCTTCAAAGTCCATTAATGTATGTCTTTCTTGAAGACGAATTATTTCTTCCATGCCCATTTTTTCTAGCCAATTGCATTGGGTTTCTCTAAATCTACCTTTGTAATCGTAGTATCCTAAGTAACTAGAATCAATTGCCATGAGCATTAGTTTTCCATCTTCTGTTGAAGGCAATGGAATATCATATAATGCGTATAGTAGCAATGCTGTACTCATTGCATATTTGTCTGTGTAGTTATCTCTTGAAACTCTTTCAATTATGTTTGGATTTGCACTCATTATGTTTGGTTTACTTTTGTTGGAGAGCATTGTTACGTGATTGTCGTATGTCATGCCATTTACAAGGGCAATATCAACACCGACTGCTTTGCGTTTGTCTTTTTTATTTGTGGAGTAAAGATTGTTGAAATCGTAGAAATGTTCCACTTCCCAATCTTTAACTTGTTTGAGGATTGTTGCACCAACTAAACTATCAATATCATCGCTCATACATACTGTAAAATCTGCTTCCTCAAATACCCATTGAGGAAATTTATTTTTAAAACCTTGCTTCATAAATTAGCGAAAGTGTAACTTTCACTCTTAAAACTTTTGCACTAATTTATGTTTTCAACGTTTGATAAAACCATATTTTTATCTTTTTATTTTATTATTAAATTTTATAAATGTTATGTATTATTCCCTTATTCCCTTTTACTCACGTGCTGATTGAGTAAAAGAGTTAAGTTTCTACTACTTCCACATATTTCACTCCTTTAACTTATCTTTTTTAATTTATTTGGATGATTCCTCATCCTGTATATAGTATAACATTTTTTGTTACACATTTCAAATTTATGTATTACATAAAACTGAATTGTCAAGTGTTTTTTTAAAAGTTATCTATAAATTCTTTGTACTTATCAATTTTAACTCTATCCATTTCACAATTACCTGTCTCATATTGACTGATTAATGATTGTGAACATCCAATATGTTCGGCTAATTGTCGCAAACGAATTTTCTTTTTTCTGCGCTTTAACACATATTCATCCTTAATGTTCACTTTGATTACCTCCTATTTAAAATTTTAAACGATTATCAAAATAATATAGGAGAGGGTTAACCCCTCTACCTATTCATTGTTTGTTACATTATTACGCTTGTTTAAGGTTATAAACTGCGACTGCTTTTTTACTTCCAACCTCAAGTGAGCATTCTGCCACTACCTGACCTTTAACATTGTCACCAGTTTTACCTAGTTGTTCAAATTGTGGTTGACGTAAGAAAGCAACTTTAAGAGCATTTACATCAAATGCAACAATTTTATCTGCTGGCATATAACGGTCTAGGATAAAGTTAACTTTTCCGTAAGAAGTTTCTACAGAATTTACAACAATACCGAAGTCAGTAGTCACATGTTGGTAAGAATAACGGTCTTTGTATAGTTCGTCAATTTGGTCTTTTAAGTCAGCACCAACTAATGCATAAAATTCACCATTTTCATTTCCTGCTGTCCATAATTTCTTAACAAGTTCCTTAATTTCTTTCTCAGTTAATACATCTTTAGTAGCACCGTTTACAACGTTATCTGCGTCAACAAATTTTAAAATACCATCCATTTGACGTTTACCGCTAGCACCATCGTTCTTAACACCATTAATTAGTTTTTTCTCCATACCAATAGCAAGTTCAATTAAGCGGTCATTGATTTCTTGTGCGAATAAGTCGCCAACAGCACCTGTTGCCTGTGCTGTACCAGATACAGAAGTTGCTTTGTAGAAGATTTCCATAACGTTATTTAGTTCTGCACGTCCAGATTGTACGAATTGAGTTGCGTCAATGCCTTCATCAACTGAAATGTCAGCAGTACCATCAAGAGTTTTTTCTCTCCATGTGTGAAATTTACCTTTCGAGTCAACATATAACCCTTTGCTTAAAAGTAAAGCCATGAAAGGAGTAGCGATAGGTGATACTAAAGCGATTTCATCGGTAAGATGAATATTTTCCTGTGTAGTTAATTTTTTAGAATCTAACATTCTTTTTTCCTCTTTCTTATATTAAAAATTTAATTTTTGACTAATCATAGATTTAGTGTCTTTGTTTTTCTTAGCAATGCTATAACCATCCACCTGTTTATGATTGGTCGGTTTATATCCATTCGCCAACTCTAGTTGACCAATGATTTCCTTTAATCTTGTAATTTGATTATTTAATGCTTCTGTATCATCGACAGAAACGTTAATGAAGTCAGCGAAAACTTCAATGCCTTCTTCTTTTAAGGTTTGTGCAACCTCTCTCTTCCAAATAGATTCTAACTTTTGTTGAATTTTAGTTTCATCTTCTGTTAGTTCCTTTGGTTTGTATTGTGACAACTCTTCAATCTGGTTATATAGTAAATCTACTTCTTCTTGTGAATAAGTTTTTTCTTCAACTATTTCTTCATTTTGTTGAGTGTCTTTAAATTCAATTTCCTCAACATCTTGTACCTGTTCTTGATTATAGATTTCGTCCATTTTTATTTAACACTTCCTTTTAATTCAATAAAAATAGGAAACAGTACAGTCGTACCGTTTCCACCAGTTGGCTATCACTAAGATAAAATCCTAGCAGGTTACAACGGTTAGCAGTCCGTTGTAACTAATTTCAAGGTAATCCCTTTAAGGGGAATTGATTATGCAAAGGGGTTGCATAATTAAAATTTTCAATTCGAAAGCAAAAAATATTATTAAATTAGCGCCTTCATACATAAAATAAATATATGGAAAAGTGTAACGTTTTAATTTGTTATATGAAATCGTTAAAGTTATTAGGTGGATTTTTTAGTGTTTGAGGTGACTTTTTATTAGAAGAGATAAAAAAACACTCATACAGTTAAAATGAGTGGTTTAGAATCTATTTGAAATTACTTCTTTCCAGTTATCAAAGATTTTCTTTTCACAACGTTTAAGAGTTTGTTTGAAGTTTGTCTCAGTTATTTTTTGATTTGTCATGACTTCCATTTGCTTTGCTAAATGACGTTTCTTCAAAACAGGTGTACCGTCTTCTTTCCATCTGAAAGCACCTGTGTTATTTTCTTTTAAATCTTTTTCAATGATATTGTAAACGTCTTGCACAAATTTAGTTTGGTTTGGAGTAAGCCATAAACTAAATGCTTCTAATCCTCCAATGTGCTTCAATGTCTTACCAAACATCATCATCCAAATATCTGTTTCTTCTGCATTTGTTTCTGCTTTTACATATGTAGATTTATTTCCTTTACGGATACGCTTAACATTATCTCTCTTCATTTGTAATTCAATGAATTTCGTTAACATTGCTTTGTTTATATATTTAACCATTTCTTTTGTTTCCCTCTCACAATCCACTTTCTTAATTGCGTAAAGAAATGCTTCTTCAAACAATGGTAATAAATTATCTTTAGTTTGTTTAAAATCTATTTTAAACTCATCGCTACTTTGCCCCAATCCTTCAAATTTCTTTAAAAGGTTAAAGAAATCATATTGTGTAGCACCTAAACAATCTCTTACTTCGCTTTCATTAACGTAAATTGAAGAAAAATCATAATTACGCAACGCTCTCCAATCTAACTTAATCCAATCTACCTCATATAAGTAATCTAGAAATTCATGTAACCCTTCAAAATCATCTACTTGATTACTTCTTTCAGTTAAATTCCTAGCATTTCTTCTGGCAAAACAACTTTTCATCATAAATGCTCTAATACGATAAGCCACATATTTTAAACCATCTTTTACTTCTGGTGCATTATCATTGTATTTCAATGTTGTTAAATCTTCATCCACATAATCCAATAACACTTGTAAAATTTCTCTATCTTGTCCAGTTTCTTGATACTTTTTAATTAATTCTCTCATACTTCATTCCCCTTATATCTATACATAGGTTCTCCCAAACCCTTAACTAAAGTATAACATTTTTTGTTACACTTGTCAAAAAATGTGTTATATAATTCTTGACTTTTTAATCTTTTCGTGATTTTAACTTTTGAGCACCTACACATTTTTCTATTGACTTTCGGTGTCCGTCCTTCAACATTGGTTGAGTGGAAAGGACAACGGCTAGGGCAGAGAATGACTACCTTATATCGCAAAAATGAAAAAGTTAAAGCGATATAAAGCAGACGTTCATTGTCACTCCAACATTGTATATCGGGTTAAGGTTTCCGCATAGTAACACCTTGTTTGAACGTTAGATTTTCACCTACAACGAACTTTTAACATGCCATGCTTGTCCAACATGCCGAAAGATTTAGGGAAGGAATTGTACTACTGACATATCCTTAATTATTCGTAACCTAATATTATCTTTCTTATTCGTTGCTACCTGCACCGTAGTACACCAAGCAACCTTTACCAAACCGTTTATGGACGTTCTCTCCTAGACTATACTCAGCGTAAACAAGGAAACGCTTTTGAGAGTATACGCTTAATTTTATGACATTGGCTTAGCGAACCTGTTCAAGTGTTTAGCGTGGTGTTAGGTCATTCCCACGTTTGAAAATTACCGTACACTTCATAAAAAAGACAATACTTAATAGCCCTTGCATCATCAAATTTTTTTCGATAAAATGAAGGTGTAGGATTTTTCCTATTTAGTTTTAATGCGAATGAAACTAACGTGAGAAGTAGAGTGTTGGTAGCACTCTACTTCTTTTTTCGTTGACAATTAAACAACTATTGAAACAATGACGCTTTCTGTTTCAATGTCAGTGACGAGAAAGATATTATGAAGACCTCCCAATATTCATTAATGGACTAGATGGCATCGCCTTCTTAATAAGTTCAAAATCCTCTAATGACTGTAAATAACGCTGTGTGGTCGATACATCAGAATGACCTAGTAATTTTGATAATGTGAAGATATCAATTCCATTTAAAATACACTGAACAGCGAAGAAATGACGAAATGTATGTGGACTACATCTTACCTCTTCAACTTCTACTCTTTTTCCTGCTTCTTTAATTACGTTATAAATCCCCATATGTGATAATGGGTCGGCTGTATAAGACAAAAAATAATTATCTGTCTTAACAATTTTATCTTTGAGATACTGCTTTCTTAATCGCTCATATCGAATTAGAATCTTTTTTAACGGTGGAGAGATGAACATAATACGCTCCTTATTCCCCTTACCATTAACTAAAATCGTTGTTTCTTTTACGTTTTGAGTCAATAACCCTCTAATCTCCATCGCTCGCAACCCACAATCGCTTAACATGGCTACTATTGCCTTATTTCTTGCTTCAATGTAGTTTTTATAACTAAATGCGTCTATCATTGCAGATACCTCTTGAATGGTAAATCCCTTTAGTAAATTTTTAGGAACTTTCGGCAATTCCACCTTTTTTGCAATATTTTCTTTAAGGTATTCCTCTTTCTGACACCAACTAAAGAAAGCACGAACCATTTTAAACATAGACACTATTGATTGTGGCTGTAAACCGTCTTTATATTTCGTTCTAACGTATTGCTTTAAATGTAGTGTATTGACGGCTTCTAACTCGCTTATCCCCTTCTCATCCATTAGAAACCTTTTTAATTGCTTCATTTCTTGGCGTTTATTCTTCATTGTTTTTGAAGTGAACCCTTTTGCCAGACAGTGATACAAATACTCTTCAATTACATCTTCTAATTCCAAACAAAAAAACCACCTTTCCCATTGGTTGATATTCCAACAGAAAAAGTGGTTTTTAAGAAAAATAAAGCAAATTTCGTAAAAATTTCAGAGAAAGATAAACCAATCAATACATTGAGTTTATTCATTCACACGAAATTAATGCTTATATCAGAGCGATGAAACGCTTGTGGCTCTAAGGATTAGCCATGCGCTTATTTCATTTGTTGCTTGTTCATCGCGCTCATCATTTGATTGATTTTCTTTTGGGAAGGTTTTTGTCCCATTTGCATCATCATCATTTTTAACATTTGTTCGTTAATTGGTGGATTTTTTTGTAAGTAATTCATCATGTATTTGCGGGCAATGAAAAATCCTAACGCCACGCCTGCTACTAGTGCTACTACGCCCACTAGAATACCTAACCAAATTGGCATATATTTTCCTCCTTCATGTTGTCTACCTTACAGTGTACTAAAACCTTTTCAATAAGACAAGATACAATTCGACATTTTTTACACATATGTTCGTACTTGTTTTAGAGGATTCAGCCATCCGTACTTTGTATTTTCATAATCCATAGCTAAGAATGTTAATTCACACTTTCTCAACACCTCAAAGAAAGTCGTTTCCATAGAGACATTTCCAGAGGTATTCATGAGAATATAGTGTGGTTTCACCATTATTTCGCCATATTCCGCTCCAGTATAAAGTGTATGTGTATGATGTGTTCGATCATATTTACCAAGAACGCGCAAAGCTTGTTCTAATTTATGGTGAATTTTCATTACTTGTAATGGCATCGTTATATACATCATCTGTTTATATAACACTTTTTTCTCCGAAAGGGACCCAGATTCTGAAAATCGAGCAAATAAATCAAAAAACAAATATTCACGACCAAAGTAAGCTTTCGCAATATCCTCTTGAATTAAATACAATTCATACGTTTTCATCTTTTACCTCCCAATCTGGACAACCTTTTCTCTTCATTATATAGAAGAAATTTTGCAATGATTGTCTGACTACGGAGAGATAAAAAACTTTTTCTGTCGAAAAAACTCATTTACATAGAAAAATCTCTCCATGCCGGAGAGATTTTTCTAAAATCATTAAAGCATTTCTTTTACTTTACGAACAACGTTCTCTACAGTAAATCCATACTCTTCCATAATCTTCTCACCAGGAGCAGAAGCACCGAATGTATCGATACCTAACACATCTCCTTCAAGACCTACGTAACGGTGCCATCCGAATGTAGCACCCATTTCAATTGCGAAACGTTTTGTTACTGCTTTTGGTAATACAGATTCTTTGTACTCAGCAGTTTGAGCTTCAAAACGATCCATAGATGGCATGCTGACAACAGCTGCGTCAATGCCGTCTACTGCTAGAGCTTTTTGTGCTTCAATAGCTAGACTTACTTCAGATCCAGTTGCAAGTAAGATTACATCAGCTGTTTCTTTCTTGCTTGTAGAAACTACATATGCACCTTTTGCTACTTTTTCATACGTATCGTCTTTTGCGCCTTCTAATGTTGGAAGGTCTTGACGAGTTAATACTAAAGCAGTTGGTTTATTTGTAGATTCTAGAGCTAATCTCCAAGCTGCAACAGATTCGTTACCATCAGCTGGACGAATAACAGATACATTTGGCATTGCACGTAGCGCTGCTAATTGCTCGATTGGTTCATGTGTTGGACCATCTTCACCAACAGCGATACTGTCGTGTGTGAATACATACGTTACTGGCAATTGCATTAATGCTGCAAGACGAATTGCTGGACGTAAGTAGTCAGAGAATACGAAGAACGTACCACCGTAAGTTTTTAAACCGCCATGTAGTGCAATACCGTTCATTGCTGCACCCATTGCGAACTCACGTACACCGTACCAAATGTTTTTACCGCTGTAATCATCTCTTGTAAAGTCTTTTTCGTTATTCATGTATGTTTTGTTAGAACCAGCAAGGTCAGCAGATCCACCGAAGAATGATGGTACAGACTCTGCAATTGCATTAATTACAGCACCTGAAGAATTACGAGTTGCTGCTTTTGATCCTAATTCATAAGTTGGTAAGTTTTGCTCCCAACCTTCTGGAAGAAGACCGTTCATTGCCGCTTGCAGTTCGTTTGCTAATTCTGGGTATGCTTGTGCATATTCACCTAGCATAGTGTTCCACTCAGCTTGCGCAGTTTCACCAACATCTTGTACTGTTTTACGGAAGTTGTCATATACTTCTTCTGCTACATGGAAGTCTTTCTCAGCAGTCCAAGCGTATGCTTCTTTCGTTAACTTTGTTTCTTCTACACCAAGTGGAGAACCATGTGAAGCTGATTTTCCTGATTTGTTTGGAGAACCGAAACCAATTGTCGTTCTTACTTCAATTAGCGTTGGGCGTTTTTCGTCAGCTTTCGCTTCTTCGATTGCTTTCGCGATAGCTTCAATATCGTTTCCATCCTCAACACGGATTACTTGCCATCCGTATGCTTTGTAACGATCTTCTACACTTTCAGAGAATGAACGATTTAAATCGCCATCTAATGAAATATCGTTTGAATCGTAAAGCACAACAAGACGACCTAATTGTAAATGAGCAGCTAATGAAGATGCTTCAGCAGAAACGCCTTCCATTAAATCTCCATCACCACAAATAGCGTATGTATAATGATCTACTACATTATACGCATCACGGTTATATTTAGCAGCTAAATGTCTTTCAGCCATTGCCATACCTACAGCAGTTGCAATACCTTGTCCAAGTGGACCAGTAGTTGCGTCTACACCAGCTGTATGACCGTACTCAGGATGTCCTGGAGTTTTGCTTCCCCATTGACGGAAGTTCTTTAAGTCATCCATTGTTACATCATAACCAGATAGGTGAAGTAGGCTGTATAATAACATTGAACCATGACCTGCAGATAATACGAAACGATCACGGTTAAACCACGTTGGGTTATTTGGATTGTGTTTCATAAATTGAGTCCATAATGTATAAGCCATTGGTGCTGCACCCATTGGCATTCCTGGGTGACCAGAGTTTGCTTTTTCAATCGCATCGATGGATAATGTGCGAATCGTGTTGATAGAAAGTTGTTCGATTGAATGTGACATGCTATTCTTCCCTTCGCTTATATTAGTAAACGTTTTATACATTTATATGATAGCTTCCCACGCAAGATTATACAACATGTATCGACAAATATGTTGATGTTTTTTTGATTTTTTATAAAAAAACCAATGATTTCGGGAATGTATGGGCATTCAATATGACATACTTTTTCATTATTTTTATTTTAAAAAGAAAGGGAATTATCTGTATATTTATTCATCAATTTCAAATTCCATAATGCAAAATATATCCTTCCCCCTTTTTCACTCTCCGAAGCAAATGAATAAACGACTGTAAATCTTGGCATAATTTATCTCGATCAAATACATATCTTTCATATTCTCCATCAGTATTATTATCATTTTCCCATTGAAACTGTCCTGTCAGTTCGATTGTTTCTGGCGCTAAAGAAAACATGCTAACTAGCGAACAAAATAACTGTTCTGCTATCACTGCCCTTGCTGTTCAATTTTTGTAATACCATAATAATGAATTCCAAACCCTTCTGCTCTTTTCGCTGGATAATAGACCGGAATCCATTGGATAAAATCTAATAGATATACGATTAGGTCATCACTTAATACAATACACTCATCTATCGTTGCCTCTTCTTTATATAAAAAACAAAATTCAATCCAATCTACACCTTTAAAATCTAATCTTTTTTCATTTGATATAAATACGAACTCGTGTTGTAAAGCCAAAATCCCCCCCTATTGCCCACATTCATTATTCTTATTATATAAAAAGCACCTTTTATAGGTGCTTCTAAAATAAATTATACAATTTTCTTCCGAATCGAACTTGAAATAAAATCAATAATAATTACCATTAAAATAATGCCCAATAAAATAATCCCCACACGAGACCAATTGCGTGAACTCAGTGCAAAAATTAGAGGCGTGCCAATCCCCCCTGCTCCAATAACACCTAAAATGGCAGCGGATCGTACATTAATTTCGAACCTGTATAACGTATACGATAGAAAATCCGGTAATACTTGTGGCAATACTGCATACCACAGTATTTGAAAGCGATTCGCGCCTGTTGCTATTAACGCTTCCGTCGGTCCCTTATCTATATTTTCAATTCCTTCTGAATATAGTTTCCCTAACATTCCGATAGAGTGTAACCCTAAAGCTAGAACTCCGGCAAAAGAGCCCGGTCCAACAGCTTTTATAAATAATAGAGCCATAACTAATTCAGGAAATGTACGAACAAAACTAAGTACAAATTTCCCAGTTCCTGAAGTTAATTTTCCACTGCTCATATTGGTTGCTGCCCAAAAAGCGAATGGAACAGATAAAAAGGCAGAAATAAATGTACCTAATATCGCAATTGCCAACGTATCAATTAAACCATGTAGTAAATCTTCACCATCTGGTAAAGATACATACGACCAATCTGGATTCAATACCCCTGTCATAATTGCTTTTGTAATTTCTCCTGCCGTATCCTTTATTCCCTCTAGTGGTACTCCTGAAAAAGCCCATACATAAACAAATATAAGTGCTATAAAAATAAACCAGCGATACACACTCGGTTTTTTCGGTTTTGATACGATTATCGTCGTTTTACTCATTATAATTTCTCCCGCAACAATGTACTTACATAATCAATTAACAATACAACAATAAGGGTATAAATAATGATAGATGCAGTTTGTTGATATTGTAAAAATCCAAGTGTACGATCATAATACAATCCAATGCCACCTGCTCCTACTAACCCTAAAACAGCTGCTGCACGTACATTCACCTCAAATGTATAAAGTACATAGGAGACAAAATGCGCTTTCACTTGCGGAATTACCCCATAAACAATCCACTGCACCTTATTTGCTCCTACTGCTGTCATCGCTTCCAATGGACCTGGATCAATTGATTCAATTGACTCATACAACAATTTCGCCACGAGCCCAATTGAGAAAAAAGTAAGAGCCAAAATACCTGGAAGTGGTCCTATTCCAAAAATAGCTACGAAAATTGCCGCTAATAATAAATCTGGTATCGTTCGAATAAAATTTAAAATTAATCGAGCTGGACTGTACAAAAATGTACTAGTAAACACATTATTTGCCGCAAACAGCGCCAGTGGAATAGCTAAAATCGCTCCTAAAGTCGTCCCAATAATCGCCATACGTATTGTATCTAACATCGCTGTTGTAATAACTTGAAAATAACTCCAATCTGGTGGCACCATCTCTTTTAACAAATCCATCATATTAGGAAAACCAACTACTAGTTTTGAAAATGATGCGTCGACCTGTACACTACTTCCCCACAACAGTAAAATAATTAGGATAACCGTTAACATATGTTTCAACTTGCTCGGCGGCTTCGGTATCGATTTCGAATATATCGTCACGTCATTCATTTAGCTGCCACCTCTAATAATTCACTTTTCTGCGCTACATCACCATAAATTTCAGCAAATTTTTCATCCGTTGCCTCTTCTACTAAACCGTCAAAAACAATTTCTCCTGCATGTAATCCAATAATGCGTGTCGCATATTGCCTAGCTAAATCAATAGAATGTAAGTTTACAATTGTTGTAATTCCAAAATCTTCATTAATTTTTTTCAAATCATCTAATACTTGCTTTGTTGTTAGCGGATCTAACGACGCAACAGGTTCATCTGCCAATATGATTTTTGCTTCTTGCGCCAATGCTCTAGCAATCGATACACGTTGCTGTTGTCCTCCTGATAATTCATCAGCCCGCGTATATGCTTTTTCTAAAATATTTACCCTTTTTAACGATTGAAAGGCAAGCTCCAAATCTTCTTTTGGAAATAGACCTAACGTTGTACGCAATGTCGAATGATACCCAACACGCCCAGCTAATACATTCTTCAATACCGTTGATCGCTTTACAAGATTAAAACTTTGAAAAATCATACCAATATCCCGGCGCATGCGGCGTAATTCTTTTCCTTTCGCAGCAGTAATAGACTCACCTTCAATCATGATTTCGCCTTCTGTAATCTCATGAAGGCGATTTACCGATCTTAGAAGTGTAGACTTTCCAGCTCCGGACAGCCCTACCATTACAACAAACTCACCTTTTTGAATTTTTAAGTTTATATTATTCAATCCTTTTGTACCATTCGGATACACTTTAAAGACATTTCGAAACTCTATCACTCATCTTACCTACCTTCAATATATTATCAATAACCTAAAAACGGCAAACTAACCGAAATTACACACCTTCCAGTTAGTCACCATTTCCATATGTATTATTGTGTTTTTACTTTCTTTCCATATTCACGAACGATATCAAATTTACTATCATCAGATTTAACATACCCTTCATGCGAGTATACTTCTTTAATAATTTTGTGACCTTCTTCATTTTTTCCAATTTCAATGAAAGCATCTTGTAATTTTTTACTCCACTCTGCATCTAAATCAGAGCGTACCGAAATTGTATCGTTTGGAATTTTCTCTGTAAATTTCACTATTTTCGTTTGATCAAATATATTCGGATAATCTTTTTTCACAATATTACGTGCATCTTGAAATACAACAGCTGCATCTACATCACCATTTAAAAGAGCAATAAGAGACTGATCGTGACCTTTTAATGTAACAGGTTTCACATCTTTTAACGGGTCAACACCCTCTTTTAATAGTACAGCCGCAGGCCACACATATCCCGCTGATGACGTTACATCTTGATAACCAATTTTTTTGCCTTTTAAATCTTTTACACTATTAATATTTGAATCTTTCTTAACAACAAATTCAGATTTATAAAAGTCTACTAAATCCTTTGTAGGAGCTCCCGTTTCATCATCTACTCCAAAACGTTGTGCTTGTAAAATTACGTTTGCAGCCTTTTTCTCATGCGCTAGCACGTACGCTGTTGGGGGTAAAAATCCTACATCTACTTGCTTAGATGCCATCGCTTCTACAATTGTATTGTAATTCGTTGAAATACTAACTTTTACTGGAATATTTAACTTATCACTTAATAGCTTTTCCAATGGTTTTGCCTTCGCCTCTAACGTATCTGCATTTTGAGAAGGAACAAATTGAACATTTAAAGTCTTCGGTACATACCCTTTTTTCGTATCTTCATTTTTACTTGCGCTTGATTCCTTCGTTCCACAGCCACTTAATAATCCCGCTGCTAGTACAACTGTTGTGCTCATTGCAAAAACTTTTTTCAACATGTTAATGCCTCCATTTTTCATTGTTATAAAATAGCCTTTCGTAAACATGAAGAAATATATCACATATTTTTACAAATAATTGATTATTTACAGAATCTTTACACATTCTATACACTCACATTAAAATTCTCTTCATATATTTGATATGCTTAATTGGTAGATAACAATAGAAAAGGTGAATGATATTGAATCAAAATCAAATTGTAACTTTAAACATCTTATTAACAAGTGATATACATGGTACTGTTTATCCAATTCACTACCAAGATAACTCTCAAGCGGAAATTGGTTTAGCTAAAATTTCTACTCTTATAAAAAAAGAACGGTCCGAAAATACAAACGTTCTTTTAATTGATAACGGTGACTTCATACAAGGAACACCCTTTACTTATCACTACGCTACATACGAAAAAGATAAGAAAAATCCAATGTCTTTATTAGCGAACTATTTACGTTATGATGCTGCAGTTATTGGGAATCATGAATTTAATTATGGAATGGATGTATTAAACAATGCTATTTCTACTGCAAACTTCCCGTATCTATCAGCAAATATTTTAGACAAAAACAGAAAAGAATCTAATTTCGGGAAACCATATATAATAAAACATATTGAAGCGAATATAAAAATTGCTATTTTAGGGGTGACAACGCATTACATTCCCAATTGGGAACAACCCCACCACATTAAAGATTTACAATTTGAAGATGCATTAGAAACAGCAAAAAAGTGGGTTTCTTACATTCGCGAACACGAGAAACCAGATTTACTAGTCGTAGCGTATCACGGGGGATTTGAACGCGATTTACAAACCGGGGTACCGACTGAAGTTTTAACAGGTGAAAACCAAGGATATGCAATGTGCCATGAAATTGAAGGTATAGATATTTTGCTAACAGGCCACCAACACCGGGAAATTGCTCACACCGTAATAAATGATGTAACAGTTTTACAAACCGGATGCAATGGACACTTCGTTGGAAAAGTAACAGTAACATTCGAAAAAACAGAACAAAAATGGGTAAAAAAAGAGAGTTATTCACAATTATTGCCCGTGCAAGGAATTGTTGCGGACCAAGATATTCTTTCCTTGGTTACTGATTATGAAGAGAAAACACAAAATTGGCTCGATCAACCTATTGGACTAATCTATGGGGACATGCAAATTTCAGATGCTATGCAAACTCGTTTACAAGACCATCCTTTTATTGAATTCATAAATAAAATACAGATGGATATTGCCAATGTTTCCATTTCTTGTACAAGCTTATTCCATAATACATCTCCAGGTTTCCCGAAATTTGTAACAATGCGTGACATCGTTTCTAATTATATTTATCCAAATACATTAAAAGTAATTAGAATAACTGGAGCAGATATAAAAGATGCTCTCGAACTCTCCGCTTCTTATTTCACATTAAAAGGAGATGGAACCATCATCGTAAACCCTAGCTACATAGAACCAAAACCGCAACACTATAATTACGATATGTGGGAAGGAATTTCATACGTATTAAACATTTCTAAACCAATTGGCGAGAGAGTAGAATCTTTACAGTATAAAGGCGCCCCTCTAAATATTAAGGAAGAATATGACGTCGTTATGAATAATTATCGCGCAAGCGGCGGAGGGAACTTCTTTATGTTTCAAAATAAGCCAGTAATAAAAGACATACCAACAGATATGTCTGAACTTATCGCTAACTATATATTGAAGAATAAAAAGATAGAAGCAACAGTTAATAACAACTGGAAAGTTATTAAATAACGAATGTAATAAATAAAAAGATGGGCTTCGCCCATCTTTTAGTTTAATTTTGCATTATCTTGCTTTTTTAAAGCTTTTAATTTCGCCGGTGTAACATCAGTACCTTGTTCATTAACGACTTTAATTCCTTTAAGTTCGTTTAACATATTTTGACGAAATCCTTTTAAATATTGTTCACGTAGCGATTGACGCTCACGTTGTTCTTCTTCAGTTAAACCTTCAGCTTTTGCTTTTTTCGCTAAGAAGTTAATGCGTTCAACGAGTTCGTGACTAAGCATCTCGAATCCCCCTTCTAATCAAAACTGATTATTATCATACAATAGTTACTCTTCTTTATCAAGCAATTGCTTTGTATACTCTACATATCTACGATGTACAGTCGCTTTTGAAACATTATGTCCAAAGCCGCGAAGCGTTGCTGCAATTTCTTCGAAAGTAAGTTCACTCTTGCGCAAACGTACAATTTCCTCAATCGGCACTTCTTTCTTCTCTCGTCCTACGCTTAAATGACGATTCTTTAAATTATTTTCTGGGCGATAACCTTTTTCTACTGCGCGTTGCATACCACGTTTAATTTTCAAGTTATGAATCTTTCTTTGATACTCTTCAACAATACCAATAATATCTAAAACCATCGAATCAGAATCCGACAATTGTAATTCTCCATTATGCGTATGCGTATATACTTTTATTCCCTCTTTATGTAAACAGTGCATTAATGCAATCTTTGCATTTCCCCTACCAAGGCGCGTTTCATCTTGTATGAGTAGCACATCGATTTGTTCGTCTCGAATTGTATCTAGCACTTCTAATATGCCGTCACGTTCAATTGTATAGCCACTAGCCTGCTCTTCAATCACCTTAATAACATTCATTTGATAGCGCTCAGCTAAATGCAATAATTCATCTTTTTGACGTAATAATGATGTTTCTTGTGCTTCTTTTGTTGTACTCACACGCGCATAAATAATTGCATTCATTATGAACCCCTCTTTCTCACTATTATTTCCCTCCAGTGTAACATAAATTCGCCTTTTGTTCGAACTTATGTTTGTAGAATGTTTTTTCGCATGTTATACTTATTAATAAGAAAAATGAAAGAAAACGAGGTGTTAGAAAACATGGAAAAGTTAACGAAACGCCAGCAAGACATTCTCGACTTTATTAAGCTAAAAGTACAAGAAAAAGGATATCCACCTTCCGTACGTGAAATCGGTCAAGCAGTCGGCCTCGCTTCTAGTTCTACAGTGCACGGACATTTATCACGACTAGAAGAAAAAGGATATATTCGACGCGATCCAACAAAACCACGAGCAATTGAAATTTTAGGTGACGATCGAATGGATGCAGAAACACAATCTGTTATTCAAGTTCCTATCATCGGAAAAGTTACTGCTGGATTACCGATTACAGCAGTTGAAAGTGTAGAAGATCACTTCCCACTTCCAGCTAGCATTGTTGCTGGAGCAGATCAAGTGTTCATGTTACGTATTTCTGGAGATAGTATGATTGACGCCGGTATATTTGATGGTGACTTAGTTGTTGTTCGCCAACAACAGTCTGCATACAACGGTGAAATTGTAGTGGCTTTAACAGAAGACAACGAAGCAACGGTTAAACGCTTTTATAAAGAAAAAGACCACTTCCGTCTACAACCGGAAAACTCTTCATTAGAGCCTATCATTTTAAAACAAGTGTCAGTTATCGGAAAAGTAATTGGTGTATATCGTGATTTACATTAAAAAATAATAAAAAGAAGATAATCACCTTATTTATATAGGTGATTATCTTCTTTTTTGTATTTTGATAGATTTTCATACATTCTATTTCTTATGAACGAATTTCAATTGTCACATCGCCAGCAGTTGTTTTACCGCTAATCTTTTTACTACCATTTCCAATTGTTATATTTTTATTTTCTTCATTAAAAATCATCACGTCTCCAGCAGCGCTTTGCCCAGTTACAACTACATCTTGTGGTTTTTCCAATAAAGTAATATCTACATCCCCAGCAGTTGAACTTGCCTCCACATCATATTTAGGATCATGATCCATAATATGCACTTCCCCACTAGCCGTTTTAGCTGTTACTTTCCCTATTACTTTTTTAAAGTTCAGCTCACCAGCTTTTGAAGATCCCTCCACACTCTTAGCTGTGACATGTTTCAAATCTATTTCTCCAGCGAGTGTTCTAGCACTTACACGACCACTTTTCACATCACTCATTTCGATTTGTCCAGCAGATGAATTTACTTTTACGTCTTGGTAAGAGCGTTCAGGCACAAGGAGAGTCAATGTAGACGTTTGAAACCTAAAATCGTAAAAGGAAAAATCAAATGAAGCACCTTTTTCTCTTTCCCCAATGATTTTTAATATGTCACCATCTTCAGCAATACGAATCTCTTGTTTACGTGCATCTCCTGATTGCTTTACATAAAAAGAAGAGTCAGGAGATTTTTGGACAACAATATCCCCAGCATCTAACTTAACTTCTATATTTTTTAGTGTTTCGTTTTTAATTACATCTTCTTTGTTTCCTTCTTCTGCAGTTTGCACCGCTTTTTCATATGTTTGTGAAATCCCTATTACTCCAATAATGATACAAGCGATTGCTACTAACAATATTTTTTTCATCATCTACTCCCCTTTTATCATTTTGAAGTTCCATATTACATAACGTACACATAACCTTTTAAACCACTTCGTACTATAATAAGCGATCATACATAACAACAAACCTACCCCAACAAACGTTATACTAACGAATAAATCCAACCATATAAAAGTACCCATAAATACTTTTCCCATAACAAAAAACGGTGTCACTACACTAGCAATACCACCGACCCAAAAAGAAAATATAAAAGCGATAATTGCAACTAACGGGCCTAACACAATAATAAAATTAAACAAACTAAGTCCAATCGCTGCCATGACAGCTCTTGTCACATTTGAAGTTGACGGGTCTTTTTTCATTTCATCGAAACGATATAAAACAAGTAATTCTTTTGCAATTACTTTCGGAGAGCCAAGCCCCTTTATTATTTCCGATTCAGTTTTCCCCTCTTCTATCCCAAACTGAAAATGCTCTTCATAATCAAATAAAATATCTTTCCTCTCTTCGTCTGGTAACTTTCTAAGATGACTTGATAATTCTTTAAGGAACTGTTCTTTACTCATCCCATTCCACCCCTTCAATAATTTCTTGTACGCCTTTTGCAAAATCACGCCACTCCGTTACTAACAAATTCAGTTGCGTCTCCCCTTGCTCAGTTAGTTGATAATATTTACGAGGTGGCCCCTCTGTAGATTCTTTTAAATACGTTTGAAAATATCCTTCTTTCGTTAAACGACGTAATAAAGGATACACTGACCCTTCCGATATTAAAAATTTATTTGAGATTTGCTGAACAAGTTCATAACCGTAGCAATCCTTACGTTTCACAAGTGCCAAAACACACAGTTCTAACACACCTTTTTTAAACTGAACGTTCAAGGACAATCCCCCTTTCTCATTTCAGTACTGTTCAATACATGGTACCTGTTTTATCCACAATATACCACTTAGTATTATTTATTGCAAAGTACTCATTTATATTTACTCCCTAAATTTAGAAACCGCACAAATAAGAGCCCGAATAATGTCCTATTATAACTGACCATTACTCAGGCTTTTATTCGATTTGAACTATATGAATACAAAACTTCATTCACTCTTTCTCCTCTAAGAACCAACTTCCATTTGTGATCCTAACAAACTTCGGAATACACCTTTTCTCTCTTTAGCCAATTGATTAAATTCACCTTTTTGGACAATTTCACCTTTTCCTAAGACAATGACTTGATCTGCATTGCGTATAGTAGATAAACGATGTGCAATCACAACAATAGTCATTGTTCCTTTCAATCTTTCTATTGCTGATTGGATTTTCACTTCATTTTCAGTATCTAATGCACTCGTAGCTTCATCTAATACTAAAATCGACGGCTTTCTTAAAATAGCCCGAGCTAGTACAAGTCGCTGACGTTCACCACCTGAAAGCCTCACCCCACGATCTCCAATCAGTGTATCAAGCCCATTTGGAAACGTTTGTACAAATTCAGCGGCGGCCGCAAAATCTAATGCATCCCAAATTTGTTCTTCACTTGCATGTGGCTCAATCATCAATAAATTTTCTCTTATACTTGCATTAAACAAGAAGGAATCTTGTGGTACATAGCTAATAGCCCGTCTTAATGGCAATAAATTATCAGTTGTAAGAGGCGTACCATCTATTAACACTTGACCTTTTTCTGGCTGGATCAAGCCCATTAAAACATCAATTAATGTACTTTTTCCTGCACCAGAATGCCCCACAATGGCTGTCATACTATTTATTGGAATTTGCACATTAATATTTTGAAGTGCGTATAAAGATTCTTGCTTATTATAACGAAAGTGAACATCCTTACACTCAATACCTTGTTCAATACAAATCGGCTTTATATACTTTTGTTGATGTATATCCTGCATTTCAATCGCTTCCTTACATTCCTCTTGCAACTCCCATAATGACTTAAAAGCAGGAATACTTGCAGCCAGTTGTTCCAAATTTGATTGAATCGTCATGAATCTTGGCCACAGTCTAGAAAAAATGAGAATGATTAATAGCAGTTGGGTGGGTTGCGCTTGAAACATACTTACTGATAATAATATAAAAAATGCAATTAATATAGCCATTGAAACTTTATAAAACAATTGAGAGTTCGATCTTATTCTCATATAGTCCATTTGCTCATTACTCATCTTTTTTGTTACGGATTGTAACCAATTCATACGTGAAACTTCCAAATTATTACTCTTTATATCTTTAATTCCATTAAAATGATCTGTTATACCAGAAAGATAGTCTTTTGCCAATTCTGAGGTCTTACCGCCTAGTATTCGTGCTTTTTTTATAAAAACACGAGAAGCTACCAAGAATAATAAGCCAAAGATCACAACAAATATCGTTATTTGGGGAGATAATAAAAATGCAATAGCTACCTGTATAAACGTAAACAGAATAACAGCTAACAATTGTGAAATTATATTAACTCCATAACTTACACGAGCTAATTCTGTAGTTAATATATTTATTAGATTTGTTTTCCTTTTCTCTAAAAAAAAGCTCCACTTTACTTTTAATATCATACTATATGTTTCTATTCTTAATTCTCGTACAAAAACTTGTTGCGTCCTCGCATCCCTAAGCGTTATATTTCTTTGTAGCAAATTTTGACTTAACACTATTAGTATATATATACCCAAAATGGAAACTAGACTTGTTATTTTGGGAAAACCCTGCAAAAATCTATATACAGATGCAATAAAAGTAGTCTCCTCACCTAAATTCATTATTCCAGTCATACTTATCATAGGAATTAATAAAATAATACCTATCCCTTCAAGTAAACTTATTAAAACCATACCAAATAAATTCACATACAGTATTTTTCCCGCTGAAGAGTATAATTTCTTCATAAAATATATAATATAATTCATCGATGTTCCCCCTATAACAAAGCAAGCTTCTTTGTTTTCCTCCAAAGACATAAAAACGGACGTAAAGGAAAATATAAAAAATGAAGAAATTTTGGTAAGGGTAATGTTTTTGCATCAATTGGATAAGGATATAGTTGGCTCATAATATATAAAACCTTTTGCCGATTAGACATTAGTGAAAATAAATGTCGACTATGATAACTAAATACTTCTTCAGGTACAGGATCTGTATGCAAGTTTATCATTTGCTTGAAATAAAACAACGCATCTTGAGCTAACTGCTTTGAATGTTTTTTCTCTACTAATTGCATCATTTTTTCATCTAGCCGTACACCTAGCAATTGAGCTGCTAAAATTAATGCTTGTCCTCCTAAATGAAGCATTTGATATTTTCTCATTAATTTATGAATCTCACTCCAATTAAGATCTTGATCGACAATTTTTTTTATATCTACTAACCAACGTAATCTGGACCAACCATGTCTAGCACCATGAGATACAAGAAATAAAAATAAATCTCCCTTCCCTAACATATAAACAGAAGTACTCGTAAGAGTACTTTGTCTCTTTCGCTTCCAAAGCTCTTCAAACCCAGGCTCCTTACCAGGTCCGGGATTTAACCTCCAATGAATTTCAATTTTGATCTGCTTTATTGGATGAAAAAATGTTACATGGTGATGCCTCCATTTCCAATCACTTAATATCGTTTCAATATAATCATCTTTTACATACCCCTGCTCTAAAAGTATCATTTCTACTTTTTCTAAATTTTGCATCGGAATAAGAACATCCAAATCACAGGATGTTCTTAAAGAAATATCTCCATATAAATCCTGAGATAGTACAGGCCCCTTTAGAAAAATCATCCGAATCTCATTTTCACTACATAGTTTATTTATTCGTTCCATTTCAGCACTTAAATAAAGCATTTGAAATGTATTTTTTTTATATTTTCTATTCAAGGTTTGTACAATATGTGAAGAAATTAGTTCTTCATCCAACTTTTTAAGTTTTTGATATATCACCGGATAGACGCGATGATGCACAGCTTGCTCAAGAAATACATCCCAATCAATATTCAAAAACCATTCATTATTGTAAGTTTGCACCGTTTCATTATCTTGTAACTTCAAAATTGCAAAAAGAAGTTTCAATTCCTTAGACATGAACTCTACATTAAGACCAAAATCTTTCTCCATTTTATTCTCCTTTAATAGTGTCCTCACTTAGTCTCTTTGCAAATGATCCAACGACAGTAAATTTCTCCATCCCTTCTGATCCAGTAACATAAAAAGAACCGCTCCGTAACCATGCATGCGCAATTAATTCCCCATTATTATCCTTAGCAGTTCCTAAATAAAGGGTACTCTCAATGTGACGTTTTTCAAGCATTTTCATCCCAGCTATAGCTTTAACAAGGCACTGACTTTCCCAAAAAGTATAACGACTCATAATAGAAATAGCCTCAGACACCTTCTTTAGTGTATCTCCTTGTTGCTGAATTTGAGCAACTGATGTTTCGTTCATGTAATCCCCTAAAGAAGGTGCAACTTTGGAAAAGGTAATACTTTTTAGTACACGCGCCCATCCTAAAAAAATAAAAGCCTCTAAAAATAAAAGCTTTGTTTCCATGTTCAGTGCTAAAAATACTCTTAACCTTTTCACAATATTCATTAATCCCTTCCTAACAGTTCTCCTGACATTACGAATCTATCTATTAGATTGATCTTTTATTTGAATTAAGCCTTCTTGAAATAAACACTCTAAAAAGGAAAGAACTTGTTCTTCACAATTTTTTCGTTCAATATCATAGTTGGATACTAGCATAGTAACAAGCTGATTAATTATTATCGGCTTTTCAATAAGCTCCCATATTTCTCCGCCTATTTCACCTAAGTTATAGTAATTTCCTTTCTGGACATTTAACATAACTTTTTCTCCATCCATATCGCTTACTATATTACCTTTACTTTGGACAACGTTATGTTTTAACGATATTTTTCTTGAGTGGACAACCATCAACCATACTTCCTTTCTGTATAGTATTTAAAATAACTTCCACAAGCTCATGAGCTGTAAATCTTGAAGTCGGTCGACTTACTTGAAACATTTCCATTCCACTTGCAATATTAGTTGAAGTTTTAAAATGCCATTCCATCAATCCTAATTTAGAAATCAAAGAGCTCCTAAAGGTATGTCGGTATAATTTATACAGACGTGCGAGCCCTTCTATACGAGTTATCTCAATATCTTCTCCCTGTGTTCTTACTAATTCAATTACACCAGCAAGAGGTAATGGATCAGGAAAGAATTGAGAATTTACAGGAACAGCATACTTCGTCTCTCTTTCAAATAAAGGGCTATATTGCGCTATCTCCATGCCAAACTCGTTTAAACTTTCTTGCCATAACTTTTGTTGCGCGTAAGACGGATAAACTATTGCAGTATTTTTATTTAAAAGAGACACAGCAACTACATCATCACTTAAAAGCTGATAGCCTTTACTCAAAAAAGCCGAAGCTAAAGTTGATTTCCCTGCTCCTGAATCACCAATTAGAGCATACGCTTTCCCATCTATTGCAATTACACTTCCATGCAACGGGAGTATTTTGCGCTGCATTAAAATCGCTCCCATACAAGTTCCCAAAATATATAGTCGTATTTTATTTTCATCTGCCCCTGGCATAGGTGAAAAAATAATTTTCTCGCCAGCTTGGATAGAAAATATTGCAGTTTGAGGAACATGAAACATCACTACTTCATCTTCCACTACAATTGTTTTTTGCTGCGATTCGTCATATTTACCCCATTGTTCAGATAAATCAGTTATTTCAATTTGAATATCTGCCATCGCTTTCTTTTTATTCAGCTGAGACAACTCAGGTAATGGAATTTCACTTACTATTTTTAACCCGAATGCTTTGTATAACACGTTCTCTATAGAATTGATCATCCTATTCACTCCATATTGCCAATAAAATTTGAAAGCTCTTATATAATAAAGCTATATAAGAGCCTTATTTTTCTAATGACTTAACTATACTTCACCGGATCATCTGGATCAGGTTGAACTGCGTCAGGAATTTTATGTCCTGGCCCCGCCATAGTCATATTAATAGTAAGTACTTCTAATACAGGTTGTTTCCATTCCTTTTTCATACATATCACCTCCTCTCATATTATTTTTTTTATAAATCGATAGAAGATTAAGCTACGCATTAAAATTCTAAAATCTAAATCAAATGCATACTCCGACCGGGGTTCTTTACATATTTTTGAGATAGCTTTCTTAATTACTTCTACATTTAGAAATTCAGAGATTATTGGATCTACACTAAGTTCTTGAACTTCCTCAATAAATCCATTCCAAAAAGGAGCCATACGGTAAACACCATCTGCACCCTGAACACCTCGAACGCGTTGATTTAATCGCACTTTATCCGGAAGGAAATTTTTTGTAGCTCTCCGAATAAGAGATCGATCCAAACCATTTTGAACATACTGTTCTTCTGGGACTGACAAACAAAATTGAATAATCCGTAAGTCATTTGTGGGATCACGATCCCATAAAGCATAACGTAACGATAATTTCGTTTCATACGTTCCATTTATGCTCCAATAATATGTTTTTTCAAATTGTTCTCTTTTCATGTCATATGCATTTGTGTTAGAGGTACCTGTTATATCAATATCCTGTTCTTTGAGCTTATCAAAAACTTTCATTTTTTTTGCAAATTGCGGATTGATTATTATAGGAAAAATATCTTGTTCCTCTGAAGAAAGTAACTGATACCAAAACGGAAATGCCTTTCTTCTTATCACTTCAAAAACACGTGATTTTTTCACTCCTATATTTCTACTATATAAATATAGTTCACGATAAAACCGAATCCAATGTAGTTTCTTCAACAACATTACTTGATAATCAAAAATTGGCCCCCATGATACTGTCCAATTACCTCTTTGACCACTAAGGAGTACTCCTATGCCATGCTGAGATGCTTTTTCATAAACTCCCCTCAACCAAAAAGTATTCTCAAAAAATTTATACGGCATCTCCATTGTTTCCAACCAATCATCAATTTCCGATAATGGGCTTCTTTCCGGTAATTCTAAATAATAATCCTGTATATTTCCTACATATTGTACAGTCGATTGAATAAATGGTCTTTCGTCAGCTATCCTACCTTTGTGTGTCCAATCTACAAATCCTTCTGCCGGGACATAACTAAACGTATGTAATTTTTTATTTTCAGCACGTAAGTCTTTTGCAGCAAAGCTAACGACAGAACCAGAGTCTAGTCCTCCGCTCAAATGAGCTCCAACTTGGTGATGTGTTCGTAAACGCGCCTTCACTGCACTTTGATACACCTCTCGAAACGCCTCTTCATACTCTTCATTTGATTTTAAATTAAGCATTTTCCCAGCAATTGGTGTGTAGTATCGCGAAAACTTCACTTCGCCTCCCTTTACCAAAATAGTGTGTGATGGAGGCACCTGTTCTATATATTTATAAACTGTTAGTTGTGGATCTACTGATTCGAAATTTACAGGTATAGCTAAAAATTCAGCAAGCCACTGCTCATTCAGTTTTTTCTCAATATATGGTAGGGTAAATAACGGATTTATAATAGTACAAAAAGCAAACTTTTCCTCACCACGATAAAAATAAAGGGTTCGGCTTCCCGAAAAATCTCTGGCTCCAAAAAGGGTTTGTTTTTTCTCATCCCAAATCATAAAGGCAAAATCGCCTACCAAATACTTCGGCGCCGCTTCCCCCCATTTCTGATAAGAGAGTAAAATCAACTCACTATCTGTCATGTTTTTTCTATCTACATAATCCACTTGTAATTTTTCAAATAACTCATTACGATTATCAATAATAGCATCTGCTGTAATTGCCAGTTGCTTTTCGTAATTATAAAAGGGTAATTGTTCACCAACAGATTCTGGTGTGATCCACTGTGCGTGACATCCTAGAAAAACATTTTCTTTATGCCATATTTGAATATCATCAGCAGGGTACTTTTGCAAATAACTCATTAACTGTGTGCCATGCTGAATCGATATAGTTTCTTCATTAAAATGAATAATACCTGTTATAGCACTCATTTTCCCCACCCCTTATACAACAAGTTACCGCAACGGTTCTTTTTTATTTAATACAACTTTTCTCTTGTTTTAATTCTTTTTAAAGAACAATGTTGCACATTTCAACTCCCGATCCATCACACACTCTAAACCGCCCATAAATATAGGTATATATACGTTTTAAATTATCATTTTATTACTTTTACGTCAACATACAAATGGAGATATACACCAAACCGACAACATTAAAGTTCATTATAATGAACTTTAATGTACTTTCCATTTTATATAATATTTATAATCGCCTGAATAACTCTCCGCTGATCCTCATCCGTCATATTGGACCCAGAAGGAAGACAAATCCCATTTTCAAATAATTTCTTAGATACATCCTTATCTTTCTGATGAGCATAATACTTATATTTTTTAAAAAGCGGCTGCATATGTAGTGGCTTCCAAGTAGGACGCGCTTCAATATTCTCTTCAGCTAAAGCTGTCAATAATTTTTCAATAGTGATCCCAGATTCCTTTTCATCAATCAGCATAGTTGTAAGCCAACGATTGGAGCGAGTATTTTCTAATTCCGGCATAAAATAAAATCGAGGTATGTGAGATAATTCTTCATAATACCGATTAAATATACGCCTTCTCGCTCTCACTCTATCTTCTAAAACTTCTAATTGTCCTCTCCCAACACCTGCTAATATATTACTCATTCTATAATTGTAACCTACTTGACTATGCTGATAATAAGGTGCTGAATCTCTTGCTTGAGTCGCTAAAAATCTCGCTCTTTCTAATGCTTCCACATCATCAGAAACAAGCATTCCACCGCCTGAAGTTGTAATAATTTTATTTCCATTAAATGAATAGATACCAAATTTCCCGAATGTACCACTTGCTTTTCCTTTATATGTAGAACCTAGAGATTCTGCTGCATCCTCAATTATAGGAACATCATAATGATTACAAAGCGAAAGAATTTCATCTAATTTCGCACTCTGACCATATAAATGAACAAGAATAACAGCCTTAGGTAATTTCCCAGCTTTATCAGCATCATGCAACGCACGTGCTAGAGCTTGTAGTGACATATTCCATGTTTCCGGTTCTGAGTCGATAAATACCGGTTCTGCACCCAAATAAACAATCGGATTTGCACTCGCTACAAAAGTAAAACTTGAACAAAACACAGTATCGCCCTCTTGAACGTTTAATAATCGTAAAGCTAAATGAATGGCCGCGGTGCCTGAACTAACCGCAGCCCCACCTTTAACTCCTACAAAAGATGCAAGCTCTTTTTCAAACTCATCTACATTGGGACCAAGAGGTGCAATCCAATTTGAGTCAAAGGCATCTTTTATATATTTCTGTTCATTTCCACTCATGTGCGGAGAGGAAAGATAGATTTTCTCCTTATTTTTTATCATCATTCTTCATCTCCTCTTAATTTACTACATTAATAACTTTTGCTGGAATACCAGCAGCAGTACAATTAGATGGAAAATCATTTATGACAACAGAACCAGCTCCAACAATAGACCACTTACCAATTTGAACACCTGGAATTATAGTAGCTGATGCTCCTATATGTGCTCCCTCTGCTATAGTGACAGAACCTGTAAGTGTAGCATGTGGTGAAATATGAACAAAATCATCAATTATATTGTCATGTTCTATTATTGAGCCTGTATTTATTATAGTATGGTTACCGATGACAGTATCCGCATTAACAACCACATTTGGCATAATTACCGTTCCATTTCCTATATAAGCATTTGAACTTATAATGGCTGTTTTATGAATTAAAGTAGCATATATGCTACTTTGTTGATTTAATATTTCTGAAATTTCTCTCCTTACTTTATTATTTCCTATAGCAATAACGAGCTTTACATCATTAAAATTATTGATAATTTCCCTTGCATCTGCAATTGCTCCAAAATAAAGATTATCTACAATAGTTATACCTGTATACAAATCATCTAAATAACCGACTATTTCATATCCCTCATTTGATAAGATTATATCCCTTACAACCTTACTATGCCCACCACATCCTATTATTAAAATCTTCATTTCCCCTCCCCCTTTATTTCTATTTCCCCTCCAGTAAATCGCTCCATTGTCACATGCCCTACATGATTTATTCCCTCCGTTTTAAATACTTTTAATATTGTAAGTACAATTATTTTCAAGTCTAATAAAAAAGAGTGATTCTCCACATACCATACATCCAATTCAAATTTTTCTTCCCAAGTAATCAAATTCCTACCATTTATTTGTGCCCATCCCGTAATTCCTGGTTTCACATTATGTCTTTTAGCCTGTTTACTAGAATATAGGGGTAAGTATTCCATCAATAATGGTCGTGGACCTACTAAACTTAAATCACCCCTTACAACGTTTATAAGTTGGGGTAACTCATCTAAACTATATTTTCTAAGAATTGCTCCAAAAGTAGTCAGTCTGTTTCGATCTGGAAGTAATTCCCCATCACTACCCTTCTTATCTAGCATAGTTCGAAACTTATAAAGATTAAACGGTTTTCCATGCAGTCCTGGACGCTGTTGTTTAAACAGTACAGGAGATCCTAATTTCAGCCTAACTAAGATTGCTACAACAAGAATAGGAAGCAAACATACAAATAATAATAATAAAGAACTACATACATCAAAAATTCTTTTCATGTACTATCCTCCTTACTTATTTACGTTTAATACTCCTAACACGAAGGACCTTTTAAAACTTTATATACAATTAAACAAAACAAGGGGCAACTAAAGTTAGTTGCCCCTTGTTTTGTTTAATTACGTCACCTAGCATTAATTCCATCTCATCAAATAATCTAAACATAACTATCTCATATAAATATTTCCATGCGGTATTACTATTTACTTGCGAAGGATTTGTTACTCCATTAGTTTCTATAACTTTACACGTACGGATCAAAGACGCCATTAATATAATTATCCTTTTTTATATGTTCATCCCTTAACTTTATAACTACTGTGTCCACAATATTATCTTTAAAAATCAAAGTGATTAAGGATGAAATCTGATTTGCATTCAAACCTATCATACTTTTATTTGACCTAAATATATTATTTTCTATTAACATAAACTCACTCGTAAATGTTTCATTCCAAAAATTAATTATACTGTCTGTCGATTCTGAATTAAGGTATTCGAATGCATTATTATTAAATTCTATTCTTCCCCCAATGTCCCATAAAAAAAATGCAGAACCCCATCTCCCCCCTCTAAAATTACTATTTTTCACCTTTAGCATCGCTATCCTTTGAGAAGACTCAACAGTAAACAGATTATAAGCATCCCAACTAAATGAACATCCATTAAATTCATATTCTGCTTGAGGAGTTTTTGTAACAAATGATATTGTACCGCTGTTCTCAAATTTACATCCCGTATATACTCCTGGTGGTAAATTCGTAATGATTCCTTGCGGGTGTTTCGTATCTATAAAAGAAATATTATTTAATCTCCATCCATTTTTCATACCAGGTGATACACCTGTCAAACTTGTACCCTCTACAGCCCCTCCTTTAATAACACAATCTGATATAGTTTGTGGTTCTGCTGAGAAACCAATTATTGAACCTAACTGTGAAAATGAATGAAATAAATCTCGATCACTAAAAAATTCACATTGGTTGACTTGAATACAATATGCTTTATCTCTTCCCATTAACAATGCGCTATTATGGAAAGTACAGTTACCAATAAGCGCTTCTTTGTCTCCTTGATCTATCGCGACTCGAGTAGCATACATTTGATTATTCGTAAAAGTTATTTCTCCGCTTAAAACACAACTTACTTCCCTTAAGTGATTATTGTTTATAATCACTTTCTCTACATTTTCGCCTATTACTAATGAATTATTAGCTAATTTATTTTGAATGATATTAATATATCTACCACCGACTACAACAACGTTATATCCTTGATTATCATATATGTTATTACGCTCAATATTTATATATTGATTTAATTGATATCCATCTTCAATATCTATTGCTCCCTGAGGTGCTGTACCTTTCATTTTGTAAATTTCACAATCTCTAATATAAATTTGTTTCGCTCCAGATACACTTACCCCAAGCCTTCTACAATCATGTATTTTACATTTCTCAATAAATACATTTCGGGAAAATTCCGGAATTCTAACAGTTATTTTACAACCGTTTTCCGTAGGTATTTCACCTTGGTAAAGAACTATTTTCGCATAATCTGCTTCTTTTGGAACACTCACTTCTTCAAAAAACTTTACTCTCTTAGTAGCCGTTACAAAAGTATTATCAGCCCTATAAAATAACACATCATATAATTCTGTGTATATTTCTGAACCAGTTCCACCATAGCCATCTCCATACAAACCGAAATATCCCCATTTTATAATGCTACCCTGATGTAAATCTATTTTTAAATTCGATCTAATTTTATTATCATCTACTATTAGGGCACCATTGACATCACTAATCCCGCCTACTTCAAATGTACCAGCAAAATCATATTCTCCAATTTGTCCCCATGTACTTTCCATTGCTATACCATCGCCAGTACAATTTAAGATTTCCATATTGTCTATTGAAATGTAATTCATATTACTCCCCTCAGCAGGAGTCGTATTTCCTACTTCAATCCCATATCCCCATTCATGAGTATGAGGAATCGTTGTATAATCGTGTGTATCTTTATCCCCTTCAACCCTTCCATTCGTAACCCGAGAAAATTTTTGATTTCTTTGATATCGTACGATTGCATATTTAACTAATCCATTACTTCTTATTTTTAAAGTTGATCCACCTAAATTTAAAGTCATAAAGCTTTGTGGCTCAATTGGTGTATTTTCATCAATTAAATATGTCCCCGTGGGTAAAACAACTTCTATAAATCCTTGTTGAGATGCCCATAATAATGCATTATTAATCCCTTTAGAAGTATTATCCGCGTCCGTTCCATCATTTTTAACATTCCATCTCTCTAACTCAAGAAAATACGTGCCCGAAACCACATTAGCAGATTCTGTTTCTCCAATCAGTGATTTTCTGGACTTAAAACCTCCAAATGTATTGCTTTTAAGTTTACTTACTAACCGCTCAAATTTATTCTCTGTTGATACTTTTACATTCCCTTTTTTCGTCCCAATAAATAACTCACTAGTATCTATACAAAAACAAAATTCTCCCTCGCTTAACACAGGAAGATTACTTTTCAAAACACATGTCACCTGAAATTTTGCCATGATTTATATATAACCTCCAACTAAGATGCAAGTTTAATTCAGACAGAAAATTCAAACTTATATCAGTTCATGGGGATAAATATTTTATATTCTGCTTACATACGTATCCCTTTAATAGAATACTATGCATTATATAAATACTATGTTAGGGCTAATGATTCATGTTTTCTAATTAAAATCAGGTTTCATTTCATCCTAACAGGCTTCAACAATACTATACTTCCTTAATAATTCAAATCAGTATAATGCCCATACTTTTTTATACCTAAATAACGTTTTGTTTCTTTTTAATTCGTAAAGACATCATACTAAAGATATTCCTTATATATTGAAATTCTGTGCTTTTATAAAAAATTAAAACGTATATTACATTTGGTACTAATAAGCAAATCACACCTTTTCCGACTAACGAAATAAAGGTACTATCCTCTATAAAATAATTACATATACTTGTAGTAATGAAACCTGTCACGACAGTTAAAAATATATAAAATACATATGTTATAAAATACTTCCAAACTGATTTCTTAAAAAGATTTTTATATACAATATAAGGCTGAATCCAAAGTACAGTTGCAATTGTACTAATCGCCGTTCCTATGAATATACCTACCAATCCATACATTTTAGCTAATAGAATAGATAAACTTAAATTAATTATCGCTTCAACTAACGGAATATACTTATCTTGTACAAATAATCCCGCTTTATTTTTAAAAATAGCTATCGCGGTTCGCATCCCTGTTAAATAAAAGTTTATGAGTATCACTACAAAAACTATGTTATTTAATAAATACTTCTTATCAAGCCACCACCCTATAAATGGCTCTAACAGATTAAATAAAAATATGGTACAAAAAGAAAAGATCCAAAAATTTACTAGATAAGTCACTTTAAATATTGCATAATTTTTGTCATTATTCTCAGTTGCAATTAGATTTCCTACACTTGCTTCAATACCGTTTAATATAGGATTTACTACAGCTGCTAATTGATTTATTATCATTGTATAGTTCGAATATATCCCGACCATAGCAAGACCTACAAAAGATGAAATCAGTATATTATCCGTTCCAAATACAATATATCCTCCAATATTATGCAAAAACATTGCTTTTACATTTATAATTAATTTTTCTTTCGTATCATTATCTATAGAATACTTCTTTTTTGTCTTTATATAAGGATAGTTCTTATTCACAACCCTACCGTTTACGACATTTTGAATTACATATATACTCAACTCTATAATTAAATACAGTATATAATTTTTTGTGTACATCAGTATAAATATTTTGAATATTGTAGTTAACACTTGGAATAAGAGATCCACCCTAGCCAATATGTATCCTCTTTGATCAGCTTGTATTAAAGACCTCTTATGAGCATTTAAATAGGTAACTACATTTTTCACCACGAATATCGAATAGATTATCGTAACATTCGATATCGACTCCCCATCTTTCATTAAATTACTTAAAAAGGGATATATCATAACACTTATTACTAAAATAATTATTGCTAAAATCTGATAAATTTTTTTATATAATTGAACAAGGGCTATAATTTTATACTGATTATTTTCTGCTAATGGTTTATACAAATTATATACTATACTCGCTCCTATACCAGCTTCAATTAACGCTAACATGGATAATACATTAATTAACAAACCATCTATCCCTAAATACTCTATTCCTAAGCTATCCAAAAAAACTTTCCTAGATATAAAGCCTAGAATAACAATAACTATTTGAGAAAATATACTTATTGTTATATTCTTAATTGAATACATTGTTCGCATGATTAATCCCCTTCATTAACTAGATCGTTTCTAAGTAGAAAAAATCCTCATGACAATAAAGTTATATTATCCTGGCAATAATTTCACTCTCATAATTCAAGTCACTAATTGCATTCACATTAGTTCCATCATCCACTTCACCAACGTACTTATTTTTTATAGGTTGTTTTTCTGTCGCTTTCTTCAAAAACCATTCATATTCTATATCAATATGACCAATATCTAACGTTTGATATCCAAAAAAAGATAAATCATACGCTAATACTGTAGCTGTTGGGCCTAGTGCACTTAATATTAATTTCGATTTTTTTTGACTCTTTGCTAGCTCTAATATTTCCCTATACTTCGCAAAAGCATTTTTCGATGGGCATATTATTCTATCAATTGTTTTAACATTTTTAAAAAGATCGTTTCCTACCCCTAGTCTACTTTGTTCCCCTTCAATAATGATTATTTCTCTATCATTCCAAATATCTTTCATTTTATCAAAGCGAATTCCAACCATACTCTTATCTTGATGATCTATATATAACCTTGTAACTAATGCATCGTAATACTCTTTATTCATACACATACTCTTATAAATTCTGCTACGATTTAACTCTAAATATTTTTCCCAATACCCTCTTGATTTGTCCGTGCACCAATTTAAATCTTCAAAAATATTCGGAATACAAACTAAATGGCCCACCTTATTACTCTTAATAACTTCATCTAGTCTATCCTTTAATTCTTTTGAATATGGCTGAAAAATTAAATTTTCTCCATTTATAAGAGCAAATTCCCCATCACCAAATCTACTTACTGAACAATTATTATCTATAATATAGTCAAGTGTTTCATCAATACTTTTCACTATTGGCGGCTTCCTTTTCATAGTAATCATCCTATTATATTGAATAGTCACTTTATTTTTTGTCCCAATATATAAATAATATAATTTCAACAAAGACTTCTTCATATCTATCCCCTTTTTGCAAAATTATTAATTAAAAATTTATACAATAATGGATGTAGCTTGGTCGCCAACAATAAAAACTTTACACTTTTCCCATACTCTTTTAAACGCATTGTTTTATAAAAATAACGATTCAATATACCAATAACCTTATAATATTTACTCTTATGCTCATTAAGTTTTCCACTCACTGATATTAAATTTAAAACTACCATCGAACAATTTCCTAGTTTTAATATAACTAGGTTATATAATTCCTTATAATATCGCTCCATAAATTTACACATCTCATCATAAATTAAGACTGAGTCAATCTTAATCTCTTTTACAGCCTGATCCATCATACTATTATCACGCTTTATATAATGATATTTAGGTTCTCCTATGAAACATACTTTTTTACACTTATGAATAACTTTATACGTAAATGCTGTATCTTCATATGACATACCTACTGGAAATTTAATATCCTCTAATAACTGTCTTTTGAAAAGTTTAGTCCAAACAACTTCATCATACAGATTCCCTTCTAGCATCGCTTTCATCGCACTATATCTATCATGAATAACAAAAGAATGGCTGCTTGAAATTACCGTTTTATCATTGTAATGAATTTCACTACTACAAATAGCTATATCACAATCCTGTTCTACACACATACCATATAACAATTCATACATATCCATTTCTATCCAATCATCACTATCAACAAATCCTATATAATCTCCCTGCGCTATTTCTAATCCAGCATTTCTTGCAGAAGATAATCCACCATTATCCTTATGGATTACCTTAATCCGACTATCTTGAGTCGCATACCCATCACAAATCTCACCACAACTATCAGGAGATCCATCATCAACAAGTATCAACTCAAACTCTTTGAACGTTTGCTTTAATATAGAATCAATACATTTATGAATATATTGCTCCACTTTATAAACGGGAACAATAATACTAATTTTAGGATTCATAATTGCACCCTTTCATTTGCAATTAACTTAGAAAACTATTTACCTTTTCTAAGTTGTTAAATTCCTCTTCTAACAAGTTAGTCGTTACCCCTTCACGCACTCTTTGCTGATCCAAAAGATATTTAATCTTGTTATATATACTTTCCTCATTACATTCAGCAACAAAACCATTATATCCATCTATTATTTGCTCATTTGCGCCTGTAAAATTAGTCGTTACAATAGGCTTTTTTAAGCATTTTGCCTCAGCTAATGTAAGACAATACCCTTCATGCCGAGAGGTTTGAACATATATATCTGATCGATGTATATAAGGATAAGGATTCTGTGTTGATCCAATTAATACAAAGTCCTTTTCTAGATTGTATTTACAAATTAACGTCTCATAATACGTTCTATTTTCCCCTTCTCCGATACAGTACCATCGTACTTCATACCCCTCCTTACGTAACATTGACAAAACTTTAATTGCAATGTCTTGACCTTTTTCTTTCGAAAGTCTACCTACGGTTACTATCTTCATACCTTTGTATCCATTATCAAATTCTACTTTTTCTTTCGCCATTTCATTTATTAAATCTGGAATTATAATATTTAAAAAGACACTTGTCTTACTTTTTACTTTAGGAAACTTTTCTATTAAACGTTTTTGTGCTTCTGTAGAAACTACAAAAATATTATCCAACTGATCATATAATTTCTCATATAATTTTGTATTAATTTGATGTTGAAAAACATCAAAATGTATCCAAGAAATTTTCTTTTTTGAAGTTACTCTATTAACTATATAA
Organism: Bacillus fungorum; assembly: GCF_002746455.1. Lineage (GTDB taxonomy): Bacteria > Bacillota > Bacilli > Bacillales > Bacillaceae_G > Bacillus_A > Bacillus_A fungorum. Next base: position 258,540 of record NZ_NWUW01000002.1, on the reverse strand, counting down.
TAATCAATTATGTCAGTAGGTCCTTGATATGCTATTGCAATATCATATTTATTCTTATTATGCGGAATGTCTTTAAAAATCTCTTTATAGAAAATATATCTATCCTTTAAATTTTTTGATACCACATAAGTGAGTAAAAAATTTAAACCCTTAATATACCTTGCATTTTCAAAGTACTCTTTAATCGTTTTCTTTGGGGGTTGCATAATTTTAGGTTTTATATTTTCAAACCATGTAACTTCTTCTATCTTTACCCAATTTGGTAATTGTTTTAAAAATCCCCCTCGTTTCTCCAGCATCAATACTGTGACATCATAATTTTCTTTTGGTATTACAGATAACAAAGAAAGAAGTGATTTTTCTACACCACCTATATTCATACTACTTACCATAAATAGCACTCTCTTCATAACTATCTCCTTCTACCACCTAAAAGTTTTATATCAAAATAAAAAAACACCCTCTCGAAGATGTTTTCACAAAAAATATAATTTATAATAGCGAACCGCCCATATTTCTGTAATACGATAATAATACCTTCTAAAACAAGTTACATATTAGAATTTGCTATTCTATATAACTTTTTTAACTCTTCTCTCGTATCTACCACTTCTTTTTCTATATTTTTTCTCAACCGTCCATCCAGCAATTTATCACTTAATATTTGTAAAATAGAATCATACATTTGCTGCTCATCAAATTGAACTATTAATCCATTGTGGTTATGGATTATCTGTTCACTTGCTCCTGTAAAATCTGTACTAATAATTGGGTTATTAAAACATCTAGCTTCTGCAAGTGTTATGCAGTATCCCTCATATCGAGACGGTTGTACATATATATCACATTGTCTCATAAATGGATAAGGATTCGAAACTGCTCCTAAAAATATATAATCACCCTGAACATCGTAATTTTTCACAAGCTTTTCATACATTCCTCTTTCCTTTCCATCTCCTATACAATACCATCTAACATTGTAGCCAGCTTCTTTAAGCTTAGCTAACACAGATATTGTTAAATCCTGTCCCTTCTCTATACTCAATCTACCAACAGTAAGGATTCTTACTCCCTCAAAATCATCCGTAAACCCAATTCCTTCATTTGCCATCTTACATATCATTTCAGGCGAAATAATATTTAAAAAAGTTTCTGCCTTATTTATCAATTCTGGGACAGTTTGAGTAAGTTTCATCTTTCCTAAATCTGAAACTACAAAAACATGTTGAAATTTTTTATATACTTTGTTAACAAAATGCTTATTAAAATATATCTTTTCAATATCGAAATGGATCCATTGAACCTTTCGTCTAGCCTCTATTTTATTTGCCACAAAGTAACTAATAAAATCCATTGGTCCAGCATAAGCTATAGCAATATCATAATTTTTATAAACATCTTCATAATTTTGCAAACAATATTTTAAAATAACACTCCGTTCTTTCATAATCTTAGAGATTACGTACAACACTGCCAGTTGCAATGCTTTTACAATTTTTCGTTTTTTGATAAGATCCGCTATAACTAATCTTGGTGGTTTATTTAATATATATTGCATTTCCTCGTAATCCTTTACATACTCAATATGAACACCCTTTGGAATAAAATTTAAAAAATCTCCTTTTTTCTCTAACATTAAAATTGTCACTTCATATTTGTCTTTTGGGATTTCTGCTACCATATTTAATAGGGCCTTCTCCGTACCACCTATATTCATATTTATAACCATAAAGAGTATTTTCTTTTTCATAGTTCCACCAATTCTTTCTCTTGTTCCTCAATAAACTTTTGTTAACCTTTCTCTTTATAAAACCCTTTAATTGAAAGACGTATATATCTTCTCAATTTCCTCTTCCGTTCCAACCTTTTCTGTCTTTAAATTTTCACATAACCGTTTTTTTAGCAAACCGTTTTCTATAATTTCTTTCACTCCTTCATATATTGCTTCCGAATCCATCTTCACTATTAAACCATTCTCTCTATGTTTGATTTGATTATGAACTGTAACAAAATCGGTTACTACTATAGGCTTTTGAAATATTCTAGCCTCTGCTATTGCTAAGCCATATCCTTCATACCTGGAGGGTTGTACATATATATCACTTTGTTTTATAAAGGGATAGGGATTCTTGTAAGTACCTAATAATATAAAAGTATCGTGTAAATTATATTTACTTATCCTATCCTCGATTTCACTTTGAAGATTGCCTTCTCCAATTACATACCACTTAAATCTATACCCTTTTTGCTTCAATTTATAACAAGCTTCTATGGCCAATTCATATCCTTTTTCATACACTAACCTACCAATCGTTAATATTCGTAATCCCTCAAACTGATCACTAAATCCTTTATTCTCATTTGCCATCAATTTAATTAACGTCGGCGATATAATATCATAGACAACCTGAATTTTAGACTCTATTTTAGGAATTTCTTGAATCAATACGTCCTTACAAACATCGGACACAGCTACTATTTCATTAAATTCTTCATAATAGTTCAAATCAAAATCTTTATTATATGCAGCTAACCTATAATCCGTATTCACCCAAGCGATTTTTTTGCGCGCGTAAACCTTATTTGCAACAAAATATGTTGGCATTCCTTGACTATAAGCTATGGCAACATCATATTCCATCTTTAAACTATCCATCCCTTTAGATACCCATCTCCAGACTACTTGAGCTGCATGTAACTTTTTATTTATGTATGGATTTCTAAGAGATATAGAAGCCCCCACTCTAAGAAATAACTCTTTAAAGTATTTATGTTTGATTAAATAATTAAATTTCTCAGCCTGTCTTTTAATAATTGTCGGTACTTCTAAAACATTTACCTGTTTTGGAAGTAATGGTAAATACAATCCACTTGCAGAGAACATTAACAAATCAACTTCATATTTTGTATAATCAAATAAAGAAAGTAAAGAAACCAAACTTTTTTCAGCTCCTCCACTTTGTAGCGAATCTATAACGAATAAAATTTTTTTCTTCATAACTATCACTACCCTAAAGTGTTTTTATTGCGCTCAAAATATTAAAAATCATTTACTTATTCTCCCTTTACGAAAATAATGCATATAATTTATTAATTTCATTACGATTTCCATATTCACCTTTAAGAGTATTTTCTACCAGCGTTTCCCTTAACTCTTTATCTTCAATAAGTCTCTTAATTCCATTTACTATCCCGTTTATTCCCATCTCAGTTATTAATCCATCAATTCCATCCTGCACCTGACTTTTAGCAGTTGAAAAATTAGTAATAAGTACTGGCTTCCCAATGATTTGCGCTTCACGAACTGTTACAGCTTTCCCCTCATACCTCGATGGCTGCACATATATATCACATGCTTTTATATATGGATAGGGATTTGTCTTTTTACCCAATAAAAAAAAATATTTTTCCAGGTTAAGTTCAGCTAATAACTTTCTAAGTTCAGCTTCTAGTGCTCCATACCCAACTACATACCATTCAATATCATATCCCTCATCTAATAACTTTCTTAAGGCATGCATAGCAACGTCTATTCCTTTTGCATATGATAACCGCCCTACAGTAACAAGCTTTATTTTTCCTGATTTCATCTGTAGTTCTTTCATAACATCTTCCCTGTGTGCTTGCTCACGTACGAACTCAGGAGATAATATATTTTCTATAATTTCAACATTTTTATTTACATTTGGTAAAATACTAAGAAATGAATCTCGACAACCTTCTGAAACTGCTACGATGTTATCCATTTTGCTCCACATTTTATACTCCATGTTTGCATTAAGATTTATATTTGAATAATCTGTATGAATCCAACCAATCTTTCGTTTCGCTCGAACTTTATCTCCAACAAAATAATGGGGCCATAAAAAACTAATTGCTACATCATACTCCTCTTCCAGTTTCGGTATAAAGGGTAAAGTTATTCTCCATCCATACTGAATAACGAAATATCCAACCTCTGCACTTTTCACATATCTCCCATGCATATCTCCTAAAATTTTCCCCAAAGTCCTTGCCATTCCAATTGTAATTTGCCCTTCTTGCAATATTTGTTTAATTGATTTTCTAAACGTAGTATATTGTTTTACTTCCTTTAACAAATTAGGCAGTTTAGGTAATAAAAAAAGAAACTCTCCCTCATGTTTAAATAACATTAAATCTACATCATATTTGCTATAGTCGATTGTATTCAATAAACCAATTAAACTTCTTTCTACTCCTCCAATTGCCATATCAAATGATGTAATGAGAATTTTTTTCTTTTTCATTTCTTACTCCCTCATCCGATTTATTTTACTAGTTTTATTCTTATGAAAGTAATTACATTTAACTATGATTCCCTATATTCTAATCCATATAATAATAACCACTCAGGAATATTACTCTTTATATCAAAACCGAGCTTCGAGATCGTATCAGCTATTATTTCTGTATTTAATTTTTCTTTTTCCAAAACCCTTTGAATTTCTGCAGACCATATTTTAAGATTTTCATCTAAGCTAACAAATGATATTATCCCTAATCCCATATCAACATTTTTAGTTATTGTATTTGCCACTACACACGGAACACCTGCACACTGTGCTTCTAATGCAACAATTCCAAATCCCTCAAAAAGTGATGGAAAAAGAAAAACATCAAACATCCTTATAATTCTTGGAATGTCTTTTCTTACTCCTAAAAATCTAACTTTTTCATAGATACCTAGTCTTTTGGATTCTAGCTCAATAGAATTCTGTAACGGACCCTCTCCTACTAAAACAAGCATAAAATTAGGATCATATTTTAATACCTCATTGAAAACTTTCAATATAAATATATGATTTTTAGATTCAGAAAAACGCCCAATATGACCAATCACTTTCTTTTCGACTGGTATATTGAATTCATTCCTTACTTTATTATCATCCTGTATATTTACATTAATAAATTGATTAATATCTATTGCGTTTTTCATTATCTTTACCTTTGAATTACCAATGTTTTTTTGAAATAAAAAACGTGCAGATTCCACACTGCACGCACAATAATTTGTTCCAGCATAAGTAATAATTGTTCGTAAAAAACTCAATAAAACTTTCCCTTTTACCCCCGATCCCATCGGCCAATTATTACTATGCGAATGACAAATCCTTATTTTTATACCAGCTATTTTAGCAGCAATAGCCACAAATCCCCCTTGATAATCAGTATGTGCATGGGCCGCCACATATTGATTATTAGACATTACCTTAACAAGCTCTTTAATGTATGAAAGAGGGCCTAACTGTCCTAAGCTAGATATTCGGTGTATTTTCCCACCCAACGCAATGATTTCCTTATCATAATCACTTTCTTCACTTTTATGGGAAACAAAATCAAATTGCACCTTTTCTCTATCTATATTCCTATATACATTCATTAATAATGCCTCAGCGCCACCTCGGTCCATCGCACTAACGATATGCAACACTCTTTTTGGTCGTTCTTGTTTAAACATTGAAAATTACTCCCATCTAAGAATGTTTTTCAAATATATATTTTATCCCCAGAAACTACTCTTATAAACTATTCCCAAAGTAATAATATGTTCATATACAAAGTAAACAAAATAACATAATATTACTGCATAGTAAATTAACTTTTGATCCTTTGCTATAAATAACTTTATAACCCATGATATCAATATCAAGTGATATAACCCAAAATATATGGAGAATCTTGCAAAAATCCAATTTTGAGTTGAAATAATCATAAATACTAGACCTAACAATGCCATATTTACGATATAATCACTTTCCGGAAAAATCTCTCTTAATTTATGTCTTCCAATATAAGCGAGAATGAGCGGTATTGCATCCACAGCAACCCGAAGAATATTAGCTCCTCCTTCTTGAAAATCCTTATAGTGACCATATTGTGTATCCCCTATAGTTGCAAAGAAAATTTCTGCAAACTGATTAAACCCTATTACTATAAGTACCGCAATAAAGAGAAGTATAAATGTTATTGTCGACCACGCTTTTCTTCTGACTACAAAATAAATAGGAATTAATACAAGTGCGCTTTGATGAAAAGTAGAAGCAAATAGTACAATCAAAAAATATCTTTTCCAATTCCCATCTAAAATATATTTTGTTGCAGTAAAAATAATCGCTGCGGTTAAATACTGTCTTACTCCATTCATTGAAACTAAATACATACCGGATGCGATATACACATATAAACTTAACTCAATCATTCTTGAATATTTATATAGAACTACTACTATTAATATATTTGTTATTAGAGCTGTTATAAAGATCAAAACTTGCGGATCATTCGTATATGCTTTTAAAATCATTTGCAAAATACTAAATCCAACATCCTTACTACTTTGAATATAACCCCAATTAAAATCAGTAACTGTAAAAGCATGCATATAAAAATACGTATCACCAATATTATTTCTAAAACCAGATACTAGTACAAGAGAGGTTGTCGCCATTAAAATCAATAGTCGATTCGGTTTTAACCTCACCATTTCTGAAGCTACTGGCATAGCAAAATACCGTGCGAAAAACGCTAGTATGAACACTATAAAGAAATTCATCCAAAGTATAGTCATTATTCTTCCCTCTTATCAATCCTAAGTAAATCCCTATATATTTATTTTTATTCTTGTTTTCAATGTAATGTAACTATATAGAATAACCCCAAATGGCACTGCGCAAAGGGTAAGTACTTTGCATGGTGACTCTTTTATAAATTTTTTATTTTTTGCTATAAAGCTACTTGAGACATAATGTACAGCTTGTCTATATTTAAATAACCTATTTGCAAATGGTAGCTTCATCAGTTCCTTACGATAAAAAGCAAAACCTTTTGGATTTTTACGATACTGACTTAACATATTCATCGAAGAACCATCAGGCATATATTCAACATAACAAAGTGCTTCGTTCATGAGTAACATCTCATATCTCTGATCCAACATATAGTATTTATATGCCAAACCTACATACTTTTCATTTTTAAAAACCGGATAAGGATACTTTCTAGTTAGTTCTGTACGATATACTAATTTCTTATCTCCAGTTACACCATGTTTATTGTATAGATTGAAAAGTGTAGAACGTTTAAGATTTAATGGTAGTTTTGAACCAATTACTTTCCCATCTTTATATAAATCAAGAGCAATGATTCCGCTTACTTGATCACTCCCATTTTCATCCCAAAACGAAATGATTTTCTCTACGGCGTCACTAGGCATTGAGTCATCTGAATCAATGCACACATTAAGTTCAGTATCTATCATCTCGTAAGCTGTATTATGAGCACCATGCATCCCTTGATTTACTTGCCAATAATACCTTATACTTATGCGATCTTCAGAAATCCAAGAATGCACTAACTCCTTTGTATAATCATCAGACCCATCATCTATAATTAACCATATAAAATCTTTACACGTTTGCTGCTTCAAACTTTCATAACACCCCTCAAGACAATATGCTCGATTATATGTAGGGGTAAAGATTGTTAGCTTTTTCAATATGCTCACCTCGATACTTCAACATAAAACTTTTGTGTAAATCCTGTAATATTTTTTATATCGTATCCTTTTTCAGCTAATACATATTGTTCCACACTTCTTGATACCTGCTTGTTTGCTATACTTTGTAATAGACCTACCCAGTTTCTTATATGTAACAAAGAACACTGTTCAACTAAATTCAACCCCAAATCCACTTCTTGTGTAATAGTGTCCGATATAATACATGGCAAACCCGCCCCTTGTGCTTCAATAAGAGTAACTGGTAAACCTTCATAAATAGATGGAAATACAAATGCATCAAATGCTTGTAATAAACGATTAATATCACTGCGTATTCCTAAAAATTTCACTTTATCTGTTAGATTCAGTTTCTCTACTTTTTTCTCCATTTCTAATCGAAGCGGTCCATCTCCGACTAATAGAAGAATAGAGTTCGGCCTATATTCTATTAATTGAGCAAAAATATCAATTAAAAAAGCATGATTTTTTGGATGTGCAAATCTTCCCACATGTCCAATCACAAAAACATCCCCATGAAGTTTGAGTTCTTTTCTTACTTGCTCTCTAATGTCTGGATTAAATGCAAATTCATCACACTCAATTCCATTTTTTAATATTTTTGTTGTACTTTCTCTATTGGCAAACAACCATTGCGCTGCAGATACTGAACACGCTAAAAAATGTGTAGCACACGACGTAATAAATACTCCTGCATACCATTTATATATTTTGGCTATAGCCCCCCCCTCACTGCTTGTACTATGACTATGTGCAACCCTAACTGGCACTCTTGCTTTTTTAGCTGAACGAAGTATAAAACCACTCATTTTATCCATATGTGAATGAACGATTTTATACTTCGGATGAACACTAAAAAAAGTATCTAGAGCCTTTATATAACCTCTATGACCAACGTCTGTAACGTATGGAATTCTATGAACTTTCCCGCCTAACTTTACTATCTCTTCATCAAATACCCCCTCTTTACAAGTTAAAAAATCAAATTGTACTTTTGAGCGGTCTATATTACGATACAAATTCATAATTAAAGTTTCGGCTCCGCCTCTATTCATATTTACGACTACATGTAATACTCTTAATGGAGTGCCCAATTTAAATCCTCCATTTCATCCATATATGTTGTATAAATTTCTTGTTTCTCTTTCAAAACTTCATTAACTGAATATTTATTCGTAATAATAGTACGCCCACACTGTCCAAACTGAGCTTGTAATTTAATATTTTTAGAAATAGAATTTATTCTTTCAGCCATCATCTTTATGTCATCGTGATCTATAATCCAACCATTTTTATTATTAATAATTAACTCCCTATGCCCACGGTTATCAGTAGCTACAACCGGAAGTCCACAAGCCATAGCTTCCATAATATTAACGGGTAAACCTTCTCGGTAACTCGATGCAACTGCAAGATCACACATTTGTAGTAAAGAGGCTATATCATTTCTATAACCAAGAAAGTGCACCTTATTACTCACCCCAAGTTGAGTAACTAGTTTTTTGCATTCTTCCATTAACGGCCCTTCACCAGCAAGTAAAAGCTTCGCATGCGGAATTTCATTTTTCAATTGTGCTAATACACGAATTAAAAAACTTTGATTTTTATTCTTATTAAATTCAGCTGCATAAAACATTAAAAAATCTTGTGGATTATAGTTAAATTTTAGCTTTAATGCTTGTTTTTCCGTTTCAGTTACTGGGGTAAATCTTTCTATATCTACCCCTACACCGTGAACGAATTTAATATCTTTCGCTTGAAAGCGATGTTTAACTGCTAAATTGTAATCTTCTTGGTTAATTGTTATAAGACAATCTGTATTGATCGCTAAACTTCTCTCAATTGGATAATATAGAAGCCAATTTATGAATGATGCTCCTTTACAAAAGTGGAATCCATGCGCCGTATATATGACCTTCGTCCCTTCCCTCCGTGCTTTCCGAGCAGCTAGACGAGCAATTGCCCCTCCCATAGGCGTATGACAATGAATGATTTTATATTTATTTTGATGAATAATTGATTTTAGCTTTTTATATGCATGGAGGTTTTGTATGCTAAGGGGTGATCTTTGAATAGGAATATTATACTTTTGAGTTACGTACGGAAGATGTATATTCCCATTCGCTGCAACATGTACTTCCCAACCTTGGTCTGCAAACCATTTCAAATACGGTAAATGAAAAGCTTTAAAATGATAATCCACAGTTGCACAAAATAGAACTTTTTTAGACACCATCTCACGCACCCGTCTTATTATAAATTTTTGCCGTTAACCTGATACTGGTATTAGTAGTTTTAAAGTTTTACGCTGATTCACTAAATGTAACAATCGCTTTCTTAGTTCAAACTCATCTAATTCTGTATATTCAGAAATTATTTTTTCTATTTCTTCTATACGAACATTCATTTCTTTTCCTACATAAATTCTTGGGTGGACTTGCTTCTCATTCATTTCATCTTCTTTTAGTAATTCTTCAAAAAGTTTCTCTCCAGGGCGTATACCAGTAAATTCTATTCCTATTTCATCTACGGAGTTTCCTGATAATCGAATGAGGTTTTTAGCAAGATCCACTATTTTTACTGGTTCCCCCATATCCAGGACAAAAATTTCTCCACCTTTTGCTAACGCACCAGCTTGTACTACAAGTCTAGATGCCTCCGGAATAGTCATAAAATAACGAACCATATCTGGGTGAGTAACTGTAACTGGTCCCCCCTTTTGAATCTGCTTCTTAAATAACGGGATAACACTCCCTCTACTTCCTAAGACATTTCCAAATCGTACAGTAACAAACTTTGTATGACTTATTTTATCTTTATGTTGTATTACCATCTCAGCTAATTTCTTTGTCGCTCCCATAACACTCGTTGGGTTCACTGCTTTATCCGACGAAATCATAACAAACGTTCCTACTCCATGAGTTCTTGCCGCCTCTGCTATATTCATAGTCCCAATCAAATTATTTTTAACTGCCTCTTCAGGATTGTTTTCCATCAATGGTACATGTTTATGTGCAGCAGCATGATATACAACATGAGGCAGATGTTTATTCATTATTACATGCATCTTCTTTTCATCTTGAATATCTGCGATTTCTGGAATAAACACGCCTTTTCTATCATTATGTTTTTCATTTAATTCCATTTCTATTGAATATATACTGTTTTCTCCGTGCCCTAATAAAATCAATTTTTTCGGCTTAAATTTCGCAACTTGTCTACAAATTTCTGAGCCTATCGATCCACCTGCACCAGTAACTAAAATGACTTTATCAGTTATATAATCTGAAATGATATCCACATCTAACTCTACAGGATCACGTCCTAATAAATCTTCTACTTGAACATCTCTGAATTCATTCACTGAAACTTTACCTGTTACTAAGTCTTCTAACATTGGAAGGATTTGCGTTTTCACATTTGTTTTTAAACAATCTTTTAAAATAATATTTCTTTCTTTTTTATTTAACGAAGGAATTGCTAAAATTATCATTTCAATATTTAGTTTGTTAATAACGTAATCAATTTGGTTCATACCACCAATTACTGGAATCCCCCAAATATCAAGATTATGTTTTTTGACATTATCATCAATAAACGCGACTGGCATTAATTCCGTAGCACTATTCTTCAACAACTGTCTGGCAACCATTGTCCCAGCGGATCCAGCACCAACAATTAACGTTCTTTTCTTATCACCTTTTTTTACATAATAAATATCTCTATACATTCTCCAAATAAAGCGAGAACCACCTATTAATAAAATATGAATCATCCAAGTAACAACTAACAATCGAAAATACATTTTCCCCATGACTAGTTGCTGCACAGCCGCTGTAGTAAGTATAGAAAATGTAACAACCTTGCATATAATTAGCAATTCTCCTATACTTGCATATTCCAATGCCTTTTTATACAACTTATAAATAAAAGCAAACAAATGATGACTAACTAATAAAGTAATAGAGCTAATAACTGATGATAAAGTGATAACACTGAAGCTAGCATTTACAAAAAAATAACTAAAAAAAATAGCAGTTAACACTATCAATGAATCCATTAAAAGCAATAACGATATCCTCCGGCGATACGTCATATAACTTCCTCCTTTAATCAATTCCTTACTTAACTCTTTCAAACTTAAAGTTTCTAACTATATTCTCTTTATTAAAAACACATAGTTAGAAACTTTAATAAAATATGGGCATCTAACCCTCCCTCACATTACACTTTTGACGACTGGCATCTAAGGTTATTTTCACAACCCACAGCATAATCGAGTGCCTCCATTGATAGTGGTCAGGAGACATCACCACATTACATTTCTATTGATTTTTCTTTATAACGAACAATTTTACGTACGAAAGTTTAATTTAAAAATATCCTTTATACTTTCCCATTCAAAATCGCACCCAATATTCTACTTTTCGTAAAACTTAATGCCCTTTTCGTTTCAAGTGCATCTTCGTTCACAGTACGATTATACCGGATCACCAAAAGCACTCCTTCACACTTATCAGCTAATACGCTCGTATCTGTTACTTCTAATACAGGCGAAGAGTCAAATAATATGATATCATACCGTTCCATCGCCTTTTGAATTAACATATCCATTGCATCTGAACTAAGTACTTCTGATGGATTGAATGGTACTGGGCCGCTAGTTAATACATCGAGACTTTCCATCCCTGTTTTTTTCACAGCACCTACCAAATTTATTTTTCCGTTCAATATGTCAGTTAACCCAATTGTATTTTCTACTCCAAACATTTCATGAATTGCCGGTGTTCGTAAATTCGCATCTATTACCAATACTTTTTCACCTTTTTGCGCTATTGAGACTGCTAAATTAACTGTAATTGTTGATTTTCCTTCACCGTACCTTGGAGAAGTAATCACTATCGTTCTGCTTTTATGAATAGACGAAGATAATTGAATGTTTGTTCGAAGCGAACGATACTGCTCCGAAATTTTCGACCTTGGAGCGGTATACGCAATTATACTTTCTCCTTTAACTTTATTTGTTTTCCCTCTATTTTTGTATGCCACTCTGTTCCCTCCCCTAATAACACTGTATTTTTACCACTATATTTATCTTTCATATTCTTCTTATTCATTTTAGAAATCCCACCCAAAACAGGAACATCTAACAATTGTTCAATTCGTCGTTCTGATTTGATTCTCTCATCAAGTGAATCCAATAAAAAAATAAAACCGATACTGAGCACCATACCTAACGTGAATGCAATTAGTATCGTCTTAAAGTGATTTATATTTATGGGCATAGAATATTTTTGAATCGGATCCTCTGGTAATATACTCACATTATTAAAATTCAGTATATTTGCTACTTCTTGCTTATACACAACAGCTGTAGTATTAGCAATTTTATGCGCAAGCACAGGATCCATATCCACTACATTTATCCTCATAATCTGAGAGCCTTGTACACTTTCCGTACTTATTTGTCCACTTAATGCACCTGCTGATCTGTTTATATTCAATTCAGCAGCTACTTTTTCTAATATTACAGGCTCAGTTACCATCGCTTTCAATGTATTCATCGTTTCAGCGTTAGCTTGAACAATTACCCTTGCTGAAGAAGCATACAAAGGCGTTTTCATATACATACTATACAGGGCTCCTCCTACCGTTGTGAGGGTTGTAAACAATAGTAGTATCCAAATCCTTTTCCATATTACAGTAACTAGGTTTTTTAAATTTATTTCCTTATCCATTACTTCTCCCCCTCATTTAATACCAATGAGATTTCAGTTGGAATTTTCATAATAAAACCTTAAATAAAAGTAATATTTTTATTTTTTAAATATACAAACATTACTAATTAATGTCATTTTAGTTCTTTATATAGAACGAGTCAATATAAATTATTGTCGTTAAATTACTTCTAAATTACACCACAAAAATTACGACAATATTCATCGTAATTCGTTGTAGATAAATGACGAAAATACCCTAATGCCGTAGTATCAAGGATATTTTTCTTTGTATTAAGATGTATTTCAGCAAGGGATTTTCAATCCATTTAAATAGATCTTATGTATTAAACAATCCTATTAACCGAAGAACTTTACCATTAAATTATAACGGTAATGCTATAATTAGACGAGTTATGGACAGAGGATCAAACAGGGATTCAGATCCGAAAAAATACTGTAATTATTTCGAAAAAAGATAACCAAAGAAGTTTCATTATTACAGGATATACAGAAAAGCAGGGGAGAGAATTTATATGGAAAATCATTACGAGAAATTCGTGAACAACTCGGTATAAAGAGTAATGCTCAGATTATAGTGTGGGTAAAACGTGCTCAACAGGGAGAATCATTTGACGATCAACGTGGTGTTTGGAATCGAAAAAATTTTAATAGTCTTGAAGCAGAAAATTCTTATTTAAAAAAGTCTATCATCTTACGAAAGAATTAGGGTTAAAATGTCTGGTTCGTATGAAAAAATGTCACTCTTACAAAAAGATAGTTGAGAAAATTACGCCGAATATTTCACATCGCAACTTCCAAGCTGAAAAACCAAATGAGAAATGGGTTACGGATATTACGGAGTTTAAGTTATTTGCAAAGAAGTTATACCTATCGCCAATGTTAAATTTATTTAATGGTGAAATTATCACATATACAATTGGGTCAAGACCGACCTATTCCCTTTTTTCAACAGTGTTAGACCAAGCCCTTGATTTTGTAACCGATCCGGATAAATTCCTCATTCACTCTGATCAAGTGATAAAAGAATTAAGGCAAAATTAAAGGGTATGAGCCGGTACAATACCGGACTCATACCCTAGAGGTTGCCTAGTGAACGACCTGTCTAACTTTCATGGTCACTTCCTTTCCATAGGTAGACCTTTTGTGATTTTGAATTTGTGCACGATGATATTATAACAAAACTTCTTAATCCTCAAGCTTCCTGATCGTTCTTCTTTAATACAATTAGGATGGTTCTATTTTTATTAGTCTAAAGTACGAGCAGCTGCATAAAATGATCCAGAACCACCATTTCTGTGAGTAACTTTAAGCTTATATTTACCTTTTGAAAGATTATAGTACGTATTTGTAAAACCCTTTCCTGCTGCTAACGCTCCTTCATCAATAAGATTGCCTTGTGAGTCTTTTAAAGACCAATCAAGCGTGCCTTTAGTATTGTTTGTCATATGAACTCTCATATCCGCTTCTTTTACATGCTCAAATGATACTTCTCTTTCTCCATTTATCAGACTGAAATTATCTTTAAGTATTTGAGTACGCTGGATAATTGACGCTGAATTTTTAGTATTATCTATACCTTCTGTACTTGCTGATGCGGCTCCAATTCCTCCTGTTAATACAATACTCGTTGTTAATACTCCAACTACTAATTTCTTGAACATAAAAATTCCCCCTTAATATTTTTTATAACTTGCACCTTAAATGTATCACTTTTGTAATTTTTGTAAATATTTTGGATTTTTAGAAATATTTATTTAAATTTTGCTAATTTTGGAATTTTATTTTATCAATTAGAAAATAGAGGGAGTCAAAAATATGTAATAATATATAATAAGTCAATCAGATATTATGATATACTCACAAAGAGTTGATACAAAATTTCTTTAGATTAGAAAACTAAATCTTATCTACCTAAAAGGAAGGCACCTAATGGCCATAGGCATCAACTTAAAAAAATAAATAAAATAACGAAATTAGGGTATAAACAATGACCCACCAGTTGAGGAGCTACGCATGTTAGGTTAAGAATTCCAAAACAAATTTTCTATTCATCACCTACAGGAATTTGCATATCAAACAGGTATGATTCAACGAAAGCGAAAATTTCGGGAGAATTTCTCAGAATGACAGCTGATCACGCTACTAAGCGCGACAGTATCGACAAACAACACCGTTTGAAATCATACCTAGTCTCGAAATTCATTCTCTAAGACACACGCATGCCGTCTTATTATTGGAGTCAGGGGCAAACTTAAAATATATTTAAGAACGATTAGGTCACAAGAGTAGCGAAATGATATCCAATATTTACTCTCATATTAGTGACAAACTTAATAAAGATTCTATTTCTGAATTTGAAGAGTATATGAGTAATGTTTTAGAGTAGAAATTTTTTTGCGATTTTTCGTGGTTGTTTTTCATTTCGTAACCACACAAAAGGGCGATAATAGGAAAATAAAAAACCCTCAACACGTTATGTGTCAAGGGTTTAAGTCTCTTAGTATAGAGACATATATTGATCGCGTTCCCATTGGTGAACTTGCGTTCTAAAGATATCCCACTCAATCTCTTTCGCTTCGATGAAGTGCTCAAGTAAATGGTCACCTAGTGCACCACATACTACTTCATTAGATTGTAATGTAACTAATGCTTGCGCTAATGTTGCTGGTAAGTCAACAATACCTGCTTCTTCGCGCTCTTCTTTTGTCATTACATAGATGTTACGATCTACTGCAGCTGGTGGAGTTAATTTGTTTTTAATTCCATCAAGACCTGCTGCTAATAATGTAGCCATTACTAAATATGGATTTGCAGCTGGGTCAACACTACGTACTTCTACGCGTGTACTAATACCACGAGATGCAGGGATACGTACTAATGGGCTACGATTTTGTGCAGACCATGCTACGTAACAAGGAGCTTCGTATCCAGGTACTAAACGCTTGTAAGAGTTTACAGTTGGATTTGCTACCGCTGTAAATGCTGGTGCGTGTTTTAAAATACCTGCAATGAAGTGACGAGCATCATCACTTAATTGTAAGTCACCGTTTTGATCGAAGAATACGTTCTCACCATTTTTGAATAGTGATAAGTTACAATGCATTCCTGAACCGTTCACACCGTATAATGGTTTTGGCATAAATGTTGCGTGTAAACCGTGTTTACGAGCAATTGTTTTTACAACAAGTTTGAATGTTTGAATGTCATCACATGAGCGAATTGCATTTGCATATTTGAAGTCAATTTCGTGCTGCCCTGGAGCAACCTCATGGTGAGACGCTTCAATTTCAAAGCCCATTTCTTCAAGTTCAAGAACGATATCACGACGACAGTTTTCCCCTAGATCCATCGGCGCAAGGTCGAAGTATCCACCGTTATCGTTCAATTCTAATGTTGGATTTCCTTTTTCATCTACTTTAAATAGGAAGAATTCTGGCTCTGGTCCAAGATTGAAATCTGAGAATCCTAAAGCTTCCATTTCTTTTAATACACGTTTTAAGTTGTTACGTGGATCCCCTTCAAATGGAGTGCCATCTGCATTGTAAATATCACAGATTAATCGAGCTACTTTACCCTTTTCTGCTGTCCAAGGGAAAATTACCCAAGTATCTAAATCTGGATATAAGTACATATCAGATTCTTCAATACGTACGAAACCTTCAATAGAAGATCCATCAAACATCATTTTGTTATCAAGAGCTTTTGTTAATTGGCTCACTGGAATTTCTACGTTTTTAATTACTCCTAAAAGGTCCGTAAATTGTAAACGGATATACTTTACATTCTCTTCTTTCGCCAAACGGAAAATATCTTCTTTTGTGTACCTAGCCATTATAAATTCCTCCTTAGTCCCTCTAAACACCTTCAGAATCAGTTATCTTTAGTGAAAAAACCTTGAAATGTCACCTTGTCGCAATGAAGTTCGATTAAATCTACCTGTATGTTGTAGTTCGTCTCGAAGTATTTTGCGAAGCTCAGTTTTTGAAATTTCTTTCGTTTCTTCTTTTACTTTCACTGCTTCTGTTTGAGTTTCTTTCATTAGTAACACTTGTTTAATACCAGCCATATTCAAGCCTTGATCTAATAAATCCTTAATCTCTAACAACTTATCTACATCGTTAAATGAAAATAATCTACGATTCCCCTTTGTACGGGTTGGAGAAACAAGATTATGCTCTTCATAGTAGCGAATTTGACGTGCAGACAATTGTGTTAAATCCATAACAATACCAATAGGAAACAGCGGGGCAGAACGTCTATCTTCTTTCATTGTTTCAGTTCCTCCTTCGCCTTAACTGCTTCTCATTTTATACCATGTTATGTTTAGTGTCAATAGATGTTAGTTTTTCTTACATGATTTTTTTAGAAATTTTTTCATTCTTTTTTCTAATGAAACAAATCATTACTTTTACACGAAAAAAAGCTGTCGAAATCGACAGCTTCCCTTTAAGAAATTGTTAATAATTCCTTTTCAATTAATGCATCAATTGCAGAACAAATCGCAATCTTCACATGCGAATAAGTTAACCCACCTTGCACGTAGGCAACATAAGGCGGACGAATCGGACCATCAGCTGACAATTCAATACTTGCACCTTGAATAAACGTTCCCGCAGCCATAATTACATCATCTTCATAACCCGGCATATAATTGGCATATGGCGTGAAGTGAGAATTAATCGGAGATGCATATTGAATTGCTTGGCAAAACGCAATCATACGATCTTTATCATCAAATTGAACAGACTGAATTAAATCCGTTCTTGGTGCATTCCACGCTGGTGATGTATTCATTCCTAACTTTTCTAAAAATGCAGCTGTAAAAATCGCACCTTTTAGCGCTTGTCCCGCTACATGCGGCGCTAAGAAGAAACCTTGATACATTTCTTGGAGACTGTATAAAG
Organism: Bacillus fungorum; assembly: GCF_002746455.1. GTDB lineage: Bacteria > Bacillota > Bacilli > Bacillales > Bacillaceae_G > Bacillus_A > Bacillus_A fungorum. The sequence goes on along the minus strand of NZ_NWUW01000002.1, from coordinate 240,361 downwards.
ATGCCCCTGCTTCCGCACCTATCCCTGGAGATGTTAAACGATATGCACACGCTTCAACATACTGTTCTTTACCAACAATGTAACCACCAGTTTTAACAATTCCACCACCTGGGTTTTTAATAAGCGAACCTGCCATTAAATCTGCACCAACATGACATGGCTCTTGCTCTTCAATAAACTCGCCATAACAGTTATCTACAAACACAACAACATCAGGTTTAATTTCTTTAACAAACGCTATCATCTCTTTAATTTGAGAAATAGTAAACGACGGACGAGTAGCATAACCTTTTGAGCGCTGAATACCAATCATCTTCGTATTACTATGAATTGCAGCCGCAACAGCTCCAAAATCAACAAGCCCCTCTTCTGTAAGCGGAACAGCATTATAACCAATATTATATTCTTTAAATGAACCTACACCTTTTCCGCGTACACCAACGATTTCTTCTAACGTATCATACGGCTTGCCAGTGATGTACAACAACTCATCTCCGGGACGTAAAATACCGAATAACGCTGTAGAAATAGCGTGAGTGCCTGAAATAATTTGCGGACGAACAAGACCAACTTCCGCTCCAAACACATCCGCATACACTTTTTCTAACGTATCACGACCAATATCATCATAACCATAACCTGTCGTCGGAATAAAATGCGAATCACTAATTTTATGTTTACGAAAACTTTCTAATACACGGAACTGATTACTTTCAATTACTTCATCCGCACGTTTATGTACTTCTGTAATTTGACTCTCTACTTCTTTTACGATTGGAGCAATTTTTTCTCCATTTTTCAAACGATCAAACATTTTTATTTTCTCCTTCTTCCACTAAAAATCTCTTTAATTGCACATTAAGCGATGAATACGCAAAAATATACCCTGCACAATCATATACAAATTTATCTTCCAAAAACTCCATCTTTGTTAATAATGTCTCCGTCTTTAATAGCGTTAACAACTTACCTTCACTCGGAGGAATTTCCACTTGATAACGATTCATTTCTTCTTTCATTTTCGTTTCTATCGCTTCTTTTATATGTAATAAATCATTTTCTTCAAAAGCACTAGTCATTAAGAAGTCATTTTTCGGAAACGGAATAAAGTTTTGATGTAATTTATCTTTTTTATTATATAGCGTAATAATAGGAATATGATTAATTTCAAGTTCCGACAATAATTGTTTTACTGTTTTCTCATGCCCTACGTAATTAGGATCTGCAGAATCAACTACATGTAAAATAACATCCGCTTCACCAGCTTCTTCTAATGTCGAACGAAAAGCAGCAATTAATGACGTAGGTAAATCTTGTATAAAACCAACCGTATCAGTTAGTAATACTGTATAACCAGAAGGCAACGGCATCTTTCTTGTCGTCGGGTCTAGCGTTGCAAACAACAAGTTTTCTTCAAATGTATCAGCTTCCGTCAATCTATTAAACAGTGTAGATTTTCCCGCATTCGTATATCCTATTAATGAAACTTGAAATACTTTATTATCTTTTCTTCTCTCACGATATCTTTTTCGATGTTCCACAACAACTGCAAGTTGTTTCTTTATTTCATCAATGCGTGATCGAATATGACGACGATCCGTCTCAAGTTTCGTCTCACCCGGCCCCCTTGTCCCAATACCACCACCAAGACGTGATAAAGACAATCCTTGCCCCATAAGACGTGGCATTGTATATTGCAACTGAGCTAATTCTACTTGAAGCTTACCTTCCCTCGACTTCGCACGTTGCGCAAAAATATCTAATATGAGTTGTGTTCGATCAATTACCCTCGCATCTAATACTGAGGATAAATTCCGAATTTGACTTGGCGTTAATTCGTTATTAAATACGATAACATCCGGTTCTAATTCTTCAGTTAACATTGTAAGCTCTTCTAATTTACCTTTACCTATATAAGTCGCCGGATGAAACTTCGGTCGTTTTTGAGTTGTAGACACTAACAATTCTGCTCGTGCAGTCTTCGCTAGTGATGCAAGCTCTTTCATGGAATGCATAAACTTTTCATCATCATCTTGCGGCAATTGACAGCCCACTAATATGACTTTTTCTTTTTCTTCCATCAAATATGTTCACTCATCCTTTTCGAAATTTAAACCTTCTAATATAATAGCAGAGGAAGCACATTTCATCTAGTTAGCGGGGGAGAAAATTCATGGCATGGGAGATTTTTAGCATCATTGGCACAATTGCTTTCGCACTAAGTGGAGCCATTGTTGCAATGGAAGAGGATTATGATATTTTCGGAGTGTATATTTTAGGAATGGCAACCGCATTTGGGGGAGGTGCCCTTCGTAATTTATTAATCGGTTATCCGATTATCGCTTTTTGGCAACAAGACATGTTATTTCAAATCGCGCTTCTATCAATGACAATTATTTTTCTTTTTCCAAATAAATTAATTAGACACTGGAAAAAGTGGGAAAATATCACTGATGCTATCGGCTTATCAGCATTTGCCGTACAAGGGGCATTATACGCTCAGAAATTAAATTTACCAATTAGCGCTACAATCGTAGCAGCTGTTTTAACTGGCATTGGCGGCGGTATTATCCGCGATCTTTTAGCCCGTAGAAAACCTCTCGTTCTTCGAGCTGAAGTATATGCTTTTTGGACGATTCTAGCAGGTTTCTTAATCGGTGCTCAAATTATTGTTAGCGATTGGGCTCTATACACCTTATTCATTTTAATTGTTTGCTTCCGCATGGTTTCTATTCATTACAAATGGCATTTACCGCATCGACGCATCGACACAAACGAGCGTTCAATGCACAAATAGCAATCCAACCTCTTTACAGATCGTAAAGAGGTTTTTCTTTTCTAACGAGTTTTTCTTTACATAATGTTTATACTAATCCTCAAAGCGAGGTGAATACAAATGACAAACCATGTGAATAAAGGTGCTCAAAAAAGCTCGGTAGGTCAAATTGGACACGATCCTAATTCTGCACACGAAAAAAGCGCTAAAATGGAACGTTTCCATAAATCTTATAAAGACAAAGCAAAAAAATAGTAAAAGCACTTATACAAAAAAAAAAAAAAAAAACAGACGCACAGTTTACGTACTGTGCGTCTCCTCTTCAAGCATCAAATCACTACTTGATATCCCAATTAAATCATATTTATCATACGTATCCTCTTGCAACAACCGCATAGCCTGTGTACGAATCGATTTTTCAACAATATTCCGTACATATCGCCCATTACTAAACGACGTAATTTGCGATGAGTACTTTACAGCATGTAAATGATCTCTAAATTTCCATTCAGCCTCTTTCGATAACTGGTATTCACGCTCTTCATACATCCTCTTTCCAATTTCTAACAGCTGATTCACTGAGTAATCCGCAAATTCAATTATAAACGGAAAACGGGATTGCAGTCCTGGATTTAATGAAAGAAAGTGATTCATCTCTCTTGAATATCCGGCTAAAATCAATACAAAACCATGTTGTTTATCTTCCATATGTTTTACAAGCGTATCAATTGCTTCTTTCCCGAAATCTTTTTCTCCCCCTCGGGCTAATGAATACGCCTCATCGATAAACAAAATACCTCCCATTGCTTTTTTTATTAAATCTCTTGTTTTTTGAGCTGTATGACCGATGTACTCTCCCACAAGATCCGCACGTTCAGCTTCAACTAAGTGCCCTTTTGATAAAATATTCATCTCAAACAATAATTTTCCTATCATTCTAGCAACAGTTGTCTTCCCTGTACCTGGATTCCCTTTAAACAACATATGGAGCACTTGCTTCTCAGACTTCAACCCTATTTCTTGTCTTTTTTTATTTACATAAATCCAAGCATATATTTCTTTTATTATCTTTTTTATATCATCCATCCCAACGAGCTTCCCCATCTCTTCTTCAATTCTTTGCAGCATCTCATGTTTCGTAGCAGTTTCACTTGAAATTACTGTTTTATTTTCTGTGGCTGGTAAAGAAATTTTCTTTCGATGATTTAACACAATGTTAATTTGATTATTATTTTTCTTTCGCATCGATTGTTCCATACAATCACCTCATTTTATCCACTCACCAAATATTATTATTCCTGTCTCCCTTGCAAATGACTATTTTCAGAAAAGTTTGCTATAATATAAGAAATAATGAAGGTGGTGGGACTATGGAGACAACGGAATTCCATGATACAATACAAGCCTTTTCTATTTTTTTATTAAATAAAGGCCGAAAACCTTCAACCATTAAACGTTATGTTTATGACATTGAAGATTTCGGACATTGGTTAGAAAGAAACAAAAAGCTCCCTTCCAGTAATATATGGGCTACACTTTGTACAAAAGACTATGAAGATTACTTTTCCGACTTAAAAAGGAATCGACATTACTCAGAGAAAACGATGCACCGTGTATTTATTGTATTAAATAGAATGCATCACTTTCTAAACATCCCTAACCCATTAAAGAACATGGAAATTTCTATTCAACCAGATCGCACACTTCGCAATGAGGATTTCATTTCATCTGATGAAGAAAAAAGATTAAAACATATAGTCACTTCATTAGAAGGACTTTCAGAAAAACAACGTCCTGTGCGCCCCTTATTGATGGATCGTAATATCGCTATTTTAAACTTATTAATTGACTATGGATTATCCTTACAGGAACTTACAGCATTAACTATGCATCACGTTCACTTTGAAACGAACACATTATCCATCCCAGCAACCGCAGGAGTAGAAAGAACAATTACATTAACTAACGAAGACAAAAAACAACTATATACTTATTACAAAAGCATCCCTGAACCCGTTCGTCCAAAATATCATAGTAATGATCCATTATTTATCGCATTTGATTTTAATCGTGGAACATACAGATGGGTATACGAAAATGATGCCCCGAAGGGATTAACAGAAATCGCTATCCAAAAAATGATTCGCCTTGAAGTATCTAGAGCTAATTTACGCAAAGGAATCTCAGGACAGCACTTTCGTAACACCTATATTTTAAACTTAATAAAAAAAGAAACTCCGGAGTCAGAAATTATAAAACTAGCTGGATTCAAATCAAAAATTTCACTAAAACGATATTATCAATACGCAGAAAATAAAAAAAACGCCTTATCATAAGGCGTTTTTTCTATTTTCCCCTAAAAAAAAACGATTTTATTATGACCATTTAACTAATTTCTGCATCTACTATGATGAGTTTCGTTCACATTTTCATTAGAAAGGAGAGATTTAATGTCTCGTTATAACGACAACCAAAACAAATTCTCCAGCCCATGCTTTCCAAGCAGTGCCGGACGAATTCCAAATACCCCATCAATCCCAGTTACTAAAGCACAACTTAGAAAATTTCGCGCAATCATTATTGATTTAACAAAAATAATCCCAAAACTTTTCGCAAATTCATCTCCACAAAATATTGAAGATCTAATCGATACATTGAACCTGCTAAGTAAATTTATTTGTTCGCTAGACGCTACTTCCTCCCTAAAAGCACAAGGGTTAGCTATTATTAAAAACTTAATAACTATATTAAAAAATCCAACCTTCGTAGCAAGCGCTGTATTTATCGAGCTTCAAAATCTAATTAATTATTTACTATACATTACAAAATTATTCCGAATCGACCCTTGCACACTTCAAGAGCTTCTTAAATTAATAGCAGCATTGCAAACCGCTCTAGTTAATTCTGCTTCATTCATTCAAGGGCCTACTGGGCCTACTGGACCTACTGGGCCAGCAGGTGCTACGGGGGCTACTGGCGTCACTGGACCTCGAGGAACTACTGGGGCTACCGGCGCTACTGGACCTCGAGGAACTACTGGGGCTACTGGCGCCACTGGACCTCGAGGAACTACTGGGGCTACTGGCGCCACTGGACCTCGAGGAACTACTGGGGCTACTGGCGCCACTGGGCCTCAAGGCGCTCAAGGTAATACAGGTGCCACTGGACCTCGAGGGGCTCAAGGTCACACGGGGGCTACCGGTGCCACTGGGCCTCAAGGCCTTCAAGGACCAACGGGGGCTACCGGCGCCACTGGACCTCGAGGGGCTCAAGGTCACACGGGGGCTACTGGCGCTACCGGACCTCGAGGGGCTCAAGGTCACACGGGGGCTACTGGTGCCACTGGGCCTCAAGGCCTTCAAGGACCAACGGGGGCTACCGGCGCCACTGGACCTCGAGGGGCTCAAGGTCACACGGGGGCTACTGGCGCTACCGGACCTCAAGGTACTCAAGGTAATACAGGTGCCACTGGGCCTCGAGGGGCTCAAGGACCAACGGGGGCTACTGGCGCCACTGGGCCTCAAGGCACTCAAGGTCACACGGGTGTTACTGGCGCTACCGGACCTCAAGGTACTCAAGGTAATACAGGTGCCACTGGGCCTCGAGGGGCTCAAGGACCAACGGGGGCTACTGGCGCCACTGGGCCTCAAGGCCTTCAAGGACCAACGGGGGCTACCGGTGCCACTGGACCTCGAGGGGCTCAAGGACCAACAGGCGCTACCGGACCTCGAGGGGCTCAAGGACCAACGGGGGCTACTGGCGCCACTGGGCCTCAAGGCCTTCAAGGACCAACGGGGGCTACCGGCGCCACTGGACCTCGAGGAACTACTGGGGCTACTGGCGCCACTGGACCTCGAGGGGCTCAAGGTCACACGGGTGTTACTGGCGCTACCGGACCTCAAGGCACTCAGGGTAACACGGGCGCTACTGGGGCCACCGGACCTCGAGGGGCTCAAGGTAACACGGGTGTTACTGGCGCCACTGGGCCTCAAGGCACTCAAGGTCACACGGGGGCTACTGGTGCCACTGGGCCTCAAGGCCTTCAAGGACCAACGGGGGCTACCGGCGCCACTGGACCTCGAGGAACTACTGGGGCTACTGGCGCCACTGGACCTCAAGGTACTCAAGGCAACACGGGCGCTACTGGGGCCACCGGACCTCGAGGGGCTCAAGGACCAACAGGCGCTACCGGACCTCGAGGGGCTCAAGGACCAACGGGCGCTACTGGGGCCACTGGGCCTCAAGGCACTCAAGGTAACACTGGTGTTACTGGCGCTACCGGACCTCAAGGCACTCAGGGTAACACGGGCGCTACTGGGGCCACCGGACCTCGAGGGGCTCAAGGTAACACGGGTGTTACTGGCGCCACTGGGCCTCAAGGCACTCAAGGCAACACGGGCGCTACTGGACCCCAAGGTATTCAAGGACCAACGGGGGCTACTGGCGCCACTGGACCTCGAGGGGCTCAAGGTAACACGGGCGCTACTGGCGCCACTGGGCCTCAAGGCACTCAAGGCAACACGGGCGCTACCGGTGCCGCTGGACCTCGAGGGGCTCAAGGACCAACAGGCGCTACTGGTGCTACTGGACCTCGAGGGGCTCAAGGACCAACAGGCGCTACTGGTGCCACTGGGCCTCAAGGCACTCAAGGTAACACTGGTGTTACTGGCGCTACCGGATCTCGAGGGCCTCAAGGACCAACGGGCGCTACCGGACCTTCTGGTGGACCTACTGGGCCTACTGGACCTACTGGACCTAGCTTCCCTGTAGCAACAATTGTTGTAACAAACAATATTCAACAAACAGTACTGCAATTTAATAATTTTATTTTTAGCACTGCAATTAACGTAAACAATATGATTTTCAACGGCACAGATACAGTTACTATTATTAACGCTGGTATTTATGTCATTAGCGTATCCATTTCTACAACTGCGCCAGGATGCGCTCCACTTGGAGTAGGAATTTCAATTAATGGAGCAGCCGCAACTGATAACTTCTCTTCAAATTTAATAGGCGACTCACTTTCATTTAATACAATTGAAACATTAGCAGCTGGTGCAAACATTTCTGTCCAATCTACTCTTAACGAGATTACGATCCCTGCAACAGGAAACACTAACATTCGTCTAACTGTATTTAGAATCGCTTAATTTTCGCTATTTATTGTTTATGGCAAATAAAAAAAGAGCGAGAAACTCGCTCTTTTTTGCTATGTACAATAATTCATTACTACTCTAATTCAATGGAAACATTTTTTTGCGGTACAAATGTAGAAATTGCATGTTTATAAATAAGCTGTTGCTTACCTTCTGTTTCCAGTAGGACTGTAAAATTATCAAATCCTTTAATTAATCCACGAAGCTGGAAACCATTTAATAAGTACAACGTAACAAACGTATTCTCTTTACGGAGTTGATTTAAAAACTGATCTTGAATATTGATTGATTGCTTCATGTCGAATCCTCCTCTTTTTCTCTACTTACTATTATTCGACTTTAGTTGTAACTTTCCTTCTATGTATCGTAAAATTTCTGACGTTTTTTCACCGTCTGTAACATCAAACCATGTGACATCCATCTTATTACGGAACCACGTTAATTGACGCTTTGCATAACGACGCGAATTCGTCTTTAATTGTGATACCGCTTCTTCTAAAGAGACACGATCCTCAAAATAATCATATATCTCTTTATACCCAATCGCTTGAATAGATTGACAATCTCGTATCCCTCTATTATACAATCCTTCTACTTCTTCTAATAAACCTTGTTCCATCATTATATCAACTCGTAAGTTAATGCGATCGTATAGCATTTCTCGATCCATTGTCAAGCCAATCAAGGAAACATCGTATAATAACTCGTTTTCTTGTTTTTCAAGTTGATCACTCATTTTTTCACCCGTCGTGCGGAAAATTTCTAACGCTCTAATGACACGGCGTACATTATTTGCATGAATACGCTCAGCGCTTTCTGGGTCTACTTTTTGTAATTCTTTATGTACATATTCCACACCACGTTCTAATGCTAACTTTTCCATTTGTTCTCGGTATCTAATATCACCAGCATCATCCGTAAACTGATAATCGAATAAAACAGATTGTATATACAGACCAGTTCCACCAACGATAATCGGCAATTTATCACGCTCTGTAATCTCTCGAATATGCTCACGAACACGTTCTTGAAATTCGGCAACAGAAAATGACTCTTCCGGATTTTTTATATCGACCATATAATGCGGAATTCCGTCCATCTCTTCTTTCGTCACCTTTGCAGTTCCAATATCCATCGTACGATAAATCTGCATGGAATCTCCACTTATAATTTCACCATTTAACGCTTTGGCAAGATCAATACTTAACTTTGTCTTCCCAACAGCAGTTGGTCCAATGATGACAGCAACTTTTTCACGTTGCACTTCTCCCATATCATTCAACTCTCTTTATGTAATGTACTCCATCTATTGATTATATCCAATCTTACCAATTTTAACGGTATGATTGCAAGTCCTTTCATTGCGGTACATGAAATTATAAAATGAAACTTTAATCAGTGGGGGTCTGTTCATCCCCACACTGATTATTAGCCCGAACCAATCGGGCTGCCCGGCAAATAGCGGGATAAATAAAAAAGAACATAGTTTGTCCAATTCCGCATATACATGATTAAAAATACCTTCGAGAGGATGAGTTGACTATGAAACAATCGACCATTAATTTTTCATCTTTAACAAAAGACCTCATTTTAGCTACTGCTACAAAAGAACAAAATTGTTCACAAGAAGAATTATACTTCGCCTTAAATTGTTTGCTACGTTCTTTTCATTCTACTCTCCAAGAAACAACATTACATCCAGAAAATAAAAATACAGAGTATATGCAAAATCAATTTTGCAGTGCATATAAAATTATTACAGGTAAAACTATTTATCCTTTTCAATAATCCGTAAAAGGCGGTTGCTTACATGCTTTCAAGCAACCGCCTTTTATATTAATACATATACACTACTCTATAACTTTCACTTTTACAAATTTGCGCCCCCAGCTATTAGCACTACCATCTGAACCGACTAATACATCAATACGATTCCCTTTAATCGCACCACCAGTATCTCCAGCAATCGCTTCTCCATATCCTTCTACCCACACTTTTGATCCAAGCGGAATTACTTTAGGATCAACGGCAATTACTTTCATATTTGGATTTGCTGTTAAATCATGCCCCATTGCAGTTAATACACGACCACCATACGTACCATTCTCACTTGGATGCGCTGTATACGCCGTCGCTTCTACTGTTATTTCACGTCCACCAGCAGGTGCACTTGTTTCAGTAGATTTCACAACTGGTTTCGTAGTTGACTTCTCTTGTGCCACAGGTTTACTTGATTCTACATTCTTAACAGACTCTTTGCTCTTAACTACTTTATTATTTTTAACCTTCGTATTTACTCTTACTGGTGCTTCTTCTTGCGTTACAACTTCTTTCTTTTCAATTACAGGTGCCGTCCCTGTTAAAAATGGTACGTGAACATATCCTGTTTTTCCATTATAGTCAAATTGTAACCATTCATTTTGAACTTGATTTGTCGTTTCAATTACATCATCTTTATTCAGTTTACCAATAATTTCAGATTCAGTATTCGCTCCAGAACGAACATTTAACACGCCTGCCGTTACATAATATGTACTTTTTGTAAATTCAGCACTTACAAACGCTTCTTGACCATTTAATTTAATTTTTGTCCATCCGTTTTCTGTATTTATAACATCTAATTTATTTCCACTTAACATTTTACCTACAAGCTTTGACTCTACAGTTGGGTTTTCTCTAACATTTAATACGTCTGTTGTTACAATCGTTTCTGCTTTCGCAGAACCTGCAAAAATCCCAAGACCAAAAACTGCCGCCGTTGCTATACCTAATAATTTTTTCATGAATAGCCTCCATTTGCTTTGTTTTCGTATTTTTATTATAGCAACGGATTTTTAAGATTTTTAGAAATCACACAATTACAAACCATTCGTAATATACGATTAATGAGTTGTAACATACATTTCCATATTAATAAATTCCATTTCCAATAGAATTCCCAACAGTTTTCATATATTTTCCACATACAAGCACCAGAATTTTTTTCCAGAAAAAATTACAGTATTACTTTTTTGTTACAAAAAAATCATATTTCATTACATCTTTTACCAAAACTCATCATTCTCCAATTATTTACCTCCTTTTTTGTAATAAAAAGGAGCAGCTAATAAGAGCTACTCCCTTTACATGTATTATTTAACTTTCTTTTTCCAAATTCCCATCATAAGAGCAGAAACTACTGCCCCTATCAATATCGAGAAAATATATAACACTGGTTTATTTACTAACGCGATAACAAACAATCCACCATGCGGTGCCGGTAATGTAATTTGGAATAACATAGATAATGCACCTGCAATACTTGAACCAACAACACAACTTACTATTACTCGAACCGGATCTGCAGCTGCAAATGGAATCGCACCTTCTGTAATAAACGATGCTCCCATAATATAATTTGTTAAACCAGACTTACGTTCCGCTTCTGTAAACTTCGATTTAAAGAATGTAGTTGCTAATGCAATTGCAAGCGGCGGTACCATACCACCAGCCATAACCGCTGAGTGCACCCCAAAGTTCTGTGCTTCTATTGCAGCAATACCAAATGTAAATGCTGCTTTATTAATTGGACCACCCATATCAATTGCCATCATCGCACCTAAAATAAGACCTAGTAATATAGCATTTGTACCGTTCAAACCATTTAACCATCCTGTTAACATTTCATTCAATGCTACTACAGGCGGAATTACTACTTTTTGCATAACAACTCCTGTAATCAATAATCCAAAGACTGGATATAACAAAACAGGTTTAATTCCTTCTAACTGTACTGGTAACCCTGAAAATAATTTTTTTAATCCTAAAACAACATATCCGGCTAAGAAACCAGCAATTAATCCACCTAAAAATCCAGCATTCGCATGTGCCGCTAAAAATCCTCCGACAACACCAGGCATAAAACCAGGACGATCAGCAATAGAACTCGCAATAAATCCGGCTAAAATTGGTACGAGGAATAAAAATGCTCCTGTTTTTCCTCCACCAATAGACATTAACAATTCAGCCAATGGTCCTTCTGCTTTTATACCACCAACCCAAAATGCTAATGCAATTAAAATCCCGCCACCAACAACGAATGGAAGCATATTACTTACACCGCTCATTAAATGCTTATAAATTCCTAATCCTTTTTCTTTCTCTGTACTTTCTGTCTTCCCATCTTCTTTTATTCCTTTAAAGATTGGTGCATCTTGTTTTACAGCACGATTAAGAAGTATTTCTGTTTTTCTAATTCCATCAGCGACTGGTACTTGAATGACATGCTTCCCAGCAAAACGGTTCATTTCTACTTGTTTATCTGCCGCAACGATAATAGTTGTTGCTCTTTCAATATCCTCTTTCGTTAAACCGTTCTTTATACCTGTTGATCCATTCGTTTCAACTTTAATCGCTATTCCTAGCTCTGCTGCTTTTGCTTTCAAGCTATCCGCAGCCATATACGTGTGAGCGATTCCAGTTGGGCAAGCGGTAACTGCTAATACGTACGGTTCATTTCCTTCTGGTTTTGCAACTTCAACCTCTTCTTCTTCTTTTTCATTCTCTTTTTCATCAAATAAACGAAGAAGTTCCTCTCCATCCTTTGCTTCTAATAATTGTCTGCGAAAACCTTCATCCATTAATAATGTAGATAGGCGCGACAACGTTTCTAAATGCGTATTATTCGCCCCTTCACTCGCAGCGATCATAAAGAATAAAAGCGCAGGCTGTCCGTCAAGCGATTCATAGTTGATACCGCTTACACTTCTACCAAAACAAATCGCTGGTTGCTTAACAGCTTTTGTTTTCGCATGTGGTATTGCAATCCCTTCACCAATGCCTGTTGTACTTTGTGACTCCCGCTTTAAAATAGCTTCTTTAAATTCGGCTTTACTATTTAAACGATTTGCTTCATTTAATTTCTCAACTAATTCATCTATGACAGCTTCTTTATTTGAAGCTGTCAAATTCATAATAACTGTATCCCTTTTTAATAGTTCTGTAATTTTCATATGTTGCTTCCCCCTATCGCTTAGTTACAATTACTTGCGACAATAATTCTTCTACTTTTTCCTTTTCACATAAATCAGCTGAAAATGCTGTTGCACTCCCTGTTGCAACGCCATATTGAAATGCCTTTTCAATATCTTTTGTCTGTTCATATTTACCTATAAATCCTGCAACGAGAGAATCTCCTGCCCCAACCGAGTTAATTACAACACCTTTTGGAACAGTTGCTTCATATATACCTTCTGCCGTAAATAATAAAGCTCCATCTCCAGCCATTGACACGATCACATGCTCTACACCTTGTTCGATTAATTTTCTTCCATACGGTAAAATATCTTCTACTGTTGAAATCTCTACATCGAATAACTCACCAAGTTCATGATGATTAGGCTTTATTAAAAATGGCTTATTTTTAATTACATGCTGCAGCGCACTACCACTTGCATCTACTACTATGCGAATACCTTTTTCAGCTCCGAACGCTGCGATTGATTCATAAAAAGTAGTTGGGATAGAAGCTGGTACACTTCCAGCTAGTACAACACAATCTCCCTGCTCCATACTTTCGATTTGTTTCATTAATTGTTCAAATTGTTCCTTAGTCACACTAGGACCTTGTCCATTTAACTCTGTTTCTTCTTGTCCTTTTATTTTCACGTTAATTCGGGAATCTCCGTCTACTTGGACGAAGTTTGTCGTTACACCTTCCGCCTGTAATACATCTTTAATAAATTTACCGGTAAATCCACCAGTAAATCCGAGTGCTACATTTTCAACACCTAAACGATGGAGAACGCGAGAAACATTAATGCCTTTTCCTCCAGGAAACTTCATATCTTTCTCCGCTCGATTTACTGCGCCTAAATCTAAGGAATTAACTTGTACTACATAATCGATAGATGGGTTTAAAGTTACTGTATAGATCATTGTTTATCAGCCTCAATTACATTGGTTTGTCTTTTATATTTTTCTAAATCCATTTCTAAATGGTTTGTAATAATACTTGCCTCTTCAACGTTGGCAATTTTCGCAAACGCAACTTCTGAAAACTTACTTTCATCAATTAAGAAATATCCTTCGTTTGCTAATGTTAATGCCATTTGTTTTAAAAGTGCCTCTTCTGGATCTGGAGTTGTAAAACCAAGCTGTTCATGTACACCATTCGCCCCTAAAAAACATTTATCAAAGCGATACTTCTGCATACTTTCCTGTGCCATTGCACCGATTAAAGCTTTCGTCCTACTCTTCATCATCCCGCCTAGTAAATACGCACGAATATTATTTTCAACTAAAGCTTCAATATGCATAAGTCCATTCGTAACGACAGTTACATCTTTATTTATTAAGAATGGAATCATTTCAAATGTTGTACTTCCTGCATCTAAATAAATGCAATCACCTTGTTCAATTATGTTAGACGCATATTTCGCAATTTGTTGTTTTATTTGAATGTTTTTGGATGATTTTTCAACCATCGTTGGCTCTTGTCCTTTTCCTGTTAAAACAGCAGCACCACCGTGAACTCTTTTTAATAACCTTTGCTTTTCCAATTGTGCTAAATCACGACGAATTGTTGATTCAGAGCTGTCTGTTCTTTCCACTAGTTGCTGTAATTTAACAACCTTCTGCTCTTTTACAAGTTGCAATATCATTTGATGACGTTCAAGAGTTAACATTTTATTCACCTCTTCTTTGATTACAGTATAATGAAAACGATCACAAAAATCAACCACAAACATTCACAAATAATCAAAACCAGTCACAAACGGTTATAAGCAACAAAAAGAAACCCATTTGATATAACAATCAAATGGGTTTCTTTTCTCGATTCACCTATAAAGAAGCTTTATATATACTTAAAACATCATCTTTATTTAATTTTTTAAAGTTACCAAATTCACCATAAGCCATCGCTTTATCCGCCATTACATCAATTTCGTTTTCTCCAATAGCGTAATCAGCTAATGTTACCGGCGCTTCAATTGAAGTCCAAAACTGACGTAACGCCTCAATCCCTTCTAATGCAATTTCTCGATTAGTCTTTCCATCCGTTTCTACATCGAATACACGAATAGCAAACTGTTTAAAACGACTTACATTTTCATCTACAACATGCTTCATCCAGTTCGGGAATAGAATTGCTAAGCCGCCTCCATGCGGTATATCATGAACAGCAGAAATTGCATGCTCAATATTATGAGTGGCCCAGTCTCCTTTTACTCCCATCGCTAAAATGCCGTTTAACGCCATAGTACCACAATATAAAATGGTTTCTCTATGCTCATAATTTCCTAAATCATTTAAAAGCTTAGGAGCCGTTTCAATTACTGTTTTTAAAACAGATTCACAATAACGATCTTGTAGTTCTGTATTTGTTCCGTTGTGGAAATATTGCTCTAATACGTGCGACATAATATCTACCATACCGTAAATTGTTTGATCCCTCGGCACAGACGCAGTATGGGCCGGATCTAAAATTGAAAACTGCGGGAAAGTAACGGGGCTACCCCAGCCATATTTTTCATTCGTTTCCCAGTTTGTAATTACAGAACCAGCATTCATTTCAGATCCTGTTGCCGCAAGCGTAAGTACAGTACCAAATGGTAATGCCTCATTAGCAAATCCTTTTTTCGTTACAATATCCCATACATCTCCATCATACTTACTACCAGCTGCAATTGCCTTCGTACAGTCGATTACACTTCCTCCACCAACTGCTAAAATAAATTCAACATCATTCTCTTTACAAATTTGAATTCCTTTCTTTACAGTTGATACACGTGGATTCGGTTCAACACCTGTCAATTCAAATATTTCTGCATCTATATCCTTTAAAATAGAAATTACATTATCATAAATACCGTTTCTTTTAATGCTGCCTCCTCCATATACGAGAAGAACTTTTTTACCGAACTGTGGAATTTCAGCTTTTAACTGTTCTAACTGTCCTTTACCAAAAATAAGTTTCGTTGGATTACGAAATACAAAATTTTGCATATCTCTTTACCATCCCTTCTATATGAAAAGCAACTATACTTTTGTATACCATATTTTTTTCATTTCACAAAAATATTTGCCTAATAAAAAAATCCCAGCCTACAGGCTGAGATTTTTTTATTAGTAATAAGGTGAGATCATTAAGTAAACAATAACACCAGATAAACTTACATATAACCAAATCGGCATCGTCCAACGTACAATTTTACGATGACGTGTTAATTGATTCGTAAAACCAAATACAAGCGCGAACAATGCAAGTGGTACAATAATCGCTGCTAGGATAATGTGTGTGATTAAAATGATGAAATACACATATTTAATAAATCCTTCTCCGCCAAAATGTGTTGCTGGCGCTAAATAATGGTACGATAAATAAGAAACACAAAATAGCAACGTTGTTGTAAATGCTGCTAGGATGAAACCACGGTGCATTTTCACATTCTTTTTAATAATAGAGAATAACGCTGCTAATAAGAATACGAACGTAAAACTATTAAAGATTGCATTTAACATTGGTAAAATTGTTACATCAAAATGTACTTCTCCTTCATAGCCAACAGGTCCAAAGAACAAAAATAAAATAATCGCATTTACAATTACAGAAAGCGTTATCACAATAGGAGCATAGCTTTTCTGATTTGTTGATTGATCCACCAAAATGGTCACTCCCTCTTCCTTCAAATATGTATACGTAACCTCACTATTTTAACATACTATTCACAGTGTAAATGTGACAATAGTTTGACACAGCAAGATAAGACAAAGAAAAAACCCTTCTTAATCAAACTTCTTAAGAAGGATTTTATCGCTTTATTATTCAAATAGCAATGCGATTAGTTTTTGTTAAAAAATGTATCGCTATATGCTTGAAAAATTTCAGACACTTGATATCCCATTAATGAAATTGCTGTTAATGAAAAGAAACCAATCATAAGAAATCGAAACCACATATAAATCTCCTCCTTGTATTTAGCTTAAAAAACATTCGCTATATTACAAGTTAAGTGGCACTCTTCATCGTCACTTTCCTTTTTCTTTACAATTGCTGTTATAAATCGAATCATAAAGAATATAACAAAAGGAAATTGTTCGTAATTCACATTGGCATAGTTTAGCAACGGCTTGCGCTGCATATCGAACGGGGATGAGAAGGAATAGAACATACCTTGCTCTTCCATATATACAATTACAATTTTCATGCAAAATACGATTCCTAGAAACGAAACAATATCTTGCCATTCTGTCGTATATAACAGGTTATATAGCTCTAATACGTACTCTTCCATCGTCATCCCCCCTTCCTTTTTTACCATTTTGCTCGCCTTCGTATAAAAAGTCAAGAAAAAAGTTTATATCCACTATGACAATAGTATTTACTTGTTTCTATGATTATATATGATTCTTTTATGGCAATGATTGGGTGTAACTCTATTCGAAAACATGAAATTAGAATCGAACAGACTCCTCATTCTTACTTGTAGTATTCGATACTGTACTATTTTTATTTCTATCATGCCTTTCGAGAGGACTCCCACCTCTAAACGTAAGTGAAGGTGGTGAGGTGAATCGAAAGAAATATTTTATTTTTAAGAAAAAACAGAAACATACGTTCCGTATTTGCTATAATATCCTTAACAAGGAGGTGAATAAAATGACAAAGGAAAATCCGTCAAACTATAAAACTCTTCAAATTTGGATTAAAAAAGGGCATCGTATGTATTCTTATTTTCAAGAATGTTGTCATAACGCTAAGAACATGTACAACACCACAAACTTTTATATACGCCAGGTGTACACTGGATTAACACAAGAAAAAGAGTTGCAGCCTTTGCAAAAAGAAGTTCTGGATAATATTCATAAAAATATTGATAAGATGAATGACACACAACTTCTTGCCTATCAGAAGAAATTGGAAAAAGAGAAATTAAAGCCTAAAGAAGAACAGAAAGAGATTCCATGTAATTTGTTTTCAGAACCTAATTTTGAAAAACCTTATGTAGATTACAACTTTCTAGATGCACTATTTAAGGCTATGATTCAAAATGATTATCGAGCTTTGCCTACGCAATGTAGCCAGTCAATCATGAAAGGTTTGTTCCAAAATTGGAAATCTTTTTTTGCTAGTTTAAAAGACTATAAAAAGAATCCAAACAAATATGCTGGAACGCCTAGGATTCCAAAGTATATTCGTTCTTCTGAAAAAGAGATTCTGTATACAAACCAAGATTGCATCATTAAAAACGGTAGATTTTTAAAGTTTCCAAAGACGAAATTACAATTAAATATTGGGAAACTAGGTTTCACTGAAGGTAAACTGAAACAAGTTCGTGTGATTCCAAAATACAATGAATATGTAGTGGAATTGGTAATTGATGTTCCTTCTGAACAACAAATGATTGAAGAGAATGCTCGTTATATGAGTATTGATTTAGGGATTGATAACCTTGCAACCATCGTAACAAACACAGGTATGAAACCTGTCCTTGTTAAGGGCAAACATATCAAAAGCATAAATCAATATTACAACAAAATGAAGAGTCATTTTACAAGCATTCTTAGAAATGGAAAACAAACGAATGAAGGACCTTTTACTTCTAAAAGGATAGAAAAAATTCATCAAAAACGTTACTTGAAAATAAAAGACGTCTTCCATAAAGTTAGTCACCATATCGTAAAACTAGCTCAAGAAGAAGAAGTTTGTAAAATCGTTATTGGTCAAAACAAAAGTTGGAAACAAGAAACGAATATGGGAAAAAGAAATAACCAATCGTTTTGTCATATCCCACATAGTTTACTGATTCAAATGATTACATACAAAGCAAATGCTGTAGGCATTCAAGTTGTTGTAACTGAAGAATCATATACATCGAAAGCAAGTTTTCTGGATAACGACTTCATTCCAACGTATGGAGAAAATGACCAAAATACAACTTTTTCAGGAAAACGAATAGAGCGCGGCATATATCGTTCAGCAAATAAAACTTTAATTAATGCTGATGTAAACGCTGCGGCTAACATTTTACGAAAAGTAATCCCAAATGCATGGACAAATGGGATAGAGGGGTTAGGCGTGAAACAGCTCGCTAATGTGTTAACTCCCCTGACGTTAATCGTCCGTTAGGTCGAAACGTTAGAACCCCCCACTTCAAGCTTTGCTAAGTGAGGGAGTGTTCATTAAAAATAAAATAAGAAAGTATTATAAGAACAGTAACAAGCATCGCAACTAAAACTGCTATAATAGCGGCAATTGTAACATACGTTACATACGGGAAAAAACACATTTTCACTTTCAAATTTTGTTGTTCTACTTTCCCCATTTTTTTACGGATCTTTAAATGCGAAACAGCTATAACGAGATAAACGAGTAACGCAATTCCGCCAGATGCATTGACTAAAAATAAAAAGACTTTATCTGGAGAGATGTAACTAAAAACAACTCCAATATAAGCGAAGAACGTTCCGAATAAAACGGCCCGAACTGGAACACCACTACTATTCAATTTCAAAAATACCTTTGGAGCATCTCCTCTTTCTGCCATTGAAAAAAGCATTCTTGAGTTCGTATATAAACCAGAATTTAAATAAGAAAGTACAGCTGTTAAATTGTTGAGAAAATTATAGTTACCTTATAAAATAATGAATTTTCAGATATTATCGAATAAACAAGATTATACATCTAGACAACTTTTTGTATAGGAGTGTTGATATGTTAAACAAGTTCAAATTCATTTGTTGTACGTTAGTAATTTTTTTACTGTTACCACTAGCCCCCTTTCAAGCACAAGCAGCAAACAATTTAGGATCAAAACTACTCGTTGGATACTGGCATAACTTTGATAACGGTACTGGCATTATTAAATTAAGAGACGTTTCACCAAAATGGGATGTAATAAATGTATCTTTCGGGGAAACTAGTGGTGATCGTTCTACTGTTGAATTTTCTCCTGTGTATGGTACAGATGCAGAATTCAAATCAGATATTTCTTATTTAAAAAGTAAAGGAAAGAAAGTAGTTCTTTCAATAGGTGGACAAAATGGGGTCGTTTTACTTCCTAACAATGCTGCTAAGCAACGTTTCATTAATTCCATACAATCTCTAATCGATAAATACGGTTTTGATGGAATAGATATTGACCTTGAATCAGGTATTTACTTAAACGGTAATGACACTAATTTCAAAAACCCAACTACTCCTCAAATCGTAAATCTTATTTCGGCTATTCGAACAATCTCAGATCATTACGGTCCCGACTTTCTATTAAGCATGGCTCCTGAAACAGCTTATGTTCAAGGCGGTTATAGCGCATACGGAAGCATCTGGGGTGCATATTTACCGATTATTTACGGAGTGAAAGATAAACTAACATACATTCACGTTCAACACTACAACGCTGGCAGTGGCATTGGAATGGACGGTAATAACTACAATCAAGGTACTGCAGACTACGAGGTCGCTATGGCAGATATGCTCTTACATGGTTTTCCTGTAGGTGGTAATGCAAATAACATGTTCCCACCTCTTCGTTCGGATCAAGTCATGATTGGCCTTCCTGCAGCACCAGCGGCCGCTCCAAGTGGTGGGTATATTTCTCCAACTGAAATGAAAAAAGCTTTAGATTATATCATTAAGGGAATTCCTTTCGGAGGAAAGTATAAACTTTCAAATGAGAGTGGCTATCCTGCATTCCGCGGTCTAATGTCTTGGTCTATTAATTGGGATGCAAAAAACAACTTTGAATTCTCTAGTAACTATAGAACATATTTCGATGCGATTCCCTTGCAAAAATAATAAAAACAACAATAGGTTTTATATGACCTATTGTTGTTTTTTATTTACCACCAATTAACATCGCTCGTTCATCAAAATCAAATTGATGATGCGGAATTGAATACATTAGTTACTATTTTGCTTCAATACAAATACTGAAAGTTCAGGTACACTCCAAAATCTAACAGGCATTCGGGTTGTCCCAATACCACGATTTACGTATAAATGTAACGGCTTATTCTTCCCTTCTAATTCATACATACCTTCAACATGACTCTCAGCTAATTTTGTAGTAATTAATGGACCTATAAAAGGAATTTGAACTTGTCCTCCATGACTATGTCCTGACATTTGAAAATCAACTGGGTAACGAGCTACTTTGTCTACAACATCCGGCTCATGTACTAATAGCATATTGAAATCTTGTTGCCTTACATGTTTTAAAGTCGCGTCTATTTGTGGCTTCCCTAATAGAAAATCATCCAAACCTGATATTGTAATATATTTGCCGTTTTCCGCTTTAATTTTCTGTACTTCATTGACTAATACAGAGAAACCTGCTTCCTCCATATACTTTTTATAAAATAAACTACCTCCACCGCCCCTGTCATGATTCCCAAACACAGCATATTTCCCTAAGGGCGCATGTATTTTCTGTAATATACCTTTCGCTTCTTCTCTTTCGGCTTGATACGATCCAAACTTATCTATTAAATCCCCTGTAAAAACTACTACATCTGGACGTAATGCATTCATCTTCTCCACCAAATTTTCTAGTTGTTTCAGTGTAAATTCTGGCCCTAAATGTACATCTGAGAATTGCAATATCTTTTTATTATTAAACTCTTTAGGAATTGTAGAAGCTTCAATTTCATTCCACGTAACTGTTACTAGTTTTCGTTCTATTTCTGTCGCATAGAAATACAAACTTATTAAAATCATTACTACACTTATAGAACTAATAATACATATCTTTACGATTGATTTTTTTTGCTCTTTTTTTACATGATGCGTATTCATGTTCTCACCTCTAGAAATACTTTAAATCCTTATTGTTACATTCATGTGACGACATGAACAATGTTAGTTATATCCAACTCCATCCCAGCTCACTTTGACAAACTTATACAGAAGTCATAACATATTTTTATAATACATAGATTTTTAAAAA
Source organism: Bacillus fungorum (assembly GCF_002746455.1). GTDB lineage: Bacteria > Bacillota > Bacilli > Bacillales > Bacillaceae_G > Bacillus_A > Bacillus_A fungorum. The sequence goes on along the minus strand of NZ_NWUW01000002.1, from coordinate 218,498 downwards.
TGTTCCTTCTATTCATTCTAGCATTTTATTAAGGAGAGATTATTCATGTCTGTATTTACACCAGAAGAAATTACGGAACTTGCTGCTAATTCCGGAAGAAAAAAAGCTCATTTATCACTACTCCCTATGCTAATTCTCGGCTTTTTTGGTGGTGCTTTCATAGCATTAGGGTATTTACTCGATATTCATGTTATTGGAACAATGCCAAAGTCTTGGGGATCATTTACTAGTTTTCTAGGTGCCGCTGTATTCCCTATCGGTCTAATACTCGTTATTCTTGCAGGTGGTGAGTTAGTAACTGGCAATATGATGACAGTTTCTATGGCTTGGCTTCACAAAAAAATCCACTTATTTCACTTCATTCGAAATTTAGTTATTGTTACGTTTAGCAACTTCATAGGTGCTGTATTCGTTGCTTATTTTTTCGGTCATATCGTCGGATTAACAGAGGGAGCTTTTTTAGCGAAAACAGTTTCTATTGCGCAAGCTAAACTACAGGATACACCACTACAAGCCTTCATTTCTGCAATCGGATGTAATTGGCTCGTTTGTTTAGCTGTTTGGCTCAGTATGGGAAGTAAAGAATTTATCGGAAAGATTATCGGCATTTGGTTCCCAGTTATGACTTTTGTTGCAATTGGATTTCAACACGTTGTAGCCAATATGTTTGTTATCCCAGCTGCAATTTTCTCTGGTCATTTAACTTGGGCTGAATATTTTCCAAACTTCATTTTTGTTTTCTTTGGAAATTTAGTAGGAGGTATGTTATTTGTAGCATTGCCTTATTTCATATCTTATAATAAGAAACTGCCTCTAAATAAAGAGCACACCGAATTAAAGAAAAAATCTGTATCCGCTTAAATTAAATGTCTATAAAGTGGCTCTAAAAAATATTACAAATTTCATTTTTTTTGCGAATATATGTACGTACACTTGTTCTCGAATGTTTTATACGTTATAATAACAACTTAAATAGCATTATTTACATATGAGGTGAAAAACATGAACAAAACAGAATTAATTAAAAACGTAGCACAAAATGCTGAGATTTCTCAAAAAGAAGCTACTGTAGTTGTACAAACTGTAGTAGAATCAATCACTAACACTTTAGCTGCTGGTGAAAAAGTACAACTTATCGGATTCGGTACATTCGAAGTTCGCGAAAGAGCTGCTCGTACAGGCCGTAACCCACAAACTGGTGAAGAAATGCAAATCGCAGCTTCTAAAGTACCTGCTTTCAAAGCTGGTAAAGAACTTAAAGAAGCTGTAAAATAATGAAAAAATAGCCTTCTCGTTTATGAGAAGGCTATTTTTTTCATTACATAATTAATAAAAATCTGACCATTATGCTGTTTCTTTTGTTCCTTTATGCAAATAAAACCTTTACTTTCAAAGAAAGGCTTTGCTGTAATACTCGCTTCTGTATATATCTCCCTATGCCCAAAGTTTACTGCTTCTTTTTCTAACTTCTGTAGTATGTAGGAAGCTACCCTTTTCCCTTGATAATCTTTATGTGTAAATAAACGATCTACATAATGCTCATCATTATAATCTCCAAATCCCACTATCACACCGTTATGATCCGCTACATAACTAATATTCTTCTCTAAAGATTTTAACCAGCTTTCTCTATCTAGTCGATCTGGCGCCCATGCCTGTAGTTGTAACTCGTTATAATCTTTTGCATTAATTGTATGAACTGTTGCATAGAACAACTGTAAGACTTGATCTAAATCATCTTTATGGAATGTCCTAATTATCGTGTCTTTTAACATATTTGAGCCTCCTTACTAAACTATCATTTAACTTTTCTACCATCTACGATTCAATATTCTTGCTTTATTATATCTTTTTTCTTTCTATATAAACAAAAAAAACAATACTTATTTACAAGTATTGTTTTTGTTTAAAAGCATATTCAATTACTCTATAGATTTTAATTTAACCCTCTGTAATCGCAATGCATTTAATACGACCGATACAGAACTAAATGCCATAGCCGCTCCTGCAACCCAAGGTGCTAGGAAACCGAACGCTGCAATCGGGATTCCTAAGCCGTTATAAGCTAATGCCCAGAATAAATTTTGTTTAATATTTCTAATCGTCATTTTACTCATAAAGATCGCATCAGCAATACTATTTAAGTCACCGCGGATTAACGTTATATCCGCTGCTTCCATCGCTACATCCGTTCCCGTTCCAATTGCCATACCAATGTTCGCTGTAGCAAGAGCAGGAGCATCATTTATCCCATCTCCAACCATCGCTACCTTCTTACCATTTGCTTGCAGTTTTTTCACTTCTTCTGCTTTTCCTTCTGGCAATACTTCTGCAATTACGTGATCAATACCAACTTGCTTTGCAATCGCCTGAGCAGTTTGTGTATTATCTCCTGTAATCATCACAACGTCTAGACCCATTTTCTTAAGTCTTGCGATAGCTGCTTTTGAAGTATCTTTCACAGTATCCGCAACGGCAACTATACCAGCATATTCTTTATCGATTGCAATAAGCATTGCTGTTTTTCCTTCTCGTTCTAGTGCTTCCATTGATTTAGAAACTGCTTCAATATCAATATCGAATTTCTTCATTAATCGACGTGTACCAATTAATAATTGTTTTCCTTCTACAACCGATTCAATCCCGAATCCAGGAATGGCTTCAAATGTTTCCGAATTTGGTAGATCAATTCCCTTTTCTTTAATTCCTTCTACAATCGCTTCTGCAAGTGGATGTTCCGAATTTCGTTCTGCTGCCCCTACTAATCTAAGCAGTTCATTTTCATTGAATCCATCTGCTACAATTACATCTGTTAACACCGGCTTCCCATTTGTCACAGTACCTGTTTTATCTAGAATAACTGTATCTAATCGATGCGTTGCTTCTAAATGCTCCCCGCCTTTAAATAAAATACCATACTCAGCCGATCTTCCTGATCCAGCCATAATAGATGTAGGCGTTGCAAGACCTAATGCACATGGACATGCGATAACAAGTACTGCTATCATTTTCTCAAGTGCTCCGCCAAAATCGCCTGGTGTAACAAATATCATCCACACTGCAAATGTGATAATAGCAATCACAACTACAACCGGTACAAAAATACCTGAAATTTGATCTGCTACCCTTTGAATAGGAGCTTTTGAACCTTGAGCCTCTTCTACTACTTTGATAATTTGAGCTAATGCAGTATCTCTTCCTACCTTAGTTGCTTTCACTTTTAAAAATCCATTTTTATTCATTGTAGAACCGATTACTACATCCCCAATTGTTTTATCAACTGGAATACTTTCCCCTGTTAACATCGATTCATCTATTGCTGACTTTCCTTCTACAATCTCACCATCTACCGGAATTTTTTCACCAGGCTTTACATAAACGATATCACCAGCTACTACTTCTTCGATTAAAATTTTCATTTCTGTTCCATCTCGCACAACTGTAGCTGTCTTTGCTTGTAAACCCATCAACTTTTTAATTGCTTCTGATGAACGTCCCTTTGCTTTTGCTTCAAATAATTTACCTAAAATAATTAGTGTAATAAGTACCGCACTCGTTTCAAAATATAAATCTGTCATATGTTCCGAAGAACCGATAGATTGAATGCTTAAATATACACTATAGAAATAGGCGGCCGACGTTCCAAGTGCCACAAGCACATCCATGTTAGCACTTTTATTACGTAACGCTTTATAAGCCCCAACATAAAACTGTCCACCAATGATAAATTGAACTGGCGTTGCAAGAGCTAGCTGCACCCAAGGGTTCATAAGCATATCAGGTAAATAAATAAACGATGTAAATGAGAAGTGACTTACCATTGCCCACAGTAACGGGAATGATAAAATAAACGAAATGATAAACTTCTTCTTTTGTCGCTCAATTTCTTGTAAGCGATGATCAGTCGATCCATCTTGCTCATCTGATTTCACTTCCAATTTATATCCTAATTTCGTAATTGCACTCTTCATTTCATTTACATTAATTTCATCAGGATTAAAATCTACTGTAGCCGTTTCCAAAGCGAAATTTACTGTCGCCTCGTTCACACCTTCTAACTTATTTAAACGCTTTTCTACTCTATTGGCACATGCTGCGCATGTCATTCCTGAAACAGTAAATTCAGCTTTATCACTTACAATTCCATATCCTAACAATTCAACTTTTTCTTTAAATTGTTGCGGATTTGTTTTTTGGGGATCATACATTATTTTGGTTTTTTCAAGTGCAAAATTTACATTTGCATCATGAACACCTTCTACTTTTTTCAGACCTTTTTCAATTCTATTTGCACATGCTGCACATGTCATTCCTGATATTTGAAGATTGGCCTCTTTTTGTTCATTCATGTCTCTCACCTCTATATACCCTTATGAGGTATAATTATTAGCAAAATAAATCGTACTTCCTATAAAGTACGATTTATTTCCATATTAAAAAATAATTATTGAACATCGTATCCTTGATCTTCAATTACAGCAACGATATCTTTTAATGTTACAGCAGACGAGTCGATAGTAACTTCAACAGTTCCTTCTGCTAATTGAACTTTCACTTGCTCAACACCGTTTAGTTCTTTCACACTGCTTTCGATAGCATTTACACAATGTCCACAAGACATACCTTCAACTTGTAATGTTAACTGTTCCATTTAAAATCCTCCTCTTGTTTCTTCATTGTTTGTTAATCACAATTACATCTTACCATACCCCCCTAAGGTAATCAATGGTTTTATATCATGATTTTCCAATTATTTTCTAAAAGTTTATTTTACATATACTTTTTCACACAAATACCTCGTAAATCCTATATAAAGGTATACAAAAAAACAAGCCAGTTACATACTAGCTTGTTTTTACGCTTTTGAAAAACGTTCAAATACTGTCATTAATTCTTCAATTGCTTCGTCACCATTTCCATTTTTAATAGCTCCTGAAACACAATGACTCGTATGATTTTTGAGAACGCCCATTCCTACTTTTTTCATCGCTGCATTAATCGCTGAAATTTGCACTAAAATATCCACGCAATAACGATCATTTTCAATCATATTTTGAATACCGCGTACTTGTCCTTCAATTCTCTTTAGTCTATTTATAATTTGTTCTTTTTCTTTTTCTGATCTATGTGTTACTGCTTCATGCTCTTTATGATCCATATTATCACCTTCTTAAAGTTTCTCTTCATCCAATAAAACAACTGTTTTTTATGAGTATACCAATTATAGCATTAAATATCTATGCATGATACCCCATAAGAGTATATTTACGCTTTATGATTATTCTTAACAACTCATTAGCTTCTTAATCTCAATTTTCAGTATACCCTTTCCTTTTTGTCAAAAAAATCATTATATCTCTCATCAAAATTCAATAAAGTGAAACAAGAATAAGCGGGGATTACCCATCCCCGCTTATTCTTCGTCTATGACATTAAAATCCCAATTTTCAGATATTCCTTTCCATATATAATTATTGTTGATCGCATACTTTTGTATCATTCACTACTGAAGTTCCTTCAACGGTTACCGTATGAAAACAGTCATTTACTCGAACTGTCACAACATTATCTTGCCGATCAATGATATGATATTCATTAAAATTTTTATTCAGAGCACTGCGAATTTGTTCTCCTTCATAAATTGGGATGCCATGCGATAGAACCCAAATAAGTCCAGCGATAGCAAGAATAGTTTTCATACGATCTACCTCCTTGGGAATATAGTGAACTTTTCATCCATGCTTTTTCAGCTCTACGAATCATGTTTGGAATAAACCAAGCCTTTTTGGAAATAAGTTCATTTCGTCTATTTTATGTTTATGCTAATTGTGACCGATTTGTGACAACTTTTTGTCTCTTTAGACGAAAAGTTGAAACAAAATTTTCAAAAAGGACAATTCTACTTGAACAACACAAAAGGCTATGGAGAATTTCCCCATAGCTTTGCGTTTGCATTTTATTAGACGATCACTTTATTAACTAACCTAAAAATGTGGATTCACTCCAATTACTAGCCTTTTAATCACTGGATACATGACTAATAAATCTCAATCCTTTACTTAAAGAAGTCGGCACAACAGATGCATGATTCTCCCCTTTAGCTTCATAAAACGTAAATCTAAACTGATCGTGTTTTACTTGGAGAAGGCGCTCTGACAATTCATTTGCACCTACAACCATATGCTCTCGTTCTAGTGAACCAACTGTAAGAAATACTCCTGTTTTAACCTTTGCATTGTTTAATTCATGTATAAGATTCTCTTCTTTTTCAAGCACAGATTGGTTATTCCACCAAATAGATGGACTACTTATAAAATAATTTTGAAAAGCATTTACGTTTGTAAATAATATATGTAAAGCAAATAGCCCACCTAAAGAATGCCCAAATAATGTTTGCTTTCCTTTATCAATCTCAAAATCCTTTTCAATTTGCGGCTTCAATTCTTCTTCAATAAAAGTAAAGAAATTATGTGCTCCTCCTGTTTTAGGCCACGGTTTACCATCTGGTTTTAAAGGTGCATCTTTTGAAATTACGCTAGGCGTAAAATCATAGCATCTTTCTTCACCTGAGAATGCCCCTTCAATTGGATAACCAATACCTACTATAATGGCTGGTGAAACACCTGTTTTTTCTGCTCTAACTGATTGTATTTTAATCGCTTCATGAAATGTTTGAAAAAAGGCATTTCCATCTAATACGTATATAACAGAATATCCTGATTCTGGTGCTGGTTGCCTCGGCTTTGAAATATGAATTTGATATTTCTTACCTTCTAATTTTGAATACATTTTCCACTGCTCTGTATTAGATGTTATAATCTGCTGTTTTTCAATAGTAGTATTCACCCTATATCCCCCCTTTTAACTTGTTACATATATTTCTACTTTTTCTTCTTGAAGTGCAACGCTATCATAACCGAAACAAACAGGAGCCCCATTATACGGATCAATCATAACACGTGCATCAATATGAAATACTTCTTTTAACACTTCATTTGTAATGATTTCTTCTGGACTACCATTTGTAACGATTTCCCCTTCCTTCATCGCAATAATTTCATCTGAAAACCTTGCTGCATGGTTAATATCATGTAATACCATAACAACTGTACAATTGTGTTCTTTATTTAACTTCTCCACAATTTGTAATACATCTAATTGATGAGACATATCAAGGTATGTAGTTGGCTCATCTAATAGCAACACTTCTGTCTCTTGTGCTAATGCCATCGCTAGCCATACCTTTTGTCGTTGACCACCTGATAAACTTGCAATTTGTCTCGTTCGAAATTCAGAAGTTTTCGTTATATCTAGTGCCCAATCAATCATCTCTTTATCTTTTGAAGTTAACTTATTTACGTTATTTCGATGTGGATGGCGTCCATAAGAAATTAATTCTTCTACTTTAAGCTCTCCTGGCGCGATTGGAGTTTGCGGAAGTAACGCTAACTGCTTCGCAATTTCTTTCGTTGGAATTGTATGTAAATCCTGTCCTTGCAAATATACTTTACCGCTTTTTTGCTTTAAAATTCTTCCCATTGTTTTTAACAGTGTCGATTTACCGCACCCGTTTGGCCCTATAATTGTCGTTACTTTTCCTTCTTGTATTTCCACATTTAAATCGCGAAACACTGTAAGCTTTTCATAACTCGTTTCTAAATTTTTTGCACTTAAAATACTCACTTTTATTCCCCCTCTTACGCTTTCGCCTTATAAAGTAAATATAAGAAATACGGTACACCGACAATAGAAATAACGATTCCAACTGGTAACTCTACAGGTGTGAAAACTGTTTTTGCAATAAAGTCTGAAGCAATTACAAGGAACATTCCGATTACCCCGCACGTAGGAATAATATATTTATGCTGAATACCGACAAGTCTTTTCGCTATATGCGGTGCCATTAGTCCAATAAAACCAATACTCCCTGAAACAGCGACACATGCGCTCACAAGTCCGATACTACTTAGTAGTAAAATAGATTTCTCTCTTTCTACTGAAACACCTAAACTTGTAATACTCGTTTCTTCCAATTGAAATAAATCTAATAAATAAGCTTTCTTTTGTATAAGCGGAATTAATATGATAAGCCACGGTAACATTGCAATAATATACTTCCAGTTTGCATTATATATACTCCCCGACACCCAAACTGCAGCCATTTCAAAATCAGTTGACTTCATTTTGAGTGATAGGTACATAGAAAATGCTCCAAATCCTGATCCAATCGCAATCCCTGTTAATAAAAGACGCTGCGAATCTAATTTACCGTTTTTCCAAGAAAACAGATAAATGATGATAGCTGCACCTAATCCGCCGACTAAACCAAACATCGGCATCATCATAATAGAAACCCAGTCTGTGCTCTTTAATTGTCCTTGAAAGAAAAACATAAAGATGACGATCGCTGTTCCTGCTCCGGCATTTACTCCTAAAATACCTGGGTCTGCCAGTCCGTTTCTTGTAATCCCTTGAATTACAGCACCTGCAACGCCTAGGCCTAATCCTACTAATCCAGCAATTACGATGCGCGGAAGACGAAACTCAAAAATAACTAAATCATGATCCGGTACTGGATCTATTCTAAGGAGTGTTTTAAATACATCTGTAATCGTAATGTCAAACGTACCATTTGTTAAACTAATATAAATAGCACATAGTATTAAAAATATAAGTATCCCCATCGTCATTCCAAAACGTTGACTTGAACTTTTAAGCATGTCTCTCTCCTCCTCTTGTACGAATTAAATACAGGAAGAAAGGAATTCCAATTAAGGAGGTAACGACTCCAATCGGTGTTTCAAATGGATAGTTTACAAATCTACTTAAAACATCACATAATGCTAAGAAAACGCCACCAATAACGCCTGCACATGGTAAAATCCACTTATAATCTACCCCAATTATAAAGCGAGTAATATGCGGAATAATTAAACCTACAAAACCAACTTTCCCCACTAAAGCAACTGCCGTTCCTGTTAAGAAAATAACTGATAAAATTGCCATCGCTTTAACTAGTTTTGTACGTTGCCCTAGATTAATAGAAACTTCTTCGCCTAAAGAGAGAATCGTAATAGATTTTGATATTAACAGTGCTAAAATTATTCCAATTATCCCAAACGGTATCGTAATTTTAATGATATTAGGATCAACTTGATCTAATTTTGCATTAAACCAAAAACTAACATTTTGAGAAATTTGGAAATACGAAGCCATTGCAGCAGATACACTACTTAAAAATGTTCCAATAACTGTTCCGATAATTGCCAACCTAACTGGTGATAAACCATTTTGAAGGAGTGAACCAAAACCAAATACGATACCGGCTCCTAGTGCAGAACCAATCATTGAACATACAACCATACCAATCGATGACATTCCCGGAAGAAAAATCATACAAAGTGTAATAACAAAAGCTGCTCCGTCCGTCACACCCATAATAGAAGGGGATGCAAGATAGTTTCTTGTCATCCCCTGCATAAGTGCTCCTGATATGGCTAGAAATGCTCCGACTAAAAGAGCTGCAACTACCCTTGGTAAACGTGAAGTAATAATAATATTATGATTTACATCACTTGAATCAAAATGAAATAATGCGTTCCACACCGTTTCAGCATCAATACTTTTCGCCCCATACAAAATAGAAAGTATAACTGTAAATAAGATGAGTATGGGTGCGATACATAATATAGTTACTGGTACTGCATTTGTTTTCTGCATATCATTCAACGCACCTTACTTAATATATTATTTAGATAAATTTTTCACTGCTTCTTTTAAGAATGCTGTTTTACTCCAAGCAGTACCACCTTGTGCCATTGGATCAACAACGTTTACAAATACTTTCTTTTCTTTCGCAGCATTCATACTTTGCCAAATTGGATTCTTTTCAATTTCTTCTAGCACTTTCGGGTTTTTATTTTCAGTTGTCTCATATTGTAAGAAAATATAATCTGGGTTTAGTTCAGCAAGTTTTTCAAATGAAATTTTCTCTTGTGCTTTTACAGTTTTCAATTGTTCTGGAGCAGTTAATCCAAGATCTTTATAAATTACAGGGTTGAAGTATACTCCTTCTGGGTATAGGAATAATTCGTTTGCTCTTAGTCTAATGACAAGAACTTTTTTGTCTTTTAACTTATCACCTAGTTTTGCTTTTGCTTTTTCAGCATCTGCATTGTAATCTTTAATAATTTTTTCTGCTTTATCTTTTTTACCAGTTAATTCTCCCATTAACTTTAAGTTATCTTCCCAATTTGTTGAAACGTGTGATACCGGGAATGTAGGCGCTACTTTCGTAAATTTTTCAGCTGTTTCTGCTGGGAATTTCGTACTTGATGTAATAACATCTGGTTTTAATTGAAGTAATGTTTCGAAATTTGGTTGCATTTTCTCACCAACAGATTTTGCACCCTCTAAATCTTTTTCAAGATACTTCGGTAATTTACCACCAACAGTAATGGCACCGACTGGCTTAATACCAAGTACCGCTGCATCTTCCATTGACTCTAAACTAGCTGTCGCAATTTTATCTACTTTTGCTGGTACTGTATATTCTTTACCTAAATATGTAATTTTTCGTTTTTCGTCTTTTTTCGTTTCCGTAGCTTTTGTCTGTTGCTTCTGCTCTCCTGAAGTCTTATCCGCACTATTACATGCTGCTAGTCCTACACTTAAAACTGTAACCATCCCTAATGTAAATAACTTCTTATTCATCTTTATATATCTCCTCTCGAATTTTCAAAACTATATTCTCAATAAAATTTAACTATATGAAACTTATCTTACATATATATTTCATTCTATCCAGAACTCATTCTCGTTCACTTCCCCTAAGCTATAATTCTTTTACACCTCGTCTATTGATAATCCTTTTCAATGATAATGATTATCGTTACTAAGTATATATTTAATATTAAATAATTTCAAGAAAGATTTGAAAAATTTTAACAAACTGAATTAAAAAAGAAGTATTCGCCTAATGTTAGGGGGATACTTCTTTTTTAGAAATTTATATGTAATTCAACTGGGCAATGGTCTGATCCCATTACTTCACTATTAATTTTCGCTTCTCTTATTTGGTCTTTCATTCTCTCGGAAACAACAAAATAATCTAAACGCCATCCAATATTTTCACCTTTGTAATCTTGCTCTTACATTTGTGAATACATACATACGCACTTTATTCAGGTTATACTAAATTTCAGAGGTGATGTTCTTTGTACAATGAAAGGATTACGTTAACAAATGAGCATTGGCAAGCAATTATTCAGAATGATTCTTCCTATGATAGCAAATTCTTTTATGCTGTGAAATCAACCGGAATCTTTTGCAGGCCATCGTGCAAATCAAGAATACCGAATAGAAACAATGTACGAATTTTTCATCATGCAGAGCAAGCATTAAGTGAAAACTTTCGCCCGTGCAAACGTTGTAAGCCAAATGGGATCACTTTACCTAATGAAGAGTGGGTAGAACAAATTAAAGATTATATCGAAAAACACTTTGACGAATTATTGACTCTCGACATACTTGCGGAAATGTGCCACGGTAGCCCATTTCATTTACAACGCACTTTCAAAAAAATGACAGGAATAAGTCCAATAGAATATATACAGCAGTTCAGGATTGTTAAAGCGGCAGAACACCTTTTACAAACAAATCAAACCATTAAAGAAATTAGTACTGCTGTCGGGATAGAAAACCCAGAGTATTTCGCAACTTTATTTAAAAAGAAAACCGGATTTACTCCTACTGAATATCGAAAAAAGAATGAAATGAAAGAGGGATACAATAATGAATTCCTACAAAAATAAATTTATATATTGGACGCTATTTACACATAAAAATTTTCAGTTTCATATTGCTGCAACTGAAACTGGACTATGTTTCATTGGATCTCAAGATGAAAACTTTGAAGAGCTAAATATATGGGCTAGAAAAAAATTGCCACAACATATATTGACCTGTAATCCAGATTATCTAAAAACATATACGAAAGAAGTTATGGAGTATTTAGAAAGTAAACGAGAAACTTTTACATTCCCTATCGATGCTTACGGAACTGATTTTCAATTATCTGTTTGGAATACGGTACGTGAAATTCCTTACGGGAGAACATATTCTTATTCAGAAATTGCCGAAAGAATGCAAAAACCTAAAGCTATGCGTGCCGTTGCTTCTGCCATTGCTGCCAATCCTCTTCTCATTACAATTCCTTGCCATCGTGTTATTGGAAAGAATGGTAAACTAACCGGCTTTAGAGGTGGATTAGAAATGAAGAAAGAATTGCTTATATTAGAAAAGTCGCAGGTAGAATTCATATGACCGCAGAATATACTAGTGCATTAACTTTAGCAGTTCCAACAGAATTTAGTTTTCAAGAAAATTTGCACTATCTATCCCGCTCTAACAATGAATGTATGTTTCACATTGAAAATAACAAAATTTATAAAGTTATCCCAGTACAAGATGTAAATCCTTTAGTTGAAATTAGTATGAATTCGGATGGTAATATTCAAATACGTTTTTTAGAAGAATCATATACATCTAAGAAATCGATTCGCGAAGCTGTAGCTAACTATGTGAAAGAGTGGTTTGATTTAACTACTGATTTAGCTCCCTTTTATACATTAGCTAAACATGATGTACTCCTTCAAGGACCAATTGAACAGTATTATGGCCTTCGTACTTTAGGTATTCCAGACTTATTTGAGGCACTTTCCTGGGGAATTATCGGTCAACAAATTAACCTAACATTTGCTTATACGCTAAAAAGACGGTTAGTCGAACACTATGGAAATTATGTAGAATGGAACGATAGAAAACATTGGATATTCCCTTCTCCTGAAACGATTGCCAATTTACACGTAGAGGATCTAAAAAAGTTAAAAATGACGACTAGAAAATGTGAATATTTAATCGGTATTGCAAAGCTTATTACAGAAGAAAAACTATCAAAAGAATCTTTACTGCAAATACAAAATGTAAAAATCGCTGAAAAACAATTAACTGCTATCCATGGTATAGGACCGTGGACAGCCAACTATGTTTTAATGCGATGCTTACGATTTCCTTCCGCTTTTCCAATTGAAGATGTTGGCTTGCACAATGCAATTAAATATATAACAGGCTCTAAAAGTAAACCGACTAAACATGAAATAAAAGATTTTGCGGCAAATTGGACCAACTGGGAGTCTTACGCAACTTTTTATTTGTGGCGAGTATTATACTAAAAGAACCAAGTAGCGCATCCGCACTACTTGGTTCTTTTTTAAGCTTGCTCTTCGAATCGTCTTGCAATTTCTACAATAACTTGAACAGCCTTTTCCATCGTATCTACCGAAACATACTCAAATTTACCGTGATAGTTTTCACCACCTGTGAAAATATTCGGCGTTGGTAATCCCATGTATGATAATTGCGATCCATCTGTTCCTCCGCGAATTGGATGAATATTTGGTTCAATGTCTAAACTTTTCATTGCTTCATAGGCAATATCAACAATCTCTCTCACTGGTTCAATTTTTTCAAGCATGTTATAGTATTGGTCATTCATTTCTAAAACGACTGCATCTTGTCCATATTTCTCTTGCATTTGCTTCACAATATTTTCAACGTTATTTTTACGCGCTTCAAAATTCTCACGATCAAAATCTCGAATAATATAATACGCTTTACTTTGCTCAACATCACCATTTAAAGAAAGTAAATGATAGAATCCTTCATAGCCTTCTGTATATTCTGGTGCCTCTTCTACTGGTAAATTCCCATTAAACTCCATAGCCAGTTTAGTTGCGTTACGCATTTTATTTTTCGCTGTTCCAGGATGTGTATTTGTTCCGTTAAACGTTAGCTTAGCACCTGCAGCATTAAAGCTTTCATATTCTAAACCACCTAATGGACCTCCATCCATCGTATAAGCAAATGATGCACCAAACGCTTCTACATCAAAATGTGCTGGGCCGCGGCCGATTTCTTCATCCGGCGTAAACGCAACTCTAATTTTCCCATGCTTAATTTGCGGGTTATGTATTAAATAATTCATTGCAACCATAATTTCTGTAAGACCAGCTTTATCATCTGCTCCTAGCAGTGTTGTACCATCCGTTGTAATAATTGTATGCCCTTTATAAGATGGTAATTCTGGGAACTGTTCCGGCGTTAACACAACATTTAGCTCTTCATTTAACGTAATCGCATTACCATCAAAGTTTTCATGAATTTGTGGTTTTACGTTTTTCCCTGTAAAATCTGTTGCCGTGTCTAAATGTGCTAAAAAGCCGATTACAGGAACATCCTTGTCCGTATTAGCCGGAAGTGTTGCCATTACATATCCATTATCATCCATCGTTATCTCTGTTAACCCAATTTCTTTTAGCTCTTCCACTAATAACTTACCAAACTCAATTTGCCCAGGTGTTGTTGGAACTGTATGGCTTTCCTCATTTGATTGCGTATCAATTTTTACATATCTCGTAAATCTTTCAATAAGCTCTTGTTTCAAACTCGTTCACTCTCTTTTATATTTCTTTCTCTATTATAATCCTTGAGACGAAATATTTTAACTTTTTTGACTGCGAATGTAACTATATCATTTATATTTTAGCAGTTTTAAATAACAGCTAAAAAGTCGTAATATTTGTACATTAAGACTCTTACATGTAATATACATAATTATAAAATATGGGAGGTATTAAAGATGAGGCTAACTCTCTTTCGCTATTTTCTTTTCTTCTTAGGATTAATTTTTTTCAGCCTTGGAAATGCTCTTGCAGTTAAAGTTAAATTTCTCGGTTTACATCCTTGGGAAGTTTTAAATATGGCTCTCTACCAAAGGTTTGGATGGACCATTGGTACGTGGAGTGTCATATGCGGATTATGTCTCGTTCTCATTTCTTTACTAGTAGATCGAAAATATATAAATGTGGGTACATTTTTAAATGCACTACTTATCGGTCCCATTATGGACTTTTTCTTGCAATCAAATATCCTTCCAAACGCTAGTGATTATTTATGGGTTAACTTACTCATTTTATTTTCTGGTATTGCCATTACAGGTATCGGAGGAGGTATGTATGTTGCGGCTGGAATTGGTGCTGGACCTCGTGATGGATTCATGCTTACTATTTCCGACAAAACAGGACTATCTATTAGCCGTGCGCGAATCATTGTAGAATGCATTGTATTAGTTATTGGATTTATGCTCGGTGGTCCTGTTTTTATCGTAACTTTTCTATACACTTTTATTCAAAGTCCAATCTTTCAGCAATCATTTAAGGTGTTTCAAACAGTCCTACATACTTTACAAAACAAAAACAAAGAGCAACTTAATGAAAATTTATAAAACATAACTTAATACAAATAATTCACCCTATTTACGGTTCTCACCGCAAATAGGGTGTTTCTTTTTTTATCTCGCAATTTAAGAATATATACTACTCATTCACAGTAAAAGTATATACATCGTTATAAATACAACCATTTACCCTAATAACGTATTTCCCAGGTTTACTAAAACTAATTGTGTATTTGTTTAGTTGAATTGCTTCTTTATCCCCAGAAAGAACATCAATACTTCTGCCACTCAATAAATAAAATTCACTTTGATTCATCGTTACATCAATTGTATTGAAATTGTCCTCTTTCACTTGCTGTGTTTCCGCAGCGCTTACACTTGGTTCTAAAAACAGTAGTCCACTTAATCCAATCGTACCCGCTAAAGCTACTCCCGCAAACTTTTTAATCTTTTTCATCACAATGCCCTCCTTATAAATTTTGCGTAAAGGTGATATCCCCCCTTACACCACAAAGCCTATATGTAATGAAACGAAAAGTAAACGGGGAACAGTAAGACAAAATTCTACATCTTTTTCTCCTATTGAATATAAATCCAACGTTTGGAGTTTTGACACATTTAAAATTGTTTCCCTAAACCAATTTCTCCATAATTTATTCAAATACTGAATAATTATTTATTGATTTAACATTCTAAAAATAGTTGATAAAAATGCTTTCTATTCAAATAAGAAAATTTTGCTATAAAAGTATCTTTTACAATAAAACCCATGCAACCAATTTTATTCCGCTTTCCATAATCTCTCTACATTCATTAATTGTTCTTCTTTAAACTCCATCTTTAATATGTCAGTCACTCTATGAGTATCCATTTTTCCCTTTTCAGTTAATCCACGTGTTCTTTCATCTCCTTCTAATTTTGGTGATTCACCATGCCTAACCATATAGATATATGTATTCATACTTCCTCCTTGAAAATATTCATTCGTCTTTTATAAACTTTGCTGATCTGTTCGTCTAATCCATTCTCCTACTAAACTCTCGAATAATTCGGGCTGTTCAATTTGCAAATTATACCCTGCCATGTCTAATACCGCTAATGTCGCTCTTGGATAATCATCAATAATTCCTATAATATCTTGATAACCTACCGATACATCTTGTCTTCCAGCTAACAAAAGAACTGATTTCTCATATTTCTTATGATGAAAATCCATAGTAAGAGAGTAATTTTTTTGCAATCTATCAATAAATTCATAATTAGCAATATCTAGTCCTGGCTTAATCTCCTTTTTAAATCTCGTATATGTATATTCATTTGCGACCACTGCTAACTCACAAAACTCTTCTCTATCAGTAGAAGTTAGTGTATTTAAAAACTCCTTATCTTGTACAAGTACCTGTTTATCCGGGATAATCCTTTTTTCTTGCTCCGCTACAACAACAGGGCATACTAATAGTAATCCGTTAACTCTTTCAAACAGCTTTGTGAGTATACCTCTAGCTAAATATCCACCATAAGATTCTCCTACTAATAAAAAGTTTTTCGTTGGAATGATTTCTTCAATACATGCAATTAACAGTTCTAATATATGATCTGAACTATTTATCCAATTTGGAGCATTCGATTTCCCCATGCCAGGTAAATCAATATATATTCTTTGGTAACCTTTATATTTTTGGAATACTGATTCCATGCACCTCTGCATTAGCCTATGATCAGGAGCACAGCCATGTATGATAATGACTGGTTTTCCTTCGCCAATAATTTCATAATATATTTCTGCATCCTTAATCCTGCATATCATAAAAAAAGCCCCCTAGTTTTCTATTCATCTTTACAGACAACCCTCTCAAACCAACAGGAATATACGTTCTTATTTTATAACTTTTCAGAATATGATTTCAAATTTTATTTTTCAGATTATAAACAAAAAAGCCTTCCATGAGTTTATCCCCTCAAAAGAAAGCTCTTTTACGTATTTCCCTCTACTTGAACTTCAAGCTTCATTACACATTATTCCTCTAGTTTCATCAACACAATTCTCCAGCCATCTGGATCCTCTATCGTTATCCCCTTATCTTTCCAATATGGGTTTTCCGGTTCGACTTCATCATATCCCAATGCATGCAGCCTTTTACTCACTTTTTTCATTTCACTATCTTCACTCATATAAAATACAAGTAAATTATCTTTTGTTGGAGCTGGACAAGGAATCCCGTCAAGATGTCTTGTAAATTCTAAATGATACTCTTCATCTGGGAGTCCAAACATAATCCCCTCACAGCCTTCATGATCGTAGAATTCACCTATACGTTTTAAACCTACACCCTTTTCATAGAATGCTATAACCTTTTCGAACTGATTAGTTGGACGTGCTATTCGAAACTTCACCCAATTCTTCATGCTTTTCCTGTCATACTAAAAATTTCATACATGCTTACGTATTATTGTATATACGTAACCTCTTTTTGAAATTCCTCATTAGGATAAGAATAAATACATACAAAAGTTTACTTCATACTTTATAACAAAATATTTTTACATAAAATGGAATCAGTTTCACTTATGCAATTATGCATATTTACTTGCGAACTAATAAGAAACCTTTAGAATTCAAATGATGACTAAATATACAATTTCTATTTTAAATTTTGATGCAGTATATACTATTAAACGTGATATTTTTAAACCTTAAGAATAATTATACTTTTCAACACTTTCCTTATAAACATGATTTTTATAAGGAAATCTGATACAATTCTTAAATAATATTATTATGTATAGATATTACGAATATAGTGCAAAATTAAAGAAGGTGATTTTATTGAAATTAAATAAAAATTTACAACTATATATATTAATTGGAACATTAATATGTTATTCAATCTATTTTATGTTTTTTTATCTGTTCCCTACTCATTTTTCAAATTCAGATGTACGCTTCGCTTCACTTATTGTTGAAGCTATTACATTTGTATCACTAATTTACTCTATATATTCTAAAAAAGTCAGTTCAAACCCGTTTTGGATATGTATCACAATTGCAATTGGTAGTTTTTTATTAGGAAAAATAGTATATACATATCAAGATAGATTCTTCGAAATTCCAATACATCGTTTTACAATTTCTGATGTATTTTACATGTTTTTTCTACTCTTTTGTCTTATCGCTTTCTGCTATAAAATCTTAAAAGAATGCAATAAATGGGAAAAAGCGTTCTTTATTTGTGATATATGCATAGTACTTACTTCCATATTCACATTGGAGTGGTATTTATTTAATCAACCAAATTTAAATATATTCTCTCTTTCACTAGGAGATGTTTTCCTTTCATTTCTATATCCAATTGCAGATTTATTATTTCTTCTACTAGGTATTAGTCTCTTTTTCCGTCCAACAATTTTTAATTCCAAACGGAAAATTTACATCTTTATTTTTGTATTAATAAGTTCTGCAACTTTTAACTATATTTATGTTTACCTAAATAACCATTTATCAACTGAAACGATAACATTATTACGTCTTTTATATAGAATACCTATATTACTTATTGCAATAGCTGGATCTATTTCAAAAGATCATAATAGCCATAAAAATTATTTCATTGTTAACCCTATAATAGGAAAAAAAGCTTTAGTTGTATTTCCCTATCTTGCCGTTGCAATACTAATCGGGTTTACATTAAAAGAACAAACATCATCTTCAACTCTCATTACGGGAAATTGTATTACTTTTATTTTCGTACTCATTCGTCATTCTATTGTACGTATGCAAAACAATTCCCTAACAAAACGTTTACAGGCATTTAATGCTCAACTAGAAGAAAAAGTGACTTTACGAACTTCTGATTTAGTTCATAAATCAGAGGCTCTATCTCAGAAACAACAAAAATTTAAATCACTATATGAATATCATCCTGACCCTATTTTTACGATTGATTTAAATGGAATATTCTTAAATGTAAATAAAGCTGGGAGTATACTACTTGGAGCACCAACGGATGAGTTACTCGGTGAAACTTGTTTTTCGATTATTTTAGAAGAAGATAAACATAAACTAGCATCTGCATTAGAAAAAGTGAAACAACAAGAATCGGCATCCCTACAACTACGTTCTCAATATAAAGATAGCTTTACTTATTTCTTATACGTTACAATTGTCCCTATTATGATAGACAGACAAATTTCAGGAAGCTATATTATGGTAAAAGATATTACCGCATTAAAAAAACAGCAAGAAGAAATAAAGTATTTCGCATTCCATGATACTGTAACAAAAATTGGGAACCGTGCCTTTTTCCATAAGAAATTAAAAAAAGTTATAAAAGATGCTAAATTAACGCAAAGTGAGTTTGCATTATTATATTTAGATTTAGATCGTTTTAAATCAATTAATGATACACTTGGACATTCGTCAGGGGATTACATATTAGAAGAAGTAGCAAAGCGATTCCAATCATGTCTTCCAACACATACTCATGTATCAAGAATCGGTGGCGATGAATTTACAATCTTAATTGAAAACTATACTGACCAAGATTCCTTATTCCAGTTGTGTAACCAATTATTTGAATGCATGAACAAGCCGTTTGTCATACATGAGCATAAATTAACTTTATCACTGAGTATCGGCATCGCTATTTATCCACATTCTGGAATCGATACCGCTACACTTTTGAAAAACGCTAATGTTGCAATGTATGATGCAAAGGCAAAAGAGCTTAACTCTGTCTCTATTTATGACGATGTAATTGCTAAAAAAATTGAAAGACGATTACGATTAGAAAAAGATTTACCAAACGCAATACAAAATGAAGAATTGTTCCTTTTATACCAACCTCAAGTTGATAGTGAATCTAATAAAATTATCGGTGCAGAAGCTCTAATTAGGTGGAATCATCCTGAATTAGGCGTTATTTCTCCATACGAGTTTATTCCGATTGCAGAAGAAACGCTACAAATTATTCCAATCGGAAAATGGACATTAGAACAGGCTTGTGAACAAATGAAACGTTGGCACGCACTCGGGTATTCTCATTTAAAAATAGGTGTAAATTTATCTGCTAAAGAATTTGAACAAGAAGATTTTATAAAGACTATTTCTGCTACATTAGCAACTACAGGCTTACCAGCAAGTTCTCTCGATCTAGAATTAACAGAACGAATTGCCATGATGGATGAGCGAGAAACATTGATAAAACTGCGCACACTAAAAAGTTTAGGAGTTCACATTTCAATCGACGACTTTGGTACAGGTTATTCTTCACTAGCGTATTTACCTTTATATCCAATAGATACGTTAAAGATCCCAAGAGAATTTATTACAATGTCTGAAACGTGTGAAGATGGAATGGAAATTATTAAAACAATTATCACATTAGCACATACATTAGAAATGTCTGTCATTGCTGAAGGTGTAGAAACGAAAGAACACGTGAATTTCCTTCAAAAAAATAAATGTAAATTTATTCAAGGTTACTATTACAGTAAGCCTATTCATGCTGATTCATTTTCTACTCTTCTCAAAAAAGGTGTTCATTCTCTATAGCTTTACGTTATAATCTTTAGCGCAAATACATACAAGAAAAAGGAAAGAAGAGTCCGTATCTTCTTTCCTTTTTCTGTACTTTGCAACTTTTCATTTCCTTCACATATCATTTATGTAAGTAGTTACTAATACATTTATGATAACAGACTGAAATAGGAGGGTTTTATATGTACCACGACAATCCAAATAATAAACTTTACAAAAACATTCCTCTATCCCTCTTCTCAATAAAAAATGAGCTAAAACAAAAATGCACCAACGCAAATAGCTCCCTTTATCCCCTTTCGAAAGAAGAAGAAATATTAATACATACAATTAAAGAAAGAACAGAATTATTAAATCAAAATAATGTTACAAGAACTCGTGCTTACTATCAATTTTACAAAAGATATCCTGAAATACAGTGGGCATTACTTGGACATATGGTATCGCGTAACAGTGGTTGGAACATGACAGATTTAAAGGGGGATTTATATACGAAGTTGTTATCTGAGAAAGATCAATTTACTTTCTTTTCTTTTTTAGAACGGGGAAATTGGCTTATCTTTCAAGATGTGTATCCACAATTTTTATTATATGAACAGAGTGTGAAAAAATCCAAAAATCTTTTTCATCTCCTCCCTCATCTCAATGTGTCAACCTTTATGGAAACGATGTGGAGATTTTTTTTGAAAACTGGAAACAAACAACTATTAGCAATTGCGACTATTATTAATGAACAAAACTACTTAGAAAAAAGAGTGATTCAAAATAAACACTTCCAAAAAAATGTTCTAAATAATATTGGATTCAAACTTTTTGATTTCTTTCAATTTAATCATATCCTCTTCCCTTTCTGTGAAGAAAATCCTATACAAAAAACAATATTAATTGGTGATACAATGAAACATTTCACTTCCTTACACGAACGAATTTTGCTCGGAAAAAGATTATATTCATTATTATTTCATGATAATCATGTTTTAGCTCGTATACTACAATGGGCTGACACTCATCCACACACTGGATCACGAAAAGATTATTGGCCACATTTATTTTCAAGCGTAAATGAATCCTTTTCAAGAGAGTTTTATAAACGAAAAATAAAAAAATGCCAGTTAAAAAGTGGTGCCTACCGTATATATAGCCCCGCACTTATTTATGCATGGAAAAATATAAAACATGAAGAAACAGAATATGAAGATTGGTTTAACGACTGGCAAATCATACATTATTTAACTGATAAGGAGGAAAAGATACATGGACAAATTACAGAAGACTACTGTAAAACACTCGAAAAAATTGAGCTCGCCATTCTTGCAAAGAAAAATGTTCTCCTTCGAGAAGAAGAATAATCTTTTCGCATTAGTCATTACAATCATACTATCTTCTATTATCGGAACTTGCTTAGATACCTTCTTTGTTGCGAAACAAATATATTCCTTTCCGGTTAGACCATTCTCATCCATATTTTCAGTTAACATTGGCTTTACTTTGTTTATACTACCGATTTTAACAACGATTTTCATACAAATTTCAAAAAAATTATCTACAGTTTCTAGAATTCTATTTATTGTTTCAATAGGTATTTGTGCTAGCATTTTTGAACAGATTGCTGAAAGATTAGGTTTATTTGTTCATAGTGTGGATTGGAATCATACATATTCTTTATTTGGCTATATAATTTTCTTTTCTTTTATTTGGAAAGTATATCATTTCATACAAAAATAAAGAGACCATTATAGACCTCTTCTTAAGCATAATCTTCAGTTACTGCTAATGATGTAGGATTTTGAAGACTTTTAGAACGTAAACGATAGGCAACGATTTTCTTCTTATATTGCTTTATTACATCAACATGTTCCTCATGGCTATACAGAGAAAACCTAATTTCTTTATTTCCTTTCTTTGTATTAATAACGATTGGTGTTCCTTCCCCATGCGGCGGGAAATAATGTTTATCTAAAAATAATGCCTCATTAAATTCATGAATAACTTGTAGTTTCATTTCCCCCTCTATATTCTTTCCGTCTATCGATATAGAGGTATTCTCTTCCTCAAGTTTTTGATGCAATTCAAATCTACTAATAATTGATTCTACAACAGAAGTTGGCATACTAGAAACTAGTACTTTAAAAGCGCCAAAAATAAATAATGTAACTATAAACCATGTTGTCATTTTCATCATCTCCATTACATGTTAAAATATAAATTTCGTTCCATACGGTATAAATACACTAATGAGTATTCCAGTTACAATCATCGTTACCGAACCGATCGTTGCTTCTTTCTCGCTTTCCTTCACAAGACGACTCACACCGATAATATGTGATGCGCAGCCCATCCCCACTCCTTTTCCAATCGTACTAGTTATACGGAAAAACTTTAGTACTGTTGGTCCGATAATAGCACCGGTTATTCCTGCAACAACTACAAAACTAGAAGTCATAGATGGAATGCCCCCAATTTGATCCGATAATGAAATGGCGATAGGCATTGTCGCTAATTGCGGGAGTGTCGTTAATATGAGTTCTTTATCTATATTTAACATCTCACCAATCACTACATTCATACTCGTTAAAGCTACTATACCTACTGCTACGCCGATAAGAATCGAAAAAAAGTTTTTCATAAGTATTTTTCGCTCTTTAAATAAAGGTATCGCTAACGCTACAATTGCAGGACTTAATAAGCCGGAAAGAATATCTCCCCCATTTCCCCTATATTCATGATGAGAAATTCCAAAAATCAGAAATAAGCAAATCATACTCGCTGTAACTGTTAACACCGGTAACGTAAATGGAAACGTACATTTTTTATATAACTTTGTCGCCAATATATACATTACTACAGTAATAATAATTAAGACCATTTGCATCGTGCACCTTATCGATTTTATTTTTTTGATGTTACTACTAATTGACTTATATACCCTGAAACAATCAAAGTTACTACCGTGCTTGCAACTACTAAAAGGAATATAACACTCCCCTTATTAAAAAGAAAATACCCGTATTCCATCAAACCTGTTGTCGAAGGAATTAGAAATAACGGTAAAAATACGATTAACTTTTCCGCACCTTCCTCAAACCACTTTAATGGTAAAATACGAATAGAAAGGAGTAGAAACAACATTAACATCCCTATTAAACTTCCTGGCATTGATAGATGGAATACTCCCTGAATCCATGTACCAACTAAGCTAAATACATATAGCACGCCTACTTGAAGTAAAAGCGTCACATACTTCATTTCTTTCCCTCATTTCAATATTACGCATCACTATTATGAAATCTTATTTAACGTTTCCGCAAACCTCGTAATGCCAACTTGAATTTGTTCGACGTCTACTCTCCCAAAAGTAAAACGAATATATTCACTTTTAGAACCTAAAACACTTCCAGGAACGAATGCTACACCATTTCGTATAGATTCACCTAATAAATGATATTCATCAAACGTTCCTTGCACTTTGCACCATAAATGTATTCCACCCTCTGGAACAAAAAATTCAACCTGATTCCCTAATATTTCTTCAAGCTTTTTAATTAACGCATCTCTTCTTTCCTTCAATTGTCCACGAAGCATTGTAATATGTGCATGAAAATCTTCTGATTCTAAAAATTGATTTGCCACCCACTGCGTAAATACGCTATGGCCAAAATCAACTTGCTGCTTCGCATCCGCTAAACGTTCTATTACACGTGTAGGGCCAATTATCCAACCAATACGTAATCCTGATGCAACAATTTTTGATAATGAACTTATATAAAGAACATTTCCGTTTTGATCCATTGATTTTAATGTTGGATTCACTTCCCCATTAAATGACGTTAAACTATACGGATCATCTTCTACAATCGGTATACCAAATTCAGAAGACAATTCTAAAATCTTTTTACGTCTTGCTAATGAAAGTACAGTTCCAGTTGGATTTTGATAATCCGGATTCAAAAATACCATACGAATACGATGCTTTTTATGCAAATCAATTAAATCATCTGGATTCATTCCATGCTCATCAACAGATAAATGGAATATTTTTAAGCCAGCAGATTTAAACATCGGCAGTGAGAAACAATACGAAGGGTCCTCAATTGCAATCGCATCGCCAGGTTTTAATAAACATTGAACGATAAGATTAAGTGCCTGTTGTGCTCCAGATGTAATAAGGATAGAATTCGAATCTGCTTCAATTTGTTTATATTGCTGAACATGTGCTGCAATTGTTTTTCTCAACATTTCATTTCCAAGTGGATGGTCATAACCGAGGTTTTCCATAAATGTTTTCTCCGACAAAATCGTTCGGAATCTATCACTCGGAATTAATTCTGGTGACAATTCACCACTCGCTAAATTAATTAAGTCATCTTTTTGTGTTTCCGTTCTAATTTGTTGAACGAGTGGTACATTAGGTAAGAACGATCCATCCTCAACGTACCTACCCCAGTTCGGTATTCGTTTATGTGAAACACCCCATATGTCTGTATTCACCCGTGTTCCGCTTCCTTTTTGCCGTTCTACTACTCCAAGCGATTTTAATTCTTCATATGCAGCTACTATTGTACTCCGATTCACCTGTAATTCTTTTGCTAACATACGCTCAGAAGGTAACTTACTGTCAGAAGGAAACTCACCTGAAGAAATACCCCTTTCAATATAATCTGCTATTTGTTTATATACAGGCGTCTTATCTGCACGATTTGGTTTCCATTCCATATAGTTGCCTCCTTTCAAAACGAACTATCCTCAATTTATTACTAACAGTATTCACCGTAAAAATAGTATTAATTTTATCCTAAAATAAATATATTAAAATAGCTTCCTTTCTGATCACTCGATAGCTTCTGAAATTCCAGCTTCATGCTCTCGTTTCAGTTCTGTTACAAACTATCAAATTATTACCGCATACCATGTTACCCCTATCAGTAGAACAAAAAGAAGGAGAATATAGATTGCAGATAAATTTTTCACATTTCTCTTTGTAGACTTGCCGTAATTCTCCTCCACATTTCGTGCAACTAGCACGGTCCCAAACAGCGATCCAATTACAATAATAACCACTAGTGAAATTGCAAAAATCATTGTATTTTCACCTCTCTAAAGACAATTTATTTTAATAAAGAATTTCCTCTTTAAAACGTTAATAACATACTACCTTTCTTCTCTTATCATAATGGATATTTGTAAAAAACGGACCAACCACTTTTGTGTTTTTTTGCTCATCCACTTTGAAAATAAAAAGCAACTGATCCCTTATGATTAGTTGCTTTTTCGTAAAGTTAATTATATTCATTTTTCACTTGAAATTGATCCGATTTAAAAGTTTGGCCTTTTCATAATGAAACATCGATTGAGATAATTCGAAAATTGCCCCGTTTACAAGACAAACTGTATTTTCAATAAGAAGCGACATATTTTATCACTTCTTACTCTCATCATTTTGATTCTTGTATAAGTGACTTATTCGCTCTTATAACTTCTTGATACAGCAATGGTGACCATTTTTCATTTATGTAGTCTTGAATGATCCAGCCTACTCTTGTAGGGTTCTTTTGTTTTATATGGTTTGCAATTTCAGGATTTATGTAAGAGGCGTAGTAATATGGACTATTCCATGCTGTACCACCAGAAGACAAACTTGTAAAATTAATATATAGATGATGTAAGTCCTCACTATTATTCATCGTTTCATTGATCGTATCTTTAATAGATTTTACTTTCTCATCATAACCCACTTTATATTTATCTTGTACTGTTACATTTACGTTTTGATTTACAGTTGTCGTAAACGTCTCATTATCTGGCCAATAAAAATTATTATATCCTCCAGATTCATTACTACCACCATATCTTTTTAGTAGTACAATTTTCCCACGAGCATCTCCCAATTTTATATTTCCTTCTGTTTTTAAAAAGATAGGATCAACAAAATAATTTTTTTCAAACGTACTACTAAATGAACCTTCTGCCCCTTTCATATCCTCATACTCTTTTTTTAAGGACATAATAATCGTTTCACTTGGGTTATCTTTTAAAAATTGTTTCGCTTCGTTTACGAATTCATGCAGTGTTACATAAAGATATAATGGTCCATGATGAAGAACTATCGTATTATCATCTGTTAAACGTCCTCTTATATCGAAAATTCTAGCTCCATGATCCATTTGATAACGAAAATCATATTCTTGCGTCATTCCCCATACTTGCTTAATTGGATTTTGCAACTTGAACGTCCCACTATCATGTGTTCCTGGAATTGAAATTCGTGCTAACGGGATATTATCAGGTATAGGTTGCATCCACTTTGACCAATTTTCAAGCTCATTATCAGCGCTAGCTGCAATTACTTGCTTATCATGTAAAGCAAATATACAGGTACTAAGTATCGTGCTACATATTAATAATTTCAAAATAAATTTCTTACTGCTCATTATTATTCCTCCTTTTTCTGTTTTATATCAAACTTATTGAATATAATATAATCTGGTGAGTAAAAAATAAATACCATTTTATAAGTATGAAATATTGCATAGAAGTAAAGTTAAAAAGTCATTCACATATCCTGAGTTAGAATAATTTAAAGGAACTTCATCTGAAGTTCCTTTCATTTAATTTATGTTCAATACATATGAACCATCTTTATTCTCATATTTATAGACGTATAAATAATATTTACCTGGCTTTGCATTATAAGTTCCTTTAATTACATTTCCTTCATTTTCACCATATGCTACATAATTATTTAAATCTGATTCATGATGAAGTACCCATGTCATTCCGATATTTTGTTCATTTAGTAGAGAAATATTAATATTTTCCGGCGAGTCGATTTGGAAATTAAATACATCTACATTATCACTATTATGTAACGTTCCTTTCACCCGTGTATGAATGTTAACTTTATTTGCCTGTCTAGGCTCATTATTTGGTTCATTTTCTGTTACTTGTAACTCATTCCCGCCGTTTGGTTTTCTTTGTTCGTAGCCTAAGTTTACTAGTATAGACTTCAAATCTGGTAAAACACCAATTTTATCTACATATGGATCTTTAGACTTTGTTCCTGTGCTCTGGTTGCTTAATATTGATCTTAGTTCACTCGGTCTATATGGTTGTCCTAAATTTTCTTTAGCAATGCTTTGTACTAAAGTCGCTGCTCCGGCAATAATAGGCGAAGCACTCGACGTGCCACTAAAGCTAGCTGTATAAAGATTTACAGCACTTCGACTTTGCTCAGCTGTAGTTGTATCCACGTTTTCTCCCCAGCCATACACATCAATACGGCTTCCATAATTCGAAAACCACATACGCTCATGAGGGAAAGATGAAGAGCCCGCTCCTACCATAATTGCACCTGAATCTTTAAAATCTTTACTATTACGATTTAAAATTTGTTTACCATTTCTATCTTTAAATTGATCTAAATCATTCCAACCATTTGCTCCAGCTTCTATAATGACAACACCTTTATCTGTACCAGCACGAATTGCATCAAAGATATCTGGTTGTACTTCAACAGGTAAATATTTATTACCATATCCATCAAAGGAAGCTTGTGCCTCTAATAATAAAACATCACCAGCTTCTAACTGATTCACAGCACTTAATATTGCATCAGCTGTATTATACTGTCCATTATCTCTTATTTGAGAAATCACCTTTGCTTTCGCTTTTGGTGCAATCCCAATATTCCCAAGTTCATTGTCCTCAGAGGATACAATTCCTAGTACAGACGTCCCATGACCGACATGTTGATCTATATTTATTCCAGACATTAACTCAATATTTTGATGTACTAAATCCTCATGATTTAATAACCAACCATATTCCATATCAACAAAGGTTATACCATTTCCATTACCACCTTGAACTCCCCAGGCGAAAGGCGCATTAATACCGTATGGAGCTGCTTCAAGATAACCTTGTTTTTTAAATCTAGGATTATTATTAGGATTAAGAGATACATTTGATAGTTGCACTTCAGGTGGCATTACTTTCTCTTGTTTCTTAATATACGCATCTTCTATTAACGAAGATGCCTTTAATTTACCTACTAGTTCTTCTTCATGCCCACTATTTTGATTTTGAAGAATGTAGTAGTTTAATAAACTTGTAGATACATTATTAGGTGCTTTCACTTCAAGGTCTTGTATTTCTTCTGGACTTACGGATGTAAATAAACGAGTAAATGTTACATCTGGATATTTTACCAAAAGATCTTCTAGTACTTTATCACTTGCTTGATCTTGTATCTGTTTTTCAACACCATCTTCATATGGCAATTTCAAATCTGCTCTAAATTTTACAATGATTTGCTTATCTGTTTCTTGTTCTATCCCTAATTTACTCTGATGTTCTATAGAATCAGCATGTACAATATTGACAGTGCCTCCTGTTCCTAAAAGTGTTGTAATGATTACAGTTGACGCACACATTTTTTGAAATATTTTCATTACATCAATCCTCCTAGTAATAATTATTAATCATTATATTAATTTATAATGATTTTATTTCTATAACGTATTCCCTTTCTACTAAATAGATTATAGTAATCAAAAATATGAACTTCAATGTATTTTCATATGCAATATTTCATATTCGGACTCTACACTACACGAATATGAAACTTATGGTGATTATTTATTTTGTATGTGCTAATATACTTACATTAATATATTACGCATATATATATTTCAAACTACATTACTTAATAGTTTCACCTTAATTTTTTCTTAGGAGGATTTACAATGAAATTACTAAAAATAAAACATATAATCCCTTTATCTGCGGCTGCAATTACATTCGTATGTAGTCAAAGTACAGCTGAAGCTTCTACCATTCATACAGTAAAAAAGAACGATACACTTTGGGGCATTAGTAAACAATACGGAGTTTCAATACAATCCATTAAACAGGCTAATAATAAAGGAAACGATCAAACTTTCATTGGCGAACAGTTACATATTCCAGGTTCCGTCAACTCAAATGAAATCACTGTTCGCCAAAACGCCAAACCTGCGAATATTTCTGAGCAAATTATTTATCAAGTACAACCGGGAGATTCATTGGTAACGATAGCAAAGCGTTACAATGTTACCGTTCAATCTATAAAACAAATTAACAATATAGTCGGAAACAAGCTTTATACAGGACAACATATAAAAATAAACTCAAGCATTTCAGAAAAAGAAAAAGACTTAATGGCACGCTTAGTTACTGCTGAAGCAGGTGGCGAATCATATAAAGGAAAAGTAGCAGTAGCGAAAGTTATACTAAACCGTGTAAACGCAAAAGGTTTTCCAAATACAATAACAGGCGTTATTTATGAACCTATTAAATACGGATATGCATTTACTCCTGTTACAGATGGAAGAATTAATCAACCAGCAAGCGCAGAAGCAAAAATGGCTGTAGAAGAGGCTATCTCCACAAATGGAATACATTCTGATTGGCTTTATTTCTATAATCCGAAAACATCAACAGACAAATGGATTACGACACGTCAAACAATAGCAGTAATCGGTAACCACGTCTTCGCTAAATAAGATTTAAATTCATTAACAGACCTATTCACTTAAAAGGTCTGTTTTTTTTATATGTAAGATTTTATTAATCATATGACATAGTAATCTTTTAAAACTATCTCTTCTTTCAAATGCAAACATTTGTATTTACTCCACCAGTCGAAGAAATGAAAATGCATCAAGTTCAAAAACTCCCACTTTATTAATAAAAGCTATTTCTTAACTTCATAAAATTGTTATACACTAGAAAAATAAAAAACAAACTATTCGTTAGCAGGTGAAAGAATATGTATGATGTTACCATTATTGGCGCTGGAGTAAGTAGCATTTTTATGGCTTATTCACTAGCTAAAAGTAACAAAAAAGTTTTAATTCTTGATAAAGGTAAAGCGCTAGAAGATCGCCATTGTCCTTTAGACGACGGAAAAGTGTGTACTTGTACTACATGTGATAAATATTTCGGGTTTGGTGGTTTAGGAAAATCTGAAGGGAAATTTAATTATACAAACGGATTTGGCGGAGAACTTGAGCAAAAAGTCGGTAAAGAGGGCTTTATACAACTCATGGCTGAAGTAGATGAAATTCTATGTCAGTTTGGCGGAAGTTCTGTCTCAAAATATTCTACTGAAAATTCAAGTCTCACTAAGAGAGCTGAAGCGTGTGGTTTACAAATGCTAACAACAGAAGTAAGACATCTTGGTACTACACTTTCCAGTAACATTTTTCAGCAGCTCTATGAATTTTTACTGACGAAAATAAAGATCCAATTTCATATAGATGTACAACATATTCTGAAACAGAAAGATCATTTTACAATAGAGACAAATGAAGGAACAGTTCAATCTAAGCAACTAGTATTTGCAACTGGGCGCTCTGGGGCCAATTTGTTAAAAGAAATGTGCAGTTCTCTAAATATTTCTCAGGAGCAAACACGTGTAGATTTAGGAATTAGAGTAGAAATGAAAGAACATCAATTACGTTCTATATTAAAAGATACTTTTGAAACAAAACTTTCTTATCAAGGTGAGCATTTCACAGCAACTACTTACTGTATGAATCCAAAAGGACGCATCATTCGGAAGTACGAAGAAGGTTTAGTTATGCCTGACGGTCAAAATTTTCGAGAGCAAGGAACTGGCACTTCTAACTTAAATTTCACTTTATTTATTCCTCGCTATTTTCCAACTCTCAAAGAAACAAATGTATACGCAAGTTCAATTATTAAAAACATTAACCAAGGACGAGATCGGATTGTTATACAGCGCTTAGAGGACTTACTAAATAAACAGCCTACAACAACGAACGACATGAAACATAACCGTATACAGCCTACACTACAAGGAGATTATGGAGATTTGAATACAGAAATTCCTCCATTATATATTGAAGGACTTAAAGAGTTTTTATTACGCTTAGAACAATTTATCCAAGAACCAATCGATAAAGATACTTTATTATATGGAATTGACGGAAAGTTCTATGCTCCTACGATAAAAATCAATAACTATTTTGAAACAAGTGTGAATGGACTATTTTTAGTTGGAGATTGTTCAGGCGTCACTCATTCATTATCTCAAGCTGCTGCAAGTGGGTTGTATGTTGGAAAATATTTATCTGATATTTAATTTCTTTCATTAAAATAGCAATCAAATATTTTAACTTCTATCAAACTGGTCAAGGGAAAACATCCGATTCTGAATTTCTAATCGATACGTCGTTGTATCCATTAAATCGAGGAGCTGTATTTTTCACACACGGTAACAATGATTATACTGCGACTCCAGAAATTTTACGTCAGCAAGGTTATTTCACTTCTGTATTCCATGCGAATAACGCCACATTTTGGAATCGTAACATCATGTACTCTGCTCTCGGTTATGATCGTTACTATAATGAACTTGATTACAAAATTACGCCCGAAACAAATTTAAATTGGGGATTAAAAGATATCGAATACTTTGATCAATCAGTAGATATATTAAAAACTGTTGATCAACCATTTTATGCTCGCTTCCTTACTTTAACAAACCATTATCCATTTACGTATGATGAAGATACAAAATTCATTGAACCATATAACTCTGCTAATAGCGTATTTGATCGTTACATCGTAACAGCACGTTACTTAGACGAATCCATTAAAAAATTTATTGAGCGTTTAAAAGCCGAGGGAATGTATGATGATTCTATTATTGTGTTATACGGTGATCATTATGGCATCTCTGAAAAACATAATCGTACAATGGCACAGTTTTTAGAAAAGGATCAAATAACAGAATTTGATACTTTAAATTTACAACGTACACCTTTATATATTCATATTCCTGAACAAACAGAAGGTCAAACTATTTCAAAGCCTACGGGACAAATCGATATGAAACCTACTATTCTAAATTTATTAGGGGTTGATACTACGAATGATATCCGTTTTGGCCATGATATGTTTTCAGATGAATATACTGGCTTTGTTGTTTTACGTGATGGTAGCTTCGTTACAGATAAGTATGCATACAAAAACAACACTTTCTATGATCGCATAACAGGTGAAATTGTAGATTTACCAAAAAAAGAAGCTCAAGCCCTCATTAAACGTGCACAAAATGAATTACAAATGTCTGACGAAATTATTGAAGGCGATTTATTACGCTTCTCAGAAAGCAATAAAATTAAAACTGGCGAAGTACAAACTAAAATTAAAGAAACTGAAAAATAATCTATATATGAAAAGGGAGCAACTCATTACAGTTGCTCCCTTTTACTTTCTTATAACACATGATGCAATTCCATATAAAAAATCTGATGTATTTTACTTTTATTCTACGCTTGTTTCTAAAGCTACATCTATATAGGTATTATCATCACCTATATTTAAAATTACTTCACATTGACGCAATCTCAATTCAAAGAGCATGATAGAATCATGATAGATTTCAGGATTTGATTTCATCTTATGTAATATCTCTTGTTTTTCTTGTATTTCTAAATGCGTGTTTTCTACAGCTTGCTTCAAGGAGTTAAATGGATTCCTAAAGAATATATTAATATCCCGCTCTTGCGTGTTTTCAAATAGCTCAAATTGCAAGAAAAATTTCTTCATAATAGAAGCCGTTACTTCGGTATAATCTTCATTATCTACATACTGTTTGTATTTGTTATATAGCATAGCTTTGTTTTTAGGGAGAACTCCAAATAATTTACCGGCACTTTTCAGTAAAAATTGTGCTGGCGTAAATCGACGTAATATATTTACTTCATCCATTTGTATTCTAGTCGTCATTCTGTCAGTATCTCTGCGCCAGTCATCAAGCACTTTAAAATCACATTCTAGCTGTATTCGATTTTCTCCAAATAAAGAATTAAGTCCTTCACTGAGTTCGTCTAAATATGATTGACCTTGAAGGAGCTCATTATTAGAAGTTGCAATCCAATTTTGCATAGAAAGAGCAAGATTAGGTAATACAGTTTGTTCTAAATATTTTTGCACTCTTTCATTCATTGCTTTATTTAGTTCCGTATCCATGTGCCCGAAATCACTTTCTTCACTAATTAAATTGGAACAACTCTTTAATATCTTCGGAATATTTTCGGTAAGATCATTTGTAATTTCAGTTTTCATTGTACGATATGATTTTGTAATGAGATGAATTTTTTCCTTCTCAAATACAGTAAGGTTATTAATACAACCATTTAGTTTAACTAGCATATCTTCATTCCAATTAATAGCATCCACTAGATTGTTTTCTTTCTCAACCCGTTTATCCAAAAGATATGTAATTGTTTTTCGAATGAAAAACAATAGCTTTTCAGTACGTTCTACATCGATATGTTTATGATTAAAGTTAAAATGAATAAACTCCGTTAAATCATTTAATTGTTGACTACTTGTATATAACGAAGAGTAAGGGAAAATTCTCGCATGCGGAAAATATGTGTTTATTCTCGCTGCCGTATCATATAATACTCTTTTCACTTCTGCTTCACTGTAAATGTTATCGATTTTATTTAATAAGAAATGAATTTGTAAATTTGGTGTATGTTCTTGAATACTTAATAGAATGTCACGTTCTTTATCAGTAAAAGGTGAATCCGCATTCAATACGAACAGTAATTCGTCTACAGAATTTAAATATTCGAATATTTCATCTCTAGTGTCATTATTTCTATTAAAGCCAGGTGTCACTACAAATGTAAGTTTATTTTCATTTAAAAATCTGCATGGTAATTTAAATTCAACACACGCTCTATCTCTATATGTTTGATGGTGCTGAGATATCATATTATGGTAATCAGAGATATCTTCCGTTGTTGTAATTGCTGAGTCTGTTATGGCGTTTATTTCTATATGAGCATCATTTTTTAAAACTACTACATTTGAAATTGATTTTTCTAATATATTTTCTCCTAATATAGAGTTAATAAATGTAGTTTTTCCGTTTCCTGAAGTTCCCGTTACTAAAATACGATTTGTTCTTAAATCTGCGAGTTCGTCAACTAACCATTTAAATCGGTGACCTATTTCTATATTGTGCTTTTGTGCCCACTGTGTAATAGATTCAAAAAGGTGTAAGCTGTACTCTAAGCCATTTACATGATTAATAGAATGTGACAGTAAGTTTTCCGCATGTTCTATATTTGCTGAATCTATTTTGGAAGGGAAAATCTCATCCCATGCCAATACAGCTGCAGATGGAAATACAGCATAAGA
Organism: Bacillus fungorum; assembly: GCF_002746455.1. GTDB lineage: Bacteria > Bacillota > Bacilli > Bacillales > Bacillaceae_G > Bacillus_A > Bacillus_A fungorum. The sequence goes on along the minus strand of NZ_NWUW01000002.1, from coordinate 183,444 downwards.
TGGATTGACTACCTTTAACCAATTTGCTAACAGATTTGGTATGATATCGTTTAATTGTCTAAGCGTATATTGACCTTGAATTAATGCAAAGTACGTTTCTTCGTAAAGAGCAGAAACTTTGTTCCATATATCGGACGAATGTATTTCAATATGTAAGAAAAATTCATTTATTGTATTAAGCCATAATAAATAATTTTGTTCATCTTTATAACTGTTCCAAAGTGATGAAACCATTTGTGTAAATTGTACTTGATCTACATTATTTAATGTAGCTAATGCATCATAAAAATAGTCTGGTGAAATATGTTTAGTAAACCCTTTATCGATATATCCTTTTAACACCTCAAACCACGGATACGATTCTATTCGAATTAACTCATTCACAGCAAGCTCTACTGCACTATCAAAATCTTGCTGTTCCTCATAAAAGGAGCGGGCAATTTTTGTGACGTTCGGATAATCAGGATTTAAAGAAACTGCTTCTTTAATAACACCGAAAGCTGCTTCAAAATTATTTTGCTCAATGTAAAGAGAAAGTAATTGTAGTCTAATTTCGGTCATCAATATTTTATTATCAGTAGTAATGGAAGTATAAATATTTTCAGCAAATGATAATTGATTAAGTTCGAAATAAGCATCCGCAATATTTTTTTGTGCCCATGGTGCTAATTCATTACTAACCTTCTCCCATTTAAAAATAGCTGCTTCAAAATCTTGATGGCGATAATAAAATTCACCTTGTGCAAAACGAATATAAGACCCATCAGAAATCTCATTTTTTTCTTCGTTTACATAAGCTTGTCCAAGTACGTCAAGAATTGGTTTTGTTTCATTCTCCATTAGGAATGTTTCATAATACATCTTTTTTATTAATTGTTTTTCTAATCTCATCTTTTCCCCCACTATATCTTGAAAATACATTTTTAAGATATGTCAATACTTTTTGTATGTATGCTTTTTATCTTAACAAAGAATATCTTTTGGAAAATTTCATTTTCCTTTCATTTTTCAAGTTAGATTGAATTTTTATGAGAAAAGTTTCAGTTTTTTTTCAATTCCCTTTCAGTTATGAAACAGCATTAAATGTTCTTAATAACCTAATAACACTATAATCTCCTGCATTATATTATCAAGAAAACCTCATATAAATTATATTATAAAAACAATCTATATTGAATTTATATACACTCTTTACTTCGCTATCAAACAAAAAACAACAATAGGAGGTACTGGCTATCCGTACAATATCTTTCTCAAATTGTTTTCCTTTAAAATGTTTCAGTAGTTACGTAATTAAATTCCATTAACCTATATAAATAACTAGTCCAAAAAAATTCTATATGCATATCATGTTATAGTAAAGAATTTAGGAGATCCTAAAAGGAGGCATTTTCATGTTTGAAGATAAATCTAAAATAAATTACCCATATGAATTTACTGAAACTACAACAGTTCCTCTAAAGAACCCCATTGATAAAAAATTCAAGAACGGCACAGGTACACATAACTTCCCAATTAAAAAGCATTATAAAGAACAAGTTTTATATACTGAAAAAATTAATAATAACAAGGACAAATAATCATTTAGATTCTTATTACAATTAACCAAATAAGGATCTATGTTAGGCCTTGTATAGTTATGTTTTTAGTAATGTATAAATCTTTATTATACAACCCACGTATTTTTAAAAAGTGCTGATATACGGCGCTTTTTTATACATAGATACATTAAAGCTATCTTAGCTCGGAAATGCATTACTTGTAGCATTAAATATCATACACTTATATTTTAATACACAACAACATTAATCCCTCCAAATTTCATTTAACATTTAACACTTAACTTTACATACAAACAAATAAAATCTTTTTACTTCTTTTTAATGTCCCATTTTCTTTATTGTCCTGGTCAACATAAATAAATCCATACCGCTTGTCCATCTCACTAGATCCTGCACTCATTAAATCTATATGTGCCCATGTTTTATATTCTAAAATATCTATCGCATCCTTCATCGCTTGGATGTGTTCTCTTAAATAATATCGCTAGGGCAACTCCCACCTTTGCGAAAATACAAGCAAAGAAAGGCATCATCGCGTTATCATATCCCGTCGTCATAATGTTATTTAGATATACAGGTATAAACCCCTAGTTAATACCAAAAATAACCAATATTTCCACACACCTCCCACTATGAGGCCAGCAAACAATGGGCTAAAGTCTCTAACTACAAATACAAATTCAGAAACAATTGTTGAGCCAAATGTTGCAAGTGGTCCAATTACAATAAATACAACTGGTAATGTAATTAATAATGTAAGCATTGGAACATTACTTTTCCATACTGAGCACATCCTTTTTTAGAGTACTAGTATCATTATGAAAAAATCCAGGGTATTAATTATAATTTTTTACCACAACCTTTATTACTGTTGATAAAATAACAATATTTAAAATAAAGAATAATAAAACAAAAAAAGCCTGGTTACTCAATATTGATTTCTTCTAGGATTATAGATGGGTTAATAACAAATATAATGAAGTTTAAGTTTGTAGTATGTATCAATATTCCATTGTTCGAGGAAGATGGAGTTCCGATATAAACGACATGGTCGAGTTTATTAAGAGGAACGTCATTAGTAGATATAGTAAGGATATCTTTTAAAGGGATGGTAATCTCTGCTGATTGCCATGCAATCATTATACTATCTTGGAACTTTGTTATGTTAACTTTTGACACTTTATATCAATCCTTCATTAGTTTTAGATAAATAATTAATAAATTATCTAATAGCATTAATTAAAACTATATATCATTATATAATGTTTTATTTAATTTGTGTGATTGTATGCAAAATTACATGTGAAAACTCCTTATCACCATAAAAATACAATATATTAAAACGATTTAACTACTTATTAATTAATTTTATTTCTTTAAATTTAACAGTAATTAACTGTAAATAAATCTCCTGTTCTATTAGTAGATTAAATAAGTGATAAATTGATGCAAACAAAATTTTTGTATGCAATGATGTGGAGAATTTTTAAAATATCCATCCGAAAAAATAAAAAAGACCATTGTATTTTATATGAACTGTACCCCGAATCGTGGCCACTAAAAAAAGTCCATGATTCGGGTTTTTTGTGTATTTTCACACGTATTCGTCGTGCGAATCCATACAAACAACTCGCAAAAGGGACACAAGAACACAAAACTTGTCCGAACTTATTATAACGTCAATTCAACCACGAAGAACCGGAGAAAAGTATGTTAACGGATATTACATATTTATTTTACGAAAAAGGAAAAAAAAGCTTATTTATCTTGTGTCAAAGATAGTACGACACGAGAAATTTTAGCTTATCATGTTTCCCCTTCTCTACAGATGGATATTGTCTATGAAATATTAGATAAGTTAAAAGATAGATTAGGAGATACCATTCATCCTGAAGTACTTTTGCATTCTGATCAGGGTACTCACTACACGCATCCAGAATTTCAGCACCGTGTAAAGGAGATGGGAATCAGACGATCTATGCCACATAGAGGAAACTGCTTAGATAACGCTCCAATGGAATCTTTTTTTGTTCGTATGAAAGATGCATTAGACTATAAGTGTTGTCAAACGTTACAATCTCTTAGGCAGGTAATAGAGGATTATATGCAAGATTATAATTATGCTCGTTATCAATGGACACTCAAAAAAATGGCCCCGGTACAATACCGGAACCATCTTTTAAGTGCCTAATTTTTAAATTTCTTTTTATTAAACTGTCCATTTTATAGGGTACAGTTCAATAAATGTTACAATAGTCTTTTTTATTGCTCTTATATCATATTTGATATATTTTCTTTCTTTTTATCTTGCTTCTCAATAATAAATTTTGAAACTAATTCTGACAATGCTTCTACTTTTTCTTTTATTTTGTTAGATTGATTTGATATCTCCTCAATTGATGCTGCTTGTGATTGGATTGACTGTACCGTTTGAGTTGTTTCCTTAGCTACTTGCGTTGCAGTTTCAGAAACAATTGACATGGAGGCATTCACTTCTTCTGTACCGGCAGACATTTCTTCTGTCGCTGCAGATACTTCCTGAATTTGGCTGGTAATTTTATTAATATCTAACATAATAGATGAGAATGCTTGATCTGCTTTATAAGCAGCTTCTTTTCCCTCTGCCGCCTTTTGTTGTCCCATTTGCATGACATCGACCGTATCTTTTGTATCTTTTTGAATAGATTGTATTAAATGATTGATTTCATTTGCGGATTTTTTAGACTGCTCAGCTAAATTTCCCACTTCTGCTGCCACTACTGCAAATCCTTTCCCATTCTCTCCAGCACGTGCAGCTTCAATTGAGGCGTTTAAGGCAAGAAGGTTTGTTTGTTCAGCAATGTTAGTGATTGCATCTAGAGCTGTATCAATTTCCTGCGTACGTGTAACAAGCCTCTCTATTACTTTTGATGTTTCTTCAACAACCTCATGAATACTATTCATTTGAAGTATAGATTGTTTGATTACTTCACTACCAGAATTAACTTGTTCTGTTGTTGTGACAGCTACTTCTGTAACTGTTGCTGAAGATTCAGCTACTGTTTGAACGCCAGTCGCAATTTCTTCCATTGATGAGGAACTTTCTTGAATACTAGTAACTTGTCCTTCTATTTTTTTATCAACCTCAGAAATAGTTTGAACAACCTCTCTTGATATATGAGATGCTCGTTTTGTATCTTGCAACATTCCATCAGTAGAAGAAATAACCTCCTGTGTTGTGATTTTTACTTCCCCAATTAATTGTTGCAAGTTATCCAGCATACTATTAAAGGACTTCACAATACTTCCCAATTCATTATTCGCTTTATAAGAAGTACGTATCGTTAAGTCCCCTTCAGATACTTGCTCCATATCCCTTTGCAATAATACAATTGGTTGTTTAATCGTACTTTTAATAATGTGACCAATAAACATAACGATTGCAATTGCTATAATAGAGATACTAACAAACATTATCATTGTGTTTTTTGCACTGTCGATATTATTTTTTTGTAATTGCTCTGCATTATTATTATTAAATTGAATAAGTTCACGAATTACCTGAATTTCCTTTTTCATATTAGGGTCAACCTCTTTCAGATAATAAGCATATGCTTCTTCATTGTTAGATTGTCCTAAATCTTGTACTTTCTTCATCTGTATTCTTAATTCATTAAATATTTCATGAAATGTTGTATACAATTCTTTTTCTTTATTAGAACTAACTCTAGCCTCAAACTGCTTTAATAACTGATCAGTTTCTGTACGAGCTTTCTCTATTTCTGTCATAAGCTCTTTCATTCTTTTTTCATCTTTTGATAGCATAATTTCCATCACATTCATATTAACATGATAAAAATTAGACTCTACAGTTCCTATCCACTGAATTGGTAATAAACTGTCTTCATACATCGTAGAGGAAGCATACTCACCTTTTTTAAGGCTAAAAAATCCCAGCATAGATAATATTATACAAGCAATACTTGATATAACTACCAATACGTTTAATGTTGTCCCAATTTTACTATTTTTTAAAAACGACAATCAAATCCACCTCATTGTTATATATTGATTAGATAATAAATTATACAATAATAACCGACAAAAAACGACATTTAATTAATTATATCCATTAAAATAAGTATATATAATGGATAGGACACAAAAAAGTTAAATCTAAGCTACTTTTTTAGCTAGATCCTCTATTGCTTGGGGCGTTTTGTAATCAATGGCTACTATAAAACCCTCTTGCGGTTATACCCCCCTCAATGAATTGAAATAGTGCTAAGTTTGCTTGTACAAATGTGACATATCTTGTACGGTATACTTCTTCTTTCTTTTACTAATGCAAAAAAGTTAAAGAAAATAATTCTCTAACTTTTTTGTATACATAACTATATTTTAAGAAAGTAAAAAAACTTGTCTCCTAATTATATGGGATTAAACCCCAAACAGTTAAGAGTAGTAAAGTAGATCTTTTTAATTACATACTTAATTTCCTTTTTAATGTCCAGTATTTTTCTCCATTAGCTTCAAAAGAGAATTCGACCCATCCATTTGGATCTTCACGATAAATAAAGATGTTTGTTCCAGGAGTGACTATACCAATTTTATTTTCCTCGACTGCTACATCTGGTCTACTTTTAATTTTTAAATTAAATGGATAAGGTACATGGTAGTAAGCAGCTGATGATACAACTTTTGAGCTTGAACCATCTGCATATATTTTATACGGAATTTCATTAGATAACGCTTCAACATCTAATGTTTCAGGATTCTTTGGTAATTTTTTTGCATATGTATAGTCTTCTGCACGGAATGGTTTAATACGTTCCATAATACCTGCAATTTTTTTAGCCCAGCCTTTATCTGATGCATATTTCACGTTCATACCAGCTAACGTTGGTCCGTTATAATGCATACCACTTTCTTCTAAATATCTTTCTCGTACATAATTAGCGTTATAAGCAATACTGTCGCCGTAGGTTGGTAAATATTTTGCATATTTAAACGGATCTCCATCATATGCACGTAATCCGAATAGATTATGTTTTTGATATGCGATTTCTGATTTTCCGTATCCAGATTCTAAAATCGCATGTGCCGCTAAATAATGAGCATTCACGCCATATTGATTTTGCGCATTGATAAAATCTTGCCCATGTCCAACTAAGGGACTATCTGAATGATATTTTGCAATAAAACTATTAATCTCTTGGGCTGTAATTTTGGAAGCCACTGTTAAATTTAAATCTTCATATGAGGTAGCAGTAATAATCTCTTTTTCTTCTAAAACATCTTTTAAATTTAGTTGCATCATATCTGTTTTTGCAGTAAGTTGAGCAGCTTCGGTGCGTGTTATGAATCTATCTGGTTGCCAACCGTTATTAGTACCAACGGAAATTTTTAAGTCAATTAAAATATTGGCGAATCTTTCACCCCAATGTCCTTTTAAATCCTCAAATTTACTTTGGTCATTATCATTTGTTGTACTTTGTAGTTTATAAGCATTTACTAGCATTGTTGCCATGGCAGCGCGAGTTACTTTTCCGGATGGATTGAAGATTCCATTACCTTCACCTTTAATAATGGCAGCTTTTTCAGCAGCAGCAATATATGGAGCTCCCCAGTGGTTTTGTGAATCTGTAAAGGATGGTTTTGCATCGAAGTCAATTTGTATACCTAAAACTTTTGTCATAATTGTTGCGGCGGAAGCTCTGTCTAATGAATCATTTGAGCCAAAAGTTCCATCTGGGTAGCCACTTAATACTTGTTTATCCACTAAATAATTAACGGATTGCTCTGCCCACTTTGGAACATCAGGAAATTTTTGAGTATCTGCTAAAATATTAGAAGAATAAGATAGTATAGCCCCTGCAAGGATACCTGTTGCAATTAATTTGTGCTTCATAAAAATAAACACCTCTACCATTCTATTGTATTTATCGAATTGAGATTTTCTCTTTTTATATTTACCTATTTGTAATGATGAAACTGTATAGACATGTTTCAAATTCGATGTAACGATTATAGTTACTTATATACACAAGTGTCAATGAATGTCTTTTACAAAACTGTAGAATATTTACATGAATTTTAATTTCCAAAATCCTATACTTGATTCAAGTATAGGTTAGGTTTGATAGTTAGCTCCCCCAAACTACAATTGGGAGAGTTATTTAATATTATTTATTGAAAATATTTTGGGCAACATTCATCATAAAGAAATATATAAACCTCCAAATTAAAAAGGAGCAATTTTTCATTGCTCCTTTTACATATACGCTTCATAATTTTATTGAAAAAACAATAAAAAATTCACGTTTATCAATTTACCACTAGTCTAATTAATTTTCCCCTCAACACAGTATCCCTACATAACCCTCTTAAACATCTTCTCCAACTCATAAGTAGAATGATGCACAAGAATCGGTCTTCCGTGCGGGCATGTGTATGGGTTTGTTGTTGTACGTAGTTCTTCAAGTAAAGCAAATATTTGATCGTTCGTTAAATATTGATTTGCTTTAATGGATGCTTTACAACTCATCATGATAGCTGCTTCTTCACGTAGTTTTTTAATATCAACTTTTTTTAGTTTGACGACTTGCTCCATCATTTCGTCGATAATTTCTGTTTCTTGTCCTTTCGGGAACCACGTTGGATGCGAGCGGACGATAAAGGATTGATGGCCGAATTGCTCTAAAAATAGGCCGACTTTTTTCAGTTCTTCTAGCTGCTCTTCGACACGTAAAAATTCAGTAAGAGATAAATCGATACGATATGGTACGAGTAGTTCTTGTACTTCTTGTGCTACTCTCCCTACTTTATCACGGAAATATTCATAATTAATACGTTCCTGCGCGGCATGTTGATCAATCATATATAAGCCTTTATCATTTTGGGCGAAAATATATGTTCCGTGCATTTGTCCAATTGGATAAAGCGGTGGTAAGTCATTACCGTTCATCTCAATCTCTTCTATTTCCCGAACTTCTTCTAATTCCTCTAGTTCAAACTCCTCTTCGTTACTGTCCCACGATTTCTCTTCTCGAATTGGTTCTTCCATTATCGGTTTAGTAGATGGCTGCCAACTTTGTTCTTCTCTTACGAGCGATTGTGGTGGTTGCCATTCTTGCTTTGGTGGTTGCCACAGTTGTGCTGGTTGTTTCACAGCCAGTGGTTCTTCTTGTTTTTCATCCATGCCCGTCGGTAAAATGATATCCGGCATGGATGGTTCTTTCGGCTTCGCATGCTCAAACTGAAACTGTTCTTGCACACTTTCATCTTTTTCTTTTTTCTTCGTTGTTACACCTGCATCTGGAATGAGCTGTATTTTTTTGAATGCTGCTTGCAATGTTTCTTCGATCAACTTTAGTAATTCTTGTTCTTTACTAAAACGAACTTCTAATTTCGCTGGATGTACGTTAACGTCAACTAGCATTGGATCCATTTCAATCGATAAGAAGCCGATTGGATATCGTCCGACTGGCAATAATGTATGGTATCCTTGCTGAATAGCTTTCATTAATACGAAATTACGAACGTAACGGCCATTTACAATCGTTGACATATAATTACGAGATGCTCTCGTTACTTCTGGTAATGTTACATAACCTTTAATCGTGAAATCTAAAGATTCAGCTTCAATTGGAACAAGCTTCTTTGCAACTTGAATGCTATAAATCGATGCAAGTACTTGTCTTACATCACCATTTCCTGATGTATGAAGCAATTTCTTTTCATTATGAAATAGCTTTAATGATACTTCTGGATGTGACATTGCAATACGATACACGATATCTGTAATATTCCCAAGCTCTGTATGAATGGTTTTCATATATTTTAGGCGCGCTGGTGTATTAAAGAATAAGTTTTGTACTGTAATATCTGTTCCTTTTCGGCTCGCTGTTTTTTCCTGTTTTATAATGTCTCCACCTTTAATAATAAGGTGCGTACCAGGCGCATCACCTGTGCTACTGATTAATTCTAATTCACTAACAGAGGCAATACTCGGCAATGCCTCACCACGGAAACCGAGTGTTCTTATACGAAACAAATCGTTTTCATCTTTAATTTTGCTCGTCGCATGTCGTTCAAAGGCGACGATACAATCTTCTTCGGCAATACCATCTCCATTATCAATGATGCGAATTTTCGATAAACCAGCTTCTTCTAAGTGGATTTCAATAGATGTACTATTCGCATCGATAGAATTTTCCACAAGTTCTTTTACGACTGAGGCAGGGCGCTCTACTACTTCCCCTGCCGCAATTAAGTTAGAGAGTTGGTCATCGAGTTTGCGAATTTTCCCCATCTACTTACTCATCCTTTCTTTAACTTTTTCTGTAAGCGATACAGTTCGTTCATCGCTTCTAAAGGTGTCATATCAAGTAAATCAATTTTTTTAATTTGTGCAAGCACTGCCGTTTCTTTCGTATCTAGAACTGGCTTTTCTTGTTTTTTCGAAGACTGTTCTCCACCAAAGAATGATAGTTGCGATTCTTCTTCAGTCTCTACTTTCGTCTCTTGTATCTCTGCTGGATCTTCTTTTACAACTACAGGTTCTGGAATTACTTCTTGCTCTTGCGCTTTCACTTCAACACGCTTTGGAATAATAATTTCTTCTTGTCCTTCTAGTTGTGCTAACACTTCTTTCGCACGAGCGATTAAACTATCTGGAAGCTCCGCAAGTTGCGCAACGTGAATTCCGTAACTTTTATCTGCTGCTCCATCTTGAATTTTATGAAGGAATACTACTTTTCCGTTCTCCTCAATTGCTGAAACGTGTACATTCTTCAGTTGATCTAAACTTTCTTCTAACACCGTCAATTCATGATAATGCGTAGAGAATAACGTTTTCGCACCAATTTGGTCATGAATATGTTCAATAATTGCTTGTGCAAGTGCCATACCATCATACGTAGATGTACCGCGTCCAATTTCATCGAATAAAATTAAACTTCTTTCTGATGCATTTGCAATTGCATTTTTCGCTTCTAACATTTCGACCATAAATGTACTTTGACCTGAAATTAAATCATCCGCTGCACCAATTCTCGTAAAGATTTGATCAAATACAGGTAATACTGCTTCTGTTGCTGGTACGAAACAACCGATCTGTGACATAACCGTCACAAGTGCTAATTGTCTCATATACGTACTTTTACCAGACATGTTCGGTCCTGTAATTAAAAAGACATCCATCTTCTCTGGCATAATACAATCATTCGGTACATACAATTTCCCGTTCAATACTTTTTCAACAACAGGATGACGACCATCTTTAATAAAGATTTCGCGCTTCGTTGTTAGTACAGGTTTTACAAACTGTTCTTCTTCACTAACTGTCGCAAAACTTTGCAATACGTCTAATTCACTAATCACTTTCGCTAAATGCTGTAATTTCGGAATAAATACTTTTACTTCTTCACGAAGCGCTGTAAATAAATCGTATTCTAGTTGTACAATTTTTTCTTCTGCTTCTAAGATTAATGTTTCTTTTTCTTTCAGTTCATCTGTAATGAAACGTTCAGCATTAGCAAGCGTTTGTTTACGTTCATAGCGACCTTCTGGTAATGCTCCAAGATTCGCTTTCGTTACTTCAATGTAGTAACCGAAAATACGATTGTACCCGATTTTTAACGATTTAATTCCTGTAATATCACGCTCTCGTTTTTCAAGCTCAGCAATCCAAGTTTTTCCGTTTTTACTAACGTAACGATATTGATCAAGCTTGTCATTATAACCATCTTTAATAATATCTCCATCTTTAATAGAAAGCGGTGGGTTTTCTTGAATACTTCTTCCTAGTAATTCTGTTAAGCTCTCACATGGATCTGCACCTTGAATTAATCTCGCTGCATAAGCGTTATCCAACAAACTAATCGCTTCTAAAATAGCTGGAACTTGAAGTAAAGAGCGTCTTAATTGTAATAAGTCCCGTGCATTGACATTACCAAATGCAACTTTCCCTGCTAAACGTTCTAAATCATATACTTCTTTTAACTTTTCTTTTAAATCTTCTCGTAAGAAGTAATCATTTACAAACGTTTCAACCATTTCTAAACGCTCTTCAATTCGTTCTTTCTGTATAAGTGGACGTTCCATCCACTGTTTTAACATACGACCACCCATAGCTGTTTTCGTCTTATCTAATAACCATAATAATGATCCTGTTTTTTCTTTCGTTCGAAGTGTTTCTGTCAGCTCTAAATTTCGCTTTGAGTGCACATCAATTTTCATAAATTGATTCGTATAATAAATTTCCACTGGCTGTAAATGATCTAATGAACGTTTTTGCGTTCTTATCACATAGTTAAATAAGCGCCCAACTGCTTTAATTAACTTTGCTTGTGAAACGTTTTTCACAAGCTGTTCTAACCCTTCAGGAATTGCCGTTGCATCTTCATATGAAATCGTCATTTTTAACGTTTCAGTTAACTTGTTTAGTTCATCTTTAGAAAATGAAGAATCTACAACAATTTCTTTCGAACCAGTTGCATACACTTCTAATAAAATATCTTCTACTGAACCAGTCAATAACGTTACTGTATTTTGTCCAGTCGTTAAATCATTACAAGCTAACGCATATGATCCATCTTCAAAATATGTTAATGCGGCTAAGAAGTTATTTTCTTTCTCATCAATAGTACGCCCTTCCATCATCGTTCCTGGCGTAATTAATTGTACTACTTCACGGCGCACTACACCTTTAGCTGTTTTTGGATCTTCTACTTGCTCACAAACCGCTACTTTATATCCTTTTTCAACAAGTTGTTCAATATAGTTTTTAGCCGCATGATACGGTACACCGCACATCGGTATACGTTCACTACTACCACCGTCTCGGCTCGTTAATGTAATTTCAAGTTCGTGGGCTGCTTTAACAGCATCCTCAAAGAACATTTCATAAAAATCACCTAAGCGAAAAAATAAAAAGGCATCTTGGTAGTCTGCCTTAACCTTTAAATATTGCTGTATCATAGGGGTATATTGCGTCATATTTCTCCTCCATAATTCTTACATAATAATCTATATTCATATATGTCACATTTCACGGACATCCATATCTCCTATTTCAGGAGTCTGTCCTCATTATAGCACATTTCATAAGGAATCATGTTCATTCAGCACCCACTTATGTAAAGTAAAAAGCTAGGAAGAACTTCTCCCTAGCTTCCTATTACTCTTCTTCTGCGTCAATGATAAAGTTCGGATCTAATTCTTCAAACTCATCATCGTCAATTTGGAAATCATCATCTGATTCTACACAGCCTTCAGGATTTACACTTACACAAATTTTTGTTTCGCCAACTACTTCTGTTACAAATTCACGTTCTACAGTTACAACAATTTTATTACCATTTGGTGATACAAGAGCTTCTAAACAATTTGGTGGCTGAATAACACGAGCAATAATTTCTAAATCATCACCAGAAAAGTTTTTATCACGATAGCCAATGCTTACTTCGTCCGTGTAGTTCACACGTTCTGTTACAACTTCAGTCTTTGTATTGTCATCAAATGAATACCAAGTGTTCACATCATAGAAACCTTCAATTTCCACATGCTTTCCATTCTTTCTTGCTTCGTACGAGTGGTTAATTACCCAGCACCCTAAAATACTTGTTGGCTCATTACTCGATTCACATGTATGCGTTGACTTTGTATACTTACGTCCTTTTCCAACCACTGCTTTTGTAATAATCTCTCTAAATTCGGACATTCGTAACCCTCCTCAATCACTATTCACTTAATCATATGCGTGACAATAGCGGAATGTGTCATTCTTTTTTCGAGAAGAACTTACGTTTAATCCACTAAAAAAAGAGATGTCAATTCGACATCTCTTTAACAACCACAATTTCCTTTTTTACTTTCTACCGCTGCGCCCGTTTCACCCTTCAATACATCACCATTAGTTGAAATTAATATTTCATCTGTTACGTTGTTAGAAATCGTACTTGCAACTAGCTGTAGTAAGTCATTTACATATGTTTGTGAAGATTTAAATTCTTGTACTACTGGTATACTGTCTAACTTATCTTGCAGGGCATCAATTTCAGCTTCTACTTTTTTCAAAGCTTCCCATTTCCCGTAATGCTGCAAGTTTACTGCTTGCTTTTGCAGTGCTTTAATTTCATCAATTGCGCGCTTTACATTTTCATTTTTATGAATTTGTGCTTCTGCTCGCTTAAAGAAATCAACTTCTTCTGTTTCAGAAATCATTTTTGCTAGTTCTTTCGCGTGCTCAACAATTTCATCTTTCGTATATACTTTCATCTACTATTCCACCTCAATCGGCTCTTCAACTAATTCTCCGTTAAGAGACCAAGTTTTTGCATCCGTTACTTTTACTTTCACAAGCTGACCAATTAAAGATTTTGGAGCAACGAAGTTTACAAGTTTATTCGTACGAGTATAACCTGCAAGTACTTCAGGATTATTTTTACTTTCCCCATCAACTAACACTTCTACAATTTGCCCTTTATACCAATTGTTCTTTTCAATTGCCAATTTATTTACTAATGTATTTAAGCGTTGAAGACGTTCTTTCTTCACTCCCATCGGTACATTATCTTTCATTTTCGCAGCTGGTGTACCTTCGCGCGGTGAATAAATAAAGGTAAAGGCAGTGTCAAATCCTACTTCACGATATAGCGACATCGTTTCTTCAAATTGCTCATCTGTTTCATTTGGGAAACCGACGATAATATCAGTTGTTAATACCGCGTTTGGAATTGCTTCTTTAATTTTTCTTACAAGCTCTAAATAATGCTCTCGTGAATATTTACGCGCCATAATTTTTAACATATCTGTGCTTCCAGATTGAACTGGTAAGTGAATATGTTCTACTAAGTTTCCACCTTTTCCAAGCACTTCAATTAAGTGATCATCGAAATCGCGTGGATGGCTCGTTGTAAAACGAATACGTGCAATATCAACTTTACGGAGTTCGTCCATTAAATCGCCAAGACCGTATTCTATATCTTCAAAGTCTTTACCATATGCATTTACGTTCTGTCCAAGTAACGTAATTTCTTTATAGCCATTCGCAGCTAAATGACGAATCTCTTGGATAATGTCTTCTGGACGTCTGCTTCGCTCTTTTCCGCGTGTATACGGTACAATACAATATGTACAGAACTTATCACAGCCATACATAATATTTACCCAAGCTTTAATATCGCCACGGCGTACTTTCGGAAGGTTTTCAATTACGTCTCCTTCTTTTGACCAAACTTCAACTACCGTCTCCTTCGAGAACATTGCATCTTTTAGAATGTACGGTAATCTATGTATATTATGAGTTCCAAACACCATATCTACATGCTGGTTTTTTTGCATAATTTTATTTACAACAGATTCCTCTTGAGACATACAACCACATACACCAATTAAAAGATCTGGATTTCTTCGTTTTAGTGACTTTAAATGACCTAGTTCACCGAACACTTTATTTTCAGCATTTTCACGAATAGCACAAGTATTTAATAAAACTACATCTGCATCTTCAGTTGAAAAGGTTGGTTCATATCCAAGTGTGGTGAAAATACCCGCCATTACTTCTGTATCGTGCTCATTCATTTGACAACCATATGTACGAATATAGAACTTTCTTCCTGTACCAAAATTGCGAAACTCTTCAGGTAAGCCAAAATCCCGTTCAATTTTAACTTCTTCTTTCCCTCGTTTTTTCGCATCTTTTAAGGAAGGTGGTTGGTATACACTTTCAAAGTATTTGCTATAATCTTTCTCTTCTTTTTTCGTAGAGGAATTTGCTTGTTGACTTGCTAATCGTTGTTGCTCGTTCATCGGTAATCTCCTTTCACCCTTAACTATACACACTTTATAGTCCATTTTAATGCGCTTAGACCCACCTCAAAAATGGTTAGATAGCTTGAGAGATAACTTGTCCTTTGAAACTTGAGTAATCAATCTAATCATCTATAAGAATGAAGTCTTCCCCACACAAATAGACATTTCCTTTTCGTATTTCTTTTGTCCTACCCAAAAGCATATTGCTTTATCCCTATAAACATTACCATAGTATGAAGCGTTTCGCCAATTTTAATAAGAAATAGGCTCTGTCTTATCTTATATTTCATTAGCAATGAACTTGCCATTTTCATACAACGATTTATATATTATTTTACCATTCTGAATTTTCTAAGTAAATATAACTACCTTATATTTTTACTCATTAAAAAAGGTTGCCAAATGGCAACCTCCTCTTCTTACATTACATAAATTCAGCAACAAGCTCATCAAACATTTTCTGATCCATATTTAAATCAGATTGCACTAAAGGCTTCTCACTATAGCCTTTTACAAGTTCTTGGTATGAAGGTTGCGCTGTATTTTGATAAATTAAACCTGTTACTAATCCGTTATTTTCCATTAACGTTTGCATAGCCATCATGCGATTAGACGGATCATATCCCTCTACTGTACTTAGTTTTGTTAAATTCTCTTTAAACCAATCGTAAGTATTTACTTTATTGTAAGTAACACACGGGCTGAATACGTTAATTAATGAAAATCCTTTATGGTTAATACCAGCTTCAATAATTTGTGTTAATTCTTTTAAATCACTTGAAAAGCTTTGCGCCACAAATGTCGCACCAGCTGTTAAAGCCATTTCCATAACATTTAGTGACGGTTCAATTGAACCTTGTGGTGTACTTTTCGTTTTAAATCCAGCTTCACTACGTGGCGAAGTTTGCCCTTTTGTTAATCCGTAAATTTGGTTATCCATTACGATGTACGTAATGTCGATGTTACGACGAATAGAATGGATTGTATGTCCCATACCAATCGCAAATCCATCACCGTCACCACCTGATGCGATAACTGTTAAATCACGGTTTGCCATTTTCACACCTTGTGCAATTGGAAGGGCACGGCCATGAATACTATGCACACCATATGAATTAATATAACCTGAAATACGACCTGAACAGCCGATACCAGAAATAACAGCCAGTTCATCTGGATTTAAGCCAACGTTAGCTGCCGCACGTTGAATTGCAGCTTGCACTGAGAAGTCTCCGCAACCTGGGCACCAGTTTGGTTTTACGCTGTTACGAAAGTCCTTAAATGTTGCCATTTAATACAACCCCTTTTTTGCATTCGTTGTAAATCTCTTTCGGCAAGAATGGGTTCCCATCATATTTTAAAAGACTAGAAATTTTCTCACCGTTACCAAGATTCATTTTCATAATGTTAGCAAGCTGACCTGTTGCATTGTTTTCTACCACTACAACACGCTTCGCATTTTTCACAAGTGGATCGATTTCAGCTGTTGGGAACGGGTGAATTAAACGCACATGAGCATGGTTTACTTTCATACCCTCTTGTTCTAAGCGCTCTATCGCTTCTTCGATTGCACCACGAGTTGAGTTAAATCCAACAAGCAATACGTCTGCTTCTTCATGCTTAACATTTTTATAAACAGGGGTATTAAACTTCAAGTTCTCCATTTTACGGAAACGTTTGTCCATTTGATCTTTACGGTTTATTGCTGATTCAGATGGTTTACCAGTTTCATCATGTTCTACACCTGTAACATGGTGAACACCATTTTTCATACCAGGTAAAACACGTGGAGAAACGCCATCTTCTGTTACTTCATAACGCTTGAAGTATGCTTTATTTTCACGTTCTGGTAATTCCGCTTCTAAATCAAGCTTACCGCGACGAATTTCCACTTTATCTAACTTAAGTGGTTCTACTGTTTGTTTTCCTAAAGAAAGCTGTAAATCTGTTAAGAAAATAACAGGTACTTGATATTCTTCTGATAAGTTAAACGCTTCTACAATATCATAGAAAGCTTCTTCAACTGTACTTGGCGCCATTACGATTTTTGGAATTTCACCGTGTGTACCGTAAATCATTGCCATTAAATCAGACTGCTCTTGTTTCGTTGGTAATCCTGTACTTGGGCCACCACGTTGTGTATCAACAATTACTAATGGCGTTTCTGTAATACCCGCTAAACCGATCGCTTCCATCATTAAAGATAGACCCGGACCAGCAGATGCAGTTAATGTACGAACACCAGCATAGTTTGCACCGATTGCCATTGTACAAGCTGCGATTTCATCCTCAGTTTGGATTACTGTCCCGCCAACTTTTGGTAATTTTTTAATTAAGTATTCCATAATTTCAGATGCAGGTGTAATTGGATATGCAGACATAAAGCGAGCACCACCAGCTACCGCACCAAATGCGATTGCATCGTTTCCAATCATAAACATGCGTTTCTTACCATCGGCTTTTTCAAGCTGCATCATGTTTACTTTCTCACCTAGCAACTCTTTCATATATTGAGAGCCGCGCTTAATTGCGTCCATATTCTTTTGAACAACTTGCTCTCCTTTACGACCAAAGATTTCTTCAACAACATCTAAATAAGCTGTTTCATCTAATCCTAATACCGCACTTGATGCCCCAACAGCAACCATGTTTTTCATTAATGATGTACCTAATTCTGAAGCAATATCTGTAAACGGTATCACATATAGATTTACATCTGTATTGTCAGGTATCGTTGGATTAAATTTCGCATCTGCAACTACAATTCCACCTGGACGTAGTTCGTGGAAGTTAAAATCAATTGTTTCTTGATCAAAAGCAATTAAAATATCTAAATCATCTGAGATCGCGCGTACTTCTGTTGTACTTACACGAATTTTATTATTTGTATGGCCGCCTTTAATACGTGATGAGAAGTGGCGGTAACCGTATAGGTAATATCCCAATCGGTTTAATGCAATACAGAAGATTTCTCCTGTACTTTCAATTCCTTCACCTTGTTGGCCTCCAACTTTCCATGAAAGTTGACTAATCATCTCCTACACCCCTTTTGGCTGCATTCATTGTAGTGTATTTTTTTACAGTAATAGTTTAGCATTTTTTATACAAATAAACTACAACGGACGCAAATTATGCCTCTTCTGATTTCCCTGAATCTTTAGTATAAAGCTATTTTGTTTTTCATTCTAGTATTAGGTCTTAAAAAAAGCAATACTATCAAATTAATTAATTCTAATTTTTCTGTATTTTTAAAACAAAAATCTTAAAAGCTTATATGTTCAACAAAATTTCCATATAAAAATCGCTCTACAGTAGATGCCGTATAATGTTTACAAAGCTCATTCATTATATTTTCATAATCTCCATACGTTGATACATTTACAACCGTTTCTAAAATCCCATCAAAATCCGAACCAAACCCTATATTGTTCTCTCCACTTAATGCACAAATATATTCGATATGTCTTACTATATCTGCTATATTCGCTTGTTTTTCATTTGTTAGAAAATGTGGTACAAAAGTGACACCGATCATGCCATTGCGCTTTATAAGAGCTTTAAGTTGTTCATCATTTAAATTACGTGGGTGCTGACAAAGTTTCATACAATTTGAATGGGAGGCAATAGGATTTTTTGCAAATTCTATAACATCCCAAAAGCTTCTTTCATTCAGATGAGACACATCAGTCCATACATGTAACGCATTAAGTTCTTGTACAACATGTTTACCAAAAGTCGTTAAACCCGCCCCACGCGTCTCTAGCGCACCATCAGCTAATAAATTGGCATAATTCCATGTTAATCCAAAAGAACGTACTCCTAGGCGATAAAACAACCGTAATTTCATTGCATCTTTCCCAATTGCTTCGCATCCTTCTAGTGTTAATATCGCTCCAATCTCGTCCTGTTTTAACATGTTAATATCATCTTTTGTCTGAATAAACTTCACACCCGGTAGTGATAAAATTTCATTATAAAAAATATCTACCATTTGTAATGCCACTTCAAATCGTTTTTCATATGCTACTGTTTCTGGCACATATATAGCAAAACATTGTATACTTCCTTTTCTTCTCTTTAACTGTTCAAATGTAATATGTAATTGCGAATCATGTTTAAAATCCTTTTTCCCCTGTGCACTCCATAACTGAAAGAGTACATCACAATGAGCATCAAAAATTTTCATTTTCATTCCTCCACTATAAAAACAACCTGTTTGCATACTGCAAACAGGTTGTTTAAACTTAACGAGGTTCTACAATTAATTTTATTGCTGTGCGCTCTTCCCCATCAATCATAATATCTGTAAACGCTGGGATACAAATCAGGTCCAAACCACTAGGTGCTACAAATCCTCTTGCAATTGCTACTGCCTTTACCGCTTGGTTCAATGCACCTGCACCAATGGCTTGAATTTCTGCTGTTCCGCGTTCGCGAATAACACCTGCAAGTGCACCAGCTACAGAATTAGGGACCGACGTTGCTTTAACTTTTAATATTTCCATTCCGCGTTTCCTCCTCGTTTCTTTAAAAAGTATTAGCAATTATTTCACTTTAACTTATATTCACGAGGAAGGACGCGTATTCCTGCTAAATTTCTGTAATTTTTCTAAAAAATTAAAAAATAACAACTCATCTAAATTTCATCCGAGAATCACTCAAAAAATGGTTGATCATCATTAATTAAGATACGCTCAATTTTCTTAGCTTTTCCTGTATTAGGATCCACATCAATTAGCACTGCACTTAATTGTGTTCTACCATTTGTCACTTCAAATCGTACTGGTAAGTTTGTTAAAAACTTCTTCAATACCGCTTCTCGGTCCATACCTAAAATTCCATCGTACGGTCCTGTCATACCAACATCTGTGATATATGCCGTTCCGCTTGGTAAAATGCGATTATCTGCTGTAGGGACATGCGTATGTGTACCTACTACCGCTGTAGCACGACCATCTACATACCAACCTAACGCTTGTTTTTCACTTGTAGTTTCCGCATGGAAATCAATAAAGATAATATTCGTACGTTTTTTTGCAATGTTAATTAATTCATCCACTTTACGGAATGGACAATCAATTGGAGGAAGGAATGTACGTCCCTGTAAGTTAATAACTGCAACTTCTGTTCCATTACAGTTCACAAAGATAAGTCCTTTTCCTGGAGTTCCGTCTGGGAAGTTAGCTGGTCTTGCAAGATATTTTGCGTCATCAATAAATTCAAATACTTCACGGTTATCCCAAGCGTGGTTTCCAAGTGTAACCGCTTGTGCTCCGCATTCTAAAAAGTTTCGATATATTTTTTCTGTAATTCCACGTCCACCAGCTGCGTTTTCTCCATTAATAATGGTTACTGTAGGTGTATATTTCTTCTTTAATGCCGGTACGTATTGTTGAATCATACCTCTACCAGGAGATCCTACTACATCCCCAACAAATAATATTCTCATATGTCTTACCCTTCCTATGTACTACATTTTTTATTACTATAGCTTTAAGTGATTTCCTTACAATATATTTATTATAAGTTTGCTTCACTTGTATGCTAGGTATAAAGTGAAACTTTAATCCGTGGGGGGATCTTCATCCCCACGGATTATTAGCCCTCACCAATCGGACATTTACGGACAGCCCGCCCCCCTAACTTCTTTGCTTTTGCTGAATTTTGAGGTAAGGGTCTTACTGCCCACAAATAGTGGGATAACTAATTTCCTTTATTTTAACCAATTCCAACACAAAAAAATAAAGTGGTGTTTCACCACTTTATTTTGCGTATTCCACTGCACGTGTTTCACGAATAACAGTTACTTTAATATGTCCTGGGTAATCCAGTTCATTTTCAATACGTTTTCGAATATCACGAGCTAAACGATGAGCTTCTAAATCATCAATTGTATCTGGCTTTACCAGAATACGAACTTCTCGTCCTGCTTGAATTGCGAAAGATTTTTCTACGCCTTCATAAGACTCTGAAATCTCTTCTAACTTTTCAAGACGACGAATATAGTTCTCAAGTGTTTCACTACGAGCTCCAGGTCTTGCAGCTGATAATGCATCTGCTGCTGCAACTAAAACTGCAATGATAGAAGTTGGTTCTGTGTCCCCATGGTGAGATGCAATACTGTTTATAACTACAGGATGTTCTTTATATTTCGTTGCGAGTTCAACACCAATTTCAACGTGGCTACCTTCTACTTCATGGTCAATCGCTTTACCGATGTCATGTAATAGACCAGCACGTCTTGCTAGTTTTTCATCCTCACCAAGCTCCGCTGCCATAAGTCCAGTTAAATATGCAACTTCCATAGAGTGTTTTAAGACGTTTTGTCCGTAACTTGTACGGTATTTTAAACGACCTAAAATCTTAATTAAATCTGGATGTAATCCGTGAACACCCACTTCAAACGTTGTTTGCTCTCCGACTTCGCGAATGTATTCGTCCACTTCACGTCTTGATTTTTCGACCATCTCTTCAATACGCGCTGGGTGAATACGTCCGTCCTGTACTAGTTTATCAAGAGCGATACGAGCTGTTTCACGACGAATTGGGTCGAATCCAGAAAGAATAACCGCTTCTGGTGTATCATCGATAATTAGGTCAATACCTGTTAACGTTTCTAACGTACGAATATTTCGACCTTCACGTCCGATAATACGTCCCTTCATTTCGTCATTTGGAAGATTTACAACCGAAACGGTTGTTTCAGCAACATGATCAGCTGCACATCTTTGCATTGCAAGAGATAAAATCTCTTTTGCTTTCTTATCCGCTTCTTCTTTCGCACGAACTTCACTTTCTTTTACCATTACGGCAATTTCATGAGAAACTTCACTTTCTACTTTACCAAGAATAATTGCTTTCGCTTGTTCGCGTGTCAGATTGGAAATGCGCTCTAATTCTGTTTGTTGCTTTTGAACTAACTCTCCCACTTTGCTTTCCAACTCTTCAATCTGTTGTTGTCTCGCTACAAGAGAATCCTCTTTCTTTTCTAACTGTTGCTCGCGTTTATCGAGCGTTTCGTCTTTACGATCAAGGTTCTCTTCTTTTTGCATTAAACGATTTTCTTGTTTTTGTAATTCGCTTCTACGGTCACGAATTTCTAATTCAGCTTCTGTACGAAGTGTATGAATTTCATCCTTTGCTTCTAAAAGCGCTTCTTTCTTAAGTGCTTCAGCCTCACGATTCGCTTCGTCTAGAATACGTTTCGCTTCATTAGCTGCACCATTAATCTTCGCTTCAGCAATAGACTTTCGAACAAAAAAGCCAACAACTGCACCGACTGTTGCAAGCAAAATGGAGATGAGTATCCAAACTGTACTACTCATGATTTCACCTCCCCTTGCTATGAATGAAAAAAGACTGTCGGCATGTACATTGAATACCAACATACAGCAAAGACCGTCGCCCCGCTTTTTTAAGGGACTTTCTTCATTTCACAATTAAAATGTCATATTATTATTTCGGCAAGATTTAAGTCTTACTCCGAATATTACTTCTCTTCTTGAGAAGAGTGTTTCGTATATAAGAAAAAATATACATTCTCATTGTATCTATCGCAATTTTCATTGTCAAGCGTTGTCTACTTTTACTTTCTTTACCTTCAGCCCTAATTCATATATGAATTTAAAAAGCAGACAGCATATTATCCTGGAAAACCTTAGTAAATTCCAGTTTATTCATGTGAAACGTGCATATATCCCTCTTTATACATAATCTTTTAGATAGATTAAATATTTTATCTCCAACGATATACAACGCTTTCATAATGATACAAAAATAAAAGACACGATCCCGTGTCTTTTATTTTTAATCAAGAAGATTTGAATCTTCCGGACCTTCAGCACCAGAATCTTCACTAATTCCGTGATGCTCACGAATAAAGAAAGCAATTTCTTCTCTTAAATCCGTATTTTCTTTTAAGAACTGCTTCGAATTTTCACGACCTTGTCCTAAGCGTTCTTCATTATAAGAGTACCAAGCACCGCTCTTTTGAACGATATCAAGTTCAGAAGCCATATCTAAGATTTCACCTTCTCTTGAAATACCTTCTCCGTACATAATATCAACTTCAGCAACACGGAATGGTGGTGCTACTTTATTTTTAACTACTTTTACTTTTGTTTTATTACCAACGATGTCGTTACCTTGCTTTAATTGCTCCGCACGACGCACTTCAAGACGAACAGTTGAATAGAATTTCAACGCACGACCACCTGGAGTTGTTTCTGGCACTATCTATAGATTTTCCATCTCTATAGTCCGGACTATCTCTTCATCTCTTTACAGAGAGCCTTGCACTTCCAGCAGTAGCCTATCATCTGCCGTACCCTACTCAGTTAACTAAAAGTCCTTTTCGGTAGTCTCTACACCTTCCCCATATCACTATGGAGCTTGGCACGGTATTACCCTAAATAATGGTGGGCTTCACCGTTAGCAACTATATGAATAGTTACACCCTTAGGCAATAAGGTTCACAAGGTTTTTTAACATGCTATCACTAGCAAGGGAAACCCATAGTAAACTCCTTAATCTTTACGATTAAGCAACTTGTAGTTGATTTCCGAACATAACCCCAACTTTTTCACGAATTTGGTTAATAAAGATTGCAATTGTTTTTGATTTATTGATTGCACCTGAAAGTTTACGAAGTGCTTGAGACATTAAACGAGCTTGTAAACCTACGTGTGAGTCACCCATGTCCCCTTCGATTTCAGCTTTCGGTACAAGAGCTGCTACAGAGTCAATTACGATAATATCAACCGCACCACTTCGCACAAGTGCTTCTGCGATTTCTAAACCTTGCTCCCCTGTATCAGGTTGTGATAATAGTAATTCATCGATGTTAACACCTAATTTTTGTGCGTATACAGGATCCATTGCATGCTCCGCATCGATGAATGCTGCTTGTCCACCTTGACGCTGTACCTCTGCAATTGCATGTAATGAAACTGTTGTTTTACCTGAACTTTCAGGTCCATAAATTTCGATAATACGGCCGCGTGGGTATCCGCCTACCCCTAGTGCCACATCAAGTGCTAAAGAACCACTAGAAACTGTAGAAACTCTACGCTCCGCTTGTTCTCCTAATTTCATAATTGAACCTTTACCGAATTGCTTCTCTATTTGTTTTAACGCCATATCTAACGCTGCTTGACGATCACTCATTCAAAATTCCTCCTTAACTGAATTGCTAATCTTATTATACCTATTTTCAATTCAATTTGCCAACAAAAATCGAACATTTATTCGTTTTTTTATTTTCCATCAAATAAAACTGCATTTAACCATTAAAAAAAGCTAAAAGAGACTTATATCTCTTCTAGCTTTTTATACAAATGATAAAATCCATATTTTACTGAGCGTTCCCTAATTTGTTGACGACTTCCACTTAAATGAAGAGGAAAGACTACAGTTGGTTCATCTTTAATCGCCAAACCAACGAATACTGTTCCTGGTTCTTTCTGTTCTGAAGCATCTGGTCCTGCTACCCCAGTGAAACTAATTCCGATATCTGCTTTTAATAATTCTTTAACATTTTCAGCAAGATAACGAGCACATTCTTTACTAACTGCACCATCAGTAGACAACACTTCCTCAGGTACATGTAAAACATGTTGCTTCACATCATTACGATAACAAATGACACCACCTTTAAATACTGAAGACACACCAGCACTTTCGGTTACTTGATTGCCGAAGAGACCACCTGTTAAACTTTCTGCACACGCTAAAGTTAATCCTTTTTTCTTCAATAACTCTATCGCCTTATAATGCAGAAACTCTTGGTCATATCCGTAGAAAAATCCTCCTACTCTTTCTAAAATCAAATCTTCCATATGCTGAATGAGTTTCTCCGCTTCATCAGCTTTTTGATGCTTAGCAGTTAAACGTAGTGTCACTTCTCCATCATTCGCAAGGGGGGCAATTGTCGGGTTCGTTTGTTCATCAATTAAATCTTGAACTTTCACCTCTAATTGGGATTCCCCAATCCCGAAGAAGCGAAGCACACGAGAATAAATGTTTTCTCCTGTTGTAATGTTACGTAAAAAAGGCTCTACATAACTTACATACATCGGCTTCATTTCTTTCGGTGGTCCTGGCAATAAAATATAAACTTTTCCGTTCTTATTTAACCCCATACCAGGTGCCATGCCGTGATCATTCGCAAATACAGTTGCTCTATTCAAAACGAGCGCCTGCTTTTTATTATTCTCCGTGAACTCACGGCCTGTACGCTTAAAGTAATCGCTTATCGATGCTAATGCCTTTTCATCATACACAAGCTCTTCACCCAAACTAGAAGATATCGTTTCTTTCGTCAAATCATCTTTTGTCGGGCCTAATCCACCTGTGAAAATAAGCATGTCAGCACGTTCTTCCGCAACTTCAATCGCCTGCTGTAATCGATTGTTATTATCGCCGACTACAGTATGGTAGTAGACGTTAATTCCAATTGAAGCTAACTTTTCAGATAAAAACTGGGCGTTTGTATTTGCAATTTGTCCAAGTAATAATTCAGTTCCAACCGCAATAATTTCAGCATTCATCCCAATTCCCCCATAAACTTCTATTTTGAGTTTACAAAAGCAGCTCTATTTTTCCAGAAATAATCCCATCCTGAAATAACAGTAAAAATTAATGCAATCCATATAAAGATATCAGCTACCGGAATATGAATTAAATTTAAAGGTACATCGTGTAATAAGTATGCTGCAATCGCAATAATTTGTGTCCATGTCTTAATTTTCCCTAGCTGATTTGCCGCAACTACTTCTCCTGTTCCAGCAAGTACAAGGCGTAAACCAGTTACCGCAAACTCACGGCTTATAATTACAATAACGATCCAAGCAGATACGTATTGCATCTCAACTAACGTGATAAGAGCTGCTGAAACAAGTAATTTATCAGCTAACGGGTCAAGAAACTTCCCTAAATTCGTTACAAGATTATACTTTCTTGCGTAATGTCCATCAATCCAATCTGTAGCCGAAGCAATAATAAAGATAAGTGCCCCTACTAAATGTTGAACTGGTAAATCAACATCACCAATTGTGTATGAACCCCAATCAAAGGGTGCTAACATAATTACCATAAAAATTGGAATTAAGCAGATTCTAGATATTGTAATTTTATTTGGTAAATTCACAGCTATTCCTCCATCATATCAAAAACATTTGTTCATTGAAAAAAGTCATCGAAGCGATGACTGTTATTGTGCAGGTTGCTCTATCCCTTGGTTTTTTATCACCAATCTTTGGTGAAGTTCTTTTTCTGGATCCAATGGGTATGCGACCACTTGGCCATTCAGTTTAACTTCAACATTCGTTGCATTTCCAATATTAAGTCGCACTTCTTTTAATGTTGATACATCATGTTTTTCTATTTGGCCCTCTTGTACTGTAGTGTTTAGAATCACATTCCCAGCATCATCTTTAACATCTACATAACTCGCACCTTTACCCGATATTTCCAGTTCTAATGTTTTATTATTATGAATTTCCAAAGTAGATACCTTCCCAGTTGTTCCAACTACTTTCACTTCTTGCTGTCCAGTTGGCTGCGCTGGTTGTTCCTCTTTCTTTGGTTCTTCTTTTTTCGGTTCCTCTTTTTTCGGCTCTTCCGCTTTCACTTCATCTTTCTTCGTATCTAACGGAGAGTTTTCCGCTTTTTTAACTTCAATTTTTTCACTTTGAGCATTCGGAACTTTCTCATCACCTTTTCCAGTTAACGCTTGGAAAACAAACCAAATTACCACTCCAACTGCGATTACTAACAGCGCAACTAAGATTTTTGGCATATGATCTGCAATTGGCCATGATGAAGATTTTTGCATTGTTTCTTGTGTTTTTTGTCCAGTTGACACTTGTGGAACGTCGCGTTTTTCAGATTGTGGTATCGTACTCTGATATTCTACAAGCAGTTCTTCTCCATTTAATCCAACCGCATCTGCGTATTGTTTAATGAATGCACGCGCATAAAAAGCTCCTGGCAATACATCATAATTGCCTTCCTCAATCGCTACTAAATGGCGTTTTTGAATTTTTGTAATCTCATGCAGCTGATCAATAGACAAGCCTTTCGTTCCTCTTGCTTCTTTCAGCTTTTGTCCTAATTCTGTCACTACTAACACCTCAATATTTCTTTAAAAGTCAAACATAGAGAAATTATTTTGCGTACCTTGCTCAATTTCATCTACTAAATTATATTGAATTTCTTCATCATAATCGTTACGCAACTCGATAATATAATCAAAATCATCCAACGTGTATTCTGACTGACTCACAAATACGTCAGGATGTTCCACAACTTTCGTTGCAGGCAATCTCATGATTTCACGGACAAGCTGCCAATGCCTTTCGTTAGCACGCTTTGTTGACACGATTCCATCTAAGATGAAAATATTGTCGTCGCTATACTCGTCTTCAATCAATTGACTACGAACCGTTTGCTTAATAAGAGTAGATGATACAAATAACCATCTTTTATTTGCACAAACACTTGCGGCAACAATGGATTCTGTTTTTCCGACACGAGGCATGCCTCGTATACCAATTAGTTTATGACCTTCTTTTTTCATTATTTCAGCCATAAAGTCTACAAGTAACCCTAATTCATCACGCACAAACCGAAATGTCTTCTTATCATCTGCATCTCGTTGTATGTACCTTCCATGTCTAACCGCTAGCTTATCTCTTAGCTTTGGCGGACGATATTTCGTTACCGTTATGTTATCCATCGTATTTAAAATTGATTCAAGTCTAGAGATTTGCTCTTGATTATCACACATAAGGAGTAATCCACGTCGTGCATTATCTACACCATTAATTGTGACAATATTAATGCCGAGCATACCGATTAACGAAGAAACGTCACCAAGCAAGCCAGGTCGGTTTTTATGTATTTCATATTCAAAATACCATTCAATCATCCAAGATCACTCCCCTTGCTTACTTTACACCTACGTACTATATTATATGATTTCACCTTAATAGGGAAGCTAAATGTATAATCTATCTCGTTCAATTATTATACAAAAAAATAGAGAGGAAATTCTCCTCTCTATTTTTTACTTATGTTGTACAAACTTTACCATTAAGTTTGCGATTGTATGCTGCTCTTGTTCATCAGCAACTTTCCAAAGCTCAGCCAACAATTTCTCTTGATCGTTGCGCGCTTCTACTTCATTTGCTAAATAATCACCAACACGAAATGCCATATCTGATACAGCACCACTGTTAAGCCCTTTCCCTTCTGCTTGTTCTAAACGTTCTCCTAAAAAGCTCTTCCATTGATCAAAATTATCTAAAACTGACATGTGTAAGCACCTCACTACTTAGTAATAGAATCATGCTTAATTTGTACAGTTTTTCATTTTTTATGTAAGAAATTTTTAACAATGCCAACCGCCATTTACTCCGATAATTTGTCCAGTTATGTAAGATGCACCTGGCGATACGAGAAATGACACTGTTTTCGCTACTTCTTCTGGTAGTCCCAACCTGCCTAACGGGATCTCTTCCGCAATTTCATTCTTATCCTCTTCTGAAAATACACTTAACATTTCCGTTTCAATTGCACCTGGCGCCACCGCGTTCACTCTTAATCCACTTAATGAAACTTCTTTTGCTAAAGCTTTCACATAGGAATTTTGTGCACCTTTTACCATAGAGTAAAGCACTTCACATGATGCGCCAATTTGTCCCCATATAGACGAAACAAGTACAACATTACCGCTTCTTCGCTGAATCATAGATGGGAGTGCCATTGATAATAATTTATAGATACTCTTCACTTGAAGTTCTACCATGTAATTCAATTCATCGTTCGTTACATCTGTTACGAGTCCAAAAATACTCTTCCCAGCTGCATATACGATAACATCAAGAGGATGTTCAATTTGTTTCCACAATTGCTCTGCCCCATCAGTAGAAGCTAAATTCGCTTGAACAGGAATTACTTCACCCCATCCTTTCTGTAACTCATTCACTTTCTCTTCACTGTTATTATAATGAACATATACTGTATATCCATCTTGAATTAATTGTTTTGAAATAGCAGAGCCAATCCCTCCGCTTCCTCCAGTTACTAATGCATACTTTTTCATACAATTCCTCTCTTATCTCAAAAAAAATCTTTTTCCTACAAATAAATAATACCCTCATCTTACAATTTATCAATGATAAGATGAGGGTATTATTATGAAACCTTTTATTTTTTCGGTAAAACTTGGCAAACACTCATTTTCTCTTCTGATAATAGTAATTGGGCTACTTCTTGTAAATCTTGAACCGTTAGACTTTCTAATACAGTCAATGCATCAAACAGACTCGATTCATTAAACGCATATCGTGTAAATTGATTTGCAATATATTCCGGTGAATTCAAGGAACGTAAAAAGCCACCTATTTTCTTTTTCTTTACTCGTTCTAATGCTGCCTCATCTAATTGATCATAGTTTGTGTTTAATAAAATACCTTTCAAACGCTCTTCCAGCTCATCAGGTTGCTTCGTATCGCCGCCAACCATTGCAAAACCGAAGTTATTCTCTTCCGTATAATCATACGAGAACGAATCATCAATAAGTCCTTCATTATATAAAGATTCGTAATGAACTGAGCTTTTCCCAAATAAATAATCTAAAAGCAACGTAAGCGCAATTTCTTGTTTTAAAAGGGCTTTCCCTTTTTCTTTTAAGTTTGTCGCTTTAATACCAACTAAACATTTCGGTGTTTGTACAGGCATTGAAATAATCTTCTTCTTTTCATTTACCTCATCTGGTTCTTCTTCAAATGAACGTACAATTTCTGGTTGATTTTTGTAATCTTTTGTCGCTTGATTTTCACGTATCAAATCCATCGTTTTCTCTGGATCAATTGCACCTACAACAAACATTAACATATTGCTCGGATGATAAAACGTTTCATAACATTCATATAATAGGTCTTTCGTAATTTTACTAATAGACTCAATTGTCCCTGCAATATCAATTTTAATTGGGTGTTTTACAAATAAGCTATCAATTAATCCAAAGTATAAGCGCCAATCCGGATTATCTTGATACATTTGAATTTCTTGCCCGATAATCCCCTTCTCTTTTTCAACTGTTTTTTCAGAGAAGTAAGGCTCTTGTACGAAATTTAACAATGTATTTAAATTTTGTTCTACATTTGATGTACATGAAAAAAGGTAAGCTGTTCTTGTGAACGATGTGAAAGCATTTGCCGATGCTCCTTGTTTACTAAACAATTGGAAAGCATCGTGATCTTCTTTTTCAAATAATTTATGCTCAAGAAAATGAGCAATTCCATCAGGCACACGAACCATTTCCTCTTTACCTAGTGGTACGAATGTATTATCTATAGAACCATATTTTGTCGTAAACGTTGCAAATGTTTTATTAAATCCTTGCTTCGGTAAAATATATACATCTAATCCATTAGGAAGTTTTTCATAATAGAGCGTCTCTTTTAATTGCTCATAAACAATTTTCTCCATTTATTCTCCCTCCGTTCCATGTAAAAAGTAAATTGTATCTAGTTCAATATTTTTAGCAACTTTCACAATCTCTTCTTTCGTCACACTTTCAATACCTGTAAGCCATTCTTCAACCGGGCGCGTACGATCTGAAATAATGCCATGATACAGCATTTCCACAAATCCGCGTGGTGTATCAATCGCCTCTAATATTTGATTTTGAATAACACTTTTCGTTTGGTGCATCTCTTCTTCAGAAAAATCACCATTTTGCATCGCTAGCATTTGTTCTTTAATAATCTCAACAGCTTTTTCATAATTTTTCGCTTCGATCCCTGACATGACAAATAATAAGCCTTTATGACTTTCAAAGCGGGATGCTGCATAGTACGCTAAACTATTTTTTTCACGAACATTAACGAATAGCTTTGAATGAGAAAATCCTCCAAACAATCCATTGAACAATTGCAGTGCAAAATAATCTTCGTCTTTATACGTAATAAACGTACGATAACCGATGTGTAATTTACTTTGTTTTAATTCTTGTTTTTCAACAACTTCTTTTTCTTCATTATTTCTCTTATGAAGAAGTACATTTCTCTCTCTCTCAGGACGCGCTGAAATAGAAAAATACTTACTTACAAGATCCACTGCTTTTTCCGAAATATCACCAATAATGTATAGATCCATTTCATCTTCCGCTAACACTTTTTGATAATATCGATACAAACTTTCATTTGTAATAGATGCAACACTCTCTTTTTTTCCATTTGCACTTAATCGATACGGTTCTACTTTGCACATTTCTTCAATTAAACGCTCGTTTGCATAACGCATTTTATCATCATACGTAGCTTCAATCCGTTGCAAGAGCGCTCTCTTTTCACTCTCTACGATAGAAGATAAAAAACCGTTCCCCTCTGTTGCTGGATGTAAAACGATATCCGATAACATAGAAAGCGCTTTTTCAAATAATGGCGGTGCATCATGCAAATATACTTCATTTGCAATGTCTACATAAATAGAGATGATATGGTCTTCTCCTTTTTTACTTACATCTACTGCCAAAGAAGATCCGTATAATTCTTCTAAATATTGACGAAGACGAATTACAGAAGGAAGTTTTTCTGTCGCGCTTTGCAATACGTATGGCAATAGGGCACGCTCTGTCACCGTCTCCTCATTTAAAGGTGCTTTAAAACGAAATACAAAAGTATTTGTTTTATATTTATCAGTTGGAATAATATGTACTCGTAAACCACCTAACTCGTGTAACTGTTGTTCCATCAGTTTCATTTATAGCCCTCCTTTACGTATATAGGAATATTCCTCTTCAATATACAGTTTTTAGAAATGAAAAATCAACTTTTCTTCCTCACTATACTTACATTCGACTCTTTCTAAAAACTGTAATATGTAAGGAACATAGTAAAATTCCGTATTAAATATATTCTATGTAAAAAAGCCCGCACTAATGTGCGAGCTTTTTTTATACTTATCGTTTTCCTTTTTCATAAGGAGTTCCTAATGCTTTCGGAGCTTCAGAACGACCTACAAAACCAACAAGTGCTAATATTGTGAATACATACGGTAATATCGTTAAGAATACACTTGGAATTTCTTTTAGTACCGGAATTGTACCACCTGTTATTCCTAGTGATTGAGCAAATCCAAAGAACAGAGCCGCTCCAAGAGCACCTAGTGGATTCCATTTACCGAAAATCATAGCCGCTAACGCTAAGAAACCTTGTCCGGTAATTGTAGCACCTGAGAAGTTACCGGAAATTGACATAGCGAAGACCGCTCCACCTATTCCTGCAAACATTCCAGATATAGCAACTGCAATATAACGCATTTTATATACATTAATCCCCATCGTATCTGCTGCCATTGGATGTTCACCAACCGCACGAAGACGAAGACCGAACGGTGTTTTATAAATGATATACCAAACAACAAACGCTAAAATAATAGCGATATATGATGTTAACGGTACATTTGAGAAAAAGATTTTTCCAATTACCGGAATATCCGAAAGACCCGGAACATCGATTTTTTCAATACGGTATTGAATGAAATCCGTTTGTCCTTTGCCAAAGATTTTCTTAATCGCAAATACTGTTAAACCAAGAGCTAAGAAGTTAATTGCTACCCCGCTCACTACTTGATCCGCACGGAACGTAATAGATGCTACCGCATGAAGAAGTGCAAATAACCCACTACCAATTGCTGCAAATAATAGTGCAATCCAAGGAGTCATCGATCCCCACGTATCACCCATTAATAACGTTGTAACAATACCAATAAACGCACCAAATAACATTAAACCTTCTAACGCTATATTTACAACTCCAGAACGCTCACTGAACACTCCACCTAACGCCGTAAAAATAAGTGGCGCTGCCGTATATAACGTACCCGTCACAAGAATGGCTAAAATATCTAAAAAGCTCATTTATTTCCCCTCCTTGCTCATGCGTGTAAGTGCCCAGCGTAAAACATAACTGCACGCAACAAAGAAAATAATACATGCAATAATAACGTTAATTAACTCAGAAGGTACATCTGCTTCAAAATTCATTTGTGGGGCTGCACTTTTCAAACCACCAAACAGTAAAGCTGATAATAATATACCAAATGGATTATTTCCTCCTAGAAGCGCTACAGCAATCCCATCAAATCCAATACCAGTAAACGACGACATCGCCGTCATACTTTGGAATGTTCCTAAACCTTCCATAGCTCCACCAATTCCAGCAAAAGCACCAGCAATTGTCATTGATAATACAACATTACGCGATACTTTCATCCCTGCATATTGAGAGGCATTTTGGTTAAAACCAACCGATTTTAGTTCATACCCTAACGTTGTTCTATCTAATAAGAACCACATTACAATTGCAACGATAATAGCTACAACAATTCCCCAGTGTAAACGAGATCCATCTGTCAATGAAGATAACCAATCAGAAGCTAACGAAGCACTTGCTTGTACATCATAAGATTTCTCATTACCTTCATGAATAAAGCGTTTAATAAGGTCATACGTAACATAAAGTGCAATGTAGTTCATCATAATTGTAACAATTACTTCATTTACTTTAAGCTTTCCTTTTAAATATCCAGGTATAAAACCCCATAAACCGCCGGCGATTGCTGCCACTAATATAGATAACGGAATATGCAAAATTACTGGTAACGACACTGCATATCCAAACCAAACAGCAGCAAGCCACCCAACTAATAACTGTCCTTCCACCCCAATATTGAAAAGACCTGTACGAAATGCGAATGCTACTGAAAGACCAGCTAGCACAAGCGGAATCATCGTACGCAACGTCTCACCGATGGCTTGTGGATTTCCAACCATTCCTTCCCAAAGTGCGGCATATCCAACAATTGGATCATATCCACTAACTAACATTACAATGGCACCAACAAGTAAACCGAAAACTACGGATAACACAGGTACTAAAATATTAATTGTTCGTTCTGTTAAAAATTTTTTAGCCATTTGTGTTCACCTTCTCTTTCCCTGTCCCGCCGGCCATTAATAATCCAAGCTGTTGTTCATTCGTTTCTTTCGCATCCACAATTGCTACAATTTTCCCTTCATATATAACAGCAACTCGATCACTTACATTTAAAATTTCATCCAGCTCTAAAGATAAAAGCAATACTGCCTTCCCATTATCTCTCTGCTCGATTAATTTTTTATGAATAAATTCAATCGCACCTACATCTAAACCACGTGTTGGCTGCGCTGCAATTAATAAATCTGGATTACGATCTACTTCACGTGCAATAATGGCCTTTTGCTGGTTCCCACCAGATAGAGCACGAGCTAACGTTTGTTCACTAGGTGTACGTACATCAAACTGTTCAATAAGCGCTTTTGCTTTTTCTGTAATTTTACTAAAATTTAAAATCCCTTTCTTTGAAAATGGATTTTTATAGTATGTTTGTAAAACAATATTGTCCCGAACAGAAAAATCGAGAACAAGTCCGTGTTTATGACGATCTTCAGGAATATGACCAATCCCCTCTTCTGTTATTCTTCGAACAGGCCAATTCGTTATTTCTTTTCCTTTAATTGCAATAGAACCTGACTCAACTTTTCGTAAACCAGTAATCGCCTCTATTAATTCACTTTGACCATTTCCATCAATCCCTGCAATCCCAACGATTTCTCCTGCACGAACAGTTAAGTCAAGGCCTTTTACAGCAGGTAACTTGCGCGTATCATGAACAATTAGGTTTGCAATAGATAGTACTTCTTCCATTGGTTTAGCTTCTATTTTTTCTGTTTTAAAATTCACTTGACGTCCGACCATTAACTCTGCAAGTTTATGCTCATCCGTTTCCGCTACATCAACAGTGCCAATCCCCTTACCTTTACGAATAATTGTACAACGATCGCAAACTTCCATAATTTCTTTCAACTTATGTGTAATAAGAATAATAGATTTTCCTTCTTGTACAAGCTTTTTCATAATTTGAATCAACTCATGAATCTCTTGGGGAGTTAACACCGCGGTTGGCTCATCAAATATTAAAATCTCAGCACCACGATAAAGAGTCTTTAATATTTCAACCCTTTGCTGCATCCCAACAGAAATATCTTCAATTTTCGCATGTGGATCAACAGCTAAACCGTACTGTTCAGATAATTGCTTAATTTCTTTTGCAGCTTCTTCAACAGCAATTTTCCCGTTTTTCTTCGGCTCATTCCCAAGAATAATATTCTCTGTAACTGTAAAATTATGAACAAGCATAAAATGCTGATGGACCATCCCAATACCAAGGTCATTTGCTATATTCGGATTTGTAATTTTTACAGGTTTTCCTTGAATCTTAATTTCTCCCTGTTCTGGTTGATACAAACCAAACAGCACATTCATCAGCGTTGATTTCCCTGCACCATTTTCTCCAAGTAAAGCATGTATTTCTCCCTGTTTTACTTGCAGCGTAATATCGTCATTCGCTACAATGCCTGGGAATACTTTTGTAATATTGTTCATCTCAATTACGTATTCCATTTTGTTCCTCCTTTTAGCAGGGAACACTCCCTAATTACACTCTATTAAAGGTATTTTTATATATGCAAAGGTTAGTTCTACGAACTAACCTTTGCTATTTCTCTATTATTATTTCTTTAGAGAAGCTTCATATGTTTTATATTCTTCATCAGTTGCAGGTACTTTAATTTCACCGTCAGTGATTTTCTTCTCAAGCTCTTCTACTTTTGTTAAGATTTCAGGATTTACTTTTTTCACATTATCAGTTGTTTTTGAAATACCAATACCGTCATCTTTCAAGCCAAATTCTTCTACTTTACCGCCTTTAAGCTTTCCATCTTTCGCTTCTTGTGCTACTTTTGCTACTGCAATATCAACACGTTTTACCATAGAAGTTAAAGTTACGTTTTCAGGCATACCTTCTTGATTTTGGTCACGGTCAACACCGATTACCCAAACATTTTCACCTTTTTTCTTACGGTTTTTTGCTTCTGTAAATACACCATTACCAGTTGCACCTGAAGCATGATAAATTACGTCAACTCCACCACCGTACATTGCTGAAGCTAATACAGACCCTTTTTCTGGTTTATCAAATGCATCAGCATATTGTGATACGATTTCGATATTTGGATTTACTGCTTTTGCACCAGCTTTAAAACCTGATTCAAATTTTGTAATTAACGGGCTTTTTACACCACCAACAAACCCAACTTTATTTGATTTTGTCGTCATTGCTGCTACAGCACCAACTAAGAATGAACCTTCATGGTCTTTAAATGTAATACTTGTTACGTTTGGCTTCTTTACAACTGTATCTACAATCGCAAATTGTTCTTTTGGATACTGATCAGCTACTTTTTCGATTGATTTTTCCATTAAGTAACCAATACCAAATGTTGTGTTATAATGATCTTTCGCAAATTTCGTTAAATTCGGGATATAATCAGCATCTTTGCTTGATTGAAGATAACGATATCCTTCATTTTTCTTTAAATCATTGTCTTTACCGAATTTCGTTAAACCTTCCCAAGCTGATTGGTTAAATGATTTGTCATCAACGCCCCCAACATCTGTAACCATACCAACTTTAAACTCTTTTTTGTCGCTACTTGCTTTATCAGAGTTACCACATGCACCTAAAACTGCGCTTGCTGCTAATGTTAATGATAATAAAAGACCTGTTTTTTTCTTCATACTAGAAACCCCTCCTGAAATGATTTATCTATTTTTTTATACGCTGCTGTCCCTAACTTCTTGCTGTCACCTCCCTAAAAAGGAACTCATTTACATGCGTTTTCTTAATACGTGGAAGCTAAATTTATCAGCTCTAAAGTAATTGATAGAATATAAGATTGGCTCATCATTTTGATCATAGTGCATTTGTTTTAATACTAGCAGTGCTGTTTCTGGCTCACATTCTAAAATCGGTGAGATTTTCGGATGTGAGCCAATTGGCTCAATATGAGCAACCGCATATGTTATGCGCTTATGCGTGTTATTATGTATCACTGTTAGCAATGATTCCTCATTGTATCCTGATAAATCCGGCAATATTTCTTTTGCAAGTTTATCGATACAATACACAACAGGTTCCCCATCTGCTGTACGCACACGCTCAATCATCACTGCGTTAAAACCATCTTCACTATTAAACTTCTCTTTTTCCTCTTCTGTTAAACTAGTTGTAGATGATGATAAAAAGATAGTTCCTGGTGTTTTCCCCACACTAGAAATCATATCTGTAATACTAGAAAGTTGTTCAATCCCAGAAGAAAATAACGGCTTTGCATTTACAAATGTTCCTACACCATGTCTACGAATAACAACATTTTCTTCTTCTAAAATACGCAGTGCTTCCCTTAAAGTCGCTCTACTTACACCAAGTTCTTTCGCTAAATCAAACTCTGATGGTAGCTTCTGTCTTTCTTTGTAAGCTCCATCTTTAATTTTTTCTTTGATGTGATCAATCACCCGTAAATATAGGTGACGACTATCCGATTTTACTGACATAAGACTCCCCCGCATTTCAATTATTCGACCTCTGATGTAAGACTTCTTTTCTCTTTTTTCAACTTACAACATAATAAAATTGCTAAATAATAAAAACAACCATAATTGTCGAATAAATATTAATAATTTTTTAAGATGAAATTTTCACTCTTTACTGCATAAAAAAAACTTTGCACCATAAACATTCCTCATTTCGAGAAAAAGTTCGGCACAAAGATTTCTTACATCCCTTGTTACACACTTTTCCCCTCATAGTCCAGCAATTCATGGTTGCCAGGTAGAAACTTATGGACCTTATCTCCAAGATTATATGAGGCAGTGATTCTTTTCGAAGTAATCTTACCACTTGCTCCCATACGTGTCAACAAAATTTAACATTTTTCTACATTAAATATCGAACGTTTATAAAAAACAAACTCAAAGTATTCGTATTCTAAAGAATCGTTTTAAATGTAAGCCCTTTCTTTATTGCTGAATATAGTATATAACAAAACCAACATATAAAAAAGCCTAATTGTAAAAACAATTAGGCTTTTTTTATGAACTTTTTTCTTGGACATCATTAATGAGCACTTCTCGCGGTTTACTACCTTCATACGGACCTACTACACCATTCATTTCCATTGCATCAATTAAACGGGCAGCTCGCGTATAACCAACTCTAAACCTACGTTGCAACATAGAAACAGATGCTGTTTGCATTTCCACTACGAGCTGAACTGCTTCATCATATAATTCATCTTCTACTTCCTGCTTCGTATCAGGAACGTCTTGTGGAATCATATCTTCTTGATATTGCGCTTTTTGCTGGCCAATAACATATTCTACAACTCTCTCAACTTCATCATCTGATAAAAATGCACCTTGTACACGTACAGGCTTCGATGCACCAATTGGTATAAACAGCATATCTCCACGACCTAGTAGTTTCTCTGCACCACCGC
Organism: Bacillus fungorum; assembly: GCF_002746455.1. Lineage (GTDB taxonomy): Bacteria > Bacillota > Bacilli > Bacillales > Bacillaceae_G > Bacillus_A > Bacillus_A fungorum. Next base: position 144,636 of record NZ_NWUW01000002.1, on the reverse strand, counting down.
CGTCAAGAATTGTACGAGAATCCGTTTGAGAAGATACAGCGAATGCAATACGTGATGGAATATTCGCTTTAATAACTCCTGTAATAACATCAACTGATGGACGCTGCGTTGCAATAATTAAATGAATACCAGCAGCACGGGCCATTTGCGCTAGACGCATAATCGCATCCTCTACATCCGATGAAGCAACCATCATTAAATCTGCTAACTCATCCACAATTACTACAATATAAGGTAATTCCGGTTGTTTCGCTTCTGATTGACTATTATGCTCTTTTATATAGCCATTATATCCTTCAATATTACGCGTGCCACTATGAGCAAATAACTCATAACGACGCTCCATCTCACTCACAACTTTTTTCAATGCTTGTGATGCCTTTTTCGGATCAGTTACAACTGGTGTTAACAAATGAGGCACACCGTTATATACATTTAACTCTACCATTTTCGGATCAATCATCATTAATTTTACTTCATGTGGTTTTGCACGCATTAAAATACTAACAATAATACCGTTAATACATACACTCTTCCCGCTACCTGTCGCACCTGCCACTAGTAAATGGGGCATTTTATTTAAACGGGCTAATACAGCTTCCCCTGTAATATCTCGTCCAAGACCAATTAACAACTTCTCTTCCGGATGATTGTTAGCTTTAGAATCAAGAACTTCTCTAAGCGTTACCATAGAGACTTCTGAGTTCGGAACTTCAATTCCTACAGCTGATTTCCCGGGAATAGGTGCTTCAATACGAATGTCTTTCGCAGCTAAAGCAAGTGCTAAATCATCACTTAAACCGACGATTTTGCTTACCTTTACTCCCATATCAGGATACACCTCATACTTCGTAACTGCAGGACCTCTATGTACTTTCGTTACTTTCGCTTTCACTCCAAAGCTTTGGAATGTACGTTCCAATTTACGAGCATTCTCATAAATTTCCGCATTTTCATTTGTAACTTGCTTATTCTTTGGAAACTTCAATATATCAAGTGCAGGAAGCTTGTAATCTTTATTTTCTACATTTGAAAATTGCATAGGAGGTGCTTGTGTTTCCCCCTCTAGCGATTCAACGATTTTTTCTCCACGCTTTTTCTTCGGCTCTTCAATTGGTGGAGCCTCTTCGATAGACGGTGAAGTGATTAACTCTTCTTGCTCCACTTCAATTCGTTTATCCTCTTCTTCATTTACAGGATAATTCTCAGTAAAATTTGAAATAATCGGAGGATCAATTGAGATTTCTTCTATCGGCTCAATCATTTCTTCTTGTTCTACAGCACGTTTGCTCCTTGTGCTTCTTGTTGTTTTTTTCTTTTCTGTTTGTTCAGCCGTTCTTTTGGCTCTCCAATCTTTATAATCCCCTTGCATCACTTGAAATTGACTTCTAAGAATTCTACCAACCGGAGCTAACACTTCTCCAATATGCTTATTTGTTATACAAAGTATACCAAGAATAACTAAAATAATACCAATGATATAAGCTCCTACTTCGTCAAATAAGAAGTAACATGTAGCAAACATAAGAGCACCAAACATGCCACCACCTAAATGAACACTATCTGGTCCTTTTTTCATTTCAAGAAAGAAGTTATCTTTCGTACTCACAATAACAGAAGTATTTTGCACTGCTCCATCTTTTGTAAGAAGGTTAAATAATGTAATATGACTAAACATTAATATCGCCAATACTATTAAATAAAAACCGATTAACCGTTTATTTAAAAGGTTCGGCCATCCACGTTTTATAACGAACGAAACGGATAAAGCTATTACACCTAACACACCAATTATGTACCACTCACCAAAGAAGAAGCGAAAAAATAACACAAACGATTTCCCTACAACGCCTAGCTGTAAAATCGTAATGATTGAAAGTGCAAAAAGAGTTAAACCGACGATTTCATAATACAAAGTTGGCTTTATCGTACGTCTTGCCTTTGCCTTCGTCCCTCTTTGCTTTTGTTTTGCCATTTCTTCACCTCGTGTTCTACATATAAGTAAAGCCCCCTAAAAACTCTACTTATATGTCCGTTTTCTCTATTTTTTCAGGTCTTTATATCTTCTATTTTTACACTTCTTGTAAAATGTTAAATAAACAGAAGAAAGCAGCCCTCTCATGGCTGCTCAACCGTCTTGTTTTTTATATTATACCATAGCTTCTAAACAAAATCCTTCTTTTTGCTAAAAGGTTATTTTCTGACCAGGCTCAAACTCTAAGTAGTGAAGCGGATCCGTACTTAACACACGCACAATGGAATACTCCCCACGTTCTTCTTCAGAAACCATTAATTCAACACCGTTTATATTTACAACTTTTTGACTTTCACATTGTGAATAATCGGCTGGATACACTAGTTGTTCTGGCATAATTGTATATAAAATCATTGTAGCATTGTCCCTTCTGCACTATCATTCCCGCGAGCATCTATTAATTCGTTTAATTTCCGAATCGCATTTCCAATACCACCAACATCATCTATAAGACCATACTTCACTGCATCTCCACCAATTACATTCGTACCAATATCCCGCGTTAAATTTCCTTTCGCAAACATAAGCTCTTTAAAACGATCTTCCGTTACTTTCGAATGCTTCGTCACAAATCGAATGACTCTTTCTTGCATTTTATCTAAATACTCAAATGTTTGCGGCACACCTATAACAAGACCCGTTAGACGAATAGGATGAATTGTCATCGTCGCAGTTTCTGCAATAAATGAATAATCCGTAGAGACAGCAATTGGCACACCGATAGAATGTCCTCCGCCCAGAACAAGTGATACCGTTGGCTTTGAAAGCGAAGCTACCATCTCAGAAATTGCTAGCCCAGCTTCCACGTCACCTCCGACCGTGTTTAATATTAAAAGTAAACCTTCAATTTTCGGATTTTGTTCTATCGCAACAATTTGCGGAATGATATGCTCATATTTTGTTGTTTTATTTTGTGGTGGCAACTGAACATGACCTTCCACCTGTCCAATGATTGTTAAACAATGAATACGTGATTCATTCATTTGTGGTACATTCGTTTGTCCAAGCTGTTGAATTTTTTCTACTATTGAAGCTTCTTTTCCGGTTTCTTTCGGTTCAGCCTCTTTCTCTTCATTTGTATAACGATCACGTTCTGTCATATCGCATCCCCTTTCACTCGTATATAACTAGTATTTCTTAAGTTATAAATTTCATTCGATAGAGTGAAAAAAGAAAAAAGATCACCCGTAAAGGTGATCTTTTTTATACTTCCATAATAATCGGTAAAATCATAGGTTTTCTCTTGGTCTCTTCGTACAAGAACTGCCCTAATAATTCACGAATATTTTGTTTTAACATAGACCATTCAATTGAATATTCTTTAATCGATTGCTCAACAATCATGCGTACAATCTCTGTAGATCTGTCGATTAACGCTTCTGATTCACGAACATATACAAATCCACGTGAAATGATTTCTGGACCAGAGATAATTTTCTTTTCATCTTTACCAAGTGTTACAACAACTACTAATATTCCATCTTGAGATAACATTTTTCTATCTCGAAGAACGATATTACCAACGTCACCTACACCTAGTCCATCAATTAACACATTACCAGCTTGCACTTTGCCAACTAAGTTTGCTTCATCATCACCAAAAGCAATTACATCGCCTTTTTCTACGATAAAGATATTTTCTCTTGCAATACCTACATCTTCAGCTAAATATGCATGTGCTTTTTGCATACGGAACTCACCATGTACGGGTACAAAATATTTCGGTTTCATTAAATTTAACATTAATTTTAATTCTTCTTGGCTACCGTGACCTGAAACGTGAACTTTTCTTTCGCCGTAATAAACAACCTCAGCGCCAGCTCTAAATAACAAGTCAATAATTTTCGATACAGATATTTCATTACCCGGAATTGGAGAAGCCGCAATAATAACCGTATCACCTTTACGAATTGAAATTTGTTTATGTGCTTGCTTCGCCATTCTAGAAAGGGCTGCCATCGGTTCACCTTGGCTACCTGTCGTTAAAATAGCTACCTTTTTCTCTGGGAAATTGTCTACTTCTTGTAGTGAAATAACCATACCTTCTGGAACATCTAAATAACCAAGACGTCTTGCGATATCTACTACTTTCACCATACTACGTCCTACAACCGCTACTTTTCGTCCTGTTTCAGCAGCTGCATCAAATACTTGTTGAATACGATGTACATTCGATGCAAATGAAGCAACAATAATACGTCCTTCTGCGCCGTAGAACACTTTAGAAATTTCTACACCAACTTCTTTTTCAGAACCTGTATAGCCTGGACGCTCAGCATTTGTACTATCAGATAGTAAGCATAGAACGCCTTCATTTCCGATTTGCGCCATTTTCCCAAGGTCCGCTCCATTATTTCCAATTGGAGTTTGATCGAATTTAAAGTCTCCCGTATATACGATAGCACCTTTTGATGTATGGAAACAAACACCAACAGAATCTGGAATACTATGTGTCGTTCCAAAGAATGACACCGTTGTAGTATTAAACTCTACTGTTGAATTTGAATCGATTGTTTTTAAGTCTACACGGCCTAACATACCCGCTTCGCCAAGTTTTTCTTGTATTAGCCCTACTGTTAATTTCGTTGCATACACTGGAATAGATAATTTACGAAGTACGTAAACAATACCACCAATATGATCTTCATGACCGTGAGTAATAAATAAACCTTTTACTCGCTCTTGATTTTCCACTAAATATGTAATATCAGGAATAACGATATCAATTCCAAACATTTCATCTCCCGGGAACATTAATCCTGCATCTACAATAAAGATTTCAGAATCAATTTCAACACAGTACATGTTTTTCCCGATTTCACCTACTCCACCAAGAGCAAATACTTTAACAGACTCATTCTCTTTTCTCTTCATGTTGTTGCCTGGTTTAAAAATCTTTCAAACACTGATTTCACTAAAATTGCAGAGACACCAGGGGAAACTCTACAACCACCATATATTCACCGTCCAAGACGAATGTCCTTACCGTTATGCGATATCATGTCCTTGTTTATTTTTTAAACCAGGTTTCACCTCTCTTTCATTATATAAATCAAATATCTTATTCGATATGATATGAAAATGTAATCAAATTATAATTTTTACCAATTTTGCTAAGCATACCCGTACTAAGCTACTTAGCCATATTATACCTGATACAAGAAATAGAACACAAGTTAAATCGTGCGAAAGAAAAAGGAAAAGAACGGATTTACAACAAACATATCGAACAGATTTCCTTTATATTTACTCCGATTTTGTACTCCACATCATTTTGAAGAAATCGTTATAAATACTCTAAATCACTTTCATAATATGGATTTCCAAGACTTATTTTTCCATATTCAAACAAAAACACTTATAAAATACAGTTTTTTTATGATTTCCGTCATATTCGAGACAATTACTCTGAAAAATAGAATCAGTAGTTCATTATGTTTATACAAATGTTTATTCTATAATAACTATGATTTTTGGATTCCTTTAAAGGTGTAGATTATTTTCTTATACATGTTGCAATACATAATGAAGAAGCTATGATCTTATAAGAACACATATAGGTGAGAAAAGAGGGGGAAAGATTTTCATACCATAAAAAAATGACCTAGTTCTACACTAGGTCATTTTTTATTAACGAGGGATAGATTGCATAACAGATTGTAACGTTACTCTTTCTTCTTCTGTTAATGGAAGAAGTGGTAAACGTACAGAACCTACATCTAATCCAACCATTTGTAACGCTGTTTTTACTGGCGTTGGGCTTGGCGCCATAAATAATGAATCCGTTACTCTTACAAGTAATTGATGTAATTTTTGCGCCTTCTTAAATTCTCCTGCTTGGAATGCTGCAATCATTTCTTGCATTTCATTTCCGATAACATGAGATGCTACAGAAACGATACCTGTTGCCCCAACTGCCATAGCTGGTAACGTTAAACCATCATCACCGCTGTATACTGCAAAGTCGTCCGCTGTTTTTTCAATGATTTCTGTCATTGTTAACACATCGCCGCCTGCATCTTTAATCGCAACAATGTTTTCTATTTCTGATAAACGAACAACTGTATCAACGGAGATTTGTACAATAGATCGTCCTGGAACGTTATATAGCATAACCGGAAGCAGCGTGCTTTCAGCAATTGCTTTAAAGTGCTGATACATTCCTTCTTGACTCGGTTTGTTATAATACGGTGCTACTAGCATTACTGCATCAACACCAACTTCTGTTGCCTTTTTAGTTAAGTCAATAGAAGCATGCGTATTATTACTACCTGTTCCAGCGATTACGGGCACCCTTTTATCGACAACAGATACGACATGGCGATATAACGCTACTTTTTCTTCTGAAGTTAATGTAGGAGATTCTCCTGTCGTTCCTCCTACCACGATTGCTGTTGTACCGTTATCTATTAAATAATTTACCAATTTAGTTGTCTTTGCAAAATCGATATTTCCGTTTATATCAAACGGTGTTACCATCGCGGTTGCAATTGTCCCAAAATCTATCATGGTCTCACTCCTTATTGTTCCAGTTGCTTTTCTTTTGAAAGCTCAAACGCACTATGTAATGCATTTACAGCTTCCACTAAATCCGTTTCTTTTACAAGAACCCAAATTGTCGTATGGCTATCTGCCGATTGCAGAATTTGAATACCTTTTTCCGCTAAAGCTGTAACAATTTTTGCAGTAACCCCTGGGTATCCTGCCATTCCAGCTCCTACAATAGATACTTTCGCACAATGTTCTGTCACAATTGGCTCATATCCAAGGTTTTGTAATAATTCAACTGCACGACTTGATACATTATCACTTACCGTATAAGCTACCCCAGTAGGTGAAATGTTAATTAAATCGACACTTATTCCTTCATTCGCCATTTCTTTAAACACATGCTGCTGCAAATCATATGCTGTTTCTTTTGCAAGCACTTTAATTTGCGTCACATTTGATACATGTGCGATACCTGTAACAGGACGTTCTTCTACATCACGGCCTTTTGTAGCACCGTCAGATGCTGAAATAAGCGTACCTTCACTATCAGAATACGTAGAACGTACACGAAGCGGTACTTTTGCATGCATCGCAATTTCAACCGCACGTGGATGAACGACTTTTGCACCTTGGTATGCCATGTTACAAATTTCGTTATACGTTACCGTTTGAAGATGACGTGCATCTTTTACAATGCGAGGATCCGCAGTCATAACACCTTCTACATCTGTGAAGATATCGATATATTCAGCATGAAGCGCAACACCTAACGCTGAAGCTGAAGTATCGCTACCTCCGCGTCCAAGTGTTGTCGTATCACCTTTTTTCGTTTGCCCTTGGAATCCTGTAACAACGATTACATCTACATTTTCTAACTCTTCATGTATACGATCGCAATTCATTTCAATAATCTTAGCATTTGTAAAATCATCATTTGTTACAAAACCAGCTTGTGCACCATTGAACGCTGCCGCTTTTATACCGTTCTCATTTAACATATTAGAGAAGACGATTGCTGAGATTAATTCTCCGCATGATAGTAATAAATCTTGCTCACGATTAGAAATGTGTGATTCCTCTTGATTTACAAGATTTAACAAAGTATCAGTTGCATATGGTTCACCTTTGCGGCCCATAGCAGATACGACAGTAACTACTTTATAACCCGCATTTAGCGATTTTTTTATATGATGAAGCGCATGCTTACGTCCATTTTCATCACGTACGGATGTGCCACCAAATTTTTGAACAATAATTTTCATATTTTGCACCTTCTCTTAGCCGTTTACACTAATTGTAATTTTACTAAGCGCTCTGCAATTTGAACAGAATTCCATGCAGCGCCTTTTAATAAGTTATCAGATACGACCCAAAGATGAAATCCTTTATCGTTATTTAAATCTTTACGGATTCTTCCAACGAATACTTCGTTTTTACCTACTGCAGTAGCTGGCATTGGATATAACTGCTCTTCTGGGTTATCTTGCAGAACAATACCTTCCGCATTTGCAAGTAAGCTCTTTAATTCTTCTACTGTTACGCCTTCTTTTTCTACTTCGATGTAAACAGACTCAGAGTGACCTGATACAACTGGTAAACGTACACATGTTGCCGCTACTTCTAATTCAGGCATATGCATAATTTTTTTCGTTTCATTAATCATTTTCATTTCTTCAAACGTAAATCCATTATCTTGGAACTTATCAATCTGTGGAATCGCGTTGAAAGCAATTTGGAAATGTTTCTTATCACCTGATACAGGTAAAACATTCGCCTTCACTTCTTCGCCATTTAAGATTGCTTGTGATTGTTCATGAAGTTCTTCAATCGCTGCCGCACCAGCACCTGATACAGCTTGATATGTGGAAACGATTACTCGTTTTAAACCATATTGCTGACGAACTGGCTCAAGAGCTACTACCATTTGAATTGTAGAACAGTTTGGATTTGCAATAATACCATTATGTTCTTTTAAGTCGTTTTCATTTACTTCAGGTACAACAAGTGGCACGTTTTCTGTCATACGGAATGCACTTGTATTATCAACAACAATCGCACCGCGCTTTGCTGCTTCTGGCGCTAATTGTTTTGATACAGATCCACCAGCACTAAATAGTGCGATATCTACTCCTTCAAAACTTTCAGGAGTTGCCTCTTGAACTGTAAATTCTTCGCCTTTAAATACAAGTTTCTTACCTGCAGATCGTTTAGATGAAAGTAACGTTAACTTCCCGATTGGAAATTCTCGTTTCTCTAAAGTATTTAACATTTGTTCACCAACTGCGCCGGTTGCTCCAACTACAGCGACATGAAAAGTTTTTTGCTTTTCCATCACTATGCCCCTTTCTAGATACCAATCCTTCTATAACTTAGAATCAGAAGGAGTATAGAATACCCCTTCTAATCTTAATAACGTTAATTTTATCATATTCTACAGTAAGAATGATGGTTTCATCAAAAATTGTCCGTTTTTTTTCGTTTTTTAATTCATATATCTGAATTTTTCTACGACAACCGGTTGCAATTGCTTTCCTTGCAGCGCTTCTAATACTGTATCTTCCAGTAACTCCATGCGAGCTACCATCGAGTTCGGTTTTTTCTCTGGTGCATCTTGACCGAATGGGACGAAATAGATGTTTTTTGTCGCCATTAGGCGCATGAGGTTTACTCCATTAAGCCCTAATGCATCATTCGTCGAAACAGCCAATACGACAGGCTTGCCATTTCTTAGCGTCGCTTTTGCTGCCATTAATACTGGAGAGTCTGTCATTGCATTTGCAAATTTACTCATAGAATTTCCCGTTAGTGGTGCAATTACCATACAATCTAGTGGAATTTTAGGTCCTAGTGGTTCTGCGCCAACGATTGAATTAATCGCTTTAAAGCCTGTTACTTCTTCAATCTTTTTAATCCACTCTGCTCCTTCTCCAAATCTCGTATTTGTTGATTGAACAGTGTAAGAAACAACAGGACGTACTTCTGCTCCCTCAGCAATTAATTTCTCTAAATGAGGCATTACTTCTTCGTACGTACAATGTGAACCAGTAAAGCCAAATCCTATTCTTTTCCCTTTTAAATTCATTCCTCATTCTCCTTTCTTGCTATTACATCTTCTGCTAGTAACTGAGAAAGAACGTTCGCTAAAATTTGCCCTGCTGTTTTCGGAGCCACAATACCTGGTAATCCAGGTGCTAACAGCGCTTTAACTCCTCTTTTTTCCGCATATCTAAAGTCGGTACCGCCTGGTTTAGAAGCTAAATCAATTACTAACGTATGAGCCGGCATTTTTGAAATGACGTTCGCTGTCACAACGAGATGCGGAATTGTATTAATGACAATATCGATATTTCCTACTTCTTTCTCAATGTCTTGCATATGAAAAGGAGAAAACATCATTTCTGTAATACGTGCAATATGTTCTGATCGTCTTGCTCCAACTTTGACATGGGCTCCTAATGATTGAAATGCTCTGGCAACACTCATCCCTGTTCTACCAAATCCTAAAACCATTACATTGGAACCATGAATTGTATAGTCGGTATGTTGAATTACCATCATTAATGTACCTTCTACAGTTGGAATAGAATTGTAGATTGCCACATCATCACGATCAAATAATTTAATAAGTTTGCGGCTTGTAGTAGATACGAGATTTTCCAAGTAAGGCGTACCAATACCTGAATATATAGTAAAATGTTCTGGTGTATTTTCAATTTGTTCTTTCGTTATAGAAACTTTTTCATTTGAAAAAATAGTATCTACTTCTCCCTTGGCGTTTGTACCTGCAACTGGCAAAATAATTGCATCTACAGTAGTGAAATCTAAATTTTGTATACTTTCTTTTGCTGCCCCTGTGAAGCCATGATCTAACTGGTCAAACCCTATCAATGAAAGTTTCGCATCCAATTCAACTAGCTTGCGAATTACTTCTAGCTGTCTTGCATCTCCTCCTATGACAGCAATATGCATCTCAGTCAACATTCCCTAATTCACCTTCTTTTTCTGTCATTTATAAGAAAAGTGCCTACTTTTTCTTTTTCCTCCACATCATATGTAATGTACGAGTTTGAGGTGATTGAAAAACAAAAAGCACGTATGATTTATCCCGCTCTTTGTATGCCGTAAAACCCCCACCTCAAAACTCTGCATTTGAGAGGACATCATGCGGGATTTTAATTGCCAGTAAAAGCTCGATTCATGTGGGCTAAAACTCAGAGGGGATGAACAAAAAAAAAGATGACCACAATGGCCATCTTTCACTTCGAATTTGAACGATCCGTAATATCACAAAGGATCATATCATGCCCCACTTTCTTAATTTGACTCCACCCGACTCTTACTTCTTGTGGCTCCTTTTTAAAACCTCCCCATTTCCCAGCAGGTATGATAAGAGCCTGTATTTGGCCATCCTTCTCATCAATCTCTAAATCCACATAGCCTAAAACCCCCATTTTTTCTGCTCTTTCTAAATTTACTATCTCTTTACCACTTAATTCACTTAATCGCATACACTCTCCCCCTACCGAATTATTAATTTAAGTTATCCATAATTAGTATCTATTCTGTATATCCAAAAAAATAACCGTATCTCATTTAAAAGAGATACGGTTATTTTTACATACTTCATATAAAGCAATTATAGTTTTATTCCTTTTGGAAGTTTTCCATCTGGACTAATTAATGCTGCAGAGAATTCATCTGTAAACATGTTACGAATTAGCGCATCTACATTTTCTTTTGTTACAGTGTTTACACTTTCAATAATTTCATCAAGTGAACGATGCTTACGAAGTAGCAATTCATTTTTACCATTGCGACTCATACGGCTATTCGTACTTTCTAAACTTAACATTAAGTTTCCTTTTAATTGCTCTTTACTATTCATGAGCTCTTTTTCTGTAATACCTGTATTTTTCAATGTTTCTAACGTTTCTTGCATTGTTTCATACAGTGTATCTAATTGTTGGCTACCTGTTCCACCATACAGTGTTAACATACCTGTATCTTCATAAGAAGAATGGTAAGAAAATACTGAGTAAGCTAACCCGCGTTGCTCACGTACTTCTTGGAATAAACGGCTACTCATACTACCGCCTAAAACGTTATTTAATACGATTAAGTTATAAATATCTTCGTGTCCCATTTGTAAGCCTTTATATCCTAAACATAAATGAGCTTGTTCTGTTTCCTTTTTACGTGCTACCTTATTAAAATGGAAAATTGGGCTATGTACTTGTTCACGGTTTGCTGTTCCTTCATAACTACCGAAATATTGCTCTACCGTTTGTAAAAAGGCTTCATCAATATTTCCTGCAACTGAAACAACTACATTTTCAGGTGTGTAATGATCCTTTATATATTGGCGTAGCGTATCACCTGTAAACGTATCAAGTGTTTCTTCTGTTCCTAAAATAGGATATCCAAGCGGATGCGTTTCATATGTTGCTTTCGTTAACATATCATGCACAATATCATCTGGAGCATCTTCGTACATTTTAATTTCTTCACATACGACATTCTTTTCTTTTTTCAATTCTTCCTCATCAAATGTTGAATTAAAGAACATATCTGCTAATACATCTAAAGCATATTTAGCATGCTCATCTAGCACTTTTGCATAGTAACAAGTGTATTCTTTGGAAGTAAAAGCATTCACTTGCCCACCAATGCTATCAAATGATTCTGCAATTTCGCGTGCACTACGTGTTTCCGTACCCTTAAAGAACATATGTTCTAAAAAGTGAGAAATCCCGTTATTTTTTTCATTTTCATTTCTTGATCCTGCATGGATCCAAATACCAATCGCAACCGATCTTACAGTTGGTATATTCTCCATAACTATTCTTACACCATTTTTACAAGTATATTTTTTAATCAAAAACTTTCCTCCTACTGCCAGTTTCTCTAAATAAGTGCTATTATTTAATGATAACAAGTTTAAGGATGAATGTCATGCAAATGTATTTAATCCACTCGTTTTTCATCCAGTAATTCTGTTATATTCCCTACTTTATATCCTTGTTCCTTCAATTTTGTAATCATTGTATCTAATGCTTCTGCTGTTGACGAAGTAGGATGCATTAACACGATAGCACCTGGATGTATTTTTCTCATTACTCTCTGCAATAGTACATCTGGCTCAGGTCGCTTCCAATCAATTGTATCGACAGTCCACATAATCGTTCCCATTTGAAAATCGTCTGCAATTTTCACGACTTCATCTCGAAAACTTCCACTCGGCGGGGCAAACCATCTCACCTTTTGATTCGTAGCTGCTTCGATCATTCGATTTGTTTTTTGCAACTGATCTCTTATTTCATCAGACGATAGCGTTTTCATATTCGGATGTGTGTAAGAATGATTGCCGACTTCTTGATTTGCATCGACAATCATTTTTGCAAATCGTAAATTTTCTTTCACCCAACGTCCTTCCAAAAAGAAAGTCGCCTTCACATCATGTTTTTTCAATAACTCTAATATACGAGGCAAATACTCGTTTCCCCATGCCACATTTATTGTTAATCCCACCATCTTTTTATTTGGATGTCCCCTATAAATTGGTGCTGGTGATAAATCTTCTAAGTGGACATTCGGTGATACTTCCTTGAATTCAAGATGTTTTTGATCAAATTTCTTTAGTTTCTTCATATTGTTATAGGATGCTTCAATATCAACTTGTCTTCCATTATATCCTGGTGTTGCTTTCCATATCTTATCAATCATCGCATTTTGAGGTGCAATCTCATATTGTTTTGCATGTTTTTGAATTTCTTCGTACAAGTTATCCTGTGCAAAAACGGAATAAGAGCCTACACTGATATATAAAAAGAATATACATATGTATGCCAATATACGAGCTTTCATATAAACCCTCCCATTAACTATATAAAAACATTTTTCTTCTTATCTTTGTTAATTTGAGCGTTATAATGAAAACTATACCTATGCTGACATAAAAATATATGTAAATCATATTTTTTACATAACAAAAAAAGCCAGTTAAACTGGCTTTTACTTATTGCTGCTCTTGTTTGTTTTCTTCTTTAGCAGCTTCTTTTTCTTGCTCTTCTTTTAGCAATACTTTTCTAGATAGATTCACACGACCTTGCTTGTCAATCTCGATAACTTTAACTGTAATTACATCACCGATTTTCACAACGTCTTCTACTTTACCTACACGCTCAAGTGCAAGCTCAGAAATGTGAACTAATCCATCTTTACCGCTGAATAATTCAACGAAAGCACCAAATTTCTCAACACGTTTCACTTTTCCTTCGTAGATTTCACCTACTTGTACTTCGCGAACGATATCTTCAATAATTTTCTTAGCTTTGTCATTCATTTCTTGATTTATTGAAGAAATGAATACTGTACCATCTTGCTCGATGTCAATTTTAACACCAGTTTCTTCAATAATTTTATTGATTTGTTTACCGCTTGGTCCGATAACGTCACGGATTTTATCTGGGTTAATTGTCATTGTAATAATCTTTGGAGCGTAAGCTGATAATTCAGTACGTGGCTCTGCAATTACAGATAACATATGATTTAGAATGTGCACACGACCAACTTTCGCTTGTTGCAATGCCTCTTCTAAAATTTCACGAGATAGACCATCGATTTTAATGTCCATTTGTAGTGCAGTTACACCTTGTGCTGTACCTGCTACTTTAAAGTCCATATCACCTAAATGATCTTCCATACCTTGAATATCAGATAAAATTGTGTAATTCTCACCTGATTTAACTAGACCCATTGCAATACCTGCAACTGGAGCTTTAAGTGGAACACCCGCATCCATCATTGCTAACGTACTACCACAAATACTTGCTTGTGAAGTAGAACCATTTGATTCTAAAACTTCAGATACAAGACGTACTGTATATGGGAAATCTTTTTCAGATGGAATTACAGGCTCAAGAGCACGTTCTCCTAGTGCACCGTGACCAATTTCACGACGACCTGGTCCACGCATTGGTCTTGTTTCACCAACACTAAATGATGGGAAATTGTAATGGTGCATAAAGCGTTTTGATTCTTCTACACCTAGACCATCTAAAATTTGCACATCGCCTAATGCACCTAATGTACAAATACTTAATGCTTGTGTTTGTCCACGTGTGAACAAACCAGAACCGTGTGTACGAGATAAAATGCCAACCTCTGATGCTAATGGACGGATTTCGTCACCTTTACGGCCATCTGGGCGGATTTTTTCAACTGTAATAAGACGACGTACTTCTTCTTTTACAATTTTATATAAAATCTCACTTACTTGTCCTAATGTATCAGCGTCAGCTTCTTGAGCTTCGTAATGCTCAATTACACGCTTTTTCACTTCATTAATTGCATCTTCACGTGCATGTTTCTCATGTACTTGAATTGCAGAATGCATATCCTTTTCAGCCATTTCACGTACAGCTTGATTAAGATCAGCGTCAACTTCATAAAGTTTCACTTCTGATTTCTCTTTACCTACAGCTTGTACAATCTCTTCTTGGAATGCAATTAGGCGTTTAATTTCGTCATGACCAAACATAATTGCTTCTAACATTGTTTCTTCAGGTACTTGATCTGCCCCTGCTTCAACCATGTTAATTGCATCTTTCGTACCAGCTACAACAAGGTGAATATCACTTTGTTCTTGCTGTTCTACTGTTGGATTGATAACGAATTCGCCATTAATACGACCAACTGTTGCACCAGCGATTGGACCTTCAAATGGAATATCTGAAATCGATAACGCTAATGAAGAACCAAGCATAGCTGCCATCTCAGAAGAACAATCTTGATCAACACTCATTACGATGCTGACAACTTGTACTTCGTTACGGAAACCATCTGCGAAAAGCGGACGAATTGGACGGTCGATTAAACGACTTGCCAAAATTGCTTTTTCACTTGGACGACCTTCACGTTTAATAAAACCGCCTGGAATTTTTCCGACTGCATATAAACGCTCTTCATAGTTTACTGTAAGTGGGAAGAAATCTACATTTTTTGCTTCTTTTGATGCAGTTGCTGTAGATAGAACCGCTGTATCGCCATATCTTACTAATACTGCTCCGTTCGCTTGCTTTGCAAGCTGACCTGTTTCAACTGTTAGCTGACGACCAGCTAAATCTATCGAGAAGACTTGCTTTTCTTGACTCATTTAAGTACCCCTCTCAATTTAAAGTATTCAATTCTTCTATGTAAATGGATAGTATATCACAATATTCTACCTCTAGTATTACCGAAAATGAAGTAAGCTATAAAGGGTAGAAGATATATTTTTACCTAACAAAAAAGCGGGAATATTCCCGCTTCTTTGACTATCGACGTAAGCCAAGCTTTGTGATTAATTCACGGTAACGTGTGATATCGCTATTACGAAGGTAAGTTAGTAAGTTACGACGTTTACCAACCATCTTTAATAGACCACGACGTGAATGATGATCTTTCTTGTGAGTACGTAAGTGCTCGTTTAGAGTGTTAATTTGCTCCGTTAGGACAGCAATTTGAACCTCTGGAGAACCAGTATCAGTCTCATGAGTTCTAAATTGTGCAATGATTTCATTTTTACGCTCTTGTGTTAAAGCCATCCTATTTCACCTCCTATTAATTAAACCCCCGATTACCTAGCAAGCGTCGGTGAGTCGCAATGCCAAGCAATGGTTGTCATAAAGTACATAACATAGAATACTACTTTTCATTTGAAAAAGCAAGTATATTCTTTTCGTTCGCAAAATATTCTTGTGCTGTTTTCTTATCTTTTGCAATTTGTTCAACTAACTCATCAATGCCATTGAATTTCTTCTCTTCCCTTATACGCATATGCCACTCTACCGTAACATTTTGATCATATATGTCGTTGTTAAATTCAAATAAATGCACTTCAATAGATAATTGACGCTCATCTTCTTTAAACGTTGGTTTATATCCAATATTACATACACCTTCGTACCATTCACCGTGAACTTTTAATCTCACTGCATAAACGCCTACAGGTGGTAATAGATACTCATCACTTAAGCCTACATTAGCTGTTGGGAAACCAATTTGACGTCCGCGTTTATCACCGTGTATAACCGTCCCCCCAACTGTGTATGCTCTACCTAAAATAGATGGAATTTGTTCCATTTCGCCATTTCGAATTAACTTTCGTAATGCTGTAGAACTTACTTTCTCTTCTTGAAATTCAACTTTTTCAATCACAGTCTGTGTAAACTCCCCTCTTGCATGAAATGGTAAAGTCTCCATCTTTCCTTTTCCTAAACGTCCATATGAATAATCAAACCCTGCTACTACATGCTTTACATTTAAACCAATAATATAATCATCTACAAATTGTTGTGGTAATAAGCCTGCAAATGATTCGTCAAATTTAACAACATATAATATATCGATTCCTAAGTTTTCGACTATTTTTTCTTTATCACACATTGGCGTAATATACTCAGCATGCGCTTCTTTTTTTCCTAAAACAACAGATGGATGCGGATAAAATGTCATAACTGCACTTTTATATCCTCGTTCATCCGCTATTTGTTTCGCAGTTCGAATCACACATTGATGTCCTAAATGAATGCCATCAAAAAATCCTAATGCCATTACAGTAGGTGGTAATTCTAATTTATTTTGTTCATGTGGATGAGTTAAATGAATAAGTTTCACGCTTGAATTCACCTTTTTCTGTAATAATCCTTCCAATAATTCATTATAGCTTTAGTTCTTGATTATTCACAAGTACTTTCATCGGCTTTAGCATACCAGGGTGTTTTGGATGGTGCTCATAAATTGCTAAACAACGATCGTTTTTATCAAACACTGTTATAAATGGCGCCGTTATTTCCAATTCATTTTTTAAGAACATACCATTCTTTATTTTCTCTGCTTGCTTTTCATCTACAACCATTTTCGGGAACTTACTTAACGCTTCATCAATTGAAATGAAGATAGACTCTACTGTTCCATTTTGCACGTTTTCTTCAATTTCTTCAAATGATATGCAATCTTCTAATAAAAATTCACCAGAAGCCGTTCTTACAAGGTGAGACATATGTGATGGAAAACCAAGTTTTTCACCAATCATTACTGCTAACGTTCTTACATATGTTCCTTTACTACACGTTACACGGAAACGGAATGAAATATTTTCTCCTTCAAAAACTTCACGGTCATCTAGTAATACAAATTCATGAATTGTAATTGTACGAACTGGACGTTCCACTTCCTGTCCTGCTCTTGCATATTCATATAATTTTTTTCCGTTAACTTTTACAGCTGAAAACATTGGGGGCATTTGCTCAATCGTACCTGTTAATGCCGCAAGAACCTCTTCTACTTCCTTACGAGTAATAACACGATCTACATTTTTCGTTTCCACAACTTCACCAGAAGCATCTTCAGTTGTTGTTGAAAACCCTAATGTCACTTCACCTTCATATTTTTTCGTTTCACTTGTTAAAAATTGTGCAATCTTCGTTGCTCTTCCAACACAAATAGGCAATACTCCTGTTACATCTGGATCTAATGTTCCTGTATGACCAATTCGTTTCTCACGCAATATCTTTCTTAATTTAAATACACAATCATGTGATGTCATGCCTTTTGGCTTATGTAATAATACTACACCTTCCATATATGTTCACCTCATCATAATTCTTTCATAGTAAATGTCCAAAATTTATTTTGCATTGAAAAAATGGATAGACAATTGTCTATCCATTATTCTTCACGTTTACCTTCTTTATTAATTTCATGTAAAAGTGTATCAATTCGATGACCATATCCGATAGACTCATCAAACTCAAAGGAAATTTCCGGTGTTTTACGAAGACGAATACGCTGGCCAATTTCTGAACGAATGAAGCCCTTTGCCTTCGCTAAACCTTTTAATGTACTTTCTTTCTGTTCTTCATCACCTAAAACAGAAATATACACTGTAGCAATTTGTAAATCTCCACTCACTTGTACATCTGTTACTGTAACAAATCCGACACGTGGATCTTTAATTTTACGACTGATGATGTCGCCTAATTCTTTTTTCATTTGCTCGCCTACACGGTTTGCACGTAATTTCATAACTCTTCACCTCATTCAATACCATTCCACTTGTGTTATCGTACGTTCAATTTCAGGAAATGAATCGATGTACTCAAGTACACGATTCATTTCTTTTTCACAAATAACACGATTGGAGGATACAGAAACAATTGCAATTTCCGTACGTTGCCATACATCTTGATGCCCTACTTCTGAAACAGCTACGTTATAACGCTGTTTCACACGAGTTAGCACCCGTTGCAAAATTGCTCGTTTCTCTTTTAAAGAATGCACATCGTAAATCATACACTCGAATGAGAGTGAAGCGATAATCATCGCTTCACTTCTTCCATAATGTATGCTTCAATGATGTCCCCTTCTTTAAGATCATTATATCTCTCAATTGTAATACCACACTCATAGTTTTGTGCAACTTCTTTTACGTCATCTTTGAAACGTTTTAACGTATCAAGTTGTCCTTCGAAAATTACTACGCCATCACGGATAATACGCACGCCACTATCACGTGTAATTTTACCGTCTGTTACGTAACAACCTGCGATTGTTCCAACTTTTGTTACTTTAAACGTTTGACGTACTTCTGCTTGACCGATTACTTTTTCTTCGAATTCTGGATCTAGCATACCTTGCATCGCTGCTTCGATCTCTTCGATTACTTTATAGATAATACGGTGTAAACGAATATCAACGTTCTCTAATTCAGCTGTACGCTTCGCATTCACATCTGGGCGTACGTTAAATCCAATTACAATTGCATTAGATGCAGAAGCTAAAATAATATCAGATTCTGTAATCGCACCTACGCCTGTATGGATAATTTTAACTTTAACACCTTCAACATCAATTTTACGAAGTGATGCTGCCATTGCTTCTACAGAACCTTGTACGTCTGCTTTCACAATTAAGTTAATTTCTTTTACATCGCCCTCTTGGATTTGTTGGAATAAATCTTCAAGGCTTAGTTTAGATTTTTCACCACGTTGTGCAACTAACGCTTCTTGTGCACGTGATTCACCGATTTGACGCGCTTTCTTCTCATCAGCGAATGCCATGAAACGATCTCCCGCTTGTGGTACTTCGTTTAAACCTGTAATTTCAACAGGAGTTGATGGACCAGCAACTTTTACACGACGACCAATATCACTTACCATTGCACGAACACGTCCGAATGAAGTACCAACAACGATTGGGTCTCCAACTCGAAGCGTACCGTTTTGAACAAGTAATGTCGCGATAGTTCCTTTACCTTTATCAAGCTGTGCTTCGATTACAGTACCAGTTGCATAGCGGTTTGGATTTGCTTTATATTCTTCTACTTCACTTACAAGAAGAATCATTTCTAGTAAGTTGTCAATTCCTTCACCTTGAATTGCAGAAATTGGTACGAAGATTGTATCTCCACCCCATGCTTCTGGAACTAATTCATATTCTGTTAATTCTTGCATTACGCGATCAGGATTTGCTGCTGGTTTATCCATTTTATTCACAGCTACAATAATTGGTACTCCCGCTGCTTTCGCATGGTTAATCGCTTCAACTGTTTGTGGCATAACGCCGTCATCAGCTGCAACAACAAGGATTGTAATATCAGTTACTTGCGCACCACGAGCACGCATCGTTGTAAACGCCGCGTGACCAGGTGTATCTAAGAAGGTAATCTTCTTGTCATTTACTTCAACTTGGTATGCACCAATATGCTGAGTAATTCCACCTGCTTCGCCAGCAGTTACTTTAGAGTTACGGATAGAGTCAAGTAATGTTGTTTTACCATGGTCAACGTGTCCCATGATTGTAACTACAGCTGGGCGCTCTTTTAAGTTCTCTTCATCATCTTGCTCATCGATGAATGTTTCAAACTCAGTCTCGCTTACAATTACTTCTTCTTCTACTTCAATACCGTAGTCGTTAGCAATTAACTCAATTGTATCTTTATCTAAGTCTTGGTTAATTGTTGCCATAATTCCAAGCATGAAGAGCTTCTTAATAATTTCAGATGGCTCTTTGCTTAATTTCTTAGCAAGATCACCTACTGTAAGGCTTCCAGAGAAAGTAATTTTATCTGGTGTTTCTACAGTTTGTGTTTGTTGTCTTCCAGCAAAGTTCTCTTGACGCTTGTCTTCGTTTCCTTTGCCTTTTTTCTTTTTCTTATTGCTGTTCTTTTTACTACGAACAACTTTTTCTTCTACTTCAAACTCATCTGCAACAGAAGGTTTTTCAGCTTGATACTCATTATCTAATTTGTTTACTACTTCATCTTCTAACATTGTCATATGATTCGAAACCTCGATATTCATTTCTTTTAGTTTTGTCATAAGATCTTTACTTGAGATATTATGTTTTTTTGCATATTCATGCACTCGAATTTTACTCATACCTTCACCCCCGGTAATTTGTATCGAGCATGCTACGCAGCTTTTTCGCAAAGCCTTCATCTAACACAGCTACAACGACTCGCTCATCTCTCCCAATCGCATGCCCTAATTGTTGTCGATTTTCGACCTTTCTCATTGGTACGTTGTAATACGTCGTTTTATCCGTGATGCGTTTTGTAGTATTTGCTGACGCATCTTCAGATAGCAATACAAGCTTTGCTTTGCCACTTCGTACTTCTTTTAAAACGAGTTCTTCACCCGAAATAATTTTTCGAGCCCGGTTTGCTAGTCCTAAAAACGATTTCCAATCGGACACTTATTTCGACTCCTTCTCAACAAGCTCAAGAAGCTCTTCGTATAGAGAACCGTCGATTTTCGCTTTTAGATGATGTTCCAAAACATTCTTCTTTTGAGCTTGAAGGATGCTTTCTTTATCTTTTGATAAATAAGCACCTCGTCCTGATTTCTTTCCAGTTAAATCAATAGACACTTCTCCCTCTTTGGAACGAACAATGCGAACTAGCTCTCGTTTTGATTTCATTTCTTGCGTTGCAACACATTTTCGTAACGGAACTTTTCGATTGCTCATACTCATCACCTCTATTCGATTTCGTCTTCAACTGAATCGAATCCGAATGCGATTACGCTATCTTCTTCTGTTACAATACCAAGTTGTTTCGCATCAGACTCACTCTTAATATCAATTTTCCAACCTGTTAATTTAGCTGCAAGACGTGCATTTTGTCCACGCTTACCGATAGCTAATGACAGTTGGTGGTCTGGAACAACAACTGTTGTTGCTTTTTCTTCTTCATCTACAAGTACTTTAACAACTTGTGATGGGCTTAAAGCATTTGCAACATATTCTACTGGATCATTTGACCAACGAACGATGTCAATTTTTTCACCTTTTAGTTCGTCTACAATGCGTTGTACACGTTGCCCTTTCGGTCCTACACAAGAACCTACTGGATCAACATCAATGTTCTCTGCATGTACAGAAATTTTAGAACGATCGCCTGCTTCACGTGCTACAGAACGAATTTCAACAGTTCCATCATAAATTTCAGGAACTTCCATTTCGAATAAACGTTTTAAAAGACCAGGATGTGTACGTGATACGTAAATTTGTGGTCCCTTAGTTGTTTTTTCTACTTTCGTAATGAATACGCGAATACGATCATGTGGTTTATACTGTTCGTTTGGCATTTGCTCACTTACAGGTAATAAAGCTTCTACTTTCCCTAAGCTTACATAGATGAAACGAGCATCTTGACGTTGTACGATACCCACCATGATATCTTCTTCACGGTCACTAAACTCAGAGTAAATAACACCACGCTCTGCTTCACGCACTCGTTGTGTTACAACCTGTTTTGCAGTTTGTGCTGCAATACGACCGAAATCTTTTGGTGTTACTTCAATCTCTAGTACGTCACCATCTTGATAGTTTGGATTAATTTGTCTTGCTTCTTCAACAGAAATTTCAAGACGTGGATCAAACACATTATCAACAACGTCTTTACGTGCTAAAACTTGGATTGTTCCCACTTCTGGGTTAAAGCTCACACGAACGTTTTGTGCTTGGTTAAAATTGCGTTTATAAGCAGAGATTAACGCTGCTTCAATCGCATCAATAATAATATCTTTGCTAATTCCTTTTTCTGACTCTAATACGAGCAAGGCATCTAACAACTCAGTGCTCATGAAGATCCCCCTTCTAACTAAAACGTAACAGCAAGTCGCGCATTTGCAACTTTATCCATTGGAATTTGGATTTCTTTTTTACGTGTTTTAATTGTTAATAATAGTGTAATTGTAGTACCATCGTAGGAAAGTAGCTTTCCTTCAAACATCTTTTCACCATCAATCGGCTCATATGTTTTAATTGCCACTTGTTTTCCTACCGCTTGCTGGAAGTCTTTCTCTTTCTTTAATGGGCGTTCCGCTCCAGGAGATGATACATCCAAAAAGTAAAGATGAGGAATTGGATCCTCTTTATCTAAAGCTTCGCTTAAACGTTCACTTACCGCACCGCATTCTTCAATGTCGACTCCCTTTTCAGAATCGATGAATACGCGTAAGAACCAGTCTTGTCCTTCTTTCACATACTCTACATCTACAAGTTCAAGATTTAACTCTTCAACGATTGGCTGCGCAAATGCTTCTACAACTTCTGTGACTTTCTTATCCATAAACAGCCTCCTTCCTGCCGCCATGTACCATTTACAAGAAAAGACTCCGTCCATAGAACGGTCTATCTTATTCTTTCTCGTTAGCTAACAAAAGCCCCTGCCGTTAAGCAGGGAATATCTGTCTTAGTATTACCAAATTTAAGAAGTAAAACTTGTAACAAAATATGTATATACGACAGAAATTTCTTACCTCTCCACATCAATAAAACGTAGATAGTAACACGAAAGAGTGGGTTTCCCCACTCTTTTTTTCACACAATATACATGACATGGTTATCTCGGTTAATAGTATACCATAGCAAATGTTGATTTGCAAAGACTTTTCCTACCTACTAGAACAGTGATAACTGGTTTTGATCAGGTAGATCTCCTAAGCAACCTTGACTATCTAAATACTCAATAATTGTTTTTGAAACCTTACTGCGCTGCTGTAAATCTTCTTTTGATAAGAAATCTCCATTTTTGCGTGCTTCTACAATACTTAAAGCTGCGTTTGTACCAAGTCCAGGCACTGCATTAAATGGAGGAATTAAAGTATCTCCATCAATAATAAAATCTGTTGCATGAGAGCGATACAAATCAACCTTTTGGAATGAGTATCCTCGCTCACACATTTCAAGTGTCATTTCTAGTACTGTTAATAAACTCTTCTCTTTCGGCGCTGCATCCAAACCTTTTTGCGCAATTTCATCAATTCTTGCACGTATAGCTGCTGAACCTTTCGCCATTGCCTCTACGTCAAAGTCATCTGCACGAACCGTAAAGTATGCCGCATAGAATAGAAGCGCGAAATGCACTTTAAAGTATGCGATACGTACGGCCATAAGTACATAAGCAGCCGCATGGGCTTTAGGGAACATGTACTTAATCTTCTTACATGAATCAATATACCAACCTGGTACATTATTACTTCTCATGTCCTCTTCCCATTCTTCCGGCACACCTTTACCTTTACGAACCGACTCCATGATTTTGAAGGCTAATGATGGGTCTAAACCTTGATAGATTAAATATACCATGATGTCATCACGACAACCGATAACTTCACTCAGCGTACATGTACCGTTATAAATTAACTCGTTTGCATTACCAAGCCATACGTCCGTACCATGTGATAGTCCAGAAATTTGGACTAACTCTGAGAACGTCGTAGGTTTCGTCTCTTCTAACATCTGCCTTACGAATTTCGTACCAAACTCTGGTATACCAAGTGTACCTGTTTTACAGTTAATTTGTTCTTCCGTTACACCTAACGATTCTGGTCCAGAGAAAATTTTCATTACTTCTGGATCGTCCGTTGGGATTGTTTTCGGATCGATACCACTTAAATCTTGTAACATACGAATAACGGTCGGATCATCGTGTCCTAGTATATCAAGTTTCAATAAATTATCATGAATCGAGTGGAAATCAAAGTGTGTCGTTCTCCACTCAGCCCCTATTGAATCCGCTGGAAACTGTATTGGTGAGAAATCAAAGATGTCCATGTAATCTGGCACAACAATAATACCACCTGGATGCTGTCCGGTGGTACGTTTTACACCGGTACACCCTGCTACTAAGCGGTCAATCTCTGCATTTCGAATCGTTAAATTATGATCATTTGCATAACCTTTTACATATCCATAAGCAGTTTTTTCCGCAACTGTACCAATCGTTCCTGCACGATATACATAATCTTCACCGAACAGTACTTTCGTATAGTTATGGGCACGTGGTTGGTATTCCCCGGAGAAATTCAAATCGATATCGGGTACCTTATCTCCTTTAAATCCAAGGAACGTTTCGAACGGAATATCATGTCCATCTTTTACATATGGAATATTACAAGCCGGACATTCTTTATCCGGTAAGTCGAAACCAGAACCTACAGAACCATCATTAAAGAATTCTGATTGCTTACATCTCGGACATACATAGTGTGGTGGTAATGGGTTTACTTCTGTAATTTCCATCATCGTTGCAACGAATGATGAACCTACCGATCCACGCGAACCTACTAGATATCCGTCTACTAACGATTTTTTCACAAGTTTATGTGAAATTAAATAAATTACGGCGAATCCATGCCCAATAATACTTTTTAATTCTTTTTCTAAACGCGCTTCTACAATTTCAGGTAACTCTTCACCATAAATGCTACGCGCCATTTCATAACTCATATCACGCGTTTCATCATCCGCACCTTCAATTTTCGGTGTGTATAGATCATCTTTTACTGGATGAACATCGCCAATTAATGATGCAATCTTTTGTGTATTCGTTACGACAATTTCTTTCGCTACGTCTTCACCTAAGAATGAGAAACACTCTAACATTTCATCCGTTGTACGGAAATGTACAGGTGGTAATGAATGTCGGTTTAACGGATTGGCTCCGCCCTGTGAACTAACTAAAATTTTACGATACATTGCATCTTCTGGATCTAAATAATGCACGTTTCCGGTAGCGACAACTGGTTTATCTAACGTCTCACCTAGTTTTACTAAGTTCGAAATAATTGTTTTTAATTGCCCCTCATCTCGAACAAGTTCACGCTCTACTAAATGACGTAGCACTTCTGGTGGCATTACTTCAATGTAATCATAGAACTGTGCAATTTCTTCTACCTCTTCAGGAGCTTTTTGCATCATCGCCTCAAATACTTCACCTTTATCACAAGCCGTTCCTACTAAAATTCCTTCACGATATTTTTTTAATAGTGATCTCGGTACACGTGGTACACGATAAAAGTAATTTAGATGCGAATAGGAAACAAGTTTATATAGATTTTTCAACCCAACATCTGATGTAGCAAGTAATGTCATATGACTTGGACGTCCACGCTTGTACGCATCACCTTGCCCCATGCTATCGTTTAATTGATCGTGATATTCAAATCCTTTTTCAATCACATCTTTTAACATTTTTACAAGTAAGTATCCCGTTGCTTCTGTATCATAAATCGCACGGTGATGTTGCGTTAATTCAATATCAAGCTTTTTACACATCGTATTTAATCGATGATTTTTCATTTCTGGGAATAAGAATCTTGCGAGTTCTAACGTATCAATAACTGGGTTATTCGTTTTTTCGAGTCCCGCCTTTTTAAAACCTACGTTAATAAAGCCCATATCGAAGCTTGCGTTATGAGCAACAAGTGTATGGTCGCCCATCCATTCCTCAAACTTTTTAAACACTTCGTCCACTTCTGGTGCATCAGTTAACATATCATCTGTAATACCTGTTAGTTCAATAATTGTCGCAGATAATGGTTGATGCGGATTTGCGAACGATTCAAAACGGTCAATAATTTCGCCACCTTTTACCTTTACGGCAGCTAACTCAATGACAGTGTCATACACAGCAGATAACCCTGTTGTCTCAACATCAAAAACAACATATGTTTCATCTGCAAGTAGACGATGCGCTTCGTTATATGCAATCGGTACACCATCATTAACTAAATTCGCCTCAACACCGTATATAACTTTAATCCCAGCCTTTTTGCCAGCAGAATATGCTTCTGGGAATGACTGCGCAACAGCATGGTCTGTAACCGCAATGGCCTCATGCCCCCATTTACCTGCTTGGGCTACAAGTCTAGAAACCGGAGTAACAGCATCCATTTGGCTCATTGGTGTGTGAAGATGGAGCTCTACACGCTTTTCACCTTCTGGCGCTTTATCTTTACGAGACGGTCCTGTTATTTCATTAATATCATTTGCAATCATTACTAAATCTCGAACGAATGTATCATTTTGAACAGAACCACGCGCTTTCACCCACATTCCTTTTTTCAAGGACTGCAGCATTGGAATATCTTCTTTGTCACGCGAGAACATTTTAATCATAATAGAATCCGTATAATCTGTTATTTTTAAAGTTAATAACGTACGGCCACTACGAAGCTCTTTCGTTTCTACATGGAAGACATATCCTTGAACTGTTTTTCTTCTTTCTTCATCTTGAATTTCTCGCATCGGTGTAATCTCTTCATCTGGCTTAATTAGATATCCGAGTACAACCGGTCCTTCATGCACAACGCTACTTTCTTCAGCTTGCTTCTTCGCCATTTCTTCCATCGCTTGTATAACACGTTCGCGGTCTTCTTGCTGTGTTTGCTCACGAAACTTTTGCATTTCTTCTGTATTTTGCTGTATATGTGTATCTAACTGGAAACGTGGGAATCCAAAAGCTTCGTATTGATCCCCTACTGGTTTCGCAACGTTTTTCTTTAAAGCAGTAGATTCCAGCTCATTATTCACATTTATTAGCAACTTCACTCCATTCACCTGCGGAAGCTGCTTCTTTAAGTAAGCAAACATAGGTGAAAATGTAATTCGTTCCGTACAAAGTGGCCAATACGCCCTCACTTGTTCTTCTGTAAATTGTTTATTCTCTGTTTCTAATGCAAATGTTGTTCTTGCAATATGAGAAAATGATTGCTTAAGCTTTGTTTCTAGCAATTCATATAATTCTGTAGGCAAAATACGTGGCACTTGTAAATCAAAATGCCAACTTTTATTCGCTTTATCAATAACGAGCCTTTCAATACCACCGCCTTGTAAATATTGATTTATAAGGTCGTCTGGTATTTGTAACTGCTGGAGCAAAATTTGAAATCGCTCTTGTTGTTCATTTGTTAAAGACATAAGCACTCTCCTTCCATTTGCTATTATAAATTGAAACGTACTACAAAGAAAGATTTCTCCCTTCTTCTTTTACAAAATACGTTTACAAAGAAAGAGAAGGTACCCCATTACGAGGTACCTCTTCTTATTTTAAAATATTAGCAATATATGTTTGAAGTTCTTCTACTTTCACTTCTTCAGACTCGCCTGTAGCACGTACTTTCACTTCTACAATACCTTCGTCTGCTTTTTTACCAACTGTCACACGAACTGGAAGGCCGAATAAATCTGCATCTGCAAATTTAACACCTGCACGTTCTGCACGATCATCTAGTAATACTTCATATCCTTGCTCTTGTAACGAGTTGTAAATGTTCTCACCCATTTCACGTTGTGCATCAGATTTCATATTTACTGGAATTACATGCACATGGAACGGTGCAACAGCTTTTGGCCAAACTAAACCGTTCTCATCATTAAATTGCTCTGCAATTGCTGCCACTGTACGAGATACACCGATACCGTAACAACCCATAATAAGTGGTTGTGTTTTTCCGTTTTCATCTAGGAATGTTGCGTTCATCGCTTCACTATAACGAGTTCCTAATTTGAATACATGACCAACTTCAATTCCGCGTGCGAAAAGAATTGTTCCCTTTCCATCTGGAGATTGGTCTCCTTCTTGAATGAAGCGTAAATCTGTATATTGACTTACTTTAAAGTCACGTTCTGGATTTACATTTACATAATGGAATCCTTCTTCGTTCGCTCCTGAGCATCCGTTGACAATTGATGCTACAGCGTGATCAGCAATAATTTCAATATCACCTGTTACACCAATCGGTCCTAATGAACCAACTTCACAATTTAATAATTCTTTTATTTCTTCATGAGAAGCAAGCTCAACAACTGAAGCACCGTATACATTTTTCACTTTTACATCGTTTACTTCGTGATCACCACGAACAAGTACAACTACTAATTTCTCATCTACTTTAAACACCATAGACTTAATGCAATTGTCTGCTTCAATGTTTAAGAATGCAGATACTTCTTCGATTGCTTTTTGGTCTGGTGTTGCTACTTTTTCAAGTGCTTTTTCTGCTTCTTCACTCTTCGTATACGTAGCTACAACAGGAGCCATTTCGATATTCGCTGCATAATCAGATGTATCAGAATATGCAATTGTATCTTCACCAACATCAGATAATACCATAAATTCATGTGTATCTTTTCCGCCCATTGCTCCAGAGTCAGCAATAACCGCACGGAAATTCAAGCCACAACGAGCAAAAATGTTAGAGTATGCTTTGTATAAGCGATCGTACACTTCATCTAAGCTCTCTTGTGTAGCATGGAAAGAGTATGCATCTTTCATTAGAAACTCTCTTCCACGTAATAAACCGAAACGAGGTCTTTGTTCATCACGGAATTTTGTTTGAATTTGGTATAATGTTAATGGTAATTTTTTATATGATTTCACTTCATCACGCACAAGATCCGTAATTACTTCTTCATGTGTCGCTCCTAATGCGAATTCACGAGCGTTACGATCTTTCATACGCATTAATTCAGATCCGTAAGAATACCAACGACCTGACTCTTGCCATAACTCTGCAGCTTGCATCGCTGGCATTAATAATTCTACAGCTCCCGCGCGCTCCATTTCTTCTCGAACAATTCGTTCTACTTTGTGTAGTACTTTTAAACCAAATGGTAAAAAACTATAAATACCAGAAGCATTTTGACGCATAAAACCTGCACGAAGTAATAACTGATGACTCTTAATCTCCGCATCAGCTGGAACTTCACGTAATGTAGGACTGAATACCATACTTTGTTTCATTTATTCGCACCTCTTCATTTTACTCTTACACGCAGTAAAACCCCTCACCTCGAGTTAGGTGAGGGATTTTATTCTACGAGCTCTATTTCATTATAAGTTTCACTTTATTTTACAAGAAAAACTTACGAATGTCATTCCAAGTTACAACTAACATA
The DNA here is from genome assembly GCF_002746455.1 of Bacillus fungorum. Classification (GTDB taxonomy): domain Bacteria; phylum Bacillota; class Bacilli; order Bacillales; family Bacillaceae_G; genus Bacillus_A; species Bacillus_A fungorum. Next base: position 114,881 of record NZ_NWUW01000002.1, on the reverse strand, counting down.
AGTAACATTAATAATGCAAAACCAATAAAGTGAACCATTCCTTCTTTTTGGCGATCAATTGGCTTCCCGCGTAACGCTTCAATTAAGAAGAAGAACAAACGTCCACCGTCTAAAGCAGGAACTGGTAGTAAATTAAATAAACCAAGGTTAATACTTAAAACTGCCGCTAAACTTAATACACGCGTAAATCCATAATCTACAACTTGATCTGTTAGATTATAAATCCCTACTGGACCTGATAATTCATTAATAGAGAATTGACCAGTTACTAATTTTACAAGAGACTCAAAAATTAGTTTCGTCCATTGATATGTTTGTTCAAAACCTGATTTAATAGAACCCATTACTGTTTTCTCTACAGGAGAGTAAACACCAATTCTACCAACTTCTTCTTTACCTTCTTTATCAAGCGTTGGCGTTACTTTTACATTAAACTGTTCATTATCACGCTTTACTTGTAACGTGATTTCTTTATTTGGGTTTTCACGTACAATGGTAACAACATCTTTCCATGTACTTGTGTTTTTACCATCAATTGCTTGAATTGTATCATTTTCTTTTAATCCAGCTTGCTGTGCTGCACTATTCTCCATCACTTTTCCGACCATTGGCTTGTCAACGGGAACACCTTGTACAAATCCAAGAATCACAAAAATAACAAATGCTAAAATGAAGTTCATTGCAGGACCTGCAAAGATCGTTAAAGCACGTTGACCCAATTTCTTAGAGCCAAACTGCCTATCATACGGAGCAATTTGAATTTCTTCACCAGCAGTAATAATACGAGCCTTTTCATTCACTCGGAATGTTTGAAGCTCTTCCTCGTACTCTTCATAGCCCGAAATTGTTAGATTGTGCTCTAAATCAGCTTGTTCGACTTCAATAACGCGAACATTTGGATATTTTTCATATCCATCAAAAACTAATTTTGCAACTTCGTCTTTTTCATTTAATACAAGGCCAACTTTTTTCCCAGGCTTTAACTCAACTGTATCTGCATCCTCGCCAGCCATTCTTACATAGCCACCAAGGGGCAGTAATCGAATCGTATACACCGTTTCATTCTTTTCAAAATAGAATATTTTCGGACCAAAACCAATCGCAAACTCACGGCATAAAATACCTGCTCTTTTTGCGAAATATAGATGCCCTAGCTCATGGAAAAATACGAGTGCACCGAAAATTAATATAAAGGCAATCGCTGTATTCAATTCCATAACCACCTTTGCTAAATTTGTTCCATCACAAACCGTCTTGTGGCTGCATCAATTTCCAAAATTTCCTCTAAGCTCGGACGTGCAATGACATTGTGATGGTTCATTGCTTTTTCAATGAGGTCTTCCACTGTTAAGAAACCAATTCTCTTTTGTAAAAAAGCTTCAACAGCTACTTCATTTGCTGCATTCATTACAGCTGGCATACTGCCACCTGCTTTTCCAGCTTCATACGCAAAACGCAAGCAGCGGAAACGTTCTTGGTTCATTTTCTCAAAATGCAATGTACCCATTTCCCATAAATTTAACTGCTTTGTGTCTGAAAGAGGTAATCGATCAGGATATGTAAGTGCGTATTGAATTGGTACTCGCATATCAGGTGAGCCAAGCTGTGCCATCACACTACGATCTTCAAATTCAACCATAGAATGAATAATACTTTCTTTATGTAAAACAACATCGATTTGCTCATAAGGGATACCAAAAAGCCAATGTGCTTCAATTACCTCTAGCCCCTTATTCATCATTGTAGCAGAATCAATTGTAATTTTCGAACCCATTGACCAGTTTGGATGTCGAAGCGCATCTTCTACGGTCACATGATGCAATTCATCTCTCGTTTTATCACGGAAACTTCCACCAGAAGCCGTAATAATTAATCGAGAAATTCTTTTTTCATTTTCACCATTCAAACATTGAAAAATAGCTGAATGTTCACTATCTACTGGAAGTAACGAAACATTATGTTTTCGCGCCGCTTCCATTACAAGATGCCCTGCAGTTACTAACGTTTCTTTGTTTGCAATTCCAATTGTTTTTTTCGCCTCAATTGCACGAAGTGTTGGTAACAACCCTACGCTACCTACAACAGCATTTACTACAATCTCCGCATCTGGATGTAATGCTACTTCTAAAAGCCCTTCACTACCATATACAATTTTTGTATTACCAGAAACAGCTTGTAGTTTTAAAACATCTTCCTCTCTTTGCACAGAGACGATTTGCGGAGAAAATTCTTGAATTACCTTTACTGCGTAGTCAATATTTTTCCCTACAGAAAAAGCAACGAGACGGAATTGGTCTGGGTGCGAGCGTAATACATCTAAAGTTTGTGTACCAATTGATCCGCTTGCACCTAATAAACTAATGTTTTTCATGACTCCAACCCCTCGTTCGTTCATTAATTATATTGTAATAAGAAGTAGAGAATTGGTAAAACGAATAACCAACTATCTGTTCGATCTAATATACCACCATGTCCAGGTAAAATTGTACCTGAATCTTTTACGCCATAATGACGCTTAAATGCAGACTGTACTAAATCACCAATTTGTCCAAAAACAGAAATGATAATTGTCAACACAATTAAAATTCCTACATTTGCTTCAACAGGGAAGAACATGTTGTAAACAAGCGCAACCACAACTCCACAAACGATGCCGCCTAATGAACCTTCAATCGTTTTATTTGGACTAATTTCTGGCCATAATTTTCTTTTTCCTAATGCTTTTCCTACGAAATATGCGCCTGAATCAGTAGCCCATATAACAAATAATGCGCAAAACACATATTTAATTCCTAATATTCTCGTTTCATTCAGGTATAAGAATCCCATTGCAACATATGTTGTTGCCATTAGTAAAAATGAAGCATTGTCAAATGTAAATGTATTCTTAGAAAGGACTGTATATGATAAAAGTAATAAAACAATCACAAATGTGATTTCTAATTTACCTAATCCAATCCGTGTAAACAGTTCCGATGCACTACTTGGAATTAAAATAACCCACAATAATACTATAGCTAAAACTGTTGGTACTGAAATAAGCGTAAGCTTATTCATACGAATTAATTCATATAAACCTATAGAAGCCAGTGCATACACTAAAACCGTAAAAGGCACGCCACCGTAAATTACGATGGGAATGAATAGCGCGGCAGCAACCACTCCAGTAATAATTCTCTGTTTCACTACCAAACCCTCTCTTTCTACACGCCTCCGAATCTGCGCCCTCTATGTTGAAAGTCTGTAATCGCATTTAGCAAATGTTCTTCAGTAAAGTCTGGCCAATACACATCTGTAAACCAAAATTCTGAATATGCAATTTGCCATAACATGAAATTACTAATACGTAACTCTCCACTTGTACGGATTAACAACTCAGGATCAGGTAAAGAACTCGTCATTAAGTAAGAAGAAAGCATTTCTTCACTTACATCTTCAACACGAACTTTTCCTTCCTCACTATCTTTCATCATATGTTGCACAGCAGAAACGATTTCATCTCGACTTCCATAGTTTAACGCGAAATTAAGAATTAATCCCGTATTCTCTTTCGTATCTTCCATGGCCTTCTCCATCGCTCTGCGTGTATGCGTAGGAAGACGATCTTGTTGCCCTATTACTCGGACTTGTACGTTCTCTTCAATCAATTCTGGTAAAAATGTACCTAAAAATTCTTCTGGAAGCTTCATTAAATAATCAACTTCCTTTTTCGGTCTTTTCCAGTTCTCAGTTGAAAAAGCATAGAGAGTTAACACTTTCACATTAAGTTTACTTGCAAATTTTGTAATTTTCTTTACAACTTGCATACCTTCATGATGTCCCGCAATACGAGGCATTGCTCTCCTCTTCGCCCATCTTCCATTACCATCCATAATAATAGCAATATGTTCTGGGATGTATCCTTTTTTCACTTCTTCAACGAGATGATCAAACGATGTGTCCTTTTTACCTTTAAAAAAAGGAAAGTTTTTAAACATCATTCATACCCTCCAGCAAGCAGACGTATGCCTAAAAGTGTAAAAAGACCCCCTTAAGAAGAGGGTCATATTTGCGAAAGTATCGCTATTACACTTCCATGATTTCTTTTTCTTTGTTTTTTGCGATTTCGTCAACTTTTGCAATATATTTATCTGTTTCTTTTTGGATATCTTCAGTATATCCTCTTAAATCATCTTCTGTAATCTCACCAGCTTTTTCAAGCTTCTTAAGATCATCGTTACCGTCACGACGTACGTTACGAACAGCAACTTTTGCTTCTTCAGCATATTTTTTCACAACTTTTACAAGATCACGACGACGCTCTTCTGTTAATGCAGGGAATGCAATACGAATTACAGTTCCATCATTAGAAGGGTTTAAGCCTAAATCTGCTTTTAAAATTGCTTTTTCGATATCACCGATAGAAGTTTTATCATAAGGTTGAATTACTAGTAAACGTGCTTCTGGAACTGTAATGTTCGCTAATTGCACAACAGGTGTTGGTGCACCATAGTAATCAACTTGTACTTTATCTAATACAGACGCGTTTGCACGGCCAGCACGAACTGTTGCTAATTCACGAGAATAAGCAGCAACTGCTTTTTCCATTTTTTCATTTGAAGACTTCAATACTTGTTGTCCCATATTTATTTCCCCCTTACAACTGTTCCAATATTTTCGCCTAAAACGGCACGTTTAATATTACCTTTTTCCATAACTGAGAATACAATTAATGGAATATCATTATCCATACATAAAGAAGAAGCCGTAGAATCCATTACACCTAAACCTTCTTTTAATACATCTAGGTAAGTAAGGGTTTCGTATTTCGTAGCTGTTGGGTCAATAGATGGATCTGCATTATATACGCCATCCACATTATTTTTCGCCATTAAGATAACATCAGCTTCGATTTCAGCTGCGCGTAATGCTGCCGTTGTATCTGTAGAGAAGTAAGGGTTACCTGTACCTGCTGCAAAGATAACAACACGCTTCTTCTCTAAGTGACGAACTGCTTTACGACGAATGTAAGGTTCTGCCACTTGACGCATTTCAATTGAAGTTTGTACGCGAGTTTGAATTCCAATATTCTCCAAGCTATCTTGAAGAGCTAAAGAATTCATAACTGTAGCTAACATGCCCATGTAATCTGCTCCTGCACGATCCATGCCCATTTCACTTCCAATTTTTCCACGCCAAATGTTACCGCCACCGACAACAACAGCAACCTCTACATCTAGTTCTGCAATTTCTTTCACTTGTTCCGCAACTGACTTAATAACAGCTGGGTTAATTCCAAATCCTTGCTCGCCAGCTAAAGCTTCTCCACTCAGCTTTAAAACGACACGATTATATTTCGGTTTACTCATAATGAACCTCCAATTGCTTACATCTTTATTTTAAAAAAGGGAACACAATGTGTTCCCTAATCTGTATTAGTTACTACCTTTTACTTGGTTCATTACTTCTTCAGCAAAGTTGTCTTCGCGTTTTTCGATACCTTCACCAACAGCGTAGCGAACGAATCCTTTTAATGTTCCGCCTTTAGACTCAACGAACTGACGAACTTTCATATCAGGGTTTTTAACGAATGCTTGGTCAAGTAAGCAAATTTCTTCGAAGAATTTGCCAAGACGGCCTTCAACCATTTTTGCAACGATTTTTTCAGGCTTGCCTTCGTTTAATGCTTGTTGTGTTAATACTTGACGCTCATGCTCAACTTCTTCAGCTGTTACAGCATCGCGGTCGATGTATTTAGGGTTAACTGCAGCGATGTGCATTGCAACATCTTTAGCAGCTGCTTCATCAGTAGAACCTTCAAGAACTGTTAGAACACCGATGCGTCCACCCATGTGTAGGTAAGCACCGAATGCGTCTGCATCAGTTTTTGATACGATTTCGAAACGACGAAGTGTAAGTTTTTCACCAATTTTAGCGATAGCTTCGTTGATGTGCTCTTCAACTTTTTTACCGTTTTCCATTGTTTGAGCCATAGCTTCTTCAACGTTAGCTGGTTTGTTAGTTAATAAGTGAGCAGCTAATTCTTTAATTAATGTTTGGAAACCTTCGTTTTTCGCAACGAAATCAGTTTCAGAGTTTAATTCTAAGATTAAACCGTCGTTACCGTTTGTTTCGATGAAAGTTAAACCTTCAGCAGCGATACGATCTGCTTTTTTAGCAGCTTTCGCGATACCTTTTTCACGTAAGAAGTCAATTGCCTTCTCCATGTCGCCGTTTGTTTCTGTTAAAGCTTTTTTGCAGTCCATCATACCTGCGCCAGTTTTTTCACGTAATTCTTTTACCATTTGTGCAGTGATTGCCATACTTTTCATCCTCCTAAAATATGTATTTATACCTTTTATAAAGGTGTTTATACCTTAAAAAAGGTGATAAAAGGCCGAACCCCTTATCACCTTTCCAACTTTGTTACGCAGTAACAGTTTCTTCACCTTGTTTTGCTTCAAGGATTGCGTCTGCCATTTTAGATGTAAGAAGTTTTACAGCACGAATTGCATCATCGTTTGCTGGGATAACGTGATCGATTTCGTCTGGATCACAGTTTGTATCAACGATACCGATGATTGGAATGTGTAATTTGCGTGCTTCCGCAACTGCAATACGCTCTTTACGAGGGTCTACTACGAATAATGCACTTGGAAGACCTTTCATATCTTTAATACCGCCTAAGAATTTCTCAAGACGCTCTAACTCTTTTTTAAGTTGAACAACTTCTTTCTTAGGTAGTACTTCGAAAGTACCGTCTTCTTGCATTCTTTCGATGTCTTTAAGGCGCTTGATACGCTTTTGGATTGTTTGGAAGTTTGTTAAAGTTCCACCTAACCAACGTTGGTTAACGAAGTACATACCAGCACGAGTTGCTTCTTCTTTAATAGCTTCTTGTGCTTGTTTTTTAGTACCTACGAATAAGATGTCTCCGCCTTCAGCAGCGATGTCGCGCATCGTTCTGTAAGCTTCCTCAACTTTTTTCACAGTTTTTTGTAAGTCGATGATGTAGATACCGTTACGCTCTGTGAAAATGTAACGCTTCATTTTTGGGTTCCAACGACGAGTTTGATGTCCGAAATGAACACCAGCTTCAAGCAATTGCTTCATAGAAATTACTGACATAATATAGTTCCTCCTAAATGGTTTTTGATATCCTCCGTTTACTTCATCTCTAAGCGAAACTACAAACGTAGCACCAACACTTAAATCAGTAAACGTGTGTACTTTGTACTGACACCACTGCTTACTATATCATACTGAAATATTACAAGCAAGTCGAAAATGCGAACAATGTAAAACTTTCTTTGTTCATACTCGAATTCTAGTATTACCAACCTGCATTTCTTTTAAGCAAAAAAGAGAAATTCAATTCATAGCTTTTCCAAAAACACGATTATGACGCTATTTACAAACAACATCAATCTTTTATATACAAAAAACTCTCCTCAAAAAATGAGGAGAGTTTTATAAATTAGTTTGTTTTTAATTTAGCAAGTTCATGTAAGAATTTGTCGTTTAATACTTTAATGTATGTTCCTTTCATACCTAAAGAACGCGACTCAATTACACCAGCACTCTCTAATTTACGAAGTGCATTTACGATTACAGAACGAGTGATTCCTACGCGGTCAGCGATTTTACTTGCAACAAGTAAACCTTCTGTTCCATTTAACTCTTCGAAGATGTGCTCGATTGCTTCTAACTCACTGTAAGATAATGAGCTGATTGCCATTTGAACAACAGCTTTACTACGTGCTTCTTCTTCGATTTCTTCTGCTTTTTCACGTAAAATTTCCATACCTACAACAGTCGAGCTGTACTCAGCAAGAATTAAATCATCATCTAAGAACTCTTGACCAAGACGAGCTAACACTAGTGTACCTAGACGCTCACCGCCACCAACGATCGGTACGATTGTTGTTAAACCTTGACCAAATAATTCTTTATTCTCTACTGGGAATGCTGTGTAAGCACTGTTTACATCTAAGTTTGAAGATGTTTCTGTAATGTTGAATAAGCTTTGTGTATACTCTTCTGGGAATTGACGCTCTGCAAGCATTTGTTTCATACGCTCGTTCTCAATTTGTTGGTGAATTGCATAACCTAGTAATTTACCACGACGGCTTACTACGAATACGTTCGCTTCGATTACTTCACACATTGTGTCAGACATTTCTCTAAAGTTTACAGGCTTTCCTGCTGCGCTCTGTAATAACGCATTTAATTTTCTTGTTTTTGCTAATAATTCCATTTCAAAAGTTCCTCCTACATGTTACTCACATATTTTTTCATCACTTGGAAACTAGGGCGAGTCACCTGATGACACTATTACAAAATAAACTGGCTCACATCTTTATTTTTAGCAATCGTTGCTAATTTCTCCTCAACGTATTGAGGTGTTATCGTTATTTTCTCTAACGTAATTTCAGATGCTTCAAACGATAAATCTTCAAGGAGCTTCTCCATAATCGTATGAAGTCTTCTTGCTCCAATATTATCTGTATCCTGATTAACTTGATAAGCAATCTCAGCAATCTTACGAATAGCTTCGTCTGAAAATTCAATTTCTATACCTTCAGTCGCTAATAAAGCCATATATTGTTTAATTAACGCATTGTCAGGCTCGATTAATATTTTAACAAAATCATCCGTCGATAATTTTGTTAATTCTACTCGAATTGGAAATCTCCCTTGCAATTCCGGAATTAAATCCGACGGTTTAGACATATGAAACGCTCCAGCTGCAACGAATAAAATATAATCCGTTTTTACTGATCCGTATTTTGTCGCAACATTCGATCCTTCTACAATTGGTAAAATGTCACGTTGCACACCTTCCCGTGATACATCTACGCTATTCGACTGCTTACCAGCAATTTTGTCAATTTCATCGATAAAAATAATCCCGAGCTGTTCAGCACGATAAACAGCCTCTTGTGTAACTTCATCCATATCAATTAAGCGCTGTGCTTCCTCATTTGTCAAGACTTTTCTTGCTTCTTTTACAGAAAGTTTACGTTTTTTTGTTTTTTTCGGCATAAAACTTCCTAATGCATCTTGGAAATTCATTCCCATTTGTTCCATGCCAGTTCCTTGTAACATATCGAACATGGAAGACTGTTGCTCAGTCACTTCAATCGATACAATTTCATCTTCAAGAAGTCCCGCAGCAAGCTTTCTTTCCACATCTTGGCGTTTCTTTTCAATTTCAACATCTTCCTGTGAATCAGTTGTTTGATTTGAATTTTGAGCGCCACCAAATAGCATTTCTAATGGGTTTTTAAATCCAGATTGTTTCTCTGGACTTGGTACTAAAATTTCAACAAGACGTTGATTCGCTTGTTCCTCTGCTTTGTCTTGCACTTTAACTACCATTTCTTCTTTAACGATACGAACTGACGTTTCTACAAGATCACGTACCATCGATTCTACATCTCTACCTACATATCCAACTTCTGTAAATTTGGTAGCTTCCACCTTAATAAAAGGTGCTCCAACGAGTTTCGCCATTCGTCGTGCTACCTCTGTTTTACCAACACCTGTCGGTCCAATCATTAAAATATTTTTAGGTGCAATTTCATCACGTAGATTTTCAGCTAATTTACTTCGGCGGTATCGATTTCTTAAAGCTACAGCAACCGCTTTCTTCGCATCTTTTTGACCGATAATGTATTGATCTAATTTTTCCACAATTTGACGCGGAGTAAAATGTAAATGCATATAAAATGCCTCCCTTACGATTCTACAATTCTTCCACAATTATGTTGTGGTTTGTATAAACACAAATATCGCCAGCAATTTCTAAACTCGCTTTCGCAATTTGCTTCGCCGTTAAATGTTCACTTGCATATTGTTTTAAAGCACGACCTGCTGAAAGCGCATAATTCCCGCCAGATCCAATTGCTAAAATGCCATCATCCGGTTCAATTACTTCTCCTGTACCTGAAACAAGGAGCATCGTTGTTTTATCCATGACAATGAGCATCGCTTCTAGCTGACGCAACATTTTGTCGCCACGCCATTGTTTCGCCATCTCAACAGCAGCACGTTGCAAGTTCCCATTGTACTCTTCTAATTTCCCTTCAAACATTTCAAAAAGAGTAAAAGCGTCAGCAACCGAACCTGCAAAACCAGCTAAAACTTTCCCTTGGAAAAGTCTACGAACTTTACGAGCTGTATGTTTCATTACAACAGCATTTCCCATTGTCACCTGGCCATCTCCAGCCATTGCACATTCTCCATTATGATGAACTGCAAATATCGTTGTAGCGTGGAAATTTCCCATAGAAAAAACTCCTTTATATGTTTTTATAGCTTTAAAAGCAATTTATGCCCGTGGGTGATGCTTCATGTAGACAGAACGCAATCTTTCTTTAGAAACATGCGTATAAATTTGTGTCGTCGACAAATTCTCATGACCGAGTAGCTCCTGTACAGTACGTAAATCTGCCCCTTCATCTAACATGTGTGTAGCAAATGTATGCCTTAACATATGGGGACTTATCCGCATTGTCAGTGAAGCCTTCTTAATGAGTTCATTCAATACATAACGTACTCCTCGACTTGTCAGCGGCGTGCCTTTCGCATTTAAAAATACCATATGAGAATGTTCTTCAGTTTTTTGAGCTAACTGTTTTCTCCCGTTCTCTATATAAGTAATTAAAGCATCTTGTGCATAGCTTCCGAACGGAATATACCTTTGCTTTTTTCCTTTTCCCATAACTAAAATTGTTCCCACCGCGAAGTCAATATCGGTAAGTTGTAAATTGACACATTCACTCACACGGATCCCAGTCGCATACATCAACTCTAATAAAGCTTGATTCCTTTGACCTAGCGGTGTTTCCGTGTCAGAAACTTCAAACAATTCCTCTAATTCTTCAGCATATAAAAACTTTGGGATTGACAATTCTTTTTTGGGGAGTGACGCAAGTGCAAACGGATTATCTTTCCGATAACCTTCACGCATCAAAAAACGATATAAACTTCGTAAGCTTGATACTTTTCTTGCGACAGATTTACGGGCTAACTTTTCATCGTGCAACGTAGTTAAGTACAAACGAACATCCGCGTATGTAATATCTAAAAAAGAGGATATGCCTTCTCGCTCCATAAATTGCACAAAATGTTCTAAATCATTTTGATAACTTGCAATTGTATATTTTGAATAATTTCTTTCAATTTGTAAATATCCAACGAATAATTGTAACAATTTCTTCACATTCACACAATTCACCTCAATAAAGGCTACTAAATCGTATCACAACTTAGTAGCCTTTGCAAGAAATTTAACTAAATATTTACAAAATTTTGAATCGTTTCTAAAGCGCGTGTTGCATAGGCTTCATTACGTTCTGCTTTTTTCTTAATTTTCTTCTCTAGCGGTGCAAACAATCCGAAGTTTGCATTCATTGGTTGGAAGTTCTTCGCGCTTGTCGCAGTAATATAATTCGCCATACTTCCCATTGCAGTTACAGGCGGTAATACAACCGGCTCTTCGCCTTTTACAAGTCGAGCAGCGTTAATACCTGCTAGCAATCCTGAAGCTGCCGATTCAACATATCCCTCTACTCCAGTCATTTGACCGGCAAAGAATAAATCATCACGTTGTTTATATTGATATGTTGGACGAAGTAAGTTAGGTGAATTAATAAACGTATTACGATGCATTACACCATAACGTACAATCTCTGCGTTTTCCAACCCTGGAATCAACTGTAACACTTCTTTTTGTGGTCCCCACTTTAAATGCGTTTGGAAACCTACGATATTGTATAGCGTTCCTGCTGCATCATCTTGACGTAACTGAACAACAGCATATGGCGTTTTCCCTGTTTTCGGATCTTCTAATCCAACAGGTTTCATCGGTCCAAATACTAGCGTCTGTCTTCCTCTGCTTGCCATAACTTCTACCGGCATACAACCTTCAAAGAAAATTTCTTTTTCAAATTCTTTTAAAGGTACTGTTTCAGCAGCGATTAAAGCCTCGTAAAAACGGTCAAATTCCTCTTCCGTCATTGGGCAGTTTAAATATGCCGCTTCACCTTTATCGTAACGAGATTTTAAATACACTTTATTCATATCAATGCTGTCTTTCTCAACAATCGGCGCTGCAGCATCATAGAAATAAAAATAGTCTTCACCCGTTAATTCTTTTAATTGTGCAGCAAGATCAGGAGATGTAAGTGGACCTGTCGCAATAACAGTCGGCCCTTCTGGAATTTCAGTGATTTCTTCATTCATCACAGTTACGTTCGGATGATTTTTCACATATTCCGTTACTTTTGCTGCAAATTCATGACGATCTACAGCTAAAGCCCCTCCTGCTGGTACAGAGCACTCATCAGCTGCACGAATAATAACAGAATCCATTAAGCGCATTTCTTCTTTAATAACACCAACAGCATTGGTTAATGTGTTTGCGCGAAGCGAGTTACTACATACTAACTCTGCAAATTTATCTGTGTGATGAGCTGGCGTTTGCCTTACCGGTCTCATTTCATATAATCTTACTTGGACACCACGTTTTGCAATTTGGTAAGCTGCTTCACTTCCTGCAAGACCTGCGCCAATGACGTTTACTACTTGTGTTGTCATATATATCACCTTTCCTTTTCTTCCCGAAAAAAATGTGAGCAGTTACGCTCACATTTGTTGTTCTTCTTCATAATCACACGAAATACATTGTACTTGCACGCCTTTTTTCAACTTCTTCTCTACAAGCATACCTTCGCACTTCGGACATTTACGGCCAATCGGCTTATCCCAAGATACAAAGTCACACTCTGGATACGTACCGCACCCATAGAAAAGACGTTTCTTTTTATTACTACGACGTTCAATAATTTGACCTTTATCACATTTCGGACAAGTAACACCGATTTCTTTCACAATCGGTTTTGTATTTCGACAATCTGGGAAATTTGAGCAAGCCATAAATTTCCCGTATTTACCCATTTTAAAGACCATTGGGTGATTACATAATTCACAGTCTTCCCCAGCTGGTTCATCTTTAATTTCCACTTCGCGCATTTCTTTTTCCGCTTTTTCTAAACGCGGTTCAAAGCCTACGTAGAAATCATCAACAATTTTTACCCAATTCGCATTTCCTTCTTCTACTTCATCAAGACTTTGCTCCATGTTAGCAGTAAATTCAATGTTAATAATTTCTGGGAAAAACTCTAAAATAAGTTCAATTACGATTTCACCAAGTTCAGTTGGAACGAAGCGTTTATTATCCAAACCTACGTATCCACGTTTTTGAATCGTTTCAAGTGTCGGTACGTAAGTCGACGGTCTTCCAATTCCAAGCTCTTCAAGTGTTCTTACTAGACGAGCCTCTGTATAGCGTGGCGGAGGTTGCGTAAAGTGTTGCTTCGGTTCTAAGTCCTTCGAAAATACTGTTTCCCCTACTTCTAAAGGTGGTAACATCTTATCCTTTTCTTCAGCCCCGTCATCTTTCGACTCTACATACACTTTCATAAATCCTGGGAACTTTACAACTGATCCACTTGCACGGAACTGAACATTGTTATTAATGAGTCTCGCTGTCACAGTATCCATTATAGCAGACGCCATTTGACTTGCAACAAATCGCTCCCAAATCAATTTATACAATCGAAGTTGATCACGACTTAAGAAACTCTTTAGTTCCTCTGGCTTTCTCATTACCGAAGTAGGACGAATCGCCTCATGCGCATCTTGTGCGTTTGACTTTTTCGTTTCTTTCTTCTTTTCTGTTCCTATGTATTCCGCACCAAACGCCTCAGTAATGTAAGTACGCGCTTCTGTTTGAGCTGTTTCTGAGATACGTGTTGAGTCAGTTCTCATATACGTAATAAGACCTACAGTTCCTTGTTTTCCAAGATCGATCCCTTCATACAATTGCTGCGCAAGCATCATTGTTTTCTTTGCTCGCATGTTTAACTTACGCGCTGCCTCTTGTTGCAAGGATGATGTTGTAAATGGTAATGCAGGATTACGTTTTCGCTCTTTTCGCGTTACATTTTCAACTGAAAACGCATTATCTTTCAGCTGTTCAATTATTTCATTCACTTGCGTTTCATTCGTTAATTGAACTTTTTCACCATCTACACCGTAAAAGCTTGCTTCAAATGTGTCTTTCCCTTTCACAAATTCTGTCTTAATTGTCCAGAATTCTTCAGGCTCAAAATTTTGAATTTCTCTTTCACGTTCGATAATTAAACGAACTGCTACAGATTGTACGCGTCCTGCACTTAATCCTTTTTTTACTTTCTTCCATAATAAAGGACTAATATTGTAACCAACAAGACGATCTAGTATACGTCTTGCTTGTTGTGCATCTACTAAATCCATATTAATCGCACGAGGATGTTTAAATGATTCTTTTATTGCATCTTTTGTAATCTCATTAAACACAACTCGGCAATCTGATTCAACGTCCACATTTAACGTATTTGCTAAATGCCAAGCAATTGCTTCCCCTTCGCGGTCTGGATCGGCCGCGAGATAGACTTTCTTTGCTTTTTTTGCCGCTGATTTTAAGTCTTTTAAGACGGGACCTTTACCACGAATGGTAATATACTTCGGGGTGAAGTTGTTCTTTACTTCTATCCCCATTTGGCTTTTAGGTAAATCGCGAACGTGCCCCATAGACGCGACAACTTTGTATTTTTTCCCTAAATATTTCTCAATGGTCTTCGCCTTAGAAGGCGACTCCACGATTACGAGGTAATCTGACATGCTAGTGCCTCCTTAAGAGGTGGATTCAAGTCTTCATTAATCTTATTGATTTCTCTTGTTTTTGTCAATCAAGAATGAATATACCATACAGTGCCTATCTACCATTTGTCAATAATTGTTTAATAAAAACATAAAAATATAAGGTTAATTTAAAATCTCTTCTAGGATATCTTCTGCATTTCTTACTAGTTTCGCCCCTTGTTGAATTAGATGATTTGTTCCTGATGCACTCTCTATAAATATCGGTCCAGGAAGTGCAAATACCTCTCTATTTTGCTCTAAAGCAAGGTCCGCAGTAATAAGTGTGCCACTTCTCGATTTCGCTTCTACAACTAAAACACCTTTACTTATACCACTAATAATTCGGTTCCTTTTTGGAAAATACCATTTTTTCGGTGCGTAGTGCGGAGGATACTCTGTTAATAACAATATATATTCATTCCACGCTTCGTATAAAAACCGATTCTCTTTTGGATATATATACGATAATCCATGTCCTAGTATCGCAATAGTCGGGCAATGCCGCCTTACTGTAATTTCATGAGACATCGTATCTATCCCTCTTGCAAATCCACTGACAATAAGCCATTCCTTTTCTAATAATGGATGTAAAATAAATTTTAAACTCTCCTGTCCATATAAAGTCGGTTCTCTCGTTCCAACAACCGCTAATTTGTTCGCTTTATTAAGAAAATCCTTCTCCCCTTTTCCATATAACACAAAGGGGGGATCTTGTATTTCACGTAATAATTGCGGATAATCTTCATCCCATATAGTCGTATAAAAGATTCGATTTTTCTCTAAGTAAGATATATATTGCGGGAGATTTGAATTTTGAAGAAAATTCACTAATTCTGAAGATTTCTTCGAGGATATTCCAGTGTAATATTCAATTTGTTTTGCATTAAACGTGTATATTCCCTTCAATTCCGGATCGACATATAATAGTCTTTCCATCGCCTTCCAATGATCTGCTAACAAGTAATGAAGATGTAATAATCGTTCTCTTTTCATCTCGATTCTCCTTACCCATAATTTTTATTATGTAAACAAGAAGTGTAAAAAGACACCTTCAAACAAGAAGGTGTCTTTCAAAAGATTAGTAGTTTTTACAAGTCTCAAATAGACCTTTTTCTTTTAAGACAGAGATTAGCGTTTCACCCATAACCGCTGGAGTTTCCGCTACTTTAATACCACAAGCTTCCATCGTTTTAATCTTTTCAGCAGCAGTTCCTTTGCCACCAGAAATGATTGCCCCAGCATGGCCCATACGTTTGCCAGCAGGCGCTGTTTGGCCACCAATGAAGCCTACAACAGGTTTTGTCATATTAGCTTTCACCCATTGAGCTGCCTCTTCTTCCGCTGTACCGCCGATTTCACCAATCATAATTACAGCATGTGTTTCTTCATCTTCATTAAATGCTTTTAACGCATCAATAAAGTCTGTACCATTAACAGGGTCCCCACCGATACCTACAGCAGTAGATTGGCCAATACCTTCTTGTGTTAACTGATGTACAGCCTCATACGTTAATGTACCAGAGCGAGATACAATACCTACATGCCCCTTTTTATGAATATACCCTGGCATAATACCAATTTTACATTCATCAGGCGTAATAACACCAGGACAGTTTGGTCCAAGTAAACGTGTATGTTTACCAGCCATATATCTCTTTACGTTAACCATATCTAATACAGGAATTCCTTCAGTAATACATACTACTAAATCAATTTCTGCATCCACTGCTTCCATAATTGCATCAGCCGCAAAAGCGGGTGGAACGTATACAACTGAAGCGTTTGCGCCTGTTGCCTTCACTGCATCTTCTACAGTATCAAATACTGGTACACCTTCAATATCAGTGCCACCTTTACCTGGCGTTACACCACCGACAATTTTCGTACCGTATTCAATCATTTGTTTTGTGTGGAATAATCCTTGAGAACCTGTAATACCCTGAACAATAACTTTTGTATCTTTATTAACTAATACGCTCATTTTTCTCCCCCGCTTTCTATTAGCCCACTAGTGAAACAATTTTTTGTGCACCGTCTGCCATAGATTCTGCTGCAACAATATTTAAGCCAGACTCATTTAAAATTTTCTTACCTAACTCTACGTTTGTACCTTCAAGACGTACAACTAAAGGCAATTCAAGACCTACTTGTTTCGTTGCTTCAATAACACCTTCTGCAATAACATCACACTTCATAATGCCACCAAAAATATTAACGAAGATACCTTTTACATTTTTGTCAGAAAGGATAATTTTGAATGCTTCTGTAACTTTTTCAGCTGTCGCACCGCCACCAACATCTAAGAAGTTAGCTGGATCGCCATGGTAATGTTTAATGATATCCATTGTAGCCATCGCTAAACCTGCACCATTAACCATACAACCGATATTTCCATCTAAAGGAATGTAGTTTAAGTCATATTTAGAAGCTTCAATTTCTTTTGCATCTTCTTCATCAAGGTCACGAAGTTCTAAAATGTCTTTATGGCGATATAAAGCATTAGAATCAAAGTTTAATTTCGCATCTAATGCCATAACTTTACCATCACCTGTTGTAACAAGTGGGTTAATCTCCGCGATAGAGCAATCTTTTTCAATAAATGCACGGTATAAGCCCATCATAAACTTCACAGCTTGTCCTACAAGCTCTTTTGGAATATTGATGTTAAATGCAATTCGACGCGCTTGGAATCCTTGTAAACCTACTGCTGGATCAATATATTCTTTAAAGATTTTTTCAGGTGTTTTTTCTGCTACTTCTTCAATTTCTGTTCCGCCTTCTTCAGACGCCATTAAAACAACTTGAGAAGTTGCACGATCTAAAACAAGACCTACATAATATTCTTTTTTAATATCGCAACCTTCTTCGATAAGTAAGCGTTTTACTTCCTTACCTTCAGGACCTGTTTGATGTGTCACAAGTGTAGTTCCTAAAATGCTCTCTGCATATGTACGAACTTCATCTAAATTTTTTGCAACTTTTACTCCGCCAGCTTTGCCGCGTCCACCAGCGTGAATTTGTGCTTTTACTACACATACATCCGTTCCTAATTCTTTCGCTGCTTCTACAGCTTCTTCTACTGTAAATGCAACCTTCCCGTTCGGAACGCTAACCCCATAGCTTCTAAGGACTGCCTTACCTTGGTACTCATGGATATTCATGGTCCCATCCTCCCCTGTTTTCCTGTTTTACTCGAAAAGTTTTTTAATGTTTAAAAAACATTACATTGCCATTGTATAAGATGATTGGCACGCTGTCTACAATAAAGTGTCAGAAAACTGAAATCGCTTTATTCTTTTTTGAAAATAGTAATGTTTATATGTCAAAATAAAAAATAAGCTGTGAAAACACAGCTTATTTTTGAATCATATCTTTAATTGGTGCAAACGATTTCCGATGTTCTTCTAATACTCCGTGCGCTTCAATCGCTTCTAAATGTTGTTTCGTTCCATATCCCATATGTTGTCCAAATCCATATGCAGGATACTTTTCTCCAAGCTCTTTCATCATACGATCTCTTGTTACTTTCGCAATAATGGATGCAGCTGAAATAGAAATACTTTTCGCATCACCTTTAATGATAGATGTTTGCGGAATTGGTGTAGGAAGTTTCATTGCATCAATTAATAAATATTGTGGTGTACAAGATAAATTCGCAACAGCATCTAACATCGCTTGTTTCGTCGCTTGATAAATATTTATCTCATCAATAACTTGTGGTGATACAATTCCAACTCCAATCGCAATTGCTTGTGCTTTAATTTCATCATAAAAACGCTCTCGCTTCGCCTCACTCAGCTTTTTCGAATCATTTAACCCTGGAATATAAAAATCTTCCGGAAGGACAACAGCTGCCGTCACGACAGGCCCAGCTAGCGGTCCACGACCTACTTCATCTATACCTGCAATATATGTGTGGCCTTTTTCACGTAACGCATTTTCATACTTGGACATTTCTAGAAATTTTTCTTTTTCCTTTTGTGCTAACTCTTTTTGTTTATACCACTTCAAAATGAGTTTTTGTACCCCTTTTCGCTCATCTTTCATTAATACTTGAAAGCGGTCGTCCTTTTCACTCATAATTTCTTGCAGCAAATTTTTCGCTTCTTGAATCGTCACTTTTTGCATTCACGTACACTCCCTTTATATACAAAAAAGAAAAGACGTACAAACGCACGTCTTATACTTCTTCTATTTTTTCTACATCTTCTGTCTGCTCTGCAAACTCTTCTGGTGTTTCAAACGTCATTTTCCCAAGTCTGCCACCACGAAGCTCACGAAGTACAAGCTCAGATGTTTTATCATAATCAATCATTCCGCCGCCCATTAAACAGCCTCTATTTTTTCCAATTGCATCGAATAACTCCACAATATCTTCTGGAATGTCATTTAAATTATAGCGCTCTTTCAAACGTTCTGGATAATGTTTCTCCATAAAGCGTAGTGCATAAACAGCTACATCTTGTAGATTTAAAATAGAGTCTTTAATTGCGCCAGTCGTAGCTAGACGTAAACCAACTAATTCATCTTCAAATTTAGGCCATAAAATACCAGGTGTATCTAACAGTTCCATTTCTTTCCCAACCTTAATCCACTGTTGAGCTGTTGTCACACCGGGACGATCTCCTGTTTTAGCAATATTTTTCTTCGCTAACTTATTAATTAACGTAGATTTACCAACATTCGGTATACCTACAATTAATGCACGAATCGCTCTTGGTCTAATACCTTTTGCAACCATTTTATCAAATTTTTCTTTCACCAACACTTTACAAGCCGCAGCAATTTCCTTCATACCTTGTCCAGCTTGTGCATTAATTGAAATTGCCATATGGCCTTTTTCTTTAAAATATGCGATCCATTGCTTCGTTAAACGATCATCTGCCATATCTGCTTTATTTAAAACAACAAGCCTCGGTTTATGTGTAATAATCTCATCGATCATTGGATTTCGAGAAGATAAAGGTAATCGAGCATCTACAAGCTCAATTACAACATCAATTAACTTTAATTTTTCTGTTACTTGGCGTCTAGCCTTTGCCATATGTCCCGGGAACCATTGAATTACCATGTTGCCACCTTCTTTTTCTTTTATTTCACAATACGTGCATCTTTTAACGGCCAATATAGGACATTTGCTTTTCCAATTACTTGGTCCATTGAAATTGTACCAATCGAACGACTATCTTTACTAAAACGACGATTATCGCCTAAAACAAATAATTGACCTTCTGGAACAGTTTTCTTCCCTGTCATTTCTTCAAGAGTAAAATCATATGTAAGCGGTCCGTCAGCAATTTGTTTTTTCTGCTTGTCTAAATACGGCTCCTCATAAGGCTTTCCGTTAACATATAGTTTGTCATTACGATACTCTATTTCATCGCCTGGCAGGCCGATAATACGTTTAATATAATCTTTATCTTCCGTTGCTCGAAATACAATAATATCAAATCGTTTTGGATCTCCTATGTGATAACCAATTTTATTGACAATCATTCGATCGCGATCATGTAAAGTAGACGCCATCGATACTCCATCTACGAGAATTGGCGCAAAGAAAAACTGTCTAATAACACCCGCTAATACAACAGCAATCAAAATTGCCTTGATCCATTCCCAAAGTGAACTCTTTTCTTTCTTCATGCATTTCCCCTCCACGATTATGTAAGCTGCTCGTATTATATCAAAATTTTATATAGATTGGAAAAAGGGAGCTTGTGCATTTACAAGCTCCCATACATGTCTTATCGAATTTCTTTAATACGTGCTTTTTTACCGCGAAGGTTACGTAAGTAGTATAACTTAGCACGACGTACTTTACCACGGCGAAGTACTTCGATTTTCGCGATTCTTGGCGTGTGAACTGGGAATGTACGCTCAACACCTACACCGTAAGAAATCTTACGAACTGTGAATGTTTCACTGATTCCGCCACCACGACGTTTGATTACAACACCTTCGAAAAGCTGAATTCTTTCACGAGTTCCCTCAACTACTTTTACGTGTACACGTAAAGTGTCTCCAGGACGGAATGAAGGAAGGTCAGTTTTTAATTGGCCTTTTGTAATTTCTGCGATTAATTGTTGCATATTAAATTCTCTCCTTTAAACAGATGCTCTTATAAAGTCTAAATAAATTACAGCGGAACATCGTTAATACGGCCACTGATTTCAGCAGCACAAGTGTTATAATAGCATATTGCTAGGCCTGTTGCAATAGAAAATATATCAAGCCCTTATTTGCCTTCTTTAATCTGTTCTAGCCATTTCTTTTCTTGCTTAGACAATTCTCGTTCTTCCAATAAATCAGGTCTACGCGTGTACGTACGACGTAGTGATTCTTTATGTCGCCATTCATCAATATTTTTATGATTTCCTGACATTAATACATCCGGCACTTTCATACCACGAAAATCAGCTGGACGTGTATAATGAGGATGCTCTAATAAACCTGTACTAAACGAATCCTCGACTTGTGAAGCATGATTTCCTAGTACTCCTGGCAAGAGACGTACGACACTATCAGTGATAACCATAGAGGCTAACTCTCCACCCGTTAATACGTAGTCACCAATAGAAATCTCATCTGTTACGAGATGTTCACGAATTCGTTCATCGTAACCTTCATAATGACCACACACAAAAATAACATGCTCTTCTTTTGCAAGCTCTTCTGCCTTCTTCTGCGTAAAACGCTCTCCTTGTGGACACATTAAGACAACTCTCGGTTTACGCTCTGTCTCTTTCGTTAAATCTTCTACAGCATCAAAAATAGGCTGAGGGGTTAATACCATCCCAGCGCCACCACCATACGGATAATCATCTACGCTATTATGCTTACTCGTTGTATAATCGCGGAAATTGACAACACGAAGCTCTACCGCTTCTTTTTCTTGTGCCTTCTTTAAAATTGAAGATCCAAACACACCCGTAAACATATCTGGAAACAATGTTAAAATGTCAATTTTCATTATAGCAACCCTTCCATTACATGAATGGTTACTAATTTATTCTCAATGTTAACTTGAAGTACAACATCATCAATATAAGGAATTAACAGATCTTGACCTTTTGGACGTTTAATTACCCAAACATCATTTGCACCAGGAGATAAAATTTCTTTTATTGTTCCTAACGCTTCTCCTTCCACCGTTACAACACTGCAACCAATAATTTCATGGTAGTAGTATTCACCTTCAGCTAGTTCTCCTAACTGCTCTTCTGGTACTTTTATTAAAGAACCTTTGAACTTCTCTACTTCATCTACATTGTTGTATCCTTCAAATGTTAATAAATCAAATGTCTTATGTTGACGATGAGAAGTTATCTTCACCGGAAGATAGTCTGTACTTTTCTCATTCGATATGTATAAAGTGTTTCCTACTTTATATCGCTCTTCTGGAAAATCAGTACGAGAAATAACACGAATTTCTCCTCTTACGCCATGAGTATTTACAATTTTCCCTACATTAAACCACTTTGTCATAAACAGTATGTCACCCCTGGTTTCTATATAATTTAAGCATCTCCATTTCACATATGGAACATGCAATTTCTCTTTAAATGTTAAAAAAGGGAGAGGAATTAACTCCTCGCCCTTTTTACGTTTATTGAATTTCCAGTGTTACTTTCTCATCATTATGATGTCCCACTGAATACAAGAGCATTCGAATTGCTTTCGCAACTTTCCCTTGCTTTCCAATGACTTTTCCAACATCCTCAGGATGTACAGTTAATCGATACTTTATCTCTCCGTTGTAAAGTTCCTGTGTAACTTTTACATCTTCAGGATGATCGACAAGAGGCTTGACAATCGTCTCGACTAACTTCTTCATAGTCATTGCCTCAATTACTTACCTTGTTTAGATAAGTGGAATTTCTCCATGATACCTTGGTTAGAGAATAAGTTACGAACTGTATCAGATGGTTTAGCACCATTTCCTAACCATTTTAATGCTGCTTCTTCGTTGATCTTAACTTCAGCTGGTTGAGCAACCGGATTGTAAGTACCGATTTCCTCAATGAAACGTCCGTCACGAGGAGAACGAGAATCTGCAACAACTACACGATAGAAAGGAGTTTTTTTAGCTCCCATACGTTTTAAACGAATTTTAACTGCCATTTATAAAGCACCTCCGAATTTATTTCACACAGATAATTATATTAGCAAAAAGACTATTGCTTTGTAAAGTATTTTTTCTTAACAGAGCCATCTTTTTTTCCTTACATGAATGGAAACTTCAATCCACCTAGTCCTTTTTTCTTACCTTTTTGCATTCCCGTCATCGTCTTCATCATCTTTTTCATATCATCAAATTGCTTGATTAGACGATTGATTTCTTGTACCGTTGTACCGCTACCTTTGGCAATGCGCTTTTTGCGACTAGCATTGATTATTTCCGGTTGTTCTCGCTCTAATTTAGTCATAGAACGAATAATTGCCTCAATATGCCCAATTTGTTTTTCATCAACTTGTGCATTTTTCAGCCCTTTAATTTTATTTGCACCAGGAAGCATTCCTAACAATTCGTCAAGCGGTCCAAGTTGACGCACTTGTCCAAGTTGTTCTAGGAAATCATCAAGCGTAAACGAAAGCGTACGCATTTTTTGCTCAAGTTCTTTTGCTTTCTCTTCATCGACTGTAGCTTGCGCTTTTTCAATTAATGTTAAGACGTCTCCCATCCCTAAAATACGGGATGCCATACGCTCTGGATGGAACGCTTCAATTGCATCTAGTTTTTCACCCATACCAGCAAATTTAATCGGTGTATTTGTTACCGCCTTAATAGATAATGCCGCACCACCGCGCGTATCACCATCTAATTTCGTTAATACAACACCTGTTAAACCTAACTGTTCATGGAAACTTTGTGCAACATTTACCGCGTCTTGTCCCGTCATCGCATCGACAACAAGGAAAATTTCATCCGGTTTCGCAACTTCTTTCACTTTCGCTAATTCATCCATTAGCTCTTCATCAATATGCAGGCGACCTGCTGTATCGATTAAAACATAATCGTGATGATCTTCTTTTGCTTTTGCAATCGCTTGTTTCGCAATTTCAACAGGACTTACTTGATCTCCTAAAGAGAATACAGGCATGTCCAATTGCTTCCCTAATGTTTCAAGCTGTTTAATAGCTGCTGGACGGTAAATATCCGCTGCAACAAGCATTGGTTTACGATTATGCTTTTTACGCAGTAAATTCGCAAGTTTACCTGTTGTCGTCGTTTTACCCGCACCTTGCAGACCAACCATCATTATAACAGTCGGTGGCTTATTAGCAACAGCAATTTTGCTTTGCTCTCCGCCCATAAGTTCTGTAAGTTCTTCCTGTACGACTTTAATTACTTGTTGTCCAGGTGTCAAACTTTTCATTACATCTTGTCCGACAGCACGTTCAGACACACGCTTTACAAAATCTTTTACTACTTTAAAGTTAACGTCCGCTTCTAAAAGAGCTAGACGAACTTCTCTCATCATTTCTTTCACATCGGCTTCAGAAACTTTTCCTTTGCCGCGGATTTTTTGCATTGTCTGTTGAAGTCGGTCGGCTAATCCTTCAAATGCCATATTGCCGCCCTCCTAATCTAATTTTTCGATAGCTTCAACAACTTGTTTCATTTCTTCATTCACATGCTCTTCTTCGCTGATTAGCTGTTTTAGCTTTGCAACAAGTCGCTGTCGCTCTTGAAACTTTTGAAGTAATACTAATTTATCTTCATATTCTTCAAGCATCGCTTCAGTCCGTTTAATGTTATCATACACGGCTTGGCGACTTACATCAAATTCTTCCGCAATTTCACCAAGAGATAAATCATCTAGATAATAAAGCGACATATAACTTCTCTGTTTTTGCGTTAACAACGATTGATAAAAATCAAATAAATAGTTCATTCTCGTTGTTTTTTCGAGCATGTTGGATCATCCTTTGTTAAGTGATTTCCCTTTACATGAATTAGTTTACATGGAGTACAAAAGAGTGTCAAGTTTTTTTCTTAACATCACATATTTTTATAGAAAAAGAAGCGGAAAATACCGCTTCTTTCACTTATACTTCTTCTGTTTCTACTAAGTTCGCGAATAAACCATACACATATTGTTCTGGATCAAACTGTTGCAGATCATCCATTTGCTCCCCTAATCCAACGAATTTCACCGGTACATCCATTTCGTTTCGAATCGCTAATACAATACCACCTTTAGCAGTACCATCTAACTTCGTTAAAACAATACCAGTAACATTCGTTGCTTCACGGAATGTTTTCGCTTGACTTAAACCGTTTTGTCCTGTTGTAGCATCAATTACAAGTAATACTTCATGAGGAGCTCCTGGTACTTCGCGCTCAATTACACGCTTTACTTTCTCTAACTCTTTCATTAAGTTCACTTTATTTTGTAAACGTCCTGCTGTATCACATAGTAATACGTCTACTTTACGTGCTTTTGCAGCTTGTACAGCGTCATACATAACCGCTGCTGGATCAGACCCTGATCCTTGTTTAATCACTTCTACACCAACACGATCGCCCCATACTTCTAATTGTTCAATCGCTCCAGCACGGAATGTATCTCCTGCCGCCAATAAGACAGACTTACCTTCTGATTTAAACTTATGAGCCATCTTACCAATTGTTGTCGTTTTACCTACACCATTAACACCAACAAATAAAACAACTGTCAAGCCATCCTTTTGCATATTAATTTCATTAGTAAAATCGCTGTCACCTTTATAAATTTCTATTAATTTTTCCGAAATAACAGCTTGTACTTCTCTTGGGTCTTGAATGTTACGACGTTGCACTTCTTCTTTCAATTGATCAATTAATTCCATTACTGTCGAAACACCAACATCTGCACCGATTAAAATTTCTTCTAATTCTTCGAAAAAATCTTCATCTACTTTACGGTAACGAAAGACCAAATCATTTACTTTATCTGCAAACGAATTTCTCGTTTTTTCTAATCCTTGTTTAAATTTCTCTGTTACCGTATCTGTTTGTTTTGAAATTTTTTCTTTTAATTTTTTAAAAAAGCTCATACTGTCCCATCCTTCCTATTTGCTTGCAACTAGTTCTTCTCCATCATCTAAACGAACCGAAACAAGTTTAGATACCCCTGACTCTTGCATTGTTACACCGTACAATACGTCAGACTCTTCCATTGTACCTTTTCTATGTGTAATTACAATAAACTGTGTCTCATCACTAAATTTCTTTAAATACTGGGCAAAACGGGCAACATTCGCCTCATCAAGAGCCGCCTCTACCTCATCTAGTACACAGAATGGGACTGGGCGCACTTTTAAAATACCAAACAACAGCGCAATTGCTGTTAAAGCACGCTCTCCACCTGACAGTAAACCTAAGTTTTGCAGTTTCTTCCCTGGTGGTTGCGCTACAATATCAATACCCGTATTTAATAAGTCTTCTGGATTCGTCATGACTAAATCCGCTCTACCGCCTCCAAATAATTCAGAGAATACCGATTGAAACTCCATTCGAATTCCTTCAAACGTAGTAGAAAAGCGTTTTTTCATTTCTTCATCCATTTCAGTAATTAGTTGGTGCAATGTCGTTTTCGCTTCTTCTAGGTCATCTTTTTGCTCTAGTAAGAATGTATGGCGCTCTGCTACACGCTCATACTCATCAATTGCTCCTAAGTTTACTGTTCCTAGCTCTTCGATGGATAGTTTAATTAGTTTCACCTTTTTACGTGCATCCTCGGCAGGCATCGTCATTGTATACTTCAGTTTTGCTGCTTCAAATGAAATCGTATATGTTTCACGTAAATGTTGTAATCTATTTTCTAACTCTACATCAAGTCGGTTTATTTTTACTTCTTGATCTTTCAACATCTCAAGAATGTATTTATGTTTACCTGTTGTTTCTTTCAGATTACGCTCTAAATGTTCTACTCTCTCTTGTAAAGATACACGTTGTTCACGACGAGAGCGAATTAACTCTGAAGTTTGATTACGATCATATGCTTTCTTCTCAATCATATTCGTAATTTGTTCTTCACCACTTGAATTCGATGTCATTTCTTGTTTTAAGAATGCTAAATCCTCTTTCGTTTTGACAAGCGTTGCATCCGTTTCTTCTTTTTCCTTTGTCAATCGTTCAACTTTTTCTTTCTGATTAGATAAGCGTTGTTGCTTTTCAGCCGCTAACACTTTTAATTCAGTCATTTCTTTTTGAACTTTTTCTTTCGAAGAATGCTGCTCACTTTTTTGTTTTGTTAAAGCTGCGATTTTGCTATCTAATTCTGTAATCTCTGCTTGAAGAGTCGCTAAAATCTTTTCTAGCTCTTCTGTACGCCCTTGTATTTTCACTTGATCTTGTAAGAAGCCTTCAATCTCTAAATCGTAAATAGATAAGCGATCATTAATACGGTGTTCTTCTAATTCTAGACGATTAATTTCTTCTCTTAATTTCTGTTCATCTACACGCTCTGCTTCTGCAGCTTGCCTTAGTTCGCGTATTTGTACTTCTTTTTCTTGAATCTCTTGTTTTACGGCTTTAACAAAGTTCTCTAACTTCGTTGTTTTTTCTTCCATATCAGTTAACTTGTTCGTCCACTCTTCTAATTCACGTTGACGTCCTAATAAAGAAGATTTCGCCTGTTTTACCGCTCCACCTGTCATAGAACCACCAGGGTTCACTACATCACCTTCGATTGTTACAATGCGATAACGATATTGCAGTTGTTTCGCCAACTCATTCGCTCCGCGTAAATCTTTTGCAACAATAACAGTACCTAATAAATTTGAAACTACATTTTCATATTTATTGTTATATTGCACAAGTTCTGCCGCCACACCTACAAACGATGGGTGTTGATTTACAATACGTAATTGCTCAAATGATAACGATCTACCTTTAATAACAGCTTGCGGTAAAAACGTTGCTCGTCCATGTTTATTTTGTTTTAAAAACGCAATTGCATCACGAGCATGTTCTTCTTTTTGTACGACAATATGCTGCATCGCTGCACCTAGAGCAATTTCTATTGCAATTTCATATTCTTTCGGTACCGTTAGCAGTTCTGCAACAGCACCCTCGATACCTTGCAACCTATTTTCTCTAGCTTTTAATACTTCACGTACCCCTTGATAGAAACCAGAGTAGTCTTCTTGCATCTCTTCTAGCATTTCTTTTCGAGAACGTGCCTGTTGTACAAATTGATACGCTTGATACAGTTTTGTTTCATTTTCACTATACTGCGCCTTGCATTTCCCAAGTGCCGCTTCTGTCTTTTGTATATTCGAAAGGATACCAGCTACTTTTTCTTTCACTTGTTCATAACTTTCCACAAGTTTCGTCTTTTTCGCTGTGATTTCCATACGCATTTCTACATATTTCGCATTTTCTTCATCAAGGCGTTCATTTTTAGAGTTTTGTTGTTTAGATTGTTCTTCAATCATAGATAACTCATTGCGATGACTAGCTTGTTGATTTAAAAGTTCAATATAGTCACCTTTTAAATTCTCAATTTGTTCCTCTAAATTGTCAGCAAAAGTTGCAAGCAATCGCTCATTATCATGCAATTTTGTCTCCAACTCTTTCACTTGATTTACAAATTGCATCAGCACTTCTGTACTTGATTCAATTTCACCATCATAACTTGTAGCTTTCTCTGTTAATTCAACAATTAACTGTTCGAGTTGCGCACAATGCGTCGTTGCATTTTGCTTTCTCTCTTTTAATAGCTCACGCTGTCCTTCTAGTTTTTCTAGTTCTTTACTAGAAAGAAGAAGTACTTCTTGTAAGGAATCTACAGACTCATCTACCGCTTGTAATTGTCCTCGTAATTCCTCAAGCTCTTCTTCACCTTTTTGTAAATTCGTTGACATTTTAGCTTCTTCGTTTTTATTATGCCCAAACTGATTTCGAAGCGCTTCCCATTTCTCATGTAATTCTTCAATTTCATGTACAATAAGTGCCGCTTCTACTTTCTCTAATTCTTCTTTTTTCTCGAGATAATCTTTCGCAATAGAAGCTTGTCTTTCTAAAGGTTCTACTTGACTACTTAATTCGTGAATTATATCTTGTACACGATTTAAGTTTTCTTGTGTGTCTGCTAGTTTCCCTTCAGCTTTCTTTTTACGAAGTTTGTATTTCAGTACTCCCGCAGCTTCTTCAAATACACCACGACGTTCTTCTGATTTACTACTTAAAATCTCTTCAACTTTCCCCTGGCTAATAATCGAAAAAGCTTCTCTTCCCATACCAGAGTCCATAAATAAATCAATAATATCTTTCAATCTACATGATTGTTTATTAATATAAAAATCACTATCACCAGAACGAGATACACGACGTGTTACACACACCTCATTATATTCAATCGGTAAACGTTGATCTTCATTATTTAAAGTTATTGTTACTTCAGCAACATTAACTGCTCTTCTCGTATCACTGCCTGCAAAAATAATATCTTCCATCTTTGCACCACGTAATGATTTTGCAGATTGTTCACCAAGTACCCAGCGAATGGCATCAGTAATATTACTTTTCCCGCTTCCATTAGGTCCTACTACAGACGTTACACCTGGGACAAAATCAACAGATACACGCTCAGCAAAAGACTTAAATCCTGCTATTTCTAATCTTTTTAAAAACACGAAAGGCCTTCCTCCTATTCTCCGTTGCTATAAATGTTGTTTATACAAAAATAAGCTATTATACGGATTCACCTTCCTTTTATTCACAATTAAAAGGAAAGTTTCATTCTATGCACAAGGAATCCCCCTCATTCAAAGGGGGATTCCTTATCGTTGCTCTTTTAACTTTTTCAAAGCTTCTGCAGCAGCTTGTTGCTCTGCTTCTTTTTTCGACTTGCCACTACCAAGACCTAAAGCCACGTTATTTAACGTAACACGTGACACAAATTCTCGATTGTGAGCCGGGCCTTTTTCTTGCAAAATTTGATACTCAACACTGCCACTACCATCACGCTGAATCAACTCTTGTAATTGACTCTTATAATCCATCACATGAGAAAAAGCACCTTCATTAATTTTAGGGTATACAATTTCTTTTAAGAATCCCCATACTGTTTCTAGCCCTTGATCAAGATAAAGAGCACCAATAAACGCTTCAAAGACATCCGCTAATAAAGCTGGTCGTTCACGTCCACCTGTCATTTCCTCACCTTTTCCTAATAAAACAAGGCTACCAAATGACAACTCGTTTGCAAAACGAACAAGAGATGGTTCACATACAATAGCTGCACGTAGTTTTGTTAACTCTCCTTCGCTCATTGTCGGATATTTTTGAAACAGATACTGCGATACAGTAAGTTCCAATACTGCATCTCCAAGAAACTCGAGACGCTCATTGTCTTCATGCGGTTTTTTTCGATGCTCATTCACATACGATGAATGCGTAAATGCTTGAATCAATAATTTTTCATCTGTAAACGTAATACCTATCTTTTCTTGAAATACTTTAAACGCTTCACGATATTTTGTTTCGTATTTTTTTTCTCTATATTTTCGGTACGGCATAGGTCCCTCCAGATATAAGCCGAGAAGCCCCGCTAAAAAACGGGACTTCATTCAAGCATTATAGATGACTCTCTATGTAAGTCACAGCATCGCCAACAGTAGCAATCTTTTCAGCATCTTCATCAGAAATTTCCATTTCGAATTCGTCTTCTAATTGCATTACAAGTTCTACTACATCTAGGGAGTCTGCTCCTAAATCTTCCTTGAAGCTTGCAGCTGGTACTACTTCAGTTTCTTCTACTCCTAAACGATCAACGATGATTTTTGTTACACGCTCTAAAACATCTGCCATTCCATTCACCTCCCCTCAAATATTATATTAAATATTATCCAAAAAAACTAGCTGAAATCGATTCTTTTATTACATTACCATACCGCCATCAACATTTAACGTTTGACCTGTAATATATTTGCTTTGATCAGAAGCAAAAAATGTTACAGCATTTGCGATATCTTGTGCTTCACCAAACTTAGCTGCAGGAATTAATTTTAACATTTCAGCTTTTATATTTTCATCTAATACATCTGTCATATCTGTCGCAATAAATCCAGGAGCAATTGCATTTACAGTAATATTGCGGCTCGCTAACTCTTTTGCCGATGTTTTTGTTAATCCAATTACACCCGCTTTAGCAGCAACATAGTTTGCTTGTCCTGGATTACCTGTTACACCAACAACGGAAGCGATATTAATAATACGTCCATTACGTTGACGCATCATATATCGAGATACTGCCTTCGTACATAAGAATACACCTTTTAGGTTTGTATTAATAACTGTATCCCATTCTTCTTCTTTCATACGCATTAATAAATTATCTTTTGTTACACCTGCATTATTTACAAGAATATCAACTTGTCCAAATGTGTCTACAGTTTGTTTCACCATATTTGTAACGTCTTCAGCATTTGCAACATCTGCTCTTACTGCAATTGCATTCGAACCTAATTTCTTTATTTCATCAACTACTTCATTTGCCTTTTGCTCATTACCAGCATAATTTACTACAACATTTGCTCCTTGTTTCGCTAAATCAATCGCAATCGCACAACCAATTCCACGTGAAGCACCAGTTACTAATGCTACTTTCCCTTTTAACATCAGTTTTCTCCTCTCAAATTTGAAATGGTATCTTTTAATGTCTCTTCATCGTATATCGCATATGCTTTCACTGATGAATCAATCGACTTCATAAGTCCAGCAAGTACTTTCCCAGGTCCAATCTCAATAAATGTATCTACTCCTTGATCCACCATGTATTCAATGGACGGGTACCATAAGACAGGCGAGTAGAGCTGTTCGATTAGCTTTTCTTGAATATCTGCACCACTTGTAATAATGTCTGCTGTTACATTTGCGATAACTGGAATATTCGTATCTTGAATTGTAATTTCATTTAAGACACTTTGGAATTTCTCCGCTGCTGGCTTCATAAGCGAAGAGTGGAATGGCCCACTTACCTTAAGTGGAATTGCTCTCTTTGCGCCATTTTCTTTCGCTCTTTGAGAAGCAATCTCTACTCCTTGTTTTGTTCCAGAAATCACAATTTGCTTCGTGCTATTCATATTAGCGATTTGCACTGCATATCCTTCACTTGTTACTTCTTCTGTAACTTGTTTCAGCATATGTGGATCAGCACCTAAAATAGCCGCCATTGCACCTCCTCCGCCAGGAACAGCTTCTTCCATATATTCCCCGCGCTTCCTTACAGCATATACAGCATCCTCAAAAGTTAATGCACCCGCTGCTACAAGAGCGCTATATTCACCTAAACTATGACCTGCGACAAAGTCTGGTGTAATATCATACTCTTTTAAAGCTGTCAAAATAGCAAAACTCGTTGTTAATAAAGCAGGCTGTGCATTTGTCGTTAACGTAAGCTTTTCCTGCGGCCCTTCAAAAATCACTTCTGAAAGTGAATCTTGCAACACCTCATCTGCTTTTGCAAACACATCTGCAACCTCTTTATTATTCTCTGCTAACTGTTTACCCATTCCAACTGCCTGTGAACCTTGGCCCGGAAAAAGAAATGCTAGTTTTCCCATCTCAAATCCTCCTCTTATTGGAGTGGCTCTTTCTCCATTACGCTTGAAATAGTAGAAATAACTTCTTTCGCTACCATTTCTCTCGTTTGACGAATCGCACTAAATATTGATTGATCATTTGAAGAACCGTGAGCCTTAATGACAGGAGCTTTCAATCCAAATAATGCCGCTCCTCCATACTCCGAATAATCCATTTTATCTTTTAATACCATAAGTTTTGGCTTTAATACCGCTGCTGCTAATTTGCTCGTAAATGAACTCATTAACTGCTCTTTTAACATAGAGAATAATGCAAGTGCTGTTCCTTCTAGTGATTTCAGCGCTACATTACCTGTAAAACCATCACATACAACAACATCTGCTACACCTTGCAATAAATCTCTTGATTCAACGTTCCCAACGAAATTAATTGGGGCATCCTTAAGCATTGTAAAGACTTGTTTTGAAAGCTCGTTCCCTTTGCCATCCTCTGTTCCAACGTTTAAAAGTCCAACGCGAGGATTTTTAATTCCTCTTACTTTCTCAGCGTATACAGATCCCATTACTGCATATTGATATAAATGAATTGGTTTCGCATCAACGTTCGCTCCAACATCTAACATAACAAAACCTTCTCCATCAACAGTTGGCATTGTAGGGGATAAAGCTGGTCGCTCAATTCCTTCCATACGACCTACAACAAACAACCCAGCTGCCATTAAAGCTCCTGTATTACCAGCTGATATACAAGCATCTGCTACGCCGTCTTTCACTTGCTGCGCTGCTAGTACCATTGAAGCTTGTTTTTTTCGACGAACCGCTCTTACTGGTTCATCTGTCGATTCGATTTTTTCATCTGTATGAAGTATAGTAATTCGTTCTTCACTCGTTAAGTATTGACGAATTTCCTCTTCTTTCCCTACTAACGTAATATGTAAATCAGAATATTCCTTAATAGCTTTCATTGCTCCTAATACGACAGCCTTTGGAGCATGATCGCCGCCCATTGCATCTATTGCGATTTTCATAAGTTGTTACCTTCCTCACTATAATTACTAGATCGATACATTTCAAAAGTGCCTGCGAAAACAAGTTCTTCCCCAACAAAGCTACGCACTTTGACAACCGTCCGTCCTTTATCATTCTCTACATCTTCAACGCGCGCTTTTGCAACAACACGCTCCCCTAATTTTACAGGTCGAATATATCGAATGGTAGACTTTGCAGTTAAAGCTAATTCTTCATCAATAACCGCAACAGCTAGTGAGTTTGCTTGTGCAAACAAATGATGCCCACGGGCAATTTGATTTCTTTTAAATACATGTTCTACCTTCACTTCAAAGATAGAAATCGCATGTCTATCTAATTCTATATCGATAATTTCTCCGACAACCTCTTCTAACGGTAAAGATTTCACATCTTCTTCATGTTGCTTTGTAGCTACATGTTTTATTCTTTCTCTTAATTCAGGAATAGATAATTCCATACGATCAAGACGTACGGTTTGTATACTCACTTGAAATTTTTCTGCTAAATCTTCATCCGTAATAAAAGGATTCGTTTCTATAGTTTGTTGTAATAATTTTTGTCTTTCTTTTTTACTTCTTCTTTTTTTCATACCGCACCATCCATTTTTATGACTAGGTACTAACAGTAGTATATAATCATTAAAAGTAGAATGCAACAAAAACTTTTGTTGCCCCCCTTTAATCGAGCTTCTCTCCCTGGAACACACCCGTCCCATCAAGATACGTACGCAGCGATGCATATTGATCATTGTGCCAAAATGCTTCTGAATCTACTAGTAACGCCGCATCTTGTCTAGCTGTTTCTAACGCTCGATAATCATGTACCATATCAGCAACCTTGAATTCTGGTAAACCACTTTGCTTACTTCCAAAGAAATCTCCAGGACCTCTTAACTCTAAATCTTTTTCTGACAATACAAATCCATCATTCGTTTCGGTCATAATACGCATTCGCTCTTTTCCCGTTTCCGATTTTGGATCCGCGATTAATAAACAATATGATTGTTCACTACCACGTCCAACACGCCCTCTGAGCTGATGGAGCTGTGATAAACCGAAACGCTCCGCGTCATAAATAACCATTACAGTCGCATTCGGTACGTTCACACCTACTTCAACAACTGTTGTCGACACAAGAATTTGCACTTTATTTTCACTAAATTGTCCCATTATCTCTTCTTTTTCTTGAGATGATAATCTTCCATGCATTAATCCGACTTGACATTTCCCTTGATAATGATGCGTCAGCATACTATGCAAGTCGATTGCATTTTGGACATCAAGTTTCTCAGATTCTTCAATAAGGGGACAAATTACATATGCTTGTCTTCCTTTTTTTATCTCTTTCTCTACAAAACCAAGAACACGGTCTAACATATCATGTTTTGCCCAGTATGTTTCAATTACCTTTCTACCAGCTGGCATCTCATCGATTATAGAAACATCCATCTCTCCAAATGCAGTAATTGCTAACGTACGCGGAATTGGGGTCGCCGTCATAAATAATACGTCTGGACTTTCACCTTTCTCCCTTAAAACTCGTCGCTGCGCTACACCAAATCGATGTTGTTCATCAGTAATAACGAGACCTAACCTATGAAAGATAACTTCATCTTGAATTAAAGCATGTGTTCCGACAAGGATATCTATTTCTCCTTGTTCTAATTTCGCCAAAATCTCTCGACGCCTTACACCCTTAACAGAACTTGTTAACAATTCAACCTTCATACCAAAGTACGAGAACGTCTCTGCGAGCGATTGATAATGTTGCTCTGCTAAAATTTCTGTAGGAACCATTAAAGCACCTTGATAATGTGCTAATTTCGCTGCATAAAGGCCAATTGCTGCAACAACTGTTTTCCCAGAACCTACATCACCTTGCAACAGACGATTCATCCGATAAGGAGATGTCATATCTTTCATAATTTCATCTACAACCCGGCGTTGCGCACCAGTTAATGGAAACGGAAGTGCATCGATAAACTCTTGCAATTCGGCTAAAGGAATTTCTTTTTTCGTCCCTTTCGAATTTTCCCTCTCCATTTTCCGTAATGTTTGCATTTTCAGCTGAAATAAGAAAAATTCCTCATATACAAAACGGCGACGTGCTTGTTTTAAATCTTCCTGCCCTGTTGGAAAATGCAACGCCCGAAGCGCTTCATAACGCGGCAATAATTTATACCGACTTAGCAATCCATCAGGTAACACTTCGACTATAGAGTCTCCATACTCCTTTAACGCTTGTGCAATAAAACGGCGCATCTGTTTTACTGTAAGTTTCCCTTTCACTGAGTATACAGGCTCTACTTCTTGTTGACGTACAACTGGTCCAAAATGAAGCTCTGATACCGCAATCGTTTGACGGTGCTGATCCCATTTACCAGTAATCGTTACCGTTTCATCTAAATTTAACTTCTGCTTATAGTACGGCCTATTAAAACATACCGCTGTAATTAAATAACGACCGACGAGGACACGAACCGTAAGACGCGACTTCTTCTTCCCATAATATTGCAGCAAAGGAGCACTATGAACTTTCCCCTCAACTGTTACACGTTCATCATGCTTTACTTCAGCAAGATCTTTCATCGCATAATCTTCATAACGGTACGGAAAATGTTCTAATAGATGAGAAACTGTATAAATTCCCATCTCGTGTAGTAATTCAGATGTTTCTCCTCCGATTCCCTTTACATCCGTAACAGGAACTTGTACAACTTCATTCAAGATTCTCACGCTCCGTCACATTATTTTTTTGATTCATTCTATTCATTACCCACTAACATGATTGACATCTGTAATCGCTCTCTTTCACCCTATATATTCTATCATAGGCATTCTAAGAGAAACTACTCAAACCCCTCATAAGCAACACGAAAGAAAAGAGCCTCACTTTTAGCAGCAAGGCTCTTTTCTTTCTTCAATATGCTAGCCTTTTGAATAAAAACTAGTAATAAACTTCATATTACTACTTCTTATCCATTAGCAAGTGAGTAATCCATTCATTTCCAAAATGAATTTTTTCTTATTCTACAGAGAAGATGAAAGAATACACTGGTTGGTTTCCAGCATGTACTTCTACTTCTGCATCTTCAAAATTCTCTTCTACAAATTCAACTAGCGCAGCTACTTCTTCGTCAGTTGCATCTTCACCTTGTAGAATCGTTACGATTTCAGAATCTTCATCAATAAGTGCTTCTAGTAATTGCTTCGCAGCTCCTACTTTTTCAGCATTTGTTGATACGATTTTCCCATCTGCGATACACATGAAATCATCTTTTTGAATTGCTACACCATCAATTTCCGTATCACGTACAGCATACGTAATTTGACCAGTTTTCACATGAGATAAAGCTTCTTTCATGTTTTCTTCATTCTCTTCTAACGTTCCAACTGGATTAAACGCTAACATTGCAGCCATACCTTGAGGAACTGTTTTTGAACGAACTACAATTACTTCTTGATCCACAACTGATGCTGCTTGTTCTGCTGCCATCACAATATTCCCGTTGTTCGGTAAAATAATGATTTTTTCGGCATTCGCTTCTTCAATCGCCTTCACAATATCCTCCGTACTTGGATTCATCGTTTGGCCACCTTCGATAACTTTCGTCGCGCCAATGCTCTCAAATAAAGTTTTGATACCAGATCCCATAGCTACAGTTACGATACCATACGGTTGTTTCTCTTTAGACTGGCTAGTTGGCTCAGGCATCATAGCAGGCTCATCTAATAAAGCAGTATGCTGTTCACGCATATTCTCTACTTTAATTTTGATTAGACTACCGTAACGCTGTCCATAGTTCATAGCGTCTCCAGGATGCTCTGCATGGATATGAACTTTTACAATTTCATCATCAGATACAACTAGTAGAGAATCACCATATACACTAATATCTTCACGGAATTTTTGTTCAGAGAAATTATGTTCTTTCACTTTTTCATCCTCTAATTTCACCATGAACTCCGTACAATATCCATACTTAATATCTTCTGTACTCAATTGGCTTTGTACACTACGGTGATGTTCTGCGCGCACCATTTCATTCATAGATGGTTGCATCGGCGCATCAGAAGAAATTGTTTCTCCTTTTAAGTCAGCTAAAAATCCTTCGTATACAACAACAAGACCTTTACCACCGCTATCTACAACGCCAACTTGTTTTAATACAGGTAATAAATCTGGCGTACGATTTAACGATGCATTTGCTTCTTTCACAACGTCTTCCATAAACAAAACAAAGTCGCGCTGTTTTTTCGCAACTGTTACTGCATATTTCCCCGTTTCTCTAGCAACCGTTAAAATCGTTCCTTCAATCGGTTTCATAACCGCTTTGTAAGCCGCCTCTACTCCAGCCTCTAAAGCTGCAGCAAAATCAACTGTTGTTAATTCTTCTTTTTGTTCAATGGATTTCGAGAAACCACGGAACAACTGAGATAAAATAACTCCAGAGTTACCACGAGCTCCCATTAATAATCCTTTGGCTAAACTTACGCCGACTTTACCAGCATGTTGTGAAGGATTTGCTTTCACTTCACGTGCGCCTGAAGTCATGGATAAGTTCATGTTTGTACCGGTATCGCCATCTGGAACTGGAAATACGTTTAATGCATCAACAAGCTGAACATTATTTGTTAAATTATTCGCTCCTTGAATGATCATTTGTGATAAACGTTTTCCATCAATTTTTTGAATTGACACAGATTTTCCTCCTTAATGCACATTACAAGTTTATTACTTTAACTCCTTGTACGTAGATGTTTACAGAATCTACTGCTAGTCCTACAGTTTGATCTAATGTATATTTCACTTTCGTCTGCACGTTATGTGCTACTTCTGAAATTTTCGTACCATAGCTCACAATAATATACATATCAATATGTACTTCATCTTCATCTTTACGAACAATAACACCTCTAGTGAAGTTTTCTTTTCGTAAAATGTCTGTTAATCCATCTTTTAACTGATTTTTTGATGCCATACCTACGATACCGTAGCAATCTACCGCGGCACCTCCAGCAATTGTTGCAATTACATCTGTACTAATATCAATTTGACCGTACTTCGTTTTAATTTCAATTGACATCTCGTTTTCCCCCTTCATAAATGGTGAAAGTGAGTTAGACTACTTTAGTTACTATCATATAATCTTTTTAAAGAAAATTCCATCGTTCTTTCTTTTCACTCTCATATTTTATGTTTTAAATCACATTTTTTATGATGAGCAAAATAGTCCATTGTTATTATACAACATGTACCACTATAATATGTCAAGCAATTTTTCTTGATTTCAACTTTTCTTCATTGGCATATAGTGTCAAGTAATTTTTCTTGATTTCTTTTTTCTACAGTGTTGCATTCTCTTTTTAGTTGTGTTAAATTATAGTAGTGTTTTTAGCATCGCATAAAAGACTAACATTGAAAAATTACGTATGGTAAGGTATCAAGGGAGGGAAATATAAATGGCTCGTGTTTGTGCTATTACTGGAAGAAAAGCTCGTTCTGGTAACTCTCGTTCTCACGCAATGAACGCTACAAAACGTAAGTGGGGCGCTAACCTTCAAAAAGTTCGCGTACGCATTGACGGAAAAGTTCAACGTGTTTACGTTTCTGCTAGAGCATTAAAATCTGGCAAAATCGAACGTGTTTAATAATAAAAAAAAGAGCCGCTAGGCTCTTTTTTTACTATACTAATGAAAAAAGCACCGGTAATAGGTGCTTTTTTTAATCTTTTTTGAAGGTATTTAACATGGCACGAACAATTCCACCAAGAAATTTAGGTAACTTAATTGTATAAAATCTCATGGTTTCCCTCCTAATCCCCATTACTCCACTTGTTCACTATATGATGTAAGGAGCAAAATTGTTTCTTCAATCAGTGCTTCTTATCACCATTAATATGCCAGAAGTAAATGAAAAAGTACCTTTTTCCTCAACGAGTTCATTACTAATACAAAGTGTTGATCCCCATTCTATTGTTTTATTAGTTAGAGGATACTTAAAACCAAGTAATGTAATCCCTTCCACTATTTCAGTAACCGGTACAAAAGATACATAAGGGAAATTTTT
Source organism: Bacillus fungorum (assembly GCF_002746455.1). Taxonomy (GTDB): domain Bacteria; phylum Bacillota; class Bacilli; order Bacillales; family Bacillaceae_G; genus Bacillus_A; species Bacillus_A fungorum. The sequence goes on along the minus strand of NZ_NWUW01000002.1, from coordinate 75,518 downwards.
ATTTTCTTCAATTATATGTGTACCCACTTTTTTCACGCTTATTTCATTTTTATTGTCTACAATACACATTTCTATTCCTACTTCTAACCCTTTTAAAAGCATCTGTATATTCGCTAAACCGTGATCCAACCTTCCGCCGGTAGCACCAAAAATACGAATTAATTTCGGATTTTGTTCTAACGCCCAGTTAATCGCAATTTCTAAATCTGTTTGATCTTTTTCACGAGGAACAATATGTAACTCATTTGTTTGTTGTCCCATCCATACTAATTCCTCTTCAGTAACCGAATCGTAATCTCCAAACGCAACAGCTGGAGTAATTCCTCTTTTTAATAAACGATATACTCCTCTATCAACTGCCGCCCACACTACGTTCTCATTTTCATATCGAGAAAAATCTACTAAATATTCCGCAGGTCCTCCCGCTAAAATATGAATAATCATGTTTTCTTCCCCTTCTATTGTAAAAAGGCAATCTGCCATTCGGTAGATTGCCTTTTTACATATTTTTTCTCTATCCTTTATACATAGTGAAAACTTACTACACTAGAAAATTCACTGGGATAAAGACTCGTTCATTCATTATCCACGAATGATACGAATTGCTTCACCGCGGTCTTTTTGATTGTATACTGCTGATCCAGCTACAAGTACATTTGCTCCTGCTTCTACACAAAGTCGTGCTGTTTCAGCGTTTACACCACCATCAACTTCAATTTCTACTTCTAGATTGCGCTCTTTAACCATTTCTGCAACTTGTTTAATTTTCGGTAATACAGAATGGATAAATTTCTGTCCACCAAATCCAGGATTTACTGTCATAAGTAATACCATATCGATATCTTCTAATACATGTTCAATCACTGAAACTGGCGTATGCGGATTTAATACAACTCCCGCTTTAATACCATGAGATTTAATTAACTGAATTGTACGATGTAAATGAGGGCACGCCTCTACATGAACAGTAATAATATCCGCTCCCGCTTTTGCGAAAGTTGGGATATAGTTATCAGGATTTTCAATCATTAAATGTACATCTAATGGTAACGATGTAATCGGACGGATCGCTTCTACAATTAATGGTCCAATCGTAATATTTGGCACGAAATGTCCATCCATTACATCGACGTGAATGTAATCCGCTCCGCCTTTTTCTACATCTTTAATTTCTTCCCCTAGTTTTGAAAAATCTGCTGATAAGATCGATGGTGCAATTTTAATCATAACTAATACCTCGGCTTTCTCTCTCTAATTTCTTCTACGAATTGTTTGTAATTCTTATAACGATATTCTGTAATCTTCCCCTCTTCAACCGCTGCCTTCACAGCACATTTCGGTTCAGAAAGATGTGTACACCCTCTAAATTTACAGTATTGGCTCGCTTCTTTCAACTCTGGAAAACAATATGTAAGATCTTCTACTTCTATATCTATGAAATCAAGTGAACTAAAACCAGGTGTATCTGCAACTAGTCCGCTTCCAATCGCAATTAATTCTACGTGTCTTGTCGTATGTTTCCCGCGCCCTAAATGCGAGGAAATATCATTCGTTTTCAGTTCTAACTCTGGACGTAAAACGTTAAGCATGGAAGATTTCCCAACACCAGATTGCCCTGCAACGACAGAAACACAACCTTCTAAGAATGGTTTTAAAATATCAATACTTTCCGATGTATTTATAGAAGTAAATAATACATCATATCCCATCTCACGATAGTCATTTGCATAAGATTCAACAGTCACTTTCATTTTTTCATCCACTAAATCCATCTTACTAATGCAAATAATCGGCTTAATGTTATGATATTCAATCAGCACTAAAAATCGATCTAACAGTCCTGGATTAAAATCTGGTTCTACTGCAGAGAAAACAAGAATTGCTTGATCAACATTAGCAATAGGAGGCCTAACAAGTTCATTTTTCCGATCAAATACTTCAAGCACATATCCTTCACTTGGATTATCAGCTTGAAAGACAACCTGATCTCCTACCAGTGGTGTAATTTTATTTTTTCTAAACACACCACGCCCACGACATTGTGTAATCCCTTCTTCATGCTGCACATAATAAAACCCACTTAGAGCTTTTACAATTTTTCCTTCTGGCATATAATTCTCCTTTATTTTGTATAAAGTGAAGCTGTAATTAATATTGAATTTTAAATAATGATTTCAAAACCCGTCATATATACAATTTAATATATTTAATCTACCATCAAATTTAAAATATTATTTATAACAGTATCACTTTTATAGCTTTTTGAATCATATATTTTTGCCTGTTATACAATCCACTATATGTAGACAGCATAACAGGCAAGAGTAATACATTCCATCCTCTCTGGAAGAAGATGGAATTCATTATTATTGAGTTGGATATGGTACTTCTTTATCGATAATCGTTACACCATCTCGTACAATTTTATAGTGTCCTTTTGTACCTTCTTGAATTACAAATTCTAATGAAATAGTTGCCGACTCTGAAATTGTTCTAGTTTCAATTGGTCTATCCATTTTTTGTTGCATATCTTCTTTATAAATTTCTATCGTTTGCGGTTTTTTCTCACCTATTATAGAAGATTCATACGGAATGGAAATATTATCCACTTTCACTGTTTTCGTTACTTTCGGCTTAGGACCCTCTGAGATGATAATCGTCACCTTATCACCTTCTTTTAACGGCGTTCCTGGTTTTGGAGATTGAGACATTACAAGTCCTTTATCAACAGTATCGGAATACTCTCTTTTTATATCTGGAGTTAGTTTTCTCTCATTCAAATAACCATTTACGCTATTTTCAGTCCATCCTGAAAAATCACCAGATCTAATTTGATAAGGACCTTTACTTACCCAAATTTTCAGTTCTTGTTCCGCCTCTACTACCATTTGATCAGGCGTCGGGATTTGCTCTACGATTTCACCTTTTGGTCTATCATTTTCAATATAATTTATTGTAACTTGTTTATATTTTTCTTCTAATTCAGTCCTTACACTCTCAAAATCTTTTCCTGTAAGATCACTCATCTTACTTTTCTTTTTTCCACCTGATTGATAGATAGTAATTTTAGAATTTTCTTTCACGACTCTTCCTGCCACAGGGTCTGTTTTTATCACATCACCGACTTCAACATCATCTGTATATACAATGTTAGGTTCCGTAATCTCAAAACCCTTTTCAACTAATGTATTTACTGCTGTCGTATACTTCATACCAGCCACATCAGGGACTTTTACATCTTTTGGAATAAAGAATCCCGGAATAACAGTAAGCGCTAACGTTATTCCAATCGCTAAAAGTAAAAATGTTGTAATTAAAATTTTGAGCCATTTATTACTTCGTTTTTTCTTCTTATTTAAATCCGTTTCTTCTTTTCTTGTCTGTTCATCCACTTTACTTCCTTTTAAAACAATTGTTTCATCAGTTACATTTTCGAATAATTGTTCTTGTTGAATAATCGGAATCGCTTTTGTCGCTTCCATATCTTCCGGTATGTAAAATGGCTGCTCATTTATCCTCTCTGGATATAGTGCAGTTTCAATATCGCGTTTCATCGCATTGGCAGATTGATACCGATGAAACGGATCTTTTGCAGTTGCCTTTAATATAATATTTTCGACACTTTGCGGAATATTTTCATTCCATCTTTTTGGAGACGGAATTTCACTTTGTAAATGTTTTAAAGCTATAGCAACAGCAGATTCGCCAGAAAACGGTTGTCTTCCTGTTAACAACTCAAACATAACAATCCCTAGGGAATAAATATCTGATTGTTTATTTGCTATCCCACCGCGCGCTTGTTCTGGTGATAAGTAATGCACCGAACCGAGTACTGAATTTGTATGTGTAATTGTTGTTGCACTTGTAGCTGTCGCAATTCCAAAATCTGTTACTTTTATTATTCCATCAGCTCGAATTAAAATATTGTGCGGTTTAATATCACGGTGCACAATTTCAAAATGATGGGCGTGTGCCATGGCGGATGTTAACTGCTCCATAATATCAAGAGCTTCTCCTATCGGTAACATCCCTCGCTCAATTATGTATTGCTTCAATGTTTGTCCTGGTACATACTCCATTACAAGATAATATATACCATCTTCTTCTCCGACATCATACATATTCACAATATTTGGATGCGACAACGTTGTAACAGACTGCGCTTCTCGATGGAAACGTTTAATAAACTCTTCGTTATTTGAATAGTCGAGTCTTAATATTTTTACCGCTACATCCCGGCCTAGTATATCATCATGAGCTAAATACACATTGGCCATTCCACCGCCACCAATCATTTTCAGTAGCTTATAACGGTCATTTAAGCGTTTTCCAATCAGCACGTTGCACTTCACCTACTTTCGTTTGTCGAACCCGCATAATCAATAAGAACAAGGGTGATATTATCTTCCCCACCACGATCATTCGCCAATTGAATGAGACGTTGCCCCTTAGTTTCTAGCTGTTCATTTACCTGTAAAATTTGTTGCATATCAGCAATAGAAACTTTGTTAGATAATCCATCAGAGCAAAGAAGTAACTGATCATCTTCCTCTAGCACCAATGTTTTAACATCCAATCCAACTTTTTCTTCTGTTCCTAACGCCCTTAACAAAACATTCTTTTTCGGGTGATACTCTGCGTCTTCTTTTGAAATTTCACCATGTCTCACAAGTTCATTTACAAGTGAGTGATCTTCCGTTACAAGCGAGATTGTCCCCTCTGATAGCATATAACAACGACTATCTCCTATATGACCTATTGTCACAAAGTTTGGCGTACAAATCGCTATTATAAGTGTTGTTCCCATGCCATTACATTCTACATGTTGCTTAGAGTACTCAAATAAACGCTCATTAATAATCCCAACACTAGTATGTAACCACTCTTCCACTTTTTTTGGCTCATTCATATTATGCGTTTGCTTCCAATAATCATGGAATAATTGAATGGTCATCGAGCTAGCTACATCACCAGCTCGATGACCTCCCATTCCATCTGCTACTACCGCTAAAATATTTCCATCTAAATTGTGAAAAACTCCTGCACTATCTTCATTATGTTGACGAACTTTTCCTTTATCTGATAGAAACACGGCTTTCATCTCGTCACCTCGTCTCTTCTTTGCGCTCCTTCGCACGCAACTGACCGCAGGCTGCATCAATATCATGACCTTGTTCACGGCGAATCGTTACATTTACTCCACGATCTTTTAACGTTTTTTCAAATAAGAAAATTTGTTCACGTGGCGTACGTACATAATCACGTTCAGGTACGTAGTTTACCGGAATTAAGTTCACATGACATTTTACACCTTTTAAGAGCGCAGCAAGCTCTTCAGCGTGCTCAACTTGGTCATTTTCTCCTCCAAATAGTCCATATTCAAAAGTAATACGACGCCCTGTTCTATTTACGTAGTATTTAATAGCTTCCATTAAATCAGGCAACTTATAAGCACGGTTAATCGGCATTAATTTTGAACGTAATTCTGAGTTTGGAGCATGCAATGAAATCGCAAAATTAATTTGTAAGTCTTCTTCAGCGAACTTATAAATTTTCGGGATAATTCCACTAGTCGAAACTGTCATATGTCTCGCCCCAATATGAAGTCCTTTTTCATGGTTAATGATGCGTAAGAATCCCATTAAATTATCGTAGTTATCAAATGGTTCTCCAATTCCCATAACAACAAGAGAACTTACACGTTCTTCTGATTCATCAAGTGCACGCTGCACTTCTACTACTTGCGCTACAATTTCTCCAGCTTCTAGGTTTCGCTTTAAACCACCAAGCGTCGAAGCACAGAACGTACAACCGATACGACAACCTACTTGTGTTGTTACACAAATGGAATTTCCATATTCATGTCGCATTAATACTGTTTCAATAGAATACCCATCATATAATTGGAATAAGAATTTAATTGTTCCATCCGAAGACGTTTGTTTTACTAACGTGTTTAAAGTAGTAATATCAAAGGAATTCGACAATTTATCACGCAATCCTTTAGAAAGGTTTGACATATCCTCATAATTTTTTACACGTTTTTTATATAACCAGTCAAAAATTTGTCCAGCACGGAACTTTGGTTCTCCTTGTTCCTTTAACCAATCTTGCATTTCATGAAGTTGTAAAGAGTAAATTGATGGTTTTTTCGTTTCTAAATTTTTCTTTTGTTTTCTCACAGTCGTTTCCACGATGCTACACCTTCTTCCTTAAACAAGCAATATAAAAGCCATCTGTTGCAAAATAATGCGGTAAAATTTGTACTTGACCTTCATCAATATACGTACTTAGCTTTTCTGGCATACGCTCTTTTATCGTAGTATCCCACTCAAACTCAGGATGCTCTTGTAAAAATCGCTCTATTACTTGTTCATTTTCTATTTTCTCAATTGTGCACGTACTATAAACAAGTCGACCACCTTGTTTCAATAACGGTGCGATTTTTTCTAGTATTGCAAATTGAATCGTTGACAATCTTTCACTATCGCCTTTATCTTTACCTAACTTAATATCAGGTTTACGTCTAATTACACCAAATCCAGAACATGGTGCATCCACTAATATTTTATCAAACGTTTCATCCGCAAAGTGTTCTTGCACTTTTCTAGCATCTAGTGCTTTTGTTTCGACATTTTCTAGCCCAAGTCGCTCTGCTTGTTGTTTAATTAAACGTACTTTGTGTGCATGTAAATCAAGGGACATGACTTGACCAGTTCCTTTTAATCGCTCTGCAATGTGCGTTGTTTTTCCGCCCGGAGCAGCACAACTATCAAGAACTACATCTCCCTCATTCGGCTCTAAAGCGCGTGCTACCAGCATAGAACTTTCATCTTGAATAGAAAGAAAACCTTTTTTGAACGCATCTGTATGCGCGACATTCCCTCTTTCGATTTGAATTGCATCATCTGACAAATCGCCACGCTTCGCTTCTATACCCTCACTAGCCAACAACTCAATTGCTTCTTCTACTGTTATTTTATCAACATTTACACGCGCTGTTGGTACAGGTGGTAACATGTTCACTTCACACATTTTCTCTGCAGTCTCTAAACCATATTCTGAAGTCCACTCTTGGACAAGCCAAACTGGATGACTTGTTGCAATTGCCAGACGTTCTACTGGATCCTTGATTTCATCTACAGAAGGTACACCTTCTCTTTGAATCGAACGTAATACACCGTTCACCATACCAGCAATTCCTTTATGCCCGCGACGTTTTGCAATCTCAACCGCTTCGTGAATTGCCGCTCTTTCGGGCACTCGGTCTAAATAAATCATTTGATATAAAGATAAGCGAAGCAATACTCTTACCCACGCCTCAACCTTCTTTTTTAAAAAAGGTTGTAAATAATAATCTAATGTGTCACGACGTTGAATCGTTCCATATACAATTTCAGTTAATAAGCCAATATCTTTTCTATCAATTGTACTTTTTTCAATTAGATTATTTAAAAGTAAATTACTGTATGCACCACTTTTTTCTACTTGAATTAAACCATCAAGAGCTAATTCACGAACATTTTGTCTCATGCATTTTCTCCTAACTTCGTTCCAATTTCAGGTTTTGTGCCACGTAAAAATTGCGAACAACTCATACGCTTTTTACCAGACGGTTGCAATTCAGTAATTTTAACACCCGTTTCATTACCAGTTGCTACAACAAAGCCATCTTCTTCAACCGCAACAATCGTACCTGCTTCAGCCGCTTCGGTTACAGGTACTTTTTCTCCCCACCATACTTTAACAACTTGTCCTGCTAATGTTGTATAAGCAACTGGCCATGGATTCAATCCGCGAATGTGATTGTATACTTCTTCACCTGTTTTTGTCCAATCAATTTTCTCTTGCTCACGTTTTATATTATATGCAAACGTTACTTCTTCTTCGTTTTGTTTAATTGGCTCTAACTTACCCTGAATTAATAAAGGTACTGTTTTAGATAGAAGGTGTGCCCCTGCTTCACTTAGCTTATCGAATAACGAGCCTGTCGTTTCACGCTCTTCAATCTCCACTTCTACTTGCGTTAAGATATCACCAGCATCCAATTTCTCTACCATATACATAATTGTAATACCTGTTTTTTCTTTACCTTCCATAATTGCATAATGTATTGGTGCACCACCACGAAGTTCAGGAAGTAAAGAAGCGTGGACGTTAATACATCCGTACTTCGGTGCTTCTAAAATTTCATTTGGTACAATCTGACCGAACGCAGCTGTTACAATTAAATCTGGCTCTAATGCCAATACTTTTTCATATTCGTCTTTTTCACGAATTCTTAACGGTTGTAACACCGGAATACCATGTTTTTCTGCTTCAACTTTAACAGGTGTAGGTGTTAATACTTTTTTTCTCCCTACCGGACGATCTGGTTGTGTCACAACCCCTATTACATCATAGCCATCTTCAATAAGACGACGAAGCACCGGCACTGAAAAGTCCGGTGTTCCCATAAATACTACTTTTATCATTTAAAAACCGCTCCTTTTCTTACCTATTCTAATTCGTTTTCCTCATAATATCTTGTCACTTTCGATGTAAATAACACACCGTGTAAATGATCGATTTCATGTTGAATTGCACGCGCTAAAAATCCTTCTGCTTCTAGTAAAAACACTTTACCTCGGCGATTTTGCGCACGTACTTTAATATAATCCGCACGTTCCACTTCACCATAAAGTCCCGGGAAGCTTAAGCAGCCTTCGGGACCTACTTGTTCACCACGTTTTTCTAGTATCGATGGATTGATCAACTCGATTTTCCCAGTATCATCACCGATATCAACTACCGCCACTTGCAAGCTTACACCTACTTGAGGCGCAGCTAAACCGACTCCGTCCGCAATTAACATTGTTTCATGCATATCTTTCAACAATTTCACTAACTTTTTATCAAAGTTAATTACTCTTTCACACGGTGTTTCTAACACTTCATTTGGATGCTTTACTATTTCTAAAACTGCCATATTTCCCTCCGCTACATTAACATTGTTGGATTAAAATCAATTGAGATTTGTAGCTCTTTTTGCATTTCTGCTTGATAATGTTCATTTACCATTTTGAGCACGTTCTTTAAGTTTGGTTCCCGTTTGTATTTTATCATGCATTGATAACGATATCTATCTTTTATCCTTGGAATTGCTGAAGCAACCGGTCCTAAAACCATTGTTTGCTCTGTGCAGTGTGACCGTAAATACAAGGCAATTTTTTCCGTCACTTGTACTGCCTTTAATAATTCCGGGTGAGATACCGTCACAAGTACAACATAGTAATAAGGTGGATATTGTCTCGTTCGTCTCATCTGCATTTCTTGGTCAAAAAACACATCATATTGTTGATTCTTTGCTAACTCTATACTGTAATGTTCTGGCGTATACGTTTGAATTATAACTTCCCCTGGCAATTCATGTCTGCCTGCTCGTCCACTTACTTGCGTCAATAACTGATAAGTCTTTTCACTCGCCCGAAAATCAGGTAAATGAAGCATCGTATCAGCAGTTAAAACCCCGACAAGCGTTACTTTCGGAAAATCTAATCCTTTCGCAATCATTTGTGTTCCAAGTAATATATCTGCTTTTTCTTCCCCGAACGCCTTTAATAATTTTTCATGCATTCCTTTGCGACTTGTCGTATCTACATCCATTCGAATGACTCGCGCCTCTGGAAATAGTTTTGTAATTTCCTCTTCTACCTTTTGTGTACCTGTACCAAAGAAACGAATATATGTACTTTGACAAGCAGGACACGCAGTCGGCATATTCTCTTCGTAACTGCAATAATGACATTTTAAACGATGGTTCATTTTATGATATGTCAGCGAGATATCACAATGCGGACATTGTACAACATACCCGCAATCCCGGCACATAACAAATGTAGAATGACCTCTTCTATTTAAAAAGAGCACCATTTGTTCTTTCTTTTCTAAGCGATCTCCTATTTTTTCATGTAGTGCCTTCGAAAACATGGAACGATTCCCATCACGAAGTTCTTCACGCATATCAACAATCTTTACTGTCGGTAAGGCTTGTTCGTTCATACGTTTTTCCATCGTTAGTAATTCATAAACACCTTTTTTCGCTCTTGCAAACGATTCAAGTGTCGGTGTTGCACTACCAAGAACGATAGGACATTTGTGATATTGTCCCCTCCACACAGCTACATCCCTTGCATGATACCTCGGATTATCTTCTTGCTTATAGCTCGATTCATGTTCCTCATCAATAATAATAATCCCTAAATTTTCAAAAGGAGCAAATACAGCTGAACGTGCACCAACTACGACTTTCACTTCTTTTCTTAAAATCTTTCGCCATTCATCATATTTTTCTCCAACAGACAGTGCACTATGAAGAACCGCAACTTGCGAGCCAAATCTACCTTTAAAACGATCTACCATCTGAGGCGTTAGTGCAATTTCAGGAACAAGCACAATAGCTTCTTTTCCTTTCTCGAGCACCGCTGCTATAGATTGTAAATATACTTCTGTTTTTCCGCTTCCTGTAACACCATATAGTAAAAATGGATTGTAAGTTTTATTTGTAATTGATGATAAAATCGGTGCAATAACTTGCTTTTGTTCCTCCGTCAGTGGGAATGGTTTCGTTTGTTCAAAATCATCATCGTCATACGGATTTCGATACACTTCCACATACTTTTCTGAGATTAGCCCCTTTTTAACAAGTGCTTTAATTGGAGCATCTGTTATTTGCAACTCCTCTGTTATTACTTTCAACGGCACACTTTTATAATTTTCCACAAAATAATAGAGTACATCTTGTTGTTTTTTACTTTTCAGTTCAAATGCTGCTAATTCTAATTTATCTTCTGGCAACTCCGGTTGAACGACTCTTTGTTTCTTCTTTTGCACTTTATCTTTTACCTGATAAACAACTTCAATCGTGCCATTTTTAATTTCTTGTTGAATCGTGCGGTATAGATGTGGCTGCGTCTCAATCGCTTCCCAATCTATCACTTCTTTGTCCTGAAATAAAACCAGCAGTTCAGGTGCTACTTCTTCTTGTTTACGAAGTTGTAGTCGCTTTTTATACGTTGCTTTAATCGCCGTTGGAAGCATAACTTGAAAAGCTGAAATCATATAACATAACGTTTCACTTGTAAGCCAATGTCCAAGTTTTAATAATTCCTCGTTTAAAACCGGTGTTACATCTAATATTTCATGGATCGCCTTTAACTTCTTACTTTCTACTTCAACCGAATCTTTGATCCCAATAATAAAACCTTGTAATTTCCTTGGGCCAAATGGAACTACTACACGCATGCCCGTCTGGACAATATCTTCCCATTTTTTAGGGATAATATAATCAAATGGTCGATCTGTCTGACGTGCAGGTACATCAACAATTACACTTGCAAATTTCATAGACAATCATCTTCTAACATCATTTCAATTTGCTTTAATATTTCACGAGCAACCTCTTTCTTCGTTAAAAGTGGCAACTCTATAACTTCTCCATCTTTTCTATACATTGTTACAATGTTCGTATCTGTACCAAATCCAGCTCCTTGCGCCTTTACATCATTCGCAACAATCATATTCGCATTTTTTTCACGTAATTTTTTCGTTGCGTATTCCTCTACGTTTGTCGTTTCAGCCGCAAAACCGATAAGTAACTGTTTGTCCTTCATCTCACCTAACGTTTTTAAAATATCTACTGTTCTCTCGAGTTCAATTACAGCATCGCCATTTTTCTTTTTCATTTTATTATCATGAACATATTTCGGACGATAATCTGCAACTGCTGCTGTTTTAATGACAGCATCTACGTTTTGATAATATTGAAGAACTGCCTCTAACATATCTTGTGCAGATTCCACTTGCACTGTATTTACATGTAATGGTGGATTTAATGCTGTCGGTCCCGAAACAAGTATGACATCAGCACCTAAGTTCGCTGCCACTTCCGCAATCGCATATCCCATTTTTCCAGAAGAAAAATTGGTCATAAAACGAACTGGATCAACCTTTTCACGAGTTGGACCAGCAGTTATTAATATTCTTTTTCCTTGCAATGGTTTTTGTTCTGAAAAAGCCTCTTCTAACCGTGCAATAATTGCTTCAGGTTCTTCTAATCTTCCCTTCGCTACATAACCACACGCTAAAAAACCTTCTCCAGGCTCAATAAATGTATATCCTAACGTTTTTAACGTGATCATATTTTTTTGAACAATTTTATTTTCATACATATGCACATTCATAGCAGGTGCAATCCACACTGGGGCTGTAGTAGCTAACAAAGTAGTTGTAATCATATCATCTGCAATACCGTTAGCTAACTTTCCAATACAATTGGCTGTAGCAGGTGCAACAAGTACAACATCTGCCCAATCTGCTAAATCGATATGAGCAATAACAGCTGAGTCTTTCTCATCGAATGTATCCGTATATACATCATGGCGAGAAAGTGCTTGGAATGTAAGAGGTGTAACAAACTTCATTGCCGACTCACTCATCATTACTTTTACAATAGCACCAGCTTGTGTCAATTTACTCGTTAACGCAGCCGCCTTAAAGACCGCAATGCCTCCTGTTACACATAAAAGTATCTTTTTCCCTTTTAGCATATGGCTCGTCCTCTTTCTTTTTCAAACTTATAATACTGAAACAAAATTCTCAGCTCATCAGTACCAATATTTCTTCCCTACCGTAAAAAAATAACAACCTACTTGTAAATAGGTTGTTACCGTTACATAGAAAATTATAAAGTCTATGTTTTATTTTGTCGAAGACAAAGTCTTATTCAATTCCTTTATCTTCGCTTGGTACGTAGCTTAACACTTCTACATCGATTTCTTCTAATGCTTTACCCACACATTTATGAGAAACAGGTTGTTCGATAACACAGTTATTAGCAAGTTGCATTTCACGCGCACGTTTTGCAGCTACTGTTACAAGTGTATATTTAGAATCGATTTTTGTTAATAATGAATCAATTGATGGATTTAACATAATTATAGACCCTCCGTCATTTCTTTATAATATTTTGCTACTCTTTCGCGGCGGCAATGTTCGCCAACCACAATTGCTTTAATTCTTTCACAAGCTAATTCAACTTGATCATTTTCTACAACATAGTCGTAAGCGTCCATCATTTCGATTTCTTCTTTCGCTACCGTTAAACGATTTTCAATAACATCTTCAGTTTCTGTACCACGGCCGACAATACGGTTCTTTAGTTCAGATAAACTTGGAGGTGCTAAGAAAATAAATACACCTTCTGGGAAAGCTTTCTTAACTTGAATTGCTCCTTGCACTTCAATTTCTAAGAATACATCTTTTCCTTCTTGTAATGTTTTTTCAACATAGTCAATCGGTGTTCCGTAATAATTACCTACAAACTCAGCCCACTCAAGTAATTTTTCATTACGAATCATTTCCTCAAATTCTTCTCTCTCTTTAAAGAAATAATCCACACCATCTACTTCACCTTCACGTGGCTTACGTGTCGTTACTGAAATAGAGTATTGAAAACGTGTATCCTCCTGGCTAAACAGCTCTTTTCGAACCGTTCCTTTACCAACCCCAGAAGGTCCTGAAAGAACGATGAGCAATCCTCTTCTACTTCTCATAAATATGTAAAACCTACCCTTCCTCACTTAAATCTTCTTTATTATTCAAACGATGTGCAATCGTCTCTGGCTGAATTGGACTTAATACAACATGCCCATCATCCATAACAATAACCGCCCTTGTTTTTCTCCCATACGTAGCATCAAGCAAAGCATTATGTTCCCGTGCTTCCTGTACTGTTCGTTTAATAGGAGCTGACTCCGGACTTACAATAGCAATAATTCGATGAGCAGATACAATATTTCCGTATCCAATATTTAAAAACCGCATGGCCATAGTTTGCGCCTCCTAGTAAGTCTATCCGATTTCTCCACCACGTATAACTTTATATATTTTTTTGAAAGCTACTCAATATTTTGTACTTGTTCACGAATTTTTTCAAGGTTATTTTTCATTTCTACAACATATTTTGAAATTGTTAAGTCATTTGCCTTAGAACCAATCGTATTAATTTCTCTATGCATCTCTTGCACGATGAAATCCATTTTCCGTCCAACAGGCTCTTCAATTTGCAGCGTTTCACGAAATTGCTCTAAATGACTTTGCAAACGAACTAACTCTTCGTGAATATCACAACGCTCAGCAAAGATTGCGACTTCTGTTAACAATCTTTGTTCATCTAGATCTTGATTATGTAATTCTTTTAAGCGATTTTCTAATCGTTCACGATATTTGTGTGTAACAATCGGTGCATGCGGAATAATTGCATTTACACAATTGTGAATCTCTTGTAAACGATACGCTATATCTTTATGTAATCGTTCTCCTTCGCCATCTCTCATCATTTTTAACATATGAGCAGCTTGGCGAACAGCCTCATATAAACTGTTCTCAAATTGTTCATTTACATTTTCTACTTCTTCAATCGCTGTTACTTCTGGCATTGCCATTAATTGCCCGAGTGTAATAGAATCTTGTAATTGAAATTTTCCTTTTATATCTTCCATAATCGATTGGTACTGCTCAAGAAGCGACCAATTCACACTTAATTTTCTTTCAACAAGCCCTTCACCTGTTATACTTATAGAGACTTCAATACGTCCACGTCGAACTTGCTGTGCAATTATTTTACGAATTTTGTCTTCAAATACCATCATTTGCTTCGGAAGTCGAATACTCATCTCTAGAAAACGGTGGTTCACCGATTTCATTTCTACTGTAATTTGAAAAGCATCATTTTCTACTTTCGACCTTCCAAATCCTGTCATACTACAAATCATTTTTTATCACATCCAAGCCATGAAATAACTCAATGAAAAAGGTAATAGAGACAAGGCTCTACTACCTTCTGTAAATTATATCACATTTTCATATCATTGACTATTTCAAGTTTAATCCCTTCTTATATAATATTGGCTTTTCCTTCTTCCCCTTTTTTCCTGTTAATAAAGAACCTACTAGTAAGAAGGTCGGAATTGATGACAAACCTCCAATTAACAACCAATCTCTTGCTTGTATTGGCATTGTACTAAAAATCGGTTGTAACGGTGGGTAATATATAACGACGAGCATTAGTAGTAATGAAATGATAACCGCTCCTACTAAATACACATTTCCAAACGGATTACGGTGGAAAACAGAATGCTCACTTCGGCAATCAAATACATGAATAAGCTGAGCAAGTACCAACGTCGCGAATGCTACAGTTTGTGCATATTTCAGTTCATTTGGATGTTGATTATATGCAATAATAAACGCCACTAACGTCACTGCCCCAATTAGAAAGCCACGGCTTATAATTTTCCACGCAAGCCCTCTAGCAAATACCCCTTCTTTCGGATGACGCGGCGTTCTCTTCATCACGTCTCCTTCAGCCTTATCCAAACCTAGTGCCATCGCCGGTAAACCGTCAGTAACTAAGTTCACCCATAAAATTTGAATCGGAACCATCGGCAGCGGTAATGCAAGTAACATCGCAAATAACATGACTAAAATTTCTCCTACGTTCGATGCTAATAAATAACGAATAAACTTACGTATATTCTCGTATATATTTCTACCTTCTTTAATTGCCGATTTAATCGTAGCAAAATTATCGTCTAGCAAGACAAGAGAAGAAGCTTCTTTCGCAACGTCTGTTCCTGTGATTCCCATCGCTATCCCAATATCCGCTGTTTTTATAGCTGGAGCATCGTTTACTCCATCACCTGTCATCGCTACTATATGTCCTTTATTTTGCAACGCCTTAACAATTTTCAATTTATGTTCTGGTGATACACGAGCAAATACATACGTATCTTCTACAACATTTTCTAATTCCTTTACATCCATACTTGCGAGTTCTACCCCTTCAACAACGCGTCCACCTGGTGGTAAAACCCCTAATTGTTCCGCAATCGCCATTGCAGTCACTTTATGGTCACCTGTAATCATCACTGTTCGAATACCAGCTTCTCTGCACTCTTTTACAGCCTGTTCCACCTCCAGCCTTGGCGGATCAATCATACCTTGTATCCCAACCAACATAAAATCTTTTTCAACGTCTCTTTCATTTTCAATTGAGTCTGTTACTTTTAAAGGCTTAAATGCAACTGCAATTGTTCGAAGCGCTTGACTACCTAAGCTATGAATAGCCGCCTGTACTTCTTTTCTATACAACTCACTTAATGGTTGCTGCTTATCCCCCCATAAAATCGTTTGACTCATTTGCAGGAGAACATCTGGCGCTCCCTTCGTAACAACAAACTTTTTCCCCTCTCGATCTCGCACAATAACACTCATCATTTTTCGGGTCGAATCAAACGGAAATTCACGAATAATTTCAAATTTCCCTTTCAGTGCCTCACGCGTTATCCCCGCTTTCATTGCTGCAGCTACAAGCGCTCCCTCAGTTGGATCTCCATCTAATACATACGCCTTTTTCTTTTGAATAATATTTGCGTTATTACATAGTGAACCAAATGTAAGTAGTTGATAAAGCGCTTTCGTCTTAGCTGGATTAATTTCTTTTTCACCTTTCATAAAAGATCCATTGGGTTCATACCCTTGACCTGTCACTTTCCACAACTCTCCACCTGACCACATATGTGTTACCATCATTTTATTTTGGGTCATCGTTCCCGTTTTATCAGAGCATATAACAGAAGCACAACCTAACGTTTCTACCGCTGGTAACTTTCTTACAATTGCTCTCTTTTTTATCATACGCTGTACACCAAGCGATAAAGCTACTGTAACAATTGCTGGCAAACCTTCTGGAATAGCAGCAACAGCTAGCGACACGCCAGCTAAAAACATATGATACACTTCATTCCCTTGATACACACCGGCTAATACGACAAGCGCAGTCAAAACAAGAGCCACAATAATTAAGATTTTCCCCAGTTGCTCTAATCTTCTTTGTAACGGCGTTTCCATTTGCTCTGCATTTTGTAACATATTTGCAATTTGACCCATCGCTGTATTCATACCAGTCGCTACAACGACTCCTGTTCCAGATCCTCGCGTAATCATCGTCCCCATAAAAGCCATATTTTTTTGATCACCAATTGAAACATCTTGCCCTTGCAATGCTTCTACCTTCTTCTGCACTGGTACTGACTCTCCTGTCAAAGCTGATTCTTCGATATATAAACTCGATGCCTCAACAAGACGTACATCAGCTCCAATACGATCGCCACTAGAAAATTTAATAACATCACCTAAAACGAGTGCTTTAGATGGTGCCTTTACCCACTTTCCATTCCGCAGTACAGTAACTTGCGGGGCGGCTAGCTCTTTTAAAGCTTCCAATGACTTTTCAGCTTTTCTTTCTTGAAAAAAGCCAAGAATACCATTGATAATAACAATTGCCACAATCGCAATAGAATCAATGTATTCCCCTAAAAAAGCTGAAACTATTGTTGCACCAAACAAAACAAGTACCATAAAATCTTTAAATTGTGCCAAAAATACCATCAGTGCAGAAGGCCTTTTCGCTTCATCTAATTCATTTGTACCAAATTTTTTTATTCGTCCTTCTGCTTCTTTCTCTGTAAGTCCAACCTTCACATTCGTATTCGTTCTTTCTTCCACTTCATGTGCGCGCATTCCATACCAGTTCATCCTGCTATCGACCTCCTGATTCCAGACATACTCTATTGAAAGCTTATTCAGCCTCGTCCAAAAAAATGCTATAATTAACTTTTAGTTAGAAAGGAGTGTTCATTTATGGCATTCGATGGATTATTTACAAGAGCGATTACACATGAAATTGCAAATTCTCTTTACACGGGAAGGGTTTCCAAAATATACCAACCTTCAAAATACGAGATTTTATTACATATTCGAGCAAACGGAAAAAACCAAAAACTGATTCTTTCCGCTCATCCGACATATGCACGTTTACACTTAACAAATCAAAATTACGATTCACCTGCACTTCCGCCAATGTTTTGTATGCTTCTCCGCAAGCATTTAGAAGGTGGATTCATTGAAAAAATTGAACAAATTGATTTAGAGCGCATTATCCAAATTACAGTTCGCAGTCGTAATGAAATCGGAGACGAATCATTAAAAACATTAGTAATTGAAATAATGGGACGACATAGTAACATTATCTTAGTAGATACGAAAACAAATATTATTTTAGATAGCTTAAAACACATATCTTTAGCGGTAAACCGCCATCGTACTGTATATGCTGGAGCTGAATATGTTGCCCCGCCAGCACAACATAAGGTTAATCCGCTTCTTATCGAAACAGAAGATGATTTTATTAGACCGCTAGACTTTCTATCTGGAAACATGGATAAACAGCTTGTCGGCACCTTTACGGGAATATCGCCGTTATTCGCAAAAGAAGTAGTGAAAAAGGCCGGTATGGTAAATGAAAAAGCATTAGCTGACGCATTTTTCTCCATACAAAAACCATTATTAACTCATACATATTTACCAACAATGATTACTTCAAACGGGAAAGAATTCTTTTATCTTTTCCCTCTTGCACACTTGCAAGGAGAAAACAAGACCTTCTCATCTGTTAGTGAATTACTAGACCGTTTCTTTTTCGGAAAAGCAGAGCGTGACCGCGTAAAACAACAAGCTCATGATTTAGAGCGCTTTATGCAAAACGAAAAAAATAAAAATGAGAAAAAACTCATTAAACTAGAAAAAACATTACAAGATGCCGGAAAAGCAGATAAATATCAACTATTTGGAGAGCTACTTACAGCCAATATGTACGCTTTGAAAAAAGGTGATAAAGATATTGAAGTCGTTAACTATTACGATGAAAATGGCGGAACTGTCAAAATTACATTAGATCCTTTAAAAACACCATCTGACAATGCACAACGCTATTTCCAAAAGTACCAAAAAGCGAAAAATTCAGTTGTTATTGTAGAAGAACAAATCGAAAAAACAAATGAAGAAATTCTTTATTTTGATAGCTTACTTCAACAAATGGAAGCTGCCTCTTCAAAAGATATTGAAGAAATTCGCGAGGAATTAGCTGAAGAGGGCTATATGCGCAACCGGAAGACGAAAAACGCAAAGAAAAAGCCTACTAAACCAGTATTAGATAAATATGTAGCTAGTGATGGCACAGAAATTTTCGTTGGTAAAAACAATAAACAAAATGATTATTTAACAACGAAATTCGCCCGTCGTGATGAAATTTGGTTACATACGAAAGACATCCCTGGTTCACACGTTGTCATTCGCTCTTTAGAACCGGCTGAAGAAACTTTACTAGAAGCTGCTAAAATTGCTGCTTATTACAGTAAAGCAAAAGAATCTAGCTCTGTACCTGTTGATTTCACAAAAATACGCCATGTGAAAAAACCGAGTGGTGCAAAACTTGGTTTTGTTACGTACGACAATCAGCAAACGATATATGTAACACCTGATGCTGATATCGTAATGAAATTAAAAGCGTAAATATAAAAAATGCGTTGCTTATAAGCAACGCATTTTTTATTCTTCCCCATTAATTCATACCATCTTTCTTTTTTCATTTTATATATTGTCAAAAAGATTTACAGTGTTATTCCATATGTGTATAAAAATTTTTACATCCTGTATATAAAGTGCAACTCAAATGAATGTTTTTATCCCCCACTGATGATTTATAAAATTAAAATTTTATAAATTGCCGGTTCCCTACAAGTAGCTAACTATTTTTTCACTTTATCTATACTATCCTTTCTTCAAATATACATTTTGGCACGCTATTTGCTTTATTCAATACTGTGAATAGGGGGAATTAACATGACTTTAAAAATTAATAAAATCCAAAATCAACTACAAAACTATGAAATTGACGGGTTACTCATTACAAAAAAAGAAAATCGCCAATATGCAACTGGCTTTACAGGTAGCGCTGGCGTCGTCTTAGTCTCTGCGGATACAGCTGTTTTTATAACTGATTTTCGCTATGTAGATCAAGCGAAATCACAAATAAAAGATGCTGAAATTATTATGCATAAAGGAAATTTAGAAGAAGCAGTTGCAAATCAAGTATCAAAGTTAAACATTCAAAAACTTGGAATAGAAGACAATCATATGACTCTGCAACAATTTAAGAAACTACAACAATATATGCAGTCAGAAATGGTCCCAGTGTGCGAAATCATTGAAAATATTCGCCTTATTAAAGACACGCCTGAAATAGAAACAATGAAAATCGCTGCTAATATCGCTGACGAAGCATTTCACCACATCATTACGTTTCTAAAACCGGGAATAAGTGAAAATGATGTTCGAGATGAGTTAGAATTTTTCATGCGAAAAAAAGGAGCTACCTCCTCATCATTTCAAATTATTGTAGCTTCTGGGGTTCGTTCTTCACTTCCTCATGGAGTTGCATCAAATAAAATAATCGAACGAGGCGACATCGTTACATTAGATTTCGGTGCACTTTACGACGGATATTGTTCCGATATAACACGTACTGTAGCAATCGGGGAACCATCAGAAGAATTCAAAAAAATATACAACGTTGTACGAGAAGCATTAAAACGCGGGACTGAAGCAATTAAGCCTGGAGAAACCGCGAAAAGTATCGATGATATAACGAGAGAGTACATTACAAAGCATGGATATGGTCAATATTTTGGACACTCCACTGGTCATGGTCTTGGGTTAGAAATACATGAACCACTTCGCCTATCCCAAGAAAGTAAGGCTACTTTAGAAGAAGGTATGGTTGTTACCGTTGAACCTGGTATTTACATTCCGAACTGGGGGGGGTGTAGAATTGAAGACGATATCGTCATTACAAAAGACGGATATGAAGTTATTACAAAATCAAATCGGGAACTAATTGTTATTCCTTGTTAAAATCATAGAAGAAACTGCCACCGAATAAGGTGGCAGTTTCTTTTATTCATTAACGAATAACTTTTCGTTTACTTTTTTAGCGACTACCGCTACCGATATTAAAATGCATATTAAATATAGCAATTTTGCCGTAAATAACAACCCTTGAAACATTACAATCCCATCTATTATCTCATTTCCTTTCAATAACAAAAACGGAATCATACTAATTATAATGCCAAACTCAATGCTGAAAACAATTTTCTTTTTTCGGCTATATCCTTTCCATTCATCCCAGCGATACATGGGAGCAAAAATCAATATTCCTATACATAATATAACTGGTACCCATTCACTTTTAAGAAATTGCCCTGCAATAACTGATAATAATAAACAAACGAGCACACCATAATACCCTATTTTCTCTCTCATTCTACTTCTCCTTTAATATGTAACTTGCTATGCTTATAACAATTCTTAAAAAAATAACAACTACAATTACAATATAAAGACCTTTTGCGGAAGACATCCACTCTTGAAAAATAGACATTTTCTCCATTTGTTTCTGACCCTCTATTAAAATAAACCCTACGAAAAATGAGCAAACAACGATGATACCTATCACAATTCCAATACTTTTCTTACTATATTCTTTCATATCATCCCAGTTATATAACAGTACAAAAACAAACCCGAAAACAGGTATGATACTTATCCATTCATTGTTTGTAAGCAAATTTAAAATGATTAATAGGCTACAAGATATGATGAATCCCCAAAATCCAATTTTCTTGCACATAAGCCCTCCTTCGATTCCATTTTTAAGATTAATTGTATTGTAACACCAATTTCCATTACTTACTATAAACAGCTACATTAACAGCACTCGGGCAAATATGGACCGGGGGCGGGACGTTAATTCCTTGGGCGCTTATTCCTGCCGCTGCCATTTGCAAGGTAGATCCATTTGAACTTGCACGCCGAAACCTTTTTACCAGTTGTGATTTGCTTACTTGTCACCACGATCGTTGCGATGTTTATTTTATAACGTAAGCAAGCGTACTCTTGCTTACCTTTTTTATTGTGAAGTCAATCATTTATTACTGACTTTCAAAAGGGATTATGTATATGTTAGCGAAATTATATTAGGAGAGTATTTATTTCAAAACGTTTACGAGAAACAGATTACTGCAATTAGAAAAGGGGACATAACTATGAATGAATTGATTTTCGTCTTATTAATTTGTCCATTACTTATCTTTATCGTTTCTGTTATTGGAACACGTAGAACGAAAACGTATTACGTAATGCCGATTGTAACGTTTGCTAGTTTTTTAATAATAGGTGTTATCGCCTTTACTCCAAAATTTTTCTTTTGGGTGGGCATGTATAGCATTTTCTCATTTATTGTTTCTTATATGACTTTATTGTTTGTAAGAGGATATGAAGTTGCGGAAAACGCTAAATAGTTATTAGCGAGGAGATTGTAATATGATTTTCTTTGATATTGATGGAACTTTACTTGATTACGACACTGCTGAAAAAAATGGTATTATAGATTTTTTTCAAAAATATAATACTATTTTTTCAGGCAATGAATTAGAAGCAACAGAAGTCTGGCATGAATTATCAGAAGTATATTTCAACAAATTTTTATCCAAGGAATTATCTTTCCCAGAACAACAAAAGATGCGAATGTATCATTTATTTAAAACATATGGCGTAAACTTATCACCCGAGGAATCTCAGCACAGATTCAATCAATATATAGAACTATATAAGAACAACTGGGCCGCGTTTGAAGATGTACACCATACATTACAGACCTTAAAGCAAGAAGGGCACTCATTAGGTATCATTAGTAATGGTGACTATGAACAACAAGTCGAAAAATTAACTGCTCTAAACATTCTACAATATTTCAAATACATATTTACTTCTAGTGAAATTGGTATATCGAAACCAGACCCTGAAATGTTTCAAAGAACTGCATTACAATCGAATCTTGAAATGAAAGATTGCTATTATATTGGCGATCGATTAGAAACAGATGCAATTAGTAGTACAGCAGCTGGAATGCACGGAATATGGTTAAACAGGAACAACTCATTGCAAAAATACGATGTATCCACGATACGTTCTTTATACGAAGTTTTAGAAATCATATAAAAAGACGACCGCGTTCCCCCGCGGTCGTCTTTTTTCTTGTTACGCTGTAATCCAAGCTTCATTTGCTGGATTTTTACGCCACTCTTGTAATTTTTTCGTTTCAGCTTGTCCGATCATACCTTTTTCTGCTGCAACTTCAGTTAATACACTGTAATCACTTAAAGAATATGATGCTACGTTAGCTGCTTCAAGCTTTTCTTTTCCTGCTTCAAGCTCGTATGTGAAGATTGATACGATTCCTAGTACTTCACATCCTGCTTCGCGAAGTGCTTCTACACATGTAATTGCACTACCGCCAGTTGAAATTAAGTCTTCTACCACTACTACTTTTTGACCTTTTTCAGCTTTTCCTTCGATTTGATTCCCTTTACCGTGACCTTTTGCTTTACTACGTACGTAGCACATTGGTAAATCCATACGATCGCTTACCCATGCAGCGTGCGCAATACCAGCAGTTGCTGTTCCTGCAATAACTTCTACAGTTGGGAAGTGCTCTTTAATTAACTCTTCTAATCCAGCTGCAATCGCTTGACGTACTTTTGGATAAGATAAAGTTAAACGGTTATCACAATAAATTGGTGATTTCATACCAGAAGACCATGTGAATGGGTCATTCGGTTGTAAAAATACTGCTCCAATTTCTAATAAATGCGATGCGATTTCTTTTTTCATACTGTTACACCTTCCCACTGTTGTTTTACTGTTTTATACGCTTCAAGCGGATTTTCTGCTTTTGTAATACTACGTCCAACTACGATGTAGCTTGAGCCAAGTTCCCTCGCACGTTTCGGTGTTGCTACGCGCACCTGGTCATTTACATCATCGCTTGCAAGACGAATCCCCGGTGTTACTGTTACAAATTCATTTCCGCATACTTCACGTAATTTTGGAACTTCAAGTGTTGAACAAACAACGCCATCAAGTCCACTTTCTTTCGTTAGTTTGGCATAATGAGCAACCGCTTCTTCTAACGTTTTCTCAATGCCGATCTCTTTTTTCATCATAGCTTCCGAAGTGCTTGTTAGTTGTGTAACTGCGATACAAATCGGTCTCTCTTTTCCTTCTTGCTTACCTTCCTCTAATCCCTCAATCGCAGCTTTCATCATACTGCTTCCCCCAGCAGCATGAACATTTACCATATCAACATCTAGACTAGCTAGGCTACGCATAGCGCTTTTTACTGTATTCGGAATATCATGAAGTTTTAAATCTAGAAAGATTTTATGTCCCTTTTCTTTTAAGTACGTAATAATCGCAGGGCCTTCTTTGTAAAATAACTCCATACCAACTTTGACAAATAACTCTTCCCCTTCAAAGTGGCGCAAGAATTGTTCTACATCTTGTTTCCCTGGAAAATCTAGTGCAACGATTAAAGACTGTGACATGTTTGCTTCCAGCTCCTTCCTTGACATTCCGAAATGTGATCAAATCCTAATTCATCTAGTAATGCTGGTAACTCTTCAATAATTGTCGGACATACGAACGGATCAATAAAGTTCGCTGTACCAACTGCAACTGCGCTTGCGCCAGCGTAGAAGAATTCAATTACATCTTCCGCTGTTTCAATACCACCCATTCCGATAATTGGAATGTTAACCGCTTGGCTTACTTCATGTACCATACGAATTGCTACTGGCTTAATCGCAGGACCTGATAATCCACCTGTACGGTTTGCTAAAATTGGTTTAGCTGTTTTTAAATCTAGACGCATACCAAGCAATGTATTAATCATCGTTAAACCGTCTGCACCTGCATTTTCAATCGCTTTTGCAATTTCCACAATGTTTGCCACGTTCGGTGACAACTTTACGTATACAGGTACTTCAGAAACCTCTTTTACTCGCTTCGTTAAATCAGCAGCAATTTCAGGATTTGTACCAAAGGCGATACCACCTGTTTTTACGTTCGGACAAGAAATATTTAATTCTAGCGCATGGACATTAGGCGCTTTAGAAATTTCCTTTGCAACCGCTACGTAATCTTCAGCTTGTGAGCCTGCAACGTTCGCAATGATTGGAAGGTCAAATTGTTCTAGCCATGGTAATTCAGAATTCATTACTTTTTCTAATCCTGGGTTTTGAAGTCCGATTGCATTTAACATACCACCCGGTGTTTCAGCAACACGAGGCGTTGGATTTCCATAACGTGGTTGTTCTGTCGTCGCTTTAATCATGATTGATCCTAGTACACTTAAATCGTAAAACTGTGCATATTCACGACCAAATCCAAAACATCCAGATGCCGGTATAATTGGATTTTTTAATGATAATCCTGGTAATTCAACTTGCAATCTGTTCATAGTACAACCTCCCCGATTGGAAATACTGGTCCGTCGCTACACACCTTCTTGTAAGAATGTCCACTTGGATCTTCTTGTAAGTGGCATACACATGCGAAACAAGCTCCAATACCACAACCCATACGTTCTTCTAATGAAATATAGGCTTTTTTCTCTTTGTAACGTCCTTCTAATGCACGAAGCATCGCTAACGGACCACATGAATAAAGAATATCAAAGTCAATTCCGTAATTATCAATTACATCTGTGACAAATCCTTTTGTACCGTGTGTACCGTCTACTGTAGCAACGTACGTATCACCAAGTTCTGCAAATTTTTCTTCATAGAAAACTACATCTTTCGTTTGAAAGCCTAAGATGTGAATAACACGTACACCTTTTGCAACGAGGCGCTGTGATAATTCATAAAGTGGTGGTACACCAATTCCCCCGCCTACTAGTAAAGCTGTTTGACCGGCTTCCGCTTCTTCTACAGGAAAACCATGTCCTAGTGGTCCTAGTACGTCTACCATTTCACCTTGTTTTCTAGTTGCTAATGTTTTTGTCCCTTGTCCTTCTGCACGATATAGCATTGTAAATTCGTTCTTCTCTTGATCTACATTACAAATACTAATCGGGCGGCGCAGAAGGGGCACAATGCCCTCTGCTACCTTAATGTGTACAAACTGCCCTGGTTCGTTCATTTGCTGTACTAACGTTCCTTGAAGCACTAATTCGTAAATATTTTTTGCGATTTCTTTTTGATTAACGACGATCATATTTTGCTTTTGCATCATGCATGTACCACCTCGTGACGCTTTGTTTGCGTAATTTCTTTCATTGAATGAGCTGAGAATGTCATAGATTCTAATACTCGTAAGATTGCTCTCGTTGTATCAAGTGATGTTAAGCAAGCTACACCATTTTCTACTGATTCACGGCGAATGCGGAAACCATCACGCGCTGGTTGTTTGCCTTTTGTTAATGTATTGATTACAAACTGTGCTTTTCCTTGACGGATAATATCTAGTAAGTTGTAATCTTCAGAATCAATTTTGTTTACAACTTGTACTGGGATATTTTGCTCTGTTAACGATTGCGCTGTTCCAGCTGTTGCTAATAAGTTATAGCCGATTTCGTGGAAACGTTTTGCAATTTCCATCGCCTCTTCTTTATCTTTATCCGCTACAGTAATGATTACTGATCCGTGCGTTGGGATGTTAATTCCAGAAGCAACTAATCCTTTGTATAATGCTTTTTCAAGCGTTAAGTCTTTACCCATTACTTCCCCTGTTGATTTCATTTCAGGTCCTAATGTTGTATCAACTGAGCGTAGTTTCGCAAATGAGAATACCGGAGCTTTTACATATACTTCTTTCTCTTCTGGGTGATAACCAGTTCCATATCCTTGTTCTATTAAGTTTTGCCCTAAAATAACTTTCGTTGCAACATTCGCCATCGGTACGCCTGTAATTTTACTTAAGAATGGTACTGTACGGCTCGCACGTGGGTTTACTTCAATTACGTACACTTGATCTTTGAATACTACAAACTGGATATTTAGTAATCCAACAATGTTTAATCCTTTTCCAAGTGCAATTGTATGTTCAATGATTTGTTCTTTTAATTTTTCAGATAAACTTTGTGGTGGATATACTCCAATTGAGTCACCAGAGTGAACTCCAGCGCGTTCAATATGTTCCATAATACCTGGAATGAATACATTCTCACCATCTGAAATTGCATCTACTTCAATTTCTTTACCAACCATGTAACGGTCGATTAATACCGGATGATCTGCATGAACTTTAACTGCATTTTTCATGTAGTGCAGCAGTTCTTCTTGACGATATACGATTTCCATCGCACGTCCACCTAGTACGTAAGATGGTCTTACTAATACTGGGTAACCAATTTCTTCAGCGATTGCAACCGCTTGTTCTACAGTCGTTGCTGTTTTACCAACTGGTTGCGGGATACCAAGTTTTGTTAGAGCTGCTTCAAACTTATCACGATCTTCCGCACGGTCTAAATCTTCAAGTGATGTTCCTAAGATTTTCACACCATGAGCCTCTAATTTAGCAGCTAAGTTAATTGCCGTTTGTCCACCGAACTGAACGATAACACCTTCTGGTTTTTCTAAATCGATGATGTGCATTACATCTTCAATCGTTAATGGTTCAAAGTATAATTTGTCAGAAATACTGAAGTCTGTTGAAACCGTTTCTGGGTTATTGTTAATGATAATTGCTTCATATCCAGCTTCTTTAATTGCCCATACTGAGTGAACTGTTGCATAGTCAAACTCAACACCTTGACCGATACGAATTGGACCAGATCCTAGTACTACTACACTCTTACGATCTGTTACAATTGATTCGTTCTCATCAGCGTATGTGCTGTAGTAATACGGTGTTGCAGATTCAAACTCTGCTGCGCAAGTATCTACCATTTTGAATACTGGCGTCATATTATTTTCTTTACGCATATCGTAAATTTCGCGCTCCGTTTTGTTCCAAGCAGCTGCAATGTAGTGATCGCTGAAGCCCATTTCTTTCGCAGTTTGTAATACTTCCATATTGCCTACATTCGCTTTTACTTCGCGTTCCATATTTACGATGTTTTCAACTTTTTGTAGGAAGAAGAAGTCCATTTCACACCATTCGTTAATTTCTTCTTTCGTTACACCTTGACGAATCGCTTCTGCTACGATAAACAGTCTCTCATCATCTGCCTTGATAATGCGTTTTTTCATTGTTTCTTTATCAAGTTCTTTTAAGTGGGCTAATTCTAAGTGATAAATGCCAAGCTCTAAAGAACGAACCGCTTTTAATAATGATTCTTCTAAGTTACGTCCGATTGACATAACTTCACCAGTTGCTTTCATTTGCGTTCCAAGTGTTCTGTTCGCTGATTCAAACTTATCAAATGGCCAACGTGGAATTTTTGAAACAACATAGTCTAATGCTGGCTCGAAGCAAGCATACGTTTTTTGTGTTACTGGGTTTACGATTTCATCTAATGTTAAGCCGACTGCAATTTTCGCTGCTAATTTCGCAATTGGATATCCAGTTGCTTTAGATGCTAGTGCAGATGAACGACTTACACGTGGGTTTACTTCGATTACATAGTATTGGAAGCTATATGGATCTAGTGCAAGCTGAACGTTACATCCACCTTCAATTCCTAGTGCTCGAATAATTCGTAATGAAGTGTTACGTAACATTTGGTATTCACGGTCGCTTAGCGTTTGGCTCGGTGCTACAACGATAGAATCACCTGTATGAACACCAACTGGATCGATGTTTTCCATGTTACATACTACAATCGCGTTATCATTTGAATCACGCATTACTTCGTATTCAATTTCTTTACAGCCAGCAATACTTTTCTCTAATAAACATTGTGTTACTGGACTATGTTTTAAACCACTTTTTACGATTTCAATTAACTCTTCTTCGTTATGGCAAATTCCGCCGCCCGTTCCGCCTAATGTGAATGCTGGACGAACGATTACTGGATAACCAATTTCGTTTACAAAGCCATATGCTTCATCAAGGTTATGAATAATTTCACTTGGTGGTGTTGGTTCATTTAAATCTTGCATTAACGTACGGAATAAATCACGATCTTCCGCTTGCTCGATTGCTGATAATTTTGTTCCTAAAATTTCAACTCCGCACTCATCAAGTACGCCTGATTTTGCAAGTTCAACAGCCATGTTTAAACCTGTTTGACCACCTAATGTTGGTAAGATTGCATCTGGACGTTCTTTACGAATGATTCGGCTTACGAATTCTAATGTTAAAGGCTCAATGTATACTTTATCTGCTGTTGCAGTATCAGTCATAATTGTTGCTGGGTTAGAGTTAACAAGGATTACTTTGTAACCTTCCTCTTTAAGAGATTGACAAGCTTGTGTACCAGAGTAGTCAAACTCCGCTGCTTGCCCAATTACAATTGGTCCCGATCCGATTACTAAAATTGTGTTAATGTCTAGGCGTTTTGGCATAACTCTTCCCCTTCTTTCTTGAAGTTTTCAATCATTGTTAAGAAATCTTCGAATAAATCATTTGCATCTTCTGGTCCTGCTGAAGCTTCTGGATGATATTGTACTGTAAATGCTGGGAACTTCTTATGACGAAGACCTTCTACTGTTCCATCATTTAAAGCAACATGTGTAATTTCAAGTTCTGTATTTTCAACTGATTCTTCTTCTACTGCGTAACCATGGTTTTGAGATGTAATTGCTACTTTTCCAGTTGTAAGATTTTTTACTGGATGATTTAAACCACGGTGACCGAATTTTAACTTACTTGTATTCGCACCAGATGCTAGAGCGAACAATTGATGTCCTAGGCAAATTCCGAATAAAGGAACTTTACCAATAATGTCTTGTAACATTTCAATTGCTTCTGGTACATCTTTTGGATCCCCAGGTCCGTTACTTAACATAATTCCATCTGGGCTAAGGCGTAAAATTTCTTCGGCTGTTGTGTTGTAAGGTACAACAATTACATCACAGTCACGCTTATTTAACTCTCGTAAAATACCATGTTTCATACCGAAGTCTACAAGTACAACGCGATGTCCGCGGCCTGGGCTTGGGTATGGATCTTTCGTTGATACGCGTTTTACGTGATCTGTAAATACTGTCGCTTTTAATTGGCTTACAATGTACTCTACATCTGCATCCATGTTACAAAGGCGTCCGCGTAATGTACCGTATTGACGAATTTTTCTCGTTAATTTTCTCGTATCAATTCCCGCTAATCCTGGGATATTTCTTTCTTTTAAGTAGTCATTTAACGAAATTTCATTACGGAAGTTTGATGGGTGATCACAAATTTCGTTTACGATTAAACCATTTACAGATGGGTGAATCGATTCAAAATCGTCACGGTTGATGCCGTAGTTTCCGATTAATGGGTACGTAAATGTTACGATTTGACCGCAATATGATGGATCAGATAATGTTTCTTGATATCCAGTCATTCCTGTTGTAAATACAACCTCACCTGACTTTTCGATTTCTCCTCCGAAACCTTTTCCAATTAATACTGTTCCATCTTCTAAGATAAGTTGTCTTTTCATACTAATGCACTCTCCTTTTGCCATGCGATCTTACCACCAACGATTGTCATTACCGGCCATCCTTGGCATTTCCAACCTGCGAATGGTGTATTTTTTCCTTTTGATAAGAATGTTGTTGGGTCAATCTCTTCTTCTTGTTCTAAATCAATGATTGTAATATCAGCTGTTCTACCTTCTTTCAGGCGACCTGCTTCTAAGCCGAATGTATCAGCTGGCTTTTCTGTTAAGAACTGAATTAACTGTTCTAGTGTAATAACTCCCTTTTTCACAAGGTTTGTGTATAGAAGTGGGAATGCTGTTTCAAAACCAGTAATTCCGAATGGTGCTCTTTCAATTCCTTGTGCTTTCTCTTCTGCTGTATGCGGTGCATGATCAGTTGCAATCATATCGATCGTTCCATCTAATAAACCTTCAATTAGTGCTGCATGGTCTTCTTTTCCACGAAGCGGCGGGTTCATTTTAAAGTTAGGATCAGCTGATGGGATATCATCTTCACATAACACTAAGTGATGAGGTGTTACCTCTGCCGTTACTTTAATTCCAGCGCGTTTCGCATCACGAATTACGCGTACAGATCCTTTCGTACTTACATGACATACGTGATAGTGACAATCTGCTGCTTCAGCAAGCAGTATATCCCTTGCAATATGTACAGATTCACATACTGATGGGATACCGTTTAATCCGTGTTTCTCAGAAAACTTCCCTTCATGTACACAACCTTTATTAATAAGAGTATTCTCTTCACAGTGCGCAACTACTGCCATATTTAACTTCGCTGCACGCTTCATAGCAGCTAACATCATGCTAGCATCTTGTACCCCTACACCGTCATCAGTGAAAGCAAATGCTCCAAGTTCTTTTAACGTTTCGAAATCTGTCATTTCAGAACCCGCTTGGCGTACTGTAATGGCTCCGTATGGTAGTACGTTAACATGCGCTTTTTCTTTAATACGTTTTTGTAAGTCTTCCATATGTTCTCTGCAATCTGGTACTGGACGTGTATTTGGCATTGCACAAATTGTAGTAAATCCACCTTTTGCCGCTGCTAGTGTACCTGTTTCAATTGTTTCTTTATGTTCACCACCTGGTTCACGAAGATGTACGTGTACATCTACTAATCCAGGTGCGATTAACTTTCCGTTCACATCGATTACTTCAGCATTATCTGCCGTAATATTTTCTGCTACCTTAGCGATTTTACCGTCTTGTACGAGAAGATCTGTTGCTACGATTTTTCCTTCTTCATTCATATAACGACCATTTTTAAACAAGTAATTCATGTTTCATTCCTCCTAATACATTTGGTAAGGCGCGTTTTAGTACAGCCATTCTTACGTAAACTCCATTTTCCATTTGTTTAAATATGCGTGAACGCTCACACTCAACAAGTTCACTTGCAATTTCAACATCACGGTTTACAGGAGCTGGATGCATAATAATGCTTCCTTCTTTCATACGCTTTTCTCTTTCCACTGTTAATCCGTGTTTCTCATGATACTCTTTCATAATGTCTGCTTCATAATGATCATGACGCTCATGTTGTACACGAAGTAACATCATTACATCCACTTCTGGAACTAGTTCATCTAATGGTTTGTATGTTCCGAATGTGTTGTCTTCATCTTTCCATTCTTCTGGACTTGCAAAGTAAATTGTTGCACCCAGTTTCGTTAATGCTTCTGCATTAGAACGTGCTACTCGGCTATGACGAACATCTCCTACTATCGCAATCTTCAAACCTTCAAATCTTCCAAACTCTTGTTTAATTGTAAGAAGATCGAGTAGGCATTGTGTTGGATGGTTTCCACATCCATCTCCAGCGTTTAAGATTGGAATATTCACCTGATCTTTTAGTTCATCAAAGTAGCGATCTTGCTCGTGGCGGATGACCACTGCTTTTGTTCCGATTGATTCTAGTGTTCTTATCGTATCGTATAAAGTTTCTCCTTTTTGTACGCTAGATGCATCAGCTGAAAAGTTTAAAACATCAAGTCCTAATCTCTTCTCAGCAACTTCAAAGCTAAATCTCGTTCTCGTACTATTCTCAAAGAACAAGTTCGCAACAAAAGTTTGCTCTGTCGTTTTGCTCTCTTTCCCATTCGCGAAATCTTCTGCGTCTTTTAGGATTTCTGAAATTTCTACTTCCGATAACTCACTCATCGTTAACAAATGGCTCATCGTCATCCCTCATCTTTCTGATTTTTATGTTACCACTTTTGTATTTTTATAACAACATTTGTATAAAAATACCCTAGTCATGTGAGACTAGGGTGCAAAAAAGAAGCCACCCTTTCCGGTCTCACAGGACTGAATTAAAAGGTTATTATTATGAAGCAATCTGCTTAGATTGTTTTATTTGTTTCGTTTCTGGCAGTAGTAGATTTAACAGTACTCCTACAATTGCTGCTAGTGCCATTCCTTCTACTTGGAATGATTCTCCTACGTGAAGTACCGCTCCACCAATACCGATTACTAGTATTATTGATGCAATCATTAAGTTTCGTTTGTCACTTAAATCTGTTTCATCGTCTACCATCATGCGTAATCCGCTTGATGCGATTACACCGAATAGTAAGATTGATACACCACCCATAACTGGTGTTGGGATCGAATGAATCAGTGCAGAAATCTTACCGATAAACCCGAACATGATTGCAAATACTGCTGAACCGATGAATAAGTATACACTGTACGCTCTTGTAATTGCTAGCACACCGATGTTTTCACCATACGTTGTATTCGGTGGCCCACCGATTAGTGATGCAATTAATGTGGCTACTCCATCACCAAAGATTGAACGGTGTAAACCTGGTTTTTCAATTAAATCTCTTTTAATAACATTTCCTAATACAATTTGATGTCCGATATGTTCTGAAATTGTTACTAGTGCAACTGGTACCATCAAGAGTACAATCTTCCATGAAAACTCTGGTGTGTATGTTACAAATGGTACTGTGAAATCCGGTACAACAAACCATTTTGCCTCAGCTACCGGCTTTAAGTCTACTAGCCCTTGGAAGTAAGCAAAGATATAACCTCCGATGATTCCAAGTAAAACTGGTATGATACTGAAGAACCCTCTCCCGAATATGGAGCAAATGATTGTAATTGCTAATGTTACTAATGCTACTGAAAAGTGTGTAAAGCTATATTTTCCATCCGCACCATTCATCGCCATGTTAACTGCTGTATGTGCTAACGCTAAACCAATTACCATTACTACCGGTCCAACTACAATTGGCGGAAGTAAATTCATAATCCACTTTGATCCTGATTTCTTAATTCCAATTGAGATTAAGATGTACACAATCCCTGCTAGCAAACCACCGAGCATCGCTGCTCCCGGTCCCCCTGCTGTTTTTGCTGTTATAATCGGTGCAATAAAGGCGAATGATGATCCTAGATAAGCAGGTACTTGACCTTTCGTTATAAGAAGAAACGCTAACGTTCCTAATCCACTTGATATTAATGCTACTGACGGATTCAATCCTGTTAAAAACGGAACAAGCACTGTTGATCCAAACATCGCGAACAAATGTTGTATACTTAAAAATAACCATTTTCCCGGTTTCGGTACTTCATTAACGTCTAACACTGGCTTTTGTTCCATTGTTACATCCTCCTTCAGTTTAAATCTTTGCAATAAAAAAACTCTTTGTGCCTGTGCACAAAGAGTCCTACACTTTCGTATGCCAAATTTGACATATGAAAGCCAAGACCCTTTGGCAGCCTCACAGGACTACATTTAAAAGGGCTTTACTTATCGTATATGCTTACTCGATCTTGTTGATCTGTCTCTTGCAAATCAACTTCGATACGCTCTTCACTTGATGTTGGAATGTTCTTACCTACATAATCAGCGCGAATCGGTAGTTCACGATGACCTCTGTCAACAAGAACCGCTAATTGGATTTGTGATGGTCTACCTAAATCCATAAGAGCATCCATTGCTGCTCGAACTGTTCTGCCTGTATATAATACATCATCCACAAGGATAACTTTTTTCTTCGTAATATCTACAGGGATATCAGAACCTTTTACAAGTGGTTCTTTATTTTTCGATTGTAGTGTTAAATCATCACGATATAACGTAATGTCTAACTCTCCAACTTCTATTTCTTTTCCTTCAATTTGACCAATTCGTTCTGCCAAACGTTGTGCAATAAAAATCCCACGAGTTTTAATTCCGACAAGAACACAATTATCCACACCTTTATTTCGTTCCACGATTTCATGACTAATTCGTGTTAAAGCGCGGCGAATCATTTGGTCATCTAAAACGACAGCTTTCTCTTGCATGCTCTACACCTCCAAGCTTTTTTCTTGCGTGAGAGTAATGGTATAAAAAAAGTCCTCTCGGCGTGTGCGAGAGGACTTTTGAAAAAAGGGTACAACATACCCTAAGTATTTCAAACCGTTACCTTCTCAACCTCACGGGGCTGTGTTAAAGGATCATTATTTAACTGTTGTCAGTATCTCAGTTTTCTTATGATTTGTCAATACTATCTTCGCAAAATATTTAATGCGTCTTCAAACACTTCTGGAATCGGTGCCTCAAATTGAATATATTCACCAGTACGAGGGTGGTCAAATCCTAAAATACCCGCATGAAGTGCTTGTCCATTCATGTCTAATGTTTTCTTTGGTCCATATTTTGGATCTCCTGCAAGTGGATAGCCAATATATTTCATATGAACACGAATTTGGTGTGTACGCCCTGTTTCTAAGCGACATTCTACAAGTGTGAAATCTTTGAAACGCTCTAACACTTGGAAATGCGTAACAGCATGCTTACCATTTTCATCAACCGTCATACTTTGACGTTCTTTCTTATCACGAGCAATCGGAGCATCAATCGTTCCCTTATCATGCGGAATAACACCGTGTACAATCGCTTTGTAACGTCTTGTTACTGTTTTTGCTACAAGTTGATTTACAAGTGATTCGTGCGCCATATCATTTTTAGCAACCATTAATAGCCCAGATGTATCTTTATCAATACGATGCACGATACCAGGTCGCATTACACCGTTAATGCCTGATAAATCTGTACAGTGGTGCATAAGACCGTTCACAAGTGTACCACTTGTATGACCTGGCGCTGGATGTACAACCATACCACGTGGCTTATTTACAACAAGTACATCTGCATCTTCATAATAAATTTCTAAGTTCATATCTTCTGCTTGAATATCTAACGCTTCTGGCTCAGGAATCGTTACTGTAATTTCATCATTTTCTTTAACTTTATAATTTACTTTTACCGATTTCCCATTAACTGTTACAACATCATCTTTAATCCATTGCTGTACTTGTGAACGTGACCATTCACTGTTTATTTCTGCAACGAATTTATCAATTCGCTCGTTTTTTTGCTCTTCTGCAACTGTTACTTGTACTACTTCACTCATTCAATTACTCCTTCGCTTTCTTGCCTTCTAATAATGTTTGAATAATAATTAATACAACACCAATACATAATGCTGAATCTGCTATATTGAATACTGGGTAGTTGTACGAGAAAATATACACGTGAATGAAATCCACTACTTCTTGTCTAAATACACGATCAATAAAATTACCAATTGCTCCGCCTAAAATTAGACCTAATGAAATTCCTAGAAGTTTGTCTGTTTTCGCATATTTTTTCATATAAAATACGATAAATGCTACAAAAACGACTGTAATAATGTAGAAGAACCACATTTTATTTTCTAAAATCCCCCAGGCAGCTCCTCTATTTCGATGTGATGTTATGTATAATACATTATCGATAATCGGAATGCTTGTACCCAATTCCATGTTCTTTACAATTAGCCATTTCGATATTTGATCGATGGCAATGACAAATAACGCTATTACATAATATATCATTTTCATTTCCCCCACAAAGACAGTGTACCTCAAAATTTTAGCATAGCTGCAACCTTTTCACAATGAACCTTTATAGAAGAATAAAATAAATTAAAAAAAGGTAATATAATATCGTTGTGCACATTCATACATTTACTTTTTCATAGAAAAATTCATGGATGGTACGGGCAGTCGGCATCGTTTTCATTTGTTTTACCGAAATTACTCTCCCTGTTTCTTCACAAATACCATACATATCTATTTCCATTTTAAATAATGCACGTTCTACATCTTTTAAATCCTCTTTTATATCATGTAATAACAGTTTTTTCTTAATCTCTTCCTTAATTTCATATCCAAGCTCTCCACTAAACTCTGTGTCGTATTTGTGCATGACCTCTTTGGCTAGCCTCTCTTGTAACTCTTTTCGCATCAATTGTAATTCTTCTTTTATTTCCATATACATTTCATTCACGTGTACATTCCTCCCAGCTGCAATGTACGATTAGTGTGTCCGAAATTTCCATGCTTACCTCACACACATTTTTCCTTCATAAGAAAGAGAGTAAAAGTTATTTCCATATACCGTTAACAAAAAATGACTGCACTTTACGTGCAGTCATTCCTTATTATTTTACATAATTTTCTTTAACAACTATTGCACAACGCTCACATAACGTTTCATGTTCAGCATCTTTACCAATTGTTTCTGAAACTACCCAACAACGTTCACATGTTTCACCAGTTGCTTGAGCAACAACAACCGCTGTATGTTCATACTTCGGTGCATCTGCTGGCGCTTCTTCCATCAGACCACCAAGCTTATACTCAGAAACGATGAATAATTGCTTCAAGTCTTCGCTAATAGACTCTAACATAGCTTTCATTTCTGCAGTTGGATATAGTGTAATGCTTGCATTTAATGACTTACCGATTACTTTTTCATTACGCGCTACTTCTAACGCTTTTAATACATCATCACGTAATGTCATAAATGCATCCCATTTTGTTTTTAATGCTTCCGCACCATCTAATTGTACAGCTTCTGGCATATCAGTTAATTGTACGCTTTCTTCTGTTACACCCGGAACATATGGCCATACTTCATCAGCCGTATGCGGTAAGATTGGTGTTACAAGTTTTGTCAATGCTACCAGAACATCATATAATACAGTTTGAATTGCACGACGATCTTCGTGGTTTGCACCTTCAATGTATAAAATGTCTTTTGCAAAGTCTAAGTAGAATGAACTCAAATCAATTGTACAGAAGTTATGAATTGCATGATATACAGCAGCAAAGTCGTATGTCTCATATGCTTCTTTTACTTTTGTAATTAAGTCGTTTAATTTCACTAACATGTAACGATCTACTTCACGAAGTTCAGCTACAGCTACTGTATTTTCACTTGGCTTAAAGTCGTCTAAGTTTCCTAATAAGAAGCGGAATGTGTTACGGATTTTACGATACACTTCTGCTACTTGTTTTAAAATATCATCTGAAATACGTACGTCAGATTGATAGTCAACAGAAGATACCCATAAGCGTAAAATGTCTCCGCCTAATTGATCCATAATTTTCTTCGGTACGACGATGTTTCCAATCGACTTACTCATTTTACGTCCTTCACCATCTAATACGAAACCATGGCTTAGTACGCCTTTATATGGAGCTTTACCTGTTACAGCAACTGCTGTTGATAATGAAGAGTTAAACCAACCACGATATTGGTCAGATCCTTCTAAATATAAATCAGCTGGACGTTGTAAGTCTTCGCGCTCTTCTAATACCGCTTGGTGAGAAGAACCAGAATCGAACCACACATCCATAATGTCTGTTTCTTTACGGAATTCTCCATTTGGGCTACCTGGATGTGTAAATCCTTCTGGTAATAGATCTTTCGCTTCACGCTCGAACCATACGTTAGAACCGTGTTCACGGAATAAACCTGCTACGTGGTTAATTGTTTCATCCGTAATAATTGGATCGCCATTCTCAGCATAGAATACAGGAATTGGCACACCCCATGCACGCTGACGAGAAATACACCAGTCACCACGGTCACGAACCATATTATGAAGACGAGTTTCTCCCCATGCTGGTACCCATTTTGTTTCCGCAACAGCTTCTAATAACTCTTTACGGAATGCTTCAATAGATGCAAACCACTGTGCTGTCGCTCGGAAAATAATTGGTTTTTTCGTTCTCCAATCATGTGGGTATGAATGCGTAATGAATGTTAGTTTCAGTAACGCGCCTACTTCTTCTAATTTTTCTGTAATTGGCTTGTTAGCTTTATCATAGAATAAGCCTTCAAATCCAGGTGCTTCCTCTGTTAATACACCCTTATCATCTACCGGGCAAAGTACTTCTAATCCATACTTTTTACCAACAACGAAGTCATCTTCCCCGTGTCCTGGTGCTGTATGAACACAACCTGTACCTGCATCTGTTGTTACGTGATCTCCTAGCATAACTAATGAATCACGATCGTAGAATGGATGTTTTGCAACTGTATACTCAAGTTCGCTACCTTTTACCGTTTTCACAACTTCAGCATTTTCCCACTCTAACGTTTTTGCAACTGTCTCAAATAGTTCAGAAGCAATAATATATTTTTCATCATTTACTTTTACACTGCTGTATTCAAGTTCTGGGTGAACAGAAATACCTAAGTTTGCAGGTAACGTCCAAGGTGTTGTTGTCCAGATAATGAATTTCTCATCACCTTCTAATACGTTCTTTCCATCTTTAACAGGGAATGCTACGTAAATAGATGCTGATTTTTTATCTTGGTATTCAATTTCAGCTTCCGCTAAAGCTGATTCACTCGTTGGAGACCAGTAAACTGGTTTTTGCCCTTTATAGATATAACCTTTTTTCGCCATATCACCAAACACTTTAATTTGTTGTGCTTCATAAGCTGGCTCTAAAGTAATATATGGGTTATCCCAATCAGCACGTACACCTAAACGCTTAAATTGTTCACGTTGACGTTCTACTTGTTCATATGCATACTCTGCACATAACTTACGGAACTCAGCAACTGTCATTTCTTTACGCTTTACACCTTTATTCGTTAAAGCTTGCTCAATTGGTAAACCGTGCGTATCCCAACCTGGAACATATGGTGCACAGTAACCAGTCATTGATTTATAACGAACAATAAAGTCTTTTAATACTTTATTTAATGCATGTCCCATATGAATGTCACCATTCGCATATGGAGGTCCATCATGCAGTACAAATAAAGGACGACCTTTTGTATGTTCTTGTACCTTTTCATAAATATTCATTTCAGCCCACTGTTCTTGCATTGCAGGCTCACGTTTTGGTAAATTCCCACGCATTGGGAACTCTGTTTTTGGCATTAGTAATGTATTTTTGTACTCCATGCTCAATTCCTCCTTACATGTATAAAAGAAACACTTAAAAAACGGAATAAAAAAGAGACCTTCTCATCCCAAAAAGGGACGAGAAAGTCTCCCGCGGTACCACCCTAGTAGATCCTATACGTATGTATACAATCCTCTTTATATTCTTAACGCGAATATACGCCTACGCTTACTCTATTTGTTCAGCGCGGAACTCCAGGGTGATATTCCCATTATCTCCTTATCCTGAGCTTACACCATCCTCAGTTCGCTATATAAGGTATGAAAAAGGTACTTATCCCTATCTTCGTTTTTCTTAATAAATATGTTGTTTAAAATTATATGTAATAATGAGAAAAACGTCAAGCTTACACCGTTTCTTCTTTTTTCAACAGTTCATCTACTTCGTCTTCTAACTCGATTAGTTTATCCCAATCATCGTTGTTTAACATTTCAAGCTGTGTTTCTAATAACATACGGAAACGAGTGCGGAATACTTTCGCTTGTTTCTTTAGCTCTTCAATATCAAAAGCAACTTTTCTTGATTTTACTAATGCTTCGTTAATAATACGGTCTGCATTCTTTTCAGCTTCACGTACGATTAATTTTGCTTCTTTTTGCGCATTACGCTTTACTTCTTCTGCTGCTTCTTGTGCAACAACGATAGATTTGTTTAACGTATCTTCAATATTAGAGAAATGATCTAACTTTCCTTCTAATTGCGCAACTTTTTCTTCTAAAGCTTTTTTCTCACGAATGACTAATTCATAATCTTTGATAATTTGATCAAGAAACTCATT
Organism: Bacillus fungorum; assembly: GCF_002746455.1. Lineage (GTDB taxonomy): Bacteria > Bacillota > Bacilli > Bacillales > Bacillaceae_G > Bacillus_A > Bacillus_A fungorum. The sequence continues at coordinate 35,115 of NZ_NWUW01000002.1, read as the reverse complement.
TACTTGATCCTCATCATAGCCACGGAATCCACGACCAAATTCTTTGTTATGAATATCTAATGGTGTTAACGGCACAACGCCACCTCCAAGTAGTTATCTAAATTTCCTCTTTCAATTATATCTTTTCTTCGACAAAATAGGAGGATTTCCTTCTAAAAAACCAATCATTTTAGTATACCATACAAAATTCTCCATTTGTCGCGCTTTGTTCTACCTTCTACAGAAAACAATTTACTTCGTCCATATCCTCTCACTGAAAAAACATCTCCTGGATAACATTCATAAGAGGTTTGCTCCACTGTTTTCCAATTCACTTTTACTAAACCATTTTTTATAAAAGGTTGTACTTTTTGTCTGGATATATGTAACATTTCAGCTAACATAACATCTAAACGAAGTGAAGAAACCGTTCCAGATTTCTCTCCCCACGTTTCTTGCATCTGTAGAATTTTTTCTCCTTGCACTGGTGATAAGGAGACTTTCACTTTCCCTATCAATTGTAAGTTCATCTCAATATAAGATACAACTTCTTTCGCAACTACAATTTGGGCACGATCTTCTTGAAGCAAAATATCACCACATTTTTCTCTCGTTAAACCAAGAGACATAAATGTACCTAATATTTGCCTATGCTCTAGCGTATAAAACTTGGAAGGATAGTCAATTTCCAATACTTCTACTTGAAATTCCTCTTCATTTACTACTAGATAGTCCGGATAAATGAGTGCTCTTTTACGCTCTGCATGCGGCGTTGCACCATCAAATTGCACAGCAACATCCCCTTGCCCTATTACCATAGTGACAATTTGTTGTTGCCTCGGATCAAGGAAATCTGTTAATTTCACTTGATGGTACTCTGCTGCTCGCTTCCACTCTAACACTTTATCCACAAAGACCTCTTCATCAGGTCTGAAATGTTCATAGATGCTCATGTATTTAACCTCTTACTATAAGAAATAGCCAAATAAAGTTACTAAACCACTTGTAGCAAGTCTCAACGCAAAAATCGCAATGAGTGGTGAGATATCAATCATACCAAGCGGCGGAATAAACCTGCGAAATGGTTCTAAATACGGTTCACAAATACGCGCAAGAAAATCTCCGAAAGTTGATTCCTTTGCACCTGGGAACCATGATAGGAGAATGTAAATAATAAGTGCCCACGAGTAAATCTCGATAGCAGTAACTAAAATCCTTAAAACTGTATCCATGGCGTATTACCACCTCTTTATATTTGTGTCTTCTTCTTCACCGAATAACTCTGAAATTGCACCAACAATATCTACATTTTCAGGCGTACACATAAATGTTTTCGGTCCTATTTTTTGAATGTCCCCGCCTATAGCGTATACAGTACCACTTAAAAAGTCAACGATACGTACAGCTTGATCAGTAGACATTCGTTGTAAATTAATCACAACAGCTCGTCTACCTTTTAAATGGTCCGCAATCCCCTGCGCTTCCGAATATGTGCGTGGTTCTAATAAAACAACTTTTGAAGATTGCTTTGCTGTTTCAATGCTCACAACATTTTGTTTCGGTTGCGCTTTTGGAAACGTAACATCTTGTTGTTCTGGCGGATCTTGCTGCTTCTTCATGTCTGTTTGCTCCTTTTCATAACTATATTGAGCTGCTTCTTTTTCTTCCGGTGTATCAAAAAAGAAGTATTTTACTTTTGACCAACTCATAATAAGATTCTCCTTCCTTTTACGCTTTTCCTACTAAAATCGTCCCCAAACGAATATATGTAGCACCTTCTTCAATTGCAATCGTGTAATCATTAGACATTCCCATTGATAATTCTTTACATGGCGCATGTAATAATTCTAGCTCCTGCACCTCTGTTTGTAGCATACGTAACTCCTTAAAACAGCGTCTGATTTCTTCCTCTTCTTCTGTAAACGGAGCCATTGTCATTAGTCCAACCACTTCAATCTTATCCAATTCTTGCAAACTTTGAATAAAAGGAACGGTTTCTTCTATTGCCAATCCTTGCTTTGATTCTTCAGATGATGTTTTCACTTGAATAAAACATTTCACTTTCTTATCCGCACGTTTTTGAATTTCTTTTGCAAGTGAAAGACGATCTAACGAATGTAAATAATCGATTTCATTAATGATTTCTTTTACTTTTCTCGTTTGTAATGATCCAATAAAATGCCAATTCACTTTTGAACCGAAATGTTCGTACTTCTGTAAGAAACCTTCATTTCTATTTTCACCTAAATCAATAATTCCAGCTTCAATTACTTCGTTTGTTTTTTCAATTCCTACCGTTTTTGTAACCGCAACGAGTTTAATATCTTGCAACGAACGTCCCGCTCGTGCGCAAGATTGTTTAATTGCTTCATTAACAGTTATTAAATTTTTTTGTACTGTCACTTGATTTCTTCCTCCTTAAAACCTATGAAACTCAACATTCTCCCTGTCTTACCTTGATCACGACGATGAGAGAAAAATAGTTGTTCTTCACAGCTTGTACAAAGAGATGACATTACAATATTCTCTTCTTTTATGCCTGCTTGTACACATAATATACGATTAATTTCTTTTAAATTAATTGCGTACTGCCCATCAGAAATTTTTTTATAAGGGACAGAACCATTTACTACTTGCTCTGCTGCTGTTAACACTCGATCATCAACAACATAACAACAAGATCCAATTGCTGGTCCAATTGCAACATGAATTTCATCACTTGAAATCCCTTCAGCATTCCATTTTTGAATCATTTCCTTTGCAATTTCTTTTACAGTCCCTTTCCATCCAGCATGCGCAAGTCCTATCATACCATGTGATGGCGCATAAAAATAGAGTGGAACACAATCCGCGTAACAAGATGTTAGAAGAACATCATTATTAGTCGTATAAATGCCATCTGTTTTTGAAATGCCGTCTTCATATGAATAGACGCCACTTCCTTTTTCCTGTTGTCCTACTTTTTCAACCTGATGATCATGAACTTGTTCAGAGCAAATCCAGTTTTCTAATGGTTTTTGTAGCTTATTTGCTAAAATGCGTCTGTTTTCATGAACGTTCTCCACGATATCATTCACATGTAATCCTAAATTCATCGCATGAAAGGAGCCCGTACTTACCCCACCATCTTTTGTCGTAAATCCAGCAGTAATGTTTCCAAGTTCTTTCCACGCTTGTAAATACAGTATACCGTCCACATATTTAAATGGTTCTCTCATAAAGCGGCTCCTTTTAATTAAAATAACATAAAAAAGCATGGTACTTCCTGTCTATTTTACCATACTTTTATTTTTTCATAATGCCAACAGAAAAAAAAGAGGAATTTGTAATATTCTTTATGAAATTGTCGGTGTTTGTATTGATTCTGTTACAGAATTAACGGGATTTACTCTAACAAGTATGACATCTTCCCCAATTTTCACAATTTCTTTCCAAGGAATTACAATTTCTACATCTTTCCCAAAAATCCCTAACATACGTGCCTGTTTGGAAATAATAATAGACCCGATCTTCCCTGTGTTCATATCGATTTCGATATCTCCAATATTCCCAAGTCTTTTTCCGTCTGAAACATTGATTATATCTTTCATCTGCAACCCCGAAATTCGTATCACTTTCATCCTCTCCTTTATATATGACGAATTTAAAAAACATTGTTTCTTACATTAACAGGAAGCACCCTCTACTAACCCCATATTATTTTCATTATATGAACACAGCTACCCTACTATGAGCGCAAACAAACTATATGACATATAAAAAGGTTTCACCATAAATGGTGAAACCTTATCCTTGAATCGTCTTATTCATTTGTTTAATAGCTGATTTCTCTAAACGAGACACTTGCGCTTGAGAAATCCCAATTTCTTCCGCAACTTCCATTTGTGTTTTTCCTTGAAAGAAACGTTTTCGAATGATCATTTTCTCACGATCATTTAAACGCTTCATCCCTTCTTTCAGCGCTAACTCTTCAACCCACTGCTCGTCCTTTTGTTTTTCATCACTTAACTGATCCATAACAAAGATAGGATCTCCCCCATCATTATAAATCGGCTCAAATAATGAAACTGGATCTTGAATTGCATCTAAAGCAAAAACAATTTCTTCATGAGTTACTTCAAGCACTTTTGCAATATCCATTGCTGTTGGTTCTTTTGAATTTTCTGCAATCAACTTTTCTCTTACTTGTAACGCTTTATACGCAATATCTCGTAATGAGCGAGATACGCGAATCGGATTGTTATCACGCAAATATCTGCGTATTTCCCCAATAATCATCGGCACAGCATACGTTGAAAATTTTACATTTTGGCCTAAATCAAAGTTATCAATGGATTTCATAAGTCCGATACAACCAACTTGAAATAAATCGTCAACATATTCTCCTCTGTTATTAAATCTTTGGATGACGCTCAGTACAAGACGTAAGTTTCCATTCACTAATTTCTCTCTTGCGCTTATCTCTCCACTTTGCATTTCACGAAATAATTTACGCATTTCATCATTTTTTAGTACGGGAAGTTTAGCTGTATCAACACCGCAAATTTCTACTTTGTTTCTCGTCAAAGTGTTCCCTCCTATCGGGAGTTGCTGTACAGTGTAAAGTATTTCCTTTGAAGGGGATTTTATGCACGCGGTTTTCTCTTCATTATTCATTTTATTTGTCTCTCCTCATACAACTAAAGAGAATAAGACCAGCCTAGATAACGGCTGGTCTTATTCTTTACACCATTTTATTAAATTCTTTTCGTAATCTTTTTATGATTCTTTTTTCTAAACGCGAAATGTATGACTGTGAAATCCCAAGCATATCCGCTACATCTTTTTGCGTCTTTTCCTCTCCTCCAGCAAGCCCAAACCGAAGTTCCATAATTTGTTTTTCACGATCATTTAATTGATGTAATGCTTTCATTAGAAGATGACGATCAACAGTAGCTTCTAAATCTTTTGTAATAATATCATCGTCTGTCCCTAATACATCTGATAATAAAAGTTCATTCCCGTCCCAATCAATGTTAAGCGGTTCATCAAAAGAAACTTCTGAACGATTTTTATTATTCCGGCGCAAATGCATTAAGATTTCATTTTCGATACAACGTGAGGCATATGTTGCTAATTTTATTTTCTTTTCTGGATTAAATGTATTTACCGCTTTAATAAGCCCGATTGTTCCAATGCTAATCAAATCTTCAATATTTATCCCTGTATTTTCAAACTTTCTTGCTATATATACGACTAGCCGTAAATTGCGTTCAATCAGTAACGACCTTGCCGCCTGATCTCCTTTTGGCAATTTATTCAAAAGAACTTCCTCTTCTTCTTTCGTTAACGGCGGTGGTAACGCTTCACTTCCACCAATGTAATAAATTTCATCGGTCTTAATTCCTAATTTCAACAATACTTTATACCAAAGGTATACTAAATAAAATTTTAATTTCATCATATTATCCCGCCTCCCATTATTAAGCAATTACCATTTTTTGAGAAACCAACATTTTCGGATGCACAATACATTGATACTCTCCATTGGTTGACAACTGTTGTGTATTTAATCCAATCAATACTTTGTTCACGGCAATAGAACTACCTTCATGATCAATTTGTACACTGTCAGGCTTAATTGCCCATAAAAATTGACTCTCTACTCCTACTGCTCGGAAAGGAATTAAACGTAACTTCGTCGCCCACCCAGAATCATTTTCTGGTATTTGAGGAATCTCTGTTTTGGAATAAATTTGTTCTGTTAACCATGCTGGCAAGCAATGTTCTAATGATGAAATATGCATAATCATAACGGGTGTTTTCGTTAACGGGTCGTAAAGTTGGTTCCCACTATCAATTAAACCTGCGAGTTCTAGCTCCTCTTCAGCTAATCGAATTTTCAATTTTACAATTTGATCATAGTGTATTTTTGTAACCTCTACGCTTTCAATACGCTTTTTAGAAAAATAATAAATTACTGGAAAACCAAAAACAACAAACAACCAGCTAATTGGGTCACCGTAAGAAATTGATTGAGATTGAACCAATCCATTTACCATTTCATTCGTTTGCAAAAAGAAATGAGTGCCCATTAGTCCTCCGCCAACCATAAAGGTTACAAAATAAAAAGTAAAAACAGCTTGTGCATAATTTCTAAACGTTGTAAACCCAAATGCTGTATACACAATAAGTAACGAGTACAGTAGTTTCATAGTTGGATGTGTCATCATAGAAGCAAAAGGAGTAAAGGCAAAAATAACAATGGTTGAACCTATAAATGCCCCTAACACAAGCCTCCATCTTTTGATCTTCTTTTTTAACACGGTGGCTGTTAATAAAAGTAAAAGAAAATCAATGCAGGCGTTTAACAACCAAACAACGTCGGCGTAAACAACCAAACAATTCACCTCTTTTTTTAAGTTGAGACTAGTATAATGCATATCCAATAGGAAAGTGTGTCAATTTACGGAGGTGTTTTTTTGTTATTTTGTGCTTTCTAGACATAATCTGTCGGTAAAAAATAAAAGTATATGTTTCATAGAATACTATACTTTTTTACTCATATATAAAGTGAACTATATAAAGTGAAACTTTGAGTAGTGGGGCTTTTAGGAGCAACCCGCCCCCACCTAACTTCTTTACTTTCGCTGAATTTTGAGGCGGGGTCTTACTGCCCCGCAAATAACGGGATAAAATAAAAAAAGACCTGCTTAGCAGATCTTTTCCTTGTATAAAACAAAAAAGGAGCATGAAAGCTCCTTTTCTTTTATCGTCTACGACGATTACGTAAGAATGCTGGAATATCGATATCATCTGAATCTGAATGACGCTCATGTACAACCGGCTCTTCACGCTTCATTTCACGTTTTACTTCACGTTGTTTTGAAGGCTGAGCTACTGGCTGTTGCTGTTGTTGCGTGTGATTCACATTCGGACGGATAATTGGTTTTGGTGGTTGAGTTGCAATGCTATCATCAAAACCAGTTGCAATTACAGTTACAACGATATCATCTTTTAATCCTTCATTAATAACCGAACCGAAGATCATATTTACTTCTGGATCTGAAGCTGAAGCTACAATGTCTGCCGCTTCTTGTACTTCATATAAGCTTAAGTTAGCTCCACCCGTAATATTCATGATAACACCTTGAGCTCCATCAATAGATGTTTCTAACAATGGACTAGAAATCGCTTTTTTCGCAGCTTCAGCAGCACGATTTTCTCCATTACCAGAACCAATACCCATTAAAGCAGAACCTCTATTAGACATAATTGTCTTTACGTCTGCGAAGTCTAAGTTAATTAAACCTGGTGTTGCAATTAAATCAGAAATACCTTGAACACCTTGACGTAATACGTTATCCGCTTCACGGAATGCTTCTAACATCGGCGTATTTTTATCAACAATCTCTAATAAGCGATCGTTTGGAATTACAATAAGTGTGTCTACATTTTCTTTAAATGCCGCAATACCAGATGCTGCTTGTGTTGCACGCTTGCGTCCTTCAAATGTAAATGGTCGTGTTACAACACCAACTGTTAATGCACCTAATTCTTTTGCAACTTGAGCAACAACTGGCGCTGCACCAGTTCCAGTTCCGCCGCCCATACCAGCAGTTACGAAGACCATATCTGCACCACGAAGTGCTTCTTGGATCTGTTCTTTACTTTCTTCTGCAGCTTTTTTCCCTACTTCAGGGTTTGCACCTGCACCAAGTCCACGTGTTAATTTTCCACCAATTTGCATTTTTGTTTCAGCTTTTGATAGATTTAATGCTTGTGCATCAGTATTCACAGCGATAAAGTCTACACCTTGTACACCGTGTTCAATCATACGGTTTACAGCATTGTTTCCGCCACCGCCGACACCGATAACTTTTATATTCGCTAATTGATCTTGAGTAGTATCAAACTCTAACATGTCGAAATCCCCCTAGAACCTCATTTTTCGTGTCCAATTTTAATCCCATAAATAACGGAATACACGTTTTACTTTTGACATCATACGGTCATCATTTTGATTATTATTGTTTTGATTACGAGTTTTTTGTTTCGCAGGTTGTTGTTGTACCGGCGTTGGTGCTGGTACTGGTTCAAAATGCTCTTGCTTTTCCTGCACATTTTTCCCACGTAATTTAGCTTTTTGATAAGAATGTTTAATTAATCCCACTCCACTTGTATATTGTGGCTCACGCACACCAATATAATCAGGAGTTGCTATACGAACATTTTCATGTAAAATATCATATGCAAGATCAAGAACACCTGGCATAGAAGCAATTCCACCAGTTAGTACATAACCAGAAGCTACTTGCTTTACTCCTAACTTACGCACTTCATCTTGAACAAACATTAAAATTTCCTCTACACGAGCCTCTATTATATCCGATAATTCCAACTGAGAATATTGTTCTGTTTGATCGCTTCCCATAATAGGAACCGTAAACATCTCTTCTTCAGATGCTGTATCATAAAAAGCATGTCCATATTTCAATTTAATTTGATCTGCATTTTCTGTTGAAGTTTTCAACCCAATCGCAATATCCTTCGTTATATGGTCTCCACCTAATGGTAATACACTCGTCGCTTGTAACTCTCCATCTTTAAAAATAGATAAAGTTGTAGATCCTCCCCCCATATCAACAAGGGCTACTCCTCTATTTTTTTCATCTGAAGATATAGCAACTGTTGCAGCCGCTAAAGGTTGAAGACAAATATCAACAATTTCAAGACCTGCTTTTTCTACACAACGAAGTAGGTTATGTAGTAAAGTTCTCGATCCTGTAATAAGTGTACCTTCCATTTCTAATCTTACACCGATCATCCCGCGTGGATCGTTAATCTCGTCAAGACCGTCTACAATGAACTGTCGAGGTACCACATCAATAAACTCACGTTCTGGAGCAATTGACACAACTTGTGCTGCATCTAGAACGCGTAAGACATCTTCATTCCCGATTTCACGATCTTCATTTGAAACAGCGACTACTCCGTGACAAGGAAGTAGCTGTACCTGGTTTGCATTGACACCTACTACAACTTGCTCAATGTGGATTCCCACCATGCGCTCAGCTTGTTCAATTGCTTTTTTAATTGATCGGACAGTCTCGTCTATATCAACTATCGATCCCTTCTTTAAACCATTTGATTTTACATTTCCAACACCAATAATGTTTAAGCTGTCATTAACCATTTCACCAATGATGACTTTAACATTGGATGTACCGATGTCAAGACTAACATATATTTCATTGCTGTTCATTCTTTGGCACCTCCTTCTTTATTTATACCATACAACTCAATATATGGAACAACAATCGCAACTTTACTATTTATAAGAAAAATATTCAACGTCTTTATACGTTTCCCTTTTTTAACCCTATATTTTTCTTATTTTTATTTAACATTCATTTAAGAATATCGCAGTAAACTGTGAATAACTGCTTATCTTGAAATAATTCTATTTCAAGTGTAAAGATTACCGCCAAGTATAAGTCTACACTAAGATGTACTCATAGAAAAGTGAAACTTGTACCAATCCTAGTATGAATCTAAGAATTTTTACATCTTTTTCATCAAATGAACCATTCTTGTAAATTCAGATGTATTAAGCAGAACATTCGTTTTGTTTTTTTCTACGATAACGTAGTGAAAACTATCGTTCTATTCTTTTTTTTCTTCCGCTCCTAATTCTTTCGTATATGCCCCTACTTCTAAGTCAATTAATACCTTTTTACCCGGCTCAATTGTTTTTAAAATAAGTGGATAAGCTTCCATACGCTTTGCGAAATTTTGAATCGTAGTGCTCACTTCATACCCTTCATTCATATATAAAGTAAGATGGTCTTCATTCGCATTCGTCGGTGAATAACGAATTTCAGAAATAGACCTTAAAATAGTTGGTGTTAATTTTTCAAGCTCAGCAATTAACTCCTTCATTTTCTCTTCTTTAAAAGGTTCAAAAATTGGCGCTGCAACAGGGAGTTTCCCATTCGGGAGTACATCAAGTGTTTTCCCGTTCTCTAATAACGGTTGTAATTTCCCATCTTTGTTTATATAACCAATCGTTAAATATTCTTCAATATGAACATCAATTTTATTTGGAAAACGTTTTTTTACATTTACTGCTTTAATTTCTTTTCGTTTCGTTAAGTTTTCTTCTGCTTTATGTGCCGTCACTCGGAAATAACTTGTATCATATGTCACACCTGATTCCTTCATCACTTGTTCATCTGTCATATAATGATTTCCAAACACACTTATCTTTTTTATATTGCTAAGCGGAGACCGAAAATAAATTAAAAAGAGCACTAGTAAAAATAAAATTGATATGTATAAAATCAACCGATGATTAACATTTTTCTTGTTTTTTTTCTGTTGATTTTTTAACTTTGGTACACGATCCTGTAGTTTAATCACTTTACTATTTTTCATGTACGATCCCCCTACGTAACATAAAGAACGGCATGTTCCTCATGCCGTTCTTATCTTCTTATTATAACATAAATGATAATGAGCGGAACGAATAACCGTTATCTTCCAATTATTTCCACTTCTGTATGCATTTCTACGCCAAATCTATCCTTAATTCTTTGTTTTATTAATGCAATTAAAGATAAGACATCTTGCGCGCTGGCTCCCCCAGTATTAATAATAAAATTCCCATGCATTTCAGAAATTTGAGCTCTACCTATTTGATAACCACGAAGCCCCGCCTTTTCTATTAAATCTCCTGCAAAGTATGGAATTGGATTCCGAAATATACTTCCTGCACAAGGATGATTCCATGGCTGTGTTTCACGGCGGTAATCTTTATTCTTTTGCATGACGTTTACAATTCCCTCACGCTCTCCTATCTGTAATTGAAACTCTGCTTCCAAAACAATGCCAGAACGTTTCGTTTGCAATACAGATGTCCGATAGGAAAACTCCATTTCTCCATGCGTTAACCAGTCAATTGTTCCGTCTTCAAACAAAATAAGAGCTTTTGATAATATGTTTGATATATCCGACTTATGTGCTCCTGCATTCATATACACTGCACCACCAACACTTCCTGGAATACCACTTGCAAATTCCAGACCGGCTAACCCTTGACGACTAAGTAAAGTTGATAATTTAATAAGGGGATACCCACCACCAACTCTTACTCTATGTTTTTCGACTTCTAAGTGGTCTAATCCTTCTCCTAAACGAATAACGACACCTTCTATACCTAGATCAGATACAAGAAGGTTCGAACCGCGACCAATTACAGTCCACTTTGTTTTATATTTTTTTACTAACTGCAACGTTTTTACAATACCGGTAACATGCTTTGGCACAATTAAAATATCAGCTGGTCCACCTATTTTCATAGTGGTATAACGCGCTAACGGTTCATTCACTAACACGCAACCAACATTTGCTTCTATAAGCTCATTTACTAATTGCTCCATAAACAATCTCCCCCATACTAAGTATCCTTAGTACAGTAGTATGCAGGGCGTTCACCTAACGTTATTTTTTACAAGCTTATTCATTACTTCATACAGCTTATTTGCTGCATCTGGAATACCTAATTTCCCAGCAGCTAGCTTCATATTTTGTAATGTTTGTGCATCTAATAAAATTTCATCAATATCACGAATAAGCGTTTCAGCTGTTAAATCTTTTTCAAGCAACATTTTTGCTGCTCCTTTATCGACAACAGAACGTGCATTCTTTTCCTGATGGTTATTTGTTACGTAAGGACTCGGAATTAACACACTTGGCTTACCTAACGCTGTTAATTCTGCAAGTGTTGTTGCCCCCGCTCTTGAAACAACAAGATCTACCCCTGTAAGTACCTCTGGCATATTATGAATGAAAGGTTTAATAATAACATTATTCGGATTCCCTTTTTGCTTCACTGCTTCCATCACTTTGTCATAATGAACTTCACCTGTTACATACAATATTTCGTAACTCTTATTTCCAAACTGTTCAATTGCCTCTACGAAAGCATCGTTAATCGGTCTAGCCCCACGACTTCCACCAAAAATAAGTACAGATTTTTTAGGAAGAGATAAACCTACTGAACGTTTTCCTTTCATTCCATTCTGATCCATTACTTCTGACGCTCGTGGATTTCCTGTCATTACCACTTTTGACTGTGGAAAATGTTCTGCAGCCGCTTCAAAACAAACCGCAACTTTATCAACATAGCGGCTTAAAAATTTATTCGTTACACCAGGTACACTATTTTGTTCATGTACAATAGTTGGAATACCTAATTTTGCCGCAGCATATACAACGGGTCCACATACGTATCCACCCGTTCCAATCACGATATCCGGATTAAAACGACGAATATATCGTTTACTATCTTGTACACCTTTTAGGAAACGCATCACCGTTTTCACGTTATCTAACGATATTTTACGTTTAAATCCACTTATAACAATAGATTGAAACGGTATACCTGCTTTTGGAACGATTGTGCTCTCTAATCCATTCTCGGTACCAATATATAAAAACCTTGCTTCCGGATTTAATTTTTTTATTTCTCTTATTAAAGCAAGAGCCGGATAAATATGACCTCCAGTGCCCCCACCACTTACTAATACACGCACTACTAACTCCTCCGCTTCTCTTTTCTTATCTCAGTCGTATTTATTTCTATATACATAATGTTTTTTCGCGCACATACGAAAAACCCTGTCTTATAAAACAGGGTTTAGTAGCGAGAATGGCGACTTATATTTAATAATACACCTACTGCCATTAACATTAATGTCAAACTTGATCCACCATAACTTAAAAACGGCAAAGTAATACCCGTAACAGGCATCAATCCTGTTACAACACCAACATTAATCATTACTTGAATCGCAATCATCGCCACAATACCTACTGCTAAAAACGTACCATATAAATCTGGCGCTCCTAAAGCTATACGAATCCCACGCCATAATAATAGACTAAATAATAATAACACAAATGAACCACCAATAAAACCTAATTCCTCGGATAAGATTGCAAATATAAAGTCTGTTTGCGGTTCAGGTAAATAAAGAAACTTTTGTCTACTTTGTCCAAGTCCAAGCCCGAATAATCCACCAGGTCCAATTGCAAGTAACGATTGAATAATTTGAAATCCACTTCCAAGCGGATCTGACCACGGATCTAAATATGATGTAATACGTTTCATTCGATACGGTGCTGATGCAATTAGCCCTACAAATCCTGCTACACCAAGCAAACCAAACATTGCAAAGTGAAAGACCCTTGCTCCCGAGATAAATATCATAATGATACATGTCCCAACCATTACCGTTCCTGTACCAAGATCTGGCTGTAACATAATCATTCCAAAAGCAAGAAATACAAAACTTAGAGCTGGTAGTAAACCACGTTTAAAAGAGGTAATTACTTTTTGTCGTTCTGCTAAAAATTTCGCTAAGAAAATAATCATCGCAAACTTCATAAATTCTGACGGTTGAATGGAAAATGCCCCAATTCCAATCCAACTTCGCGCTCCTCCTCGAACAAGTCCTACTCCAGGAATAAGAACGAGAATAAGTAGAATGAAGCAAACTAGCAAAATTACTTTTGAATACGTACGCCACACCCAATAATCAATTTTCATAATAAAAAACATAGCCGCTACACCAAGACCTGCAAATAGCAATTGCCTTTTTGCAAAAAAGAATGAGTCCCCCATTTTATACGAGGCCCAAACCGCACTCGCACTATAAACCATAATCATTCCGATTGTTAACAACGACAGTGTAACGATGATGAGAATCAAATCAGGCGTTTTCTTCATTACCCATAAACACCACCTCTTTAGGCAGAAACTTTTGCCCTATGTAACAAAACATCAGTAGGTGTTAGCCTACTGATGTTTTGATATACTTTATATAAGTTTATGCACAGCTTGTATAAAAATGTCTCCTCTTTCTTCAAATGTTTTAAATTGATCCCAGCTTGCACATGCTGGAGAAAGAAGAACTACATCGCCATCTGTAGAATGAGCATAAGCTTTCACTACCGCTTCATCTAAAGTATCGACACTTTCAATTGTATCTAATCCCGCTTTTTCTGCCGCTCTTACTAATTTTGAAGCTGTTTGTCCAAATGTTACAATCGCTTTAACATTTTTGAAATACGGAATTAAATCATCGAATTCATTTCCACGATCAAGCCCACCTGCTAATAACACAATCGGTTGTGTGAACGCAGATAAAGCTTTCTCAGTCGCTAACATATTTGTTGCTTTTGAGTCATTATAAAACTTACGGTTATTAATAGTTGTTACATATTCTAAACGATGTTTTACACCTGTAAAACGTTTTAACACCGTCGTAATCGCTTCATTAGAAACGCCTAATAATTTCGCAATACTCATCGCTGCTAAAATATTTTCTAAATTATGTTGACCAGGTAAAACGATATCGCCTACTTCAACAACTTTTTCACCTTTAAAATAAAGAGCATTATCTTTTATACACGCACCATCTTCAATTTCTTTCGTTGTTGAGAATAGTACTTTTTGCCCTTTACTATAAGCAGATAAAGCCATCACATCTGCATCATCTGCATTTATTACACTATAATCATTTTCTGTTTGGTTTTTAAAAATATTTGCTTTTGCTAAACCATATTCCTTCTTCGTCCCATGATAATCTAAGTGGGCCTCAAATAAATTTAAAAACGCAGCAATTTTAGGTTGGAACAATTCTACTCCCATCAGTTGGAACGATGAAAGCTCTGTAACTACAACTTCATTTTCTTTTGCATCCTGTGCTACTTCACACGCTACAGTTCCAATGTTCCCTGCAATTACAGGATGCTTTTGTCCTTCTTTTAGCATTTCAAATGTAAGCATTGTCGTCGTCGTTTTACCGTTAGACCCCGTAATCCCAACAAATGGCGCTTCTGAAATACGATATGCTAATTCAACTTCCGTAACAATCGGAATTTGCTTTTCTTTCGCAGCAACTAATATTGGATTAGAATACGGGATTCCTGGATTTTTTACTACAAGCGAAATATTTCTCTCTAACAATTCTAAAGGATGGCCACCGCATACAACGTCCATTCCTTTTGCTTGTAATTCTGCAGCAAGCACATTTTCTGCTAAAGGCTTTCCGTCATTTACAATAACATTTGCCCCTAATTTTTGTAATAACGTAGCTGCTGCATAACCACTTTTTGCAATGCCTAATACAAGAATATTTTTATTTTGAAATTCAGTTACAGTTTTCAATTACATCCACACCCCGATATAAATTCCTAACACAGCTAATAAAAATCCTACAGACCAAAACGTCACAACAACACGCCACTCTGACCAACCACATAATTCATAATGATGGTGTAATGGACTCATTTTAAAGACACGTTTTCCTGTTGTTTTAAAAGAAATGACCTGAATAATAACAGATAAAGTTTCCATTACGAATACTCCACCAATGATTACAAGTAGTAATTCTTGTTTTAATAAAATCGCTACAGCTGCAATGGCTCCACCTAAAGCTAAAGAACCTGTATCTCCCATAAACACTTTCGCTGGATTTGCATTGAATACTAAAAATCCAAGTACAGCTCCTACAACTGCCATACAGAATATCGCTACTCCAAATTGCTCTTGTGCGACTGCAATAATACTAAACGCTCCAAATGCAATAGCAGCTGTTCCTGATAATAAACCATCTAAACCGTCAGTTAAGTTAACTGCATTTGAGCCACCAATAAGCATAAATAATACAAGTACAAAATACGCCCAACCTAATTCAAACTTAACATCTGTTCCCGGAATCATGATGTACGTGTGGAACGCTTGCCCTTTTCCAATTAAAAAGAACGCAATAGCAATAACAAGCTGACCTACTAATTTTTGTTTTGATGTTAAACCAAGATTTCTCTTCTTAACTACCTTTATGTAGTCATCTAAAAATCCAATTAATCCGTAGCCAAATGTCACTAATAATAATAACGAGACCTCTGCACCTAAATGATTAAATTTAATTGCCATAATAAGTGAAGTTACCATCATAGATACATATATGACAATACCACCCATTGTCGGTGTCCCTGATTTTTTTTGATGTGACTTTGGTCCCTCATCACGAATACTCTGTCCGAACTTTAATTTCCTTAAAAATGGAATAAACAATGGCGAAAGGGCAACAGAAATTAAGAATGCTACCCCAGCCGTTACTAATAAACCTTGCTCAAGCACATGTAGTCCTCCTCTCACGTTGTTACTCTTCGTTGTTTAAACGCTTTGTAATTGCTTCTTTAGCGACTTCACGATCATCAAAATGATGAACGTCTTTACCAATAATTTGATATGTTTCATGTCCCTTACCAGCAATAATGATGATATCTTCAGCTTTCGCGTTAGCAATTGCATGGTATATCGCTTCTTTTCTATCAATAATCACTTCATAATTATTCCCATTTGCACCCTGCACCATATCATCTAAAATAGCCCCTGGCTCTTCACTTCTTGGGTTATCTGAAGTGTAAATTGCGTGAGTTGCATATTTTGTTGCAACACTTGCCATGATTGGTCTCTTTGTTCGATCTCTATCTCCGCCACAACCGACGATACAATATACATCGCCTTTTGCAAACTGTTTTGCTGTTTTTAATACATTCTCTAAGCTATCTGGTGTATGTGCATAATCAACAATAACTGTATAATTTTGTCCACCATCAACTACTTCAAAACGTCCTGGAACTCCAGCTAGTTGCTTTATTACATCAATAACCGTTTCTAAACTTACACCAGAAACAAGCCCTGCCGCTGTTGCCGCTAGTACGTTATATACATTAAATTTCCCAATCAATTTCATCGTAACATTTACACTTTCATACGGTGTTACAAGCGTAAATGTAGTTCCACCACTCGTCATAACGATATCTTTGGCCATAATATCACTGGTTGTATCAATTCCATACGTTACAACAGTCGCCGCAGTACTTCTCATATATTCCGGAGTTACAGCATCATCGTTATTCAGTACCGCGTACTTTTCACGATTATGATTATAACTATTGCCCAGTTGTGCAAATAGCAACCCTTTTGCATGTTTATATTCTTCCATCGTTTTATGATAGTCTAAATGATCTTGTGTTAAATTTGTAAACACTGCTACATCGTAATCACATCCGTGTACACGACCAAGATCTAAAGCATGTGACGAAACTTCCATTACTGTACTATCTACACCGTGCTCAACCATTTTTGAAAATGTGTGTTGAAGTGTTAGTGCATCTGGTGTTGTATTTTTCACCTCAAATGTTTCATCGCCGATTTTCATATTAATCGTTCCAATTAGCCCCGTTTTATGACCATGTGCGCGCATAATCTCATCCATAATATGCGATGTTGTTGTCTTTCCATTTGTACCTGTAATTCCGATTAAATGTAACTTGTGTGTTGGTTGACCATAAAAATAATCAGCTAAAACCGCTAACGAACGAAAAGTGTTTTTCACAAGTACAACTGGAACGTCAACATCAATTGGTCTTTCCGCAACAATAGCAGCCGCTCCTTGTGCCGCTGCTTGCTTAGCAAAATCATGGCTATCAACCGTATATCCTTTCATACATACAAATAAGCTTCCCTCTTTCACTTTACGTGAATCAGCTTCTATAGATGTGATTTCTGGATTTTCTTTTGGAACAACTGGAAAATCATGCAAACATGATAAAAGTGTATGCAACTTCATTTCACTAAACCCTCTCTACATTGTGTATTTATCTCTTTTTTAATAAGCAACACGTTACCCCCTAATTATGTAAAATAGGAGGTAAGTGCTACAGTGTCTAATAAATAGACCTATTTATAATTGAGGCTCTTACAGCCTCAAATTAAGTAACTCTTCTATAAAGAACTCACTTCCACCAATTGTACCATAAAACGTACTAGGTTACCTTTAATTCCCGAAGTAAATTCTAATTTTTGAGCCTTCTTTCACTTTAGCTCCTGCTTCTGGGGATTGTTTAATTACTTTCTCTCCGTCTCCACTTATATCAAGCTTCAAATCGACGAGCTGTGTCTGTAAGTCTTTCTTTTTCATACCAATTAAATTCGGAACTTCTACAGTTGGTGTATCGCCCCATTTATATTCTCTCTCAACTTGTTCTGTTCTCGGTTTCACTCCCATAACTGGAAGTGCATCCCGAAGAATATTCCCAACAATTGGAGCTGCTACTACTCCACCAAATTGAGTTACACCTTTCGGATTATCAACAGCAACATAGACAACAATTTCCGGATCGTCCGCTGGAGCAAAACCGATAAAAGATACGATATAATTATTCTCTAAATATTTACCATCTTTCACCTTTTGAGCCGTACCTGTTTTTCCACCTACACGATACCCATCAATGAAAGCACCTTTACCAGATCCCTTTGCTACAACATTCTCTAATGCATACCGAACTTTTTCTGAAGTTTCCTTGGAAATAACTTTTCTTTTTTCCACAGGTGTCTTTTTACTTACAACTTGATTGTTCTTCGGATCAATAAATTCCTTAGCTATATACGGTTGATACAATGTTCCACCATTTACAGCCGCTGCTACTGCTGCTACTTGTTGAATTGGTGTTACAGAAACACCTTGACCGAATGAAGTGGTTGCTTGCTCGACTGGACCGACTTTATCTAAATTAAATAAAATCCCACTACCTTCACCTTGCAAATCGATTCCGGTTTTCTGTCCAAAACCGAAATTCCGAATGTATTTAAATAATCGGTCTTTACCAAGACGATCACCCAGTTCAATAAATCCTGGGTTACAAGAGTTTTGAACTACTTCTAAAAACGTTTGGCTACCATGGCCTCCTGCTTTCCAGCATTTCAATCTAGCTCCACCAACTTCAGCTGCTCCATCATCATAAAACGTATCTTTTTCTAAGTCTACTAAATTCTCGTTCAAGGCTGCGGCTAACGTAATGATCTTAAATGTTGAACCAGGCTCATACGTACTCCATACTGGTAAATTTCTATTATACACTTCTGGAGAAACACTTTGAAAATCTGCCGGATCAAAACTCGGCCGACTCGACATACCTAAAATTTCACCATTTTTCGGATTCATTGCAATCGCAATCATACCATCTGGATTATATGTCGACTCTGCAATATTCATTTCTCTTTCCATAATTCTATTAATACGCGCATCAATTGTTAAGCCTAAATTCAAACCAGCTTCTGGTTTTTTGAAATCATCGCCAACATTAGGCATCCTTTGTCCTTTTGCATCTGCAAAAAAACGCACATGACCTTCATCACCATTTAGCTCTTTATCATAATATTTTTCTAGTCCCATAAGACCTTGGTTATCACTACCTGCAAACCCTAATACGTGTGATAAAAAGTTGCCAAATGGATAGTACCGGATAGAGTCCTCTGCGATATAAACACCTTTCAAACTTAATCCTCTTACCTCTTTCGCTTTATCATGTGATATTTTCCTTCCGCCTTTATCTAACCTTACAATCGATTCTTTTTTTGTAATCCTCTTATAAATCTCATCTTTTTCCACACCTAATACTGCAGCTAACTTCTCTGCAGTCTCTGCTGGTTTTTCAATTTGCCTCGGTACAACAAAGACAGTTGGAGCACTTTTATTTGTGGCAAGTTCCACACCATTTCGGTCTAAAATTTTCCCACGTTCAGGTTCAAAAGTAATATTACGACTCCATGAATCTTTCGCACGATCCGTTAACATATTCCCAAGAAAAAATTGCACATATCCAAGACGAATATCGATGATAGTGAAAATAAGTATACCTGATATGAGTATAAAGATAAGTCGTTTTCTAACTGTTACATTTGATACACGCATATTGGAACAAGCCTCCCTTACGCCTAGCTTGTTCCAATATATGCTTGTACTTATTTAATTAGAACTTCTTCTCTTTTACCATTACGGTTTTTCTGCTTCTTGTTGTGGTTCAAGTGGCGGTACCAGTGTTACACCTAACTCTGTACCAGGTTGCAACAATGTTCCTTCTGCCACACTTTGCTCGGTTACGTATCCGGTACCAGTAGGTTTTAGGTTAAGCTTTAATGTTTTTGCTAAATTCATAACATCACGCAGTGCCCAACCTTGTATATTTGGCATTGTAGGCTTATCTCCCACTAAGAAGACTCGATCACCCTTCAATGTTTGCTCAGTTGCTTTTGGCACTTGTTGCTGTACTTTCCCTTCACCTAATACAATTGGACGAAGTTTTGCTTTATCAATCGCTTTTTTCGCTTCTTCCATCGTTTTTCCGGTTACATCTGGAACAGCAGTTTGCTGCTCTTTCACATATTTCTTCGGATCTTTCACTTCATTAGGCTTAATCTTTAAATACTCTAAACTATTTTTTGTTACATATTTAAAAATATCAGCTAAAGGTTGTGCACCACTCTCATCATCTTTCAATTTCGGCTGTTTAACAGCTACATATACAACAAGTTGCGGATCGTCCATAGGTGCCATACCTAAGAATGAGAATATATAATTCTCTCTTCCCGTCATATATCCACCTTTTCCATCCGGAATTTGCGCTGTTCCTGTTTTACCACCAACTGAATAGCCATCGACTTTATAAGCAGTTCCTGTTCCTTTCGGGGATGTAACAACACGTTCTAATAACTGTCTTACTTGCGCTGCTGTTTCTTTTGTAACAGGTTTTCCTACTTCTTCTGGCTTATCTTCTAATTTTACTTCCCCTGTTATTGGATCTACAATTTTATCAATTGTATAAGGCTTCATCATTTTTCCATCATTTGCAATAGCTGTTGCAGCTTGCACAAGCTGAATTGGCGTTACAGTAGAACCTTGTCCAAAAGCTGTTGTTACTTGCTGTATTTGCTGATTGAATAAAATCGTATTTGAGCCTTCACCAGGTAAATCAATGTTCGTTTTTTCATCTAATCCAAAGCTATGAATATATTTTCGGAAACGTTCTGGGCCAAGTTTTTGATCTCCTAAAATTGCAAACGCTACGTTGGAAGAGCGCTCTACCCCTTCATCAAATGTGATAGATCCCCATCCAGCGCCGCCGTTATGATCTTTTATTTTGCGGTTTCCGACTTGATATGTACCAGACTGATAATAATCTTGTCCCTTATACACACCTTCATTAATAGCTGCTGCTAGCGTGAAAATTTTCATTGTTGAACCCGGTTCAAATGCATTTGCAATTGCGTCATTATAAAAATACTTATTATTCTCTCGGTTCGGATCATAACTAGGCTTACTAGACATCGCTAATATTTTCCCTGTTTTTGGATCCGCAACAATTCCTATTAAGCTTTCTGGTTCATAATGTTTACTTGCTTCTTTCATTGCGTCTTCTAAATAACTTTGAATACGCTGGTCTAGTGTTAAATATACATTATCTCCATTTTTAGGTGCCTTTACGTTCACTTTTCCACCGTCAAGAGATACTCCTTTACGATCGCCTGTATAAGCAACTTTTCCATTAGACGCACCTAAATACTTATTCAAACTCTTTTCTAAACCAAATTGACCTCCAGCAATTCCCTTTTCATCAGGTCTCGCATGACCTATGACATAAGATGCAAAATCACCGTTTGGATACACTCTTGCATTTTCAGTAATAAAAGATATACCTGGCAATTTCAATGCTTCCATTTGTTCTTTCTGTTCTTTCGTCAAGCCCTTACCTAATTTCCCAAACTCCACTTGACTTCTACCTTCTTTATTTAAAGTAGCTAAAATCGTCTCTTCATCTGTTCCGAGTACTCCCGCAATCTTCTTTGCAGTATCCTCTTTATTCTCAACATGATTCGCACCTTTTAATTCCGCTACAAGTTTATAAGAGTTTGCATCTTGCGCTAACACATGACCGTTTTGATCATAAATCGTCCCGCGATTTGCTTCGAGAACTCCTGTTTTGCTATGTTTTTGCTTAGCAAGTTCATCCAAATCATGATTATGAACAGATCCTGTTGCTTGTATGTAAAAAAATCGGGCTAATAATAGCAAAAAGAGCAGGAGGAATAAAATCATAAAATACCCTGCTCCCTTATTGGTATGAAATTTAGTCATATTTCTCTTCATTTTCCCTTCACACCTATTGCCTTATTTGAGGCCTTTCACATTATTCGCATTAATTTCTAACCCGTGTTTTTTCGCAACTTCAGCGATTCGTTCATAGCGACTTAACTTCTCTACTTCAGCCTGTAATTCTTGATTTTCTTTTTGCTGCTGTACAATTTTTTGTTCTATCGTCGCTGCTTCTACATTGACTTGATAAAGGCCTGCTTTATTTCCAATAAACGCTACACAGGCATACAATAAAAAGCCAATAAATGCTACATACAACAGTTTTTCGATTCTTGTAATCTTCGCTTTAGCTTTTGGCTGAACCATCTGCTGTGGGGGCGTTTGAATCTGTACCTCTTCTTGCGCTTGTTGTTTGTACTTTACAGCTAAGTTACTCATACCTCTCTCCCCTTTTTATCGTTTTTCAGCGATTCTCAATTTCGCAGAACGCGCTCGATTATTTTCTTCTAACTCTATATCAGAAGGTAAAATCGGTTTTCTTGTAATAAGCTTTAATTTCGGCTTAAATTCATCAGGAATAATTGGTAATCCTGGCGGCAATTGTGGCGTTGTACTATTTCGCTTAAACGTGGTTTTACAAATACGGTCTTCTAAAGAATGGAATGTTATAACACTAACTCTTCCGCCTGGCTTGACCATCTCAATTGCAGATTCCAACGCTTCTTCAAATACTTTCAATTCATCATTTACGGCAATACGGATTGCTTGGAACACTCGCTTCGCAGGATGTCCACCCGTTCTACGAGCAGGAGCTGGAATACCCTCTTTAATTAGTTCTACTAATTCTGCTGTCGTTTCAATAGCTT
This sequence comes from Bacillus fungorum, assembly GCF_002746455.1. Classification (GTDB taxonomy): domain Bacteria; phylum Bacillota; class Bacilli; order Bacillales; family Bacillaceae_G; genus Bacillus_A; species Bacillus_A fungorum. Next base: position 12,281 of record NZ_NWUW01000002.1, on the reverse strand, counting down.
TATTCTCACGATACGCTTCAATTTTCCTAGCTATTTGTTTTGAAAATTTCTCTTCACCATACTGGAAGAAAATTCTTACAAGTTGCTCATATGACCAGCTATTTACAACATCATATGCTGTTAAGGGAGCATCTTGATCCATTCGCATATCTAACGGTGCATCATGATGATAACTAAAGCCACGCTCTGGTGTATCTAATTGCGGGGATGAAACACCTAAATCAAATAAAATACCGTCTACTTCTGTTATACCTAATTCCTGTAGTTTTTCAGATAAATAACGGAAATTACTTTTTACTGTTATGAACTGCTCACCGTATGAAGAGAACTTTTCTTTCGCATTTTGAATTGCTATCTCATCTTGATCAAACGCGATTAACTTTCCGCCTTCAGTTAATTGGGATAACAAATAAGAACTATGTCCTCCTCCCCCCAGTGTACAATCTACATATGTACCACCTGGCTTTATATCTAAGCCGTCTACTGTTTCCTTTAAAAGCACTGTTACGTGTTTAAACATTGTTGCACCTACTCTTTTTCCAATTAATTATGTTGAATGCATCTCCTCCCCTAAACGCACATTTCACGATTAGAGAACGAAATACTATGAAAGAACGACTCATTTAACTTGCCTACAAAGGCAGCATACTATACAAATCGCTATTTTCTTTTATTATATACTAAATTTTATCATCTTTTGCGGGAATTTAAATAAAAAACTGTCGAAAAAGATAATAATACGTTTACATTTTGTGCTATTTTGTCATATATTTAAGTATCCTGCATAATTACGATATTCACTATTTTCAGATTGATAATTCAGAAAAATTTCACTTCACAGTAAATTCAACGAGACAAAAATAAAATCCTGCTCCTAAGAGCAAGATTCTATAGTTTTATAACATGATGTTTTCCATCCCAAGAAAACGGGTTTTCCATTACACGATCAATGAAATCCAAACCGAACTGATTTAAATAATAACATACATTCCACACACGCTCTTGCGGCGCTCCTAATGGACGAAGTGCAAATTGTATGCGACGGAATTTATTTAACTGCACTTCATGCTTTTTCTCAACATTTCTTTTCAACATTCTTTCCAACAGTTCAATTTGTTCATTAATTTTGGATTCATTTTTCCCTGCAAACGCACTTAATCCAGGATCTATTTTCTTCACAAACTGTTGTAATGACGTATGAATATCAATTATTTCTTTTTTCGCCTCTACAAATCGATCATCTATCGGTTCCTCTATTTGATTAGATAACCAGTTTTCACGCAACTTATCTATGTTATTTAAAAACGGATCACTCTCTTGCAATTGCAAATCGTATAAATCTGTCGCTATATCCCTCTCTATATAAGTGATTGTAATACGCGGAACGACAGGTGGCATTCGGAAACCGATAGTATGGAAGACTTGTTGTAATTCACTCCAGTAGGCTAATTCCCCTGGTCCTCCAATAAACGCGAGCGTAGGAAATACATACTCTTGCATAAGAGGGCGCGTTACAACATTATTACTAAAGCGTTCCGGACTTCTCTCCATCTCTTCCATCAATTCCTCATACGAAAAGGAATACGCTCCATCCTTCCCAACAAACTTCCCTTGATCGTCTTCAAGTAATACTCGCTCATTATCAATTTCCATGAAAATATGTACTGCATTATACTTTGTTTCAATAATCGGTTTATATCCTAATTCTTTAATTACTTCCTGTTGGTTATGAAGCCCCTCTTGCACTTCTTTATACTTACCTATAATTTGCTTGAAAAACGGCACTTCTAATTTTCTTAATTCAGGATGATGCGAATCAACAAGAATTAAACCAGAATTCACGAACATTTTCATAATAAGATGGCCAAAGAAATCTACATACGTATTCGATTTCCCCAAAGAATCATCAATAAATTGCAGTACATCCTTTGTAAAATTCGTTTCAGGGTATGTTTTGAAAATTTCTTCAATCCACTTTCTACAGTCTTCCAAAGAAAGCTCAGACTCTGAAGCACTCGCCTTTTTCGGATTACGATCATGAAAAATAGTCTTTTTTATTTTTTTATTCTTCGTTACAAAAGTATGATTAATTTCATCCATATCATGGTCTTCACCAGCAATCCAGAAAACAGGAACAACTTTAACACCTAAACTTTCTTCCTTTTCCCTCGCAAGCTGTAAAACTGAAATAATTTTATGAATTGTATAAAGTGGCCCAGTTAATAACCCAGCTTGTTGTCCAGCTATAACAACATATGTACTTTCATCTCCAAGCGCTTTTACATTTTGAATTGTAGCTTCTCCCGCTTGTAATTTTGTATTATATTCTAATAAATGCGCTACTAAATCTTGGCGGAAAAACTCCCTCTCACGCAAATCTTGTACACGCTGTTTAAAAGCATCTTCTGTTAACATATAATCGAAACACGACTGTATCTCTTTTTTTCCGTTCATATAGTCCGCTACAACACCTTGTTGCGGAACAGAGATTTCTTTTATCTCCATATAATTCTTCCTTTCGTATCCTGTTCTCTCACCAATCCACATTGTAGTCAATGTTTCACGTAAAAGCAAAGAATTACACTTATACTTTTACTTCTAATCCTTTTATTGCATCGAACAAAAATTGAAGTGTCGGAACGGATTGTTGCTGTTTCTTAGCTTCTTCTAATACATATCCAACAATCGCACCAATTTCCGTTTGTCTATTCGCTCTTACATCTGCCAGCATAGACGATGTATTATGAGATGTTCTTTCACATACGTGACGTACCATTTCCCATACCATTTTTTTTTCTTCTTTAACAAGAAAAACGACTTCCTGGAATACTTGCTCCATCATCTGATAAAAAAACGGATTCGAAATCAGCTCGCCGTTCTGGACTTGTAATAATGCTGTCAGTGGATTGATACATACATTAACTACTAATTTTTTGTGCATAACATCCATCCAGTCATCTTCTATTTGAATCGGAAAATGAGGAAAAGGAAAGCAATTAAATATTTCTTCAAAATGTATAGACCGGCCGTGCACGATTCCAAACTTCGTTACACCTATCCCTGTATGATAAACGGTATGTCTTTCTTCTTTTTTTGCGCCATGCTCTACAATTCCAACTGCAATATTTTTATTCCCTATTTTCTGCATAGCATGAAGGTGCGACATCCCGTTTTGCAAAAAGATTAATGAGGATTTCCCTCGCACAAAAGGTAGTATGTCAGTTATATGATATTGCTTAACAGCAATAAATATATAGTCTAGCTGCTGGTCTAGCATGCTTTCTATTGGTAAAACAGGCGGGAATACCGTTTCACGTTTCCCCTCCCTGATACAAGTTACACCCGTTGTATTTAATTCCTCAGCCTGTTTAGTTGTCCTTGTAAACAACGTAACATCTTGATTACTTTTTTGTAAATAAAATGCATACAATAGACCGATAGCTCCTGGTCCCACCACTCCGATTTTCATTCTCGCACAAGGAACTTATATGAACACGATACATAAGTCCCTTTTCCCCCTCCCTCTTTTTAATCCAGCAAATGCCCACTTAGTGCAGAATAATAATTAATTAAGGATGAACAAATCCCACCGATTAAAGTTTTACTTTATCTCCCTCAATTACATTAACATAGTTTACAATTTCATTGCTCTTTAATAAGCAAATGCAACCTCTTCCTTCAATATGTATATACTACTTATTAATAGGCTTCTATTCTTAGTTTAGCAAATCCTCAAAAAAAATAATAAAAGAAATATACTATCATCTTCATAAAAATAAAAAAATGAGTTATAATATTATTATAAATATTTTCACTTTTCTGCATTCAACGAGACAAGAAAAGGATGTGATGTTATGGGATTCCCAAAAGTTGAGCGCTTGCTCATCAATTATAAAACATTAGACGAATTTAAAAAATTTAAAGGTTGCGGAGCTCAAGAACTATCCATGTTAGAAGAATTACAAGCAAACATTATTGAAAACGATAGTGAATCTCCATTTTACGGTATTTATTACGGCGGATCACTAATTGCACGTATGAGTCTATACATGAAAAGAAATGGCGGAGAACCATTCGAAATTACAGGTACTTACCTAGAACTCTATAAACTTGAAGTGCTACCAACTTTCCAAAAACAAGGATTCGGAGAAATGCTTGTAAATTATGCAAAGGGGCTACAGTTCCCAATTAAAACGATTGCACGTATCCATTCAGCTGGTTTTTGGGATAAATTAAATTTCCGACCTGTATCAGTACCTGATGGTGATTTTTATGTTTGGCATCCAGAAACAAATTTGAATGCGGTTACAGATGAAGAATCTGCATAAGAAATAAAAAAACAGCTACATAGCAGCTGTTTTTTTATTTCTTTAACTTCTCTAATTTCCCATTCGACCAAGCGCTATTTCTTTCTGCTACTATTACACTTCTTTTTTGATCAATATAATCAAGCAATGTTCTATATTCTTCCTCATATACTGATAATCGCTCCAAAAGACGCTCTTTCTCTGTTTGTAACGATTCAATTTGCTGTTGCAACACCATTAAAGAGTCTTCATCTTTATAATTTTGCAAGAAATCAATAACATCATTCAATGTAATTGACGTAGGCTCCAATACCTTCGTCTCTTTCACTTCATAATTTTCTACTTTACGCAGTTGCTTCGCTTCTTCAATACGTTCTTTGTATTGCTTTCTAACGTAAGAATTCCATCTAAAGCCACATGCTGCTGGTGTACGAGATAAATGTCTTCCCACTTCTTTAAAGGCAGATAATTGCGTTCCACCTTCTCGAATATGCCGGAGTACTACTTCTGCCAGAAGCAAATCTTCATCATCAGTCCAAGCATCTTGTCTTGTTGTCGCCATCTCTCTAGTCCTCCCTATGCATTTTTTATTAAGCATATGCAGTTACTAGAAAAGATAGAATACAACAAATAAAGAATAAGACAAAAAAAATAAACGTAGAAGATATCTTCTACGTTTATTTTTCCGCAATTACTTGCTGATTACTTCTTTACCTTTGTAAGTACCGCATGCTTTACATACACGGTGAGCTAATTTCGCTTCACCACAGCTTGGGCACTCTACCATACCAGGTACTGATAATTTGAAATGCGTACGACGCTTTCTTTTTACTGTTTTAGAAGTTCTTCTAAAAGGTACAGCCATTCTTCCCACCTCCTTAAAAGAAATAGTTATTTTCATATGAAGGCCTGAACCAGTCTTCCGATTATTTGTCAAAAAACTTTGCAAGTCCTGCCAACCTTGGATCAACAGGCTTTTCTTTGTCTTCTTCCGAAATCACTTGCCAGTCTTGACCTTGCGTCGGTGCTCCACCAGAAACATCATCACTGAAAATTTGCATTGGAATCTCCAAAAGTATATTTTCCTTGATTACGGGCAGTAAGTCAAGTACTTCTCCTTCTAAACAATGAATTTCAGCTTCAGTTTCAAATTCTTCTTGTGAAGTTTGGAACACCTCAGTTGTTTTAATGTCAAATGGTAATGTCACATCTACTAAAGAGCGAGAACATGGTAAAACCATGCTTCCAGTTATATGTAGATGGAACGTAAACTTACCGGAGCCAAAATCAACTCTTCCTGTTACGTGAACAGGATTAATTTCACGAATATCTTTCTCGACCTCTTTTAGCTCACTTACATCTACCATCTCATCCAATGTCAATCCTTTATTTCTCAATTTATTCAATTGATGGATGGACCATTTCATATCATATCACCTCAAGGCAACAAACAAAATTATAGCTAGCCATTTTATATTTGTCAATGTTTTTTCTTTACACCTCTAAAGATGCATTGTGTCCATTATGTGATAAAACGTGTATTCTTGTCCAGCTATATTTTCTATTTTAGACAAAATGGACATAAAGTAAATAATAAATGTGGTACAAGTTGTGGTCAATGTGGTCTGCGTGGTCAAAAGAGAGTGGTCGTTTACGATCACTCTCTTCTTATATATATTCCCATTTACTATCCCTGTTAACTCCTACAGAATTAAATTTCTTGAATTACATATACTTTTACAAACACATCATATTTCGCTGCCAGTTGTTCTAATTTCTTTTCTCTATATTTGGTTATGGTAAAGAAATGAATAACTGGCACTTTTCCGTTATATTTTTGTTTATATATTTTAGTAAGCTCCTCGTAACATTTTAATTTCTCATCATTGACCACCATCTTTTGGGTACGATCTATTTCTACAGCATGAAGTATTCTGTCCTCGTCACGAAATTTCACATCAGGAATTATCTTCTTCTTTTTATTCTCTTTTATATATCTAATTTCTGTTTCTACTTGCCAATCATCTGGGCAAAATAAATGTAGCCAAGCTTCATTTCGTAATATAGCATGTGACATTTTACTATGATGAACTACTTTACCTTCACCAAATAACTTATGTCCTGATTGATTTAAATAATAAACATACTCTTTGTTGTGAATCACTTTACTTGTGTAAATAGATAAATCATTCATTATCCTATTTGCATTCCTTATCCCTCCCATTTCGTGAACACACATTAAATGCCTTCTTGTTGCAAATTGTAACTTTCTAATCGTCGCAAGTATCGCCATTTGACGGTTGATTTTCAGGTGTGTTTGCATCCTCATGTTTTTCCACCTCATATTGTTTTAAATGGTTCCACATTATTTCATTACTAATGTAAGGAACTTGAATTTCAGTTAACCTGTCTGTTTTAAAAATTGCACGTCCAGGAATACTTTTTATCGATTCTAATCCTGATTCATCTATCACAACACCAGAAGCTGTTTGAGTTGGTAATCTGAACCCTAATTTCGCATCACTATTCTGTTTTACTTGTCGTGGCAATGTATCTCCTGTTGGATACTGTGTACAGAAAATTAATCTAAACCCTAACGCTCCACCTATACGAGCAATATGAGAGAGCATTTGCTGACACGCTCCTAATAGTTTTTGCTGTTCTTTTTTCATACTTTTATCAGGACAAAGTTCCGCCCCTTCGTCTACTATGATGAAATATCGTTCTTTCATATCCGTTTCTACAACATTTGTGTAATGCCTGGCTTTCATATATTGCATCTTCTCTTCCATCTTCCTAAGAATATCGCTTAATACCATAAAAGCTTCTATAGGCTTCTCTGCAACGGAATCCACTTGTTTTAAATGCTTATATGAACCGAACTCTAAGCCACCTTTTAAATCAATAATGTATAAGTGAATATGCTCTGGTTGCGCTAGGGTAAGCGAAGTAAATACATTCTTTAAAAATACTGTCTTACCCATTCGCGTAAGTCCACCTAATGCCATATGTGGTGTTTTATCAAAGTCATGATATATTAATCTTTCTAAACTTTGCCCCATGGGAACCTGCCATTTTCCTTTCTTTATCAAACCAACTTCCCAGTCCCATTTATCCGGAACATCTTTATAAAACACACGAATATTCAATTTGTAATTATCATATTGGATTCGTACAGGCTTACTTAATCCTTCACTTACAACATCCTCTACCTTTTGAATGATTTTTGACGGCATCCCTACTGGCAATCGATACACATAAGTCGTACTACGATCATCATCTTTTTGCTCAATAAAAACTGGATACTGTAATTTTTCATTACTCCTAATTGCAATTCCACTTACTTCAAAAAATACTTGTATCTTTTTCCGGTCATCCTCTTTATTTTTGAACTTATCACCGAATATAGCGAAAAGTATTGCTGCCAGCGGTACCGATAATAATTCCAACATAAAATCACTCCCTATATCCCTCTTATAGAGGGTATATATCCCTGTTTCAAGGAATACAAACGTACAAGCTAAAAACCTTATGTTCTGCACGATGATTAAATTCCACTTGGCATTCTCTCATAGAAACAAAGTGAGAACATAACGTAGAAGATATAAGAACGAGCCTGTGAGCGTCGTGTACAAGGTGATATGCGGAAGCCAATGTGGAACACTCTTCCCCATTTTCTCTGCTACCTTTATCGCTATTACTGACAAGCCTGTCGCTGTCCAAATTATTATCGTTTCCCCTGCTAATGTCATGGATTATTCCTCCTCTTCCTTTTCACGAAATGCAATACCTCTTCTCGTAAGAATGACATCATAACAATCCATTAAAATTTCCCAGTCTAAAATATCTTCTTCCTCTCCATATAAATCTTCTTCTAATACCTGTGACAAACTGAAATACCCCTTATATTCTTTTCGATCATAAACCTCATGATTTTTCATGTGATTTAGAATAGATTCTGTTTCTGCTCTTGATCTTGATTCATTGTACAGATCTCTTAGTTCTTTTGAAGGATGTAAATATTGAGTTGTGTTCAAGTGATTATACTGCCAACGCATGTAACCATCTCCCCTCGTGATGTCCTTAGTTCCACTTGGTGTTCCTTGTGGTCTTGATATAGGTATATGACTTAGAAGTAGTTATATTGCCTGTCCATTTAAACTTTTCTAAATGTTCGTTGATTAAATTAAAGGAGGACACATTTCCATATGCGAATTGTATATAATTAAAGAGGTGATATTGTGCGATTAAAATGTAAACTTCGTGTTATTTTTGCTGAAAGAGAAATACGTCAAAAGGAATTTTCAAATCTTATTGGAATTAGTCAAACTACAATGAGCTCACTTGTTAATAACACGACACTCCCTAGTTTTCTTACAGCTTACAAAATTGCAAAAGAATTAAAATTGCACATGGAAGAAATTTGGATAGAGGAGGATAATGAAAATGTATAAAAAACTTATAAGTCTTTGTGTCGGAAGTACCCTATTTTTAAGTCTAACAGCTTGTGATTCTTCCAAAGAAAATGAATCAAGTGAAAAAACAAACGTCAAATCTCAACAAGAAACTAAAAAAGATTTAACATCTCAGGATGAATTAAATAAGAAGATAAAGCAAGATGCTGAAGAAGTTAGTTTTGTTAAAGCAAATGGAGATCAATATGAAAAAGGAAAAAGGCTTAAAGCTACGGGAACGGTAGATTTATTACTTAAATCTTCAGTGCTACCTTCTTTTGTCATAAGTACAAATGAAAATGACGGAAAAGGTATGTACACTATTCAAATTGCACAAAGTGGTGTGCAATCAAATGAAAATGAAATAACACTCAAAAGTGGATTAAAAATATCTAAAGGTGCAACAGTAACGATTTATGGTGCCTACGATGAAAAAGATAAAACAGGAATACCTAAAATTAGCGCAACAGTGATTGAACAATAAAAAAAGCCGTCATTTGACGGCTCTTTTTTGTTAATCAAACTATTCTTTTGTTTTATTTAACTTCATACCACCAGCCTTTACGGTCAAGGTAACCTTTCATCCCATTAAGTTGCGCATCTGAAGTTGGCTCGGAAATGAAATATGTTAATCCATCCGATTGCAAGATAAACTTAGCTGTCATTTTAACAGACGTTAATGCTCCCATAACATCAGGAGTTTCATAAGGTGAAAAAGCACCAGATTGGATGACATTTTGTTTTGTTGAAGTGGTTGCTACATTCCCACTCTTAACCTTCTGAATGAATGCCCCCCATCTCCCTTCAGCTAGCATTCTATGTGGACAGTATTTTCCAGACCACGATTGGTGAGTTCGGACATTTTCAATTGGAATATTATACATAGACATGAGTTGTCGCACAACATCGACAGCGTTATCTTCTGCTTTATAGTATCTATCTCCTCCGGATTTTGAATAACAGATTTCTACGGAAATGGACTCTCGATTCCCTGAACCATTACCGTCTCCACAAGCCCACGCATTACGTTCCCACGGAATACCTTGAATTGCTTGCTTGTCATCTACTGCTACATGAAACGATACTTCATTATTGTTATTAATCATGTAATTCACTTCATTTTCAGCGGGAGCGTCATTATATGTGTTATGAACAGTGATATATTTAGGTTTCATTGTATATGGACACTTTGTACCATATTTACTTGGGGCAACTAATTTTTTGGTGATTTCCATTATTCAACATCTCCTTTTTTAATTTCTTGTTTTTGTTTACCACCTAAAATTTCAACTGCATTTGTTAAAGCCTGTGGGAGTGGAATACCCATTCGCCCGGCATTTTCTAAGAGCGACAGTAATTCATTACCCATGAAGAAGAAAATTGTTGCTTCACGGATTGCACTGTTGCTTCCAAGTGCCGAGTCTAGTTGAGCGGCCGCTCCGACCAAAAGAAAAAGCACCACCTTTTTGGCGATGCCTTTGAAACCAACTTTACTTTTTAATTGTCCGTTGTATCCTGCTGCAATCATGCCAGTTAAATAATCAATAACTGCCATTATGACTAATATTTTCAATGTCGCATCCCATCCTCCCAAGAAATACCCACAGAAGCCACCGAAAGTGGCAATAAAAGCTTTTAATAATACATCAATACGATCCATCTTTTCACTCCTTTTTATGCTGCAAAACAACTTGGATCCATTCCAAAGATGTCTGCAATATCTTCTTCACTTCTATCCTTTAAATAAGATTGTGTTGTTGATATATCCGAATGATTCGCAAGCGATTTTAATTTTTCTAGTGGTACACCTTGCACTTTTAAATTATCTAATCTGCTATGACGGAAACAGTGAGGATTGATTTTAAATTCTTTACCTTCTTTTTCGTACAGCATCTTAGCGAATATCTTGCACCAGTAATTAAATACGCTTTTATTTAAAAGTTTTCGGCCACCATTCTTATAAACCCGCACAAACAAATCTGGAATAGTATCTTTACCTCGTTGATTTATATATAAACGAATGCATTTCTGCACTCGGGGATTGTAATATAATCTAAACTTCTTACCGCGTTTCCCTCGAACCACATTTGTATAATATTTTTCTGTCAGTCCTTCTTTTTGAACTTGGTAAACTTCATTTTTCCTAGCGGCACTGTAATAAGAAAGTGCTAAATATGTAGCTAACATATATTTTTCTTGTGCTATTAGCTCATCGATTAACCACTCAATTTGTTCTTCTGTTATAAAAGTAATTTCTCTAACTGGATTCTTAGGTAAACCACGGACCCGTGAACCGACATTAAATTCATATTCATAGTCGTCATCATCCGCACAAAATTCTAATGCGGACCTTAATGCACTCATTAATCCGTTGACACGAGCATTAGACATTTCCATCTCTTGAAAGATAATAGATAAATTTCGAATGTCTTTACGTGTTAGTTCAATAAGATTTTTATTTTCGAAGTGTTCATGTATTAGAAACAAAATAATTCGTAAATCCCAATGATATTGCTGTAAAGTGCTTGCCGCTTTTCCTTGTGCTTTCTTTTCGATTAGAAAATCTTTGACTAGGTTTTTATTTTCTTGGCTAACATGCTTTTCATAAATTACTTGGTCTACTATTCGTTTCACACTGATCATCTCCTCAAAATAAAAAGAGAAGCGAAATCACTCCTCTTGATCTATGAATTGAATTTACTAAAAGCCATATTTTGTACAAAATAAAAAACAGCTTACGGCTGCTCTGGTTTCTTATCAAATAATTGTTGTAGTAATAATTCTTCTAATCGAGCTATCCGATCTTCTTGACTAGCTATTTGTGATTTTAGATTTGCTATTTCTACCTCCTGTTCCTGTACTGTTGCATCAACTTCCTGTAAAGCCTTAATTGCAATGGATGCGTATGAATACAAGTGAATTCCTTTCCCACTTTCATCCACAAACGCTTCATCGCTTTCATCCACAATTAAACCGTAGTATGTTTTAATAGCTTCTGTTGTCAAAGGTGGATCGTCATGAGCTTTCTCTTCTCTCATCCGATAAAGTTCGTTTACAGCATTCTTATAATTAAATTGTCTAATTTTAAGATTTCTAATTTTTTCTAAAGCGGAAAAAGAAATATCACGGATATTAGATTTATACTCCCGCAATGAAGGAGTCATAAAATTCCCTTGAATAGCACCCCAGCCATTTTGAGTAACAGAAGATTTTAGTTGGATAAGTCCTGTATATCCTGCTGTACGGCTATTACGCAATGTGATATTAGGTAATCTTAAATCTGCATCTGTGCCATTATCTTCAAGGACTAACGATGTTTGATATAACCCAGCCTTTCCTCGTCTAAAATACCAATTCCCATTCCCAGCATAAAAAACATGGTAATCATTAGCATTTAGAACACTTAGTCCGTTTCTTTGCAACTCCCAATACACAGATTTTTTGATTTCATTATTTTCCATGCCATCGCTAATACCAATGTTCGCATAAGCTCCAGGCCATCCTGCACCTGCTTGAGACA
>NZ_NWUW01000001.1 GCF_002746455.1 Bacillus fungorum | reverse complement strand
CGTCTTCGTATATACTTCTGTCTTTTTTGCTGCTGCATTGATTCCCTGTTCGTTGATAGTAAAGCGGTTATCGATTAGAGTCATTTTTTGATTAAATTGCTCAGTTGCAAGCTTGTTGGCTAATTCATTTAATAAATCTTGTTTATTCTGATTAACCGTTTGCTTCAGCTCTGGAATCTTAAACCCAGCAACATAATCTTCTACTTGTTTAAGCTCAACTTTTGCTCCAATTGCTGTTGCCTGTTGTTCAAGCTTTGTATTTGCTTCAGTAAGTTTTTTTCCTTGATCTGATACTACATTGTTTAAATTACTAACTGTAGAAGATAATCCGCTTGCTGTTTGCTCTACTGTAGTCATACGCTTTTCGAATCCAGCTTGGCTATTTTGAACATTGGTTACAGTGTTTTTTACGCCATCCACACTTTTTTCAATCTCTATTGTTTTCTTGGTGAATTCATCTGTTGTTATCTGCTCTTCGGGCGGTGACGTCCAATCCTGCGGCTTATTCCCTTTATACAAGGCAACCCATTCCACAATAGATTTCGTAGTACTACTCGGATAGTTATATAAGCTTAACTTTCGTTCATTTCCACTTGTAGCCGCAACAGCTTTGAAGGTTACATAAGTTATTCCATTAGCGTAAATACTTGTTGCATATCCAACATTGCTAGACCCGCCATTCTGCCAAATTCCAAATTTCTGCCCTTGCGGAACACTCCCTTTAATTACAAAGGTATATTCCTCACCCGCAAAGAAATTTTCAGTTAGAGAATATTGATTGATTAGATAGTCTGTTTTTTCATATTTAACATTTGATTTTAATAAAAGATTACGTCCACCAGCTTTATCACTATTAACCTTTGTTTCTACACTTGTTAACTTCTCACTGATTTTCCCAGCTTTTTCTTCTATTTCAGTAGTTGTTTTCTTTAGTTCACTTGTTGTTTGTTGTACATCAGATATCGTCTTTTTTGTACCTTCTACAGTTGATTCAACTGTATTTAATTTATTGCTAATTTCAGTATCTTTTTTCGTTAACGTTTCGATAGAAGTTTTAAATCCATCTGAAGTTTGTTCTATTTGAGTCACTTTTTTATTAATATTACCTTGTTCGTTTTGCACATCAGAAATTGTGCGACTAACACCTTGTAAGCTTTCCTTCACCTCGTTAAACTGTCCTGTAGCTTGATTCTGTGCCTCTTGAACCTTTTGATTTAACTCTATTTTTGTGGTCTCAATATCTTTATTAACCTGATTGAGTGTTTCTTTTTTTACTGATTCAACATCTGGTACAACCGATTCCCAAGCTTCACCTGTCCATATTTTTAAAATACCAGGCTTTCCATTACTAATATCACGCCAGAGCGTTTTATAAGGTTTAAGCCCTGTTGTCGGTGGATTCTTAGATTCTATAATTTCAACGGTATTATTTTTAATATTTTCTTGTACTTTTTCAGCTAGTGCTTTTGCTGCTTCTGACTCCTTCTTTGCATTACTAGCTGTTTCATTAGCATCTTTCACTAATTTATCAAGCTGATCTATTATTTCTTGTTTATTACCAAGCGAACTAAGAATACGATTGTAAATTTTTCTTAGTTCTTCATTTTGATTCACTATCTCACGATAATCTCCGAATTCATATTTATCCTGTGTTGGGTCTGTAAAAGACTCGTCTCCAGCAATCACTCGCGCTTCGAGATATAATTTTGGCGTAAACCCTGTATCTTTAATTTTTATTGTATCGCCTTCATTAATGAGTTCATGTTCTAGGCCGAAAATACGACCAATTGATTGTGCTTCCACTTCATAAGAGACTGAGGAATTGACACGCTTTTTCAACTCTATTTCCATAAGCGTCAGTAAACGTTTTGGAGTCATGTCTAATTCTTCTGTTTCTGGTGTATAAAAACCGAATTTATGTTGGCCGTGTTCATTCCATCTTTGAAACGCATCTGCGTCTACGATATAAGGTAGACCCTTATTCATGCTTTCGATAGTGATTACTTTATCGCCCTCACCTTTTACAAATCCAACTAAAGCAGTACAAATATCGCGGCTGTGTTCAATACGAGTAACGCCAACTAGGTCTTTACCTAATTCAATTTCTTTACCTGTGTCACGCCCTCTTTTTTGAATCATATCTACATACCAACCGATGATTTGTGCCCCTTCAACCTCGACGCGATACCGAATTTCCAGTTTAAATAAAGATGCAATCTTCTTTAAAAAAGTAAGCGGGTCAATAAATTCGTCAATGGTCATCGTATGAAATCCCGCGTATTCAGTAATTCCGCGTTGCCACTTCATACCTAAGAGTGCTATATCAATAAACTCATTAACCGTCTTACTCTCTATTCGTTGTGGTTTTATAACTCCTGATTTAGCAATTTGAACCCAAGCCCCTGAAGCATATGTGGTAATAGATCGTTTATCAGAATTGTTCTCAATCTCTGTAATAACATATGGGACAATCCTTCCGTCGCGAACTTCTTTTAAAACAAGATTTTGTTGTTGTAATGTAGCTGAATAATCTGTTCCGTCAAAAGCAGTGAAATCCAACATATCAACATTATTTTTAAGTTCCCAATGCCGCTTGTCATCCCAATAGTCCTGCGGCTGGATGGCTGCAACAATTTGATCTGTTTTAAAATCCACAACATGTAAAATCCCACTTGGTGTTCTCATCTGTATCTCTCCCTATAGCTTACAGTTGCATTTACATCTGGCGGCATAATATCGATACGATTGTCACCACGTATTATGATAGGAAAATTACTAAAGATTTCTTTTATATTGATTGCATTCTTCCCATTGATTGTGACAAGACTTTTTTCCGTATCGATAACAATTTTATCTCCAGTATCGAAAATATATGGTTTTGTATTAGATGGAACTTTGTTTACCTTCCAAATCTTTAAATCATCAATTTGCATTTCGTTAATAGGCTGGTGATTATCCCACTTACAAATCGCAATCATAACTTGTGCAATTTTACGTTCTGTCATCGGATTTCCTGTTTCATCTATCCAACGTTCTACAAGTGAAGCGCCATCTGTTTCTGTACCATCTATAAATTTAGCGACATAGACAGACCACTCCTTACCCCGCCTAGCGATACGTAAACGCCCTCGAAATTGATTAAATGTAGTCGAATACCCTCCACTAGTGTCAACTAATTTCCGTATACTATTGGGTGTTCCATTATTTCCAATTTTCATATGCGCTCTCGTAATTTCAGCAGTCGCATATAGATCATTCATATTGATGCGGGCCACCAGACTACTCGTCTCATCTAAAAGAAGAACTTCAACACGTCCCATTTCACCAATGTTCTTGGACTTTAAAGTCATCCATGCCTCCATTTCGAAATCTTGTAATGGGCCACCCGGAATGTTTTTCTTGGCTATCGCGCCGTAGAATCCTGTCTCTTTTCCGTAATCTTCACAATATAGTGCATGACCATCTTTTGACTTAAAACTACCTGTCCCTTTCATCTCCTCGAATTGTCCAGTAACAGGTGTCCATCCTATAGGAGTAGCCATTTCATCCCACATGACCCTTTCTCGTTCTTGTACTGTGGTTTCTTCCACGGTCAAAGGGTATCCTATTCTGAAATAATCACGATTATGCGGATACTCTCCAAACCATACATCTAAAAAGGTACTTGGTTTTTTTACAGTCATTTCAATTAACGCTGGAGCTTCCACACTTCCCTTATTAGTGAAATAGGACGTTGTTTCAGTAGACCACTCTTGAGTAAACTTGTGAGTATTTGTTTTCCCTAATTTATATGGCATTGGACAAACAAAAGTAATGATGCCCTTGCCTCTATTGACTATTTCATCTAAGTCTACAGCCCCATCAATCAATGCTATATATGTTCTGTCTAATTCATCATCAAAAACAAGCTCAGCGGGTTGCTCTGTATATAACCAATCCGCTAAATCTTCTTTTACCTTTTGTAAATCTGCCATATCTTTTTCCGCTTTAATGACAAGAGGAACGTCAATACGACGCTCCTCCGTTTCTGTATGAAGTAAAAGAGCCCCTGCACGATGAGGGAATCTTACTAATCTTCTTTTTACTGGAGCCCATGAAGGGCGCTTTCTTCCAACTAGCATTTGAATATAATCTTTTCTAATATTATTAAAAGTAAAACTAAGTTTTCCCAACGTGCTCACCACCCTTAAAATTCCGCTCTTCTTTTTTGTTCACGATCTTGAAGCTTTGTAGTATAGGTGTAACTTCCGTTTGCAAGCTCTTTTCCATCTAAAACATTGGTCATATTTACAGTTAATTTCAGTTCTTGTTCTCCACCCGATTTATTTGGAAACATTGTTTTTGCCGTAGGTGAATTGTTATTGGATAATTGCGGTTGCGCATATCTGTTGAAATCGCTAAATGTATTACGTGGGATACTATATTGATTCGTTTGGAATCCAAAATCGAAAACAGATGGCATATTCCCCATTTGTTTCTTAACAGTTCCGACTACATTTTTTGCAGCATCCACAACAAACCGTTTCCCTTTATCCATACCAACTCCAACACCTTCTGGAACCGCGCTACCAACTGGAATCATCACTTTAGATGGACTGTTAATCTCTAGTGCTCCAGAAATGGTATTTTTAATATCGTTTGCAATTCCAGCAGCCTTGCTAAATAGACCTCCTGAAGCATCATCTATTCCTTTTCCAAGTCCCTCTATAATTGACTTACCAATGGAACGTAAATTGATAGAACTGAAAAACTTTTCAACTGTATTCCATTTTTCTTCAATGTCGCTCTTTATTTCCTTCATTTTATCAACGACAGCTTTTTTCTTTTCTTCAAATTTCCTTGAAACTGTATTTTTTATTTCTTCTACCTTGTTGCTTGCAGAGGTTTTCATATCTTCATATTTGTTAGTAACATCTGACCACATTTCTTTCATTTTTCGGACAACATCATCTTTCATAACTTGATATTTCGATTTTACTTGTCCGGTCTCCCAATCTACTTGATTTGCATGTTCACCCGCTTGGGCTTTTGCTTCACTCACAATTTCCTTATGTTTATCTCTTGCTGTAGAAACTGTACTATCATACTGACGTTTCGCTTCGGCAATGATTGCGTTCGCTTCATCAGCAGTAATGGTTTTATTTTCATCGCGCTGACGAATTGCCTCTGCAATTTTTTCATCACGAGTCTTTTTCGCATCTTCAATAACCTTATCCCTTGCTTTGGCGCTATTCTCTACAACTTCTGCTGCCTGTCTAGCTGAAATTTCACTAGCCTGCACACGCATATTTTCAAGAATAACCTTTTGCTCCATTTGATTTTTAGACATATGCTCAACAGCAACCCTGTCCATTTCATCCTGTAATGCTTGTAACGAGATGCGTTCGGATGTTGTTAATTCTCTATTTTCCCTAGCGGCTGTTTGTAGAATTTCTTTAATTTTATTTTCTTTTTCTTGTGTTTTTAGCTTCTCTTGTTCATAGTGCTGATTTAACTGTTCGATTCGTTTGTTCTCTTCTTCAGCGGTTAATACATATGAATCAGCAAAGAACTTTTTAAGTCCTTCAATTTCTTTTTGTTGTCTTGCGTTGGTTTTTTCAATGATTGTATTAGCTAATTTGTCATATTGACCAATCAACTTCTGCGACTGTTCTTCTGTTATTACTTCATGATTCAATCTAATCTCAGTTAACTTTTGTCTAATGCCATCAGACAACTTGAAATACTCACCAAGGACTTTCTTTGTGGAGGAACTTACTTTCCCTTCTGTATTTGTAGCAAAGCGATCTACTGAAGCGATACTGTCTTCTGTTGCTTTTTGATATGCTTTATATGCAACAACTCCAGTCCCGATAAGAGCGGCTGCTACTAGACCAATTGGGCCTGTTAAAACGGCAAGTGCACTTCCTAAAAATCCAACTGCTCCAGCCGCAATTCCAGCAATTCCACCGACTGATGCTAATGCAAGAGATAAAGAACCAATTCCTGAAGCAATCATTCCAAAAGCTGCTAAAACCACACCTATTGCTGTAGCCACAGCTGTTAAAGCAAGAACAATACCACCTGTAATTGCTATTGCTTTTTGTACAGGAGCAGGTAAAGAGTTGAATCCATCTACAAGCTTTTGTAGACCAGCAACAAAAACACTAACCACAGGAGCTAGTGCATCACCAATTGTTTTTTTCATTGTAGAAAATGCTGAATCTAATAATGTAAGACGTCCCTTTAACGTATCAATCTTGGTGGCTGCAACATCAGCTGCTGTAACTTTAGACATGGAATCCCACATCTCATTGACACCTTTGGCGCCTTCTTTAAACAAGATAGTCGCACCACGTACAGCATCGGAACCAAATAATGTTTCTAGAGCCATACTTCGTTGTTGGTCTGTTAAATCTTTCATCGATTCATGAAGTGTACCTGAAATGTTTTCTAAACTTTGAATATGCCCCTGTTGATCGTAGAATTTTGATGATAAGAATGCCGAACTTGTTGCTAATTCACGAAATGTTGTATCACATTTATCATTCCATTTCGTTACACCTTCTGTTTTCATTACATATTGTTCTAAAGCTACTTCTATATCCCCTACATTTCTGGAAGCTGGTTGAATACCGTTTTTAACTAAGAAATCAAAACCAGCCTGCGCATTATAAGTAATAAGTCCTAAATCTCTCATTTTGTTATATGCTTCTTTCGTTGAAGGGTTCAAACGCATTAGCATTGTTTTTAAAGACGTTCCTGCATCCGATCCCTTTAGACCATTTTGAGCAAACACTGCAAGAGTCGTAGCTGTATCTTTAAACGTCATTCCAGCCCCTGCTGCTACTGCTGATGATGCCGCTAAACCATATTTTAATTCACGTACATCTGTTGCCGATGCGTTTGCCGCACCTGATAGAATATTAGCTGCATCCGCAACTGAAAGGTGATCAGCTTTAAATGCATTTAGAGCAGTAGAGGCAATCTCTGCCGCTTCTCCTAACTCTAATTCACCGGCTGTCGCTAAATTAAGAGCTCCCTCTAATCCACCATTAATAATATCCGTTAAACTAACACCAGCTTTAATTAATTCTTCGATCCCTTGACCAGCTTGAACACTGGAGTATTTCGTTGTTTCCCCCATGTTGATAGCTAGTTCACTTAATTTCTTCATCTCTTCCCCAGTAGAACCAGATACAGCCTTAACATTGGCCATTTGTTGTTCAAAGTTCATTGATTCTGTAATTGCCGACTTTAAACCACGCCCTATTGCATACGTCATTCCACCAAAAACAATACCGATTTGACTTCCTGCGTTTTGCAAATGATTGCCCAACGTTTCCATACGATTCCCGAAATTCAGTAGTCGATTTCCTTGTTGCTCGAGTTCATGATTTGACTGACGTAATCCTTGTTCAAATCGATTTAATTCAGCAGTGGCTCTATGAATTTGTTCTGCGTAACGTTGCGCTGATTGACTCGCTTCTCCTTCTTCTGTTTTAGCGCGATTGTAAGCTGACTGAAGCTCCCTAATTTTCTCCTTTTGCTTATCTACCATACGAGATAGCACATCAATTTTTGCTCGAGTTTGTTCAGTAGCATTGGTGTACCCATGCATCCCTGTTGTAACCGCTTGGAATTCAGCTTGTAAAGATTTCAATGAATTATTTAATTTATTTAGTGCTGTTTGTTGTGCCTGACGATTCACTTGTTTAAGTTCATTCTCAAATCTATTTAAATCCGCAACAGCTTTATTAACTTGTGCAGCATATCGCTGGGTTGCTGCATCATTTTCACCTAATTTAGCCTTATTCTGATCATAGGCTTGTCGTAATGCTTTAACTTTCTCTTTTTGCGCATCAATGAGCCTACTGAGTGTATTCATTTTCGCTTGCGTTTGTTGACTAGCGTTAGCAAAACCACCCATACCTGTACTTACAGATTTTAATTCGTTCTGTAATGTTCTGACTGCACGTCCTGAATTCGCGATACCTTGTCGGAAGTTTACATTATCAAGGGAAAGCCTAACGACCAAATTATTCATTTCATTTGCCATAGTCTCACCCCCTCATTAAATAATGTTTTCTGCCGGAACTTCTATTTCATTAGAGCTTGCATTTTCCCTATTTGAATCACCTTGTTCACGATTCTTTTGATTTAGCTTTAAATAATGCCAAATATCCATTTCATTATCGATATGATGATGTTTATACCCTTGACGTAATAAAGAGAGGTAGAGCTCGTCCATAAACTCACTGAACGTTAGCCCTCCTCCCTCTACGCGTTTGGGTTTTCTTCTCCAGATCCAGTACTACCCCCTGCTGCTTCCACTGTTTCATTTATAATTGCGTTAATTACATCTGAAGTTGTCGATAAGAATTTACGAGCATCAACACCATCCCAATACTGATCTAATGTAAATTGACCATCATAAACTTTCACCACAAATTGAACCATTTTATCCATATCTTCTGGGCCAGGATTATTTGGGATTTCAGCAAGTTCAGGAGCCTGACGAATAAGGCGGGCTGGAATAAATTCTGGCATATTAAAAGTTTGTTTTTCTTTATTAATCATTAAAGTTAATTTCATAGTTTTTCCCTCCTAAATTTAATAAAAAAAGAGAGAGCTTTTGCTCCCCCTTACTTTCCTGCTGGTGGTTGAACCACAGGTTTCTCATATACCTTTTTAAACCAATTATCTCCAATAGCTTTTGTAAACGTAGGTTCATCTTCATCCGCTGTAAATTTAGTTCTATCATCAAAATCACGTTCGATGAATGAACCTTTTAATTTCGTTGTTTGGAAGTTTGGCTTATCTTTTTTAGTTTCAGCTTCTTCCTCTTCCTGAGAAAGTTTCCCTTTTAATAACCAAACATATCGGTATTTTCCGTTAGCTTTTAAAAAGCGCCATCCAATTGCTAAATATGGCTTTTCTCCCACTCGTTTTTCATCTAATACACCATCTGTTACTTCTGGAAATCCTTCAATGTCCGCCTTTGTTGATAATGACAGGCCTCGAACTTCTATTTCAACTTCAACCTCACCATCAGACTCAGCAATTTCCGATTTTTTATTGTCGCTCCACATAATCTCGGTAGCTACTTTTTTAGATGTTTTAACCTTTACTGCACCTTCCATTTTTTTAACCGTACTGTAATCAACACCTGTTGCATCATCTTTTAATGACTCCGCATAAACTAGGCTATCTACACCGACAGTCGAACTAATTTTAATAACTTCTCCAGCCATCTATAACTCCACTCCTTTCGCGAATCGCATCGCGTAATGAAAAATTTGTGTATCCTCTTCATATAAATCGGCAACCGCATAACGTGCGAAACCCACTCTTTTCATAATTTCATTCACTTTTTGATGGATTGCTGTTGTACTGCCTTTTGACCAAATATCGATTTGAAATGTGATTTCACTTTCGCTTTCATCATTATCTGCAAATCCATCCGGCCTATTGTCTAATTCGAAAAACGTAATACGTGGAAACTCTTCAGCATTTTTGGCTTTACGATAATACACACGTTTTCCACCTAATAAAGAAACAAGCTCCTGATTATTTTCAAGAGCTTGCACAATTTCAGGGCGTAAATTTATCATAAATCCAGCCCCATTTCATTCTTCAAGATGTTTGTCATAGCGCGTACCGCATCCGCTTTAGAAGCATTAAAACCAGGTTCTATAAATGGATGTGCTGGCATTTTAGATGTACCCCACTCTAAAAACTTCCCATAGAAATATGGAGAACGGTCCGCTTTATCTATTCCAATCTTGATTGTTTTCACACCATTTTCCATTCGTGCCTTTGTAACCCGTATATTATCAAGCAAATGTTGACCAGTACGCCAAGGTTCACTTTTTGATGACTTCTTAGGACTTGAACTCCTTGGTTCACTTCTTTCTGCAATCGCTTTTCGAATTTGCTCACCACCTGCTGCGAGAGCTCTATCTTCAATCTTCTCCCCACGTAGCCCCATTTGCTCTAATTCAGATATCAAGCGATCAAAACCTAAAAAATCAACACCATCAGCCATTCATTCCACCACGCTTCCACATGATTGATAACGTGTGTTTTTCAGTTGGAATAACTGAAATAATGTCATAAATTACGTTCTTATACTTAATCTTCATATCAGCGTTCACATCAGCACGATATCGAATTTCTGTTTCGCCTTGGATTTCGCTATTAGCTGCCGCTGCTTCAAAGTATTTTCTTCCCTTTAAGAAAGTAAAAGAGCCCCATACAGTAAAAGGATCCTTATAACCTTCTATTGGATCACCGTCTGGGCTCTTTGCATCCTCATCTATTACTTGGAACGTAAGACGTTTATCTAATTTACCTGGATTCACTTGAATCACCACCACAATATTGCAATTGAACTAATATTGACTGCAAACTAAATTCTAATTGTTCAGCTTTCCCAACAGCTTCACGGTTTTCGTGCCAATGAGCAATTAAAATACGAGCCGCTAATTTAGCAAGCTCGCTTTTTAAGTCCACATTTTTACTTGTAGCATTTTTAATATATATTTCAGCTGCTATTACGAAAGATGTAATGAGGTCGTCCTCCTCATCACCATCCACACGAAGATACTTCTTCGCTTCCTCTAATGTTAGTACCAAGAAGGACACCCCCTACCTTATTAAGCTCCTGTTTTAGGCGTAACAATAATTTGTCCATACACAACTGCTTCTGTATCCCATGGCGTAACATCTTCACGCTCGATTGCTCTGAATTCAGAAGTGTTTGTTCTCCAAGCGTTTCCACCTTCTGTAGTCATATCGATAGATAATTGTTTTCTATCCCAAAGAATAATGGCTTCTTTTAAATTACCAACAATGAATGGTGCTTTCCCATCTTTATCTGTAGCAATTGTCTTATTGGACAAAATAATAACCGGTTTTCCTGACAACAAACTACGTGTTGGATTTGTTGGGTCCGGTTGAAGAAGTGGACGACCATTTTTATCTTCTAATTGATCTAAATAATTGAATCCATCTTGGTTAGTGAAAATATTAGCTCCAGCTGCAAATGCCGGATCTAATGTAACATTTAACGCTGTTTTAATGCCTTTATAATCCTTAAAATCAACCTTTGTCAATTTGTTGAGTTCTTGTAAAATTAGATAGTTACGAGTAGCAATAGATTTCTTAGCGATCCATTGGCGTAAATATTCTTCTAAAGCTTGATCTGTATCATCTAATAAATCATTTGGTACTGGCAAGAATCCTGCATAATCTTCGATAGCATAAGATAAACGATCAAATTCAGGAGAAGCAATTTCTTGCATTGCATTCGGCTTACCATACTCAGATAATGGAGCAAATGGTGTTGATGCCGCACGCTTTTCTAATGTGCGAGCCCCTTTATTTGTTGTGACAGGTTGTACATTTACATATTGTTCTAAGCTATCAACCGTTTGTTTTAACTGATTAATAGTTGTAGTAATATCTTCCGGAACAATATAACCGCCATCTTTACCTGTATTCTCAGATAAAGCCGCTTTATATTCCTGCATAACACTTGCTTCTTCATGACTTAAACTTTGACCACGAATAGCTTTCATAAATACGTCTTTGTATGATGGATCTTCATTTTTAACTGGTGCTGGAGATAATACTCCTGCTTGTGAGTTTACAGGCTCAGGAACTTGAATTTGCTTCATTGCTAAATAATTATCTAATTCATTTTTTGCGTTTCTTGCTTCCTCGATTTTTGCCTTTGCCTCTTCATATTTACCGCTATTATTAAACTCTTCTGCTTTCGCTTTTAAGTCAGCAACTTTTTGACGTAATTCTTGTTCGCGTTTATCCATTCGGTATTTCCTCCTTATATTGGCACAAAAAATAGACCTATAGTTCTAACAGGTCTAGTGCATTTTGAATTTTTAATTGTTCATTATTATCCTTCCTTGGAATAGAAGGAACTTTTGCTACTACTTTATTAGGTGTTTTTTGATATTTATCAAAGTAATCACTCATACACGCTGCAACTTCTTTTGCTTCCACAACTTCAATATTGAAGTATTTTTCAGCTTCTTCTCCACTTAACCAAGTCTCAGCATCTACTAATTGTTGAATTACTTCAATCTCGATGCCTTCTTTCAAGTTTTCCTTGTATACATTCATAATTCCAGACTCAAGGTTATCCAAGTCCTCTGCCATTTTACGAAGGACATTTGCATTTCCTCTACTAACAGTCCATGGTTTATGAATCATTAAAAAAGCATTAGAAGGAACAACAACACGATCACCAGCTAAAGCAATAACAGAAGCAATAGATGCTGCAACACCGTCCACATAAACAGTTTTTTGCGCTTTATTGCGCTTCAGCATATTATAAATAGCTAAACCAGCGAATACAGAACCACCACCGCTATTTACATAGATATTTAAGTTACTTTTATCATCTAGCTGTCCTAAAATATTCTTCACATCATCCGGCATAACATCTGAATCATCCCACTTCCAACCAGTATTATTTACAATATCACCATAGATAAATAGATCTGCTGATGATTCCGTTTGATTTTTAATAGTAAATACGTCTTTAATCGTCCTCACCTCCCTTCTGTAGCGTCCCTCCATTAGCTTTCGCTAATTGATATTCATCTGCAATTTCAATAGATACATGGTTTAAATCAACACGATGTTTATCACCGTAGTCCCCAATCCCATCCATATCCTCTAGTTCTAGCACTTTATTGATTGAGAAAGCACCAGCATCTAGCATAATTTTGTAGAATTCTGCTCTTGATTTTGAATCAGCACGTAATAAACTTGTTAGATTAAACTTTAAGTAATATCGTTTTTGCTCGTTAAATGAAAATGCTTTATAAGAAAACTCTTCCTCATATTGAATAAGAATTGGACTCAATGTATTTTGAATAAAATCCAGCGCTTGTTGTTCAATATTGGAGAAAGTAGCACGATCTAATTCATTAATCATGTGCAAAGGAATATTAAAGATATTTGCAATCTCACCTTTATCGAATTTCATACCTTCAATAAATTGAGCATCTTTTAAAGGCATCCCAACCTTTTCAAATTCTAGTCCAGCATCTAAAATTGCTATTCTTTGAGCATTATTTAACCCTGTATTTGCTTCTTCCCAAGCATCACGAAGTACATCCTTCGCTTCTTTTCCAAGTGCTTGTTGGGTTTTTAATATCCCACTATGTGCCGCTCCATTTGTAAAGAATTTACCTTTAAATTTTTGCGCTGCTTGTGAGCTGCCTATAGATTCTCTTGCAATCTGAATAGGTGGTTTCCCCTTTAAACCGTCAGTAGACAATGTAGTAAGATGAATTATGTCATCATCAGGTATTTTTACAGGTGTACCATCTGGAAGACTAGTGAAATACCATAACTTATTAGTCTTTAGATCCACAGTTGGAGTTGTTACAGCTGGATTCAATGCCCA
This sequence comes from Bacillus fungorum, assembly GCF_002746455.1. GTDB lineage: Bacteria > Bacillota > Bacilli > Bacillales > Bacillaceae_G > Bacillus_A > Bacillus_A fungorum. Next base: position 444,354 of record NZ_NWUW01000001.1, on the reverse strand, counting down.
TAATTCCTTTGGTCTGCCATCCACACCCCAATGAATATTAATGTAGGCATTTCCCCATGTATTACGGTGTGTTTCAATTAAATGTTTGAATTTGAATGGGCTTTGATAAGGATTTGGTCTTCTTTCTAGAACAAAAGACACTTGATGTGCCTTATCCCGTTCTCTTCCTTTTGCTGTCTTTTTAAACGTTTGAAAAGGAAGCATTGCAACACTATTTGCAAGGATGTTAATACACCGATAAACCGTTGGGACACCTAAAGATGATTCAACTGTTACCTTTTCCCCACTTGCGGCTTGATATCCAAATAAACTTTTAAACCAAGGAGAAGGATTTTTTAAATCGGTCGTATCCTGATTTCTAAATAATTGCCGAAAAATCAAATGTTTCACCTCCCTTCTATCTTCTGATCATTACCACCCCCAGCATTATGAGAATAATCCCTAACAGATACCATCCATAAATCGGATTAACAAAAAAAGTCGTCCCTACAATAATGGACAACCCCGAAATTAATAAAATATCTTCTAAAATACTTATAAAAAATAACAAGAATCTCATATGATTCCTCCTAAAATGAGAAATCTTGACTTAAAATATAGGAATTTAAGTCCATCTCACCAGAATTGAGCATACATCGAACATGCGAGTTAATAACGGCTGCAATTGGATCAATTCTTTCTGTTGCTTTTGATTTATCCAACATAATGTTTTCGTTAGCATCCTGTTTTGTTATAGCATTACTAACAGCCCAATTTAATACAGGATTGTTATTATGGATGACTTTTTTCTGATAAACTTGTTCACGAAAATCCTTTGTAGGGCCTGATAAAGTTGCCATTCCTTGACGTATTTCCACCACTGTATACCCTTCTGCTTCCATGTCTTGCATGAATTGCGTTGCATTCCAAGGGTCAGCACATATTTCTTTTATTTTGAATTTATTCTCTTTTTCCATGGTCTTAATATGTTTTTTTATATATTCATAATCAACTACCGCACCAGGTGTTGTTGTAATCCACCTTTGCTGTATCCAAAGATCATACGGAACTTTATCTGTTTTTCTTTTCTCATACAAAGTATCTTCCGGCATAAAACTATGACTAATTACAATATACGTATCATCCTTTTTAAATTCAAAATCTACACTTGTTAAGTCAATTTTTGCTGATAAATCGACACCAACTGTGCATTCCAACCCTTTTAATTCGGATAATTCCACAGTTTCTTTGCAATCTTTCCATTTTTGCATATCCATGTATCCATTTTCTTTCATATCCACCCATCTATTCATGTTTTTCGTGAGATAATTACGCATTTTCTCAGGTACATCAAGGGCTGATTGAAGTTCCCCTTTTAAGAAAGTACGTCCTTCTTCATAACTACATAGAATTGGATTTGCTTTCTCCCACACTTCTGCATTTGTAATCTCATCATCTTTATCTAATTCATTAACCATGACAAAATATTCTTCATTTTCAATATCAATATTAGGGTCCAAAATCTTAGAAACATATTGATACTCCACACGATAACAAGGGTGGCTCAAATTAAAACCAGCTGTCGTTATAATCATCATGAGTGGATTCGGACGAGCACCCGAACCTGAAACTAGAACATCATAAATTTCAGAAGTAGGATGTGCATGATATTCATCAATAATTCCGCACTGAACATTTAGTCCATCACCAGATTTCCCAGCATCTTTTGATAGCGCTGAAATAAAAGAATCGGTTTTAAGATGTTCAATTTTCCCATATGCAATATTGAACTTTCCTTTTAAATCTTCACACCCATTCATTTGTGCTTTAATTTCATTCCAAACAATTTTACTTTGTTCCGTTTTCGTGGCTCCAATGTATACTTCTGACATATTTTCACCAAATGCCATTGCTTCATAAGAGCCTACACACGCTAAAGATTGAGACTTTGCATTTTTACGTCCAACTTGCCAATATGCCTTTTTAAATCGCCTTAATCCTGTATTACGATGAACCCATCCATAAATATTGCTGAATACAAAAATTTGTATCGAATGCGGTTCAATTCTCTGACCTGCTAATTTTCCTTTTGTATGTTTAAAAAGAGACATCCACTTTAGGAAACGAAGTGCTTTCTCTTCCTTAAAAACATATGGGAAATCTTCAGAACCTTCACGTTCAATATCTCTTAAAAATCGTTTACAAGCCTGTTTATGCTTCTGACAAGCAACAACTTCATCATTCAGTACATCATCACAGTAGTCCAACATCCATTGTCTGATCATGTTATACGTCAAACTCCTTTTCTACATTTGTTTTCGGACCTTGTTTTATATTTGGAATGACAATTTTCGCTCTTGCACTTGGTGTAAGACCAAACTCAACAGCCAAAGCCTTCATTTGTTCATGCAATTGCTTCTTCTTTGTAAGTAGTGGATGTGGAACTTTATTGGTTTCAGCTGCCTTATTGGTATATTCAACAAGAAGTCCTTCTTCTCGTATAATTTTGGTGCATTCAACATAGTCAGAGTAAGCATCGCAATACGTTGCTAATGCATTCACATCTATGTTTGTAATAACATCTAGCTCTAGTAATTCACCAGCAATCCGTCTAAATTCTTTCTTAGCAACTGAATCTAACCACGTTGGTGGCTTTACCTTGTCCTTTTTTGCTTGTAATTGTTTTTCTGCTTTTAATCGCTGTTCAATTTCATCTTTTGTCAATCGATTTGTATTACCTTCTAATAAATGCAAATGAATCGGCTTTGCTTTCCTTCCTATGCGAACCACCTCCCTCGGCTGAACCCCCTTTTATAGAATAAAACGAACTTTTTGCACGGAAAGCTAGGCGGCGGTCTCCAGTGATTCGCCTTTTGCTTTTTCATAGTGGGGGGTGTTTATGAATTTTTTCTTTCGAATTATTTTTTGTTTTTCTTCTCATCTTCTTTTGTTTTCTTGTTATGGCAAGCATGACAAAGCGTTTGTAAATTGGATGGCTCTAATCGTTTCGACCAATCAACACGAATAGGAATGATATGATCGACTACATCACCTATCTTAATGGTGTCCTTGCTTCTACATTGAACACATAGTCCATGATCTCTACGATAAATAAGCTCACGCATATCCTTCCACAATCTTGAATTGTAGAATGAACGTGAGCTTTTGTTTCGAATATGTTTGTCGTAATATCTTACGGTTTCTTTTTCCTTTTCGATATGTTTAGCACAATACTTATCCCGTGTCAGTTCATTGCAACCTAATGACTTGCACGGCTTGAATGGTTTACTTGGCACCTTCCATCCTCTTTCTCAACCGTTTCATTTCATCCTCGATGGCCAGATTCTTTTTATTAATCCGTTCATGACACTTTGCAATGTCAGCTTGATACTTACGAACCTTATCGTTCACATATGCAGCAACATGTTGATGGCCACAATGAGGACATGTGAAGAAACACTTCTCAATACGATTAGAAAGTTGCTCTACTTGTGGTTGCATCTCGTAATTTTCATTACAGTTAGAACAGTAGACTTGCATCTATCTTCACTTCCTTTGAAAGAATATTCCGATTATATATTTACAAATAAATACAAATTGCTATAATGAAATTAACATTGCCATCAGGAAAAGCGATTCGCCCCCATGCGAGTTGCTTTTCCTTTTTTATGGCTATTGTTTTAAAAATTCGTCTATTGTTTTATCGAGCAAACTAACCATTGCTTCTCTTCTTTGCTTTGGTGTTGTGTTATCTTCCATCTCATTAAAGATAGGAAGCACACTTTCTAATTTTTGTTTATCGATACGCTCATTTACAAGGTCTGTTCCTAACATCGAAATGAATGTGCTGATTATAACCGCTTGTTCTTGTTTAGTTAGTTTCATTTATTCTCACCTACAATAGTAATCTTTTCCGCTTTGATTAAAATTCGTTCCGCATTCTGATCCACGACTGAAGTTTTACCATCCTTGCTAATAGTAGTAACTAAATTTGTTTTCATTTTTGTTTCCTCCTTATTTTTCCTTAACATGTTCTTAAAGCTATTTCTTTTTCTGTTTCTGTAATTCTCGTAACACCTTCAGCTATTTGCTTTCCATTTAAAAGAACAGGAACTTCTATTTCAATTGAATCGTTCTTGTTAATAAATCTACCCATAACCTTTTCCAACTTCTCGAATGCTTCCACACATTCATGAACTGCAGCAGTCAATTCCTTAACGTTCTCTTTCGCTTCTTTTGTATCAACTTCTACCTTCACTGATAATGCGCTCTTTTGTTCACTCATCCTTCATCCTCCTCCAAAATAAAAAAAGCACCAGAATGGATGCTTTAAGAACAATTATTTATTTACAATTAAATTACGGTATGTGAAGTTTTATTCTTCTTTCAGCTAACAACCACGACAGACACTATCAGCAAACTTATCAGGTTTCCCTCATTCCATCTACCTAGGATGTTGTTAGCTCAAAGAAGAGCAAAAGCTCTCCTTATTAACGGTAACATTCAATCAGTACCATCTGCTGGTTTCGGATTTTATGTGCCGCATAATGAAGCCGTTTAGAAAATTAGAAACAACATAGTGAGTTGTGTTTTCCGCCACTTCTCACAATACAAATATATCACGTTTATTCCAAAACAACCGGCACATTCCCTGCCAAAAAGCGGTCACGACTCTGCCACTTATTTCCCTCAAAAATAAGCAATAAAAAAAAGCACCCTCGAAAGGATGCTTCCAAAATTAATGAATCGCCTGATGATATTGTATAATTAAATCATCAGTAATTTCACAATTAGCCCCCGGCTTAAACACTCTATCCCAAGGACCTCCTGCTTGATGTGTCTTATCAACTAAATCTCCCGCGCTATATCCACCATACTTTTCTAATACTTTTAAAATACACGCCATTGCCGCATCACCATGTTCTGAAGATGCCACTTTCATAATAGAAGGTGTAATTGCTAATGATTCTGTTGAATAGCAAATTGTCTCATCTTCTTTAGAATCAATTACTGTAGAGCCATGAACTTTATACTTGTGAAAAACACTTTCAACTACAGGACCATATTTAAAAGCTACTAATGGCTCTTTAAATAATTTAACGCCTGTTTGTAACAAGAATTCTGCATATGAAAAATAAAGCAATTTTTGTAATTTAAGATGTGAAGATGGCAAAATTGATAGTATAAATTTCGAAACATCTGTAGGACTTAATTCCTGATCCTGAATAACCATCCCAATAAAAGTATCGATATCCTGAGTTCTATATACATCTTTAAAGAAAGAATCCTTTTGTACTACAGAATCCCAACTAGTAGACTCTGTCGATAATTTGTGGATACCTAATTGTACTTCTCCACATTTTCTTTCTACTCGACTAAAGAAGCTTTGGATGAATTCTTTATCAAGTCGAGTTTCGGCAGAATAATGCCATGCAATTCGTCCCCCGTGCGAATAGTGACTCATAACTGCGATAAAGTGAAAAGCCATAATTAAGCACCTCCCTCAATTTCTTTTGAATTCTTATAAATTGATGCCCATTCAGTATATGCGCGTTTATGTATTCCATGTGAAATGTCATTTGATTTACAATCATTTGCATTCCATATTTGTAACTCCCAAGGAAAATACTGATTACTTTCCCCATGAAAATATATGTGAGTCGCTTTATAACCATGCTTTGACGAATCCATTATACGTATTCTATGTTTAGTTCTCAACTCTTCACATAATTGATAAAACCTCTTACAATTATGGTCAAAATCTTCAATCACTATTCGAATACCGAAAAGATCGTTTAAGCATTTATTGAGATTAAAAGCTCCAAAAACTCCATTCCCTTGTTTTCCAACTCTGTAATATTTTAATTTGTTCATTATCGAATCAAATTGTTTTCCACGAGACCGAAAATCAAACTTTTCATATTTATATTCCATCTCGAAATCTATTGTTAAAGGCTTTAATTCATTCATATAGCTTTTTATAAGACTATTAAATTTATCCTTCAGAAAGAATACTTCTCTTTCTTCAATAATATCAGTCACTTGTCTAACTTGTTTCTTATTAAAGTTTAGAAATTCTAATTCGCTTGACTGATTCTTTTTTATCCACGCTGCCGAGAATTCATTATGAAAATGACAAATTTCAATGATAATCTGTTGTATCTCATTATAATAACAATATGGTTTAGTTTCTTGTAAACTTTTTAATTGTAAGCTTTCCAATTCTTACCCCTTCTCCTAACAAATCATAAAGAAATTTAAACTCCCCTTTCATATATAATACCAGAAAAATGAATTTCATTCCATTTATTCAGTATACCAGTTACCCATATCTTATATTGTGTGTAACTGACCCCTTCACTGAATCCCTTGCTATCATTGACCTAATTAAACTTTCCCTTTTGAGTTACACAGTACGAAATTTATGAGTAACTGTATAGTTTTAAAAAGAAAAAGCAATGCTTAGATTTTAAACCTAGTCATTGCTTTATCCATTGCATCTTGATTTACCCCTATATAACGTAATGTGACCTTCTCTGACGAGTGATTGAATATCTCCATGAGTAATGCTATGTTTTTCGTTTGCATGTACATATGATACCCGTACGTCTTTCTAAGCGTATGTGTGCCTATTTCATCTAATCCGAACTCTTCCGCTGCGCCACTTAATATCTTATATGCCATGCTACGACCAATTGGACGATTCCTACCTTGTCTACTTTGCAATAAGTACTCATGATCTTCTCTTTCTTCAATAAACCATTTAAGTTCTCTTTTCAGTGCTGCAGTAATTTGTATTCGTTTCTGTTTCCCTGTTTTCTTTTCTCTCATGGATATATGACTACCTTTGACATCTCCTACCTTCAGTTTCAAAATATCCGATATTCTCAGGCCTGTATTGATTCCCATAATGAAGAGAATATAATTACGTAAGCTCTTTTCCTTAAAATAGTCTTTCAACTGCTGTATTTGTTCTGGATCACGTATCGGCTGAACAAAATTCATTATTCATTACCTCCAGTTTCTTCAGTTTCATAAACTTCTAATCTAAGAGCAAAAGCAAGTTTATAAAATACTCTAGCCTTAACACGTCGATAAGTACGCTCACTCATGCCAATTTCGTTATATACCATATAGTCACATACATCTTCATCTTCTAAATAACGCTTAATGATGATGTTTCTTTGATCCTTTCCTGCACGTCCATTACCCAAACGACTAAGGAATTGGTCAATGCGAAATGACGTTTGCTTAACCCACTCTTCTCGCTTACTTTGTTGTATATTAGCCATCGCTACATCTTCTAATGGTTTGCCTACATCATTTGTAGGGCCGTGATATCTAAGTTCATAAGAAGGAGTGACTTTCATTTCTTCACGCATCATTCCAAACTGTCTATATAAACGTACGCTTTCAAGAACACCTTCTAATTTTTTCTGCGTTGCTACTCTATCGATTTTTGGCAAGAAAGATAATTGTTTAGTCATGTAAGACCACTCCTTTTATTTTTTTAATTATTTTTGTCTTAAAGCACCGCGTCTACGTTCATAACGTGGACCATGAATTCCCATTAAACCTTCAATGTCACGAGTGCTTAACTTCTCTTTTCGTTTCTTCTTGGTTTTCTTTTTTGTTTGATTCGATTGCTTTTTCCACTCACGTAATTGGTCTTTTAATGCTTTCATATTTCCCCATCTCCCTTTTCAAAATAAAAAGGACACCTATTCCTAAAACAGCTTTAATTACTGTTCTAAAAATTGGTGTCCTCTAGTTTTCTAGCCGGACTATATTTGGTTTCTCTTCACTTTAAAATACCAGCTTGTACAAAGATGTTTCTCCAAGCTTTATTAACTTGATACTTCTCCACTTCTTTTGTGCGACGAGCAATTGCTTTTCTAATTTTTCTTTTCTTCAAAGCTTTCATTCTCCCAACCTCGCTTCAATAAATATATTAATAAATATCAGTTGACACAATTACGGACGGCTCTACGTTGATTTTTATTAGTTTTCTATAATACACTTCACCATTAATAACAATAGATGTTTTTCTTGACCCTTTATAAAGTGGGCTACATTTTTTAAATTCATCCTCAGATATTAGTTTCCAAACTTTTATATCATTCATTGAATTTGTTAAATCATCAGTATCATAACGCATCCATTTCCAAAACATTTTCTCTAACCACTCGTCCAACTCGTTATGTTGTACGAAAACGTAAGACGTATCACCACAGTCACATTCTTCATATACAAAGTAATACTTAGTTAAATAATCTTTTTGTTTATTCTCCACAAATTCTTTAAATGCTCTCCAATTACTTTTTAATCCCATATCGAATGTTTCCAGTTCAATCTCTCCTTATCTGTAAAAGGATTATTTTGTTGAAAATAGTACTTCTTTTAATTTACGTAGTTCTATCAGTGACATCTTATCGACCGTGTCTTTTAATTCTTTTCTTAATTGGACTCTTTCTTTACTACGTTCAATCATTTCCCAATATTCGTTTTCCGTAAGATACGCTTTATAATCATCAGCAAAACCACTTCTATGAAGAAAATCTTTTTGGCTGAATTTATACGGAGATCTATCTTCTACACCTTCTGGATTAGCATAAAAACTTGTACCATTTGCTTTAACAACAATCCATTTTTCTAAATTAGCTTTAGGTTTTGAGTACCAACCACCTAAATTAGTAACGAATATTTCCTGACCTTCTACTATTTTGATTTTAGCCATTTTCCTCTTCCTCCCCTGAATAAAACTCAATATTCCGTCAACACTGTAGACAACCCATTTCTTACCTGAGCAGTTAGCTTTTGCTGGCTGCTCTTAATTCGTATAACTCTCTTTCAAGTCCCTCAATACGCTCGTCCCTTATTTGAATATCATCTTTTAAAAACTCATTTTCTTCACGTATCTTTTGCCGTTCTTTTGCTAGTTCGCTATATTCATGGTAATTAGCTTTGATAATATCTTTTCGTTTCTCATTCGCGTTTATTTTGCTATTCACTTTTTCTACCAATCCCGTAACTAGACCAATAATCCAACCTAGTAAAAATATGAACGTATACCCCACCGGATCACCTACTTTACTACAAAATGAAATTTTTATACTAATCTCTTTGCTATTTCATAAATGACTGGAACAGTCACTGAGTTTCCTGCTTGTTTAAACAGCTGCACATCACTGTTTACTTCTCTCGCTTTATCGAACGCCCAATCAGGGAATCCTTGTATACGAAACGCTTCTCGTGGTGTAATTTGCCGCCATCTTCCTTTATCTAGAACAGCTTGTGAACATTGGGTATCTATCGTTTGAAAATATCCACGTCCTACCCGGCCGCGCCTTGTGTTTGATCCAGGGAAAGCGAAATTAATCACATCATTTTCTCCAGCATAATCATAGCCTTGAACAGTGTTATTAATTATTTTAAATCCTCCTGTTCTTGGTGGCGGAGTTGCTGCAATAGTTCTTCTGATAGGAAATACTTCTCGTCTGCTGTGTCCTCTAAGATGTCCGATAATAAATACTCGATCTCTGCTTTGGGGAACTCCGAACTCTCTAGAATTGAGTAATTCCCATTCACAGTCATACCCGATTTCGCCCAATTCAATTTGGGCTTTGAGAAAGTCCCATCCTCCGTTAACTGAGAGAAAATTTTTAACGTTTTCAATGAATAATTTTTTAGGTAATCTTTCGGGACTCCATTCTTTTGTTTGGCGTAATAATTTAGTAACTGCAAAGAATAGAGAGGATCTTTTCCCATCAAATCCTTGTGTTTTCCCTCCAATTGAGATATCTTGACACGGGAATCCGAAAGTCCAACAGTCGGATTTAGGAATGTTTCTATAGTCAATTGTTGAAATGTCATTCCATGTCCACTCCTCTCCGGTATCATGAATTACTTCATAACTTTTCCTAGCAAACTTGTCCCATTCTACATACCCAAGACATTTATGTCCTGCTTGTTCCATACCTAACCTAAAACCACCCAGTCCTGCGAATAAATCTATAAAAGTAAGACTCATATCACCACCTCGCTTTCTACTAAAATGAAGTTTTTGTCTAAATAACTTGTAAAACTTGCTGTAGATTATTAATCCGTTCATTAGCTGCAGCACAATATTCTTCTGAAATCTCAAAACCTATAAAATTACGATTTGTATTTATAGCAGATACTGCAGTTGTTCCCGAACCAATGCAATTATCAAGAACAATATCATCTTCATTTGTATAACTCTTGATTAACCATTCGAATAACTCAACTGGCTTTTGTGTTGGATGAATCCGTTCTTTTGAATCATTATTTACAACCGGAATATCAATAATAGAATTTGGATAACGATCTGTTTGTCCACCACCGCTTACCGATTTAGTATTTCCATAATTCGTTCCGTCTGCCGAATGCTTAGTGTATTGATTAACTGGCTTATGTCCTGTTGTTTTCTGCGGATTATACGTAGGTAACTTTTTATAAAAAACTAAAATATATTCATGGTTTCGTAAAGGCATTTTCTTAGCATTTAAAAATCCCGTACTTTTGTTTTTCTTCCAAATTAAATCGTATTTAAATAGTTTAGGGTTACTTGCAATTAATTGCGCTGCAAATGGCTGTGTAGCCGTTAAAACGATAGCTCCGTTATCTTTTATAATCCGCTCGTATTGTTTCCACATCTCATTGAAAGGAATGACCACATCCCACTTATTTTGTGTTACTCCATACGGTAGATCACATAAAATCATGTCTATCGATTTACTCTGCAGTAACCTCATTCCTTCCAAACAATCTATGTTGTGAATTTGATTTATCATGTGCCCTCCTCGCTTCCTTGCATGACCGGATACAGTCTCCTACCTATAAAAGTTAAAGTTATTGGATTAAGAGGACTAACTGGTGCAGGAAAAACAACCTTTACCCACGCATTCACGGGCAGTAAGACCCCCACCTCAAGATGTATTTAGTCCATACGTTGGCTCAACTATTTGCTACCAAATAGCGTTTTTATTAAGGTCTAAATCCCTCTACGCAAATATCACTTTTAACATGTACTCCATATTTATCTTCAATCGCTTTTTTTATTAGCTCATTTGATTCCTTTATGCTAATATCCTGTGGATGTATACTTTTCACATTGATATCCACGCTATAGGTAACTATTGTTGTTCCATAAACCTTCATTTCTATTCTTCCTTTCTTTCAAATAACGATTTTATAGAATTTCTATAGCTAGTTTTTTCTTTTTCTCATTTAAGTATCTTGACTTCACTGTCTTACGATCTACAGGAAGCACTTTACTCGCCATAAACGAAACTTCTATATCAGTTCCTTTTAATACAATATCCGTATACTCTAAAATCTTATATCTTTCTCCTTCACATTCAAACGTCCTTCCTAATTGGACATGTTCAAAATCGGCATCATATTTACCCTGAACATAAGCTTCTTCCAAACCATATTCAGGGTACGCCGCCTGCTTCGAAATAAAGTTATGATTCTCCATATCCTGCACTGTGTACCATATAGAAATTTGATTTCCTATGATTTGAAAATTCTCGATGCCAATTATTAAATAAGGTTTCCCTTTGTACTCTGTGATTTCCCCAATCCGTTGAGGTGCTCGGAATAATTTAGTTGTTTGTTTTATAGAAGTAATTAAGCGACCCATACTGCCATATTCACCTCCTACTTACCAAATAAGAATTTTGTTTTAAATTAAGCTACCTCAAAATACTTCTCTACTATTTTAGTGATTTCCGATAATCGATGGTGCTCAGCGATATTATTGAGTATTGCTTTCTTAATGTATCCTCGACTTTCTTTTATTGACATCTCTTCATAATGTGAAATTTCTTTCATCAAACTCTGTATAGAGTCACCTTGAATAAAGTAGATATCCCCTTGATCATTGACATTGTATCTTCGACGAATAACACCATCTTTAAAGTAGACTAAATCTCCCAAATCAATTTCACGATTATTATCCTTATCTCTCTTATATTCAATTAGCCCTGTTGTACATTTTTTAGCCTGTTCAAGGAAATCTTCTTTATGATTTACAATGAACATATGACGTGAATGATAGTACTGCGAAATTAATAATGTATATTTAAAAGACATTTCCATTCCCCTTTTCTTATTCAATAACTATTTTGTCCAACTTTCTAACAGCTCTGTATTCTCGTAGATATTCCCCTTTATATGATTTAGGTTTAATTCACTCCACAACAACTCAGCATGATCTATTCCATTACAAATCCACCAAGCACCTTCCCTTTGCTTAACTACTCCTGTAAATCCATGTTTTTCTGATATACGGTCATAAAATTCTTGATATACAATATCACCTTCGTAAATATCATTTCCGTATACATCTTTTTCTCCTGTATATTGCATCAATGAGGAATAATATCTATCCTCATTTCCACCATGTTTCAAAGTATCTCTTAAACTATGGAAATCTAAAATTTCTTCCCAGCTATACATAATTTGAAGTTCTTTCCCAAATAAACGATACTTGACCTCGCACATGTCGCATTCCCCTTTTCGATTAAAATAACGCTTTTGTTTAGTATTCTGTTGAAGCTATAACACAAGGACTTGTAATGTTTTCATGTTCAATTACCCATTTGAATGGTTTTAAGATCAACAATGTATCGCCGTACTTAGTCATCTGCTGACATTTAGTAAGTTCTTCTTCTGGCAAGTCATCTGCATCTACATGCATCATGGTATTTAAACTTACCTCTCCTTCGAAATACTCATTGACTTCATCATCTTCAAATCCGCACTCATTTTTGTAAAACTCTTTTGCTTGCTCTTCCGTTTCAGCACAAACCCAATCACAATCATTCATTTTAAAAACCTTCATCATATCTATTCCCCTCCACTTTTTAATAAAATTCAAATTGTATAACTTTATTTTCCGAATCACCTTCTACACTTCGCATCTCTTAGAATATCTATTTTGAAAATCAACTAATACATCTGAAACTGGCTTTAAATCGGCAACAGTAAAATGACTAAATTCCTCTTTTGATAAAATAAAAGCCATATGTTTACCAAACGCTTCATTAACTTCATCATAAACATGTGTAGCGTTTCGTTTCTCAATGCTTTCAATTTTATCTTTTAACATTTCAGTCAATACGCCAATACGGCGTTCCTTATCTTGATCCATATTAAATCCCCCTTGGTTGTTAAAGTACAAATCTATTCTTGATTTACATCCACACGTGCTTGACTTGCTTCCCGACTAAATCCATCCGGATATCTTTTAGCTAATTTAGCGATATTCATTTCAGCGATATCTTCTAGGGTATATCCCATTTCGTGAGACATGATTGAAATGTAGTACAAGATGTCTCCCAACTCTAAAGCGATTTTATGCGTATTCCCTTCTTCTTCTCCTGGACAATGGGCCGGATCAAATCCATGACCATGGAAAATAGCTTTTTTTACAATATCCGCAACCTCACCAGATTCTCCAGAAAGTCCTAATGCTGCATTTAAAACACGTCCACCAAAATCCTGATTTGTATTCCATGTACGTAGTGCCGCTTCTTGATATTGATCTAATTCACAAATTTGATTGTTGTTCATTAAAGATTGTCCTTCCTTTGATTTGTTGATTAATTTAGTTACTTCCATAACACCGTTTTTCATTGCTTTCATTTTTATTCGCTCCTTCAACAATTTAATTAAGAAACCCGTTTTTCTGTTTTTATCAAACTATTTAGCATGTACTCTAAACCAAACTGATCAAGTATTAATGCCGCTATTTCTATTTGATGTCTTCCAAGCCTGTTTGCTATATCTTCAACGTTAAATCGTTTTTTCCATAAATCCTTAAAACGCTTTATATCTTCCTCCTTCCAAATGAAATTCACTTCTTCCAAAGCGATATACACGTATGGCGGTATTTCTTTTTTCTTTTTATTCCGAATACTCTTTTCACCGATTTTCCCTAAACCCATTTTCCGATTATGGATTTTAAATTTGTCAACTTGATCTATAATAAGTGCTGCTACTTCAATTTGCTTTCTTTTAAGTTTTTTAGAAATCTCTAAAAGAGTGTGATTATTTTTCCAAAGCTCCCGGAATTGGAACACCTCTCTTTGATCCCATAAGAAATCCACTTCTTCTAAAGCGATATGCACTTTAAAAGCCGACATTTCAAACACTCCCTTTAAAAACTAGTTAATTTATCTTTTCATTAGAAGTAGTTTTAACATGACCAACCTTACCATTTACCCAAATTACAACTTGTTCACCAAAACCACTTTCTGGTGGATTGAATGAAAGGACTTCACCATCATTTACCACAAGAAGTTTATTATTTGTAACATCAATCTCTTTTTTCATATGTCCCTCTCCCTTTTACTACCGCATGTACTCGACAACATCAGGTTTAAAGCCACTTCCTAAATAAACCCGCACTGGAATTATTTCTTTTTTATCCCTTGCCGCCTTACACAACTCTTCCGCTGTATCCCAACTAAAAAACTTATCTACAGCTCGTTGAAATCTCCAAATTGCCATTACATATTGTTCGAAGATGTCATAGCGATCATCTTGTTTTGTTGTGCGTGGTAACTCATCCGTACACTTTGCATTCTTTGGAACATGAACGCGTACATCTGCATATGTAGTGCGTCCAGTTCCTCTTTTCACATTTGCTTTCATTACATCGAATTCACAAATGGATGGCTCAACTTCAAAAATATTTAGCTGTTTAGGCATGTACCTTCACACTCTTTTCAAGAATGTCCAGCAATTCAGTTGCCCCTTCCTTGCTCAAAAACATTCGACCATCCAACAATTCCATGTTTGATTCAGAAACCTTACCTGTTACTAAGCATGACTTTTCTTGTTTTCTTAAAACAATGTTTTCACTCTCAACATGAAATTCTAGTGCTGTTCCTTCAGCTATCCCCAAAGTTCTGCGTAACTCTACCGGAATTACTACACGCCCTAGCTCATCCACTTTTCTTGCTACACCTGTGTTCTTCATTATTAACTCCCCCTTAATTTGAAACTAGTTCACGAAACATTTCTTCATTTTTTGTATCAAGTGCATAATCTATAAGTTGGTATTTAAGCAATCGATCAATTTCAACATAATCTTCTTCATTAAGATATGGCGTTAATGTACAGTCATCATTTTCAACTACTTCCAGATACAATTTATTGCTGTATTTTCCTGTGAAATTTATTTGAATGTAAATTGTGTCCTCTCTATTCTCGTCAAAATGTTCAAATGCACTGAAACTACTCATAACAATTTCATCACGTTTAAAAAATAAGAACTCGTTATCCCCTAAAGATTCTTCTGAAACTTTAATTGCATATGCATACGCCTTAGCATCTTCTACAAATTGAACTCGCTCTGCGAAATGGTCATATTTATTGAATGTATATAAAAGGCGATAACCTTCATCACCTTTTGATAAGACGTTCCTTAACAGGAAATCTATGAGAGCTCGCTTTTTATCAACCGGAACTTTTTTCATACCTTACTCCCCCTTAGTATTTTTATATTTGTTTAAAATCTCATCAAGACGTTTCTTGTTTTCTTCGATATCATCGCTTGGAGTTTGCTGCGGTTGTGGCATTGGTTCAGGCTTATCCTGCTGATGAAGCCAATCTGGTACAGTTTCAGTTCGGTTAACAAAGCCTTTGCCAGTACGCTTTTTATTTTGCTTACTCATTTCAAATCGAGTATCTAAAACAGCAACATCATCTAATGTTTTTACTTTTGCCTTTTCCCAACTACTTAAAATACTACGGATATATCTCCACTTTGGTACATTTTCATCAATTGCTTTATTAACAGCGTGAGTAATTAATTCATTACCGAATCTATCGCAAAACTCACCTAATTCTTGTATTGCAATTTCACTTAACGGAATACCCTTTTTAAGTAAAAAGTTGTAACTGATTTTAAATTCTTGATCAATTAATTTCTGAGTTGAAGCGGCATTATCATCATCATTTATATTTGTAGTAATCTCTGTAGTAATATTTGTAGTAATCTCTGTATTTGTCTTACGTTCTAATGTAAGAGGCTCTTCCGTTTCGTTGTAAGAGGGTGTTCCTTTAGAACGTAAGACCCTCTTACTCTCTGATGTAACAGCCCTATTACGTTTTAAAGTAGGAGGGGTGTCATTCCCCCAATACATAACGGATATTTTTTGAATCATTTCAGGTATAGGTTCGACATACATAACGTTATTGCACCTTGTCCCGTTAACAACAATCGTCCTAAATTCAATTTTTATAAGACCACGTTCTTTTAAAAAATCACACGCTTCTTTTACTTGCCTTTTTGTAAATCCAAATGAATCGGCTAATTGTTGATAACTTTTTTGGAGCATGTCTGCCTTGAACTTTTGCTTGTATTGAACTTGACTAGACTCTTCACTTCTTACTTCAGTAGGTTTATACCAATAAACGAATTCCCCTAAGATAGTAATTGCAACAATATTAGGTTTGCCATTATCTAACGTGAGTGTTTTAAACCATCCATGATCTATAACATTGCCACGGAAATTTATTTGACCTATTTGTAATACCTTGTTGTTCATAGCCTTCACTCCTTTTCATAAAACCAATGTGCTATTTCCCTGTTTTCCGTGGTATACTTATAGCAACTTGTTTTTTTTGAAAGGACCCATTGCCGTGGGTCTTTTTATTTTGTTTTACGTCACTCCAAGCCCATCTTTTTATCGGTTCATAAGTAATGTAGAGTAGCAACACACTAAATGCGATAAACATTGCGAATGCTACTAATGATGTTGTATCTTCCACTAGATCACCTCCTTATTTATCAAACGGTAATTTTGTTAAAAACCTGAAATTCTATTTTAACTAGCATTTGTTCCCACCTTTTGTGCTTCTACCCATTTAAGAAAGTCTTCCGCTTTAACGCGTTTGCTTTTTCCAATTACAATTGTTGGGAAGTCCTTTCTCTTCATAAGTGCGTATGCGGCTGATCGAGAAATATTTAAGAATTCCTGTACATCCTCCGCTTTCAGTGAAAATGGTAGTTGTTTAATTTGGTACATGTTTTTTCACTCCAATCATTTTTTTAAGTTTAAATATGGATACACTATCTTATAACGTCGTCTCGATTGTAGCCTTAAAGGCGACTTAAGTTGTAAAAAAAATCTCTCTCACTTTATTAGATCACTGATCGATACACCATAAAGTTCCGAAAGTTTTTTTAGTTTCTCTACTGATAATCCTGATTCTCCTTTTTCAACGTTATGATAAGAACGTTTGAATTTCAGACCTAAAGCCTTTGAAACGTATTCTAAAGAATAACCATTTTTTTGTCTTAGAGATTTAATTCGTTGTGTATTTAGCATTTTAAGTCACCACCTTCAACTTCTAAACTTAGTATAACCAAAAGTAGCCCTAAAGGCAACTTTTTATTTTCAAAAATTTATTTTTTATTTTTACGTTGCCATTAGGGCTACTCATTGTTACATTTAAACTAGATACTTTTTTACAAGTAGCGCGAAAGGATGTTATAGATGAATATCATAGGGGAGAGAATATTCGAGTTAAGAAAAGAACGAAAACTAACACAAGAAAAAATAGGCGAAAATATTGGTGTGAGCAAGCAAACTATTTCCAAATATGAAAAAGGGACAAAAATCCCCTCACGTGAGAACATTGAAAAATTAGCTGATTTCTTCAATGTTCCCATTGATTACTTATTCGGGAAAAGCGATAATTCCATTAAAAGTAGCAATAATATAAAAGAAATATTTGAAAGTGATGAATTGCATTGGGATGGAAGAAAGCTGTCTCCTGAGGAAATCGAAAGCGTCAAAGCGCTTTTAGAAGTAGCTATCCAAAGAATGTTAAAACAAGAAAAAAAGGATTAGCATGAGGCTAGTCCTTTTTTTGGTTCCATTTGCTGCATGACTTCACTTAATTCATTATCAGTAATGAATCCTTGTTTATGTATTTCTTTCAAAGCATGAAGAGTGTCATTTTCTGAGACTTTATCCCCTAATAAATATTTAATCATGGATTTTATTTTTTCTTCGCCACTTATTAACAATACGAACTCCTCCATCCCAATAATTATGTGATTTTTTTAACAAACTGTGCATTTTTGTAACGTTTTTCAAAAATGCATACCCCTTAAAAAGCACTCAAGACGCTACTTAGTAGTAGCGTCTTGAAAAATAATTTATAAATTTCTAATGAGTTCCTGGATCAACCATTAGATATGTAGTTTCTACTTTACTTGAATGTGCTTGTGAAGTATATTTGTTTTGTTCAACTACTCCTAGTAGTCCTAAAACACATATCATTGTAAGAATAACTTTTTTCAACCTACTTCACTCCCTCTTTAATTAAAAGACGTGTTACCAAATTTGAATAGAATACATTCCCATTATTAGCGAATTTTTCTAAAGCCTCTTTGAGAACCATTATATCATTTCTATCTACAAAAAATAAATAATATAATTTAAATGCGGACAAAGTTTTTCCTTGTTTTTTTAAGTCTTCAAAATAAGCTCTAGCTTTAACTCCTGAACCAAATTTAGCATCAAAGAAAGCTTTTTCCGCTTCTCCTACAAAATCCCAATCTATTTTATCTACATTTATTCCATACTCAATTCGCAAAAAAGCTAATGTGCTATGAACTGCACGATACATTCTACTATAAGTAGTAATACCTAAGCTTTTTATTAATTTTAGGCTTTCCAAAAAGTACGTTTCCGCTTGAAAAGGATTTTCAAGTATAAAAGACTCCCCTAAGCAACTCAACGATTTAGCCTTTATAACTGAATCTTCCGGAGCGGATTTTATTATACTATTACAAATGTCCCTGCATTCTTTTATTTTATTACTAAACAAATTAATATGAGACTTACGATCATCATGTTGCAAATCCAAATGTTTTTTTATAAATGCATTCTCTACTAATGGTAAGTTTTGATCGATCTTTTTAGAATACGGGACCATAGCCATGAAATTACTACTATCATACAGCGCAAACCCATGTAACATGTCTACTATTATTTGATAGTCTACATTTTTAGAGTATGGTAATTCATCTAATTTCCTTTGCAATTCTTCTCCTTCTAATTTGTTCAAATTTCTTTGATTATATAAATCATACAAATGTAGATATTTGTTTATTTTCCCTTTTTTATCGCTGCTAATATGTTTTTTAATTAATTTTTTCATTAATTGATACTCACCGACTGTTTGGCAGTAAGACAGTGCCTTTTTTATGTTTAAATCACTCTGGCAAAGCAATATAAATTCTCTAATTTTCTTTCTACGTTCCTTCCAATTTGGATACAAGTCGGGAGCAATTAATAAGAATGACTCCAACTTCATTTCTTTAATTTTCCCATTTAAAATCCTATTAAGATTAGTTCTATCAATCTCTGCTTTTTTAGCTAATGTACCAACATCCAACTTAAGATAATTGATATGCTCCTGTAAGTTCTTGATAAAGCTCTTCATTCTAAAATTCCCTCCCAAATCAGAACCCAAAACATATCCCTTTTTTCTCAATAGGAAAATGAATCATAATTTTCTTTACACTTATGAAGTATGCTATACTATGTACTGACTCATGGAAACTTTCCCTATCTAGGCTAGGGTTAAATGTTATAGCTGTGTGGCCTCACATCTATAACACCGTGGGTCTTTTTTTATTCCTTCTTTCGCTAAATTCAGTTTATCATAAGATTTAGAATGTTCGTCCTGATTATGGTCAAATCATGTTGAGAAAGTTTTTTTCAAAAATTCTATTTTTCATTAAGAATATTTTACCACCAAAAGAACGTTTGTTCTATATGTTTTTTGTTCGAATGTCAATTTACGTGATATTTACTATTATAAAGACAAATTTAGTGACATGTATAGTCTAAAAATTCTCATGTATTTATACTAAAACTATGAATACATTTGGAGAAAATTTAAAAAAGTTTAGATCAAGTCGTTCCCTTACTCAATCAGAGTTCGGTGAAAAAGTGCAGTTAAGTCGTAGTCAAGTTGGCAATTTAGAAATTAACTATAATCAACCTGACCTCGACACTCTCGATCGCATTGCAACATATTTAGGTGTTTCTGTTGATGCGTTAATGGGTAGAACGAGCACACCACATGAAAAGAACATAGCAAATGCCCTCGATGAAATTCAAACGGTTTTCGCAGGCCTGGATGAATCTCAACGAGAGCAATTCTGTAAACAACTCGTTTTATATGCAAAGTTCCTTAAAACTCATAACGAGCTGTTATGAGTCGATTGTAGTAGAAAACATTTCCAATCACAACGATAAAAATTAACAAATTTTTATCAACAAAAAAAGAGAGCACTTAGCTCTCTTTTTTTATATTCCTGTGCCTGGATCTTTTATGTATCCTCCACCTGCCCCAGGATCATACATACCCATTCCGCCACCTGGATCTTTCCAATCCCCTCCACACAGATTTGGGTCATACCTCAATTGACTTCCACCTAAACCGCCTGGATCAAAGTTATCTATTTTCATTTTCTTAAACCTCCCTGTTCTTTTCGCCATCCACCACCTGGATCAGTTGTATATCCCCCGCCTGATCCTGGATCGAAAATACCCACTCCTGTCCCCGGATCGTATAACTTCCATCCTGTACCAGGTTTCTGTGATTCTTTAGAGTGTAATAACATAATTACCATCCTCCTGGATCAGTATTATTTTTTAAACCTCCACCACCTGGTTCTATTTTTAATCCTGCGCCCCCATTACCTGGATCAAGTACTAATGGACTTCCACCTGCTCCTCCTGGATCAGAAATTACCTTTGAACCTCCTGGGTCTTTTATGTAGCTTTTCATAATCTCACTCTCCCCTTTCTTTTATACACCTGTCCCCGGACCATAAATTGGTTTCCACCCTGTTCCTGGATCTTCGTCATATTTCCAACCGCCACCGCCTGGTTCGTTATGCCAACCTACACCAGGATCATCTACTCTGTGACCACCAGGGTCCTTTGTCAATTCCTCCATATTTTCCCCTCCTTTATTTAATATACAAATATTGTAGCTCACTTCTTTTATATCTGTAAATTTCCTTTTACAGAAATTAGGCTTACATGCTATCATTTCTTATACCACTACCACATATCACAGCTTGTATCTAGAAAACGACTATGACGAGGTGAAAAATCATGGCATACTTTCGTAAACGTGGTGAGAAGTGGTCTTTTACTATGGATGTCGGCAAAGACCCTATCACAGGTAAACGGAAACAAATCACTAAAGGTGGTTTTAAAACAAAGAAAGCTGCTCAAGAAGAAGTGGCTAGGGTAACAAATGATTTAGCAAATGGAGATTATGAGAATAGTGATATTCGCTTTTCTCAGCTCGTAGAAATCTGGATGCAAGAGAAAGAATCATCATGTAGACCATCAACATTGTATCAATACAAACGCATTCTACGCTCACGTGTAATGCCTGAATTCGGCGAGAAGAGGTTATCAGATATAAAACCTCTGACCGTGCATAATTTTCATCAGAAGCTACTTAAAGATGGTCTAACAACGAAATACATTTCATCCGTTGATGTTATGTTAAAACAAATCCTCGATAAAGGCGTAGAGTTAGAAATGATTAACTCTAATCCTGCTAAGAAAGCAAAGCGGCCAAAAGTTAAAAAGAAAGCGCAGGCTAGTTGGACAGTTGAAGAAGCGATGAAGTTTATGGAGTATGCAAAAATACAAGGAAGCTATTATATTGCATTCGTTTTAGCTTTGCATACAGGTATGCGCATCGGCGAGGTATTAGCTTTACAGTGGAAGGATATTAATTTCGAAAGCAAGGCCATTCATGTACAAAGAACATTAACGCTTGTGGATGGTAAGTATGAACTAGGTGAAACAAAAACCGAAGCATCTAATCGAATGATTCCAATGACTGAAGAATTAATGGGAGAGCTGTTAGAATATCAAAGTCATAAAAAAGATAATTCTTTCGACCTATTAATTTGTACAAGAAATAAAAAAATCGTGCATCCATATACGATACGCTACCAAATGAAAGCTTTGTGCGAAGCAATTGACGTACCGTATATTAGATTCCACGATATCCGAAGAACGTTTACAACTATTTTAATCGATTCTGGCGCAAATGCAAAGGTTGTTTCAAAATTACTTGGTCACACAAATGTTTCTACAACTTTAAATATTTATACTGATGTTTATGAAGAACGTCAAATTGAGGTAACTGAAATGCTAGGAAATGTACTGAAAAGTGGTCGAAGTGGTCAAAAAGTGGTCAGTGAAGAAAAACAAGAGGATTAAACCCCGCAATATAAGTGGTATAATGCATTTATAGTGTAAGTTTTTTCTTTACACTATAATGAAGTCATCATAGTAAATAATATATAGAGTATCACGTTTTCCAAAAAGATGCTACATCGAAAGGAGAGATTCCCATAAAAGCCAGTGGTATTGTTGTTGAATATAACCCTTTTCATAACGGTCATGATTATCATGTGCAACAAACAAAAAAGTTAACACAATCTGATATTACAATCGCTGTTATGAGTGGCCCTTTTTTGCAGCGTGGTGAGCCGGCACTCATATCCAAATGGTATCGCACCAAAATGGCCTTAGCATGCGGTGTAGACCTTGTTGTAGAGCTTCCATATGCCTTTTCAACACAAAAGGCTGAAACCTTTGCAAATGGCGCTATTTCTATTTTAAACGCCCTGCACGTTTCTGAAATTTGTTTCGGTAGTGAAGATGGACAAATCGAAAATTTTTATAACACCATCTCTGTGCAACAAAATGAAGAAGAGACTTTTAATCGTTTTGTACAGCAATTTATGAACGCAGGTAGTAGTTACGCAAAAGCTACATCTGAAGCTTTCCTACACATTTTACCTTCTGAAAAAAACATAGACATGTCACAACCAAATAACATTTTAGGCTTCCAATACATGAAAGCAATTCTGACGCAAAATAGTTCTATACAAGCACAAACGATAAAAAGATTCGCATCTCATTATCATGATGAAACATTTAACGACCAACATATTGCAAGTGCAACAAGTATTCGCAAACAACTTTTTAGCGAAAATAGTTCCTTGACAGAAATTGAGCCCTTTATCCCAAAAGCGACTGCTTCTCTTTTAGCAAGCTACAAACAAAACTACAGGACATTACATAATTGGGAACAATACTTTTCATTTTTCAAATACAAACTCATGACAATGTCTCCAGAGGACTTACGACATATATATGAAATAGAGGAAGGTTTAGAGCATCGTATTTTATCAAAAATACAAACCAGTTCCTCCTTCCATTCATTCATGGAAGCATTAAAAACGAAGCGTTATACGTGGACTAGATTACAAAGAGCTTGTACACACATTTTAACAAATACAACAAAAGAAGAAATACATAGCGCAAATATAGAGCATCATGCACCATACATTCGTCTACTAGGCATGTCACAAAAAGGACAAACTTACCTTTCAAAAAACAAGAAAAACATAGAGCTTCCAATCCTTACCCATACAAAAACATTTGACCATCCTACTTTACACATAGAGAGAAAAGCCAATTCTGTATATTTCTCCATCATGCAAGAACCATTACGAACACAACTACTAAAACAAGATGCAACGCATCATCCAATTCGTTATGATGAAACAACTGCAAAATTTCTATAAAAAAACCTCTCTTTTTCAGAGAGGTTTATTTTTTCTTACCCATTTTTTCCAAATACATTAATGCGTCATCCAGCGTATCAACTGGCACAACTTTCATTTTTGTTTTAATATCTTTCGCAGCCTCAAGTGCATCTTTATAATTCGATTTCTCCGCACCTTTTTCATTTGGTGCAAAGAACACTTCAGCACCAGCATCACTTGCAGCGACCACTTTTTGCTGAATACCACCAATCGGGCCAATTTCTCCCTTTTCATTAATCGTACCTGTTCCAGCTATTTCATGTCCTTTTGTTAAATCATCTTCTACAAGTTGATTATATATTTCTAATGTGAACATTAGGCCTGCCGATGGTCCACCTATTTCATGAGAATCAATTTTCACTTTCGGATCTACCACTAATTCTCTTTCCGTAACGATAGAAACACCTATACCAACACGCCCATTTCCATTCGGAATGGTCTTAACATTTAAATTTTCTTTTAACTGTTTTCCATCTCGTTTGTACTCAATATTTACTGTATCTCCTTCTTTTTTCCCTGTCATATATTCAATAAATTGCTCCGTCTTTTCAAATATTTTTCCATCGACAGCTATGATGACATCTCCAAGTTTAAGCTTTCCTTCTGACGGCATCCCTTTCGCAACACCAGCAACCAATACACCTTTATTTTCAAAAGAAACAGTACGGTTTGCACGTTTATAAGCATTATAGATTGCTGCATTTTGCGAATCTTTCATCGCATAATTTTGGCGAAATTGATATTCTTCATCACTCTCACCTTTTTGCAATATTTCTTCCGCTTTCGAAATATGTGTATATTTATTAAACTGTGCCGCTATTAAATTCACCATATTTGCTGGTCCCATCGAAACCGTAACAAGCATAAAATCACCAGATTCTTTTGTTCCCCCTTCAACTTGAACGTAAGGCTCTAATTTGGCAGCCATTCCTGGTTTTGTTACATAATACGGTAAACGTACGTAAACAAGTAACATCGCCAATATAACTCCTATTAAAATTGCATATATAAACCGAAAACGCTTAAACATTATGTTTCTCCTTCCACTGCTCAATTAATAAATAAATATTTGCAACATGTTTTTCCGCTTCTACCTCTCCAACTCGAATAATGTCTTCAATGTTTGTAAAAGCACGCGAACTAAATTGTTCTACAGCTGGTCGCATCATTAAATCAGATGCAATTTGTCGATTCATCACAAGCTCATGTTGCATAATTTCAATACTCTGCATAATTACATCATAAATAGACGTAACTTCTCCATTCACTTTAATCGGGGATACATCAACAGCAATGACAATATCGGCACCTAACTCTTTCACAACCGATACTGGAATGCGATCAATTACTCCGCCATCCACCAATAACCGTCCATCTATTTTCTCTGGTACAAATACTCCAGGTACAGATATGCTAGCTCTCACCGCCTCTGCAACAGGACCACTTGTAAAAACTACTTTTTCCCCCTTCAAGATGTCAGTAGCCACAACAGCCGTCGGGATATCTAACTCTTCTATTTTTTTATTATATGTAAACATTTTAATCATATCTTTGACACGTTTTCCAGCAATAAATCCCATTTTCGGAACCGTAAAATCTAAATAATATTTCCTCTTAAAAACATTTGCCAGTTTATACAGTCTTTCAACGTTTGAGCTCGCTGCATAAAATGTACCTACTAAAGCCCCCATACTACTTCCTGCAATCATATGAATCGGTATACCATTTTCTCTTAAAACTTTTATAACACCAATATGAGCAAACCCTTTTGCGCCCCCAGATCCAAGGGCTAATCCGATTTTCGGTTCTTTCATTTTTCTCACCCTTTAATTTTTTTCATTCCTTTTTCATACTTATGGTCTAAATTCACTACGTATCCACGTATACTGAAATGAACGTTTTTTGGGACAAAGGGGGATTTACTTACATGTATGAAAAATGGAAAACTGCTTTTCTTACCATATCAACACTATTTTTAACCTTTTCTCTTGTACTCCACCCCCAAGCTGCTTTGCAAGCTTCCATTCGAGGGTTAAATATATGGTGGGAAGTTGTATTCCCTTCACTTTTACCGTTTTTCATCATTGCGGAACTTCTAATTAGTATTGGTGTTGTAAAATTTATAGGCGTTATATTAGAACCACTCATGCGACCACTTTTCCGCGTTCCAGGGATAGGCGGATTCGTTTGGGCGATGGGAATGGCTTCAGGATTCCCTGCTGGCGCCAAATTAAGCGCTAGACTGCGTAAAAGTAATCAACTAACACAAATCGAAGCAGAGCGCCTCGTATCTTTTACAAACTCATCTAATCCACTTTTTATTTTTGGAGCTGTTTCTATCGGTTTTTTCAATAATCCGAAATTAGGAATCGTATTAGCCGCTGCACATTATTTAAGTAACTTTGCCGTCGGGTTACTGATGCGTTTTTACGGCAATAACAACATTTCCACGCATGATAAACATACTACTAAAAAACGCCCTTTTCAAAACCCTTTTTCAATCCTACATGAGACACGTATGCAAGAAAAAAGACCAATAGGAAAATTACTTGGGGACGCTATCGTTTCTTCTATTCAAACGTTACTTATGATTGGTGGATTTATTATTTTATTCTCTGTTTTAAATAAAATGATTACTGTATTTCATATTACAGCAGCCCTCTCTTTTATTATGCAACATATTTTATCATTCTTCCAACTAACTACTGAATTTAGTATTCCGATATTATCTGGCATTTTTGAAATGACACTCGGAAGCCAAATGATTAGTCAAATAAATGAAACGCCCCTTCTGCAGCAAGCTATGGTAACAAGCTTTATTTTAGCATTTAGCGGCCTTTCTATTCAGGCACAAGTTGCTAGTATATTAGCTGAAACAGACATCCGATTTAAGCCCTATTTTTTCGCACGAATTATCCAAAGTATTCTTGCTCCTATTTTTACTTTTATATTTTGGAAACCATTTTATGAAAAAGTAAGCTCTTTTTCACCTATGCAAAAAGATATCCCCGTCTTTTTATCGAATCATTCTTCTATACTGCATGAAATTTGGACATCTTTTGTACACTACGGACCGATATTTACATTATTTTGTTTATATGTATATATTATCTTATTATTTTTTCGTAGCAACAAAGAAAAACCCCGTTCACTTTAACGGGGTTTGAAACTTTTCTTTTAAAGCACGTTCTACAACAGGAGGTACAAGATCTACTACGCTTCCTCCATATCTCGCAACTTCTTTCACAATGCTCGAGCTTAAAAATGAATATTGGTTGTTTGTCATAATAAAGAAGGTTTCAATGTTTTCATCTAATTTTCGATTCATAGAAGTAATTTGCATCTCATACTCAAAATCAGAAACCGCTCGCAACCCACGTAAAATCGCGTTTGCATTACGCATTTTCGCATACTCCACTAGTAGTCCACTATGGGAATCTACTTTTACATTTGGGATATCCTTTGTTGCTTCACGAATTAAATCTAAGCGCTCTTCAACTGAAAAGAACGGTTTTTTTGACGAGTTGTTTAAAACTACTACGTATACCTCGTCAAATACTTTCGCTCCCCTTTTAATAATATCCAGATGCCCAAGGGTAATTGGATCAAAACTTCCCGAAGAAATAGCTATACTTGTCATTCTGTCTCCTCACCTTCATACTTATAAATCGATATTGCTGTAATCCCATAATTTTCAGCTCTCACTTTTACAAGATCCCCTATAGAATCAGGTAAAACTACATCATTACCATGCTCTGACATAATTAATCCATCTCTATGTAGCAATCCATGTTGATCCATCACACTAATTAAAGATACAATTTTTTGATCTTTATATGGAGGATCTATTAGTATAAGGTCGAATGACATTTCACGCTTTATGAGTGCTTTGATCGCACGCTCTGCATCATTTCGATACACTTCAGCTTGTTCCTGTATTCTGCAACTTTCTAAATTTTGATGAATGACTTTTATCGCTTTATTATCTCGATCAACAAAAATTGCTTTATCAATCCCTCTACTTATCGCTTCGATTCCAAGACCACCACTACCGCCAAATAAATCAAGAGCGATACCGCCATCAAAATAAGGGCCTATCATATTAAAAATTGATTCTTTTACTTTATCTGTCGTTGGACGTGTTGTATTACCTGGCACCGCTTTAAGTGGATGCCCTTTACATTTTCCTGAAACTACTCTCATCTGTTGTCACTACCTTTATTTCAATCTAACGAGCAATTATAGAAAACCCTTCTCCATTCAGTAACCGCTACCAAACTATACTGTTCCATTCATCTTTCAACGAACACTAGGAGAACTTAGCTTAAAACAACCGCTCTGCATTTTTATGTATTCATCTCACCATTCGCTAACACAAACCCATTATGTATATTCGTTTCACTTTATCCCGCGTTAACGCCCGATTGGTGAAGGCTAATAATCAGCAGAGAATACCCCACCGATTAAAGTTCCACTTTATCTTTTTTATCCTATCATAAAATAAAAAAAAGAAAAATAAAAAGCCCAACATAAAATTTAATTTCATCATGTATATCTTCATTTAGATTGGACATAAATAATTATAACAACATCACCTTCGATGTTGTTGCCAACCGCGGAGAAGACTTACGTTTCCCCATAAGTTCTTCCTCCGGTTTCTCCTCTCCCTTTGCCTTCTTACTAGTACATGCTAGTATAAGAAGGGCCCTGCTTTGCAGGGTTTTTTTTCTTTGTCTACTTTTCATTTAAAAAGTGAGATGGTACAGTAAAAGAAAGAGGAGGAAAAAATATGATTCAACGCTTTATAGAACTCGGAGAAGGCTACTCTGATTTATATGAATTACTTGAAATTGCCAAAGCAAATCAAGAACGTATAACACATATGTTACAATTTGAAACAATTAAAAATGAAAAAAAAGTGTGCTCACTTGTTGTAATATTAAAACCAACTACTACTGGTGATTTTCAACCATTATACATATGTCGTGAAGGCATTCCTGTACTAGAAAATAAAAAAAGTAAACGCGTCATTTTATTTGAAGAAACGGCAGAACAACTAGGAAAAAAAGTAACTACCTTTACAGTAAAACCATCCACAACTTTCCCAGAAAAAGAACTATTTTTCAATCATTTAATTGGTATTTTACGAATGAATAATTTCATTCCTCCAATGAAATAAATTGTTATTTCAAGTAAAAAAATCCCCCGCTAAAATTAGCAGGGGATTTTTTCTATTAGCTATAATCGTATTCTTTTGCCCGATCAGGACGTGAATTTTCAAATTCCGTTTTTAAATACGGGCGGTACGACTGTTCTATCTTTTTTACAAAAGGAAGTTTGTTCAACTTTTGCATCATATGCTCAATTTGCTCCATATCACAATATACTACTGCATACTTTAAGCGTTTTGATATGTAATGTATGTTACCATATTTCCTTAAAATCTTGGCATGTTTCAATGAATGTAAATAAACAATCATACTTTGTCGTTGCCCGAACATAATCTTCTCCATCTTCTCCTTTTAAAAACATATATTTTATATTTTATGAAAACCAATCAGAAATTTATGACATTACAGGACAAACTCTATATACGTTTTCTTCTATCTTCTAAAAAACGGGGTGATTTACCCCGTTTTTTTACAGCCACAACCTCCGCCGGTACCACAACCGCCACCACAGCCACCAGCATCGAAAAATGGATTTCCTGTTGGAACTTTGATGGAAGAAGACACCTCAGAACCGATTGCTACACTAACTTCATCTAACAACTTTTGCAAAGCCATTTCTACTCGTTTGAAAGCTGCAATCTTATCATGTAAGTCTACAGAACGCTTTAATTCCCTCATTTTCGTCGAAACGAAAGTATAGTCAGGATGGTATTTACCGAAACGTTGCACTTCCTCATATCGTTCTTTCATCGCTGTAAATTGCTGAATTAACGTCTGAACTTCCATATCTTCATGCAATTCTTTATAACACTTACGATAATCTTCTGCTATATCTGAACAGATGATCGCTTTTGCAAGCTGCTCTGCCTTATCTAATATTAATACGCTTTCCAGCGTCGCTACAATCATGAGAGACACCTCCGAGTATTCATCATACCACATTTAGAATAGAACTACTAATTCAAGTGTCTCACTAAACAGAAAGATATCATTCTAACTATTTTTTATATAATGTCAGCACATATTTATACATTAATATGTTCCGCAATATTATATTTAAGAACATCCCACTTCCCACTATTTTCGTTCACATAACTAATACACGCGTTTTTTAACGGTGTTTTAAACGAAATATCTTCCGGCGCAATTGCATGTAAAATTGCTTTTATCGCATGCGAATGGGCTACAATGATAATACGTTTGCCAGAATGAGTTGCCGCAACATCTTTTACAGCAGCAAAACAACGAGCTACAATCTCTTCATCTTGCTCCATACCTTCTACTTTACCTTCAGCAATTAACTCCCTAACAGTCGCAACCGGCTTCCCAGAAGCTTCACCAAAATTACGTTCAACAAATCGTTCATCTAATAAAATCGATTGTAACCCAGTAGCCCCTGCAATTTCCTTAGCTGTTTCTTGCGCTCTAATTAATGGGCTACTTATAATTATATCCCATGCTTCCGCTTGCAAAGCAGCCGCACTTTGGCTCGCTTGCATCTTCCCTACTTCATTAAGTGGAATATCTTCACGTCCCTGAATAATCTCTTGAAAATTCCAATCAGTTTGTCCATGTCGTACTAAACAAATTTCCGTCATGCTCATGCTGCAACTCCTTTTTAAATAATCCGCTTCTATTGTATCAAAAGTTCCGCATGACGGACATAGTTTTCCCTTCCAATTATGTTGTATTTTGCTGCTTCATATACTGAAACATATCGATCATAATGGAAGCAACCGCCAATTGATTTTGAAATTTCTCAACTTTATCTGGTATCGTTTTTTTAAAATGTTGCATAGCCGCTAACTCAAATGCCTCTTTTTCTTCAGGGTTTCGCGTTAGTTTTCTATACCAGTACGGTTGCTCCCTAATATAGCGAGATAAATCCTCATCAGCCTTTATAAATTCCATAATTTCTGCTCTCATCCGCTTCCCCCCTAATCCTTCTGAAAGAAAAATGGATTATTTTCGGAAGTACTCTCTTCTTGCTGCGTGCGTTTTCCTTGAAATTGCTGAAAAACTTGTTGCACACTACCAATAGCACTCGTCACATTGGCTAAATGATGTTGCATTTGTTCTACATCTATCTTTTTAAAGAAAGAAAGCATTTGTCCCATCACATCGGCAGTTTTTTCCTCTTCAGTTCGATTATCTTTTTCTTTTTTATTTTCTTTTACCGAAGAAAAAGCAGGCGCTCCATCAGGTCTAAAAGTTGCCCATATCGGATCTTCTTCACCAAGTAAGTACCATTCCTCATAAAACTGTTGCCAAGTTTTATGACCACTTCGAACTTCATGAACCATTTTAGGGTGATGGTTTACAAACTCTTTAAACTGTTGAACCGATGGATGTAACGATCCTTTTGTTGTTGGCATAATCCTCACCTCTTCATGTATATCTACCTACTATATAGTAAGAAAAAAAAGGCGCATGGTTCGCCTATTTTTAGACGATTCATGCACCTTTTTATCCTACTATTTGCATAGCGTAAGATTCCCATCCACAATTTACAGTTTCACTTTATTTCCGAATAAAGTTTTGCGTATAAAACTTATCGTATACTCCAACACCTAATCCTGTAAATTGTTCATTCAATAAATTCTTTCTATGCCCCTCGCTATTTAACCAACCTTGCAACGCCGCAATTCCATCACTATGTTGCGCCGCTATGTTCTCACCAGCAAGTTGAAATCCTACTTTCCCTCGCTGCAAACGATCTCCTAACGTACCTAATGTAGGTGAATCATGTGAAAAGTAATTATTATCCTTCATATCTTTACTATGACCGATTGCCACATCCGCTGTTTGTTGATCCCAAGTTAACAACGGTAAATTATGACGACTTCGAACAATATTTGTTAAATCAAAAATTTGTTGCATATTTCCATTCTCTATTTGTTTCATTTTATCTGGAGTCAATGGTTGTTCTGCCAGTAATTCACCTGAATAAACAAGCTGATACGGTCTTTGACGTAATAACGTTTCGTCATCCATATAACGAACACCAACAAGCTCATGTGTAAAATGATCAAAATATAATTGTGCCCAGCCATCTTCTACAGGTATTAACGGTTGTTCTATCACTTCCGTATCAGATAACTCAAAT
Source organism: Bacillus fungorum (assembly GCF_002746455.1). Lineage (GTDB taxonomy): Bacteria > Bacillota > Bacilli > Bacillales > Bacillaceae_G > Bacillus_A > Bacillus_A fungorum. Next base: position 412,385 of record NZ_NWUW01000001.1, on the reverse strand, counting down.
TGATAACTATTCTTCCCTCTTTTTAACGAAATCTCATGAGAGAGTGGATTCTTTTTATACACGTCTTCATACTTTTCATTTATATAATAAGGTGGCACCTTAACTTCGTCACCAGCAACATAAGCCGTTACAACTTTACGTTCAGCAACCCCAAATTGAACATACTGAGCTAAATCTTGATTGTATACCCACCATTCATATCCGTAAGCAGATGGCTCTATTCGAGAAGGTTCCCCCCATTTTGCTAATAAATTTTCAGGGTCCCCACCAATCATATTTAAAACTATATTTGAAGAGTCTTCATTTACTTGTTTTTTCTTTTTCACAATTTTATTTTCTTGCTTTGATTGAGATGGGGTTAATATATATTGTGAAACGAGTAATTTCCCGTATAAATCAACAGCTAAAATTAAAAATGTAATTATTACGATACGCAATAATTTCTTCAATCGATATACCTCCTGCACAAAACATAAAATTGAGATATACACAAATCCTCTTCTTTCCTTTTTTGTGTGTACCGTACTCTTTTCACTATATCATATTTTCGCAAAAAAAGTCTGGATTATCCCTTTTCTGTCAATATGAATTGCACTTTCTCATTATTCATACTATTATAAAAATAATGATGTAACATGAAAAGAGGAGGTATTATATGCAATTTACAAATACGAAATTTAATGGGGCAGTCGTTGATTTAACACTATTAACCGAGATTATGGAGAAGAACCATTTCGTACTTGCTGGACAGTGGGATTATGAACGAGTTACATACGATTATAAATTTGAAATATTAAAAGATGTTTATTATTTGCGCGTACAAGGTTTGGCTATTGAAGGTGACATCGGTAGCAGACACGCTGAAATAAAGCTACTTCCTCCCTTATTAGGTAAACATTATTATCCTCACGGCGTTGAATATGGTGATGGTGAAATTTTCCCAACGAATGTACTTCAAAAAAGTGAACAACTCCTACAAAATATCGAAAAAGAGTTAAAAGAATTTCAAGTTATTGATTAACAAAAACAAGCGCATCAATATGATGCGCTTGTTTTATTTCTCTGTCCTAAGAATGAATCGTTTTTTTTACTGGATACCCATAAATTGATCCATCTTTTACTTTAATCTCATCTTCCCAAGGAACCTTATATTTACCTTCAGCTAAATCTTTTACAAACGTATATGGGTTTTCTTTCACCCCACCAGGAGTTGCTACATATCCTCGTGAACCTAGATTATATATATTATTTTCTAGCCCCCATCCTAATCTAGCCTGATCTGCTAGCTCTGGATATACTTCAGCAGTAACAATCTCCCAAGGATTTCGATGTCCCTGCACTAAAGTAGTCCCATCAAAATTACATACTTGTCCTTCACCAAAGTAATAAAATACACCGTCATAACCCGCTAAGTTCACCGACAATGTATACATTAAATTTTGCCATGCATTTGAACGATTGGTTAACATCCATTGTTCACTAACTTGTGTGCTATATCCAGAAATACGGATCAAGACATTTGCACCTTTATAAGCCGCTTCACGGGCTACTTCAGGGAACATGCCATCATGACAAATACAAACTGCTAATTTACTTCCTCCAGGTCCATCACAGACAGGTAAGCCTAGATCTCCAGCTTTCCAAGGCTCGACTGGCACCCAAGGATTTAGCTTACGATACTTCAAAATCATTTCACCTTGTGGATCAATAATAATTGCTGTATTATACGGTTCTCCACCATCAGGATTTCTTTCCATTATAGAAAAAACACCATATACTTTAGATTCTTTACATGCCTCAGCAAATAAGTTTGTTTCTGGCCCAGGGACTGTACATAAAAACTCTTCTGTAGTCCATTTTTTTGTATTAAGCCCTTGTGTACTATATTCTGGAAATACTATCAATTCTAATCCAGGATACCCTGCTTTAGTTGAATGAATTGTTTTTATGATCTGTTTAATTTGTTTATCAATGTCTGCACGTGACTCTACTATCGGTACTGGATATTGAATTAATGCTGTTAAAAAACCACTAATTGGTTTTACCATACTTCCACTACTACCCATTTAAATTCCCCCTTAAAATAGTTTATGTTTATTAAAGAAAACAATATAAAGTGAAACTTTAATCAGTAGGGGTTTTGTCCGTCCCACACTGATTATTAGCCTTCACCAATCGGGCTTTTACGGGCAGCCCGACTCCCGCAAATAGCGGGATAAATTTGTAAATCTCTAAAAAACTTACACTACACATGGAAATATTACGTATTAAAGCTAGTAGTAAATTTTATATCCACTTTTAGTACATGCCTACACTAAGTTAACATAAAAAGTTAGAAAATTCAATATTTTCATGTTAACTACAATTTAAAAGAAAAAAAGCGCATGGAATCTCCCATACACTTTTTTCTACTTAGTCTGTAAATACGGGGGCAATTGTTGCAACTGCTCTTTATCCTTTTCACGCTCTCGACGCGCCCATCGAAAGAATACATAGCCGATAATTGTACCATACACTATTTCCTGGACAATTTTCATAATGATGCCGCCTGTTTGTTGGTCTTGTACGACTGGCATCCAGTGTAAGAATTCTGGTCCAGTTATATTTAAATCCGATAAAGTTCCCGCTGGTACACATAGTTCCATCGCCTTCATCCAAGCAGCCGGATCCGTATACGTTGCAAATAACGGTGCAGTCGCAAAAATGATTAACGCGCAAGCTGGCGTTAATAATATACCGTTAGCAAACATATAACCAAGTTTCTTTATATCACTTAACGTTTGATATTCTGGTAATGGATTTAACATCGGCCACCACATCATGATTGCCGTAAAGAACAAGATAACGAGACAAATAGGATGAGCAATTTGACTTTGTTTTACTGTGTCGAAAACAACTGGTAAATGATAAAAAGAAAACAGGCCATTAAATACAAACAATGCAATAAGTGGCTTAGCAAATATCTTTAATATAATTTGAACGAACTTAAAAGAAGTAATATAACGATATAACCAAACTGGTATACCAAGCAACAATAACGGTGGAACGGCAATATACATAACTGCCATTTCAAACATATGTGCACTAAATATAATATGACCAATTAAATCAATAGGCCCTCCCTTTACAAAATACAAAAGAACAATCCCAGTCGTAAAGTAAAAAACTTGCTTCTTACTTACCTTTGTCGCATGTTCAAATCGCATTCTATATGGCCCAATAATTAAAAAGTATCCAATAAGGATTGAAATCATAAATAATAAAAAGATTGGACTCCATAGAGCTTGAAAACCAAATATCCACAAGTTACTCATTTTCACACCTACCTTCTTAAGGTTATCCTTTCACATAACATGAAGAGGGAGCTGTGTCAACACAAGCTCCCTTATTCTTCACTTTTCAAATCCACACAATTGTCATAAAAGCTAAAATTGTAATTAATCCGATCAACAGACCAGAATAAAGAAAGAAACTTGCCGCTTCATGTCCTTTATGACTCATATGCATAAAATAATACAATTGAAAAATTACTTGTACCACCGCTAATAGTAAAATAAATGGTACTGAAAAAGTCGGACTAAAAGTTTTCGGATATGCTACCGCTGCAAATGCAACTAATGTTAAAAAAATCATTAATGCAAATGTAATAACTTGATGCTTCATTTCCTCCGCACTTTTTCTTTTCCGATAAACAAGATCAACTTTAGGATTATTCGTTTGCTTTATCGCCATTGTTTATCCCACCATTCCCATCAAATATACTACAGTGAAAATAAACACCCAAACTACGTCAATAAAGTGCCAATAAATCGATGCAACATAAAACTTCGGTGCATTATATAAATTTAGGCCTCTCTTCGCATTTCTAAAGATTAATGTTAAAATCCAACATAACCCAAACAATACGTGGAGTCCATGTGTACCAACAAGAGCATAAAACGCGGAACCAAATGCACTACTTCTCATAGTATGCTTAAATTCATGCGTATAATGATAAAACTCATATATCTCAAACCCTAAAAACCCTAAACCTAACAGCACTGTTACTAGTAACCAAAGTTGCATTTTTTTAAAGTTAAAGTTTTTCATATGATACATTGCATATACGCTCGTTAAACTACTCGTTAATAAAAGCATCGTCATAATGAAAACGAGTGGCATTTGGAACATCTCTTGAGATGTTGGTCCACCATTTGTAGAATTCTTTAACGCTAAATATGTGCCAAATAAGGAAGCGAACAATACTGTTTCGCCTCCAAGAAATAACCAAAAACCGACAAACTTATTTTTCCCCTCAAGGGTTGCTTTTTCAGGCTCTGCTGGAAATGTTTCATTTGTTAACTTTTCATCTACATGCATTATGCCTTGCCCCCCTTATCTTCTAAATCTTCCTTGTGAATATGATATCCATGATCATCAATTACTGAACGTAGGAACATTGCGCCAAATGTAATGATTAAACCGATAATTGCTACTAATAACCAAAACTTATCTTTTCCACCCTGCATATACATTGCACCGAATGCCGCTATAAACAGTCCTAAAGAAATGATAAATGGTGAAAATGATGGATTCGGCATATGAATATCACCAACTGGTTCCGCCGCTGTCATCTCTTTATTCCCTTCACGTTTTTCAATCCAAAACGGATCTAACCCGCGAACAAATGGTAATTGTTTAAAGTTATATTCTGGTGTAGGTGCTGGCATTGTCCATTCTAATGTACGAGCATCCCATGGATCACGACCAGCCTTTTCTTTTGAAACTGTCGTTTTAATTACATTGAATAGAAGAACAATCGTTCCAAGAGCCATAAATACCGCTCCAATAGAACTAATCATATTCCCCATTTCCAACCCTTGACCTTCAAGATATGTGTAGTAACGACGTGGCATACCAATTAACCCAAGGAAATGCTGTATGAAGAACGTTAAATGGAAACCGACAAAGAATAGCCAAAATGTTATCTTTCCTAACGTTTCATTCAATACTTTATTAAACATCAGTGGCCAATAATAATGAGCTCCTGCAAGTAAACCGAATACAACACCACCGACGATTACATAATGAAAGTGAGCTACTACGAAATAGTTATCATGAAATTGATAATCTGCTGGTGCAGATGCTAGCATAACACCTGTAACTCCCCCCATTACGAATGATGGAATGAAAGCTACCGCCCACATCATCGGTGTCGTAAAACGAATACTTCCTCCCCACATTGTAAAGAGCCAGTTGAATATTTTAATACCAGTCGGTACTGCAATCGCCATTGTTGCAACTGAGAAAATAGCATTTGCAACTGGACCAAGCCCAACAGTAAACATATGATGCGCCCATACCATAAATCCTAAGAATCCAATTAATACTGTCGCGAACACCATCGACGAATAACCAAATAATCGTTTTTTCGAAAATGTCGCGAAGATTTCTGAGAATATTCCGAAAGCTGGGAGTATAAGAATGTATACTTCTGGATGACCGAAAATCCAGAATAAATGCTCCCATATAATCGTATTCCCACCCAATGCCGGATTAAAGAAACTTGTTCCAAATAAACGATCTAACATTAAAAGTCCTAATCCTACAGTTAACGGCGGAAAAGCGAATAATATTAGCGAAGATGTTACAAATGTCGTCCATGTAAACATCGGCATACGCATATATGTCATCCCTGGCGCACGCATATTGATAATGGTTACAAGGAAGTTAATACCTCCAATTAATGTACCAATACCGGAGATTTGCAAGCCAAGTACATAAAAATCAACACCATGACCTTTAGAAGCTAACGCTAAAGATGCATAAGATGTCCATCCTGCATCAGGTGCTCCACCTAAAAACCAACTTAAATTTAAAAATACTCCACCAAAGAAAAATAACCAAAATCCAAGTGAATTCAAAAACGGGAACGCTACATCACGTGCACCAATTTGAAGTGGTACAGCGGCGTTCATAAATGCAAACACGAGTGGCATAGCTGCGAGGAAAATCATTGTTGTACCGTGCATCGTTAATACTTGATTATAAGCATCCCCAACAAGAAAAGCATTGTTAGGAATCGCTAATTGAAGGCGAATAAATAGAGCTTCTATTCCGCCTATTACAAAAAACAATCCACCTGCAATTAAATAGAGAATGGCAATCTTTTTATGGTCTACTGTCGTTAAATAATCCCATATGACAGCACCCATCCCCTGTTTTTTTGCTACAGAACTCACGTTTTCAACCTCCCCTTCGCGAATAATCCCTCTTTACTTTTCAACTTTTAACGTTTGTAAGTATGCATTTAATGCATCAATTTGATCATCCGTTAAGTTGCCATATTTACCAGTCATTTTATTTCCTGGTTTCATATTTTCAGGATCTTTCAGCCATTTTTTTAAGTTCTCTTCATTGTTTTCGGCAATACCGGCAACCATATCGCGATCAGCAAAGTTTGCTAAGTTCGGTGCGATACGAGCGGAAGGTGGTCTACTATCATTAGATCCAACTGCGTGACAACCAATACAGCTTTTATTAAATATTTCTTGGCCTTCTTGCGCCTTTGTTGAAGCTACTTCTTTCTTCCCATCAATCTTCTTCATATCAGCAAGCCACTGTTTGTACTCGCTTTCATCTAAAGCTTTCACTTTGAATTGCATTAAAGAATGTGATGGGCCGCAAAATTCTGTACAAAAACCATTATAAGTGCCCGATTTATCTGCCTTTAACCACATTTTGTTTACATTATCTGTATTTGTATCCATTTTCCCAGCTAAAGATGGAACCCAAAATGAATGTTTAATATCGGCACCCTTCAAATTCAAATACACTTTCTTACCTGTGGGGATGACTAAATCTTGAGAAGTTACTATTTTTTCTGATTTATAAGAAAATTCCCACCAATAAAGATTCGCTGTTACATCAACAACGATAGTATCTTTATCAATATTCTTTTTCTCCATCGCACTTACATCAGCAAGTTTGAATGTATATGTAACCGTCGGAACAGCTAAGATTAGCAAAAGAATAATCGGAATAACTGTCCATATTATTTCTAGTTTGTGATTCCCTTCAACTTGCTCCGGAATATAATCTTCCTGACCTTTCTTTTGTCGGAAACGCACAATTACATATAAGAAAATAATAGTAACTACTAGTACTACTCCTACCATAATCGCACTTGCTAGTAAGAGCAAATCATATTGCATTTTTGCTACTTCTCCTTGCGGAATTAAAGTAGATTGAAAGGCTTTACCGCATCCCCCTAACAGTAAAGCCAGCAGTGAAACGAACGAAAGCAGTCGCCACTGTTTCTTCATACAAACAACCCCCACTTTCTTTGTGAATTAGATTGTACTTTATAGTTAAGTAAAGTAAATCTCAACGTAAAGAAATCCAATTATGTCGTTGTCTTAGAAGAATGTAACTACAATCATTGATACAAATAAGATTGTTAAATAATTTAGGGAATAAACAAACATTTGTACGGACCATTTGATGTCATCTTGCTTACGGAAGCCATAAAATCCTAAAACGATCCATCCGATGTTAAGCAATGTTGCAATTACCATAAATGTTATCCCTAGTCCACTCATATAAAATGGTAGTGGTAATAAACATACTGTCCAAATCATAATTTGGCGTTTCGTAATTTCAAATCCATGAACTACAGGAAGCATTGGAATTCCTGCATTTCGGTATTCATCAACACGTTTCATCGCTAATGCGAGGAAATGTGGGATTTGCCAAATAAACATAATTAAAAATAACATCCAAGCAATTGGATGACCTAAAGACGGATCGATTGCTGCCCATCCAATTAAAGGTGGAACTGCTCCTGATATACTACCCACAACAGTATTTAATGTATACTTTCTCTTTGTCCATAAAGTATATAAGACAACATATGTGAAAGCACCAATAAATCCTATTAACACTGCCATTGGTGTTGTTAATAATAAAAATACAAACCCAAGAAGTAATATGACTAGTCCAAATGTAAGTGCAAATCCTGGTTTATACTTTCCAGTAACCGTTGGACGGTTCTTTGTTCTTTCCATTAACGGGTCGATGTCTCGATCAATGTAGTTATTTAAACAACATACCCCTGCCATAATTAATCCAGAACCAACGATTGTAAAAAATAACTTATCCAGATTATCCATCACACTTAGTCTATTAAAGTGCAACGCCAACCAAAATCCTGTAAATACAGTAAGTGTATTTGAGTTTACAATCCCCATTTTAACGAGCGCTGATAAATCTTGTAGCCGAGTTGTTTCCGGTACACTTGTAACAGCTGACTCATCATGCAGCTCACTTGTTGCATGGTTCATCACTTTAACCCCCTCTTAAAACTTTCATCTTTCTTTTTGCGCCTATTTCGAATGAAATATTTCGCTTCTATATAGCAATATTATTACAGTAGAAACATTGTTAACCCATTCTACTACTAATCTACGCCCATACTCCAATATATTAAATCATATTTCCCGAACATTTTGTGAAGAAAACATGAACTTTTTGTGTCGAATATAAAAAACTTAATTCTTACTTATCCATATCATAACATGATGTTACCTTCTATAATAAACTTTTTTGTCATATTTAACACGTATTCTCCCCATTTCTTTTCAAAACAGCCTATTTTTCACCCGAAAATTTCCTTATACATCTTATTTCCACACCCATTTTCTCTCCCCTGTCTTTCCCCGCCATTTCTTTGCTATTTTATTATTTTTTATATATCATAGGAACTAGCGCGTTTTATTCTATACATAATGGAATGAAAATATTTCGCAATAACTTCATAGCAGAAAGATGGTGAAAGAGATTGCAACGCTTTATTAAATGGTTAGCAGTCATTACGAGTCTTGATTTATTAATAGTTTTATTAGGAGGCGCCTTAGTTACAAAAACAGGTTCTGGCCAAGGGTGCGGTAAATCATGGCCACTTTGTAACGGTGAATTTGTTCCATCTAATTTATCAATGGAAACTATTATTGAACTAAGTCATCGCCTTACATCAGGATCAGCAGGAATTCTTGTCACTCTCCTTTGTATTTTGTCCTGGAAATATTATAAACATGTGCGCGAAACAAAAACGTTAGCAATTTTATCCTTCGTATTTTTAGTTGCACAAGCATTAATGGGAGCCGCAGCGGTTGTCTGGGGGCAAATGCCAGCTGTACTTGCTATCCATTTCGGTATTTCCTTAATTTCATTTGCTTCTGTCATTTTATTAACGTGTCTTATCTTTGAAATTGACCAAAAATTTGATGCACGTTCACTTATTATGGACAAAAAAATGAAATTTCATATTTATGGTGTAACAATTTACAGTTATATTGTCGTCTACACAGGGGCTTTAGTACGTCACGAACGAGCTAGCTTAGCCTGTCCAGACTTTCCTTTATGTAGCAAAAATAGACCTATGCCAACTCAACTACATGAATGGGTTCAAATGGGACATAGAGTTGCAGCGATGTTAATTTTCGCTTGGATATTATACGCGATGATTCTCGCTATTCGCCATTACAAGCAGCAGCCTGTCGTATACTGGGGATGGATCATTTCATTTATCCTTGTTACACTTCAAGCTATAGTAGGAATTTTAGTCGTATTTACAAATGCTAGTTTAGCAATGGCATTATTGCATTCACTATTCATTTCTTGCTTGTTTGCTGTACTATGCTATTTAGTTATGTTAGGTACAAGAAGTAAAGTGAATGCAAAAGAAGCTGCATCCACTTCTAAACAAACAAAATAAATGAAAATCCCTTACCGAATTGGCAAGGGATTTTTTTGGCAATAAGGAAAAAGAGCTGTATTTACACAGCTCTTTTCTATTTTAGTGATCTAATTCAATGAGTAAGTCACCCGTTTGAATTGCATCTCCATCGTTAACATATACTTTTTTCACTTTACCATTGAACGGTGCTTGAACTGTCGTTTCCATTTTCATCGCTTCTGTAATTGCCATAGAATCGCCTTTTTTCACTTCATCGCCTTCTTTTACAACTACTTTAATAACCGTTCCTGGCATTGTTGCGCTAATGTGGTTTGGATTTTCACGGTTTCCTTTCACGCGTTGTGCAACTGTCGCTTTCACACTTTCGTCTTTCACAACAATCTCACGTGGTTGACCGTTAAACTCCAAGTAAAGAACACGATTTCCATCTGACTGAGGCTCTCCAATTGATACTAGTTTAACCATCAACGTTTTACCTTGTTCAATTTCCACATCGATTTCTTCACCAAGTCTCATGCCATAGAAGAATGTCGGTGTATCAAGCACAGATACATTTCCATAAAGCTCAGCAACTTTTTCATAATCCATAAATACTTTTGGATATAATGCATATGCAACGACATCAAAAATCGTCACTTCGCGTCCAAGTTTATGGAATAGCTCTTCTTTTAACGCGTCAAAATCTATCGGCTCTAATAATTCACCCGGTCTTACTGTTAATGGTTCTTTCCCTTTTAAAATAATTTCTTGTAACTTTTTCGGGAAACCACCATATGGTTGTCCTAAATCTCCTGAGAACATTTCAACAACAGATCCTGGGAAGTCCATAGCATGCCCACGCTCTAAAACATCTTGTTCTGTTAAGTGATTTTGAACCATAAATAATGCCATATCACCTACAACTTTAGATGATGGCGTTACTTTAACGATGTCACCAAACATGTCATTCACACGTCGGTACATTACTTTTACTTCATCGAAGCGATCTCCTAAACCAACCGCTTTCGCTTGTTGTTGTAAATTGCTATATTGTCCGCCTGGCATTTCGTGCATATATACCTCTGTATGAGGAGCATTCATACCACTTTCAAACGGTGCATAGTATTTACGTACATCTTCCCAGTAATGAGATAGTTTTTCTAATGAATCTATATTAACGTCTGGCTGTCTTTCGTTTCCACCTAACGCATAGTATAGCGTGTTCGCACTTGGTTGTGACGTTTGACCAGCCATAGAGCTTACTGCTACATCGACAATATCAACACCTGCTTCAATCGCTTTCGTATACGTTAATATACCATTCCCACTCGTATCATGTGTGTGCAAGTGAATCGGAATCGATACCGTCTCTTTTAATGCTGAAACTAAATCATATGCTGCATTCGGTTTTAGTAAGCCAGCCATATCTTTAATGCCTAAAATGTGAGCACCTGATGCTTCTAACTCTTTTGCTAAGTTTTTATAGTAATTCAAATCATATTTACTACGTAACGGATCATGAATATCTCCTGTGTAGCACATAGTTGCTTCTGCAATTTTACCAGTATCTCGTACAGCATCAATTGCAACTCTCATACCTTCTACCCAGTTTAAGCTATCAAAAATACGGAACACATCAATTCCAGCTTGAGCAGAACATTCCACAAACTTTTGAATTAAATTATCGGGATAGTTTTTATAACCAACTGCGTTTGAAGAACGAAGTAACATTTGGAATAAAACGTTTGGCATTTTTTCACGAAGATCTAGTAATCGTTCCCATGGATCTTCTTTTAAGAAACGATATGCAACATCAAACGTTGCACCGCCCCACATTTCCGCTGAGAATAAGTTCGGTAACATTCTCACTGTCGGCTCTGCAATTTGATGCAAATCTTTTGTACGAATACGCGTCGCAAGTAATGACTGATGCGCATCACGGAATGTTGTATCCGTTAAAAGTACACGTTTTTGATCTTGTACCCATTTTACTAATCCATCTGCTCCACGCTCATCCAAAATTTGTTTCGTTCCATTTTGAATCGGCTCTGAATGTAATACATTCGGTATACGAGCATCTGGGAAAATTGGTTTCTCTTTTTTCCCTACTCCTGGGAAGCCATTTACTGTTACTGTCCCAATGTAATTTAACATTTTCGTTCCGCGGTCTTTACGTTTCGGGAACAAGAATAGTTCAGGTGACGCATCAATAAATGAAGTATCATATTCCCCTGATAAGAAGTTTTTATGTTTTACTACATTCTCTAGGAATGGAATATTTGTTTTAATACCACGAATACGGAATTCTTTTAAGTTACGTTCCATTTTTGCAGCAGCTTGTTCAAAAGTAAGCGCCCATGTTGTAACTTTTACAAGTAAAGAATCATAGTACGGTGTAATAACAGCGCCTTGGAAACTATTACCTGTATCAAGACGAACTCCAAAGCCCCCACCTGATCGGTATGCCATAATTTTCCCTGTATCCGGCATGAAATTATTTAGTGGATCTTCAGTCGTTACACGAGATTGGATTGCAAATCCATGCACAACAACTTCCTCTTGCTTCGGAACGCCTACCATTTTACTATGTAATGCATGTCCATCAGCTATTAAAATTTGTGATTGAACGATATCTACCCCTGTAATCATTTCTGTAATCGTATGTTCTACTTGAACACGTGGATTTACTTCAATGAAATAGAAATTATCATCTTTTACAAGGAATTCAACTGTTCCTGCGTTTAAATAATTTACATTTTTCGTTAACTTAACAGCGGCATCACAAATACGCTGACGCAAATCATCTGAAAGCGACACACTAGGTGCAATTTCTACTACTTTTTGATGGCGGCGTTGTACAGAACAGTCTCGCTCGTATAAATGAACAACATTGCCCTCTTCATCTGCTAAAATTTGAACTTCTATATGTTTAGGTTTTTCAACGAATTTTTCTACGTATACTTCATCATTACCAAAGGCTGCTTTTGCTTCTGACTTTGCTCTATTATACGATTCTCTTAATTCTTCACTAGTTCGTACAATACGCATACCACGACCGCCACCGCCAAGGGAAGCTTTAATAATAATCGGGTAATCATACTTTTCAGCAAATTCTTCGACTTCTTCTATTGAATCTACTGGACCATCACTACCAGGAATAACTGGAATTTGTGCTAGCTGCGCTTGTGTTCTTGCTTTCACTTTATCTCCAAACATATCTAAATGCTTACTCTTTGGACCGATAAAGATAATTCCTTCTTCTTCACAACGTTTTGCGAATTGAATATTTTCTGACAAGAAACCATATCCAGGGTGGATTGCATCTACATGATTACTTTTCGCAATCTCAATAATGCCCTCAATATCTAGATAAGCATCAATTGGCTTTTTCCCTTCCCCAACTAAATAGGACTCATCGGCTTTATAACGATGATAAGAACCACTATCCTCTTTAGAATAGATTGCAACTGTTTTTAATCCAAGTTCCGAACAAGCTCGAAACACACGAATTGCAATCTCTCCACGGTTAGCTACCAATACTTTTTGAATACGTTGCAGCTTTGTCATGATTTTCCCCCTCTACTTTCCTACCACTCTAGAGATAAAATATATACACACCATAAAGAGCGTGAAGTTCTTCACTTTCTACATTATATTATACTTAGAAAGCTTCACTTTATTTTTATCCATCATACCTTATTTTTTAACAAATGATAAGTTTTCTGATCAATTTGTTTCACAAAAATAGTATAGCATAACTATTCCTTTTCTAACAACTTAATTGTATATCACATTTAATTAAATGTGATATATTTTTTGCTATCACAGCCAATTAATACATCATATTTAACCTTTCTAAAATAAAAAACACATCGCGCTCTAAAGCACAATGTGTTTTTTATTTTACAACTACAAGACGTGGTCCATCTTGCTCTCTTTCTTTCGTTATCTCATTTTGTTGTTTCTCTTGTCGTTTTACATGACTAGCAATATTTAATAATATACCCATCGCGATTAGATTAGCCAATAAGGAACTACCACCATAACTAATAAACGGTAAAGGTACTCCTGTAAGCGGTATTAATCCAGACATACCACCAACATTAACAAAAGTTTGTATTCCAATTAAACTTGCAATTCCAATCGCAATTAAACTTCCAAATGGGTCTTTACACTTTTGTGCCACTCTAAACGAGCGAATAATAATAAGTAATAAACAGATTAAAATGATAGCTACACCTACAAAACCTAGTTCTTCAGATATAATCGCCATAATAAAATCCGTTTGTGGCTCTGGTAAGTAGCCATACTTTTGTATACTATTTCCTAATCCTCTACCATTTAACCCACCTGAGGCAATTCCAATAAATGAATTTATTAATTGAAATCCATCCTTTTGCGGATCACTAAATGGATCAAGAAAAACTGAAAATCGAGCTTTTTGGTAGTCACTTAATTTATAATTTCCGATAAAATACAACGCCGGAATCCACACGACAGATGTTAATAAAAATCTTTTTATCCACAAGTTAACATTAACTCCTGAACAGAAGAACATAATTAACACTGTTCCACCTATTAATATGTCAGTCCCTAAGTCATTTTGTAATAAAATTAATACCATCGATCCACCGACAACAAATAGGGGAGGTATTATCCCTTGGAAAAAAGGGGTTTGCCTCTCTTGTTTCTTAGCAAAAAAACTTGCTAGCGTAATAATAACTGCTATTTTTACAAACTCAGCTGGTTGTATACCTAGTATCCACCCTTTTGCACCATTGATTACCTTACCGAAAAGGAAAGCTGCTGTTAGTAAGCCGATACTCCCTAACCCCATTGCTGTAAGAACTATTTTTTTCCTCCACAATTTGTAAGGGATTATAACGACAATCACAAGCATTACCGTTCCAATAGCAAGAGCAACTAATTGTTTTTTAAAAAAGTAATCTGCTGGCCAGTTATATTTCGATGAAATCGCGACAATGGAACTAGAACTATATACCATTATAACTCCCAACACACATAAGATAACAAGAGGAAGTAATAATGAATAATCCATTGATTTCCATACTCTTTTCATTTCATTTCCTCTCTCTGTTCCAATTTAATTATTGTTGTATTCCATATGTACATTGATTCTTCCTGCTTTATTATACAAATAAAAAGCCCAAACTTTTTCAGTTTGAGCCCCCTTATTTGAACCCGTTATTGTTGTTTGTTTGTAAATGCTTCATGAAGTGCAGATAACTCACGTTCAAGCTCTCCTAACATTGCCTTCCCTTGTTCTTCTGCAATAAGACCAAGGCGAACTGCAAAATCGACCTCGCGGGATAGTCCAAACATTTGCGTGTCTAACACTTCTTCATATAATGGACATTGCGGCATTGTAAGATGGTCCATTTGCACCTTAATAAGTCTTAAAATCTTCTCCGCATCCGCTTGTAGAAGGGCTAGTGCCTTTTCCTGATGATTTGATACTGTCTCAGACGCCAAATTGATTCCCTCCGTTTCCGTCCTACTCTCTCCTATCTATTAATATTAGCGATAGTTTTAATAAATTGCAATAGAAACATTTTTTGTGACAACCGTGTCTAATACTATTATACTGAAAAGTGGGAGTATAACACAAATGGGGGAACCACAATGAGCGAAATTTTATTTATTAATGGAAAAGTTCGTTTTCCAATCACTATTGATCCAACCGTTTGGATCTTTGATGATCGAAAAGTAGATTTGACAACTTACTTTGATGAAACGAGAGAAAACACGTCTGAACTAGAAGCTTACTTAAAAAACACTTCAGAACATTGGGATCGTGAAATCCGTGATGGTGCTGCCTTCCCGCCAATACAGCAAAGTGTAAAGAAATATAAAAAAGAACAACTGATTACTGGGACATTTGGTATACCATTTCATCCATTTCTTGCTAACGCCGAAATTTTAGAGGACGCTACGCAAGTCGAGATCGAAACAGTAGACCATACAATAACGCTTCCATTAGAAACTGTCAAAAATGCTATTCTTGGTTTTTCAAAAGAAGGAAAACCATTAAAAGAGGATGGACCTGTTCATCTATATTACAATGATGGATCTAATAGACAAAATCCAATCCGTAACATCCGTAAATTTACAATGATTTAAAGTGTATACTTGGAAGAAAAAGGAGTGAGCCTCGGCTCACTCCTTTTATAATAAATCTGCTGCTAGTTGAGCTAAATTAGATCGCTCCCCTTTAACAAATTTTACATGACCACTAATACGTTGTTCTTTGAACTTCTCTACAACATATGTTAAACCGTTATTATACTCATCCAAATACGGATGATCAATTTGCTGAGGATCGCCCATTAATACGATTTTACTTTTTTCTCCTACCCTTGTTAGTATCGTTTTCACTTCATGCTTCGTTAAATTTTGTGCTTCGTCAATTATAATGAACTGATCTGGAATACTTCTTCCGCGTATATAAGTAAGAGCCTCTACTTCAATCGAACCCATTCCAGCTAAAATAGCATCTAACTCTCCTGGCTTTTTCGTATTAAATAAATACTCTAGATTATCAAAAATCGGTTGCATCCACGGTCTTAACTTTTCTTCTTTTTCTCCTGGTAAATAACCGATATCTTTTCCGACTGGAACAATTGGCCTTGCAACGAGTAGTTTTTTATATAGTCCTAAATCTTCCGTTTGCATGAGCCCCGAAGCTAAAGCTAGTAATGTTTTTCCTGTACCAGCTTTCCCCGTTAATGTTACTAGCGGAATATCTTCACGAAGCAACAATTCTAATCCCATAATTTGCTGTACATTTCGTGGTCGTATTCCCCATACTTGTTCATTGTGAAAAATAAGTTTCTTTACCTTCTTACCTAAGTGATCAACAATGCCAAGTGCTGAACTAGATCCTCCTAATGCATCTTTCATTACTACAAATTGATTTGGATAAAAAGGATGATTTGCAATTTCGGATAAAGGCAATTCGCCTTTTTCATAAAAATAATCTAATTGCTCTTTTGATATATATCCTTCTAAAAATCCTGAATATATATTATCTACTTCAATTACACGATCACTTAAATAATCTTCCGCCTTCAAACCAATCGCATCAGCTTTTACCCTTACGAGCACGTCTTTACTTACTAAAATAACAGACTTCCCGTCCTCTTTTTCTTGTTCTTCTAAAGATAGATTTTTTGCTACAGCTAAAATTCGATTATCATTTGTTTTTTCT
This sequence comes from Bacillus fungorum, assembly GCF_002746455.1. Lineage (GTDB taxonomy): Bacteria > Bacillota > Bacilli > Bacillales > Bacillaceae_G > Bacillus_A > Bacillus_A fungorum. The sequence goes on along the minus strand of NZ_NWUW01000001.1, from coordinate 395,442 downwards.
ACAAAAATATCTTGTAGTTGAACAAATGAACGATGATTTAATTCAATACGAAATGTACCGCCGTTTTCTAGCGGAATACTTTCATGCAGCTTTCCTATTTCACGAAATTTGTCTATTAACTTAGATACATAACGAGCGTTTCGTCCTACTTCATCCATATAACGTTTTTTCGAATCCACCTCTTCTAATACAACTGCTGGAATCACTACTTCATTGGTTTCAAATGAAAAAATAGATAAAGGATCCTGCAAAAGTACATTCGTATCTAACACATAAATTTTATCCAACCTGTTACCCCCTGACTCCACTTTTAAATTTGTAGAACAAGGGTTTCATCCAGAAAATATGGACGAACCATTGTTATAATTATATGTACCGTATAAACGAGGTAGAATCGAAATGTATAGCCATTAAACCTTTTATTTATTTTTTATTCATTTCTATTCAATATATTACTTTTAATTATAATTATTAACATAAAATCACAATAACTAATTACAAAAGTTACTAACTGGCTTTCCTATTTATCGCATTTATAATTCTTTCATTCCTACTAACACTTGGTTATCGAGCTTTTTTGCTGCCCGAAGATCATATGTTTTTTCATATGTTGGTTCAGTTGCAAGTTTTGCACCATAAAACATAACATCACGTACTTCTTGTACATTTACTTCTATTACAGTTAATTTTAGAGGAATGCCTTCCATTCTATCAGTCAAAATTTCGCCTGCACCACTTATGGAAAATACGGATTCATTCGCCATTATAGTCAATACCACCCCAGTACTATGCCGTATATTTTCCACAATACGAGAACGTTGATCTACCGCAAATCGAATACTAGTTTTACTCACTGCATACACCCAAGAAATAGCACTTACGTTAGGAACTTGTTTTTCAAAATCTGTTGTTGCTACCATAACAATACACTCTTTACGTAACATTTGTACTAAATCATCTGTTAATGTAGGCTCTACTACATTCGCCATATTTCCACCTCCAAATATACTTAATATATCCTTATCATAACTTATTTTTTGAATTGCGAAAATATTATTTTTTCCCGCTATTATTCAAAAACATTATACTTCCATGATATACTTATATTGATAGAATTCGTATTGAGGTGACGAAATGAGAGTCAAATGTATGATTTGTGATAAAAAAGATATGTTAGATGATGAAAATCCTACGGCAAAAAAACTGCGTAATCGCCCTATTCATACATATATGTGCATGGAATGTTCGGAACGAATTGCAGAACGTACGCTAGAACGTCATGCAAGTGGTAACTTCCGACTATATCGTGATAAAAAAGTCGAAGACGATTGGTAAAATGTAAATAAGTCCTTAATCATATAGATAAGGACTTATTTATATTTTTCAGGTTCACGATTCATTTGATCCAAGAAACAATCAATAGCTTCTAATGGAAACCGTGCAGATTTTCGTTCCCCATTCATTTCATATGAAATCAAATACATTTCTTCGTTCTTTTCAACTTCCACATTCTTTAATTTGTGCTCTTCATATATCATATTTTGAAATAGTAAATACGTTTCTTTTGCTGCATTATCATCTGGACGTGCTTCGGCAACTGTTTTAATTGTTAACCAATTATATAATGCATCTTGCACTGAACGCATAAAACTTCGCCCCCTCACCCTGCTTTTTGTTGTCTTGCTTGATGTAATCGCAATCTATAAATCCCAAGCACAATTGTCGCTACAACAAGTCCCTCTCCAACAGGTAAAAAAACTGCAAAGAAAGTTAAAACTGTACATCCAATCGCTAACGATATATATATCACTATATTTTTTATTATGGATAGCTTTCTTGCAAAACCTAAATTATACACAAGTGCACTTAATATTATAATGATGCCATACAGTAACCACATCCCTAGCTCTGGATTTTCATCAACTTTACATAATTTCGCAAAAAAAGACATTCTTTCTAACACTATTTATCCCCCCTTCTCATAAAAAACAAAATTTCTTTATGTACTTAATACAAGAGTAACCCGTGAAAAAAATACTGTCCACTAAAAAAGAGTAAATATTCTAAAAAATAAACATAAAAAAACAGCTACCTTAATTTAAGGTAGCTGTTCTATTTTTTACGCTTCTACAGATTTCTTTTTCTTAGCAGCTCTTTCACGTTCGCTCTTATCAAGAATCTTTTTACGTAAACGAATTGATTCTGGAGTTACTTCACAGAACTCGTCATCGTTTAAGTACTCTAACGACTCTTCTAAAGTCATTAAGCGTGGTTTTTTCATTGTTGAAGTTTGATCTTTCGTTGCAGAACGAATGTTAGTTTGTTGTTTCATTTTCACAACGTTAACTGTTAAGTCATTCTCACGAGTGTGTTCTCCGACGATCATACCAGCATATACTTCTGTACCTGGTTCAACGAAGATTACACCACGGTCTTCAACTTGCATAATACCGTATTGTGATGCTTTTCCTGTTTCAAGTGAAACTAGAACACCTTGGCGACGTCCACCAACTTGTCCAGCGTGTACTGGTTGGTAGCAATCGAATGTATGGTTTAAAATACCGTAACCACGAGTTAATGTTAAGAATTCTGTTGTGTAACCAATTAAACCACGTGCTGGAACCATGAAAGTAAGGCGAACTTGACCGTTTCCGTTATTCACCATATCTAACATTTCACCTTTACGCGCACCCATAGATTCCATAATAGAACCAGTGTATTCTTCAGGTACATCGATTTGTACACGCTCTACAGGCTCACATCTTACGCCATCAACTTCTTTAATAATTACTTCTGGCTTAGATACTTGTAGTTCATAGCCTTCACGACGCATATTTTCGATTAAAATCGATAAATGTAACTCTCCACGTCCAGATACGATCCATGCATCAGGAGAATCTGTATTGTCTACACGTAAACTTACATCTGTTTCTAATTGTGAACGAAGACGCTCTTCAATTTTACGAGATGTAATGTACTTACCTTCACGACCTGCAAATGGGCTGTTATTTACAAGGAACGTCATTTGTAGTGTTGGCTCATCAATACGTAATAATGGTAACGCATCTTCATGCTCAACCGGACATACCGTTTCACCAACGTTAATGTCTTCCATACCAGAAACAGCTACTAAATCTCCAGCTTTTGCTTCTTCAATTTCTTGACGCTTTAATCCAATGTAACCGAATAATTTTGTTACGCGGAATTGTTTCACACTTCCGTCTACTTTCATTAAAGCAACTTGTTGTCCAACCTTCATTGTACCGCGGAATACGCGTCCAACTCCGATACGTCCAACATAGTCGTTGTAATCAAGAAGTGCTACTTGGAATTGAAGTGGCTCTTCACTGTTATCAATTGGTGCTGGAATATGTTCAATAATTGTATCAAATAATGATTTCATATTCTCTTCTTGATTTGCTGGGTTTGAATCTAAGCTTGCTGTTCCGTTCATTGCTGATGCAAATACAACTGGGAACTCTAATTGATCTTCGTTTGCACCAAGTTCGATGAATAAGTCGATTACTTCATCAACTACTTCATCAGGACGAGCGAAGTCACGGTCAATTTTGTTTACAACTACGATTGGAGTTAAGTTTTGCTCAAGAGCTTTCTTTAAAACAAATCGTGTTTGTGGCATACAACCTTCATATGCATCAACAACAAGTAAAACGCCATCAACCATTTTCATAATACGTTCTACTTCTCCACCGAAGTCAGCGTGACCAGGTGTATCTAAAATGTTAATTCTTTTATCTTCATAGTGAATCGCAGTATTTTTCGCTAAAATTGTAATACCGCGTTCTCTTTCTAGATCATTTGAATCCATTGCGCGCTCTTCAACGTGTTCGTTCGCACGGAAAGTCCCCGCTTGACGTAATAACTGGTCAACAAGTGTTGTTTTACCATGGTCAACGTGGGCAATAATTGCTATATTACGTAAATCTTGTCGTTTTTTCAACATGTCCAACTCCTAATGTCTTTTTAATCCTTCTCTATTATAAGAGCGAAGGGGATACAATAGCAATTAAAATAAAATCAAGAATGAAAATATAGTTGTATTCTTACTTTTGTGAAAGTAAAATGAGATTGGAGGGTGAAGAAATGGAACACATTCAATATCGCTTTTTATTAACTGCAATTATCGGTGTTATTTTCTTAATCGGTATCGGCATTATGATTGCTGAAAACAGTCCCATCGGTATTATTATTTGCATTATCGGCACATTTGTTACAGTTGGATACGGTTTTGTAACAAAAAGAAAAATGCGTAAATCGCAATAACGTCAAAAAGTAAGAAGCCTGTATACAGCCTCTTACTTTTTTTGTTACTCCGATATAAATTGTAGCACCTCTTCATACACACCTGGTTTTGCAACCAATACGCTACTCTTTTCTATAATAGAAAGTGGGGCTCCAGAGAATGTTGTCACCTTACCTCCAACTTCCTCTACTATTATCTGTCCCCCGCCAAAATCCCATGGTGATAATCTCGGCGTTACATATGCATCTATTCTTCCTGTTGCAACGTATACCATCTCTAACGCTGCACAGCCATATGATCTCGTGCCCCTTGCTTTCTTAACAAGCGCCATCATACTTTCCATATTAAGCAATGGATTGTCGGTAAGCCATATCCCATTTAAAGCTACAATACCTTGCTCTACAGTCCCTTTTTCTAATAAAGGTATTGGTACTTCATTACAAAATGCTCCAGCCCCCTTTAGCGCATGATATAATTCATCATGAACTGGATCATAAATAAGTCCAATCTTTCCGATACCGTTCTCATAAATTCCAATTGAAATTGCAAAATTTCTTTTTTGATGAACAAAGTTCATCGTGCCATCAATTGGATCAATTAACCAAACAACCCCAGCAGAAGAAGTTATCTCATCTCCGTAACCTTCTTCCCCTAAAATATTATGCTTCGGGAATGTTTCTTTAATTTTCCCAATTAAAAACTGCTCTATTTCTCGATCCATATTTGTTACTAAATCAGCTGCATTGGATTTCGTTTCTATAATAAGTGCTTTTTTCATTGATGCCATTAAACGCTCTCCTGCATCTCGAATCCACTGTTTGGCATGTGCATCGATGTCTTTCCATACTTCTTGCATGTTTAAACACTCCGATCTATACTGTTCACAGAAAAAACGAACCCTTTATAAGGTTCGCACCAACTAATTTTTTATACATATACTATTATTACGCTTCTAAACGAATCATTTCAAGTCTTAACACTTCTAACTTTTGTACACACTCTTCTTTTTTCTGTTTATCATTTTCCATCATCGCATCATATAAAGTCGCTAATTCATAATCTAGCTCCAAACGTAGCACCGGTATTCTCTTTTCAGCATCTGTTCTCTTTAACGCATTAATCACCTGTCTCATATTATTTGCCTCCTCCCAATATTCGTCTGCCCTCGGACTATAATTGATTAAATTTTCTGATTTTTTGTTTTATACTATACTATGTTGGATAAATCATCTATGCAACAAAATTATATTTTTTTATTTAAATTTTTTTGTGCTGTTTTTTTTATGAATAGTACAAGCTATGCTAAAATAAAAGCAAAATAGGAGTTGGAGGAACAATCATGACACTACAAACATTCAAATCAACTGATTTTGAGGTTTTTACAGTTGATGGTCTCGAAGAACGAATGAGTGCAATTAAAACGAACATTCATCCTAAGCTAGAAGCTTTAGGGGAACAGTTTGCAGCGTATTTATCCAAACAAACTGATGAAAACTTTTTTTATCATGTAGCAAAACATGCACGTCGCAAAGTCAATCCACCAAACGATACTTGGGTTGCTTTTTCAACAAATAAACGCGGATATAAAATGCTACCACATTTCCAAATTGGATTATGGGGTACTCATGCCTTCATATACTTTGGTTTAATCTATGAGTGTCCACAAAAAGTGGAGACGGCTCACGCCTTCTTAGAACATTTAAATGATTTAAAAACAAATATTCCAAATGACTTCGTTTGGTCCATTGACCATACTAAACCAAGTGTAAAATTACATAAAACACTTGAAACAGAAGACTTACAAAAGATGATTGAACGTCTAGCTACTGTGAAAAAAGCAGAATTATTAGTTGGTATTCATATATCACCAGAGGAGTTTTCAGCAATGACCAACGAACAATTCCTTGCTAAGATTGAATCTACGATGCAATCACTCCTTCCTTTATATGCACTTTGTAATCGATAGTAGAAAACGGACAATTTATATTGTCCGTTTTTAGTTGTTATCACATTATATCACTTCAGTTTTTATTTTTCAAAATTTTTTTACATTTTAACGAGCTTTTGTTCTTCAATTTCTTTAGCCCTTTGAATCGCACGGTATATAGAATACCCACTTACTTCTTGAAACTCTTTATCAATTTTCTTTTCTTCTGCTTTTGATGGAACAATCTCTTTAAAACGACGGTATAATCCCATTAACTCTTCTCTTATAATTCCTTTTTCATATGCTTTCTCGATTGCTTCATAAAACTTCACAATTGCAACCATTTCTTCATTTGACCAATCGTAATCTAACGGATATTGATATTCCATTTTGCACCTCATTTATCATTTCTTCTTATTTCAATAGGTTCTCTTAAAGAGAGTCTTTCTTCTTCATTATAGCCACTTTGCATTATACACTATTTATTCCTTATGGTGGAATTGTCTTCCTCTGCAAATAAATTCGAAATAATCATTCAACATATCCACTGTAAAAATATTTTTTCTATACATCTATAATTATTGGTGATATAATGCTTTTGTTTTATAGAAAATAAAGTGAACCTACCATCTCAAAAACGATTTTGTGAATGGCAGAAAAACAAGTCTCATCCTAAAAAAGGACTTAACTTTTTTAGAACAGGATTATATAAAACAAATAATACTAAATATTACGAAGAAGAAGGGGTGTATAGATTGTCCCAATACGAAACACCATTGTTTACCGCTTTAGTTGAGCACAGTAAGCGAAATCCAATTCAATTCCATATTCCTGGTCATAAAAAAGGACAGGGCATGGATCCTACATTTCGCGAATTTATTGGGCATAATGCATTAGCAATTGATTTAATTAATATTGCGCCGCTCGATGATTTACATCATCCAAAAGGTATGATTAAAGAAGCACAAGATTTAGCAGCCGCTGCATTTGGTGCAGATCATACTTTTTTTTCCATTCAAGGTACAAGTGGCGCAATAATGACAATGGTGATGAGCGTTTGCGGTCCTGGTGACAAAATCCTAGTGCCACGAAACGTGCATAAATCAGTAATGTCAGCTATTATCTTCTCAGGTGCAAAACCGATTTTTATGCACCCTGAGATCGATCCAAAACTCGGTATTTCACATGGAATTACAATTCAATCTGTCAAAAAAGCACTTGAAGAGCACTCAGATGCGAAAGGCTTACTTGTTATTAACCCAACATACTTTGGCTTTGCTGCTGACTTAGAACAGATTGTACAATTAGCACATTCTTACGATATTCCTGTACTCGTTGACGAGGCTCATGGTGTCCATATTCATTTTCACGATGAACTGCCAATGTCAGCGATGCAAGCCGGTGCAGATATGGCAGCAACAAGTGTTCACAAATTAGGTGGATCTTTAACACAAAGTTCTATTCTTAATGTGAAAGAAGGTCTTGTGAACGTAAAACATGTTCAATCTATTATTAGCATGCTGACGACTACATCAACTTCTTACATCTTGTTAGCATCCCTAGATGTTGCTAGAAAACGTCTTGCTACAGAAGGAACGGCACTCATAGAACAAACAATACAATTAGCAGGACAAGTTCGTGATGCTATAAATGATATTGAGCATCTTTACTGTCCTGGAAAAGAAATGCTAGGTACGGATGCTACTTTTAACTATGATCCTACAAAGATAATTGTATCTGTAAAAGATTTAGGTATTACAGGCCATCAGGCTGAAGTATGGCTTAGAGAGCAATATAACATTGAAGTAGAACTCTCAGATTTATACAACATACTATGTCTTATCACTTTTGGAGATACAGAAAGTGATACAAATACACTTATTGCAGCATTACAAGATTTATCAGCAACATTTAGAAATAAAGCTGATAAAGGTGTTCGAATACAAGTAGAAATTCCAGAAATACCAGTGCTAGCACTTTCTCCTCGAGATGCTTTTTATTCGGAAACAGAAGTCATTCCATTTGAAAATGCAGCAGGTCGTATTATAGCTGATTTCGTTATGGTTTATCCGCCAGGGATTCCAATCTTTACTCCGGGGGAAATTATTACACAAGATAACTTAGAGTATATTCGTAAAAACTTAGAAGCAGGTTTACCTGTACAAGGTCCTGAAGATATGACATTACAGACATTACGTGTGATTAAAGAGTACAAGCCTATCAGTTGATAGGCTTTTCTTTCACCCTTTTTCCTTTCCCTCATACGATATTAAGTAATGTAACGTATAGGTGGGGATACTATTATGATTGTAATAGGCCGTTCTATTGTACATCCTTATATCACAAATGAATATGAGCCCTTTGCATCTGAGAAACAACAAATTTTATCGATAATGGCAGGAAATCAAGAAGTTTATTCCTTCCGAACAGCTGATGAACTCAGCTTTGATCTAAATTTACGAGTTAATATTATTACTTCTGCATTAGAACTTTTTCAAAGTGGATTTCAGTTTCGTACATTTCAACAATCCTTTTGTAACCCACAGTATTGGAAAAGAACGTCACGTGGAGGATTCGAACTCCTTCCAAACATACCCCCTTCCATTGCTATACAAGATATTTTTAAAAATGGAAAACTATATGGAACTGAATGCGCCACCGCTATGATCATTATTTTTTACAAAGCTTTACTATCATTGTACAATGCAGAAACTTTCAATCGTCTATTTGCAAACCTTTTACTTTATACGTGGGACTACGATCAAGATTTAAAGCTTATAACAAAAACAGGTGGCGATCTTGTCCCAGGTGATCTCGTTTATTTTAAAAATCCACAAGTAAATCCAGCTACAATCGAGTGGCAAGGAGAAAATACAATCTATCTAGGAAATTTCTTTTTTTACGGACATGGCGTAGGTGTAAAAACAAAAGAGGAAATTATATACGCGTTAAATGAGCGACGAGTCCCTTACGCTTTCATTTCAGCTTTCTTGACCGATACTATTACCCGTATTGATAGCCGTCTCATGAGCCACCACGCTTCTCCTAGCACTCCACAGACATCCATAGGGTTTATTCCAATTAGAGATGATGCAATCGTTGCAACAGTTGGCCATACAACTACAATTTATTAAAAAAAGCGCCTACATATGTAGACGCTTTTTCTTATTTAAGCTTTTGTATGTTCTTTATGATCACATTCGCAATGAGATCCACATTTTCCGTATAGTACTGTTGATTTTTCATCTTCAAAATGTCCGATTGTTCCTTCACATACTTGGCATACGATTGTTCCCATTTTTTATTTCCCCCTAAGTTTTAATAGTAATCTACTTATTTATCATTAAGCTTTCGCATTATCTCTACTAGCACAGTCACAATTTGTTCCACATTTTCCGTATAGTACTGTCGTTTTCTCATCCTCAAAATGTCCAATTGTTCCTTCACATACTTGGCATACGATTGTTCCCATTTTTCATTTCCCCCTAAGTTTATGGTCCTAAAAACTTTTAGCTGTCTATTTCCTATCCATTATTGGGCTTTTGTATGCTCTGTGTGATCACATCCGCAAGATCCACATTTCCCGTAAAGTACCGTTACTTTTTCATCCTCGAAGTGTGCAATTGTACCTTCACAATCTTGACATACGATCGTTCCCATTTTTCATTTCCCCCTAAGTTTATAATCCCAAAAACTTTTTTGTAACCGCTTAACTTTCTGTCTTCATTTTAATATGTTATACTTTTTACGTCAATAGGTTTTCAGTATAACACATTAAATATTTTTAAATTAAATTAGTATGCGATATTCAAAACAAAAAACAGCCGTATTTATACGTACGACTGTTTTTTGTTAATTATTCTTCATATTCCGCATGCAAAGAAGTCGTTGGAACTAGAAATGAGAAAAACTGAGCTAACTCCGCTGCTTCGCCTTCTGATCCTAACTTAAAAATTTCCTGCAAATATTGAACATTCTCTACATCATCTCGTCCAAGTAAAGTAGATCTTCCTGTTTGCATGCAAACAATGAGTGGCTTTCCAAAAAACATATTTGTATAAATAACACCAAAATCATAACGAGTATCATGTGTCATAAACCCCAAAAATCGTACCTTCACACTTTCATGCTCATCATACAATTTTTCAAACATCGGTTTCCACCTTTCCACATCACCTTTCATTAGTATATTAAACAAAAAAAGGAATACTCCTTTTAATTGTCAAAAAATTCAGTAGGATGTAGAATGATAGTATTCTACTACGTTAGGGGGAACTTATATGCAACATGCCTTTATTACGCTTGTACCTAAATCCAATCAACAATCCGTTTCAATAGATGATATAAAACAACTTTTTCATCATTATAAAACAGTTACTTCCAAAACTGGTGTTCAAATTAATTACGCCTATACAAATACCGCTTTTCCTTATGAAATTTTAGATACATCAGCAACAACATTAAAACTACAATCTACTCACGATCGATATGACTCCATTTATGTTGGTGTTGGTATAGAAAAGGAACAATCTTATATTCAGGTTTCTTTGCCACCTAATGCAACATTTGGTGATAAAGGGAAAGCAAATGAATTTTGCCGTTTTCTAGCGAAGAAGTTAGAAGGAGAGTTACAATTATTTAATGGAAGAACAATGTATTTCTATAAACGTTAATTTAAAAAATAGAAAATATAATTAAGAAAAGTATGCAATTTGAACACGTAAGGAATAATGCCTGCTTTCTAATTTGCAATACAAAATATGCGATCACATATGCTAAATAAAGAAATACAAAAAATAGAATGACTTTGTAATGCAACTTATCACCATTTGACAATGATAATACAACAGAAAAACCACTCCATAATAAAAAATGATAAAATATAACATGTAATATTCTCATGGAACCTTCTCCTTTGACATGCTCTATTTTATTAATATATGGGATTAAGTTTGAATCAATTACATATTATACGAAAGCATATATATGGCTTTTGGATTCATATATGTTCTAACGATTCAATTTATTTGTCTTTCTCGTTTATGCCAAAGTGCAGCCATTCTATTTGTTACAACGCGTTTTGAAAGTCCATTTTCAATATTTTTCTGTTGTAGATTACGTATCATTTTGTTGAAGTATTGGTTAATGGATTTTAATTTTTCCCCATCAATTAAGAATGTATCACCTGTATTTGTCACGCAACTTAATAATCTATCTACACCTAAATCGCAACTCAAAGCATTACTAATAGTCGTGGATTGTTTCTTCATTTGAGAAACGTGCATTTCATATGTGTAATGCACCTCAAAGAACCGACCTTTTTGCTTCGGTACAATCTCAATGTAGGAGATTTTTTTATTCCTTAAGTTTTTAGGCATACGTATTTTAATGGAACCGAATTTTTTTCTGAATGCCACATTCATTGGAATCATCCAATACCCGTTATCATCCACTTTTGGAACTTGATAGATTTCAATGATTCGTTTGTCAGTTGAACCAGAATAATTCGGAAACTTAGGACGACCTGTGAATGCTTCAGATTTTTTCTTCCACTGTTCCCATGCTTTAAAAAAGCTCTTCACTTGTGTAAATAAGGCTCTACGAATTGCTTGAACAGAGTTTGATTGAATGCCCGAGTAATTCATATCGTTTTGCATAGCAGTGTCCACTTCTTTTACAGTAGCCATTTTACTATAGTTCAAATAACTTTGTTTCATGGTGTACAAGCCAACTTTTCGCAACGCTTTTGAACTATGTGATATGCGCTGCAGTAAGCGAAATTCTTTTGCAGTAAAACAAGCACGTCCGATATTCTGTTTCTGAGTGAATCGTTGCACGGTTTCTTTTTTCTTTTGTTTACGTAATACTTTCACTGCTTTCTTTCTAGCCATTGTTTTCACCACCTTTCTTAGAGAGTTCATTAAAATAATTTTGTAATTGTTAATCACTTTTGACAAATCAATATTTGGAACGAAACGGAGCAAAATGTGAACATGGTCTCCATCGTAATTCCTTTTGGCCCAAGTAACCGAATGATGATTATTATCCACTTTCGTTGTCTTACAATCTATTCCCTCCTTATCTACGACAGATTATATCGTAAGACAACAAGAAACAAATATTCGCCCCGGGAAAATTGTTATGAATGAAACAAAAGTGTTTGGTCTACCTTCTGGCGGTAATTCATCTCCACCTGAATTATTGGACTTCACCCGTAACACAAATCAGATGGAGTCTTCTTGCCGAAAAGGATAAAAAATAGCCCATCTCTTTAAATAAGAGATGGGCTATTTTCATTACTTAAATTATTTTACAATGTGAATTGGCATTCCAAGAGCAACTTCAGCTGCTTCCATTGTGATTTCACCTAATGTTGGGTGAGCGTGGATTGTTTGAGCGATATCTTCTGCTGTCATTCCAGCTTCGATAGCTAAACCAATCTCAGAAATAATATCAGAAGCGCCTGCACCTGCAACTTGAGCACCTACAAGAAGGCCATCTTCTTTACGTGTTACAAGTTGTAAGAAACCGTCAGTGCTATTTAATGATAATGCACGACCGTTAGCAGCGAATGGGAACTTAGATACAGTTACAGTCATTCCAACTTCTTCAGCTTGTTTCTTAGTGTAACCAACAGATGCTAATTCTGGATCAGTGAAGCATACTGCAGGAATTCCGATGTAATCGATAGCTGACGCATGGCCACTAATTGCTTCAACAGCTACTTTACCTTCGTAAGAAGCTTTGTGAGCTAATGGTGGTCCAGGAACGATATCACCGATTGCATAGATGTTTGGTACGTTTGTACGACATTGCTCATCGATTTCGATGATGCCGCGGTCAGTCATTTTAACTCCAACTTGCTCAAGACCGATTTCTTGAGTGTTTGGACGACGACCTACAGTTACTAATACGTAATCTGCTTCTACAGTTTGGATTTCACCTTTAACTTCGAAGCTAACTTTTACGCCAGTTTCTGTTTCTTCAACGCCTTTAGCCATAGCTTTTGTATGGATATTTACGTTACCTTTTTTCTGTAGAGCACGTTTAACAACAGAGCTCATAGCTTTTTCGAAACCAGCTAAGATTTCGTCGCCAGCTTCTACTACAGTAACTTCTGTACCGAAGTTAGCATATGCAGTACCTAATTCCATACCGATGTAACCGCCGCCGATTACAACAAGTTTTTTAGGAATTTCAGGTAAGCTTAAAGCGCCTGTAGAGTTGATAACACGTTTAGAGTATTTGAATCCTGGAATTTCGATTGGTGTAGAACCAGTTGCAAGAACAGCATTTTTAAACGTATAAGTTTGAGCTGCATCTTCAGTCATTACGCGTAATGTGTTAGCATCTACGAAGTAAGCTTCACCGCGAATGATTTCAACTTTGTTACCTTTAAGAAGGCCTTCAACACCGCCAGTTAATTTCTTAACTACGCCGTTTTTCCATTCTTGAACTTTTGTAAAGTCAACTTTTACGTTCTCTGCAGTGATACCCATGTCATCAGAATGCATTGCATTCTCATAACGATGACCTGCATTGATTAACGCTTTTGAAGGAATACATCCAACGTTTAAGCATACGCCACCAAGGTTAGCTTTTTCGATGATTGCTACCTTTTGACCTAATTGTGCTGCACGAATTGCCGCAACGTATCCACCAGGACCTGCACCAACAACGACTGTATCTAATTCAATTGGGAAATCTCCTACTACCATTGTTATTACGCCTCCATTACTAATAATTGTGGGTCATTCAATAGACGTTTAATTTGGTTTAATGCTTTTTGAGCAGTTGCGCCGTCAATTAAACGATGGTCAAAGCTTAGAGATAATGCTAATACTGGAGCTGCAACGATCTCACCGTTTTTCACAACTGGCTTCTCAGCGATACGGCCGATACCAAGGATTGCTACTTCTGGGTGGTTGATAACTGGAGTGAACCATTGTCCACCTGCAGAACCAATGTTTGTAATTGTGCAAGAAGCGCCTTTCATTTCAGCAGGAGCTAAACGACCTTCACGTGCTTTACCAGCAAGATCATTAATCTCGTTAGAAATTGTGAAGATAGACTTGCGATCTGTATCTTTAACAACTGGTACTAATAGACCTTTGTCTGTATCAGCTGCGATACCGATGTTGAAGTAATGTTTATGAACAACTTCTTGAGAAGCATCGTCTAAAGAAGTGTTTAACATTGGGTATTCACGTAATGCAGATGTTAAAGCTTTAACAACGTATGGAAGGTAAGTTAATTTAATACCTTTGTCAGCTGCAACAGCTTTGAACTTCTTACGGTGAGCAACAAGTTCTGTTACATCTACTTCATCCATTAATGTTACGTGAGGAGCTGTGTGTTTAGAGTTAACCATTGCTTTCGCAATTGCTTTACGGATACCACTCATTTTCTCACGAGTTTCTGGATATTCACCAGCTGGGATTGGTTGTGCTTTTGGTGCTTCTTCTTTCGCTGCTGCTGGAGTAGCTTCTACTGCTGCTGGAGCCTCAGTTGCTGCTACTGCTTGTCCACCATTTGCAAATGCATCGATGTCAGCTTTTACGATACGACCGTTCTTGCCAGAACCAGCTACTTTATGAATGTCTACACCTTTTTCACGAGCATATTTACGAACAGATGGCATAGCGATTACACGCTCATTTACTACTTCTGCAGTTGCTGCTGGAGTAGCTTCCTCTGCTGGAGCTTCTTCTGCTGCTTCTTCTGCTTTTGGAGCTGCATCATGATCGTCACCTTTAAATTTAAGGTTTTCGTATCCAGGAGCATCAAATTTAATTAATGTATCTCCTACAATTGCAACTGTTCCTTCTTCTACTAGTACTTCAAGTACTTTACCTTTAACAGGAGAAGGGATTTCTACTACTGCTTTATCATTTTGTACTTCAAGAAGTACGTCATCTTCGTTTACTTCGTCGCCTGGTTTAATAAACCATTTTACGATTTCACCTTCGTGGATACCTTCACCGATATCTGGTAGTTTAAATTCAAATGCCACGGAATTCAGCCCCCTGATTCATTTCTTTATTATGGAATATGGCAAAAGAAATCAGCATGTGCTGATTTCTTTTGCACATGAATAACTAAAAATTAGAAGTTCATTACTTTGTTAACAGCTTCAACAATATCTTTGTGGTTTGGTAACCATACGCTCTCAGCTTGAGAGAATGGGAATACTGTATCAGCAGCTGCAACACGTACAACTGGAGCTTCTAAGTTTAAGATTGCACGGTCGTTAATTTCCGCTACAACGTTAGCTGCAATACCAGCTTGTTTTTGTGCTTCTTGAACTACAACTACGCGGCCTGTTTTTTCAACAGAAGCGATGATTGTTTCGATATCTAATGGTTGAACTGTACGTAAGTCAACAACCTCTAAAGAGATACCTTCTTTTTCAAGTTCTTCAGCAGCTTTTAATGCAGCGTGAACCATAGCACCGTAAGCGATAACAGATACATCTGTACCTTCACGTTTGATATCAGCTTTACCTAAATCAATTGTGTATTCGCCTTCTGGTACATCTTGACGGAATGAACGGTACAATTTCATATGCTCTAAGTAGATAACTGGATCGTTGTCACGAATCGCAGAAATTAAAAGACCTTTTGCATCGTATGGAGTAGATGGAATAACAACTTTTAGACCAGGTTGTTGAGCCACTAATCCTTCTAAGCTATCAGCATGTAGTTCAGGAGTATGAACACCGCCACCGAATGGAGAACGAACTGTTACAGGAGCAGTCCAACGTCCACCAGAACGGTAACGCATACGAGCTAATTGACCAGAAATTGAATCCATTACTTCATATACGAAACCGAAGAATTGGATTTCTGGAACTGGACGGAATCCTTCTAATGCAAGTCCAACTGCAAGTCCACCAATACCAGACTCTGCAAGTGGAGTATCCATTACACGATCCTCACCGAATTCAGCTTGTAAACCTTCAGTAGCACGGAATACACCGCCGTTTACACCAACGTCTTCACCAAACACAAGTACGTTAGGATCATTTTTCATTTCAACGCGTAAAGCATCAGTGATTGCTTGAATCATTGTCATTTGAGCCATGGCTTACTTCGACTCCTTTTCTTTGTAAATTTCATATTGTTCAGCTAAGTTGTAAGGCATTTTTTCGTACATGATTTCCATTAAATCAGTAACTTTTTGTTTTGGAGCTTGGTCAGCCTTAGCAATTGCTTGTTTGATATCTTCTTTTGCTTCTTCGATTACTTTCTCTTCAACTTCTTGAGACCATAGGCCTTTGTTTTCTAAGAATGCACGGAAGCGTACGATTGGATCTTTTTGTTCCCATTCGTTCTCGATATCTTTTGTACGGTAACGAGTTGGGTCATCACCAGCCATTGTATGTGGACCGTAACGGAATGTTAAAGTCTCGATTAAAGTAGGGCCTTCACCGTTTACTGCACGCTCACGAGCGAAAGCAGTTGCTGCGTATACAGCTAATGGATCCATACCGTCTACTTGAATTCCGTAAATACCTGCTGCTACTGCTTTTTGTGCTACAGTTTTAGCTGCAGATTGCTTTTCTACTGGAGTAGAGATTGCATAACGGTTGTTTTGTACAACGAAGATTGCTGGAGCTTTGAATGCACCCGCAAAGTTCATACCTTCATAGAAGTCACCTTGTGAAGCACCACCGTCACCAGTGTAAGTAATTGCAACAGATTTTTTACCACGTAGTTTCATACCTAACGCAACACCAGCAGTTTGGATGATTTGCGCACCGATAATGATTTGTGGAGCAAGTGCATTTACATTCTCAGGCATTTGGTTACCCATGAAATGTCCACGAGAGAATAAGAATGCTTGGTATAATGGTAGTCCGTGCCATACTAATTGTGGCACATCACGATATCCTGGTAAGATGAAATCTTCTGCTTCAAGTGCGAAATGACTTGCTAATTGAGAAGCCTCTTGTCCAGCTGTTGGTGCGTAGAAACCTAAACGTCCTTGACGGTTTAAAGAAATAGAACGTTGATCTAGTACGCGAGTATACACCATACGGCGCATTAATTCTTTTAATTGATCATCAGATAATTCAGGCATAGCTGCTTCATTCACAACTTCGCCTTTTTCATTTAAAATTTGTAATGTTTCAAATTGAGCTGCGATAGCTTGCATTTGCTCATCAACATTAAATAGGGTCTTTTTTGTTTTAGTACCCATTCCGTTCACCTCTTCCTCTCTTGAACCATATTCTGAAACGCTTTCACTATCTATTAGCTAGACTGAAAACGCAACAATGTAAACCAACAAATTTCTCTGTCGGTTGAGAATAATTTTGTGTACCTAACAATCTGTACTAATGTTTTTTCAGAAACATATTAATACAATCTTGATCACGTTTTTTAGTTTACAACTATTCTAATTACGATGTCAATTACTTTGAATACGTTTTTTTATAAATAATCTGCAGGTTTCTTTTACACAAACGTGTTTTTATTTTTCACATCTGTATTAGTAAGCATTAACCTACTGTTATATTATTCCCTTTTTAACTTGTTTTTTCTCTTAGAATAATATGTAAACGATTTAATTCTCTTTAGTTTTTCTCTCTTCTTAGCAAAAATATACAAACTCTTCTTCCTTTTATAGGTAATTACCCATACATTTTTACTCCTCTTCCCATACATTATAGTAACCGCAGTATTAGCGGGAAATGATAAAGGAGGTCATCTCATGTACGGATACTCATATTGCTATCCAACTTGTTCATACCCTTCCTACGGTTATGGCGGTTCTTGTGGCGGTTCTGGACGCGGCTTCGCCTTAATCGTTGTGTTGTTTATTCTTTTAATTATCGTTGGTGCTGCTTGCATTCGCTAATGTAAAATGAAACAACTATTGAAAGAAACAGACGGCTTTGCCGTCTGTTCTTTTTATTACATACATACTCTATAGTAAAACGCTTTCCAAAGCGCTTCCCTTTACTTGCCGATGACTTTTTCCATCTCCTTTGATAGACTAAGGGGGAAAGGAGAGATTACATATGCTTACAATGAAAGAGATAATTCGCGAAGGAGATCCTATTTTGCGAAACGTTGCAGAAGAGGTAGTCATACCAGCGAGCGAAGAAGATACAAATACACTTCAAGAAATGATTGAATTTGTAATAAATAGCCAAGATTCTGAAATGGCTGAAAAATATAGTTTACGCCCTGGAATCGGATTAGCGGCTCCGCAAATCGGTATTTCAAAAAAAATGATTGCGGTTCATGTAACAGATACGGACGGTACGCTATATAGTCATGCATTATTCAACCCAAAAATCATTAGTCATTCTGTTGAACGTACATATTTACAAAGTGGTGAAGGCTGTCTATCAGTAGACCGTGAAGTACCTGGTTATGTACCTCGTTACACAAGAATTACAGTAAAAGCAACATCTATCAGCGGCGAAGAAGTAAAATTACGTTTAAAAGGTTTACCAGCAATTGTATTTCAGCATGAAATTGACCATTTAAATGGTGTTATGTTCTATGACCACATTAATAAAGAAAATCCATTTGCTGCTCCTGACGATTCAAAACCTCTAGAGCGATAATAAAAAAGGCGGGAGATAATCTTCCGCCTTTTTACTATATGAAATGGGTTCCATATTCGTTTATAACAATCCAGCCCATTTTAATCCATGGTATATACCGTCTTCACTAACATCCTTTGTCACATGATTTGCAAGCTTTTTCAAGTCTTCATGACCATTCCCCATCACAATACCTGTCCCAACTGCTTCAATCATTTCTAAATCATTTAAGCCATCTCCAAATGCATACACCTGTTCACGGTTAAACCCTAATTTTTCAATGAATTTCTCAATCCCTTTTGCCTTAGAGCCACCATTTGGAATGATATCCATTGAATACGCATGCCAGCGAATAAAATGAAAGTCTGGGTACTGATTAATAAACTTTTCCTCCTCATTCACTTCACAGAAAAGAAGTGTTTGATAAATATTACGTTTCTCATAGAAATTAGGTTCGTATGCCGGATGCTCAAAGTGTAAGCTTCCAAAACCTTCTTTCACATAATCATGATATTCCACTGATGCTCTCATATCTTGATGATCAAGATATACAAGTGGATATCCTTCTTCTTTTGCAAACTGAGTAAACTTATGAAGAGCATCTGGATGTAATGGATTATTAAATATTACCTCATCTTCAAATACAACGTACTGTCCATTAAAACTAACATAATTATGTATATTAAGTTCTTTACGAATATCTTCAAACATAAATGGCGCACGCCCTGTTGCAATTGCTACATGCACACCTTTCTCTTGTAACTCTTTTACTGCATCTCTTGTAGATTGCGGAATTTTTTTATCATGATCTAATAATGTTCCATCAATATCAAAAAAGACAATTTTATGATTCATTTGTCAAAATCCTTTCTGTTACTCTATATTCCTATTTTGATTATCGCTTTTCAAATGCTAAAAAAAAGTATAACATATTAAACATCTGTGAAGAAAGCGTTCACTTTCTGACCTTATTTATGAAACCCGCATATATATTAGTAAAAAATGTGGATACTTGTTCGTATGAATTTTCTTTTCTATTTTTTCTCATACTATACCTATAACTAACGGCTACTAATCGTTACTATAGAATAACTTTCCCTGTATGAGAAAGGACAAGATTCAACATTCACTTTTGTCCTCTTTCTTATAGCAGAGATGGAATTTTCACTAGTAATATGCATGTTTAAAATAAGGAAAGGAAGGAGTAATCATGCTGAAGAAGCTGAAGAAAAAGCTCAAGCGTTATTTAAAAGATCTAGTCCGTAAAAAGACAATCGCTTAAATTGTGCCCATTTCGGGCTTTTTCTTCATTCTCATTCGAAAAAACATGAAAATCGTGACTGTTTGCTTTATAATAAGTAACAGATAATGCAAAACATAGACAAGGAGAGGTTTTCCAAATGATTTTTAAAGTATTTTATCAAGAAAAATTAACTGAGGTTCCGGTACGTGAAAATACAAAAGTTTTATACTTAGAGGCTACGTCTGAAAAGGATGTTCGTAAAAAATTAAATAAGTTCGCATATAATATCGAATTCGTTCAGTCTGTGACTGGCAATCATCTTGAATATGAAAAAGAAAACGCTGATTTAACATTAGCGGAAATCGTATAGTCATATGAAATTTCTAAAGAATGATCAAGCAGCCGTTTTTGCTTTAGGTGGACTTGGTGAAATCGGTAAAAATACATATGCTGTTCAATTTCAAGATGAAATTATTATAATTGACGCTGGAATTAAGTTTCCAGAAGACGAACTCCTCGGAATCGATTATGTAATACCAGATTACACTTATTTTGTGCGAAACGAAGATAAAATTAAAGGATTATTCATTACACATGGTCACGAAGATCATATTGGTGGAATTCCTTACTTATTACGTCAAGTGAACATTCCGATTTATGGCGGAAAATTAGCAATTGCACTAATCAAAAACAAATTAGAAGAGCACGGATTACTTCGTAAAGCAAAACTTTATGAAATTCAAGAAGATGATGTTATTAAGTTTAAAAAGACATCTGTTTCCTTCTTCCGTACAACTCACAGTATCCCAGATTCATACGGAGTTGTTGTGAAAACACCTCAAGGACAAGTGGTTCATACTGGAGATTTCAAATTTGACTTCACACCAGTCGGCGAACCAGCGGACTTAACAAAAATGGCTGAAATCGGAAAAGACGGTGTACTTTGTCTCTTATCTGACAGTACAAACAGTGAAGTTCCAAACTTTACAATGTCTGAGCGCCGTGTTGGTGATAGTATTCAAGATATTTTCCGCAAAGTAGAAGGTCGTATTATCTTCGCAACCTTTGCGTCAAATATCCATCGCTTGCAACAAGTTGTCGAAGCGGCTGTTGAAAACAACCGTAAAGTGGCTGTATTTGGCCGAAGTATGGAGGCAGCGATTGAAATCGGACAAAACCTCGGTTATATTCGTTGTCCGAAGGATACATTCATAGATGCATCTCAACTAAACCGCCTACCGGCTAATAAAGTTGTTATTTTATGTACAGGTAGTCAAGGTGAGCCAATGGCAGCACTTTCACGTATTGCTAATGGTACTCATCGTCAAATTCAAATCATTCCTGGCGACACAGTTGTTTTCTCTTCTTCACCAATCCCTGGTAATACAATTAGTGTAAGCCGTACAATTAACATGTTGTATCGTGCTGGTGCTGATGTAATCCACGGAAAACTGTCAAACATTCATACGAGTGGACATGGCGGGCAAGAAGAACAAAAACTAATGCTTCGTCTAATTAAACCGAAGTATTTCATGCCAATTCACGGTGAATATCGTATGCAACGTATGCATATGAAGTTAGCAAATGATTGTGGTATTCCAGAAGAAAACTGTTTCATCATGGATAATGGAGATGTTCTTGCCCTGCGTTCTGATGAAGCAAGCGTAGCTGGTAAAATACCATCTGGATCTGTCTACATTGACGGAAATGGTATTGGAGATATCGGTAATATCGTATTACGCGATCGTCGTATTCTTTCTGAAGAAGGTCTTGTTATTGTAGTTGTAAGCATTGATATGAAAGAGTTTAAAGTTGCAGCAGGACCTGATATTATCTCACGTGGTTTCGTTTATATGCGCGAAAGTAGTGATTTAATTAATGATGCTCAAACATTAATTACAACTCATTTAGAAAAAGTAATGGAACGCAAAACAACACAATGGTCTGAAATTAAAAATGAAATTACAGATACATTAGCACCATTCCTATACGAGAAAACGAAACGTCGTCCAATGATTTTACCAATCATTATGGAAATATAAGAAAAAGGACAATACCTTCATGGTATTGTCCTTTTCCATTATCTTAAAAAGTGTTTAAAACGATCTACTTCATCGTCATGACCAATTACAATTAATATATCTCCCGCTTGAATATTTTCCGTAGCTCGAGGAGACACAATAACTTCTTTACCCCGTTTAATCGCTACAATATTCAATCCAAACTTCGCACGAATATCTAATTCGATTAAAGAATGACCATCAATTTTTTTATTTGCAATAATCTCTACAATACTATGCTCATCTGAAAGCTCAAGATAGTCTAATACATTACTTGATGCAATATTATTAGCAATCCTTTTTCCCATATCACGCTCTGGGTGCACAATATGATCTGCCCCTATTTTACTTAATACTTTTTCATGGTAATCATTTTGAGCTTTTACAGTAATATTTTTTACACCTAACTCTTTCAGAATTAACGTTGTTAAAATACTTGAATTTAAATTGTCTCCAATAGCAACGACTACGTGATCAAAATTACGAATACCAAGACTTTTTAATACCATCTCATCTGTTGAATCTGCAATTACAGCATGCGAAGCTATATTTGCAAACTCATTAATTTTATCCTCATCTGAATCAATTGCCATGACTTCCATACCTAATTGAGCGAGTTCCCGGCAAATACTTCCACCAAAACGTCCAAGCCCAATGACAGCAAATTCTTTCTCTTTTTCACCCACAGGAATTCCTCCAATAACATCGAATACTATGTATTTTTATTGTAACATACTTTAGATTTACTACAAAAACCTGTATATCTTTCTTATTTTTGTTTTTGCATATAAAAATACTGTTGTAAATAAAATGCGATACTAAAAATTAACATACCAAATACAAATATATTCCCAAATGAACTAAATGTTTCAAAAACGAATAATAACGTTTCTTGTCCGAAGAAAGCAAATAATAGTTGTGTAAATGCGAATAACAATGCCAGTATATAATGATGTTGATGGAATAAATAATGCGTTGCACCTAAAAAAGCGATAAACGAAAGAATGAAAATCCACCAATTTTCTAAAAACAGTTGCCAATTAGTAAATTGATACCCATTTACTAATATCGCAATAATCCCTATAACCGCCATCGTTGGCACGCTCCAAAATAATGCTCGTCCTCTAAAGAAGCGAGTTCCTTTAACATCACCTTTTTCATGCGCAATGTATGTTAGTACTACCGTACTTATGTATAAAACTGAAAGAATTGTTAAAACGATAATGAGCCAAAAATGTAATTGATAATACTCATGCTCTATGTTTGTCACGATAGCCGCTAACATACAGGGGATTAACATTCCAGTCCAACCATCTACTTTTCTTTCATTCCAAAACACTGTGTTACCAATCCGTATTCCTAACAACATAAAAATAATGATACCTAGTACAAATAATGTCGTTTTATTCCCTACCAAACTCGTTGAGAAAGCAATTAATCCAATAAATAAAAAGAGCACAAACCCATTCATAATTTCTAATACAGGGGATAAATATCTCTTCACCCATTTATATGTTTCGTCATATTCATGATTATCTACTAGACGGTAGGCATAAAAACTTATCCCAAAATACACCGCCGCAATAATAACATACGCATATAAGACGAAACACAACATTGCACTGCTAATTTGCACGTAATTCCCCACCCTTTTTTCTATGTTTCACCTTGATTTTACACACTTTCCACATGAAATGTAAACATATATAAGCTAGTTAGCTAATCATCTTCTCAATAAGCGATAATGAATAATGAGCAGCGGCTCAAAACCACTGCTCATTACTTTATCCATTTGTATGCCAATGTCTATCCAAAGCAAATATGAAAGTTGTTTTCGCCCTGGAACTAACAAGTACCCATTTTAAATTTTTGCAAAGTTGGTGAACAAGTTCACTTTCTAGTTCCTTTCCACTTCACATATTGATCTAAAAATACGATAGCTTTCTCAATAGCCTCTTCATCTGGTTTTAATTTTGCGTGGTGTAAACCATATTCTGAATTTACTCCAAGCCAAAACATAAATCCAGGAATCTCTTGAAGCATATAACCAAAATCTTCACCTGTCATCGCCTCAGTACATGTAATTACATTCATATCAGTTTCTTCACTTACAAATTGCATAAACTCTCTCGTTAATGCTTCATGGTTATATACTTGATGATACATCGCTCCGTAGTCAATAACCGCCTCACATTGGAAGGAAGCTTCTATACCTGCAACAATTGCCTCAATCCTACTTTTAACACGACTCATTGATTCCACTGATAACGTTCGGATCGTTCCTTCTAACCGAGACTTTTCTGCTATGATATTTTGAACTGTACCACCTGTTATTTTTCCGATTGTAATTACTGCACTATCAAGAGGATTCACATTACGACTTATAACGGATTGAAGTTGTGTCACAAGATGACTTGCTGCAACAATCATATCATTTGCAGTATGCGGGTAGGCTGCATGTCCACCTTTCCCTTTTAAATCGACATATAACTCTGATGTATTCGCAAATAATAGCCCCTCTTTTGTTGCAATTGTTCCTACAGCATATTCAGGTGCAATATGAAGACCAAGAATTATATTCGGCTTCCATTCTTTTAACTCTTCACTCTCTAACATAGGAAGAGCCCCTCCTGGCCCTTCTTCAGCTGGTTGGAATAGAAACACAAGGTCATCATCTATTCTTTCTGTTACAGCTGCTGTTAGAAGGCCTAAACCGATTGTTGTATGCACATCGTGTCCACATGCATGCATCATTCCTTCATGAATAGAAGCAAATTCATATCCAGTTTCTTCTGTAATTGGTAAACCATCTATATCTGCACGATAACCTATAATTTTTTCTGGATTTTTTCCATTTACTTTAACAATGACACCCGTTTTCCATACTTTCACTTCCACATGTTCATTCGAAAGCGTTCCTATGTAATCTAAAATATACTGTTGTGTTTTCCACTCTTTAAATCCAATTTCCGGTATTTTGTGTAAGTCTCTACGAATTTGAACGAATTTGCTCACTGCCATTTTTGCACCTCTATCTATAAAAAGCGTAAGAGCCCGTTTATGCCCTTACGCTTTTTTTGTTTTTATTTCTCTGGGTTTAATTGACGAAGCTCTTGTTTAATTTCAGTTTTTGCTTTTGTCTTCTCATCAATCTCTTTAATTACACGCGCTGGAGTACCCGCAACAACTGTATATGGAGGTACATCTTCTGTTACAACAGCTCCCGCTGCTACAACTGCACCTTTACCTACTGTAACTCCCTCTAACACAACTACGTTAGCACCAATTACAACATCGTCTTCAACGATAACTGGTTTTGCTGAAGGCGGCTCAATAACACCTGCAAGTACTGCACCCGCACCTACGTGACAGTTCTTACCAACAGTTGCACGTCCACCAAGTACCGCGTTCATGTCGATCATAGAACCTTCACCAATTACAGCACCGATATTAATTGTTGCATTCATCATAATAACAGCGTTGTCGCCGATTTCAACGTGGTCACGAATAATAGCGCCTGGCTCAATACGAGCTTTAATACCTTTTAAATCAAGCATTGGAATTGCAGAATTACGACGGTCATTTTCAACAACATAATCAACAATGTGCTTGCTATTTTCATCAAGAATTGTCTTAATTTCAGACCATTCTCCAAATAATACACCAGACTTTTTATTTACAAATGCTTGTACCGTTTCAGGGAATGTTACTTCTTTTAAATCCCCTTTTATGTATACCTTTACAGGAGTTTTCTTTTCACTTTTTTGAATAAACGAAATAATCTCGTTAGCGTCCACCATTTTCATTCTTGTTGCCTCCTAAATCCATTTATAATGTTACTCTACCAAACGATAGAGCGAGTAGCAAGATAATAATCCTATTTTTCCATTTGAATTTCTTCTATAATTTCTAAAAATGCTTGTACTTGCTTTAATTGTCTGGCTGATTCACTCGTCAATAACCATGTTTCTCTCGTTAATTGAACAGGTGTTTCATACATATTTTCCTGTACTTCTTTTAAAACAGTAGAAGGTAAAAGAGCATAGCCTATACCATTTAAAACGAGTTGTTTGCAAGTCTCAATTTGATCAACGACAATTGTTCGCTTAGGTGGATTAGAAAATAAACCATACCACCAATTTTGTATTTGTCCATAATAAGTCGAATCACTTTTAAATTGAATAAATGGTCTATTTGTTTCCTTTAACATCGAAATATCTTTTATTTCTTTATCCACTAAATAAAGTTCATCTTCAAATAATTGTTGCTTCTGGCCTTTATATTCTTGTGATCCTCTCAGTATAGCAACATGAACGTCTCCTTCATAAAATTGCTTTTGCACTTCACTACTCCAGCCAGTAAACAGCGATATCTTCACAGAAGGATACTTTTGCACAAACTTCTTCAAAACAGGAGGAAGCCAATATTGACCAATAACTGATGCAACAGCTATTTTTAATGTTCCGTGCGTTTCTGTTCTAAAAACAGCTAGCTCACTTTTAATATCCTCTTCCCTTTGTAACATTTCTTTTGCATAATTTGCGACTTTTTCCCCTTCAGGTGTAATTGTCAATCCTTTTTGTGAACGAATAAAAAACTTCATTCCCCATTGTTTCTCCATAGATTGTAATCGTTGACTAAGCGCAGGTTGTGAAACAAATAAACGTTCCGCCGCTTTTCTCATATTTGATTCCTGAGCTAACACAACCATCATTTGAAAATCATCAATTTGCAACTTTCTCCCTCTTTCCTTAGCTTCCATACACCTTATCTCAATAAGCTTTTCATCCTTAATTTAACTACATACTCTTATATTTTTTATCTTTTTAAATATAATACATACACAACTGATATGCACGAAAAAAAGTGACTTCTCCGTTTCTATGAAGTCACTTTTCTCACATTATCGATTATACTGCCTTACTTTTTTATTCAACAATTTTAAAATTGCTCGACGTGTTAAAATCCCCTCAAAATATCCCTCTTCATTAACAGCGCAAATAAAAGGATGATCAATTGTCATTTCTAAAGCTTTCGCAAATGAATCTTCTAACTTAAGAACCGGAATGTCTTCCTTCATCACCTGTTCTACTTTCATTTCGTCAAGTCTTTCAAACTCAATGCGTTCTAGCCCTAACATACCGTCTAAAATCATAGCAGTACTAATTAACCCGTGCAATTTATACATCGGGTCCAAAACAGGTATCGCCGAATATCCAGATTTCACAAGAACGAGCAAAGCATGCTCTAAACCATTCCCTATTTGGACATGTGCTACTTTTTCTGATGAAATGATTAAATCTTTCACAAAAATTTGTTGAAACTCGTCTTTCGGAATACTAATCATGTTACATCCCCCATTTTCCCTTTTTCCTGCTTATAATTACCGGCTCTATTCATATTTTATGACAGCGTTTTCACATTATTATTTTGTCCTTACATTATTTCAATAAAAACAAAATTACACAGTTATTTTAGCATACAACACAAAAAAAGACTACCATTTCGGTAGCGCTTAATACCCTTTATTTTTTAATCTGTAAAATAACCTTGTAATTTTTTTATATTGCATCACATCTGTCTTTTTTAAACCATTCTCAATATCTGTAAGTTCCACAGCTAAAATTTCACTCGCATAATTTTGCTGAAATAAAATATCTAGTAACAAACTTTCCTCTTCTTCCGTTAAAACAAATTCCCTTTTCATATACCCCTCTCCTTATACTCGCATCGTTACTCTTATTATATAAAATTTCCAGCCTATTTAATAGATGTAATATTCAGTTTTTTGCGAAGGATATATAAAAATTATTTTTATTTCGTATATCGATTTGCATAACTAAACGCTGCATAAGCATCCGGCTTAATTTTCGCTGTTAATCCCATCGCTTGAATTTTCGCTGTCATATCTAGAATAAATTCTTTTGTTAAACCATCATTTCCGATATCCAAGTGAATTTCCATTATAAATCCAGCCCCATCTTGCGCATATGGATGCAATAAATCCCATATTGTTTGTATATGATTTGGAGTAAATAGGCATGCGATTTCTTGACTAAATTGCGTCTCTAAATATATTTTCTCACGTAAAGTTGCTGGCTTATCTTTTACTGATTTATGGTGTAAACACCCCCAGGCGCCTTTTCCAACGCGATGAATATGAATTGCCGTAATAAACCTCGTATCCTTTTGATGCGCTTGTGAGTCTGTCCCAATGGATAAACGATATAAATTTCGTGGATCCTTTTCAATGAAATTACAAATACGGGTAAAGACCATATCAAAATTTAAATGTCTCTCTGAAACATTATAAAATTTATGTTCACCGGCCACATAGTCACGTCCTTTCAATTAGACAGACTTTTCGTATTCTCATTGTATGGGACAAAAACAAAAATTATAACTTCCTACCCTTTATTCGTTTCAATATTCCGAATTACATAATGGCAAACTGGGCACGTATAAATTACATTTTGATTAGATTGAGCCGTTAATACATGAATAATCTCCGCAGCATTGTGACAATTAGGACAAATCACCACTGGTAAACGTTCCATACAACACACCCCCTCATGATTTTCATCCCACCATTTACTATACGTAAACACCCAATTGGTGATGGCTAATAAGCAGTATAGGACGAAGATTCTCCACTAATTACAATTTCACTTTATTACCATTGTAGGAAAAATGAAAAATCCCTATACATATATACTAAAAAGTAATAGAACTAAAAAAGGTGCTGCCATATGGCAGCACCTTTTTTATATGTATCAAGAAATGATATCGTAAATCTCAATTGCAACCATGTCGATATTATCGAATTGATACACTTGAGGTTTTTCACCTTGTTGATACACTTCTAACTCATACATTTCACTTTTATCGAAAAATTTCACGCTACATTTGCGCTCACCGTTCACTTCAAAATAGCGTTGTGCTACTTCACCGCTTTCAGCTTGTTCTTGTAGACTAACAAGTCGAGTTAAAATTCCTTGGAGTAGAGACATGAAATCTCTCCTTTCTCTGATCTTCCTACCAATAGGTTTTACAGCTATACTCATTCTATCCGTCATAACAGAAAAAATGTTCCACACTCTAGGATAAAGGTTATTGGCCAGAAACTCAACTAAAAATTTGTCGAAATACGAAGGAAAAAACAGAAAGAACATCTTTTCCCTTCTTTATTGCGATTTTTATACTGGAAGAATATAATAAAAAACAGAAAAGAGGAGGAAATACAATGAAAAAAATTGAGGTTTACACACAACCTGATTGTCCGCCATGTGTCATTGTGAAAGAATTTTTAAAGCATAATAACGTTGTATATGAAGAGTTTGACGTAAAAAAAGACGCCGCTGCACGCAATCGTCTGTTATATGACTATGATTCTTATTCAACTCCAACGGTTGTAATTGATGGAGAAGTTGTTGCTGGTTTTCAAATTGAAAAATTACAACAGCTACTCAATATAGAATAGGAATAGGTAAAGACCTATTCCTATTTTTATCCCGCTATTTTCAGGAAGTAAACACCCGATTTGGGCGGCTAATAATCAGCGGGAGATGCCCCCCACTGATTAAAGTTTCACTTTATAATTGTTGTAATCTTTTTATTTCAGTTAAAAGTTCTTGGCTTTCATGATAACCGGCCAATTTCCATTTTCCTTGATCTTTTTGCAATGTTACTATTTGATATTGCCCACTTTTTGCCCGCTCATATACATATAAAATTTTATGCTCTTCATCATATGACATTTTCGTTTCTGAATTAAACGAAAACGGTGCTTCTTTTGCTGGAAGTAGATATTCCCCACTTTGTTTATCACTTCTACTATTTTCATCTGTAAATACTTGAAGGAAGTTCTCTGTAAAATATGGTGATAACGTTTCTATCATTTTATTCATCGGCAAATGCTTCCCACGAATTGAAAATTGGGTTTCATAACCCTTTTGGATCGTTGTAAACACTTCTTTCCGATCGACTTTCACTTCCTCTTTTCCTAAAACAGTTGTAACACTATAACCAACTAGAAAGGCAACGCATACAAATAGCACTAACCATATTCCATATTTCCTCATTTTTTCACCTTCCTTTTAAGAAAACTTGTCTTTGTAGTATTCATTGTAACAATGATTATGCAAAGAAAGGGCTTGTTTCGTTCGTAAAATCTTTACAACGATAGACAGCATTTTCATCACCATTTTCACTATTACCAATTTATGATAAAAACAAACAAAAAATGCACGAATCTCTTCGTGCATTAAAATAAAACATCTTCTTCATATAAATATTCATACGATAAATCTATAAATAAAAAGTTTTCATCATCAATTGGGAAAGAAAATGTTCGTACCATCTCACCGGTTTCAATATCAGCATATAAATCTGAAAGTCTTGCCTTATTCTCAAAACGCATTTTCATGATGTTTTCTAGAAAATACGGACGCCAACTCCAGTTCTTCATATAATACTCAGGCATCACAATCCATTCCCCATCTTTTTTCATAACGTTTCCTGATTGTTGGAAACCATCTTCGTTACAAATAAATATACGAAAACTACACTGTGATACACTTTGACTAAATTGTAATAACCAATCATTTATATCTTCATTCTTTTTCTGTTTGGCTAGAACATCACCAATTCGATCACGTAACATTTCTGTTAAATTATAAATCTTTTGTAACTTCTTCTTCTCATGTTGAATAAATTGATGACACTCATTACCAAGTCGTTCTTTCAAAACGTTCGTTTCAATAAAATCAGGTAAGCATTCTTTCAAATAATTCCCTTGATAGTATCTACCACCGTTTTTCCAAGCATATTGTAGTTGATAAAAAGCATCTATTTCTTCATATAACAATGTCGCACCAATTCTTCTAGCAAGTAATGATAAAGAATATAAAATATCTTGATAAGATTGTAAAAGTGCAGTTTGTCTTAAGTTTGTTAAATCTACCTTTAAAATATCCGGTGCTAACACGCTAATACGTTCTAAATTACTTGTACCTGTTCCGACTTTATTAATCGAAATTTGAATACCATATGTACGATAATACATAAGCAAATGATTAAATTGCTCTATATCTTCTTTACATTCATGTTCTGTAATCTCTAAAACAATGTGTTTCAAATTTAAACCTTGTTTTTCATACATCAATAAAAGTTGAAGCAAACTTTCATCATCATCGTTCATTAATACGTTAGCATTCCGATGTATAAATAATAATAGTTTTTGATCACTTTCTAAATAACGGTTTAAAGCTTTTTCTACTATAATGTTATCCGCTTCCAGTTGAAACTCACTTGGAATAGAATCATCATGAAAGAAAGACGCTAAACTTTGTATGCCCTCTTCTGTTTGAATACGTCCTACTACTTCATATCCAATTACAGTATGCTCATCAGCACTAAAAATAGCTTGATAATAAGGAAGGACTTTATCTAAGTTACTCATTACATCTAATGCATCTATCAACGTGCTTCCCTCCCTTTACTTTTCAAAATTATAACATGATATTTACGGAAAAATAATAAAAAATCCCTTCAGTTTTCCTGAAGGGATTAGAGGGGTAAAATGCTAAGGGGAATTAGCAATTCTACTATGAAGAAAAAAGAGGTCTTAAATATAACGTATATATGACCTCTTGTAAACACTTTTCTTTCATATGTCACAATTCCGTCACATTTAACCGTAAAAAAATAAATCAAATATTCATTTTCTCATCCCTTTTAAAATGGATATTGATGTAAATGTTGTCCTCCATCCATTGTCATGCAAGTTCCGTTTATGTATGCAGCCTCATCTGAACATAAATAATAAGCTAGACCTGCAATCTCTTCTGGCGTACCTAGTCTTCCAAGCGGAACACTTTGTATCGTACGCTTAGCCATTTCTTCTGAAATCCATAATTTATCAGCACCGCCCGTACGTTCAATTGGTCCTGGCGCGATAGCGTTAACTCGTATTCCATATTTACGTCCCCACTCAACAGCGAGTGTCTTCGTCATTGCTAATACTCCAGCCTTCGCTGCAGCCGAATGAATAACTCCTGGACCTGCATCCCATGCATATGTTGCTACCATGTTAATGATATTCCCTTTTATACCTTTTTCAATCCAATATTTTCCGACAGCCTGGCTACAGTAAAATGTACCATTTAACACAATATTAATTACGGAATTCCAGCCATTCACGGATAAATCTTCTGCTGGACAAATAAAGTTTCCAGCTGCATTATTTATTAAAATATCAATTCGTCCAAACTTCTCATCAATCTGTTCAATCATTTTCTGAATATCATCCGTATTTCTCACATCCATTTGTACAGGTAATATTTGCCCTGGAAATTGTTCAATTTCCAGCTTTGCTTCCTCTAATTTTTCCTTTGTACGTCCTGTAATAACAACTCGTGCCCCTTCTTTTGCAAAACGAGTTGCCATTCCTTTTCCCATTCCGCTCGATCCACCTGTTATAATAACTACCTTTTCTTTCACATACATCCCCTCCAAAAAATGAATACACATTCATTTTATCATTTTATTTAATAGAAATCTTTATATTTTTAAATTTTTCTGATATTTTAACATAAAGAGGTTTCTTTTCATTCATTTTTCCTTAATCTATACTACTTTTTTATTATTTAAAATATATTTTAAATAAACTGAAAGGAGATTTGGGTAACCTGTAAATAGAACGAACATATGTGATATAAGTCAAATAGGTATACTCATATTTTTATGAAGAAAATTACAAGAAGAGATTTTTTAAAAACTGGAATCCGCACTTGTCTATATTCACTTATAACCACTAGCATCGGATACTATTACGCTAAATATATTGAGCCACATTTAATCTCTTTTACAGAGCATACACTTAAATCACAACTCATCCCAAAAAGTTTTCACGGTATGAAGATTCTTCAATTTAGCGATTTACATCTCGGATACTATTTCTCTCTTCACCATTTATCTCAAATCGTTTCTAAAATTAATGCTGCAAATCCCGACATTGTTCTTTTTACTGGCGATCTCATTGATAATTATCAAACATATACTGACACTCCTTTCGTTGCATCCATTTTAAAAAATATACAAGCACCTTTCGGTAAATTTTCTATTTATGGTAACCATGATCACGGCGGATATGGAACAGAATACTACGAACATATCATGCGTGAATCTGGATTTGAACTATTACTAAATAGTGAAAAGAGAATCCGTCTACTGGATAATAGTGAAATTTCCATTTTCGGTCTTGATGATATACTATTAGGCAAACCAAAAATAGAGGAGACACTACAACACGCGAGGCAAAACACTTATAACATTGTTCTTGCTCACGAGCCAGATATTGCACCGCAAATTGCTAACTATCCAGTTAACTTACAACTTTCTGGTCATAGCCATGGCGGCCAAGTACAAATTCCTTTTTTAGGTGCTATTATTACTCCATCACTTGCTAAAAACTATGTTGAAGGTTTCTATACAATTCAAGATTTAGCTCTCTATGTCAATCGAGGTCTTGGAAGAACACGTGTCCCATTCCGATTTATGTCAAAACCTGAAATTACGATTTTCAAGCTCCAACATTCGTAATAATCCGCCTAATTTCTTACATATCCTTTCTTGTACGCGCTCATCCACGTTTCATTTACCATATGATAAAAGTGAGTCCAATAAAGGAGGTTTGTTCATGTATCCATATTATCAACCAATCCCAGTCCGTTCAGCACCTATTGGTCCAGTAGGCGACTCACGCTTCTTTCCGTTTTTTGGCGTTCCATTTCTGGCTGGCATTGCTGGTGGACTGCTCGGTGGAGCATTAGCTTTCGGTCCTAGACCATATTATCCACCATATCCACCATATCCACCACCTTTCCCACCGCCAACACCTTATCCTTGTTATGGTGGACCTTGTCAACAACCATACTATTATTAATGTACCGCAACAATTCTACCAATGTTATTCCCTTTCTTAACCGATTCATGACCCATTAACACGCTTACAATAAAAACTATTCTCTCTACACATCCTTCTATTTAGAGAACGTATAATAAGTAGAGAACAAAGTAAAAAACCTCTTTTTTAAGAGGTTTTTTACTTTGTTCTCATTATTCAGCATCTGTGTTTTGATACGCCATCTTAAACAACTTCACTTGGCTATCAATTTCTTCTGTACTACTATTAATAACATAGTAGTAGTCACCAGATTTATTCTGTTCACGTGTTTTCACATTATCAGCTAATGTAAGTTGTAAAATCGCCTTAATTCTCGCCTTCATTTCAATATCTAATATCGGGAAAGATATTTCTACTCGCTTCTCCATATTCCGCGTCATCCAATCAGCTGAAGATAAGTATATTTTCTCTTCTCCATTATGATGGAAATAATAAATTCGGCTATGTTCTAAATACCTCCCGACAACACTAACTACCCGAATATTTTCACTTACATTTGGAATGCCAGGTCTTAAACAACATGTTCCTCGAACGATGAGCTCTACCTTTACTCCAGCTTGTGATGCTTCATACATTTTTTTTATTAATGGTTTATCTGTTAATGAATTCATCTTAGCGATAATATATCCATTTCCATATTGCCTATGATAACGGATCTCTTCATCTATTAAATCCATAAATTGCTCTCTTATATCAAATGGCGCAACCGATAAATGATGAAAATGTGGCTTTGTTGTGTAACCACTCAAATAATTAAAGAAATTTGTTGCATCAACCCCAAAGTCTTTTCGTGATGTAATATACCCGAAATCAGTATATAACTTTGCTGTTGCATCATTATAATTTCCAGTCCCAAGATGTACGAACCTTTCAATTTTTCCGTTTTTTCTTCGTACAACTAGCGTAATTTTACTATGTGTTTTCAAGTGACTTACACCGTAAATAACATGACAGCCCGCCTGTTCTAATTCTTTAGCCCAATGCACATTATTTTCTTCATCAAACCTTGCCTTTAATTCGACTAATACTGTCACTTGCTTTCCTTTTTCAGCCGCTATCTTTAGCGCCTGAATAATCGGCGAATCCCCACTTACTCGATATAACGTTTGTTTAATCGCAAGTACATTCGGATCGTCTGCCGCATCACGGACAAAATCAACTACTGGCTGAAACGATTCAAAAGGATGATGTAATAAAATATCATGCTCAATCGCTTTTTCAAATACATCTTCCGCATCACCTAAGTCTTGAGGACGTTGCGGAATAAGAGCCGGATATACTAGATGTTCATATAAAGGAGCTAGCTTTTTATATAAAGAAAATAGACATGTTAAATCTAACGGTCCATCCATTATATACACATCTTCATCTTTTACTTCCAACACCTCATATAATAATGCTAATACTCTTTCATCAATATGCTCTTTGCCAACTTCTAAACGTACAGCAGCTCCCCACTTACGCTTTTTCAATTCTTTTTCAATCACCTTTAATAAATCCCTCGCACCTTCTTCATGAATTGTTAAATCTGCATTGCGTGTAATACGGAAACGAGTAACAGATGATACTTTATATCCTGTAAATAATTTATGAGTAAAACCACTAATTACATCTTCTAATAAAATGAATTTATGCTTCTGCCCTTCACTCGGTAAAAATATGAAACGTTCGAGTAATGAAGGAACTTGTACAATTCCTAACTTCGTACGGTTTTCTTCCTCCACTTGTTTCTCATCATATAAAAGAGTAGCTAGATTTAAACTTTTATTTAATAACATCGGAAATGGACGATATGCATCGATAGCTACAGGTGTTAAGACTGGGAAAATTTGCTCATCAAAATACTCTTCTATAAATTCTCTCTGTTCTTTCGTTAAATCAAGGAATGTTAAACGCTCAATCCCCTCTAGATCCAGCGCTGGCAACACATAATTTTTAAACGTATCATATTGTACAGTCATTAATTCATGGGTCTTTATCGTAATTTTATTTAATTGTTTTTTTGGTGTTAAGCCAGCCTTATTCTCTGGTTGGTTAAAACCGGCACTCACTTGATCCTTCAATCCTGCCACGCGTACCATAAAAAATTCATCTAAATTTGAGCTGAAAATGCTAATAAACTTTAACCTTTCCAAGAGCGGATTCGTTTCATCCTGTGCTTCTTGTAGTACACGTTCATTAAATGCTAACCAACTTAATTCTCTATTATTGTAATAAGCTGTATCATTTAAATTTACTGTATTCCCCTTCAATAATTCCATCCTCTTCACACTTCCCCTTGAAACTTTTTTACTATAATTTAGTTACTTTCATTTTAACAAATTACAATATTCCAAAGTGTTAATTTTTTGTAAAGACATCCGTACAACTTAACATTTTGATTCGAAGGATAAGTTAATAGTCGTTTTCAATACTCTTTCCAACTGTTTTTTTTGCTTTTCAGCTTGCACTTTTTCCGCTAATGCCGATTGCTCACATACAATTTTAAATGTTAATCCTTCTTTACTTTCTGTTATAGATATCGATTCAACAAGCGATCTTTGTCTTATATTTAGAGCTGCTGAAAATTGTAAAACAGCCCCTAATAGGCGAATTTTTTTTTGTTCGTTTTTATCAAACCATCCTTCAAATGGAGACAAATGTTGTTTGAATAACATTTTTGATTTATAAGACGCAATAAGCGCTAATCTAACTCGCTCTTTATGCATCATACCATCAATTGTTTTATTCGCTAATAAATAAAACGTATGTAAGCGGCTCGCTTCTTCGTCTATATATTTACCTATATTAAATACTTTCGCTGCTTGATGGAATACTTTCCAGTCTTGTACTGACATAGAAATCAGTCCTGTTTCTTCAAGCTGTTGACAAATCAATCTTCCATGTTTAATAAGCTGCATTACAAATTCCATATCCATTTCATATTCATGTGATAATAAATACAAACTTTCTTCAACTACGTTCGGATAATATGAAATCCCCAAATCTTTTGTCAACTCTTCATAGAAAACACCTTCTCGTAACCCTTTTCTACTTAATACAAATGCTGGTGCCTCTATCACATTAACAAGCGTATGAAATACTTCGACTGCTGGAATAATTGTATCTGCTCGATCTTTTGCCAATCCTTCCAATTTTTGAAGTTCTATGAACGACAATGCTTCCAATTCCTCTTTCACATTTTTAATATCTTCTTCTTTCATCTTGTATAAATGTACCCCTGCTATAGGATAACAAATTAAATTTTGATGAATTTTTACTAAGTTCCTCGCACTACCACCAATTGCAATAAGAGGCAATTTCTTATCAATTAACCATGGTAATGTTCGAAATTGATGTTCTAAGTACGTTTGAATCTTTTCCAACTCTTCTTCAGTAGGTATATCCTCTTTAATAAATTGTTGCTTTAAAGAAAGTGCTCCAAAAGGAAAGCTATGATACTCTAAAATCTCTCTATTACGAAAGTATGTAACTTCTGTACTCCCTCCACCAATATCTACTGTAATTCCTTCAGAGAACGAAGTTGAATTCATAACTGCTAAATAGCCGTAACGTGCTTCTTCATATTCTGATAATACTCTAAGAGTAAAGTCTGTTTGTCCTTCAACAAGTTTTTTAATTGCCTCTTGGTTCTCGGCCTGTCTAATTGTCGCTGTTGCAACACAAAGTACATGATGCAACTGATGGAATCGTGTACTTTCTTGAAATTGAAATAATGTTTGTAACAATACTTCTATTCCTTCTTGAATTAACATACCATCGACTAAGTAATTTCTTAACCGAGCGACCACTTTCGTATTTTCAATCTCTTTATAAAAACCTCCGTTTTGCTTTTCATAAATAACTAAACGCATTGTATTAGAGCCAATATCTATAATGGCGTATTGTTGTTTTAATATTTCTTTCAAACTTCTCACTCTTTCATTATCAAATTTCTAAAACACATTCTATTACTATTATACAAAATAGTTGTTTTTTGTAACAATATTGCTTTAATATTGAAAATATATACAATCATTTTTTGCATATAATAAAAACCTATTTTATTTATGGTATAATAATGAAAAATTGAAAGGAGATTCAATATGAAACCTTCACAACCACAATCTCAATTACAAAACCAACATTCTATTAATCGACTAGCTCAATCTATTTTCGTTGTGAATCGTCATGCTAAAGCCGCAACTAATCCTAAGTATTTATACTGGTTAAAAAAAACAGCTTTAGAACGTTTAATTGCTGAAAAAAAAGCTATTAAAGAAGGATTACATTTTTCTAGAAATCCACGTTTTAGCCAACAACAATCTGATGTTCTTATACGTTTAGGCGATTATTTTTTCCATATCCCTCCTACGAAAGAAGATTTTCGAATCCTACCACATCTTGGTCACCTTGAATCCTCCTATCGAAACCCGAAAACAACCTTATCTTTAACAGTAGCAAAAAAAACACTTCAAGATTATATTGGTCCTGAAGCACTAAAACAAGAAAAAAAATTAAGTGAACCTGTCCCATGGTATAGTCGTACTTATACAAAAAAATAAAACAGTTTGGCCAAGTGTAGGCCAAACTGTTTTATTTTTTCTCTTCTTTAATTTTAATATTTGCTTGTTTATAAAAAGCTATTTTTTCTGTATTATAAGATTTCGTGAATTCATTAAACTTATCTTTTTCTGATTCAATATCCTTATAAGATTGATTTACTACTTTTACTTTTTCACTTATATCTTTTAATTTTGTACCTTTATCTTGTAACATTGTATATAATTCTTTTTCTTGTTTTAACGATTTATTATAGCTATCATACATCTTGTTAAATGAATCGTGTCGTTTCTCATATGTGCTTTTCACTTTATCCGCTTGATCTTTTAATTTCTTATCTTCAATTTTCTTCACATATTTATCTGCTGATGTCACTTCTTCTTGTGCCTTATTTAAAGATTCTTTTTCTTTTTTTAGCACTTTTTCTCGTTCATCTGTATTTTTCACTGCTTGATTCAATTTTTCCTTAACAGTTTGATTATTATCTTTTCCTTCTTGCACAATCTGGTTATATAATTCTTGTCCCTCTTTCTCTAAAGTTTCAAGTTTCTTTGCATCTTCAAACATTGTTTTTTCTTGCTTTGCAGCATTTTCAAACGCTACATATAATTCCTCTTCTGGTTTCGGTCCGAAACAACCGGCTAGTAAAATCATTGATAATGCAGTTACAATTGCTAATTTACTATATTTCAACATCTTTTTCCTCCTACTTATATACGATCATCGTGTAAAAAGCTATGAAATTATATATCCTTCTATAAACTCCACACTCGCACCTTTTTTACGAAAATCATTGATATTGTTTATAATGCTTGTACAAATTGTATTACTTGAAATTACATTTTACGTTTTTGAACTCAATAGCAGTTTCATATCCATCTTTTACTTGGCACTTTCTAAAACCTGTTCATACTATGTATTACATAAAAGTACAACGGAATTCATCACAGCCATAATAATTTGAAGAACAACAGTAATCATTCACCTGATAAAAGATGTTCGTTGTTCTCTCACGTCTATCATTCTATCATTCCCTTTCCCGCTTTCTATCAAATAATCTCTTTGTTCATTTTACACAGTACAAACGCTACCTTGCAACAACTTACAATTATTCTTGTCATTCCCTAAAAAGGAAAAGTGTAGAGCATGCTTTCCTCTACACTTTTAAAATGAAACACATTGTGCAAAATGCATTGACACATCCATCATAATTATATGCTTATTCCATATATTTTTAAAGACTTTTATTACAAAAAAAGTTCTTTTTGTAATAAAAGTCAAAAAAATGTTACATTCAAAACTTCTTTATATCATATTTCTTTAAATCAAAGTTTTATTTATTTCCTTACAAATTCCTATGCTGGTACAATTGATTTTGTGCCTTTCTTAACAATTCTTCAAAAGTTTTTCCTTCAACTGGATAACTAGCAGCTCCAAATAATAAAGTCATACTTAACAAGCCATTTTCTATTTCACTTTCAATATTTTTCATTAATCGGTTTGTTATTGTCGACTTTTCATGTCCGTTATCAACTGCCACAATAACATACTTATTTTCATCCCACTTAGTAACGACATCCCCTTTACGAATTGTCTTTACAATCGTACTCTCCAATTTTTGTACTAACACCTCCATTTTTTTTTCTTGCACTGTTTCTTTTAGTCCTTTCCATTCTTTCACAGAAAGAATGTACACTGTAATATAATGAGAATCCCGTTCTGATAAAGCAGCTACTTTCTCAAAAAAATCAACTACAAAATCATTACTTGCCATTCCTCCTACTTCCGTATCCATACGCCCACTCGCTCTTTTATCATACCAATGTCCAAAATAATAACTGAGTATCATTTGCAATATATAAATAATAAAGACGGTATAAAATGATCGCGAATCCAGTTTTGTAATTACATCCTGAAGCGCAATCCATTCTGTAACTGCCACTGTATTCCCAAGTAATAATCCACTAATTTTCCCTTTATGCTTCATACTTCCCCTCCTTTCTATAACAATATATGTTTCTATAACAATTATGTTTTTCTACAAAATAAAAAAATGTACATATTAGGTGTACATTTTCACTTAAGCTTGTCTACCATTTCTATTTTATTTCATATATATACTATATATCGTTTTTAGAAAGGAGGGACCTATTTGCTACAAAAAGAAAATCTATCAGATATTATACGTTTACTAGCAGGATTTCTGTTATCCTTAAAATTACTATTTAATTCTTTCGGAGTAAACTTTATTACAAATGATCAAATTGACGCTATTGTAAATGTTATTTCTTTTCTTTTCATTCTATATTTTGGTTATAAAAATAATTATGTAGGAAAAAAAGGAGTCGAGCAAAAAAAAATACTCAAAAAACACAACCTTCACTAAAAAAGGAACCTTTCATACAGGTTCCTTTTTATCATTGCCGCACAACAACTTCATTTGTTTGCTGCGGACCATATGGCAATCCTTTATATTGAAATGTATATGTAGCCTGAAATAATGCATTTTTGAGTGCTTTATCTTTATTTGCTTTTATTTTACAAATTAGTTCTACCTTCTCATTCGGTAATAAATTATCGATTCGCCACCTTACAAGTTGGAACAGAAACTCGCTCATCCCCTTATCAACCTTTAATGAATTTGGAATATATGCAAAATAATCTCGAATCATATGACTTACTACAACTCGTGAAATCATTTCCATTCCTTTATTTTCGACTTCAATTCGAATAATAAGTATGTCGTTTACATCATAGGTCAGTTCATATGAAAATTTTTCTTTATACAT
Source organism: Bacillus fungorum (assembly GCF_002746455.1). GTDB lineage: Bacteria > Bacillota > Bacilli > Bacillales > Bacillaceae_G > Bacillus_A > Bacillus_A fungorum. Next base: position 354,093 of record NZ_NWUW01000001.1, on the reverse strand, counting down.
ACTACGGATTTGTAATGTAACTGCTACATTAGGACATTCATTTTCCTTTTTTGAGCCATCAATCCATAATACCGGTTGTAGCTGGATTGAACGCCTTCCTTGATCCGAAATTCGTTTCCACATTTTCATAATAATATTCACCCCATTTCAGATGCATCATCCATACGACCTTATTCTGTCTCCCTACACGATATTAGTAACGCTTGTTACAAACGATATATAGTTATTACTCTTCCTTTTATCCTATTCGACAATATAAAGAAAAAACCATTTTTCCTCTGTTAACAGAAGGGATTCTTACTGAAATATTTTTTTACAATTTCCTTCATTGACTTTATACCAATATTAAGTATTACTCACTCTTTCGCTGCCCATACAACAGAATATTTTGACGGAAGAAAAAGTTTGCCTTATAGTCAAATTTGACTATAATATTATTTATGGCTTTGTCAGTGCACTTGTGTAAATTATTTGAAAGAACTATACTTCAAATCTTTATGCGCTGCACTCAAAACTTAATATAGTGTACTTATTATTAAAGGAGGGTTATATTTGGAATCTCAATTATCAAAAAAAGACTCCAACAAGACAAAATTTGTTGTTGCTGGTTTACTACTTGGTATTTTAATGGCAGCAATGGATAATACAATCGTTGCAACAGCAATGGCAACAATTGTTGGAGACCTAGGAGGATTTGACAAGTTCGTTTGGGTCACGTCTGCATATATGGTAGCAACAATGGCGGGTATGCCTATCTTCGGAAAGCTTTCTGATATGTACGGACGGAAACGCTTTTATATTGGTGGCCTCATTCTTTTCTTATTTGGTTCTGCACTTTGTGGAACAGCATCTAGTATTGAGCAGCTAAGTATTTATAGAGCAATTCAAGGGATTGGTGGCGGTGCTCTTATGCCTATCGCCTTCACAATTATGTACGATATATTCCCACCAGAAAAGCGCGGAAAAATGACAGGGCTATTCGGTGCGGTTTTCGGGACATCTAGTGTATTCGGTCCTTTATTAGGCGCTTATATTACAGACTATATAAGTTGGCATTGGGTCTTCTATATTAATATTCCATTAGGACTTATCTCCTTCTTCTTTATTACTAAATACTACAGTGAATCTCTAGAATTTAGTAAACAAAAAATTGATTGGGCTGGCGCTATTACACTTGTTATTAGTATCGTTTGCTTAATGTTCGCCTTAGAACTTGGTGGTAAAGAATACGCTTGGAATTCCACTGTAATTATCGGTTTATTTACAACAGTTGTTATTATGCTTATTATTTTCTTCTTCGTAGAACGAAAAGCAACTGAGCCTATCATTTCTTTCCATCTATTTAAAAAACCTTTATTCGCAGCTAGCCAAGGAGTTGCCTTTTTCTATGGTGCCGCTTTTATCATCTGTACAGTTTATATCCCAATCTTCGTTCAAGGTGTTCTCGGTGGTTCAGCCTCAAATGCTGGATTGATTTTAACACCTATGATGGTCGGCTCTGTAATTGGAAGTCAAACAGGTGGACAGTTAGCTTCTCGAACAAGTTATCGTAATATCATGATTATGTCTGGTGTTTTCTTCGTTCTTGGTATTTATTTACTAAGTACTTTAACAATGGACACACCACGTGTACTCGTAACGCTATTTATGGTTCTCGCTGGACTTGGTGTTGGTTTCTCATTCTCAGTTTTAAGTATGTCTTCTATCCACAAATTAGAAATGAGAGACCGTGGTTCTGCTACATCAACAAACTCATTCTTCCGTTCACTCGGTATGACCCTTGGTGTAACGATTTTCGGTACCATTCAAAATCATATTTTTACAGATAAACTAAACACTGTGTTCCCTCCTGAACTAGCAAAATTAGCTCCAAAGGGCGGAGACACAAGTTTCTTATTATCACCAGGTGCTACCGATAAAATGCCAGCTGAAATATTAACTGGTATTAAAGAAGCTCTTGCTACATCTATTGCCAGTACATTCTTCTGGGCACTTATCCCGGCTGTATTAAGTATTATTTGTATTTTACTTATGGGAAATGAACGCCTCTTTACCGGACCAAAAACGAAACAAAAACAAAAGCAAGTAAGTTAGTATAGAAAAAAGAAACGGCATACCCTTTATGAAAAAGGGTATGCCGTTTATAATATATAAAGTAAATCTTTGATCAGTAAAGAACCATTCCCACTGATTATAATCCCTCACCAATCGGGATTAAGTTTCTATATACAGGAGTTGAAACAGCATGAGCATGAAATTAGTCATTCTCGGCTTGCTACTCGAAGGAGATAAACATCCATATGAAGTGCAGCACATCATGAAAGAAAGACAAATGGATTGTTATATTAAATATGCAAAAGGATCACTTTACTACGCCTTCGAGCAATTAGAAAAGCAGGGTGCAATTCGTATTACCACAATTGTTCGAGATACGAATAGACCAGATAAAACAATCTTTCATATAACAGAAGAAGGAAAACGGTTATTTCACACGTTACTATTAAAACAATTCGAGGCAAAAAATCAAATATATAAACCAATTTATTCAGCACTCTCTTTCGCTCATTTTGGTGATGATCAAGAGTTAATTCCCATTTTAGAAAAGAAGAAAAATGATACCGTTCAATATTTACATAAAATGCAAACTATTTATGATTGTAGTAAAGGACAAATTCCACGTGCACAACTATATATTTTACAAAGCGTTATTGAACATATTACAGTTGAATTGCAATGGTTAAACACCCTTCTTACAGATGCAGTTGCAGGGCGGCTTTCAGAGATTGATATAGATGAGGATTAAACTTACAAAGAAAAAACTGTAAAAAGACAATAAAGTTATTTAATTTTAAAACCTAACATAAGCATATCCCCGTTCTAATTTAGGACGGGGGTATCATATAGCTGTTTAATTTTCGATATAAGATACTTCACGGTGCTCAAAAATATAACAATACAGTCGTTTGAAAATCTAAGATTTATTCATCACTAACGTCCCATAATGGAAAGTTATTTCTTAAAATTCTATATAAAAAGGATGTTGGTTTTCATCCAAACTGTATTCAATTCTTTGTCTGAAATTCATAAAATCTCACTTTTCTATAAACTTAGTATATTCATCTTTATACAGCAATCTTGTTCTTTTTTGTGATAACTTACTATTTCGAAATGAACCATCCAATCCCCTCTCTTATTCCAGAATATAAATTGTTTTTCAAATAACATACTGGCGTCTTATTTCTATACAAGTACTCACTTTTCTTCACTTTGAAAAATCAGAAAAATAAAAATGATTAAAATAAAAAACTTTAGAATTTTCTTATTTTAAAACAGTAGACAAAATTCCAAAAATTGTGTTAGAATTTGTTTCAATATCATATTGCTTGTTAACTTCCTTTCAAAAGGAAAATAGGTACACGAACATTTCGTTTCGTGTTTAAAAGGGAAGCTTGGTGAAACTCCAACACGGTCCCGCCACTGTAAATGCTGAGATTTCTTTGTTAGTGCCACTGTGAAAACGGGAAGGTGAAAGAAATTATATGAAGCATAAGTCAGGAGACCTGCCTGTTTTAACAACACTGATAGATTCACGGATGATGATGAGGTGTTAAAACAAAAAGGAAGGCTTATTTTCTATGCCTTTGTACTTTTTGTTATAGGTATTTCCTAGTAAACGGAAATGCTTACTTTCAATTAGGGAGGAATTTAAAATGGCAATTCAAACAAGTAACTTAGGTTATCCACGTATCGGACTACAACGAGAGTGGAAAAAAACATTGGAAGCTTTTTGGTCCAATAAAATCGATGAAGAACAATTTTTAACAACAATGAAAGAAATTCGCCTTCAACATGTAAAAGTACAGCAGGAAAAAGGGATTGAACTCATTCCAATTGGCGATTTTACATATTATGATCACGTTTTGGATACTGCTTATATGCTAGGATTTATCCCATCACGTTTTTCTGAGTTTACATCTTACCTTGATGTATATTTTGCAATGGCGCGTGGCTCTAAAGATCACGTAGCTTCCGAAATGACAAAATGGTTTAATACAAACTATCATTATATCGTTCCTGAATATGAAGAGGGATTACAAATCTCTTTAAAAGATAATCGTCCACTTCGCTTATACGAAGAGGCAAAACAAGAATTAGGAGTAGATGGAAAGCCTGTTATTTTAGGACCATATACTTTCTTGAAATTAGCTAAAGGTTATACACAAGAACAATTTGCTACGATTTTAAAACAGTTAGTTGCACCATACGTACAACTGCTTTCAGAACTACATGTAGCTGGTGCACAAGTCATTCAAGTTGATGAACCGATTTTCGCTTCTTTAACTAAAGATGAAATTCAACATGCAAAAGAAATTTACGAAGCTATTCGTAAAGAAGTTCCAAATGCGACTCTTCTTTTACAAACATATTTTGATAGCGTAGAAGAAAACTACGAAGAAATTATTACATTCCCTGTGTCCGGTATTGGATTAGATTTCGTTCATGGTAAAGAGGGTAATCTAAATGCTATTTCAAAATATGGATTTCCAGCCGATAAAACTTTAGCTATCGGTTGTATAGATGGCCGTAACATTTGGAGAGCTGACCTTGATGAAGTTCTTACGTTATTTACAACGTTACAAAAACAAGTCCAAACGAAAGATTTCATCGTTCAGCCTTCTTGTAGCTTATTGCATACACCAATCGATAAAACAGAAGAAACCCACTTATCGACTGAGCTATTTGATGCGCTAGCATTTGCAAATCAAAAATTAGAAGAGTTAGTTCTTATTCATTCTGCTCTGACTCAAGGTACAGAAAGCATCAGTAATGAGCTAGAAACATATCGAAATGTACATCATACAATTCGCTCATCTGCTGCACGTAACCGTGAAGATGTTAAAGCAGCACGAACAGCACTAAAAGAAGAAGATTTTTCACGTCCTCTTCCATTTGAAAAACGATACGAATTACAACAAGTTGCTCTGGAGTTACCGTTGTTACCAACAACAACTATCGGTAGCTTTCCGCAAACAACTGAAGTTCGTCAAACACGAAAAGAATGGCGTAACGGTGTCATTTCAAATGAACAATATGAACAATTTATTGAAAAAGAGACAGAAAAATGGATTCGTTACCAAGAAGAAATTGGTCTTGATGTTCTTGTTCATGGTGAGTTCGAAAGAACTGACATGGTCGAATATTTCGGTGAGCGCCTTGCTGGTTTCTCATTCACTAAAAACGGTTGGGTACAATCATATGGTTCCCGCTGCGTAAAACCACCTGTTATTTATGGTGATGTAGCCTTTATTAACGGAATGACTATTAAGGAAACTGTTTATGCACAAAGCTTAACAAAGAAAGTTGTAAAAGGAATGTTAACTGGACCTGTTACGATTTTAAATTGGTCCTTCGTTCGAAATGACATTCCAAGAAAAGAAGTTTCGTATCAAATCGCATTAGCTCTTCGTCATGAAATTGAACTACTTGAATCTTCCGGAATTCGAGTAATCCAAGTCGATGAGCCAGCACTTCGTGAAGGTATGCCACTAAAAGAAAAAGATTGGGACGCTTATATTACATGGGCAGTACAATCCTTCCTTTTAGCAACTTCTTCTGTAGCAAATGAAACACAAATTCATACTCATATGTGTTACAGTAACTTCGAAGATATCGTTGACGCGATTCGCGCATTAGATGCAGATGTGATTTCTATTGAAACATCCAGAAGCCACGGAGAATTTATTGATACATTAAAACACACAACATATGAAAAAGGCATCGGTCTAGGTGTATATGATATTCATAGCCCACGTGTACCAAGCAAAGATGAAATGTATAAAATCGTAGAACAATCTTTACAAGTATGCGATCCTAAATATTTCTGGATTAATCCTGATTGTGGTTTAAAAACGAGAAGAACAGAAGAAGTTATTCCAGCTTTAGAACACATGGTGCAAGCAGCAAAAGATGCTCGTTCCCTACTAAAAACAAACGCATAACAAAAATGGGTTATCCTCAAAAAGGATAACCCATTTTTTATTCTTTACTTTCAAAAAAGAATTCATATTGTATTTTATATAATTCATCATCCGTTGGTTCTTCAAGAGGAGTTGCCTGTAATACAACTGTATACTCACCATTCGGAATAGGGATTTGAAATTTATTTGAAAGAATACTTGTTACAACGATACATTCATTTTCAACTGTAAAAGGAACTGTAACCGTTCTAACCACTTCTTCTTTCTCAATATGTTTCCCGCAAGTTACTTTTATTTCACAAGTATAATCAGAAAGTGCTTCAAAAATAACAGTTCCATCCGCCTTCGCATAACCTCTTTCAAAATCCTCATCCGTCCAGTCAACGTAAGGCTGATCACCGTCATAGTTCATCAACATTAATTGCGAATAAGAAATTGTTAACTCCATCGTTCCCCTCCTCCTTCATTATGAAATATGCAACTACTACTTTACGTCAAATTTCACACGCGTGCCATCTGGGTATTTATCTAACTTATTTCCTACCCAAGACCCTGCTCCGCGGTTATCTGCTGGACTTATATATTGGATATGTGCTCCTTTTCCGCCTTCTTTACACATCGCCATTGGCCATTCATCACGATCATACCCTTTTTTTGATGGGTATGGAGCTAACGATAATTTTCTTCTCTCCGCAGCACCACCACGGTCGATTGTACAAACTTCTGAATGTCCTTCTTTTATCGCATCCGTAATATGTTTCCCTGTTTCTGGATATCTCTCTTTCGGAAATTCTAGAACTTGATCATACGCATTTGTTTTTTTGATACTTGTTTCCTTTGGAACAAGTACTTCATAAACCGCTACTAAAATAGAAAGAATTGCAATAATTGAAATGATAATACCTTTTAATTGGTTCATGTATACCTCCATGATTCTACCAGTTTCTTTTCCTCAGTTATTATAACAAACTTCTCCTGTATATGTTTTCAGACATTATTTTAGCTCTTCTTTGCCATTCCGCCAAAAACTATCATTTTTCTTCACCTTTTCACTAATGCTGTAGAAAACTAATAACCTTCCGACATTCTTTTTCAAAGGAAGTCCTCATAAAAGATTGAAATGATATATACGATACTTTTTGGGGAGGAAATATCATGGAAGCTACCTATAAAACGAAAGATGTCACGAATAAAACAGGCATCCCAAAACATATAGTCCGTAAATATAGTCAACTGTTAGAGGAACATGGTTATATGATTTCCAAAACAGCTGATGCTCGTATTTATAAACTGGATGATTTGAAACTATTGAAATCTATACATGAAAGAGCTGCTACATTGCAAGAAGACATTTCAGAAACGATACCAATTATTTTAAAAGAAAAAGAGGCCCCACCTGTACCAGTTATACAAGATAAGCAAGAGATACAACCGAAAGAAAAAGAAGATGGACGTAACTTTGAGGAGTTCATGTTAAAACTTGAAATGCTCGCTCAGTTAAATGAAGCAATTATTCATCAAAATTCTACCCTTATTACCCAAAATCGTTTAAAAGATGAAAAGCTAGATGAATTGATGCAACAAGTTTATGTAAAAGAAGGCTCTCAAGAAAAAATGCTACAAGAGTTAATGGTTCATGCCGCTCAAACAGATGCCCTTCAGAAAGAAAAGATGGACTTATTAATGAATCATATGTATAAACGAGAATCTAAGCAAGAAGAAAAAATGAATAAACTCGTAAATCAAATTTATAATAAAGACATTAATCGTGATGCACAACTTATGCAAGTTATTCGTGAAATTCAAGAAACAAAAAGAATGGTTGCTGCCTCAAAAGAACAAGGATTCTTGCAATCATTTAAAGGCTTATTTAGCCGAGCAAAACAAGAAAAAACAAATGAATAAACAATATAAAATAAAAAGTTACCCTCCATCGGTAACTTTTATTCCTTATTTCTTACAGCTGGTAATATAATAATTGCTTCAGTTCCTTTCCCACTTTCACTTTTATATTCCAGCGTACCATTATGCGCTTGTAAGATACTAAATGTTACCATAAGCCCTAATCCTGTTCCTTTTTCTTTTAAAGAATAATACGGTTGTCCGAGCCTTGCTAACTGCTCTTTCGTCATTCCAACACCACTATCTTTAACTCGTATTACAATCGTTTCATCTTTTTGCATAGCCGTTACTTTTAAATATCCTTTATTTCCTTGAATGGCTTCAATACCATTTTTAACAACATTCATAATTGCTTGCTTCAATTTTGTCTTATCACCGATTGTATAAAGACTTTCAGAAATCTCAACTTGCAAATATACACCTTGCATCGCTGCAAATGATGACATAAGTGTAGTCATTTCTATTAATTGCGCCGATAAACAAATGTGTTCCTTTTTCTCAATTTGTGGCCTTGCTAAATTCAAATAATCTGAAATAATTTGTTCCGCTCGGTCCAATTCGGCTAGTACAAGACGCATATAATCCTTATTCTTCACATCTTCCGTACTTTCTAGCAATTGTATAAAACCACGAACAACAGTGAGCGGATTTCGAACCTCATGTGCAACACTTGCCGCTAACTCACTTACAATATTAAGCTTTTCTGACTTTTGCATCTCTGTACGTAGTATTGCATTTTCGTTTAAATATTCTGTTAAGTACACCTGAAATACCATTGTCATAACCATAATAAGCGAAGCAAATATATATCCGCTATATAGGTGCGAAATATACGGTGTAAACCCTGTTTCTAACAGAACGTTAATCATGCCAATCACTAAAGAAACAAGCACGTACAATGATGAAATCATAAATGCTAAAATCAGCTTCTTATCCCTTGAAAATAGAGACCATTTCTTTGATAAAAACAGTGGAACTATCAATAGGAATATTACTTCTATGACTGGAAGAAGGCTCACTCCTTTTAGCGCCCATTCATATGCAACAAAAATAACGGCCGGGATTACACCAACAATCCCGCCATATAGAAAACCACTAACAATTGGGATTAGATGAAAGTTATACCCACAAACATCACCAAAACAAATAGAGTATGTCATGGAGAGAACGAGTGTAATGCTAGATAAAAACATAATAAAGTAGCGGTTCGGCTTCGGAGGCATTTCTTGATAACGATTTAAACGAATCGCTTCATATAAAAATAGTGGCAAAATAATGATGGCAATTTGGATCATTAAATCACGGATCAGCTCCATAGCCTCTCATCCCCTATATGTATTTTGATATGATTATATCATTTTACGGGTTTATTTGTTTTAAAATTTTGATTTTTCTTAACATATTTGTTAATTCTTTGTTAACAACACATAATAATTGTTACAGATTTTCGAAATGAATGTAAACCCTGTACCAAATTTCTGCCCGGCAGTATACAATGAATACGGATTACAAAGAAAATAAAAAATACTTCATGAGACGGACAACTATAGCAAAATACAGCATATAATCCATACTATCTATGTTTACAAATAAGTGATCATTATTTTAGTAGGAGGAAGATAAATATGGCGGGTACTACGCTTGTTTTAAAAGAAGAAAATTTGGTCGTTCTAGAAAATGTTGAGAAATCAGTATATGAAGAGTTACAGCATAAAACAGGAGAAGAAAATTGCACATGTGCTGTGAATGAATCAGTCGTTAACCTTGGCAAAGTATCCTCTGTACTTTGGAATGAAGATGAAATAGATTGGGAATACGGATATTAAAAAGTCGCTTACAGCGGCTTTTTTTCTGTTAACCCTCTCTTTCTACATAATATATACGCAAGCGAAATCATAGAAAATATGTTAAAATGAACTTAATTTTCAAACGGAAGAAAGGGAGATACAATGGAACAATTCATTAATCCTAGAGTAAAGGACATCCAAATTTCTGGAATCCGTCAATTCTCTAACATGATTCAAAACTATGATAATCTTATCTCTTTAACAATTGGACAACCCGATTTTCCTACACCTTCTCTCGTAAAAGAAGCAGCAAAACGGGCTATTACAGAAAACTATACAAGCTATACACATAACGCTGGTTTACTAGAATTACGCAAGGCAGCTTGTAACTTTGTAAAAGATAACTACGATTTACATTATTCACCTGAAAACGAAACCATCGTTACAATCGGTGCCAGTGAAGCAATTGATGTTGCATTTCGAACGATTTTAGAGCCAGGAACAGAAGTCATTTTACCTGCCCCTATTTATCCAGGATACGAACCGATTATTCGGTTATGTGGCGCAACACCTATTTTTATCGATGTTCGTGAAACTGGCTTCCGTTTAACAGCCAATGCACTAGAAAATGCCATTACAGAAAAAACAAGATGCGTCGTACTACCGTATCCTTCTAATCCAACTGGTGTAACTTTATCAAAAGAAGAACTACAAGATATTGTACATGTTTTAAAAGATAAAAACATTTTCGTCCTTTCTGATGAAATTTATAGCGAACTTGTATATGAACAAACGCATACATCTATCGCTCATTTCCCAGAAATGCGTGAAAAGACTATCGTCATTAACGGTTTATCAAAATCTCATTCTATGACTGGCTGGCGTATCGGTCTATTATTCGCACCAAGCTATTTAGCTGGGCATATATTAAAAGTTCATCAATACAACGTAACGTGCGCTACTTCAATCGCTCAATATGCTGCAATTGAAGCATTAACAGCTGCTAAAGATGCACCAAAAATGATGCGTCATCAATACAAAAAACGCCTTGATTACGTATATAATAGACTCATTCAAATGGGCTTAACAGTTGAAAAGCCAACAGGTGCATTTTACTTATTCCCATATGTTGGCCATTTAACATCTTCATCATTTGATTTTGCACTTGACCTTGTCAAAGAAGCTGGACTTGCCGTCGTTCCTGGAACAGCATTCTCTGAATATGGTGAAGGCTACCTTCGCTTGTCTTATGCATATAGTATCGAAACTTTAAAAGAAGGCTGTGACCGTTTAGAAGCTTTTCTACAACAAAAAGCTAAGAGTTAAACTCTTAGCTTTTTTTATGCATAATGATCGCAAGTTTGACGCTTCAGTAATTTATGCGGAATAATGATACACTTTGCAGTAGACTCCGCATTCTCTACTTTATCAACTAAAGCTTTTGCTGCCTCATATCCTAGCTGGTATATATTCACATCAACTGTCGAAAGTGGCGGACTCGCAATTTCTGATAATAAAGCATTATTAAAGCTTACAATAGAAACATCCTTCGGTACAACGAATCCTTTTTTAGAAAGTGCACTTAGCACACCAAGTCCAATCAAGTCATCCGTTGCCATAATTGCTGTCGGTGGTTGCTTTAGCCCCATTAATTCCTCCACGGCTTGTTGACCACTTTCTCTTGAAAAATCAAAATGTAAAATATACTCTTTCGGCAATAAAATGTCTGCTAATTTTAAAGCATCACTCATACCAGCCAAACGATCTCTCGTTACAAGTAAATCAGATCCACCGCCGATGAACGCGATTTGTTTATGACCTAATGAAATCAAATATTCTGCCACTTCTCTTGCAGCTGTATAATTGTCATTATCTACATATGTAATTTCTTCTTTACGATCATATGGTTTCCCGATCAATACGAACGGGAAATTTTGTTTATGCAAATATTGAATGATCCGATCATTCTCTCTTGAATATAAAAGAATAATGCCACCAATTTGGCGTCCCTGCACCATCTTTACAACACCATTAAAAATTTCATCTTCCGTTTCACCTGTCGACATATAAAGCGCATACCCTTCCACATGTGCAAATGAACTAATCCCTCTTATAACTTCTGGGAAAAACGGATTTTGAAAAGCTTTACTTGCAGAACTTGGCATAACAAGGCCAAGTGTTTTTGTTGTTTGGTTAGCTAGGTTTCTTGCGTTTAAATTGGGATGATACCCTAGTTCACTCATTACTTTCCGAACACGACGCTTTGTTTTTTCACTTATACTTGGATTATCAGCAATTACACGAGAAACGGTGGATGGTGCTACATTCGCCTTCTTCGCCACATCTTTAATTGTAACTGTCATAAAAATCCCCCTCCTTTCAATTCTCTGCCATTTTGTATATATTTTTATCTTGCACCCGTTGCAAGTAATAGGAGAAGTCATAAACTTTCATTGATTCTATCTTGCAAAACCTATCCTATTCTCCCTCTCCATGTATTGTAAGGGATATAGCTCTTTTTTCCTATACTATAATATACTATTTATTTCACTTCTTTTCATATGTGATGTCAAATCTCTTTTCATCTCCCTATAAAATTTTTTATAGGGAGATGAAAAGAAAAATGGGACGTAATGTCCCATTTTTCATCCTTTCGTACCTCCAGCAGTTAAACCAGAGATAAAGTATTTTTGTAATGATAGGAATAAAATTGAAATTGGGATTGCAATCAATACTGAACCCGCTGCAAACGTTGTAAATTCATTACCAAATTTCTTCGCTACCATTTCATATAACCCAACTGCTAACGTATAATTTTCTGGTGTGCGCAAAATAATACTCGCTAAAATGAAATCTGTAAATGGACCGATGAAAGTGAATAACGCCACAACCGCTACGATCGGCTTTGCAAGTGGCATAATGATTTGCCAAAAAATACGGAAATGTCCTGCCCCATCCATACGAGCTGACTCATCCAATTCTTTCGGAATCGTATCAAAATACCCTTTCATAAGCCATGTATTCATTGGGATTGCCCCGCCTACATAAATTAAAATTAATGCAAGGTGCGTATCAATTAATCCTGTTAACTGCGCTAATACGTATAGAGCGATTAACGCTGCAAAGTTTGGAATCATTTGCAGAATTAAAAATGTTAATAAACCATTTTTTCTTCCAACAAAACGGTATCTCGAGAATGCATAAGCAGTAAAGCTAATTGCTAACACTGAAAAAATCATCGTTAAAACACTTACTTTTAATGTGTTTTTATACCATAGTAAATAATTACTATTCTCTAAATCTAATAACTTACGATAATGATCTAACGTTGCATTTTGCGGAATAATACTTGATCCAGATAAACTATCACCCGGATTAAACGATGAGCCAATAATCCATAATAATGGATAGAAAATGATGGCACACATTACGAAAATAACGAGATAACTTAATGAGAGACGTAACATCTTTTGTCTTTTAATATTCATTTACATCATATCCTCTTCTTGGAATGATTTTGTTCTCTTAAATTGCCATAACGCAACTGTAATAACAATTAACGATAATATCATTGTAAGAGCTGCTGCTTTCCCGTACTGCGCCGAAGTCATCGTTAACTTATAAATCCATGAAATTAAAATATCTGTTCCACCTGCGTCTTGTCCAGCTACAGCAGGACCTCCGCCGTTAAATAGATAGATGATACTAAAGTTATTAAAGTTAAACGTATATTGCGTAATTAATATTGGTGCTGTTGCATATAGAACAAGTGGTAATGTAATTTTACGAAACTGTTGCCAAGCAGTAGCTCCATCCACTGTAGCTGCTTCATATAATTCTCCTGGAATCGATTGCAATATACCTGTCGTCATTGCAAAGACAAATGGGAATCCAAGCCACGTTTGAATCATAATTAAAGCAACCTTCGCCCAAAATGGATCTGTCATCCAAGCAATCTTTTCAATTCCGAATAAAGCCAATACTTGATTGTTAATTGCTCCAAATGTTTCATTAAACATACCTGAGAAAACAAGAATAGATACGAATGCTGGAACTGCCCACGGTAAAATGAAGATTGTTCGAATAATTGCCTTCCCTTTAATACCAGGCTGATTTACGATAATCGCTAAGAAAATACCAAGCGCAACTTGTAATGTCGTTGCAACGAATGTCCAAATGACAGTCCAAGAAAATACACTTAAAAACGTTTCTCTCCACATCGGTAATGTAAAGATATCAATAAAGTTTTTAAATCCTACCCAATCTACTAATTTAGCCGGAGGAGAGTGATATAAATCATAGTTCGTAAATCCAATTAAAATTACGAAGATGATTGGAAATACAACTACAAAGATAAGTAATAGAAAACCTGGTGAAACCATTAAATATGGAAAACCTTGATCTAGTAAATTACGGTATTGCTCTTTTACAGAGTTTAATGGTGTTCCTATATCACGTTTCTTCCCGTTTTGATATGCGTCATATAAATTAAATGCATATATTCCAAGTCCAAACACGATGACAATGAGTGCCAAGATTCCTTCTACTAATAGAAAGACAGAATGGTCACGTGGAACTTCTGTCCCAAGCGTTACAATTCCCCATAATCCCATATTTAATAAATCAGCAAAGGCTACAATAAATGAACCTGTTAATACTAGAAAAATAAGACCTTTTACAAATTGTTTATTATACATTTGGCCCACGCCTGGAATGATTGATAACATGGTTGCCATTTTCCTATGTTTTGAACCGTTTAGGCCGTTTGCTGGTTCCATAGATGTTTGCATGTTCCTTCCCCCTTTTTTCTGGGAGAGAATTCGTGCCCCTCATATTAGAAGCACGAATTTCACCTTATTTTTTCTTACTATGATTTGCCTCAATATTACCTTTAATTTGCTTCACTGCATTATCAAGCGCTGCTTTTGGTGCCTCTTTATCCGTAACAACTAATTGAAGCGCATCTCCAGCTGGTTTCCATACTTCTTGCATTTCTGGAATGTTTGGCATTGGAATTCCATTTTCAGATTGTGTTGCAACTGCTTTTGCAGCTTCGTTATCTTTAATAATTGGATCTTCCATTACTGCTTTTACTGGAGGAATTTCTTTTGTTTTCTCAAATCTAATTTTTGCGTTTTCTTCATTCGTTACCCATTCAGTGAACTTTGTAGCTAAATCATTTTGTTTAGAGAAACTTGTTACATGCCATCCTTTAACCCCAACAAACGTTTTCATTGGTTGACCATTTGGTAATTTCGGCATTGGAGCAACACCATAATCAATTCCGTTCTTTTCCATTGCTTGGAACGCCCATGGGCCGTTCATGATAGATGCTGCTTTTCCTTCGTTAAATAGCCCATCAGCAGCAGGTCCACCAGATTCACCGATAATACCTTTTGGGAATAACTTTTCTTTGTACCATTTTTGAAGATATTCAGCACCTTGTACTGCTCCGCTATTATTTAATCCAACATCACTTGCATTTGGCTTTCCATCTTTTTCACCAAACACATAACCACCCATACCTGCCATGAAAGCATTAGCAAAGTAGAAGTTATCTCCTAATGTTAAAAATCCGTACTTGCCATCCTTCGTAAATTCTTTTGAGAAATTAAACAGCTCGTCCATCGTTTCTGGTGCTTTTGGCATTAATTTTTTATTGTAAATAAAGATTGGTGTCTCAATTGCTTTTGGTAAACCATATAATTTTCCGTTATATGTCTGTGCTTTTATTGATGAATCAGTAAATTTACTCTTTACCGCATCATCAGCTTTCACTTCAGAAAGTAAACCTTCTGTTACTGCGTTACCAATTTGATCATGTGGCAATGTTACAACATCTGGTCCTGTCCCCGCTGGACCATCAAGGCGTAACTTTTTCACTTGATCTGTCATTTGCATTTCAACAACTTTTACTTTTACTTTATATTTTTCCTCAAAGCTTTTCACTGCTGGTTCTAAACCAACACCTTTTTTATCATCTTCCCAAACGAGAAGATCGTAATCTTTCTTCGCTTTACTTTCTTCTTTTTTCCCTGAATCTTTCGGTCCACATGCAGATAACATACCAATTGATAATGCTGAAACCGTTAATAATGATAATGCTTTCTTCATCCCAAAAACCTCCCTGAATTGTATATGTACCTTAATAATTGAAAACGTTTGCATTGGATAGTTTAATAGAAGCGCAAACAACATCTCAATCTATGAAAACGTTTGCGCTATTTGTCTATCATTATACATTCTTTTATTCATTTTGCAAATATTAATTTAAAAATATTATTACTACACTCTTTATACATTGACTTTATATGAAATGAATACTACTCTTATAAGCAATATTAAAGCTATGCAAAAAGCAATCGTTTGCAACATATGCTTTATTATTATACTTAAGGGAACAATATGCATGGAGATATTAAAGGGGGATTTTCTATATGCTTAAAGAAGCCGTTTATCATAGGCCAAAAGATAATTATGCATATGCTTACGATGAAAAAACGATTCACATCCGAATACGTACTAAAAGAGACGATGTTCAAAGCGCCACTCTTATTTATGGTGATCCTTATGAATGGAAAGACGGGAAGTGGATTTCTTCAAGTACACCGATGAAAAAAACTGGTTCTACTGCATTGTTTGATTATTGGTCCATTGCTATCGAGCCAAAATTTAAGCGCTTACGTTACGGATTCAAATTAAAAACGGAGACAGAAACGCTTATTTATGCCGAACGTGGATTTTTTTCCAGCATTCCAAATGATGACGTTGGTAACTTTTTCTGTTTTCCATTTATTCATGCAAATGATGTATTCAAAGCACCTTCCTGGATTAAAGATACTGTTTGGTACCAAATTTTCCCAGAACGGTTCGCTAATGGAGATCGTACGCTAAATCCAGAAAACACCCTTCCTTGGGGCAGCGCTGAGCCAACTCCAACTAATTTTTTCGGCGGAGATTTTGCTGGTATTATTCAAAACCTTGATTACCTTGTTAAGCTTGGAATTTCGGGAATATATTTCACACCTATTTTCAAAGCACATTCAAACCATAAATATGACACAATTGACTACATGGAAATCGATCCGCAATTTGGCACAAAAGAAACGTTCAAAGCACTCGTTCAGGCATGTCATACACACGGTATAAAAGTAATGCTCGATGCTGTATTTAATCATAGTGGATACTTTTTCGATAAATTTCAAGACGTACTAGAAAATGGTGAGCAGTCAGCATATAAAGAATGGTTCCATATTCATGAGTTCCCAATTCGAACTGAGCCACTCCCGAATTATGATACTTTCGCGTTTACACCGTATATGCCGAAATTAAACACAGCACACCCGGATGTAAAAGAATACTTACTTGAAGTAGGGCGTTATTGGGTAAGAGAATTCAATATAGACGGTTGGCGCCTTGATGTAGCAAATGAAGTCGACCATAACTTTTGGAGAGAATTCCGAAGTGAGATAAAGGCATTAAATTCTGAAGTATATATTTTAGGAGAAATTTGGCACGATGCACTTCCATGGCTACAAGGAGATCAATTTGACGCTGTAATGAGCTATCCTGTTACAAACGCTCTACTGTCCTACTTTGCTAACGATTCCATTAAGGCAAATGAATTTATGAAACAAATAACAGAATCTCTCCATTCCTACTCTATGAATGTAAATGAAGCAGCATTTCATTTATTAGACAGCCATGATACACCAAGAATATTGACAACATGTAACGGAGATAAAAATAAGTTAAAGTTACTTTATGTATTCCACCTTTCTTTCATCGGCTCTCCTTGTATTTATTATGGAGACGAAATTGGTATGGACGGCGGTATGGACCCAGATTGCCGCAAATGTATGGTTTGGGATATGAAAGAACAAGATCATCTATTATTTACACATGTACAAACATTAATTTCATTACGAAAGCAGTATAAAGCATTTGGAGGACATGGTACTTTCCAATTCATCGAAGCAAATGATGAACATAATTATATTTCTTATACGAAAACATTTGAAGATGAAACTATCTTTTTCGTTTTAAATCCGACTAATAGTGACATTACAGCTTCACTGCCTCTCCATGTTACTGGAAAGAAAATCATTAACATTTATACAAACGAAGAATTTTCAGCGGAAGCAAGTGTATTACAAGTTACACTTCCACCATATGGATTTTCTATATTAAAATGGTGACAAAAAAGCCTTATACCGAAGTAGTATAAGGCTTTCTCTTATTTCAATTTAAATACCATTGCTTCATATGGACGTAATGTCATGTTTTCTATCAATGCGCTTCCCGCGTCGTAATTGTGTATGAATAACTCTGCCTCACTATAACTAATGTTCTTAGGTAATTCAAATACACATTGTTCCGCAGTAAAGTTTGCAATAACAAGAAGTTGTTCTTCTCCATATGTTCTTACGTATGCAAAAATAGAAGGATTATTATCTAATATTAAATCATATGATCCATACACAACTATTTCATTATTTTTGCGTAGCTCAATTAATTTTTTGTAGTAATAAAAAATTGAGTCTTTATCTTGGATTGCTTGTTTCACATTAATTTCTTTGTAATTAGGGTTTACCGTAATCCAAGGTTCACCTGTTGTAAATCCAGCATGTTCTCTATCATCCCACTGCATCGGCGTTCTAGCATTATCTCGGCCTTTTATATAAATAGATTCCATTACCTTTCCTCTATCTTCACCACGGTCTACCACTTTTTCATTGTACATATTTAACGTTTCAATATCTCTATATTCATCAATTGTTTCAAATCGAACGTTCGTCATTCCGATTTCTTCTCCTTGATAAATATACGGTGTTCCTTTCATCATATGAAGAACCGTCGCTAACATTTTCGCAGATTCAGTGCGATACATTGCATCATTACCAAAACGAGATACAACGCGAGGCTGATCATGGTTATTCCAATACAGGCTATTCCATCCCGTATGCTCTAATGCTTTTTGCCACTTCGTTAAATTCTCTTTTAAGGTAAGGAGTGAACATGATTTCACATCCCATTTTCCACCTTCTCCCGAATCTAAATCCATATGTTCAAATTGGAATACCATTTGTAATTCTTTTCGTTCTTCCCCAGTATACAATTTCGCTTCTTCTGTCGTTACACCAGGCATTTCACCAACCGTCATAATATCATAATTAGACAATACTTCTTCATTCATTTCATGTAAATATTTATGAATGTTTGGACCGTTCATAAAATGCTTATGACCTGAAACATACCCTTCTTCATCTGTTTCAACTGTTGGTAACCCTTCTTCTTTAGAAATGAAATTAATAACATCCATACGGAATCCATCAATTCCTTTTTCTAACCAAAACTTCATCATTTCATAAACATCTTGTCTTACTTTTTCATTATCCCAGTTTAAATCTGGCTGCTTTTTAGAAAACAGGTGTAAATAATATTCATCTGTCATTTCATCATACTGCCACGCAGATCCACTAAAGGCTGCTCCCCAGTTATTCGGTTCTTTTCCATCATTTCCAGGACGCCATATATAGTAATCTCTATATTTATTATCTTTTGATTTACGTGATTCAATAAACCAATTATGTTCATCAGAAGTATGATTCACTACTAAGTCCATCATAAGTTTCATATTACGTTCATGCATTTCATGTAATAGCTCGTCCCAATCTTCCATTGTTCCAAACTCATTCATTATTTTACAATAATCACTTATATCATAACCATTATCATCATTTGGAGATTCATATACCGGTGATAACCAAATTACATTAATTCCTAATTCTTTTAAGTAATCTAGCTTTGAGATAATACCACGAAGATCACCTATACCATCACCGTTACTATCCATAAAGCTACGAGGATAAATTTGATATACTACACTTTCTTTCCACCACTGTTTTTCCATTATGCTACCCCATTTCATTAATAATTCGATTTTCTTTTTTAAGGCGCAAACGTTTTCATTAATGAATGATAACAGATTCTATCTTAATTTAAAATAGCGCTTACAACTTTTATTCTTATTTTTCTAAGAAAACATACGAAATTTACTAATATTCTTCCAATGTATGAAAACGTTTTATTTTTTTGTTTATTTTTTGAATCTATTAGTTTATAATGAACTCAAAGAAAACGTTTGCATAATTATTTCTAGGGGGAAATACCATGGCAGAACTGAAATTAGAAAATATTTATAAAATATATGATAATAACGTAACAGCTGTAACAGATTTTAATTTACACATTCAAGATAAAGAGTTTATCGTATTTGTCGGTCCTTCTGGATGCGGAAAATCTACAACATTACGAATGGTGGCTGGACTTGAAGATATTTCAAAAGGAGCGTTTTCAATTGATGGTAAGCTAATGAATGATGTCCCTCCAAAAGATCGCGATATCGCAATGGTCTTCCAAAACTATGCTCTATATCCACATATGAGTGTGTATGATAATATGGCATTTGGATTAAAACTTAGAAAAATACCAAAAGATGAAATTGATCGTCGTGTGAAAGATGCAGCAAAAATTTTAGGACTGGAACAATATTTAGATAGAAAACCGAAAGCTTTATCCGGTGGACAACGTCAACGTGTTGCGTTAGGGAGAGCAATCGTTCGAGACGCGAAAGTGTTCTTAATGGACGAGCCTTTATCTAACTTAGACGCTAAATTACGTGTTGCAATGCGCTCAGAAATTTCTAAGTTACACCACCGCCTTGGAACGACAACAATTTATGTAACGCATGATCAAACTGAAGCGATGACAATGGCTTCTCGTCTTGTTGTTATGAAAGACGGAAAAATTCAACAAATCGGTACTCCAAAAGAAGTATATGAAACACCTGAAAATATTTTCGTTGGTGGATTTATCGGCTCTCCAGCGATGAATTTCTTCCGTGGTAAATTAACTGAAACCGATTTCGTTATAGACAATGCAATAAAAATTAAAGTAACTGAAGGAAAAATGAAACTATTACGTGAACAAGGCTATGTAAATAAGGAGATTGTTTTAGGTATTCGTCCTGAAGACATTCATGATGAACTATTATTTTTAGAAGCTTCACAATCTACTGCCTTCACAACAAAAATAGAAGTTGCTGAATTGTTAGGTGCTGAATCTATTTTATATATGAAACTTGGAAATCAAGATTTTGCAGCACGTGTTGATGCAAGACATACATTCTCACCTGGTGACCAAATTAAACTAGCATTTGATATGAATAAAGCGCATTTCTTTGATAGCCAAACCGAACAACGTATTCGTTAAAAAATAATTTCCTACAATATAACATACAAAAAAACCGTCCACATATATTGAGGGCGGTTTTCATTATTATACGAGGGCTTCTACTGTATGAAATGATTGTCCTTTCGTGCCAATAATACCGAAAATCGGTAAGTCACTCAGCACCACTTCTTCTTGCTGTTTCATAAAAGATGACGTTAATTGTTTTATCTCTATCCATACGTCATTAATACAAAGTACATTGGAATCGTTCTCTTGTTGGCGTGAAAATATAGAATCTATTTTATATAAACCAGCATTTTGAAAAAGCATATCAATGCGACTGAATGCATTCAAAGTAATACTGATTACGCGTTGCCAATCTCCTTGCTTTTCCATATCATAGGATACAAAAAGTGCTTCTCCGCCTAGATTCGTAATTTCCTCCACTGTTGCTTGTCCACTTTCTTGATCAATGTCCGTCACAATTACTTTTGCGCCTTGTTTAGCCAACAAAAGAGCTGTATTACGTCCAATACCGATGCCACCGCCAGTTACGATGGCAACTTTTCCTGCAAGCTTCATTTTCATTACCCCTTCTATAAGTCTTACCGTCATTCAGTATACTCCTTTATGAGATTAGTCTGCAAGCAAGAAAAGTTGCTTATTCATTTGTAAGCGATTACTTTTTTACTCCTTCTTTTTTCTTACTATTACGCTGATCGAACACTAAACCGATGAAAATTAAAATCCCCCAAAAGATTACGCTACCTCCAGTCATTTCAATTTCCCCCTTATTATATAAAGATATTATTTTAATTATTGTAACATTTTCTTAATTTTCAATCTATTAAAAACAAAAATGATATCGAATTAACCTTTTCTTATTATATACCCTTTAAAATATATAATAAGAAAAAAAGACCTTTTTATAATATGTATAAAAAGGTCTTTTTCTTATACAAGACTTATCACTTTCGTTTTTGTAATTAAATCTTGAAAACCACAATTATCTTTGCGGAATAACATCATATATACGTTACATAACATTGGAATTCCAAGTAATAATATGTTAGGTAATAACAATACAAAAAATCGTATGATTAATGTTTGTATTGTTAACTTTTCACTCTTCAGTGAAATTAATTTTATTCTCGTTACCTTTTTACCAAGGGTAACACCGTTCCAAATAAAAGGTAATAAAATAAAATATATCACCATTAATATAAAAACTACTGCAAGATCATATCTATAATCACCAAAACTAATATTAAAGCGATTAAAAATAGCACTATAATTTCCGGTCATAATAGCTACTACTGCACCATACATAACCGAGATTAAAAACATGTCAATTAGGGAAGCACCTATGCGATTCATTACAAGCGCTGGACGATGCATCTTTAACTTCATTTTATGTCGACTCCTTCATATCCTTCTTTACCCGTCTCATCGTACCACTTCTAAAAAACATTGTAAACTAGCGTTTCTCTTACTTTTCTTGTACAATGTGTTACAACAGCATTGTAAAGGAGGTTCCCATATTGAAAAAATGGATAATCCTATTCGTCGCTTTCCTATTAGCCGGTTGTGCTGGAAATACAAATCATATAACTTATACGATTAACGATGAATATGAACTCATACGTACTTCTGGAAATGCATTTGAACTTTTCCCCACGCAAGATGCTGTATATGCCACACAATACATTCCTGCAAAAATTACAGACATTGCTTGGGATGATAAATACATTATTGCAAAACAAATTGAGGAAAAGTCAGATCCGAATAATCCTGACGCAGCAATTACAAATAAAAAAAGTGAGCATTATTGGATTATTGACGTAAAGCATAATAAACGTTTTGGCCCCTATAATGAAAAGCAATTTCGTGAACAAAAAGATGCATTTAAAATTAAGGTACCTTTTCAAAATGTAGATTCATACATAAAAGAACAGAAAAAACAGTCAGCATAATATTATAAGTGCTGACTGTTTTTTCTTACATGTTTTTAAAAATATCTTACTCAGAAAGTGAGATATTAAAAGTTTGTTGCTCTTTTACAACATCTTGCGTTTCTGTATCTCCTGCCACTACATTATCTGTTGTAAACTTAATATCCTTTACCTTTTCTTTTCCATCATCAAGTATTAAACCGATAATACCATCTCTTGTTTCACCAGGCTTGTAGTCTTCTCTTGATACATTTTTTGTACCAACGAGCGTATCTTCATCATATAAAAAGTTTTGCGTTGCTACTTTAAAATGTTGCTTATCATTAATCGTAACATCATTCATAGAGAAAAATTGCATATTTTTATTCCCGCTATTTTCCACCTTATATGTAATTTCAACGTAACGAATCGTATCACTAATCTCTGTTCCACTTAGCGATGCATATAAATC
Source organism: Bacillus fungorum (assembly GCF_002746455.1). Taxonomy (GTDB): domain Bacteria; phylum Bacillota; class Bacilli; order Bacillales; family Bacillaceae_G; genus Bacillus_A; species Bacillus_A fungorum. Next base: position 330,788 of record NZ_NWUW01000001.1, on the reverse strand, counting down.
CGCATCTTCTTGACTTACTTTATCTCCTAATCTACGCTTTACTTCTTCAGGAGTTAATGCCGTATATACTTTTAATGTATTTTTTGCCTCTTTACTCATCTGTGATAATGAGATTACTTTCACATCTTGTACGTGAATTTTCATTGGCGCTACTTCAAATGTTTGATTCACAGAATGAATCTGTTCTAACTTAAAAGTACCCCACCCTGTTTCTTTCACTTTTTGTCCTACTTTTTTCAGCTCACGCCCGCCATACTCCTTTGTTTCAGGAATAACTTCTTTCTTCTTCGGTTCAACTTTCTTTTCTTCTTGATGGAAGCAACCACTTAACATAAGAAGAAAACTACATAAAACAAAAATACTTTTCCATGCTTTCATCATATAATTTCTCCTAACACTATCATTCATGAATATAAAATTAGTCCCTTGCCTTGTAAACTATAGAAACAATGAGAAGTCCACAAAATGAACTTGTCAGTCCAGATACTATTATACCTCCAATTTGGAAAATATGAAAATAGGGATTTACGAACGCATGAACGATAAATATAAGAGCCGTTACTGAAATATATTGAGAATGCTTTTTCGCAAAAGGAAGAATTGCTGCTGGATGTGCAAATGCAAACGGCATATTGTAACTCCTCTTCATATTTTCAATAGAATACCATCTATCATAACGAGAGAATTGATCTTGATGCAATATTTATTTTCACATTGGAATATGATATTTTACATGTTATAATCCACATGAAATATTCAGAAAATAAGGAGGGATTTACGTGTCATTAACACTTGTCTTTTTTCTTGTTCTGTTTATCTTGTTTTTAAGTACATACACCAGCTTTTTTCTATGGAAGCACTTAAAAATTATAAAATACACGCCTGCTCTCGTTGGCTTTATGAGCGTTCTTTTCATTTTTATATGGAAGAGGATGACTTTCGGCTGGGAAGGTCTCGGTTTTGGCGCACTTCAGTATACAATTCTAGCCGCAAGCTGTCTTACACTTGTATTTGCTGCCTTTTTAGAATCAAAATCCTTTATGAATTGAGGTTTATATATTGATTGACGTACCCTTTTTAAAAAATGTCACATTAAAAAAAGAAAATATTCCTAGTTTCTCTGCATATCCTTACTGTTTACCCGCTATCCGAACATTACAATCACTAGCTTTCCACCCAAATGTAACATTCATTATTGGGGAAAACGGAACGGGTAAATCAACATTACTAGAAGGAATTGCAATTGCTTTAGGATTTAATGCAGAAGGTGGAACGAAAAACTTTCGCTTTAGCACAAACGATTCACATTCATCTTTACATGAATACCTTCGAATTTCCAAAAGTTTCAATATACCAAACGACGGTTTCTTTCTTCGTGCTGAATCATTTTATAATGTTGCTTCTTATATTGATGAAATAGATGCTATAAAATCTTATGGCGGTGTTTCACTTCACGAACAATCACACGGTGAGTCATTCTTCTCCTTATTTATGAATCGTTTTTCAGGACAAGGTTTATACATTTTAGATGAGCCTGAGGCAGCTCTATCACCGATGAGACAACTTTCCATGCTCATTCGAATGCACGAACTAGCGGAACAAGGTTCACAATTTGTTATTGCGACGCATTCTCCTATTTTAATGGCTTATCCTGAATCCACTATATATTCTTTAACACAAGAGGGAATTCACGAATCCACATTAGAAGAAACCGAGCATTACCAAACAACAAAACTTTTCTTTGAAAATCGTGATCGATTATTTCATCATCTATTTGAATCGTAAAAAAAGAAGCAGCAATAGCTGCTTCTTTTTTATAGTGCTTCTATAAATAAGGCAACCCCGATACCACCACCAACGCATAAAGAGGCAATTCCTTTTTCTAAACCACGTCTTTTTAATTCGTGAATTAAACTTACTGTAATACGAGCTCCTGTACAACCAATTGGATGTCCAAGTCCTACACCACTACCGTTTACGTTCACTTTTTCACGGTCTAAGCCTAATTCTTTCTCTACAGCTAAGTATTGTGCAGCGAAAGCTTCGTTAATTTCCAGTAAATCTGCATCTTCTAATGACCAATCTACTTTTTCTAATCCTTTACGAATTGCTGGTGCTGGTCCAATACCCATAATTTTCGGATCTACTCCAGCTACTGAATATCCAACAATTCTAGCTAACGGTTGTAAGCCTTTTTCTTTCGCTTTTTCTTCGCTCATTAATACTAGAACCGCGCTTCCATCATTCAGACCAGATGCATTCCCTGCAGTTACAGATCCATCTTTACGGAAAGCTGGTTTTAATCCTGCTAATTTTTCTGCTGTAATATCTGTACGTGGATGTTCATCCTTCGAAAATACTACTTCTTTTCTACGTTCTTTTATCGTAATAGGAACAATTTGATCGTCAAAGTATCCAGACTCGATTGCCTTTAGCGCCAATGTATGACTGCGAAGCGCAACTTCATCTTGTTCCTCTCTTGTAATTTCATATTGTTCAACTAAATTTTCCGCTGTTTCCCCCATCATAATATGATGAATTGGATCTTCTAACACTTCCCACACCGTATCACGAATTTCTCCGTGTTGTAGGCGTTGTCCCCAGCGGTGTTGTTTCAATGCATAAGGGCTTGAACTCATTGCTTCTACTCCACCTGCAACGACAACTTCACTTACACCTAATTGAATTTGCATTGCAGCCGACATAATTGCTTGCATACCTGAAGAACATTGGCGTTGGATTGTATAACCTGTAACTGTGTCAGGAAATCCTGCCGCTAATGCAGCCGTTCTCGCCGTATTTGCTTCATCAGTTCTTTGAATACAATGACCTAAAATCACTTCATCAACTTCGTGTGGTTCTACCCCGCCTCGTTTTACAGCTTCCTGAAGTACAGGAACAGCTAATTCTACTGGCGTTACATTTTTTAGCGCTCCCCCAAAAGTTCCAATTGGCGAACGAACTGCAGCTGTAATAACAACATTATGCATTTTGCACTTGCCCCTCTCTTATGTACCCTAGTCAGTTTTTAGGTGAAATTCCATAAGATGTATGTCTACACCTATCATACTATAAACATACTAAAAAATCAAAATATTTAATATAATGAAAATAGAAGGAATTAACCTTCTATTCTGTTAACGCGTATAGGAATTTTTGTAAAATCTTCTCTGTTGTTTTATTCAAATTCGGTAACTTATCTACCGGAAAATATTGAAGCTGTAATCCTTCATGATCAAGCCTTAATTCTCCACTCACATGATGACCCTGATACAAATGAATTACATTAAAAATTTCATCTCCATTTGGATATTGGAAGTACACTTCTTTTCCCGAAAGAACCCCGATAAATTGCATAATTTTCGCATTTAGTCCCGTCTCTTCAAATAGTTCTCTGCGTGCAGTTTCTTCTGTCGTTTCTCCTAGCTCCATCGCGCCACCAGGTACACCCCAATCATATGTATCTGAACGATATTGAAGCAATACTTCTTGATTATCATTTAAGATAATAATTGCTGACCCTACTAGAATAAGCGGCCTTGTACCAACGACTTTGCGTAACTCTTCAATATACCCCAATATGTAAACTCTCCTTTCCTCACCCTTCCTTATCATAACAAAATTTTTCTCCTTTTGTTGATGTAATTTTAAAGAAAAAAAGGAAGCTTTCGCCTCCTTTTTTCACCTTTATTTCTTAAAACTTTCATATTTTACAGCTTCAAAAGCTTCTTCAATTTCATCATTACGATAATGAACATATGTAAAGCGTCCCAATTCTACTAATCTTGCTATTTCTTGTAACGCTTTATGCTGGTCATATGTTTCCTCCAGCTTAATATGTACATAAAATTTCATTAATGGATGTTCATATAAAGGTTCTCCCACCTCTACATATACATCTTCCACCCCTTGCACAACTCTTACATAACTTGCAAATTGATAAAGAGCTTCTCTGTCTGAAACGATTTTTAATGTATACATATATTCTCCCCCTTTTCTTTACTATATCAAAAAGATGATCACACTACGTTATAGAACTATGAAATTTTTTCGACTTGTAATAAACAAGGCGTTTATCCATACATAGGGTCTTTTCCCAACATATATTATAGGAAGAATTTTTTCAGTTGAGGTGTTCCTTATGGATCCATACGTCAATATATGTATTTGCATTACTCCAGGCGCCGATATTTCTAATGACCGTATCGCAAAAGATTTAGCAGTTGCAGAGTCAATTTGGCACCCGATTACATTTCAAATTCAAAAAGTAATTGTTTTAAATGAACTTTTCCGTTTTTCTGACCGTGAAATTAGTTATAAAAATTCTATTCAAAGCCAGGAAAAATTAGCATCCTTTTTTCAAACGTGTGTAAATGAAGCTCCTGCATGCGACCTTTACATTTGTTATATTGGCAGTGATTATTTCAAAGAAACAGCAGTAATTGCCTGTGCTTACTCTTTAGCAAAACAGCAGCAACTTACAGGGTATATCGTTTTAACGAACTCGGCTGCTCCTATGAAAAATATATATACGCTCGCTCACGAAATTGGTCATATTTTATTTACAAGACGTGTTCACGGAAAACTTACTCACTCAGATCCCCATTCCCCAACTGGCTCGGAGCACCATCCTTCTCCAACAAATCTTATGTATCCGATAGTCCCGCGCCCTGAAAATGTTCATATTCAGTCGCTATTAACAAACGAACAAAAAGCACTCTCTTTACAAAGTGCTTTATTGCAAAGAAAAAAATAGTAACGATTTTGTTATTGTTTAAAACAATCTATTCCAATTAATTAACGATATACCGGCTGCAAAGGATACATTATACACCTAAGCAGAATCCCTCTAAAAATCAAAATATAGTATTTCTTTGGAAATAATTTATTGTATATCCAGAGCAGCCACTTTCCTATTAAAACGAGGAACAAAATATATCGTGATGTTTAAAATATTAATTATGCTCTTTTGGTGAAGGCAGTATAAATTCCTAAAGTCATTAATTCTAGAAACATAATAGTTAATATACATATAAGTATGATTTACATATATGCTCATCCTCTTCTTTTATTTCTAGAATTTCTCATTAGAAAAATACTCTTACTAGTTGTTCAACCATCACTATCATAAAAATTGGGATTCCTAACACAAACAAACCAACCCAACCAAGAGACCGAACATTCACAATCGTTGTTATCACTAGTAGAACTCCTCCAATTAAATATCTTCCTAATTGAGGGATTTCATAAAAAGGAAAACTATACCAATCTTTTAAAAACATTATTAATACTGGTAAATAAGTAAGTATTACTGCTCCAAATAGCAGTAAGCTCTTTTTCAACATACTCCGTTGAAAACTAGCACCTCTTAAAAATAATATCCCTCCCACAATCATTAACACTAAGATAATCGGATATCCAATTAACCCTATTAAAGAAATGATGTAAGGTTCATTTAAATTTCGAAATAAAAGATCTGGAACAGTCCAATAGCATAATATGCTCATAATAGCTGTAGCTAGCCATCCTAAATTCCGTTTATAATCAACTTGCATTTCTTTTACAAGTTGATTTGCATATTCCTTTGGTGAATCACCAAATATATCCTCTACACTCTTACCACTTTTTTCACCTTCAGTTAAATGCATTTCTGCATCTTCTAAAAAGGATTCAATATCTTTTTCACTTATCCCCTTTGCTGTTAAATAAGTACCTGTATTTGCAAGGAAATCTCGTGACTCTTGAGAAAGCATCGCATTCCCTCCTTCCAAACTACTAGCTTACAGTTTTTTTCTCCTCATTTTTGAAAGACCAACGCATTAATACATATAAACTACCGTACAGAAGTATAGACTCTAACATTCCCCAATATGGATTTTTCTCTCCCAATCCTTTAAATACAAACATAATGAATAATGGCACGATAACAGCTAATATTCCAATCCATCCAAGTATGTACGCTTCACCAATTAACAACACTAATAAGACAATTCCAGCTAATATATAACTTTGCATAGTAGTTAATTGCAATACAGGTGTCCCATACCACTTATTCATAAACATTAATAATACTAGCAATAAAATAGGTAGCAAAGATGCTACATAAATAATGCTAAATTCTTTTATTTTACTCTTAAATGATGACATTTTAAAAGCAAATATAATTCCTACAATCGTAATCATTAAAACAATTGGGTATCCAATCAATTGTACATTCGTTAATGTAAATTCATGATTTGGGCTTTCAAATAAAATATTTGTAAGTAACCAATATCCCCCTATTCCAATTATCATTCCTAAAATAGTCTTTATACTTCCACCTTTATCCTTCTCCATCTCTTTCGCTAATTCTTCCGCATACTCTTTTGGCGAATCACCAAATATATCACTTACCGTCTTTCCTTCTTGCTCTCCTTCTATTAAATGAAGCTCTGCATCTTCTAGAAAAGCGTCCACATCTTCTTCTTTAATTCCTTTTATTATTAAATACACTTTCGTATCAATTAAAAACTTTTCTCCTTCTTTAGAAATCTTCATGATAATCCCTCCCTTAGTTAATCGCTTCTCTTCTATTCGTCTTCATCATAATTTCAAGGAAAATTAAAACAAACAAACTTCCGTATAAACATATAAGTTGAAATAACATCGGCACGAGATCTTCTGATGTAAATGTTTTAAACACTAACATAATCGAAAGTGGAATGATTAAATATAAGTTTTTAAACCATCCATCAAAATATATATTTATCGCTACTGTAATGATGAAAATACCACCAGCTAATATATAACTTTGCATTTGGGTGAATATAAACATTTTTGTAGGATATATCACATCTAATACTGTAACAACCCCCATTAAAAACATTGGCGCAATCATAACTAAAAACCACATAGAAAACCACGTTTTTGTAAAACTTGTTACGAAGGTCATTTTGCGAAGTAGAAAATTAGGACCTATAACAACTAAAATCAATGACAAACTATACCCCACGCACTGAATAAGTGACATCTGTAATAATCCGTTATTCACTATTAGGATAGAAGCAATAATCCAAAACGAAACGATATTCATTACTGTAAAACCAATTTGCTTCCACGTTTCTTGCCTACCTCTTTCCATCACTTTTACAAGTTCATTTGCATATTCTTTCGGTGAGCTTCCGAAAATTTCTTCTACACTGCTCCCATCAGTCTCACCTTCTATTAAATGAAGTTCTGCGTCTTCGATAAAGCTTTCAATGTCGCTTTCTTTCACACTCTTTGCCGCTAAAAATAATCTCATATCTAATAAAAACTTTCGTGCTTCACTTGATAGCATTATTTTTTACTCCCCTTCCCCTCAAGTAGACGCTCTACACTACTTTGCATCGCTTCCCAGCGATCCATAAATTCATCAAGTGCTTCCTCGCCTTTTTCTGTTAATGTATAATATTTTCGCTTTGGACCAGATGGAGATTCCTTCATTACACTTATTATTAATCCTTCCTTTTGCATTCGTATTAATAACGGATAAATACTTCCTTCACTCGCCATTGTAAAGCCATACGTTGCTAGTTTTTCACTCATTTCATAACCGTATATTTCACCTTCAGAAATAATAGCAAGTAAGCATCCTTCTAAAATCCCTTTCAGCATTTGACTTGTCGACATAACTCAAATCCTCCCACTATCTTGTTTTACAAGATAGATAAGCGTAAGTATCTTGCTTTACAAAATAGTATAGCAGAGACTATTTTGCAAAACAAGATAGCTAACACTATTTTTCCAAATCTTTGCAGGATTTTTATAATCCACTCTCTAAATAGAGCAATATGAGAATTTTATTATGAAGGGATGTTTTTCATCATGGTTACAAATCAAGTTGTTTTTTTAACAGGCGCTGCAAGTGGTATTGGTTATGAAATGGGAAACGCTTTTGCAAAAGAAGGTGCAAAAGTTGTTATTACCGATCGTCTTGAAGAACGTGCAAAAGAAGCTGCTGAACAATTACAAAAAGAAGGCTACCAAGCTATCGGTTTAAAATGTGATGTTACATCTGAAGAAGAAATTACAGCCGCAATTTCTCAAACAGTTAATCATTTCGGTTCATTACATATATTAATTAACAACGCAGGAATGCAACACGTTTCACCCATTGAAAACTTTCCAACTGAAAAATTCGAGCTACTAATTAAAATTATGCAAGTTGCTCCGTTTATCGCAATTAAGCATGCTTTTCCGATTATGAAAAAGCAAAAATATGGCCGGATTATTAATGTCGCTTCCATTAATGGCCTCGTTGGATTTGCTGGAAAAGCTGCTTATAATAGCGCGAAACATGGCATAATTGGATTAACGAAAGTTGCCGCTTTAGAAGGCGCTACCCATGGTATTACTGTAAATGCCCTTTGTCCCGGTTATGTCGATACCCCTCTCGTACGTAATCAATTACAAGACTTAGCCACTACACGAAATGTACCACTTGAAAATGTTTTAGAAGATGTCATTTATCCACTTGTACCACAAAAACGCTTATTACAAGTACAAGAAATCGCTGATTATGCAATGTTTTTAGCGAGTGAAAAAGCTAAAGGTATAACTGGACAAGCTGTCGTTATCGATGGTGGTTATACTGCTCAATAAAAAAATAAAGTTTGCTCACGAAGAGCAAACTTTATTTTTTATCCCGAGGATCGTCATACTGTAGTAATTGCCGCGGCAACTTTTCTATTGCAACAATTACCCCATCTAATTTACTTTCAATTCGATGGAGTAAATATAATGTTACAACAATAGGAAACCCTACATTACCTATCATCTTGATCCACTCTTCCATCTTTCTCGCCTCCTTTCATTATATAAATAAGAGAAAAGAACACATTTAGGCATAAAAAAACAAGCTATTATGCATTAGCTTGTTTTTTCAAACAATGATGCAATTTCTCGCTTATAATCTCCACGTATAATACCTTTCTCAGTAATAATACCTGTAATTAATTCATGCGGTGTTACGTCAAATGCAGGATTATAAACATCAGTTCCAATTGGTGCCACTTGTTTCCCAAAAATTTTCGTAACTTCTGTTTCGTCTCTTTCTTCAATAACAATTTCAGTGCCTGTTTGTTTCGTAATATCAAATGTAGATAACGGAGCTGCAACGTAGAACGGGATACCGAAATATTTTGCTAATATAGCTAAATTCATTGTCCCTATTTTATTTGCTGTATCTCCATTTGCGACAATCCGGTCCGCTCCTACAATAATCGCGTTGATTTCTTTCGTTTGAATAGCATGAGCCGCAGTATTATCTGTAATAAGAGTCACATCAATATTTGCTTGCTTCAATTCCCACGTCGTTAAGCGGCCACCTTGTAAAACTGGTCTCGTTTCACACGCATATGCACGTAAATGTACACCTTTTTCTTTCCCAATATAAAACGGTGCTAATGCAGTACCATATCTAGCAGTTGCGATACTGCCAGCGTTACAAATTGTTAAAATGTTATCACCGTCTTTAAAACATGTTAAGGCATGTTCTCCAATACTCCGGCATACTGATTCATCTTCTTGCTGAATGAGAAGCGCTTCTTCTTCTAATATTTTTTGTGCTTCTTTTATTGTAGTAATTTCTCGAATCGATTCTCTCATGCGATTGATTGCCCAAAATAAATTGACTGCTGTCGGACGTGACGTACCTAAATAATTACAATCTCTATTAAACTTCTTTTGAAATTCTTCAATATGTAAAGTAGTATATTTTTTCGATGCAAGCGCCAAGCCAAATGCAGCTACAATTCCAATTGCAGGTGCTCCTCGTACTTCTAGCATGACAATACTTTTCCATACCTCTTCAATCGTCGTTAATGTTTTGTATTCTGTGCTATGCGGCAACTTTGTTTGATTTAATACTGCAATGGCATCACCTTTCCAACTGACAGACCTCGGAATAGTAACAATTGTACTCATGCTTTTACGCCTCCAAAAACCGTCTGTTGAAATAATGCCCGGAACAACTGAATATCAGCGTTCTTAGATTCATATTTTATTAGTTCTTTACCTAAAGATAACGCTTGTTTCTTAGCTTGAATTCTTGTTTCTTTATTTGTTATTTCATCTAAATCAGCTACATGCGCTAGGCCAATTGTTCTACGGATAAGCTCACATCCAGCAAATCCAACGGCATCTGTAAAAATATTTTGCAAAATAATTGGTAACCATTGTTTTTCTTTCGTATATGCTTCTACACCTTCTCCAATCCATAACTTTGTAAAAGTCTCTACAAAATAACTCCACGTCTTTTCTATATGGAAAAATAGTACACTTCTCTTTTCTTCTCTAGATAAAGCATTTAATAATAGATTTGCAATAAATTGACCTATGTCAAATCCAAATGGGCCATATGTCGCAAATTCTGGATCAATCACTTTCGTTTCAGAAGGTGACGAAAAAATACTACCAGTATGTAAATCACCATGAATAAGAGTTTCTTTTCTTGTTAAGAACTTATATTTATATTGTGCTACTTTTAGTTTTAAAGTTTTATCACTCCAAAGTTCATCAACCACGAGCTGTAAATCTGGCTCATAATCATTTGTATCATAATGTCCAAACGGATCTGTAAACACTAAATCCTCTGTAATTTTACAAAGGTCCGGATTTACAAAGGTACCTTCTAGTACCCTCTTCTCTTCTGACTGTAAACCAAAATCTGAAGTGTAAAATAAAACATGTGCTAGAAAACGACCGATATGCTGGGATAAAAGCGGATATTCTTCTCCGTCTATTAATCCTTTTCTTGTAATTGTTAGTCTTGATAAGTCTTCTATTACTGTTATCGCTAACTCTTCATCATGACTGTACACTACCGGCACATATTCCGGCACATACTTCGCAAAAATTTGTAATGCCTTGCTTTCAATCGTTGCTCTTTTTATAGACAACGGCCAGCTTTCACCAACTACTTTCGCATAAGGCAGTGCTTGTTTTATTATAATTGATTTCTCTCCATCATCTAATTTGAACACGTAATTTAAATTTCCATCTCCAATTTCATGACAAATGACATTTGCCTTCGCTTCAAAATAGCCATGATTTTTCGCATATTGTATAGCTGTTGTTTCAGTTAATGAATAATATCCCATCGTCTTCTCCCCCTTTTTAAATTCAGAGGTTTTTCTAACATAGAAAAACCTCTTTCCACTAAGAAAGAGGTTTGAAGTTTATCTTCTCCCCTCTTATCTGCCAGAAAGTAAACTTTCTGCTGGAATTAGCACCGTGCCTTTTGGCGTAAATAAACGCCCCATTTCACAATGGTATTACGGTCGGTTGCTGGGCTTCATCGGGCCAAATCCCTCCACCTGCTCTTGATAAGAGTTGTATAATTTTTTAGAATTTTTAACTTTATGTTGAAGACTATACCAAGAATAAAAATCACTTGTCAACATTTTATTTGTATAATTCTGGACGTCGATCTGCAAAAACTGGAATTCCTTTGCGTACTTCTTTAATTTTCCCGAATGTAAGCTCTCCAAATAAAATTGATTCTTCTCCATTTGCTTCTACAACAACTTCGCCCCAAGGATCGACAATTAAAGAATGACCGGCAAACTCATTATTTGGATCCTTTCCTGCCCTATTACATGCAACAACATAACACTGATTTTCAACTGCCCTTGCTTGCAATAGCAAACGCCAATGTGCTAAACGAACTAATGGCCATTCTGCTACAACAAATAAAACTTTTGCTCCTTTAGCAGTATGAACCCGCATCCACTCAGGAAAACGAATATCATAGCAAATTGTGCCGGCACACTCTACATCATCTAACTTAAATTCACCAGTACTATTTCCAGCGATTAAATATTTATGTTCATCCATAAGCTGAAATAAATGCACTTTACTATATTCATTGACTAGTTCTCCTTTATTAGTTACAACATACATTGTATTTGTAACACCTTGCTCTGTTTGCTTTGCTATAGAACCACCAACAATATGTACACCATATTGTTTCGACCATTCTATCAATTTTTCTTTCGTTTCCAATCCATCCTTATCTGCAATTTCAGAAAGCCTCGTTAAATCATAACCTGTTGTCCATAGTTCTGGTAGGACGATAACATCTGGTCTTTCCTTCATTGCTTCGCTTATTTTATTTTTAGCATTCTCAATATTTTTTTCTACATCTCCAAAGACAATATCCATCTGAATACATGCGACTTTCATTTTGTCAGCCCCATTCTTAATTTTTTCTTTACAAAATACTGGAAAGATTATATCATTTGTCACTAGAATTGTAACAACTTTCAAAAGAGGTGGAAAGTATGAAATTATTTCAACCTTCTGAGATAGTAACATCATTGCCAACACAATTTTTCGCTTCACTTGTTGCAAAAGTTAACAAAGTCGTTGCAGCAGGTCACGATGTTATTAATCTAGGACAAGGTAATCCGGATCAACCAACACCGCAGCATATCGTAAAAGCTTTACAAGATGCTGCCGAAAAGACCATTCATCATAAATATCCGCCATTTCGCGGACATGAAAGTTTAAAAGAAGCTGTGGCAACATTCTATCGACGTGAATACGGCGTAGAATTAAATCCCAAAACGGAAGTTGCCATTTTATTTGGCGGAAAAGCTGGGTTAGTAGAATTACCAGTTTGTTTTACAAACCCTGGCGATACCATTCTCGTTCCAGATCCAGGATATCCGGATTATTTATCAGGAGTTGCTTTAGCAAAAGCTCATTTTGAAACAATGCCACTTATTGCAGAAAATAATTTTTTACCGGATTATACAAAAATTGATGAATCTATTGCCGCGCGTGCAAAATTAATGTTTTTAAACTATCCTAATAATCCTACTGGTGCTACTGCATCAAAAGATTTCTTTGACGAAACCATTCATTTTGCTAATGAACATAATATATTAGTCGTTCACGATTTTGCTTACGGCGCTATTGGGTTTGATGGTCAAAAACCAGTTAGTTTCTTACAAGCAGACGGCGCCAAAGATACAGGAATTGAAATTTATACATTATCAAAAACTTTTAATATGGCTGGATGGCGTATTGCCTTTGCAGTGGGGAATGAAAGTGTGATTGAAACAATTAACCTATTGCAAGATCATATGTATGTTAGTATTTTTGGTGCAGTTCAAGATGCTGCCCGCGAAGCACTATTAAGTTCACAGTCTTGCGTAATAGACCTTGTAAATAGTTACGAATCTCGACGAAACGCTCTTATTTCAGCCTGTCACTCAATTGGTTGGAATGTAGACATTCCAACAGGATCATTCTTTGCATGGCTTCCTGTTCCAAAAGGATATACCTCTGAGCAATTTTCTGATATTTTACTAGAAAAAGCACATGTCGCAGTTGCTCCTGGTGTTGGATTTGGTGAGCATGGCGAAGGGTATGTCCGTGTTGGTCTCTTGCATACAGAAGATAGATTACGAGAAGCCATTAATCGAATTGATAAATTAAATTTTTTCAAAAAGTAATTGACAACATGAAAAATATCTGACAAAATTCAGTTATCTTAAAAATTTAAACATTTCTAAATACTTCTTATCAAGAGCAGGTGGAGGGACGAGCCCGACGAAGCCCGGCAACCGATCTACATAATTGTAGACACGGTGCTAATTCTCGCAGCGTTATGCTGACAGATAAGGAGCTGGTTGTAAAAAAACCTCTCCTTAGCTGAGAGGTTTTTTTATTTAACTAGGAGGTTATAACTATGAGCGGAATTATAGCGACGTATTTAATTCATGACGATTCACATAACTTAGAAAAAAAGGCTGAGCAAATTGCACTCGGTTTAACAATTGGCTCTTGGACTCATTTGCCACACTTATTGCAAGAACAATTAAAACAACATAAAGGCAACGTGATCCATATTGAGGAATTAAATGAACAAGAACATACAAATTCATATCTACGCAAAAAGGTACAACGTGGGATTATTAAAATCGAATATCCGTTATTAAACTTCAGTCCAGACTTACCAGCGATTTTAACAACTACATTCGGAAAGCTATCACTTGATGGCGAAGTAAAATTAATTGACTTAACTTTTTCAGACGAGTTAAAAAAACATTTCCCTGGTCCAAAGCTCGGTATAGATGGTATCCGAAACCTTTTACAAGTGCATGATCGTCCTCTTTTAATGAGTATTTTCAAAGGAATGATTGGACGAAATATTGGGTATTTAAAAACGCAATTACGTGATCAAGCAATTGGTGGTGTAGATATAGTAAAAGATGATGAAATATTATTTGAGAATTCATTAACACCACTCACAAAGCGAATAGTATCTGGAAAAGAAGTTTTACAATCAGTCTATGAAACATACGGCCATAAAACTTTATATGCCGTAAATTTAACAGGACGAACTTTTGATTTAAAAGAAAATGCGAAACGCGCAGTGCAAGCTGGTGCTGATATCCTATTATTTAACGTATTTGCTTACGGACTAGATGTACTACAATCACTTGCAGAAGATGATGAAATCCCAGTTCCTATTATGGCACATCCTGCTGTAAGTGGTGCTTATTCAGCATCGAAGTTATATGGAATCTCGTCTCCATTATTACTCGGAAAGCTACTACGTTATGCTGGAGCTGATTTTTCTTTATTCCCATCTCCATATGGAAGTGTTGCGCTAGAAAAAGAAGAGGCTCTCAACATTTCAAATTATTTAACTGAGGAAGATGCATTTTTCAAGAAAAGTTTTGCTGTCCCATCTGCTGGTATTCACCCTGGTTTCGTTCCCTTTATTATACGAGATTTCGGTAAAGATGTTGTTATTAATGCTGGCGGTGGAATACACGGACATCCAAATGGAGCGCAGGGCGGCGGTAAAGCTTTCCGTACTGCAATTGATGCTACTTTGCAAAATAAACCACTCCATGAAGTAGATGACATAAATTTGCATAGTGCACTACAAATATGGGGAAATCCCTCTCATGAGGTGAAATTATGAGTATTCAAGTATTTTGTGATTTCGATGGCACGATTACAAATAATGATAACATTATGTCCATTATGGAGAAATTCGCACCACCAGAAGCTGAAGAAGTAAAGAATAGAATTTTATCACAAGAGCTATCTATTCAAGAAGGTGTTTCTCAATTATTTCAATTAATACCTACTAATCTGCACGATGAAATTATTCAATTTTTAATAGAGACTGCCGAAATTCGGAATGGTTTTCATGAATTTATACAATTTGTAAATGAAAACCATATTTCCTTTTATGTTATATCAGGTGGAATGGATTTCTTTGTCTATCCACTCTTACAAGGACTCATTCCGAAAGAGCAAATTTACTGTAATGAAACAGATTTTTCAAATGAATACATTACGGTGAATTGGCCTCATCCTTGTGATCATCATTGTCAAAATCATTGCGGATTATGTAAATCATCACTCATCCGTAAATTGAGTGATACAAATGACTTCCATATTGTAATTGGAGATTCAATTACTGATTTACAAGCTGCGAAACAAGCGGATAAAGTGTTCGCTCGTGATTTCCTTATTACAAAATGTGAAGAAAATCATATTTCTTATACAGCATTTGAAACGTTTCACGATGTTCAAACTGCATTAAAACATTTGTTGGAGGTGAAATTATGAAACAACTTTTTCGTCAATGGTATGACTTAAGCGAGATAAAAAAAGAATTAACAACACGAAATTGGTTTCCAGCAACGAGTGGTAATATTTCTATAAAGGTTAGTCATGAACCACTCACTTTTCTCATTACAGCAAGTGGTAAAGATAAAACAAAAACGACTCCAGATGATTTTCTATTAGTAGATCATCTAGGGGTTCCCGTATTAGAGACTGAATTACGTCCTTCAGCAGAAACAATCTTGCATACACATATTTATAACAATACGAATGCCGGGTGCGTCCTTCATGTTCATACAACTGATAATAATGTCATCACAAATTTATATAGTGATGCCGTCACACTTCAAAATCAAGAAATTATTAAAGCTCTCGATATTTGGGAAGAAGGTGCAACAATTCACATTCCTATTATCGAAAACCATGCTCATATCCCAACGCTTGGAGAAAACTTCCGCAAGCATATACAGGGAGATTCGGGGGCAGTATTAATCCGTAACCATGGTATTACCGTATGGGGCCGAGATAGCTTTGATGCAAAGAAAAGATTAGAAGCTTATGAGTTTTTATTCCAATTTCATATAAAACTATTATTAATTCAAGGAGGCGTTTCTAATGGCGCAAATTCGTATTCATGAAATAAATACTCGCATTGAAAATGAGGTAGAAGTATCAAAATTTCTACAAGAGGAAGGCGTTTTATATGAGAAATGGAATATTTCCAAACTTCCTACTCATTTAAAAGAAAATTACTCATTAACAGATGAAAACAAAGCTGAAATATTAGCTGTGTTTTCAAAAGAAATTGCTGATGTTTCAGCACGCCGAGGTTATAAAGCACATGATGTAATTTCACTTTCAAATAGCACACCTAACCTTGACGAATTATTAATTAATTTTCAAAAAGAACACCATCATACTGATGATGAAGTTCGCTTTATTGTTAGTGGGCATGGCATCTTTGCTATTGAAGGCAAAGATGGAACATTCTTTGACGTTGAACTTGAGCCAGGCGATCTCATATCTGTTCCTGAAAATGCAAGACATTATTTTACCTTGCAAGATGATCGTCAAGTTGTAGCTATTCGTATTTTTGTTACAACTGAAGGCTGGGTTCCAATCTATTAAGGTAGTTAGTTGAATAAAAGGACTTGGACCCCCTTTTCCAACCTTTTATTCACTCTACATATATACATCCTCCTATGGAGCAGGCTTATTTCAAAAAATGAAATAAGCCTGATTTTTTATTTTCTCAAACATATGCGTCCTTCCTTTCAAAAGCGATCTTATCCTTCTATTTTTCAAGTGTATTTCTTAACAATTTTTGAACATTTATTGAACTTTTTTTGAATTTTTTCTGAAAATTCTGTTTTGTATATGATATACTACAATTAACTAAGAAGGAAAAAATATCGCAAACAGAGGGGGATAATCATGAGTTTACTTATCGCACTTATACTAGGGGTTACGTGTGGAGCACTTCCTATTATTCTAGGAGCTATTATGGAAGAATTAGAAGTTGGTGTTTTAGGTTTTGTTGCATCTTGTGTAAGCGCTTTATTTTTTGGTTTGTTCGGTGCTATTCCTATTTCAATTCTGTGTGCATTTTATATAATACGCCATGCTCGTACAAAACAATTTGGTCCTAATCACATCGCGCAAGTTATTCCATTCCCAATTGAACGATGCCGCCGTGCTTCTAGCTTATAATTATAAAATTAAATATACTTAAATAAATAAAAGTCCTCATTCGAGGACTTTTATTTATTTTCTTCTAGAAATTGAAACAATTCTTGTAAATGCAAGGCGTCTTCACTATAGCTAACCGATACGTGGCATATACCGTCAATCTCTGCTTGCATATAAAGGTCAACTCCATCTCGATCATATTTCAATGCTAAATAAAACTCCATCTCTTCTAGCATCTTTTTTGAAGTTCGAATAACGTAATGCCCTTCCTCATCTCTTCCATATTCGAATTTCGGTTCAAAATCATATTTTTGCTTAAAAGCTTCTTTTTGTTTTTCATTAATTTGTATACAAGTTGCTCGTTGTACAGCATCAATCATCTCATCAAATTTTTGAAGATCCATCTCATTTACCCCCTTATGTATTTTTTGTATAATACTTGTGTTCCGCTAGTCTCTTCCCCATCTTTCACTAGCTCTTCATACAATTCCTTCGCCAAACTTAAACCTGGTACTGGTAATTGCAATTTTTCAGCCTCATCTAAAGCAATCTTCATATCTTTCATAAAATGCTTTACATAAAACCCTGGTTCAAAATCTCCCTTTAACATTCGAGGAGCTAAATTACTTAATGACCAGCTACCTGCTGCCCCCGTTGAAATACTCTCTAATACTTTATCTGGATCTAGTCCAGCTTTTTTCGCATAGGCAACTGCTTCACATACTCCAATCATATTAGAAGCAATCGCAATTTGATTGCACATTTTTGTATGTTGTCCACTTCCAGCTAGTCCTTGCAACTGAATATTTGTTCCTAGTTTTTCAAATAACGGTAAACATTTTTCATATATTTCTTTCTCGCCACCGACCATAATTGCGAGTCTTGCTTCTTTCGCACCAACATCTCCTCCAGATACAGGCGCATCTAACGTATATATATTCTTACTTTTACCATTTTCATTAATACGTTTTGCTAATGTTGGTGTAGATGTCGTGAAATCAATTGCTATCGTGCCTTCATTTGCATTCTCCAAAATACCATCTATCCCAAAGTACACTTCTTCTACATCATGTGGATATCCAACCATAGTCATTACAACATCAACTTGCTTTACTAACTCTTTTGGTGTATCACACCAATTTGCACCATCTTGCACTAAAGAATCTGTCTTCGCTTTCGTTCTATTATATACATATACTTTATGACCATCTTGCATTAAATGACGCACCATACTTTTTCCCATTACACCAATACCGATGAAACCTATTGATAAATTTTTATTTTCCATTTTCTCATCCCCTTTGTTCTAATAAATCACTTACCATCTTTCGAAATTCTTTATTAAAATCATCATCCATACTGTTTTTCACATTTGAAAATAAAATAACAAAGGTCCCTTTTTCTTTATTAAAATTATTGAAAGTGTTCCAACCAGATAGTACACCATGATTATAAAAATAATCCGGGTATATATAAAAACTAAATGCATATTTTCGTTCTGATGAAGGTGAAAACATCGCTTGTATACTTTGTTCAGAAAGAAGTTTCCCATTTATAATCGCTTCGTCTAATTTCTTCATATCTCTAACTGTCGTATACATCTCACCGCATCCATATAACCAATCCATTAATAATTTCTGTGCAGGTTCAAGTACATTCTCTTTCTTTACATATCCTTTAGTAAAATACTGATCTCCCTCAGCCATATTTCCCATACCAGATTCATGCATCTCTGCTTTAGTAAATATATTTTCTTTTATGTAATCTCCTAAAGGTTTTTTTGATATACTTTCTATAATATAGGCAAGCACCATATAATTATAATCTGTATATCTCCAGCCTGCGCCTGGTGGAAATTCTAATGTTTGACTTCCAATCCAATTTACTAAATTTTTACGGGAAGCCGCATTCACTTTCCCTTTTCCACTTTCCGGTAAACCTGATGTGTGTGTTAACAAATGATATAAGGTGATATTTTTATCTACTGGAAAAGAGGGAATATATTTATTTACATTATCTTGAATATTTAGCTTCCCTTGTTCCTGCAGCTGCAAAATAGATGTAGCCACGACTGTTTTCGTAATAGAACCGACACGATATTTTGTTTGAGGCGTATTCTCTATCTTATTTTGAACATCAGCGTATCCATATCCTTTATTCAATATAACATGCTCTTTATCTGTTACTAAAACTGTTCCATTAAATTGCTTTCCTATTAAATATTGATCTAACTTTTGAGATATACTAGCATAATCAATTTGCTGTTCTTCTTTTTCTTCTATATTCTCTTGTACTTCCGATTCAATAATAGGATTCACATTAGTTGTTAATACAGTGCTTTCCTTTATATTGGTATTATAGAGAAAATAGTATACTCCACCACAAACTACAGCAGACAGCAAAGCCATCGTCACTATTTTTTTTATCATGTTGTTCCTCCATAATTCCTTCGTTCATAACCCCCATCTTCTATTATCAAACAAAAAAAAAAAATCGCAACAATTTGTTGCGAAAAATCACTTTTTTTCTTTTCTATATACACACACTTGATTTTTCCCATTTTTTTTCGCTTCATATAATGCAATATCCGCTCTTTGCATTAATTCTTCTCTTGTAATCCCTTGTTCATATAATGCGACTCCAAAACTCGCTGTTAATTTCGAAATCCCTGAGAATTGCTTTGTTTCAATGAAAAACCGTAATGATTCCGCAACCTGAAATGCTTCTTTTTCTACTGTATTAGTTACTAATATAATAAATTCTTCTCCTCCCCACCTTGCAAATACATGTCGCTGCTCCACTTTAGATTTCATAAGCTCTGCAAGCTGAATTAATGCTAAGTCACCAAAATCATGGCCATACGTGTCATTTACTGTTTTAAAATTATCTATATCAAATAAAATAAGTGCTATGTTTTCCTTGTTACGCATCGCATTATCCCATTCTGCCTCTAGTATTTGTTGGAACTTCAAACGATTATAAATCTCTGTTAACGAATCTATCATAGCAAGCCTTTCTTGTTCTTGATAGATTGTATCTAATTCTGTAATCTCTGTACATTTCACAATAAATCTTGATAAATCTTCTGGCAATTGTGTCGCACGCAATAAAAAGGTTGACACTTCCCCTTCATAATTGGACATCCTAATTCTTCTATCATATGATAATGTATCATCTAACCATGTTATATCATGAGTTGTTGAATAGTATCCGTTTTCTTTAATAAAATGTTCAGCAAATACTAAATGTTGCTCACGATAGGCAAACAAATTTTCATATCCGAAAAACTCTAAAAAATTTGTATTACAATCAACAATCTCATCGTCTTCTACTATAAATAATAGGTCATTTTGAAAATCAAACATCGTTTGAAGTAGTTCTTGTTGCAAACTTACTTGTCGTACTAAAGAAAGCTGATACAAACTCTTATTTACTTCCTCTAACACTATTTGTGGAGTCACAGGGGCTATCACAATATTACGTATTCCTAACGTAAGCACCTCTGCAAACTCGCTTGTTATCTGTTGATCCCAAATAACAATAAAAGTACTCTGTGGATTATACATATTTTTTATATATTTTATTTGAGAAAATTCTGTTACATACACAATTACAATATGTGGTTTAGTCCTCTGAAACAACAATTCCCCTTCTTCAAAACTATTTGCTATAAACATACATTTTGGATGGATATTTTCTATCGTTTGTTGATGTGTGCATCCATTTTCTATATAAAGGACATTTAACTGAAGATCTTGTAATACATTTTGGAAAACCGTATTCTCTAATAAAAAATGTAGTATGTTCATCACTAGTCTTCACTCACTTCATATATCTTGTTCTACTGAATTCCTCACAAACATTTTATAAAAGAATGTACTCTAAAAACTTTAATAAGTGAGGGATACATGTTAACAAGCTAATTGAGAATGTTCTCTTCGCTTTTTTACTCTATAAATTCCTTTTTTAGTGTATGATTATAGGAATTGTATCGTTTGTATGAATGCCCTAGCTTCCTCTTTAAAACTTGACAATTAAAATAAAGATATTATATTCTTAAATTCGATAACTTACAAAATGTAAGTAGAATATATTACATATATTTTTTCATAATTTAATATGTAATTTGGAGGATATATAATGACAAACAACAACTTTTTTAATGTTCTATACGAACGCACATCTACACGTGCATTCAACCCAGAGAAAGAAATTTCATCTACAGAGTTACACGAGATTTTAAAGGGCGCTGCTCAAGCACCTTCTGCTTGGAACTTGCAGCACTGGAAATTCCTTGTATTCCAAGGTCAAGATGTACAGAAACGATTACATCCAATTGCTTATAACCAGCAACAAATTCTTGATGCTTCTGCTGTAGTCGCTATTTTAGGTGATTTAGAAGCTTATAAAAACGTTGAACCAGTTTATGGTCCAATTGTAGAACAAGGATTTATGAAAGAAGAAGCAAAAGAGCGCTTAGCTAAAAATATTGAGTCTGCATATGCTCGTGAGCAATTCCCAAGAGATGCAGCTTTTTCAAATGCATCTTTAGCAGCAATGCAACTTATGCTTGCAGCTAAAGCAACTGGCTGGGATACTTGTGCTATTGGTGGTTTCAACCCTCAAGCACTTACAGAAAAATTCAATGTTTCATCTCGTTACGTACCAATTATGCTTATTACAATTGGTGAATCAACTTTAAAAGGCCATCCTGCACCACGAATGAGCGTAGAGCAAGTGAGTGAATGGGCAAAATAATAAAGTATAACTTTAATCAGTAGGGGACTTACTGCCCGTTAATACAGAACAGAAAAGAAACGAAGGTAATTTCATTACCTTCGTTTCTTTTCTGTTCTGTTCTGTCACACATCCGTAATATTACAATGTATTATTCGACATCAATACATAAAAAAATAGTAAATTTTATGCTATTTCCATATACAAAAATGGCGTTTTGTGTCGAATTTTGTTAAAACACCGAAATATAACCGTGTGTTTTTGTTACAATTATGATACAATGATAACAAATAGATAACAAGAGAGGGATTTTCATTGAGTTCATACGGAAGCTTTATTGCACTTTTATGTTACATAGTAACTGTACTGCTTCTATATTTTATTGGCGATGCTGCAAACATTTCAGTATTACAATTTCCAAAAGAAGAAGCGTTTCAATTAGAATCAGAAAAACATACTGCACGATCCATTCTACCACTACTCTTAGCTCTTCCTGTATATATCATCGTTTTATATAAAAGCAAAAAAGTGTAAAGGCTACCTATTTCATTCATTCCGGTGGTCTTTACATTTTTTTTGTGATACTTCCCCTATTTTAAACATCATTCCTTACTAAATACCCACCTAGTCTTTTAAAATGAGAAAATCCCCTAGAAAAATTCCACGCTCTGTCCAATCACCAACTACTGAACTTACATAGATTATAAGTGTGAAGGGGGTGATGAGGATTATGTTTGGATCATTTGGATGCTGTGATAACTTTAGAGACTGTCATCATCGTGAAAGAGAGCACAACCATCGTGAAAAAGAGAGAGAAGTAGTTAGACCACAACAACCAGCTGTATGTAACGTACTTGCTAGCATTTCAGTTGGAACAGAACTTTCTCTTTTAATCATTAGAGGTCACGAATCATTCCGCAATGTAATTTTTGAAGGATTCTGTAACGGTGTTGCTCTTTTCTCTGCTTTAGCTCGTCATGACAAAGATCATAAAGATAACAATAAAGATGATAAGAACCGTCACAACAATACTTTTACTGGTATTTTACGTGTATGCCCAACTGATATCGTTGCTATCGCTATCTAATTCTGTTCCTTATCTTCTATAGTAAGAAAATAAGATTCACTTTTCTCATAGAAAAAACCTGAGACCGATTTCAAATCGACTCAGGTTTTTTATTGATTATATGCTTTTAACTAGTTCAACAACTTCTTCAGCAGTTGACATCGTTAATGCTTTTTCTGCTAATCTTTCCATTTCTGCTTTTGACAACTTGCTTAGTTGTGTTCTTGCAGGAAGAATAGATGTTGCACTCATACTGAACTCATCTAAACCTAATCCTAATAATAATGGGATAGCAAGTGAATCTCCCGCCATCTCACCACACATACCAGCCCATTTGCCTTCTTTATGAGCAGCATCGATAACCATTTTTACGAGACGTAAAATAGATGGGTTATATGGTTGGTATAAGTATGATACTTGCTCGTTCATACGATCTGCAGCCATTGTGTATTGGATTAAGTCATTTGTTCCAATAGAGAAGAAATCAACTTCTTTTGCAAATTGGTCTGCTAATACTGCTGAAGCTGGGATCTCAACCATCATACCAACTTCAATAGAATCAGAAATAGTTGTACCCGCTTCTACAAGTTTCGCTTTCTCTTCTAATAAGATCGCTTTCGCTTGACGGAACTCATCAAGAGTTGCAATCATTGGGAACATAATTTTTAAGTTACCGTATACGCTAGCACGAAGTAATGCACGAAGTTGTGTACGGAACACATCTTGCTCATCAAGACATAAGCGAATTGCACGGTATCCTAAGAATGGGTTCATTTCTTTTGGTAAATGTAAGTATGGAAGTTCTTTATCTCCACCGATGTCAAGTGTACGAACAACAACAGGTTGACCTTCTTTTACACCTTCAAGAACTGCTTTATAAGCTTCGAACTGCTCTTCTTCTGTTGGAAGATTGTCACGGCCCATGTATAAGAATTCTGTACGGTATAAACCAACGCCTTCTCCGCCATTATCGATAATACCTTGTACATCATTTGGTGTTCCGATATTTGCAACAAGCTCAACGTGATGTCCATCACTTGTGACAGTAGCTTGGTCTTTTAATTTTGCCCATTCAGCTTTTTGCTCTTCAAATTTCGCTTTCTTTTCTTCAAACGAGCGAAGAGTTTCTTCTGATGGATTTACAATTACTTCTCCATCTAAACCATCGATGATTACGATATTGCCGTTTTGGATTTTCTCCATAACAACTTTCGTACCAACAACAGCCGGAATTTCCATAGAGCGAGCCATAATTGCAGAGTGAGATGTACGTCCACCGATATCAGTAGTGAAACCTTTTGCATATTTGCGGTTTAACTGAGCTGTATCAGATGGTGTTAAATCTTCAGCAATGATGATTACTTCTTCAGAAATTGTACCAGGATTTGAGAAGTTAATTCCTAGTAAATGTGCAAGAACACGTTTTGTTACGTCACGAATGTCCGCAGCACGTTCTTTCATATATTCGTTATCCATATTTTCAAACATAGAAATAAACATTGATGCAACTTCATCCATTGCAAATTCAGCATTTACTTTTTCACTATTTACTTTATCTTTTACTGGGTTTACTAGTTCTGGATCATTTAACACTAATAAATGTGCTTCAAAGATCGCAGCTTTATCAGCACCTAGCTCAGCAAAAGCGTGGTCCTTAATAGCTTCTAATTCAGTTTTTGCTTTCTCAAGCGCAGCGTCTAAGCGTGCAATTTCTGCAGCTTCGTTTGTAATTGATTTCTTTTCAATGTTAAATTCAGGATTTTCAAGTCTGAAAGCCTTTGCAATAGCAATCCCACTTGATGCAGCGATCCCTTGAATGTTAAGAGTCATTATTCTCCTAATCCTTCGTTTTTCATAGTTTCTTCGATAGCTGCTAGTGCTTGAGCTGCATCATCACCATTTGCAGTGATTTTAATTTCTGCGCCTTGTTGAATACCTAAAGACATAACGCCCATGATTGATTTTAAGTTAACGTTCTTTCCGTTATACTCTAAGTTAATGTCAGAACCAAATTTGCTTGCAGTGTTTACAAGTAGAGTTGCTGGACGAGCATGAATTCCTGAGTCGCTAGTTACTTTAAAGATTTTTTCCATGATAATTTATCTCCTTTAAATTACAGTATTTTTTAGTTGTATAGACGTGAGTACTACATCATCTATTGTATATAATAGGCGATGTTCGGTCAACCACATCGCCTATTATAATTATAAACATTTTGCGTCAAATTCCTACTGAATGTCAATAATAGCGTTTTCGCCCTTCTTGACATTTCCATCTTTTTTCAATTCGACTTGTTGCCCTTGTTGTAAATTCGTAAAGACAATTGGTGTAATGATAGATGGTGCATTTTCTTTTACAAATGCAAGATCTACCTTTAATAATGGTTGTCCTTGTTTCACTTTGTCGCCTTGTGCTACAAGTGCTTCAAAACCTTCACCATTTAATTTTACAGTATCAATACCAAAGTGGATTAAAATTTCTTTTCCGCCTTCAGATTGAATACCAATTGCATGCTTTGTTGGGAATACGTTCACGATCTCACCGTTAACTGGAGAAACTACTGTTCCTTCTGTTGGCTCGATTGCAAATCCGTCTCCCATCATTTTCCCTGAGAATACTTGATCAGGTACTTCTGTAATCGGTAAGATTTTCCCTTCAATTGGTGAAACGATTGTTTCGTTTGCATCAACTTGCTGAGGAGCTTCTTCTACTTCTACAGGCTCTTCTTTTTCAACATGAGGTGTACGACCTGACATAATATCATGAATTTGTGATTTTAATGTGTCAGATTTCGGTCCAAAAATAGCTTGAATGTTATTTCCAACTTCAAGTACACCCGCTGCACCAAGCTCTTTTAAGCGATCTTTGTTTACATTCTTTTGTTCGTTAACTTGAACACGTAAACGAGTAATACAAGCGTCTAAAGAAGCAATGTTTTCTTTACCACCAAGTGCTACTAATACTTCACGAGGAAGTTCACCAGCTTCTGCTTTCCCTGCACCGTCATTAGCATTTGCTACTTCACGACCAGGTGTTTTTAGATCCCATTTACGGATTGCAAAGCGGAATCCGAAGTAGTAAATAACAGCTAGTACAAGACCAACAATAATTACCCACCACCATGCTGTACGGCCTGGTAGTACACCGAATAACATAAAGTCGATTAAACCACCAGAGAATGTCATACCAATTTTAACACCTAAAATTTGCATTGTCATAAATGATAGACCAGCGAATACGGCATGAATTCCGAATAGTACTGGTGCTACGAATAAGAATGAAAATTCAAGTGGTTCTGTAATACCTGTTAAGAAAGATGTTAATGCAGCAGAACCTAAAATACCTGCTGCTAATTTTTTATTTTCTGGACGTGCTTCATGGTACATTGCTAAAGCTGCTGCTGGAAGACCGAACATCATGAACGGATATTTACCAGTTGTAAATGTACCTGCTGTTAATTCTACACCGTCTTTTAACTGTGCCATAAAGATTTTTTGGTCACCACGGATTAATTCGCCAGCTGCATTTGTGTACTGACCGAATTCGAACCAGAACGGTGAATAGAAAATGTGATGTAATCCAAATGGAATTAATGAACGTTCAATTAAACCGAATATGAATGCCGCTAATGTTCTATTTGCATCAATCATTTGATGTGAGAACGTATTTAAGCCACCTTGAATGTATGGCCAAATGAAACACATGATAATACCTACTACTAAAGAGAATGTTGCAGTTGCGATCGGTACGAAACGCTTACCTGCGAAGAAACCTAAGTATGATGGTAATTCAATGTTGAAGTATTTATTGTAGCAATATGCCGCTACTATACCGACGATAATACCACCAAACACTCCAGTTTGTAGCGTTGGAATTCCTAATACGTTTGCATATGCTGGATCTGCAAATCCAATTTTTACTGGGTCTGCTCCAGAACTTGTTACTTTTACTAGCTTATCTACTTCTAAGAACACACTCATCGTTTTGTTCATAATTAAGTAGCCGACGAATGCTGCCAAACCAGCTACTCCATCTCCACCAGCTAAACCAATTGCTACCCCAACTGCGAATAATAATGCAAGGTTAGCGAAAATAATATCACCAGATTGTTCCATAATTTTTGCTACCATTACGAACCAATCTGCTTTTAATGCAGGAATAACATTTGTTAACTGTGGATTTTGAAATGCATTACCAAATCCAAGTAAAATACCTGCTGCCGGTAAAATCGCTACTGGAAGCATTAACGCTTTTCCGACTTTTTGAAGAACACCAAAGATCTTCTTAAACATGGAAACCCTTCCTCTCTTATCTATATTGATACCTTCCGACAAACGCCAAAAAGGCATGAGGAAAAAAAGATAGAACGATAGCTATACAAAGGGTAGTATATCCCTTTCTCTAGCTTACATTCCTTGCTTTTCTCCACTCATGCCTGATCGAATCAGTAACACGTGTCAAAAATAGTTTTACGTATAAGTTCACTATAATTACGGCAAACGTTTTCGTTACTTACCTTAATGTGTTTGTCGAAAATTGTATAACTTTGCAATAGTTATTATACATAACTATTGTAAGCGATTCAATGATTTTTTTTAACGTTTTCATTTTAGACAAAAATATATGTCTTTTTACACATGCTCTGCTTTCATTAAGCGCTGCAGGTGCATCGTTAAATATATACTTTCTGCTTCATATACAGGAAGTTGCAATTCTGTTTGCATGACCTTAACTAGCTTCCAAGCTAAATTATAACAGACAGGATATTCCGCCTTTAATAACTCAGCAAAACTTTGTGATTCCTCTACTTTCTCTCCTTTTTTCACCCGTTCAATAGCATATTGCAAATGACGAATAAGGCGTAAATAGTGGATACTTTCTTGGTCTAATGTAATTTGTAAGTTTGTCTCAATTAAAGATACAAGCTGTGCAATGAGACGGGAGTTTTGATTAACTGAAGATAAATCTGAATTTGTAAGTGCACTGTAAATATGGAGTGCAATAAAACCAATTTCTCCTTCTGGCAATGTAATTTGCAAACGAGAATTTAAAAGGTCTACAACACCTTCAGCAATTTCATACTCTTCTGGATAGAGCATTTTCGTTTCAACTAAAAAAGGATTATCAATTGTAAGTCCTTGTTTTAATCGCTTAATTGCAAAAGAAATATGATCTGTTAAAGCGATATGAATATGTTCATTCAATGGTGATTTTGCTTTTTCTTGAATATAGAACATAATATCATTCATTAATTCAATTAATTTTTCACTCACATGCGGCACTAACAGTTTGTATTGTTCACGATCACGTTCATTTTTTAAAACAAACATTTTTTCAATTTGTTCTTGCTCCAATACATCTTTCGCTTTTTTTCCAAATCCAATTCCTTTACCAATCACTACTACTTCCTCGTGTTCAGGATGGCTAGCAATGATGACATTATTATTTAAAACTTTTTTAATTTCTAGATAATTACTCATATAACACCACCCTCGTACTTAAATAGCCTGCTTTTATGTTACAGAACATCCTTCTTTGTCGTCAATGTAAAACATCTACCATTTCATAAAAATTCATTTTTTAGACATGTTTATATATGATGCGTATAATGTAAGAGCAACTGTACATAGAAAGGAGACCGCAATATGATTAAAATGTTTGTAAGTGATATCGATGGTACAATGATGCAACATGGAGGTTTCATTGACGAACAGGATATTGTAGCACTTCGTAGTCTTGCTGAGCAAAATGTTATTCTTTGTTTCGCTTCTGGCCGACTTGATAATGAAATTGCAAGCTTAATGAAAGCTGTAAATACAAATTTCCATCGTATTAGTGTAAATGGTGTTTTCGTGTACACACACGAAAACAAGCAACTATTATCCGCAACATTCGATTCGAGTATTCTACCTGATCTGTTAGCAATGACAAATGAAGATCCTTATTTTCGTTATGTAAGTGATGAGCATAATTATTACATTGAAGAGAAAACACCGTTTATTCATGAGCTGGAACAACAAATAACGATGACTTCTGTTGAAGAACCTCATCTATTACAGAAAATTGACGATACAATTTTCCCAAATAAAATCTCTGTCGGTGGAACAAAGGAAAGCTTACAACTCCTTCAGAAAAAAATTGATGAAAAATTCCACGAAAAAGTTAGTACCTTCATTTCAGCAGAACAATGTTTAGATGTAATGCCACCTAATATTAGTAAAGGTTCTGCTATTTCTATTTTATTAAAAGAGTTTCAAATACAACCAGAGGAAATTGCTTGCATAGGGGATTCTTATAATGATATTCCAATGTTTTCTTTAACTCCTCACAGTTTTGCTATGTCTCAAGCAGATGAAGCAGTAAAAGAACACGCTCACTATGTAGTAAATAAGGTTAAAGACGCTGTTAACCACGTAATTGCTCATAATAAAAATACGACTCACTCCTTGTAAGGATGAGTCGTATTTTTATTTCTTTACATGTTAAACAATTTACACTTCACTGTACTTCACAAACTGAAATATATTATTTATTACGTGCGATGTTTGTAATAAACTTATAACGATCCCCGCGATAAATACATTTCACATACTCTAACGGCACTTCACCTTCTGAATATGACCACTGGCGCATTACAAGTACAGGCGCCTTTTTAGGAATATGCAGATGTTCAGCTTCATTATCCGTTGCAATTGAAGCTTCAATTGATTGAGTAGCGCTAACAAGTTTAAAGCCCAGTTTTTTCTCTAAATGTTCATATAAAGATTGTTGCAATATTTCTTCGTTAATATCTTTTACAAGAGCTGGCGACAAATATGTCGTCTCAAAAGCAATCGGTTCATCATCAGCTAAACGAATACGTCTCACTTCATAAACCGACTCTCCCTCCTGTATTCTCAACCGGTCTGCTATTTTCGCAGTAGCTGGAACTAGGCGGAAACTAAGTAATTGACTACTTGGGTTCATCCCACGAGAAATCATATCTTCTGTGAATCCCGTCATTCCTTGCAACTTTTGTTCCACTTTCGGAAGTTGGACAAACGTACCGATTCCACGTTTCCGATATAAATAACCTTGTTCCACTAAATTATTAATCGCCTGTCTGATTGTCATACGACTCACTTCGAACTTATCGCAAAGTTCATTCTCAGATGGGATTTTATCTCCCGGCTTCCATTCGCCGTCCTCAATTAGCTGTTTCACCCACTCTTGAATCTGATAATAGATCGGAAATGGTGAATACTTGTCGATGTTCATCAGCAATCGCCTCACTGCATAAAGATAGAGCTTCTTGATCAGCGATTACGGTTACATTCGGATGACGTTGTAAAACTGTAGCAGGACACGCTTCACTATATGCACCTTGCAATAATTCTTTAAGAGCTTCTGCCTTTTTAGAACCCATAGCAACAAGTAGAATTTGTTTCGCTTTCATAATGCTTCCGATTCCCATTGTAATCGCATGAGTTGGCACATCTTCTTCTTTTTCGAAGAAGCGAAGGTTTGCTTGGCGTGTAGATTCTGTTAATTCAACAATGTTTGTTGGAGAATTAAACGGTGTTCCTGGTTCGTTAAATCCGATGTGACCGTTTTCACCGATTCCAAGAATCTGTAGGTCAACTGGGTTAGCAGCTAGAATGCCCTCGTAACGTTTGCACTCTTCCTCTAAATCACTTGCCATCCCGTTTGGTACATAAGTTTGTTTAAATGGAAGATGATCAAACAACTGTTCTTGCATGAAATAGTGATAGCTGTTTTTATCTTCATGTGGTAAATTTACGTACTCATCTAAGTTTACAGTGGTTACACGGCTTGTATCAAGTTTATTTTTTCGCATTTCTGCATAAATACCTAATGGAGAGCTTCCTGTAGCCATTCCTAATGTTGGATTTTCTTTTGTTTTTACAACTTCTTCAATTAATTTATAACCTGCTTCTGCTAGTTCTTCTGGAGTTTTTACAACAAGAATATTCATTTAATTACTTCCCTTCCTTCATATGAATTCCTAAACGCACCGTATCATATACATGTAAATCTTCATTCATCACAACAAAGTCTGCATCTTTTCCTACCGCTAATGCACCTTTATTATTTAATCCAAACTCTTCTGCTTGGTTCACTGATGTCATCAGTACTGCATCTTCGATTGAACAACCTGTAAATTCAATTACATTTCGGAAAGCTTGATCCATTTTTAAAATACTACCAGCTAACGTTCCATCTTCTAATCGAGCACTACCATCTTTTACATGTACTGGCTGTCCGCCAAGCTCATATAATCCATCTTCAAGACCTTTTGCACGCATTGCGTCAGTAATAACACTTACTTTTTTCGGTCCTTTTAATTTATATGCTAATTTCACCATATCAGGGTGAATGTGAATACCATCTGTAATTACTTCAACCATTACATCTGGATTTAATAACACATGACCAACAACTCCTGGTTCACGGTGATGTAATCCACGCATTTGATTGTATAAGTGCGTTGCATGTGTAATGTTTCTATTTTTTAGTTGCGCATCAATTGCATCTGTATGCCCCATTGTGCCAACAACACCAGTTTCAGCAAGATACTGCTCAAACTCTAACGCACCTTCTTCTTCAGGTGCATATGTTACTAATTTAATTAGATTCCCGCTTGCTTCCTGCCATTGTTTAAATTGTTCAATATTCGCAGGAACAATATGTTCAAGTGGTTGTGCACCTGCACGTTTTTTTGAAACATACGGTCCTTCTAAGTGAATATATTCGAAATGTGCTCCTTTTTCTTTCGCTTCCTTCGCAGCATGTAGTGCTGCTTCAATTGCTTCTGGAGCTTGTGTCATTGTTGTTGGGAAGTAAGTTGTAACTCCTTCTTTTAACATTTCTTTCCCTAGAGTTACTAACCCATCGCTATTTGCATCCATCGCATCAATATCGTATCCACCATGAATATGAACATCAATCATACCTGGAATCACAATTTTTCCTGCCGCATCTAAAACAGTTTCATCTTCTTGTGATACATATTGAGCCATCAAACCAATTTCTTTAATTGTTTCTGCGTAACGAATAAATCCGTTTTCCACTACTTCTTGACCTGTATAAATTTTGGCATTGATGACAACTTGCGTTTTCATTTTCATCGATCCTTTCCCATGAAATACCTACTTGTTATTATTACCTTATTCGCCTAATTCCATCTTAATATATGCACGAGTAGTTGTCTATACATTCTAATGAAATTTCCTCTTTGTTTAACAAAAAGGAAATTTGGTGCGTCTCTTGCAATTATAATATATGTTATTCACTTTTCCAAAAAGGGAGAATACTCCCTATCATATTACTCACTTAAGTAATGGCATTAATCCACTAGAGCCTATTGTAATATGCTCGCCGTCTGTTTCCATTTCTATTGTACGTTTATTTGTTCCATATATCATTATACCATGTCGTTTTAATCGTCTCACTACACTCTGATGCGGATGTCCATACGGATTTCTGCTCCCATATGAAAGAATCGCGAACTGTGGTTCTACCTTCTTTATAAACATTTCACTTGTTGAAGTATATGAGCCGTGATGTCCCACCTTTAACACATCTGCATGTACATCAAATTGCTTTAATATTTCAGTTTCCGTCCGCACATCAGCATCACCCATTAGTAAAAAATCCGCTTTTCCGTATCGTACCTTTAACACAATTGAAGATTCATTATTTTCATCTTTTGATTTCCCATTGTTTAATACTTGTATGGACACATGCGGATCTAGCGGTATGTATTGTCCCTCTTTTACTGAAACGAAAGGAATTCCTCTTTTTTTAATATGATTCCGATACGTGTGATAAGTAAAAGAACTATATGTTTTTCCACTATCTAATATAAGTGAAACCGGCATTTGCTCTACAATCGGAATGAGCCCTCCAATGTGATCCATATCAGGATGAGTACTGACGATAGCATCTAAATGGTTAATCCCTTTTTCCATTAGTTTTTGGATAATAACCTCACCGGCTTCATAAGGTCCCCCATCAATTAACATCGTTTGTCCATTTGGCAATGTAATAAGTGTTGCATCACCTTGCCCTACTTTTAAGAAACTCACTTTCATTTTACCAAAATGTTGCCGCTGCATATGTAAAGGAGACGCAGTATGAATAGACATCATATATCTTTTAGCCGATGCACTATTTAAAGAAAAGCATAACAAAACAGAAACTAATAATAATATACTTCGCATACCTCTCATAACTCGTCTCCTTTTTTCAATTAGTATGGCACGGTATATAATTGATATACAAAAAAAGCTTAGCAAAATGCTAAGCTTTTATTTCGATATCTCTTGTAAAGAACCGAAGAATAAATCCGCTTCATTCATTTGTTCGTTTTCTTCAGAAAGCGGAGGTAAATCATCTAATGTTTTTAATCCAAACGTGTCCAAAAATTCTTTTGTCGTTCCATATAAAATAGGACGCCCAGGTCCTTCTGCTCTTCCCATTTCTTTTATAAGTAAGTGTGAAACTAACGTTTGTAACGCCTTATCGGTTTTTACCCCTCTAATCTCTTCCATTTCAGTTCTTGTAATTGGTTGACGATATGCAACAATCGCTAACGTTTCTAGAGCAGCCTGAGAGAGCGAAGCAGCTGTTGGGATATCTATTAGTTTTTGATAGTACGATGCATGTTCTTTCTTTGTAGCAAAACGATATACTTTTGCATACTGTACAATTTGCAAACCGCGGTGTGCACCTTCACATTCTTTTTGCATTTCTTCTAAAATATCGATTACTTCGTTTCCTTCAATTTCAAGGACTTTCGCTATTTGTTCTGGATAAATCCCTTCATCACCAGAAACAAATAAAAGCCCTTCAATAATTGATTTCTGTTCTGTTCTATCCATTTTACGAGCTCCTTCCTCCTATTTTCTCCATAAAAATACACATCAAAAAACCGAATCACAATTAATGCGTTCGGTTCAATATTTTTTCTCTTGTTCCAAACGATACATTCAAACCTAGCATGAGATAGAGTATTTCTATCCCATTTTCCATACTAACTCTATGCAGATTTAGTATAGCTTGATACGAAAATTTCATCAAAATTATGTTCTTGTTCAATTATGATTTGTTGATTTTTCATAAGCTCAAGAACCGCTAAAAATGTTACAACCATTATTTCCCGTTCATCATCAACAAACAAATCATAAAAACTTTGACGACCACCTTGTATTTCTAACTGCTTTAAAATATCAGTCATGCGCTGTTCAATTGGTATTTCTTGACGAGTAATACGTGTTGTTACAGGTTTCTTTGCTTTTTTACGGCGCATTAATTTTTGAAATGCCGCTAGCATATCATATAACGTAACATCAAGAGGCAAGTTCGTCTCCTCTTCTTGTTGCAATGATGTAAAATCAATTGGCGGACGTGTATATAGCTGTGCTCTTTCTTGTTCTCTTTCTTTTAGCTCAGTAGCAACTTGCTTATATTTCTTATATTCAATTAACCTCTCCATCAATTCTTGACGAGGATCATCTATAAAGTCATCACCGTTATCAAGTACATCTTCTTCATGTTTCGGCAACAACATTTTACTTTTAATTTGTAATAACGTTGCAGCCATTACTAAATACTCACTTGCAACATCTAATTGTAGTTCTTTCATCGTATGAACATAAGATAAATATTGCTCTGTAATTTCCGCTACAGGAATATTATATATGTCAATTTCATAACGATGTATTAAATGTAACAATAAATCTAAAGGCCCTTCAAAAGCCTCTACTTTAAAATTATACTGCACAAAGCATCCCACCACATTTTTTCTATAACAACATAAGTATAGAGCATACTCATGTTCTATCCAACCTTTTTAAGAAATTTAATTAAAAATAGACCGATGCCTATGTCATCATGCCCACCACTTCATATGATAACAGTGTAGTAAGAACAATGTAGGAGGTCAAAAAACTATGGGTCACGTTGATTGCGGTTTTAGCGGTGGGTTCGCATTACTTGTTGTATTGTTTATTTTACTAATTATTGTAGGGGCAGCTTGCTTCTGCTAATATGAACAATAAACGACTAGGGAAAATTCCCTAGTCGTTTATTGTTCATATTTCTATGATACACTTGTATTTATAACCGTTAAACAGGGGTGAAGAAAATGTATCCTACCGAATACATACAATTTTTAATTCATTTTCACGGAGATTATGATTATTTTGAATGCCACGAAATACTAGAAGAATATTGGAAAACAAAACCAAGGGGAGATCGTGATAATTACTTAGTCGGTCTTATTCAAATTGCAGTTTCTTTATACCATCAAAGACGCTCTAACTGGAATGGCGCAGAAAAGATGATGAAAAGCGCAATAGCGATTTTAGAAAAAAACAGTGCACCTTTACTACGTTTAGGAATAAACCAGACACAACTTCTATTCTTACTCACGGATAGATTGCAATCTATACAGAAAGAAGAAGGTTTTACACCGCTATTTTTCCCCTTATCGGATACAGCATTAGAAAAGCACTGCATGGAACTATGTCAGAAACAAAACCTCCCTTGGAAAGACGTGAATGCTACTTCTAACGAATATATAATACATAAGCACACATTACGTGATCGAACAGAAGTCATTGCTGAACGAAACGAACAATTACAAAAAAGAAAGCAGAGATAATAAACTACTTATCTCTGCTTTCACGAATGTATATTTTGTTCAAGCCCTTTACACTTTTTGCAAAAACTTGCTGTTTGCTCATTTCCGCAAATTGTAAACTCAAGAAATTTACTCTTTAACTCTTGAACCATCTTCGTCCCAATACCCATATGACGGTGAGATGGGTTCACACTCAAATGCTGGATTTCCAAAACTTGATTCTCTTTTTTTACAATCCCCATTATCCCAACAAAATCTTCATTTTGTTTCCACAAATACAATTGCCAATCATCCTTTGCTTCATAATCTTTCATAGTCAATTGTAATGTTTTCACATCTTTTTCAGTTGGCATAAATGAAAGAAGCCCCATTGCAATCTTTTCATAACTTTTTTTAAAACGAATTAACATAACCCTTATCCCTTCTTACAAAAGTTACAAACTATTAATCCCCTCAACCACTCTTTTCATATCACATTCATTTTACAATATTTTCAACAGAGTGAGAAGGGCTTAAAACAACTTGATAATCATACAAAGCGAAAAGAAGAAAGTCAAATATATGTTTCAGTACTATTTTTTCTAAGTAGATAAAAGAAGAAACGCTGTTATATGAAAGTTAAAAGAAACATCCACCGCTCATTATCACTTCAATATTCATCACCTTAGAGCAAATGAACTCTAGCAAAATTAATGTAATAAAAAATATTTTTTAAACATGTAATCTAATGTATTCTATGTAATTTGTTAAAATTTTGTTCTCATAAGCGACATATTTTCACTACAATAACAGTACTACTTGTATCATGTACTGTAAACGAAATACCCATTCCTATTAAAAAAACAAAAAAGAGAGCAATAGCTCTCTTTTCCCATTAACTTATTCTTCCCAAACTTTAACTTCTTTCATTACATCACCTTGACGCATGTTTAATACTGTTTCAATACCACTTGTTGCTTTACCGAATACAGTATGTACACCATCTAAGTGTGGCTGTGGCTCATGAACGATAAAGAATTGGCTTCCGCCTGTGTTACGGCCAGCATGAGCCATAGACAGTGATCCTACAAGGTGTCTATGAGGATTTCCATCAGTTTCACATGGGATAGAGTAACCTGGGCCACCTGCACCTGTTCCTGTTGGATCTCCACCTTGGCTTACGAAGCCAGGAATAACGCGGTGGAATGTCACACCATCATAAAATCCTTGCTCTGCTAGTTTTTTAAAGTTTTCTACTGTTTTTGGTGCCTCTTCTGGGAAAAATTCTAAATCGATTTTTTCACCATTTTCCATTAATATGTATCCTAAAGTTTTCATACGTATATGTCTCCTTTCAATTATCTCAGCACTATATTACCACATTCATGACTAGAAACAAAAAGAATCCGACAATCTACATACTTCTTTTTTGAAATGTGGAAAAAGCTAGGTGACAAATAAGAAATATATACTATAATAACTGTGTTGCCCGAAAATTTTAGAAAGAGAAAGGGAGCGATTTTTCGTGAAAACGAAATTACTAGCTCTGCTACTAGCTGTAGCTGTATTTATTATGCCAACAGCTTCATTTGCAGACATCATCGAAGGAGAATCAATTGTTACACTAGGAGAAAACTTGTCTGAACAACAAAAACAAGATCTGTTAAAAGAAATGAAAGCACCAAAAGATGCTACAATCATTACTGTGTCTAATGCGGAAGAACATAAATTTCTAGAAGGGATTGTTCCAAAAGCACAAATTGGTACGAGAGCAATTTCCTCTTCTATGATCACATACACAAAGCCAGGGTCTGGTCTCATTGTACGTTCAAAAAACATTAATTCAATAACAGATGCAATGTATACAAACGCACTTATTACAGCAGGTGTGAAAGATGCAGAAATTCAAATTACTGCACCATTTAAAGTTTCAGGAACTGCTGCTTTAACTGGTTTAATGAAAGCCTATGAAACAACATCGAACAAAGCAATTCCTGAGGAAGTAAAAAAAGTAGCCAATGAAGAAATGGTACAAACATCCCAGCTCGGCGATAAAATTGGTGAAGAAAAAGCAGTTCAACTTGTTGCGAAAATCAAGGAAGAAATTGCCAAAGAGCAGCCGAAAACGACTGAAGATTTACGTTCATTAATTAAAAAAATTGCGGATCAGCTTGGTATTACATTAACGGATGAACAGTTAGATAACTTAGTTGCGCTGTTTGATAAAATGAAAAATCTTAATATCGATTGGAATCAAGTTGGCAGTCAGTTAAATAAAGCAAAAGAACATGTTTCTGCCTTTTTAGGATCTGAAGAAGGGCAAAGTTTCCTAGATAAAGTTAAAGATTTCTTCTCAAGTATCATTGATTTTGTTAAATCGTTATTCAAGTAAAAAGAAGCTCGTCACGGACGAGCTTCTTTTTTATACAAGTAACGGTAATTTCATAACAGCTTCTTCAACCGAACGAACAATATGATTTGCCTTCTCCTTCACATATGGATGAGCATGATGCAGAGTAAATGAATGCGGGGTTACTTCAAACATAGAAATATCATTGAAAGAATCTCCAATGCATGCAACTTCATTTGCTTCAATTTGCAAATGTTCCATTAGTCGCCTTAAAGCACTCCCTTTACTTACTCCCCTCGGCATAATGTCAACATAGCGTTTACCAGACATAAAAACTTCCGCTTCGCTCTGAAATGTCTCTCGTAATTCTTGATCTAATGCTGTAATTGTCTCTTCTTCTCCAAAAACAAACAATTTCGCAGGATGTACAGTCTTACCAAATTCTTCTTCTAATGCTTCTATCTCAGCAATATGCACGCCCATATACGTTTCAAAATTATGATGATGTTCATTCTTTCTTTTTGTATACCGTTGCTCATTTGCACAAACAATATCTGCTAGTCCCTTTTTATGGATATATCGATATATTTCCTGGGCAATCCCATCTTCAAAACTTGATTCATGAAATATTTTTCCATCCGGCAGTAACATCGTCGCCCCATTTAAACTCGTTGTGTAATACGGGAATGCAAACCTATTTACAACTTCATCAATTCGATGAGTAAAGCGGCCAGAGGCAAAACAAATATTTGTCCCTTTTTCAGCTAACCAACAAATTGCACGTTCATCTTCTTTTTGCATATGATTCACATTGTAAACGAGCGTGTCATCTAAATCACTTACAAATAATTTAATCATGTCCTCTTCCCCTTCCATACACAATATCTACTCTAAGTGTACACAAAAAATGTTTGATTTTTGTTAAAAAACAATAAATTTTTGCTAAAAAAATAAACGGGTGTATAATCCCGTTTATTTTTGTCTTTTTACATTTTGAGGTCTTACAATACTTGGTCGTACTTTTAAACTAGACATCGTCGGACGAAGTAAAATTTTTGTTAATGCGCCCCAATCAAATGGTAAAAACGGCCATAAATAAGGTGTTTGCAAACTTTTTATAGACGTTAAAAATAAAATCAATATCGTCATACCAATTACAAAGCCCATCTCATGGAAGAGACCTGTTAAAATAATAACAAATAATTTTCCAACCTTATTTCCGAGTCCTAATTCATAACTCGGTGTTGCATATGCACCGATCATAGAAACTGCTACATACAAAATAACCTCTGGTACAAACAAACCTACATCGATTGCTATTTGACCAATTAATATGGCGGAAATTAATCCTGCTGCAGATGATAACGGCGTTGGAGTATGAATCGCAGCCATCCTTAAAAACTCAAGCCCGACCTCTGCCATTAATACTTGTAATAAAATTGGTAAATGTGTCATCTTAGTCGGTCCAATAAAAGCAAGATTTGCTGGCAAAAGGGTTGGATCAAATACAAACACTAACCAAAACGGTAGTAAAAACAAGGAGAATAAGACACCTAAAAAGCGTACCCACCGTAAAAATGTACCGACAGCTGGATTTTGTCTAAACTCTTCTGCATGCTGTAAATGATGGAAATATGTTGTCGGAGTAATCATAGCACTCGGTGATGTATCAACAAGTACTAGCACATGTCCTTCTAATAAATGATTTGCTGCTA
This sequence comes from Bacillus fungorum, assembly GCF_002746455.1. GTDB lineage: Bacteria > Bacillota > Bacilli > Bacillales > Bacillaceae_G > Bacillus_A > Bacillus_A fungorum. The sequence goes on along the minus strand of NZ_NWUW01000001.1, from coordinate 290,991 downwards.
CATCCGGTCTTTCTGTATATCGAATAAGCGGGAATGGATTATAGCTTTGCTTTACAACAAATTCTTCCACTGTTTTATCCGCCATCGTAATGCCATCGACATCGATGTTATTTAATTCTTGTTTTATAATCTTTACTAAATCTGGATTTGCAACATCTTGTACATATGTAATACAAATATCCGTTTGCGATCTATCCCCTACTCGAATCATTTCATTTCGAAGACGTGGATCTCGAATTCTCCTACGAATTAACGCTGTATTTACAACGATATTTTCAACAAATCCATCCCTTGCACCGCGTACTACTTTTTCAGTATCAGGTTCTGTCGGCGTTCGTCCTGGATAGCTACGAACATCTATTGCAAACGCTTCCGTTTCACCTTCCACAAATATAATGATGAGTCCTGATAATACTTGAAGCATTACCTCATCCATCGTTTTCACTTTACTTACTTGTTGATGGATTAAACGATTCTCTAAAAGCTTCACTGTATCTTCTTCTACATCCCTTATCTCATTTGTATCCACCGCTTCTTCTAAAATAGGGATAATATAATTTGTATCACAAAGTCCGTTTACAAATAACACACCAATTTCTTTATTTAAAATTTGAAATTTACGAATACCTACATCGTATGTAACACCCAGTCCAGCTGTTTGCTTTAAGTAATTTTCATTATCACTTATGAAAGATGAAATAGGGATATCCACTTTTTTAGGCTTCGTCATAAAAACCACTCCTTTCCAAAATTAATTGAATCGCTTTTCTAGTAATAGGTGATCCTCTCTCCCATTCATCGTTTCCACACATCTTACCAATATCACCAATTCCAACAATGACAGGAACATTCAAATCATCTAAACAATAAATTGTATCTCCGCTAATTCTGCCAATTTCACCATCTGGAAGTCCAAATTTATCAACACCATATTCCGTTAAATTCCCGTTCCGATCTACACTTACATCTACACGTGCCCATTCCCAATGATGTGTATTAGACGCTACTGCCAAAATCCCCAGTACATCAATTTGTTTATGTGTGGCTACATATTTTAAAGCTTTTTCACCAGATCCTTCTCCAATAAATCCGCTGTCATCAAACATGACAAATACAGGGTCATATGGCGTTTGCATAATAAGCTCAACAACTTTCTTCCCTGTCAATTTGGTTGGATTACTTTGTGATGCTGAAATACACCTCCCCCCAAATTCCTTCGTTAAAAGCTCAATTGTTCGCTTTGCATATTCATCTCCATCTGTGACCAAAACAACCCTTCGTCTCATTTGATTTATCCTTTCGGTTTACATATAAGTGCTACAAAAAATGAAAATAATATCGCTGCAGAAATGCCTGCAGACGTTAAACTAAACATACCCATACCAATCCCTATATATCCGTGTTTTTCTGCCGCATGCATTGCTCCGTGTAATAGTGAATGTCCAAAACTTGTAATAGGAACTGTCGCCCCAGCACCAGCAAACTTTATAAGCTTATCGTACAATCCGAATCCATCTAAAACTGCTCCTATGACTACAAAGATAGCCATCAAATGGGCTGGTGTTAACTTTGCGAAATCTAATAATACTTGTCCAATTACACAAATAGCGCCTCCTACAAGAAATGCATATATAAAATCCACAATTCACTCTCCCTTCACTCTCTCAAATACGACACCATGTGCAATGGCTGGAATTGTTTCTTTCTGCTGCATCATCATCGGGCTTAATAACGCACCAGTAGCAACGACAAAAATTCGTTGTAAATTCCCTTTTTGCATCTCGCTTAATAAATGACCATATGTGACAACAGCTGAACAAGCACAACCACTACCACCAGCAAATACTTCTTCTTGACCAGAATCATAAATCATTAATCCGCAATCATTATATATATGCCCAATATCATAACCTTCTTCCAGTAACAGTTGTTTCGCGATTGGTGTTCCAATAGCTGATAAATCACCGGTAACAATCAAATCGTAATCAACTGCACTTCTCTTCAAATCTTCAAAATGTTGTTGAATTGTATGAGCAGCAGCGGGTGCCATCGCCGACCCCATATCTAAAGGATTCGCAATTCCTAAATCTTGCACTTTTCCAATCGTAGCTGCCGTAATTTTAATGGTACTTTTTTCATTACTAATTAATATGGATCCCGCACCTGTAACAGTGGAATTTGCTGTTCCTGGTTTTTGTCCCCCATACTCTGTTGGATAACGGAATTGTCTTTCAGCCGTTGCATTATGACTACTGACCGTTGCTAAAACACGATTTGCGAATCCACCGTCTATAAAGGCTGACCCAACCGCTAAAGTCTCCATCGAAGTCGCACAAGCACTAAACATTCCTAAAAAAGGAATCCCCCACTTACGCGCAACATAATTTGCTGTCACTGTTTGATTTAATAAATCACCCGCTAAAAAGAAATCAATTTGTGATGTTTTTACATTTCCTTTTTGCACGACTTGTTGAATTGAATCTGACATTAATCTTCGTTCCGCAAGTTCCCAGTTTTCCTCTCCGCAATGTAAATCATCATATGAAATATCAAAATCCTTCCCAAGAGGGCCTTCAGCTTCTTTTGGACCGACAGCAGTACCGGTTGCATTCACATAAATATCATTTTGAAATACCCACGTTTGCTTTCCTGTCAACCTCATACTAGCCCCTCCTTTAAGACATAAAAATTTTAAAAGTATATCTTATTAACCCAATAATGTATGCCCCAACAACTCCAAAAACGATAACACTTCCCGCAAGCTTAAACATATTTGTAGCAACACCCAGCACAATTCCTTCACTCTTATGTTCTAGCGCAGCGCTCGCCATAGAATTCGCAAACCCCGTAACAGGTACGGCCGAGCCTGCTCCTGCAAATTGACCAATTTTATCATATACACCACAACCTGTTAAAATCGCCGATAATAGTACAAGAGTTGCAACTGTTGGATTTCCTGCCTGTTGTTTACTGAAATGAAAATAATGTATATAAAATTTCATCAATACTTCCCCGATTGTACAAATGAGTCCACCTACAAGAAATGCCTTAACACAATTTATAAAATAATTTGGTTTCGGATGGTATTCCTTCACTTTATTTACGTAATCATCCTTTAGTTTTCGCCCTGTCATTTATATATTGCCTCCTACTTTACGAAATAAATCCAGTGAAACAACGAGCCTATTACTTTTCCAAGTACAAGAGCAACGAGTAAAACAACAATTTTCCCCTCTACCCCTACTCGTTTCGCTAAAATAGGTAAAACATTTAACACTTCTGTTAATGCGGCAGCGAGCATTCCAATGAATGTGCCACAAAAGATTCCTAATATAACAAGCCAATATTGCGACGTTTGAAATGTAATGTTTTTCAAACTACACCAAGCTCCTGTTAACGTACCTGCAATAACTGCCCACTCAAAATATTGAATGTGCTTTCCACTTCTCGTTACTTGAGCTAGACGAGGGATTATACCCAGTACAGCTAAAAATGCGACATATCCGCTACCTACTGCAATCCCACCCGCTAAACCAATTAATATAACAAGCCCAGACTCAATCATCGGCAAGTTGTTTCATATTGTCCTTGTTTTCATGAACAAGGACATATTGGTCAAGTGACTGCTGATATTGGAACATCTCTACTTCTAACGGACTCGGCTCTTCATTAATTCGCTTTTGAAATACATGATTAAAAAATAAGACCATACCTAACCCAAGACCTAATGAATAAGGAATTTGAAATAAAAGTGGTTGCGCCTTAAATTCTCCCGTAATCATGTAATATAACCGTTGGTGCACTTGTTGCATACTTACATCTTCATGGAAATAAATGATTGCAAGGGCCGCTCCAATAAAAAGTAACAACCATACTAGTCCGAAGAAAATCGGATGTACTTTCTTTTTTTCATATATAATTTCAACAAGAGTTTGTCCAGAACCGAGTAAATTAATTTGTATATGGGCCGCTTTTCGCCCAATAATCTCAATTATTTTCATAACATCAATTACAACGTGCGTCTTATCATGCGCTGTTATTTTGTAAACTACCTCATCCTGTAACGACTGCACTACCACAGCATCTCCGGCAAGTTGAGCAACATCACCTAGCTTTACTTCATACGTAGGAGAAACTTTTAATCGATTACGCATTTTAATATAAATTGTTTGTTCCAATTTCCATTCACCTCTTCACTCTTCCTCGTAGTTGTAGTATGGTTATTGAATTTTTTTCTAATACAATTTTTTCATAAAAAAACATCTGTACCATTTCGGTACAGATGTTTTTTAGTTTATGCCTTTTTCTTAAATAAATTTGCAATACTTAATGCGAGTCCTCCCCAAATGACTACTATACCAATAACCATCATCATAATCGCTGATCCACTCATTATGAAACACCCCGATCTTTCCATTCTTTTTCAAGCTTAGCAGAATCTGAATGTATTTGTGCATTCCATTTCTTTAAACTAATGATTAGCGCAACGATAAGGAACGCTGCTGCAATTGACCAACCATATGTTACGACAAACTCCGTTGGATAATCTTCGTAGTTCTTTTTAATATTTTGGATTGTACCATCAATTAACATGTACCCTAGCATAAGCGGAGTAATAACGAGTAAACTCACTCTCCAAAACGTCCCTAACTTAATATCGGATACAAAGTTTGCGTGATTTTGATACACTGGTAAACGGCGTAGAATGAGCCCTATCGTAACTACTTCCGCTAATGCAATCGTAATTAATCCGAAGTTATTAGCGAAGTAATCCACAACATCTAGGAACATAAGACCGCCACGTGTCGCAAAAACAAGAGAAACTAGTACGAGAAGCGTCCCCATAATTCCAATTGTTTTTTGGCGGCTTAAGCTGAACTTTTCGGATACGGCAGCAAAACATACTTCCGCAAGCGAAATGAGGGAGGTAATCCCGGCTACTGTTAACGATAAGAAGAATAATACGCCAAATAACGGTGACATCGGTAATTCATTAATAATTTGCGGGAATACTACGAACGCAAGCCCTACACCAGCACTTGCTACTTTATCAACCGGTACTCCCATATTGTTTGCCATAAATCCAAGAGCTGCAAAGACCCCAATCCCTGCTAATAATTCAAATCCTGAGTTTGCAAACCCAGTAATAAAGGCATTATTTGTTGTATCTGAGTTTTTCGGTAAATAACTAGAATACGTAATCATAATTCCAAATGCTAAAGATAAGCTAAAGAAAATTTGACCATAAGCAGCAAGCCATACTTTCCCGTCAAAAATACGACTCCAATCTGGTTTAAAGAATGCATCTAATCCTTGCATCGCACCTTCCATCGTCACTGCACGAACTACGATAATAAGGAACATAACAACTAGTAAAGGAATGAAAATGCGGTTAACAACTTCGATTCCTTTTTTAACTCCTTTAAATGCTACACCAAGCACAATAATCCAAACGAGAGCTAATGGAATTAATACTTCCGGCACAAGCCCCCCAAATTGCCCTGGCTTATCTGCAACATGTAAGTACTCTTTAAATAAAAATGATTGCGTGTCTTTCCCCCATGCTCCAGTAATTGCAAAGTACGTATACGAAATAGACCAAGCAATAATTACTGCATAATATGTTGAAACGATAAACGTTACACACATTTGCCACCATCCGATAAATTCAGCACGCGGATGAATACGGAAGAACGTAAGTGGCGCTGAACCACGGTGACGATGCCCAAGAGCAAATTCAAACGCCAATAATGAAATACCAGTCGTTAATAATGCGAATAAGTACGGTAAAAAGAATGCGCCTCCCCCATTTTCATACGCTGTATAAGGAAAACGCCATATGTTTCCTAATCCAACGGCAGAGCCGACCGCTGCGAAAATAAATCCAGCCCTCGTTCCCCATTGTTGCCTCGTTTCCATATTTCCTTCCCCCTTTGTGACAAGTTCATAATTGGATTATATTTTAAATTTACTAAATTATCAATAAATTCTGTTATTTTTTACGGAAGTTTACAATCTCCTCCTATTAAAGTCATAAAAAAGATCGAATAGATAGTTATTCATCTATTCGATCTTTCATCTGTTTTAATATTTTCTTTTCAAGTCTTGAAACTTGTACTTGCGAAATACCTATTCGTTCTGCTACTTCTGATTGGGTTTGGTCTTTATAATAGCGTAAATACACGATTAAACGTTCTCGCTCATCTAATTCTCTAATTGCTTCTTTTAAAGCAATTTTATCAAACCATTTCGTTTCAGACTGATCTGCAATTTGATCTAAAATAGTGATCGGATCCCCATCGTTTTCATACACCGTTTCATGTATGGATGAAGGAGCACGACTCGCTTCTTGTGCTAGAACCACTTCCTCCGGCGTTAGTTCTAACGCTTCAGCTACTTCATTAATCGTTGGAGCCCTTCCAAATTCTTTCGAAAGCTCGTCTCTCATCTTTCGTATTTTATTTCCTGTTTCTTTTAAAGATCTACTTACTTTCACTGATCCATCATCACGTAAAAATCGCTGTATTTCGCCAATAATCATTGGAACTGCATATGTTGAAAATTTCACGTCGAAAGATAAATCAAATTTATCTACCGATTTTAAGAGCCCAATACATCCAATTTGAAATAAATCGTCTGGTTCGTATCCTCGATTAAGAAAACGCTGCACAACCGACCATACGAGACGCATATTACTTTGAACAATTGTATCTCTCGCTTGTTGATCTCCATCTTGACTTTTTTGAATTAACGCTTTTAGCTCGTGGTCCTTTAACTGAGGTTTCTTCTTCTCATTTTTGACCTCTATGTCCATAGGCTATTCTCCTTAATTGCATAGAGCGTTACTATTTGATAAGTATTTTGTCAAATGGATTGTTGTCCCGAAAGATTCGTTTGAAATAACTTCTACTTCATCCATAAAATTTTCCATGATAGTAAATCCCATTCCGGAACGCTCTAATTCAGGTTTAGTTGTAAAAAGGGGTTGTCTCGCTTCATCTAAATCAAAGATGCCAATCCCTTCATCTCGAATCGTGAGTTTCACCATTGCTTCTTCCAAAATTACAGAAATATAAACAATACCTTCTGCATTTCCTTCGTATCCATGAATAATTGCATTTGTAACTGCTTCTGACACAACTGTTTTAATCTCCGTAAGTTCTTCCATCGTTGGATCTAGTTGCGCGATGAAAGCAGCTACTGTAACGCGAGCGAATGATTCATTTTGACTTAATGCTGAAAATTGAAGGTTCATTTCATTTCTCATTTATGCCACCCCCAACGTCGCGAGCGCATGCGCTTCACTTTCTTCTAAGCGAACAATTTTAAATAAGCCCGACATTTCAAATAAACGCTTAACAGGCGGTGAAATTGCACAAACAACCATTTCTCCACCTAATCCCTTTACATGCTTATATCGGCCTAATATAACACCTAAACCAGAACTATCCATAAATGATAAGTTCTCTAGGCTCAAAACAATATGATGAACACCACGTGTCTCAATCATATCTGTTACTTTCGTTCGCAACTCTTCAGCAGTATGATGATCTAATTCACCCGCTAGTCTCACACATAGGACGTCACGTTTTACTTCTAATTGCATGGAAAGACTCACACGATTTCCTCCTTATGCTCAAACTTTACTCATTTACATACATAAAGATTTTCGTGATACAACATAAGAATCCTTCCTACTGACAAAAGAAGAACTATTTCGCCATAAAGTGAAAACATTCAGCAATTATTTACTTGCATACGAATAGAAAAGCAGCAAAATATTTGCCGCTATTTTGATGTTGAAAACATCCCAAAACTTCTTTTAAATAACTCCCACCAGCTCGCTGCTGCAACATCTTCTTTTGCTACAATTGTTTGTTTTAATAAAACATCTTTATCTTTCTTAATAACAAGTGTGCCAAGTGCGTCGCCCTTTTTAATCGGCGCTTTCACTTTCTTTTCAGCAATTACTTCTTGCTTTACTTTGTCCATATTTTCGCCCTTCTTCATAAGAAGAGACACATTGTCTGACGCAACTAAATCTACTTTTTCTTTTTTCCCTTTTCCTACTTGGACAGTCTTAATTTTTTCGCCTCGTGTATACAATTTCTTTGTCATATATTGACCAAATGCGTAGTCAAGAAGCTTCGTTACTTGATTGTTCCGTTCTTTCGATGTAGGTGCTCCCATAACAACTGAAATAACACGCATCCCATTCTTTTCAGCCGATGCTGTTAAACAATATTTTGCTTCTGTCGTAAAACCCGTTTTCACACCATCTACTCCAGGATAAAAACGTACTAACTTATTCGTATTCACAAGCCAAAACTTCTTATCCGTATCTTCACGTAAATAGTCTTCGTATTTACCTGTGTATTTGCGGATAAGTGGATACTTCATCAATTCTTTTGCCATTATAGCCATATCATTTGCTGTGGAATAATGGTCTTTAGCCGGAAGACCTGTCGGATTTTGAAAATGAGTATTTTTCAGTCCTAAATCTTTCGCTTTTTTGTTCATCATATTTACAAAACCTTCTTCTGAACCAGCGATATGCTCCGCTACTGCAACAGACGCATCGTTTCCAGATGCAATGGCAATACCCTTTAGCATTTCATTTACAGTCATCTCTTCTCCAGGCTCTAAAAAGATTTGTGATCCACCCATTGAAGCTGCATGCTCACTCGCTCTCACTTTATCGGTCAGTTTTAGTTTTCCTTTTTCAACTTGTTCCATAATTAATAGCATTGTCATAATCTTCGTCATACTAGCAGGTGGTAACTTCCCATTTGGATTTTTATCAAACAAAACTTTACCTGTATCTTGTTCAATTACAATTGCTGACGACGCTTGTTCCGCTAACTTCGGCGTTGTTTCTTCTGTTTTCTCCTGCTTCGTCTTCTCAGATTGTGCGAAACTAACTGAAGTACCAGAAAGCAATAACATGAAACAAACAAGTATTCCAAAAACTCGCTTCATGACTAACCCTCCATTCTATATCAGACCTATTTTTTCCAATTTTTTATTTTTTAATACCATATTTTTCTAATGTTTTCAGTTGACAAATACATTCATCACCTATATTGTATTAAGTGTATTACACACAGTAGTACACTTAATACAAGTCAGAAAGGAGACATTGCTCTTGCATATTCAACTTGATCCAAGAAGCAACACTCCGATATGGGAACAAATTGTTCAAAATATAAAAGAACTCGTATTAAAGAACATGTTAGCTCCAAGTGACAAACTACCTTCTGTACGCGAACTCGCTTCTTTACTCGTTATCAATCCAAATACAGTGAGTAAAGCGTACCAAGAGTTAGAGCGACAAGGGATTATTGAAACATTACGAGGAAAAGGAACATTCGTATCTCAATCGATTACCCCAACATTAGACGAAAGGAAAATCGCTATGGTTGAAAAGCAATTTCATCAATTACTATTAGAAGCCTCTTATCTTGGTGTTACGAAAGATAAAATTCATGATTGGATAGATTCATACTATAAAGAGATTGGAGGAAATGCGGATGCTGAAAGTAACGAACTTGAAGAAAACAATTGATAATCAAACGATTTTAGATGATGTTTCTTTCATATTACAAAGAGGAAGTATCATCGGATTACTCGGAAGAAACGGTGCGGGGAAAACAACTTTATTACGAACGATGGTCGGCATTTTAGACCCTGATGCAGGGACTGTTACATATGAAGATACAAACATTCATCAGTGTCCTGAAATAAAGCAAAAAATCGTATATGTTCCGGATTCTACTAACATACTGAACGGCTATACGATAAAAGAAATTGTAAAGTTTTATAAAGCAGTTTATGCCGCATTTGATGAAACACATTTCTATGAACTGTTAGAACGTTTTAACTTACCAAACAAAAGAATTCGTAGCTATTCAAAAGGAATGAAAGCACTGCTTGCCATCATTTTAGCTATTTCTACAAAAGCAGAATATATCATTCTAGACGAACCGACAAACGGACTTGACCCTATCGTGAAAAGGCAGATTTTACAGTTTCTCGTTGGAGAAGTTGCAGAAAAAGAGATTACCATTTTCATCTCAACTCACCATTTAGATGAAGTGGAACAAATTGCAGATACAATCATTATATTAAAAGGCCATACTATCTCTTCTATTACATCACTAGACGATGCAAAATCACAATTTGCAAAAATCCAAGTTGCTTACGAACGTTCATTACCTCAAAAACTAGAAAACTTAAGCAATATTAAAATATTAAATCAAACAGGAAAAGTATATACAATCTTAATTGAGGGAAATGTGGCTACAACACTGGAGAAGTTTTATAAAGAACAACCTATACTCATTGAAGAATTAACAATGTCACTTGAAGAGGTCTTCGTTACGACACTGGAGGAGGATGGGTATGTTTCATAAGGCGTTGTGGATGTGGAATTGGAAGCGCGGGAAATATGCTGTGTTACTATTCTTCTTTAGTTCGCTTTACTTGTTACCTTTTGGCTACTATAGAAGTGCTCAGCAACAACTTGATGCGTATTACGAATTACAAGAAAAAGGGAAACAGTATTATTATTTTTATGCCTTTTCTTCAGGAGAAAGTAATAGTTTTTGGTTAACTGTTCTTATTATTGCTTTAGCCTGCTTATTGATAGGATGGGAACGTAGCAACCAATCTAATACACTACTTATGACAATGCCATTTAAAAGAAAAGATATTTTCTTATCTAAATGGACTTTCGGTTCATTTTGTATTATAGGCTCGTTACTTGTAAATTGGATTCTTATGTATGTTATTTATAGAACAACTATTCATTTTGATTATCAATCATTTAGTCCATTTCACCGATACTTTCTTTATGCAATTGTTTCTTATGTCGCAGTCTATACAGCTGCTTTATGTATCGGTACTTTTACTGGAAGCGTTGTTTCGCAGGTTGTTTTTTGTATTCCGTGGCTACTAATGGGACTTACATTTATTCCACTAGTGTACACTTTTACTATAAATCATTTAGAAGCTACCGATACTAAAAATTATAAGCACTATGAACGACTTTATGAAATCAATCAAAAAACAAATATAGTTGCACCAATTTATCGCTTTTCTATCCATTATAACTATCATCCAGAATACCGTAAGCAAGATGACGATTCAACTACTTTAAGAAATCCAGCATCTCATACATATTATTCAGCCAAATCAATGTTAGTCCCTATTTTTTATACAATTGTTTACTTACTACTTGGAACATATTTATATACACGATCGCCAAATGAAAACAGTCAGAAGATATTTATTTTCCAAAAACATTTACGAATATGGATATGGGGGACAACCATTTACTTTGCATTACTAGGTGGCTATAAACTAAATCAATTTCATTTCTTACTTAACTACTATATCGCTTTGTTTTTCGCTGGAATTATTACTTATGTTGTATTATCACGCCTAACAAATTATAAAGTTTTTTAAAGGAGAGATCCTATGTTTCAAAAAGCACTGTGGCTAAGAACGTATCACCAAAGTAAATATGTTGTTTGGTTATTTTGGCTCGTCAGCTTCTATACTTTGTCATATTACTACTATATGACTTCTATTCAACAGCAGCAATTTCTAAATGACAATAAAAAATGGAACTATGTATATCATTACAATTTTGATTTAACACTCATAAATCCCGTCATGCTATTAGGTAGTGTGCTTATCCTGCTAGCTTGTACGTTAATTGGATGGGAAAGACAAAATAACGCTAGCGACTTGTTATGGTCTATGCCCTTTAAACGTTCACATCTCTATATAACAAAGTGGTTGTTTGGAATCTGTAATATTGTTGCTGTTGTCGTTTTAAACTGGGGGCTATTTGCTATTATGAAAAAGTTAACTTTTCATAATAAATATCAAGTATTCTCCCCCTTTCATAGTTATTTTATATACATGTTAATTGTATTAATCGCTATTTATACACTTGCCTTATGTATAGGAACAATCGCTGGGAATGTTATATCACAAGGATTTCTCACTGCAGCTCTATTCGTGTTCCCAGTATTACTTCCAGCACTTATTTCAGGCGTCATTGCTGTTCACTCGAATGCCGACTTTCATGAGAACAATGGCAGTATACATGATATTATGGAAAACATACGTATTTCTAGTCCAGCAGAAGATTTTCATATTTACTTTAATTATGATCCACAAAGCGCTTATACTGATCAAAATGGAGTACGTCATAACGAACCAAACTTTACAAAGATTCCACCAGCAAAAACAATGATTGGCCCTATCGCACATATCATTGTCTTATTACCACTCGGTATATATTTATATGCCCGTTCAGTCAATGAGCGAAATGGTAACTACTTATTATATCCGAAACTACAAAAAGTAGTTTTGGCTTGTGCGATTTTCTTTGGTGGAATTGCTGGAGGTTTAATGTTAAGTGGCGCCCATTCATTGCCCAGCTTTTACATTGGTTTTTTGGGAGCAAGTATAATTAGCTATGTTCTTCTATCCAAACTATTGAAATGGAAGTTTGTTTGGAATATTAACTAAATTCAACATGATCGCATTTTTGGTATTGGAGGGATAACATGTTTTATAAGGCTTTATGGTTACATCATTACAAGCAAAGTAAGTACATTCTTTTACTCTTTGCTTGTAGTAGTTTTTGGTTTTTACCTATTAGCTATTTTAATGATTTACAGATTCAACTAACAAGTCTTTCAGCAAACCAAGATAACTATTTCAGCTATAGTTTAAATGGGGATACTCTTATCATCCCCTTCATTCCAACTTTCATATTACTTGCCTGTTCATTAATAAGTTGGGAAAGACAAAATCAAACAGATTATTTGTTATTCGCAATGCCATTCACGAAAAAAGAACTTTTTCTTTCTAAATGGCTGTTCGGGACAATTGCAATTATATTCATAATGAGCCTTAATATCATCTTAATGTATTTTATCTTAAAGATTAATCTATTTAACCAATATCAATCTTTCGGACCAATACTTACATTATTATGTTATGTTACCATTACATGGATTGCAATTTTTACAATAGCCCTTTTTATTGGAACAATTGCTGGTAATGTCATTTCGCATAGTATTTTAAGTTTAGTTTTTATTATATTACCGTATGGACTAAGCGTGTTACTGTTTCATTTTACTTGGGTTCACACAAATATATCTACAACTGAATTTTTCCTTAAGAAAGCGGATTACACATCATATGTAGAGAACATTGAAGTTTTTGCACCTACTAATAATACTTATATATCTTATTCATTTAATCCAGAAGTAAAAGAAGTAAACATTAATAATCTAAAAGAATCCGTTAAGGAACACCACCAATTCCAGCCCATCTGGAAACTTACCACTCCGATTCTGTATATTCTTATTCTTTTACCATTAGGAATATTTTTCTATAATCGGACCAAAAATGAAAACAACGGTAAAATATTATTATTCACTAAACTACATCGCCTATTTATACTGTGTGTCACAATATGTTTTGCGCTATTAGGAGGCCGGTTAACAGGTGAAAAAAATGATCCGATATTAAGTTATTACGCTGGATTCATAATAATAGGAGTATTTAGCTATGTAATACTTAACTATTTCATAAATAAAAAATTTTTACTTCGCACGAAATAACCTCCTTCAAAAGGAGGTTATTTCACATTCTCTCTTCTTTTCCCATACTCTTTTTCTTGCTTCGTTCCAAACCCGTCACCATTTGCCACAATTTGATCTGTTGGAGCAACTATACTTTCAGCAATCCTCCATTCTCCCCCTTGTTGAATAAACACTTGCATAAAATAATTCATTCCATTTAGTTGGTATGGGTTCTCTTTTTTCACTTCATAACGAGCTGCAACATAATACACTTGCACATTCTCAGCCTCAAACTTAGAAATATATTGTGATAATCTCGGGATATACTGTGACGCTTTCTGAAGTGGAAGTTGTTTTACTTTTACAAGAGAAGACTTTGTTACATTGCTTATCGTATCTTCATGCCGAATGTTATCACTATGATGAAATAAAATAGCATTCTGCATAGAGCGAATCCATAGTTTTGAATATAAAACAGGTTGCTTATTTGAAATATGTTGTAATTCTTTCTGAACGACTTGAAGAGGCGTTGCGGCATCCACGAATTGATGAAAACAGAAAAAACTTCCAATCATAATGAAAAGCGTACAAATACGTTTCATAATTTTTCACTCCGATTCTTTTTAATTAAAGTATTGGAGTTTCAAAATGTTTTTATTCAAAAGAAAAAGGATAGGAAAGCTTTCGCTTCCTATCCTCATTTATTATAATACGCGGCCAAATAGCTCTAACACCATTTCGATTTCTTGGTCGCTCCAACCTTTAAATCTATCTTTATAATATTCTTTACGCACAGCTTCAAGTTTTTCAGTTACTTCTCTTCCGTGTTCTGTAATTTCTAAGTACACAATACGACGGTCTGAATTTGAACGCTTTCGTTCTACAAACCCTTTTCGTACGAGACGATCAGTAACAGCTGTAATATGACTGGAGGTTACGTTTACTTCACTCGCAATTTGCGAAGCCATCTGTGGACTGTTTAAAAATAACGCACGTAATACAGAAAATTCATTATATGGCATATGTTCTGCAAAACGTGTATTAATATCATTTTGTAATAAACGTATCATCTTTCTAAATGATCCGGATAATTCTAAAATCAGTGTTTCTCTTTTTTCGTTCACTAGCCTCGTCCCTTTTTTATCATATTTACACATATTATAATCTATAAATACCTATGTTGTATATGCTTTCTTTCCTCAACATTCTCATTTATGTAACTTTTTTCATATAAATTTCTTTTTTGTTCACACATATACATATAAAAAGGATGGTGATGGAAAATGCAGGGTGGAATGAATCCTTATTTACACAATGTACGCACAGCCAATACTGGTAAAGAAGCGACTATTACTGTACAAGGTGAAGGTGTTGTCAAAGCGAAACCAAATGTTGTTATATTAACACTTGGCATTCGAACTGATAGTAAAAATGTGAAACAAGCGCAAGAAGAAAATGCAGTACAATCAAAACAATTGCTGGATGCACTTAAACAGCTTGGTATTGCTGATAAAGATATAGAAACGATTTCTTATACGATCACTCCTCAATACGAGTATGTAAATGATAAAGCGTTACTACAAGGATACCGTGTGGAACATTTGTATGAAATTACCGTTTTAAATGTACAAAAAGCAGGGGAAGTATATGATATAGCCGTTTCAAATGGAGCAAACTTAGCAAAAGGTTTACGTTTTCGAATATCTCATCCAAATAAATATTATGAGCAAGCTCTTATTCAAGCTCTGCAACAAGCGGTAGAAAAAGCTCGTGCTATTGCGAGTACATACAATTTAAACATTAATCCTGTTCCACTCTCATTCGTTGAAGAATCTGCCCAATTGCCACGGGAAGTGGCGTCCTATGCTACTTTACATGCACAGGCAGCTCCTCCCATTCAATCGGGAGAATTAGAGATCATTTCTACAATACGGGCAATTTTTACGTATTTATAAATAATTTCATTTATAAGTAAACGTTATCATTTTCCTTGTTGTAAAAACATGATGTTCTGATATAATAAAGGACGGTGAGCTCTTACAGAAGAGATATCACGGGTGGGAGAGGGATATGAAAAAGAAGGTTTAACATGAAAGGAATACTTGAAAGTACATTTAAATTAGGTTTACACGAAACATCACCAAAACAAGAAGTTTTAGCTGGAGTTACGTCATTTTTCACGATCGTATATATTATGATTGTAAATGCGTCAATTTTATCAGATGCTGGCATTCCTCTTGAAGCTGGAATTTTAGCAACTGTTTTCAGTTCATTTGTCGGATGTCTGCTCATGGCATTTTGGGCAAATGCACCTGCTATTCTTGTCCCTGGTATGGGTGTAAATGCATTCTTCACGTACACTGCTGTGCATACGCTCGGATTAGCTTGGCAGGAAGCATTAGCAGCTGTCTTCATCTCTGGTATTATTTTTGCAATTGCTGCGTTTACACCAATCGCTCGCGTGCTCTCAGTATCGATTCCAAAATCATTAAAGGAAGCTATTACTGTCGGCATCGGATTATTTTTAGCATTTATCGGATTGCAAAAAGGTGGTTTAGTCGTTTCGAATCCAAATACTGCTGTTGCAATGGGTAAATTAAGTAACCCTGTCGTTCTTGCGACACTACTTACTCTTATCGTTGCACTTGTACTATTTATTCGTAACGTACGTGGAAACTTTTTATGGACGATTGCAATAGGAACTGGTATCGCATGGCTATTTGGTCTTGTTGATACAAGTCAAATTGGAAATAGTTCATTCTCATTCGCTAATTACGGCGATGTGTTTGGAGCTATGTCATTTGGCAAACTTTCTTCCTTACCGTTTTGGATTGCAACATTCTCCTTAAGCATGGTGCTTATTTTTGAGAACATGGGACTTCTGCACGGTTTATTAGAAGATGACCGTAAATTCCCACGTGCTTACCAAGCCAATGCAATTTCAGCAATGACATGTGGTCTATTTGGCACAAGCCCTACCGTATCGACAGTAGAGAGTGCCGCAGGTATTACTGCAGGCGGAAAGACAGGTCTGACGTCTATCGTTACAGGGTTGTTATTCTTTGCATCACTATTTGCACTTCCGTTTGTCAAACTAATTCCTGATAGTGCCATTGCACCAATCTTAATTATTATTGGCGGCCTGATGATTACAAGCATTCAACAAATTCCTCTGAACGATTTTTCAGAAGGATTTCCAGCGTTCTTAATTATCGTCATGATCCCGCTCACATATAGTATCGCTGATGGCATTGCGTTCGGATTTATTGCTTATCCTATCTTAAAAGTTGCTCTTGGAAAGCGTAAAGAAGTCGCACCGTCTATGTATATCATTACATGCTTATTTTTAGCCATGTTCGTATTACATGCTATTGGTTAAGTAAAAACACCGAGGAATTTTCCTCGGTGTTTTTTTACTTAAACCATCCTTTTTTATAAAACCAAGCCATCATGCCACCGCCAATTAACGCCATTAGAAGTAGACAAATAAAATAACTATATTGTCCACCAAGCTCTGGCATATGCGTAAAGTTCATTCCGTACACTCCCGCAATAAACGTTAATGGCATGAAAATAGTCGAGAATACAGTTAATGTTTTCATAATGTTATTCATATGATGTGAGTTTAATGAAAAATAGCTATCTCGAATATCTGCCGTTAACTCTCGGCTTGCTTCAATCATTTCTGTCAGTTTAAGCAAATGATCATGTATATCTTTAAAGTAAATTTCATGATCACTTATACCGTAAAAACGAGTCGAATTTAAAATACGATACAATAAATCACGCATCGGAATGATTGTACGCCTTAGCTTCGATAAATCTGCACGTATATCAAATACCTCTTCTAGTACACTTCCTGCTGTCTCACCCGTTAAATTATCATCAATTGCATTTAAATGATCCTCAATGTAATATACAGGCGCAAAATAGTCATCTACAATTTGATCGATAATTGTATGCGCTACGTGTAAAGGACTATTCTTAATACGCTTCTTTTCTCCAAGTGTTTTCCATACTCTTTCGATTGCATTGTTATGAGAAAAGTGGAAAGAAACAATATAACGATCACTAATAAATAAATCGATTTCGTGAGGTTCTAATCCCTCCTCACCAAATGCATGAAGAACTAAAAAGTTATATCCATCATAAAAATCAACTTTTGGCCTCTGTACATATTCTATACAGTCTTCAATTGCAAGGGGATGGAACTTAAAATGATCTTGCAAAATGTATGTATACTCTTCTTTCGTTGGCTTATATAAATCTAGCCAATACCATACAATATGGTCTTTCGTTGTTTCTTCTAGCGAAACATCATATAATACTTCATCTGTTTTTGTTATTGCACAAATTCTAATCATAATTTCACCCATTATTATTATAAACAAAAAATAGTAAAAAAAGCCAAGGAGAAATACTCCCTGGCCCTTCTTTATTATTCAGTAACGATGCCGTGCACTAATGTTGGTGCATCTACATGCTCTTTAGAGATCTTCATGTTCTCATAAATTTTTGCTTTTACATCTTCTACATTTTCACGGTTTGCGTAAATGGTAACAAGGGATTCACCTTTTTTCACGCTATCCCCTACTTTTTTGCGAAGCATTAAGCCAACTGCTAAATCAATTTCAGATTCCTTCGTCGCACGTCCTGCTCCTAAAAGCATTGCTGCTGTTCCGATTTCATCTGCAACGATTTCTGATACATAACCGTCTTCCTTCGCTTCCACTTCAATTTTAAACTGTGCTTGTGGTAATTTAGAAGGATCATCAACAACAGATGCATCGCCGCCTTGCGCTGATAAGAACGTTTTAAATGATTCTAGCGCTTTACCGTTATTCATTACTTCAATTAATTTCTCACGCGCATCTTCTAAAGATGAAGCTTGTCCAGCAAGGTATACCATTTGACTTCCAAGTGTTAAACATAACTCTTCTAAATCTTTCGGTCCTTTACCTTGTAATGTATCAATTGCTTCTTGTACTTCAAGTGCGTTACCAATAGCCTCACCAAGTGGTTGACTCATATCAGAAATAACAGCCATCGTATTACGACCAACGTTATTACCAATGCGCACCATTGCTTCTGCTAAACGTTTTGCATCTTCATCAGTTTTCATAAATGCACCTGCTCCAGTTTTTACATCAAGAACAATTGCATCTGCACCAGCAGCAATTTTTTTACTCATAATCGAGCTTGCAATAAGCGGAATCGAGTTTACTGTTGCCGTTACATCACGAAGTGCATACAACTTTTTATCCGCAGGTGTTAAGTTTCCACTTTGACCAATAACTGCGATTTTGTTTTCATTTACAAGACGCATGAATTCATCATTTTCGATTTCAACATGGAATCCTGGAACTGCTTCTAATTTATCAATTGTACCGCCAGTATGTCCTAGACCACGTCCAGACATTTTTGCAACCGGTACACCTAAAGCGGCTACTAATGGACCTAATACAAGTGTTGTTGTATCACCAACACCACCTGTTGAGTGCTTATCTACTTTTACCCCTTCAATAGCCGATAAGTCGATTGTATCACCGCTATTTACCATTGCCATCGTTAAATCAGCACGTTCTTGATCGTTCATATCTTGGAAGAAAATTGCCATTGCAAGTGAACTTACTTGATAATCAGGAATATCACCATTCGTATATCCTTCAACAATAAAGTTAATTTCTTCTGTCGTTAATGCATGTCCGTCACGTTTTTTTGCAATTAGGTCCACCATTCTCATTGTGAGGTCACCCCTTCATTTGTTTTACGATTGCTTTTACTAATGCTAAGAAGTTAGCTTTAACACGTTCTGTCGTTTCGATTACTTCATCGTGGTGAAGTGGCTGATCTAAAATACCAGCTGCCATATTTGAAATACAAGAAATACCAAGTACTTTCATACCAGCATGACGCGCTACAATTACTTCAGGTACTGTTGACATACCAACTGCATCTCCGCCAAGTGTACGAAGCATACGAATTTCAGCAGGTGTTTCATATACAGGACCTGTCATTCCAACGTATACACCTTCTTGTACTTTAATATTTAAGTCTGCTGCAACTTGTTTCGCCATTTCGCGAAGCTCTACTGTATATGATGTAGACATATCAGGGAAACGTACACCCATTTCAGAATCATTTGGTCCGATTAATGGATTTGTACCCATGAAGTTAATGTGATCTGAAATTAACATAAGATCGCCTGGTTCGAATGATGTATTTACACCACCAGCTGCATTTGTTACAACAACTGTTTCTACACCTAGTTCTTTCATAACACGAACTGGGAATGTTACTTTTTGCATGTCGTATCCTTCATAGAAGTGGAAACGTCCTTGCATTGCTACTACTGTTACACCTTGAAGTGTACCGAATACTAGTTGGCCTGCATGACCTTCTACAGTTGAAACTGGGAATTCAGGGATTTCACTGTAAGGTACTGTTACTGCGTTCTCGATTTCGTCTGCTAATACACCTAGTCCTGATCCAAGGATTAGTCCTACTTGTGGTGTCTCTTGAAATTTCTCTTTTAAGTATGAAGCTGATTTTGTAATAAGTTCACGATTCATTTGTTTATCCCCCTATTTTTTTAGCTCGTTTAAGAAGCTTGTTCCGTATTCTGGCATTTTCACACCGAAGTTTTCTGCTACAGTTGCACCAATATCAGCAAATGTTTGACGAAGTGGTAACTCTTGTCCGCCTTCTTTCATGCTTGGGCTATATGCTAATAACGGTACATATTCACGTGTATGATCAGTTCCGTGGTGAACTGGGTCATTACCGTGGTCTGCTGTAATTAATAATAAATCATCTTCTTTTAGTTTTTCGAATACTTCTGGAAGACGTGCATCATATTCTTGCAGAGCTTCTCCGTATCCTTGTGGGTCACGACGGTGACCGAATAGTGCATCAAAGTCAACTAAGTTTAGGAAGCTAAGACCTGTAAAGTCCATATTTAATGTATCTACAAGTTTATCCATTCCATCCATGTTAGACTTCGTACGAAGCGATTCAGTTACCCCTTCACCATCATAGATGTCAGAGATTTTACCGATAGCAATCACATCATAATCACTATCTTTTAATTCATTCATTACCGTACGGCCGAATGGTTTTAATGCATAGTCATGACGGTTCGGTGTACGTGTAAAGTTTCCAGGCTCACCAACGAATGGACGAGCGATAACGCGACCTACCATGTACTTCTCATCTAGCGTTAATTCACGTGCAATTTTACAAATTTTATATAACTCATCAAGCGGCACTACTTCTTCGTGTGCTGCGATTTGTAATACGCTATCAGCAGAAGTGTAAACGATTAAAGAGCCTGTTTCCATTTGTTCTTGACCAAGTTCATCAAGAATCTCAGTTCCAGAAGCTGGTTTATTACCGATGATTTTACGGCCTGTTTTTTCTTCTAATTCATCAAGTAATTCTTTCGGGAATCCTTCAGGGAATACTTGGAATGGTGTATCAATGTAAAGACCCATTATTTCCCAGTGTCCTGTCATTGTATCTTTACCAGTAGATTTCTCTTGCATTTTTGTATAATATCCAAGTGGTTTTTCTACTTTAGAGATACCTTTCATTTCACGAATGTTACCAAGACCTAATTTCACCATATTAGGCATTTGTAACCCATTCATATGTTCAGCAATGTGACCAATTGTGTCAGATCCTAAATCACCAAATTGTTCAGCATCTGGTGCTTCACCGATTCCAACAGAGTCCATTACGACTAGGAATATACGTTTATATTTATTCATAACTGCGACCTCCTATAAGTTCAGTTCTACTTCTTGTAGTATGTTCAAAACGCTATAAAGTGAAACTGTTCTCCATAAGAATTATCTTTCATTCTCACTGTCAAACAGTACTTCTTTAAATCATTCTCTAACCTATTTCGTTTACTTTGAAACGCCTCAAAAACATTTCTAGTTTTTTCTAAGTCAGATGTCAGACATCTGATACTGATATCATAACATGTTTACGCTTTCTTTTTAATACATTTTCGTAGAATTTCTCATTTTCTTCACACTTCTATTGTAATCCATTATGCAAAGAAGTGCTAATAATTTTGTGATTTATTTATTCGTATAAAATGAACTTTTAATCTCCCCGCAAATAACGAGATAAAGTGAAACTTTAATCAGTGGGGTTTTCTTCATCCCCACTGATTATTAGTTGAACCAATCGGACTTTTAGGGGCAGTTGATCCCCACCTAACTTCTTTGCTTTCGCTGCATTTTGAGGTGGGGGTCTTACTGCCCATTAAAGCGGGATAAAAATAAAAAGTAGCTCTAAAGAGCTACTTTTTATTTTACTTCTACTGTTTCTTCTTTATGTTCATGCAATTCGCCTTTTTTAACATGAACTTTCACTTTGTAAGAACCGTTTTCTTTGAAAGTATGTTTCGTTTCATACTCCCCTTTATTTCCTTCTTTTGCTGGAATAAATTCGTGTTTTTCAACACCATCTTTCCAAATCTCAAGTTGTACTTCAGCACCAGTTAACGCTTCTTCTTTTTGTTTTAAATGAACTTTCATTGTTGATTCAGCATTTGCTTTTATGTCACCAGCCATAAGGTGGATCATTGTATCGCTTTTATGATCGCCATGTCCTGCACCGTGATCACTATTTTCTTTTTTCGCATCTTCTACTTTCGCATTTCCCACAGCCACTTTTACTTCTGGCATAACATGCATTTCACGCGCATTTGTGTGAGCGATAATATGGTATACTCCATCCGTCTCGAACGTTTTCTCTACAGCATAAACACCTTTTCCTTTATGCTTACCATCTAACATCTCGTGCTTTTCGTCACCGGCTTTCCAAATTTCAAACTTTACATCATCAGCATCTGTTACTTTTTCTTTTCCTTGTGTAACAAGTGCTTGTACTTCTGTTTTTTCACCAGGTTTAATTTCTTTCGGATTTGTTTGAACTGCTACTTTTACAGCTTCCAGTTTCTGTTCTTTTTTCGGTTCTTCTTTGTTTGTATTACAGCCAGCCAATGCTAGCATCGCGATAAATAAAGTCATAATAAGTTTTTTCATCATCATTTCCTCCTTCATACTTTATTTAGTATAGAGGAAATACATTGTAATATTCTAGTCTTCTGCTGAAAACAATGTACGAAATGTTTGTGAAGTTTCTGTGAAGTACTATAGCCTTTTGAATCTATGAAAAAAGAGCATAGTAACTATGCTCTTGGATGAAACTGTTTATATACATCTTTTAATCTAGTTTTTGAAACATGCGTATAAATTTGTGTCGTTGAAATATCTGCATGTCCAAGCATTTCTTGCACAGCACGCAAGTCTGCTCCATTTTCTAATAAATGTGTAGCAAAAGAATGGCGCAACGTATGAGGTGTAAGCTCTTTTTCAATATTTGCTTCTTTCGCTAATCGTTTTAAAATTTTCCAAAACCCTTGTCTTGATAGTCGATTCCCATGATGGTTTAAAAAGAGTGCATCTACTACTTTTTTACCCATCAGTTCTCTTCTTCCCTTTTCAATATACTTTTGAATCGCTTCCGTCGCTAAACTTCCTAGTGGAATAATTCTTTCTTTATTCCCTTTCCCTATGCAACGAACAAATCCCATCGTTAAATGTACATCTTCTAAATTTAAGGCAATTAATTCCGAAACACGAAGTCCTGTTGCATACAATAACTCTAGCATCGCTTTATCACGAACCCCAAAAGCACTCGTCATTTTTGGTGTCTGAAGTAACGCCTCTACTTCATCAACTGACAATACTTTCGGTAATTTCCGTTCTCCTTGCGGCGTTTCGATATGTACGGATGGATCGTGCTCTACTGCTCGTTCACGAAGTAAAAATTGGTGAAACGAACGAATCGATGCAATATGACGTGCTAATGTTTTCGAAGATTTTCCGTTTTCTTTTAAGTGCTGCAGAAAATTAACAATGTGCAAGCGTGTCACTTCGTGAAAGCTTTTCGCTTGTTCTACATTTTGCAAATACTTTACATAACTTTTCAAATCACGTTCATAAGATACCACTGTATTTTTCGCTAGCCCTTTTTCGACAACCATATAATGAATAAAATCTTTTAATTGATCTTCCAATCTACACTACTCCCCATTTTCATAGAAAAACATCATTCTATTTACGAAAGCATCCTTTGCCGGCTCTTCATTCCCTGATACTTTTTCTACAGTCTCTTCTTTTGGCTTTTCATAACGATGATAGCTTTCATATTCTTCATTTATCCATAGTATAGCGAAATAAAACAAAATCGTACAACTTGTAAATAATAAAAATACTTTTATCCCATCAAAAGTTAATTTTAAAACTCGGCGCATTGTAAATTCCTCCAAAATATAAGTTATTACAACATATGCCAAGCTTTCACCAATTTATACCTTATTCAAATAAAAAACCTCTTCCTAGTTAAATAGGAAAAGGTTATTTTTCATCCGTTTCATTTTCTTGACAATTTTTACAAATCCCATGGAATGTTAAACGATGATCCTTCACCTTAAAGCTCCAGTCATGTTCTACTTTCCTTTCCACTTCACCAAGTAAATCTTCTTGTATTTCTTGTACAGCACCACATTGTGTACAAATCAAATGATGGTGAAAACGCTGCGCACCTTCTTGGCGTAAGTCATAGCGTGAAACACCGTCCCCGAAGTTAATCTTATCGACAACTTTTAACTCAGATAATAGTTCTAAAGTTCGATAGACGGTTGCTAATCCGATCTCTGGCGACTTTTCTTTTACAAGGAGGTAAACATCTTCTGCGCTTAAATGATCTTCTTCATTCTCTAGCAGCACACGAACTGTTGCTTCACGTTGCGGTGTTAATTTGTAGCTCGCTGCATGTAATTGCTTCTTAATTCGTTCAATTCTTTCTTCCATTCGGTACTACTCCCTCCTCGCCACTCTTACACCATTATATCAGAAGAAGGGCTTCTGTCAAAAGAAAAACAATAAAAACAAATTGATAATTATTCTCATAAAGTATTTATTGTTTAGTAATAGCCTCAACGACTTCTTTCATTAAAACGGGTGATGCATAAGCTTCTACACTAGAAGCAAGAGCTAACACTGCTCCAATTATAAGAAAGAAGCATGTATAACGAATTAATAATGGTAATAGCGGCTCAGTTATTTTCCGGATAAATTGATGCCTAATCATGCGTAAGGAAAAGCTTGCGGCAATTGTTGTCATAACGAGAAATACTGGAATAATAATGAGGTTTTGTGGCAATACAGAAACGAATGCTAATAATAATCCATTCCATCCATGCTGACTTACTAAAAAACCTACTGTAAATCCGACAACTACTCCTTTTACAAATAATAAAATAAAAATAAGTGGCAATCCAATAATTGAAATCCCCAAAATCCAAATAAATCCAATGTATTTTAATTGCGAAAAGTAACTTTCTCGAAACATTTCGCTTGCAATAGCAAATTCTCCTTTAGAAACTTGTCCAAAAAAACGTTGTAAATAAAATGATAAATCTTGTTTTTGATTTAATTGTAAACTATTTACAAGAATCGCTCCAAATATTACTCCCATTAATAATAAAACAGCGTTAAATATATATAATGAAGAGTTTTCCTGTATGTGAGACATTACACGGTCTTGCCAAGTTTTTCGCCACATTTTTCTTCCCTCCGTTCACACTCTTACTAAAAATGTATGAAAGAAAGAAAAAAGTATGACGAATTAACATTGAAATTCCGCTCTACTTTGCTAAACTAAAAAGTAGAGAATAGGAGGGATTTCTCTTGAAACCATTATTATTAGATTTTCCAACATTATTTCAAACTGAACGCTTACAAGTTCGTAAGCCATTTCCAGGTGATGGTGCAGAGGTGTATGAAGCAATCCAAGCTTCTCTAGAAGACTTAGTACCGTGGATGCCAATTAACGCTGAAACAGAAGAAAGTGCTGAAGAAATCGTTCGTAACGCTCACGGACAGTTTTTACTTCGTGAAACACTTGATTTTCACTTATACGATAAAGTATCTGGTACATTCATCGGAGCTATAACGCTCAAGCCTGAAAACTGGGATATTCCAAAGTTTTCACTTCACTTCTGGCTCCATAGCGCTTATACAAAACAAGGTTATATGACTGAAGCTGTTAAAGGCGCCATTCAATTTGCCTTTGATAAGCTAAGTGCTAGAAGAATTGAAATTCGTATTGATGCAACAAATACAAATGCATGTAACCTAGCAGAACGTTTAGAATTTATTCTAGAAGGTACAATGGAAAATGATTTCATAGCACCAGATGGTAGCTTACGTGATGCACGCGTATACGCAAAAATCAATTAAAAAACACTCGCCTTTGGCGAGTGTTTATTTTTGTAGTTGTAAATATTGTACTGCAAACATCGTCTTCGCATCATGAATACGAAGATCTTTCATAAGAGTAGTCGCTTCTTCTAATGATACTTCCATCAATTCCACAAACTCATCTTCATCTAACGCGGCTTTATTTTCTTTTTTCGTCAAACCTGTCGCTTTATATACATATAAAATTTCATCTGCAAATCCTGGAGATGTATAGAAAGAAGTAATAAGCTCCATATTTTCACATACATAACCTGTTTCCTCTTCTAATTCACGAACTGCTGTCACCTCAGGTTTTTCACCAGGTTCTAACTTGCCGGCCGGAATTTCTATAATCGCCTTTTCAAGTGCTTTACGATACTGCTCAACAAGCACAATTTTCCCCTCATCAGTAATAGCAATAATAGCAACTGCACCAGGGTGATTTACAATTTCACGTTTACTCATTGCTCCATTTGGTAATACTACATCATCAACACGAACTTTTATAACTCTACCATCAAAAATCGGCTCAGTTTTTACTGTTCTCTCTGCAAGATTACTCATACTACTTCATCTCCCTGTTCTATTTCCTATTCTTTCCTCATACATTTTACCACATTGAAAGGAGCGTGATAGAAATGAAAGTTTATATTTTACCAAATCGCGTCACTTTAGTCGGAAAAGCATGGCAGATTCGCCATAAACTAAAACAATATGGCAAAGAGTATACAACTGTACAAGAATGGATTACAGCAACTAAAGTGAAACTTTAATCAACGGGAGATCCCCTCTGATTATTAGTTGAACCAATCGGGCTTTTACGGGCAGTTAATCTTCGGCCTAACTTCCTCGTATGAGCCGATTTTTTTAAGGGAGTCTTACTGCCCGTTAAAGCGAGCTAGAAAGGAAACGTTTGTCAACCTCTTTTCCCTTTCGTACAATAAAGGTAAGGAGGTTGACCTATGAAAAAACGTCAATTAGGAAACTCAGATTTGTTTGTTACAGAAATGGGACTTGGCTGTATGTCTCTCGGTACATCTGAAACAGAAGCCCTGCGTATTATCAATGAAGCAATCGATTTAGGAATCAATTTTTTTGATACTGCAGATTTATATGATTATGGATTAAACGAAGAATTTGTTGGAAAAGCCTTAAAAGGAAAACGAGACCAAATTGTTCTTACAACGAAGGTTGGAAATCGATGGACAGAAGAAAAAAACGGCTGGTCTTGGGATCCTTCTAAAAATTACATAAAGGGTGAAGTGAAAGAAAGTTTACATAGACTTCAAACTGATTATATTGATCTTTATCAACTTCACGGCGGAACGATTGAAGATCCTATAGATGAAACAATTGAAGCCTTTGAAGAATTAAAAAAAGAAGGTATCATTCGCCATTACGGTATTTCTTCTATACGTCCAAATGTCATCCGTGAATATGCAAAACGTTCAAATATCGTTAGTGTACTAATGGAATATAGCCTGTTAAATCGTCGCCCTGAAGAATGGTTCCCGCTTCTTCATGAACAGCAAATTAGCATTATTGCTCGTGGACCACTTGCAAAAGGCATTCTAACTGACAAGAATGCAAGAAAGATAGAAAGAGTAAAAGAAAAGGATTACCTTTCTTATTCTTACGATGAATTACAGGCGACACTCGCGAGTGTAAAAGAAATAATCGGAGAAAGATCGTTAACAGGAACAGCTATTCAATATTGCTTACATAACGAAACTGTTGCAGCTGTTATACCTGGTGCAAGCTCTATTCATCAATTACGAAAAAATGTACAAGCTAGTAAACAAACACAGTTAACAACAGCAGAATATACACAGCTTCAGCAAATTGCGAAATGTGATACGTACCCATCACACCGTTAAAAAGACGCTACCATACTGGTAGCGTCTTTTTATAACGTATCATATTTATCAGGATTCGTTCCTACATGTAAATTACGATTTAACGTATTAATTTGAGTCATCTCTTCTTCCGTTAGTGAAAAGTCAAAGATAGAAAAATTCTCCTGAATGCGAGATGGTGTAACAGATTTAGGAATCGTCACAACCCCGCTTTGAATATCCCATCTTAATATAACTTGCGCAGGTGTTTTTTCATATTTAGTAGCAATAGCCTGAATAACCGGGTGCTGAAATACTTCTCCGCCTCTCATCAATGGACTCCATGCTTCCATTTGAATTTGCTCACCTTGACAGAAATTACGCAATTCAAATTGTGTTAACATTGGATGCAGTTCCACTTGATTTACCATCGGCTTTACTTTGCAATTTGGTAATAGCAGTTCTAAATGATGTTTATGGAAATTAGAAACACCAATCGCGCGTACTTTACCTTCTTCATATAGTTTTTCTAACGCTCGGTACGTATCAACATACTTCCCTCTTATTGGCCAATGTATTAAATATAAATCTACATAGTCCATTTGTAATTTTTTTAAGCTTTTCTCAAACGCCTCAAGTGTTTCCTCGTATCCTTGATCGTCGTTCCAAACTTTTGTTGTAATAAAGATGTCTTCTCTTGGAATCCCTGATTCACGAACCGCTTCTCCGACACCGCTTTCATTTCCATATACAGTTGCTGTATCAATCGAACGGTATCCAACTTCTAACGCTGTTTTTACTGCTTGTTTTACTTCGTCGCCTTCTTTCGCTTTATATACGCCTAAACCAATCATCGGCATTTTTACGCCATTATGAAGTGTAGTTGTTGGAATGTGCACAGTCGTCTCCCTTTCATTATTACATTTTTTATAAGCCACCACTTTATTTGAACAAGATTCAACAAAAAAGTCAAAACATATGTACAGTTTACATAATAAATTTATACACATTCAAAAATAATGCGAACTCATTCATTCACATTATTTTCTGTCCATTTCTTCGCTTTTTCATTAACATTACGTACAAACTCAGTTTTCCCTTCCGAATATAACGCACCATCATATGTATACTTTTCGGCTAATTCTTTCTTTAAAGTTGCATATGCCTCAGCTTCTTCACAATGAGCCATCATATAATCACGAAATGCTAAATGCCTTACTATCTCAGGATTTCCTTTTTCAAACACGTGTAAGTGATACGAACGTTTTTCCTCCGTTCCATGAATAAAATAACGGCGTCTTGAAATACCATTTTCTCCTTTTACGATGTAACCAAGCTCTATAAATCGTTCATTCCACCTATCTACTCTATCGATACTCTCTACTTCCATAATCATATCTATAATTGGTTTAGCTGCCAGTCCTGGCACTGACGTACTTCCAATATGATGAATTTTCACCGTTTCTGGCATCGCTGCTTTTAATCTTTCAGCCTCTATTTGAAATTTTTCACCCCAATGATTTTCATGCGGAACAACTACAATTTTTCTCATTCTAACTCCCCTTTTCTTACAAGCTCGTCAAAAAAATGATCAGCGTTATTTCACTGATCATTTTTGTTATTATTTAAAGTCTTTCCAAGTAAGGTTACTTTCACTTAACAGTTCTTCAAATGATTTATTCTTTTCACGTTCTTTTTGTTCTTGACGCTTTCTTTCCAGTTCTGCTGCCTCTTTTTTCTCTTCTCTCACTTGCAACTCTTTCTTCTTATTCTTTAATTGCTGCATAAGTGAATCATTTAATTGATCACCTAATGTAAGAGATTCTTTCTTTGGTTGATTCACTTGCGATTGTCTTTGCATTTGTCTTTGTTTCTTTTTCTTCATGCTGCTCACCTTTTACTTTTTTCTCCATTATAGTAGATACACCATGAAATCGACAACAAAAAAGGGACGTTACTCTATTATTCACCTTTTGTAAATATGTTAATTTTTCGAAAAAACTAAATTTTTATATAGATATAATCCTATGAATCTATTAAAATTATGTCGTATGATGTCAGATTATAAAAAAAGGAGAATTATATTATGTGGAAAAAAATTATTCCTGCTGTTGCCGTTTTAAGCACCATTACTTTTTCAAGCGTATTTGCCGCTCCCCCATCTCAGACTCCAGCTGAACAAAACCGCTACATAGACGTACAAATGCTTGGTATTAATGATTTTCATGGACAACTAGATACTGTAAAAAAAATCAATAACAAAGAAGCTGGTGGCGCTGATTACTTAGCTACTTATTTAAAAGAACGTAAAAAGCAAAACCCGAATACACTTCTCGTACATGCTGGCGATATTGTCGGAGCTAGTCCACCAGTTTCAGCGTTGTTACAAGACGAACCAACGATTGAATTTTTAAATGACTTAAAATTCGATGTTGGTACAATCGGAAACCATGAATTTGATGAAGGTATTGATGAAATGCGCCGACTTATTTATGGTGGTTACCATGAGAAAACAGGCAATTTCAAAGGCGCAAACTTCCCTTATGTCGCTGCAAACTTCTATAATAAATCAACTGGCCGATTATTTTTACCACCATTTACTGTAAAAATGGTAGATGGTGTGCCTGTAGGATTCATTGGCGTTGTTACAACTGATACACCAAATGTCGTGATGCCTACTATGCTTAAAAATGTACAGATCACTGACGAAGTAGAAGCAATTAATAAATCAACGCAACAATTAAAGCGTCTCGGTGTTAACTCCATCGTCGTCCTTGCTCATGTCGGCGGAACAACTGATGAGTCTGGCGTGACAAATGGCGACCTTACTCGAATTGCAAATGAAACAGATCCAGAAGTTGATGTTATTTTCGGTGGGCATAGTCACACGTATGTAAATGGTACTGTAAATAATAAACTAATCGTCCAAGCGAACTCTTACGGAACAGCTTTCTCAGATGTAGATGTAACAATTGATCGTAAAACAAAAGATATTGTAAAGAAAAAAGCTGAAGTCATTACAACATATCATGAAGGTGTCGAACCTGATAAACAAGTAAAACAAAAACTAGATCAATATAAAGAAAAAATTGCACCACTTGTAAATGAAGTTGTAGGAAAATCTACAGCACCTATCGACCGTAAACAAAATGATGCTGGTGAATCTACTCTTGGGAATGTAATTGCCGACGCACAGCGTCAAACGATGCAATCCCAAATCGCACTTATGAATCCTGGTGGCATTCGTAATGACTTAGATGCAGGCGATATTACATGGGGCGAATTATACGGCATTCAGCCTTTTGGAAACCAATTAATTAAAGTAGATTTAACAGGCCAAGATATTCGCGACATTTTAAATCAACAATGGCAAAAAGGAACGACGAGAATGCTTCAAATCTCAGGTATTCAATACACGTGGGATGCAAATAAACCAAACGGTGAAAAAGTTACAAATATACGTTTAACAAATGGAGAAGAATTATCTCCATCTAAAACGTATAGCGTAGTTGCAAATGCCTTCTTAGCTTCTGGCGGTGATGGATTCGTATCATTTAAAAATGGGAAAAATGCAGAAACTGGTCCAAACGACTTTGAAGCGCTAGTCGATTACGTAAAACAATTAAAAGAACCAATTCAGCCAGTTATTGATGGAAGAATTCAAAAAGTAAATTAAGTATTTTCCTAATAAACAATCCTATTTTTTCACTGAAAAGGATATGCACTTATCCTATATATTATCCGTAATATACAGGAAACAAAGAAAAGGATACTCGTTCTTACAATGAACATAGTATCCTTTTCTTTAGTTATCAAAATGAGCTGTTTTGTTAAAATCATATTGTTGTAAAAATTGTTGTAACGCCTCTTCTACAAGTTTAGATTTCTGAATTCCTTTCGATTCTGATATAGCGTCTAGTTTTGCTAATATTTCTTTATTAATAGAAAAAGTACGTTTCTTTTTTTCTGTACTTATACTCATAATTGGCGAGATTACTTCTTCTCTCTTGCTTAATAATTCATAAATACTTTGTAATTGTTCATAAATTAATAATTGATAATCCGTTTTTGCATATTGAAGGGCTGTCGCTTCTTGGAGTTGTAAGTGACGAGGTTCTTCTCCATCTCCTACAAAAATACGTTTCTTCTGTTCTCCATCATATTCGTATCCAATCAATCTTAATTTCTTTGATAATGTATACGGGCTTACTTCAAGACGTTTTGCTATGATAGCGATGGATTCACGTCTATTTAAACAATCTATAATTTCTCCAATCGTCACAATTTCCCTCCTCCCGTGTTGAAATGACACTAGTATGGTATGTTACAATGATTTTCTAACAGTATATGCAAAACAAATAGCCTGTGCGATTCATATGATTTCAGGAAAGGAGGTTTTCAATATGCTTTTTCGTAGCTATACCCCGCAGTTCTATAATGAAAATAAACAACTCATTCCTAATAGTATCGCTACGATGGAAAGCGTTATGATTAATAATCGAAAACAAACTCTCCTGATGCGCGGGCAAAACTTAGAGCAACCTATTTTATTATGCTGTCATGGCGGACCGGGCATGGCACAAATCGGATTTATTCGTCATTTTCAAAAAGAATTGGAAAAACACTTTATCGTTATTAATTGGGATCAACGCGGGGCAGGTAAATCCTTTTCACTGAAAGATTTCGGGGCAAATTTTACAATTGAACAATTCGTTTCCGATGCACAAGAGGTTATTCAATATGTACTTAAAAAGTTCAATAAACAGAAACTATTTCTCGCTGGTCATTCTTGGGGAAGCATTATTGGGCTTAACATAGCACATCAATATCCACAATATATCGAAGCTTACATTGGTATTGGGCAGATTGTACATATGAAACAAAACGAAGAATTGCTATATCAGCATTTAATTCTTTCTGCCAAAAAGCATGATCATAAAAAAGCGTTAGCTTCCCTGTTAAAATTAGGTAAACCACCATTTTTAGATACGAGACGTCTCATTATTCAAAGAAAGTGGCTTGGCACATTCGGAGGAGCAATCCAAAATGGATCTTCCTTTTCTTTCATACGAAAAGGCTTCTTTTCTCCTGAATATACGCTATTAGATTGGTTCAAGTTTCTCGCAGGAAATTTAAAATCTGGCGTTTTATGGGAAGAAATGCTGACAATCGATTTCTTTTCATCTATCTCAAGTTTATCTATTCCGGTTTATTTTTGTTCTGGTCGCTATGATTATCAAACTCCTTATGCACTCGTTCAGCAATATTTTGATGTTTTGGAAGCACCCGTAAAAAAGATGATTTGGTTTCCAAATTCAGCACATTCTCCTGATTTAGAAGAACCCGAATTATTCGCAAATTCTTTACAATCAATTAAACAAGAGCTAGCTTGTCAACATTAGTAACAAAAGGCTCTTTTACATTTCATAGAAAACAATTTATAATAATATGTCGCAACTATGTATAAATATAGCAAAGTGCTTCATATTTACTTGCCTTAACACAATAAAAATTTAGGGAGATTACATTTATTATGAATGCTGTACTCGTCGCAGTAGCAGTTATGTTATTGCTTAGTTTGTTACGTGTCCAGGTCATTGTCGCCATCATTGTTGGAGCTTTAACAGGCGGAATTATCGGCGGACTCGGTATTTCAGAAACGATTAACACTTTTACAACTGGTCTTGGAAACAGCGCTCCAATTGCTTTAAGTTATGCAATGCTTGGCGGTTTCGCTATTTCCCTTTCCAAAACAGGACTTCCAGATGCCATGATTCAAACTGCATTAAAATGGATCGGCAATGAACAAGACACGAAAAAACAAGTGTATTCTAAAATACTTATTTTATTCATCATTTTAACGATGGCTTGTTTCTCACAAAATGTGATTCCTGTTCATATCGCTTTCATCCCCATCTTAATTCCAGCACTTTTAAAAGTATTAAATGAGCTGAAAGTAGATCGAAGGCTTGTTACATGTATTATTACATTCGGATTGATTACTCCTTATATGTGGATTCCAGCAGGGTTCGGAAAAATTTATCATGACGTACTGCAAACAAATGCTGCGCAAAGCGGTCTTACATTTGATGTCGCACTTATTCCAAAAGCAATGACTATTCCAGCAATCGGTATGATTATTGGATTATGTGTAGCGGTATTCATTACGTACCGAAAACCTCGTACGTATGAAACTGAACAAATTCATACTACCGAAAATGAAATCGTTCCCTATACAAAACGAAGCATTACTTTCGGGCTAGTATCTATCTTAGCTACATTGACTGTTCAATTAGCAACAGAATCAATGATTTTCGGTGCTTTGGCGGGGATTATCGTCTTATCAATAAGTGGTAGTCTACCTCTTAAAGAAGCAGATGCAATATTAACAAGCGGAATGCGCATGATGTCCTTTATCGGTTTTGTTATGATCGCTGCCGCTGGATTTGGCGCTGTTCTTCGAAAAACAGGACATGTTGAATCCCTTGTGCAAACGAGTGCACATATAATCGGAAATAATAAACCACTCGCTGCATTTCTTATGCTTGTGATTGGACTTCTTGTTACGATGGGGATTGGTTCGTCCTTTTCAACTATCCCTATCTTAACAACAATTTTTGTTCCTCTTTGCATTCAGCTTGGGTTTAGTCCAATGGCTACAATTGCAATTATCGGTACAGCCGGAGCGCTAGGCGATGCAGGATCTCCAGCATCAGATAGTACCCTTGGACCAACATCCGGCTTAAATGCTGATGGTCAACACCATCATATATGGGATACGTGTGTACCAACTTTTCTGCATTATAATATACCGTTACTTATCTTCGGCTTTATTGCCGCAATTACATTATAAAAGGTGCGTTTTATACGCACCTTTTACTTTTTTATTTTTCCTTTTAATTGTTGCAAAGCTATTTTCCCATTTTCTTCGACACAACTTTCAATTTTCATGAGTGACGGGCCTATCCATTCACTGCCTATACTCCCGTTCAGTCCAATAATTTTCAATTTATCCGGTATACGGATATTTAACTTTTTCGCTGCTCGAATTAACTCAAAAGTAACCTTATCACTTGCAGTTACAATTCCATCTATATACGGATAAGTTTGCAATAATGTAATAAACTGTTTATTCGTATACCCTTGTACACATACTTCTCGATAAGAGATTCCTTCCTCCCAAACAGCGTCTAAAAATCCTGATATGTGATTTTCCATTTCTTCACTATTTTCTCCCTCGTCGAAATAAGCAAGGAAATGACAACCTTTTTCTTTTAATAAAGAAACTGCTCTTTGTCCACTTTCATAATAATTTACATGCGATTTTTTTTCATCAATCACAACAAACGGAAGTGAAATTTCTCCTATATTTTTAAAAACGGACCTTGTCAAAATAGCACCTGCAACATTATTTTCTTTCAACATATGTATGTATCTATCTTTATTCTCTATATTACAAACAACGATTTGATATCCTTCTTTGTATGCTATTTCCTCAATACAATGCAGCAAAGTGATGTTTGATGGATCATATAAGTTATCTACAAGTAATGCAATTATCGTTGAATTTTGTTTAAACAATGGCTTTGCTGTACTATTCGGCCTATAACGTAATTCTTCAATTGCTTCCTTTACTTGTTTTACTGTGTCCTCATGAACGTATCCTTTTTCATTCATAACTCGTGAAACGGTTGCGACTGAAACACCTGCCAATTTTGCAACATCACGTATAGTTGCCACATCGTCACCCCTTAATATGGTAATAGATTACAATTTCACGGTAACCCAAATTACAATATTCGTCAAGGTTAATAACTTATATTTCCGAAAATTGTTACATCATTTCATTAAACGATACTCTAACTGAATCTCATGTAAAATTGGGATATTATCATACCCAATGTGCGGAATTTCTTTCTTTATTTTTCGTGCCTCTTCCAACGCATTCACATATAAATTCGTCATCACAAAATTACGTTTTTGATAAAAACGTAACGCATTCGTATTATCATTTGTTGTTATAAGCCAAACCTGCTTGCACTGTTCTTCTTCTGCAACTTGTAATACACAATCCACAAGTTTTGTCCCTATTCCTTTTCTTTCTTCAAAGCTATCTAACGATACAATTTCACACGTTTTTCTGATCACTTCATACGTTATAATTCCGATTATTCTGTCTTCTGAGAGGGCAATAAATCCTGGCAACTCTTCTAATTGATGCCCCTTACCACGTGAAACCATCAATGAACTCCCCCAGTTCTCACACATGAACATTCGGATTGTTTCTTTCATCGCTGGCGTAATTTTTTGTATATGCACCATTTCCTATTTCTCCCCTTTTCTATCATTGTGATACAATATAAGTGTATCACATGTAACGGTATTTGGAGGATGAGGTAAAGTATGAAACGTTTTTTTGCAGCATTGTTTACTATACTAGGTGCGATAACTGCCCTTGGGATTTTCTTTACAAATAAAGTGATGTACTTAAAGAAAAAAACAGAGGAAGAAGTACTCGAAAGAGAAACGAAAAAACATTTTCGTATAGAGGATTTTGATGCTCTTCATAAAGAAGAAATTCATATTCCTTCGCAATTCGGATATGATCTTCACGGATATTACATTCCAGCTGGTCATTCCAATAAGTTTATGATTTTTTGTCACGGCGTAACTGTAAATAAAATGAACTCTGTAAAATATGCAAGGTTATTTTTAAACAGAGGATATAATGTCGTTATTTACGATCATCGTCGTCATGGTAAAACTGGCGGAAAAACAACAAGCTATGGATACTATGAAAAACATGATTTAAAATCTGTAGTTGACTGGTTAAAAAATCGTTTTGGAACAAATATAACACTCGGTATTCATGGTGAATCTATGGGAGCTGCAACACTTCTTCAGTACGCCGGACTTGTAGAAGATGGTG
Organism: Bacillus fungorum; assembly: GCF_002746455.1. Lineage (GTDB taxonomy): Bacteria > Bacillota > Bacilli > Bacillales > Bacillaceae_G > Bacillus_A > Bacillus_A fungorum. Next base: position 254,297 of record NZ_NWUW01000001.1, on the reverse strand, counting down.
CTGATTTCTATATTGCAGATTGTCCTTTTTCTGATTTCTACGGACAATTACAACACCGTTTAAAGGTTGAATTCCATTTACCTAAATGGCCTTTATTACCTTTAGCAAATGCTTTCTTAAAAGTGCGTGACGGTTATACGATTCGTGAAGTTTCACCAATCGATTGTATAAAAAACATTAACAATCCCGTCCTCTTTATTCATAGTAAAGATGATGATTATATTTTAGCTGATATGACGAAAGCACTCTATGAAGCGAAGGAAAACAATAAACAACTTTATATTGCAGAACACGGCGCACACGCTTGCTCTTATAACGAAAATAAAGAAGAGTATGAAGCAGCCGTTGATCAATTTTTAAACTCATATGTAAAAGAAACAAAAAACAGGCTTGCATAAGCCTGTTTTTTTATTGCGCTAAAACATCTGTAACTTGTTCCATATTTTCAGAAATCCATTGCATTGCATCATCTAACGTTGGAAATTCTGTCGTTTGAAATGTTACCTCATCTTGCAGTAACCAAACATCCTTCGATTCTTGTCCCACACCAGCAATGGACCAGTGTAACAAACTATATGGATGATTATCATTCAAAAATGATGCCCACGTGCGCTCATTTGCAATATTTCGTAATGTACGTAATTGTTTATCCATCTTTCGTCACCTTACTCTAGTCAGTTATAAAAAACATTATAACACTCTCTTCTCTCCCAAAGAAAGTGCTCTTTTTATATTGTCAAGTACTTCTCTTGATTATATGATGAAAGTAAGCGTTTGGGAAGGAGGGATAGCGTTGGCTAAAGTACAAATTAAAGTAAATGATAATGGCTCTTTTCGCGTTACAGGGGACGTGGAATTAGTTGATTCTCAAGGGAATGTATTCCCGGCAAAACCGGCATTTTCTTTATGTCGTTGTGGTTTATCAAAAAATATGCCTTATTGCGATGCTTCGCATAAAGGTAAATTCGAATCTGTTGTTAGAGCACCAGAGGCAGAATAATTTTACATGTGACATGCACATTTTTTTGTGCATGTTTTTTCTTTTTAGCAACTCCGTTATATCACTTCTCCTTACAACATTTCTAATACTTTTGTCTCCATTCCAGCCTACATATATTTTCACACAATTCTTCACATTCGAATATTTTTTTCTAGCCTTTTATTTTTTTTGTGCTATAATTTGAGCAAACAACATCCTTCGGGGTCGGGTGAAATTCCCAACCGGCGGTGATGAAGTGCAATCTTCTAAGTCCGTGACCCGTTTTCAACTCGAAAACGGTGGATCTAGTGAAACTCTAGGGCCGACAGTATAGTCTGGATGGGAGAAGGATATGTTTTCTAGTAATTTTATATAGCGAATACACTTTTATTTCAGTATGCATATTTTTAAAGTTTCATTTTGAATCTTTATATATGTTTTATTTTGTATACTTATGTTTCTATACTGGAATAAAAAGATACGACTAGCGTTTGAAAAATTCGATATTTTGCTAGGCTTTTTCCTTATGCAAAAATATCAATCATCGTTAGGTTTCTTTCCTATACTTTCGTATTCGAACTATATTTCTAGAAATCACGTCTCCCAAACCCCAAGGATATAAAATCCTTGGGGTTTTTTGATTTTTTTCAGGAGAGGTGAAGAGAATGACAGATCAAGAATATATGAGGATTGCCCTGCGGCTAGCAGAAGGAACATCCGGACAAACAAGTCCAAATCCTATGGTTGGTGCTGTTGTTGTAAAAGGTGGAAACATCGTCGGTATGGGAGCTCACTTACGTGCTGGTGAAGAACACGCAGAAGTTCATGCTCTTCATATGGCTGGTGAAAAAGCAAAAGGAGCTACCGTGTATGTAACACTTGAACCATGTAGCCATTTTGGAAAAACACCACCTTGTTGTGAATTGCTCATCGAAAAAGGAGTTAAGCGTGTTGTAATTGCTACTCTCGATTGCAATCCGCTCGTTTCTGGTAATGGAAAAAGAAAATTAGAGGAAGCTGGAATTGAAGTAACTACCGGTGTTCTTGAAGCAGAAGCAATTTTATTAAATCGCTACTTTTTTCACTACATGAAAACGAAACGTCCATTTGTAACAATAAAGACCGCGATGAGCTTAGATGGAAAAACAGCAACCGTAACTGGTGAAAGTAAGTGGATTACAGGTAAAAATGCACGAGCTGACGTTCATCAATATCGCCATACGCATGATGCGATTCTTGTTGGAGTAAATACAGTTATAGCTGACAACCCACATTTGACAACAAGAATTCCTAACGGGGGGCAAAATCCTATACGCGTTATTTTAGATACCCATTTACGAACGCCACCATCTTCTCATGTCATAACAGATGGTTTAGCACCGACATGGATTATAGTTAGTAAGGATGTAAATCCAGAGAAAATAGCTTTTTATGAATCTAAAAATATAACTATATTCCAAATGAAAACGAAGCAGATTGAAATACAGAATGTTTTACACCTACTCGGCGAAAAACAAATTCTTTCTCTTTTCGTTGAAGGGGGGCAAACAGTTCATGCAAGCTTCTTACAAACAAAGTATTTCAATGAAATTGTAACTTATATAAGCCCCAAATTAATTGGTGGAAGTAATGCCCCTACTTTATTTGGCGGAAATGGTTTTTCAACATTACAAGATGCACTTTCCTTGGAAATTCAAGAGATGAAACAAATTGGCGATGATATAAAAATCGTTGCGAATGCCCGAAACGAGGTGACGGAATGTTTACAGGAATTGTAGAAGAATTAGGAACGATTGCAAACATGCAACAAAGCGGCGAAGCGATGAAGTTAACGATTCATGCCAATAAAATTTTATCAGATGTTCACTTAGGTGATAGCATCGCGGTTAACGGTATTTGCTTAACTGTAACGAGTTTCACAACAACTTCATTCACAGTGGATGCAATGCCCGAAACAATGCAATCAACATCACTCCGCGTGCTTAAACCGCACTGTAAAGTAAATTTAGAGCGTGCAATGGCTGCAAACGGACGATTCGGTGGACATTTCGTTTCAGGACATATTGATGGAATCGGAACGATATTAAACAAAAAACAGCACTATAATGCCGTCTATTACAAAATAGCTATCGCTGATGAATTGCTACGCTATTGTTTGCATAAAGGGTCCGTTGCTGTTGATGGAACGAGTTTAACAATATTTGATATAGACGAATCTTCCATTACAATCTCACTCATCCCGCACACAGTAAGTGAATCTGTTATCGGAGAAAAGAATGCCGGTGACATCGTAAACATTGAGTGTGACATGATTGGTAAATATATCGAACGCTTTATTTCTAAACCTGTAAAACGCACAGGTTCAATGACCGAAAGCTTTTTACAAGAAAACGGATTTCTATAAGGGGGAAGCATGATGTTTCATCGTATTGAAGAAGCTCTAGAAGATTTAAAACAAGGAAAAGTCGTTATCGTATGTGACGATGAAAACCGTGAAAACGAAGGCGATTTTATCGCTTTAGCAGAGTATATTACGCCAGAAACAATTAACTTTATGATTACACATGGGCGTGGTCTCGTTTGTGTACCGATTACCGAAGGATACGCAGAACGTCTACAATTAGAACCAATGGTATCTCATAATACAGATTCGCATCATACCGCATTTACAGTGAGCATTGATCATGTTTCTACAACAACAGGGATTAGCGCTCACGAACGTGCAACTACGATACAAGAATTGTTAAACCCTGCATCAAAAGGTACTGATTTCAATCGTCCTGGACATATCTTTCCATTAATTGCGAAAGAAGGCGGTGTCCTGCGTCGTGCTGGTCATACAGAAGCTGCTGTCGATTTAGCACAGCTCTGCGGGGCAGAACCAGCTGGCGTCATTTGCGAAATTATTAATGAGGACGGTACGATGGCACGTGTACCTGATTTAATACAGTGCGCAAAACAATTTGATATAAAAATGATTACAATAGAAGATTTAATTGCTTATCGCCGCCATCATGAAACACTTGTGACGAGAGAAGTGGAAATTACATTACCTACAGATTTCGGTACTTTTCAAGCAATTGGCTATTCTAACACATTAGATACGAAAGAACATATTGCACTCATAAAAGGTGATATTTCAACAGGTGAGCCTGTACTTGTACGCGTTCATTCAGAGTGCTTAACAGGAGATGTATTTGGCTCGTGCCGCTGTGATTGCGGACCACAACTCCATGCTGCACTTGCTCAAATTGAGCGTGAAGGAAAAGGCGTTCTTCTTTATATGAGACAAGAAGGACGAGGCATTGGCCTTCTTAATAAACTTCGCGCTTATAAGTTACAAGAAGAAGGCTTCGATACTGTAGAAGCAAATGAAAAGCTTGGCTTCCCTGCTGATCTTCGTGATTACGGTATCGGTGCTCAAATATTAAAAGATTTAGGTTTACAACATTTACGATTATTAACGAATAACCCGCGAAAAATTGCTGGCTTACAAGGTTACGCTTTAGAAGTAATCGAGCGTGTACCGTTGCAAATGCCAGCAAAAGAAGAGAATAAAACGTATTTACAAACGAAAGTAAACAAATTAGGACATTTATTAAACTTATAATTAAGGGAGAGATTTATTATGGTATTCGAAGGTCATTTAGTTGGTACAGGATTAAAAGTTGGGGTTGTTGTTGGACGTTTTAATGAATTTATTACAAGTAAATTACTTGGCGGCGCTTTAGACGGATTAAAGCGTCACGGTGTAGAAGAAACTGATATCGATGTTGCTTGGGTTCCTGGCGCATTTGAAATTCCTTTAATCGCTAAAAAGATGGCTAATAGCGGGAAGTATGATGCTGTTATTACGTTAGGTACTGTAATTCGCGGTGCTACAACACATTACGATTACGTTTGTAATGAAGTAGCAAAAGGTGTTGCATCTTTATCACTACAAACAGACATCCCAGTTATTTTCGGTGTATTGACGACAGAAACGATCGAGCAAGCGATTGAACGCGCGGGCACGAAAGCTGGTAATAAAGGCTATGAATCCGCCGTTGCTGCGATTGAAATGGCTCACTTATCAAAACAATGGGCATAAAAAAAGAGGCTGCAGCCTCTTTTTTTATTTCTTCACTTTTTTCCGTACATCTTTTATTAATTCATCCATTGTTTTTCCTTCTGTTTGTATACGAAGCGTCTGTGCTGTTCTCCATACATTCTCTCTTTTCTTCGCTTCTTCTATAATAGTAATTTCTTTTCGTACTTCCTTTAAATCTTTCCCTTCTGTTTTCAATCCAAAATGTTCAGCTTTCGTTCGAAAATGTTGTTCAATTCGTTGTTGCATCTCTTTTTGTTCAGGATTTTCGGCGGCCTTAACTGGATCAGCACTTATTGCTTTTAGTAAAATGAGACAAGTCATAATCGCTAATATATATTTGTGCATGTAAAATCCTCCAACCCAATATAAATTACATATTTACTATGTACAATTGGTAGTTGGAAAATTCGTCCACCAAAATTCTTTTTTTCGCTCAAAAGCCACTAGTATCAAGCGTTCACAACTATTTATTACATTTTATTTACAAAAAAAGCAAACTCTTTTACAAGTTTGCTTTTTTCTATCTTAAAGTGCACATTCTTCAATCTCAAATCCTAAATCTTCAATCATACCCCAGTCTGCAGTCGGTTCTTGTCCAGCTGTCGTTAAGTAGTCTCCAACAAAAATAGAGTTTGCTGCAAATAAACCGATTGGCTGTACAGAACGTAAATTGATTTCACGCCCTCCTGAAATACGAATTTCTTTCGTTGGGTTTACAAAGCGCATCATTGCCAGCACTTTTAAACATTCTACTGGCGTTAACTCCTTTTGTCCTTCAAGCGGCGTACCCTTTACAGCAACAAGGAAATTACATGGAATTGAATCTGCATCTATACGTTGTAATTCGAATGCAATTTCAGCGCGCTCTTCTATTGTCTCTCCCATTCCAAAGATTGCCCCAGAACATGGTGAAATACCCGCTTGTTTCGCTTTTTGAACTGTATCAACACGATCATCATACGTATGAGTGGAGCAAATGCTTTCGTAATTATTCACATGTGTATTTAAGTTGTGGTTATAACGATGTACACCAGCTTCAGCTAAACGTCCTGCTTGATCTTCGTTTAAGAAACCTAAACAACAACAAATCTTCAAATCTGTCGTTTCACGAATCTCCTTAACTGCTCCAATTACGTGATTCACCTCTTTATCCGTCGGGCGACGACCAGATGCTACAATACAATATGTACCAGCTTTACGGCGTATTGCTTCGTGTGCTCCTTCTACAATCTTTTCCTGCGTTAGCCATGCATATTTATCGATTGGTGCTTCTGAAATAATCGACTGTGAACAATATCCGCAATCTTCAGGACATAAGCCAGATTTCGTATTAATAATCATATTTAATTTTACTTTCTTACCAAAGTAATGATGGCGAATAATGTAAGCAGCATTCATAATTTCTAAAACTTCTGTATCATCAGCTTCTAATATCGCTATTGCATCCTTTTTCGTAATCATTTTCTCTTCTACTACGTCATATGCAATTTTTTTCCAATCCCTTTTTGTTTGTACTTGTTTCATTTCATCTCTTCCCCTCTTTTGTTATATGCATAAATAAAGCGTGATATGTCGCCATTATCCCTTCATTTTCCGTGAAGTCTCTTTCGTATATGCGAAGCATCGTACGAAAGAGTGAGGGACTTTGACAATATGATTCTTCATTACTATTGGTCGCTCCTACTTTTCGAATAGAATGTAGAAACTCCTTAACTTCTGTAAATCTCTCTATGTAACATGTTTCAGAAACATGCACATCCCCTGTTTCTATCTCACATATATGGCGCAACTGATTTTTCGAATAAAAACGTTGCCCAATCGATGTTTCATTTTGTATATTTTTTTCTTCTTTCGCTCGCTGGAACGAAGCATGCAATTCTTGAAATGTTTCCTGTCCAAACGTTGAAAAGAGTAGTATCCCATCTATAGACAAATGATGAAATAAATTTCTTATCACTTGTTTTAAATCATTTAACCATTGAAATGTGGCATTCGAAATAATGACATCATATGTTTCCTCTAGACGTAACCTTTCGATATCCTCACAGTAAAACATTACATTTTTCACATTTTGTCTAGTTTTAGCAACTGCAATCATACTTTCAGCAAAATCAATAGCTGTAATATGCGCTTTCGGAAATAAGTTGGATAATTGCTCTGTAACATATCCTGTCCCGCATCCAAGCTCTAAAATACGTATCGATGAATTTGCACTATATCGTCGATTTAATGTAGAAAGTAATGAATGTGCCATCTTTTTTTGTACATTTGCATATTGATCGTAGGATACAGCTGCCACGTTAAACCGTTTTTGTAGTAACGTTTTGTTGATCATGTCGTATCCCCTCTACAAATTGAATTATCTCATTTGCGCAATATTCAAAATCCGTTACGCATAATGCGTGTCCAGCCTCACTTACTACCTTGAGCGTGGTAGTCTCATTCTCAGCCATACTACGTGCCGCAGACAATGGGCATATTACATCCTGTTCTCCGTGAATAAGTAGTATAGGGACGTTACTTTCTTTCAATTCTTCTCTCATATCTGTTTCTATTAAATAATCCAAACCTAATTGTAAAGACTGAATAGAATCACCTTTAAAACGTTTTATCATATCTTCAAACCTTTTATTCTCTTTCAGCTCATTTTTCGTAAACATATTTTCATAAAACCGCTTGAGCGTATCTTCTTTCTTTCTCGCCACATTCTTTTTCAGCCGTTCTACATGCAAAGCATTCCATCCACTCGTATAGTCGCTCGTATTTGTAAATTTGGCAGTACCACCAATTAGTACAATACCTTTTGCCTGAATCTTTTTATGAGCTTGAACTGCCGCTAACGCTCCTAGTGACCATCCAACTAAAATTACATTTTCATCCTTTGCTACATCTATTATTCGACCCGCAAATTCACTTTGTTCTTTCACGTTACGCCAATTGATACATTGAACAGAATATCCTTTAAAATACGGCAGAACTAAAGTCCAAACACCTTCTTCCATTCCCCACCCAGGAATAAAAATAATCTTTAGCTCTTTCATACGAAAAACCCCTCTTCTTTACCAATGCGTATAATATGGTGAATAGCCCATTTTAAATCAGCTATTGTATGTTGGGACGTAACTGCAAAACGGACCCTTGAACTATTAACTGGAACCGTTGGTGGACGAATTGCAATTGCTGCAATTCCTACCTCTTGCAACCTTTTACTAAACCGTAAAGCTGTTTCATTTGAACCGACTACAATCGGTACAATATGAGTTGAACTATTCCCAATATCAAAACCAGCTTCTCGTAAATGGTTTCTGAAATATGCTCCATTCTCTATAAGTCTCTCTCTTCTTTCATTATCTTCTTTCACAATTTCAATTGCTTTTTGTACCGCTCCTAACGTTCCTGGTGGTAAAGCAGTAGTAAAAATAAAGCTTCTCATCATATTTTGTAAATACTCTATATAAATTGCATCGCCTGTCAAATACGCACCATAACACCCTAGGGCCTTACTAAACGTCCCCATATGTATATCTATTTTTTGAGCCAGTTCTTTTTCTATATGAGATAACCCAGCTCCGCCGATTCCATATATTCCACTCGCATGTGCTTCATCAACTATAATAATTGCCCCATATTTCTCTTTAATGTGCACTAACTCTCTTAAATATGCAGTATCACCATCCATACTAAAAACAGTATCGGTTACGATTAATTTCTTCTTTTTTGGCGGTGCTACTTGCAACAGCTTCTCTAAATGATCCAAATCATTATGGTGATATCTTTTATGCTCTGCCCCGCTTAATATAATTCCATCAACGATGCTTGCGTGATTTAATTTGTCACTAAACACAATATCGTGACGACAGGCTAATGAAGAAATTACTCCAACATTTGCGGTATATCCACTATTTACAACTAAGGCTTTTTCAGTGCCTTTCCAATCGCATATACTTCTCTCAACCTCTTCATACAGTGAATAGTTCCCTACCACGAGCCTTGATGCTGTCGCCCCAGTTCCATATTTTCTTGTGCATGCAACAGCAGCTTCTTTTAACCTTTCATCTCCGGCTAACCCTAAATAATTATTTGACGCTAAATTTAGCATCCTTTTCTCATCTCGAATAAGCCATGTCTCTTCTGCTTGTTCTGTTACATGCAAATTGCGATACTGCCCTTGCTCATTTAATTGTTGTAATTTAGTTTGAAGATGTGTGCGCCACGGTTGATTCATTTCAGATGAACTCCTCTAATTTTGAAATCATTATATATTCTTTAGCAGATTCCAAGACTTCTTCTTTTGTAAACTCACCTTCAAAGAACGGTAATAAGCCTAAAACCGGTACCCCGCTCAGCTCTTCAATCATTACTTTATTTTCTTGTATCCTTTCCATTTCGCATTCTTTGCAGCCAGATAAAATGACACCTGCTACTGTTAAGCCATGTGCCTTTGCATAAGCAATCGTTAAAACTGTATGATTTACTGTTCCTAATGTAGGACGTGCTACTACAATAAGAGGAAGCTGTAATTCTTTTGCGAAATCAATTACTAAAGCGTCTTCTGTATATGGAACAGCTAGTCCACCTGCACCTTCTACAAGTAGGCTATTAAACTCTTTCAATCGTTCATTATAGTGGTGAATAATGTCTTTTAACGTTACTGTCCTTCCAGCTCTTTTCATGGCAAGCCTCGGAGCAAGCGGTTCTTCAATCGAATAAGGGCATATTTCATCTTCTTTTGTCGATACACCTGATAATACTTTTAGCCTTGCTGCATCTCCCTCTGGATTTGATGCAACATGTCCACTTTGCAACGGTTTATATACCCCTACGTTATACCCAAGTTCTCTAAATACACCTGCTAATGCACCTGCAACTACAGTTTTTCCCACTTCAGTATCCGTTGCTGTTATAAAAAAACCGCTCATTATTCTCCCTCCGTAACATCCAAGATTGCTTTATATAAAATACGTAACATATCGTCAATCTCTTCAATTGTAGAAGCAAGAGGAGGCATAAATACAATCGTGTTGCCGAGCGGGCGCAAAATCATACCCAGCTCTCTTGAGCGTTTACATACTTGAACACCGGCTCTCTCTGTCCATTCAAACGCTTCTTTCGTTTCCTTATTTTTCACAAGTTCAATTCCAACCATTAACCCACACTGACGAATATCCCCTACATGTTTAAGTGCAAAGAGCTCTTCTAATTGCGTCGCCACATATTCTGTTTTACGTGCCACTTCTTCTATTAAATTTGTTTTCTCATATAGTTCTAGATTCGCAATTGCTACCGCACACCCTAACGGATTTCCTGTATAACTATGTCCGTGGAAAAACGTTTTTTGTTCTTCATAGCCTCCTAAAAAGGCATTATAAATTTCATCTGTCGTTACGGTGATTGCAACTGGTAAATATCCGCCCGTTAAACCTTTTCCGGCTGTCAAAATATCCGGCGTTACATTTTCATGTTCACATGCAAACATTTTCCCAGTACGCCCAAACCCAGTCGCTACCTCATCTGTAATAAATAAAACATTATATTTTGTACATAAATTACGTAGCCCCCTTAAGTATCCTTTTGGCATTGTAATCATACCGCCAGCACCTTGCATTAAAGGTTCTACAATAATCGCCGCAATTTCTTCATGTTTATCTTTCAGCAGCTCTTCCATTTCTTCTAAATGTCTTTTTACAATTTCCGCCTTATCATTTCCATAAGGAGAACGATATGTATATGGATAAGGCATTTTAATTGCCTCAAATAAAAGTGAACTATACACTTGGTGAAACAAGTCTATTGCTCCTACTGAAACAGCTCCAATTGTATCACCATGATACGCTTCTTTTAATGTAACAAATCTTTGTTTCTTCGGTTTTCCTTTATGCTGCCAATATTGAAAGGCCATCTTAATTGCAATTTCAACAGCGCTAGAACCGGAGTCTGAATAGAATACTTTTTTCAAACCTTCTGGTACAACTTCAATTATTTTTTCTGCTAATAAAATAGATGGAACGTTAGCAAGCCCTAACATAGTAGAATGGGCAATTTTATTTAATTGCTCACGAATTGCCTCATCTAGTTCCGGTACTTGATGTCCATGAACATTTAACCAAATAGACGAAACACCGTCCCAATATTCATTTCCATTTACATCGTATAGCTTTCTTCCCTCTCCACGTTCAATAATGACAGGATCTTCTTCTAAATAATCCTTCATTTGTGTAAATGGGTGCCATACATAGGCTTTATTTTTTTCCGATAACTCTTCATATGTATAAGATGGTTTGTCAGTCGTACTCTTACTAAAAGTCACAATTGTCACCCCTAATGTTAACTAGTTTATAAATATAGTTAACATTAAATCTAAATGACTGTCAATTATTTTTAAATCAAGAAGTTCTTAAAAAAGAACAACTTATCATACGATAAGTTGTTCTACTTTCCATGTTGTATCTTTCCAATTTCTAAAATAATCTCTTCATCTTTTTTTCCTTCTGTATTAATGCCAAGTTGCTTTGCATGTTCAATCAATAGATCATGGCGCTTCTCAAATCTAGCGGTATTTACTTCTTTCGTAACCTCTTCTTTTGTTTTCCCTTCCGTAGAAACTCCTAGTTTCTCAGCTGCTTTTTCCATCGACTTCTTCTCTTCAGCTTCTTTCGCTTTCTTCACTTCTGACTGCTGTATTTGCTTTTGCTTCGCCTGCTCTGATTCAGCTGCAAAAGCTGTGTAAATTCCAGCACTTCCGCCAATGACTAGTAAGGTGGTAAAAAGAATTATTTTTTTCTTCACTCTTTCCTCCCCTTTCAAATTCATTATAACGCACATTTTTCAGTGTTAAAACCTATTTCCTTTATTTCCCTAAAAAAATATCACACATTTTTATTGACATTTATGATGAATATGTGATAAAAATTTAACTAACATCATATGAATCGGCGTTGATAGGATTTAGTAGTATTTCGATTTCTGATTTCAGAGAGCTGGTGGTCGGTGCGAACCAGTACAGAGCGAATTATGAATTACCCCCTGGAGCTTCTTTTACGAAACGTAAGGAGTAGTGAAAGACGGTTATAGACCGTTATGTCTAAAGAGTGGTGAAACGAAACTGTTTCACAATTTAGGGTGGTACCGCGAATTTTTCGTCCCTGCATATATTGCAGGGGCGTTTTTATTTTATTAACGCATATCATACGACCCTTTATTTTGTGATACATTCATTTCACAAGCTAGGGTGGTACCGCGATTTCTTCGTCCCTGCATAATTATATGCAGGGACGTTTTTTTATCCAATCATTTCCGCATCATATTGAGATATGGACAATTACCGGTAATTTGTCACAAAATTCTAAATTTTAGAAGGAAATAAACAATATTGGCGAATTTTATATAAAAAAGAGCTATTTTAGATTACTTAGGAGGGAAAAACAATGGTTTCAAAAATTGAATCTGTTCTTTTAACATTATTTATCTTTTTCTGTATTGGCTTTAGTGTTATTCAATTAGAAGTTTCACCACACATCCCAATTTTATTTGGTATCGTTCTTTTATTAGCATTTGGATTTACGAAAAAAATCTCTTGGTCTACTATGGAAAAAGGGATGATCAGTAGTATTTCAGCTGGTATTCCATCTATTTTTATTTTCTTACTTGTAGGCGTATTAATTAGTGTTTGGATCGCTGCTGGAACAATTCCAACTTTAATGGTATACGGCTTCCAGCTTGTATCTCCTAAAATTTTCGTTCCTACTGTTTTTGTTGTTTGTGCAATTGTTGGAACAAGTATCGGTAGTGCCTTTACAACAGCCGCAACTGTAGGACTTGCCTTTATGGGAATGGGTAGTGCTCTTGGATACGACCCGGCTCTAATCGCTGGTGCAATTATTTCTGGTGCATTCTTTGGAGATAAAATGTCTCCTTTATCTGATACAACAAATTTAGCTCCTGCTGTAACGGGTGTAGATTTATTCGAGCATATTCGTAACATGCTTTGGACAACAGTTCCAGCTTTCATTATTGCTTTTATCGCATTTTTCATTTTAGGAAACGGAACTAGTGGAGACGTTGACTTCACAAACTTTATTAGCACGTTAGAGAAAAATGCAACGATTTCTATCGTTACACTGATTCCAATTTTATTACTGTTCCTATTCGCATTTAAAAAGGTTCCAGCAGTTCCAACATTGCTTGCAGGAATAGTGGTAGGAATTATTATTCTCTTTATTTTTAAACCTAGCACTTCTTTAGCTGATTTAATGAAAATTATGCAAGACGGCTACGTTTCTAAAACTGGTATAAAAGACATTGATAGCTTACTATCTCGCGGTGGCCTGCAAAGTATGATGATGTCGATTGCACTTATTTTCCTAGCTCTTTGTATGGGAGGATTATTACAAGGAATGGGTATTATCACGCAGCTGATGAATATCATCTCTAGCTTCGTAAAAAATAGCACACGCTTAATTATTTCTACTGCTTCAACTGCAATTGGTGTAAACTTCTTACTTGGTGAGCAGTACTTATCCATCGTTTTAACAGGACAAGCATTTGCTAATAAATACGATGAAGTTGGTTTAGAACGTCGTAATTTATCACGAGTACTAGAAGATGCAGGTACAGTTATTAACCCGCTCGTACCATGGGGAGTAAGTGGCGTATTCTTAACAAACGTCCTTGGCGTTCCGACATTTGATTACCTTCCATTCGCAATTTTCTGTTTAGCTTGCCCAGTCTTAACAATTATTGTTGGCTTCACTGGATTTGGCCTTTCATGGAAGAAAGAAAAAGCAGTAACAATTTCATAATATACTAAAAAGGATTACCTTAATCGGTAATCCTTTTTGTATTTCTCGACTATCTATTTGCTTTCTTTCTTCTAAATAACAGAAGTAACCCCGCTCCAACAAATGCCAAACCTGCTCCAATTGTAGAAACAACACTTGTACCTGTTTTCGGTAAATCACGTTCTTCTTTCTTTTCACTCACAGTTGTTGTTTCTTTTGCGTTTTCATTATCCGTTGTTGTTTGTCCAGATCCTGCATTATTTCCATTATTACCTTCATCTGTTGGCGGTGTCGTTGGATTTCCTCCATTACTGCCCTCACCTGTTGGTGGTGTCGTTGGATTTCCTCCATTACTGCCCTCACCTGTTGGTGGTGGTGTTGGGTTCTCTCCACCAGTTTCCTTATTATCATCGTTCTTCTTCGTTATATCAATTGCATATTTAGCAAATTCATTTTCAGATGGTCCAACATATGATATGTTCCCATCTTTCTTTATATACTTTTGTGCATTTGGTGAAGAATCAAACGTTGTATTTAATTTATCTGCAACAATCGGTTTAAACGTCCAATTTTTATCTGCTGCTGGATCAATAACTGGTGTTTCTTGCATATACTTCACAATGATTTGACGTGTTTCATCTTGTGATTGGTATACAACTTCTCCTTTACTTACACCTGGGAACGTTTGGCTACTTCCACGATAGTTATTTGTAGCGACGATGAACTCTTGATTGTCAGCTACTGGCTTACCTTCATATGTCATATTTATAATACGATTCGTATTTGCATTTACAACTTTTCCATCTTTATCGTATTTCGCCGGTTGTGTTACATCAATTTCGTATTTTAAGCCATCTAAAATATCGAAGTTATATGTAGGATAGCCTATATTTACTAATGGCTGTTCTTCTGTTTTCTTTGGATCGATTTGATTAAACTGACCTGCAGACATTTCAAGCCATTCTTTCACTTGTGCCCCATTTACTTTTACAGCATATAACGTATTTGGATATACGTATAAATCTGCAACATTTTTAATTGCTAACGTTCCAGCTGGAATATCCGTATAATATGTAGCACCGTTTCGGCCACCTGCTTTAAATGGTGCTCCTGCAGATAAAACTGGAATTCCTTTATATTTGCTATACTGTCCATTTTCAGCAAATAGCTTTTCTACATACCATTTCTGTGCATTTGTTACAAGTTGTACAGAAGGATCATCTTGTACTAATGAAAAATAACTATTAATTGGCGCTGTCGTTTTTCCTACAGCTGTATTCACATAATCAATTGTCGCTTGATGATCATCTTTAATTTCATTAACTAATTTTTCATCAGATTTTACTAATGGGTTCCCTTTACTATCAGCAATCGGACGAAGTTGCGGCTTCGATTGCTCTTTTTGTACTTCCCATTTTCCGTTTACCTTTTTCAATTGCATATCAATAATACCTAAGTTACTTCCAAAGACACCAGGCATTACAACTGGAACACCATTAAATACGTCCTTCACTTCAGTATGTGAATGTCCCATTAATACTGCATCTACATCAGGAACTTCTGTTAAATAATACGACGCGTTTTCCATGCCAACGTTGTATCCACTCTTATCAACACCGGAATGCGCTAGTGCAACGATAACATCTGCACCTTCTGCTTTCATTTTTGGCACCATTTTCTTCGCTGTTTCAACTATATCTTTCGCTTTAACTTTTCCTTCTAAATTTGCTTTATCCCAGTTCATAACTTGAGGTGGAACAAATCCCATTACGCCAATTTTCACTTTTTGTTTTTGCCCTGATTCATCTTCTACTTCTTTTTCAAAAACATGATATGGTTTAAAGTAGTTTTGGTCGTTCTCTTCATTATTATCTTTATCATCTTTATAGACGTTCGAGTTAATAACCGGGAACTCTGTTTTACTAATTACTTTGTTTAAATAGTCTAAACCGTAGTTAAATTCATGATTCCCAAGAGAGATGACGTCATACTTCATTAAATTCATTAAACGATATAATGGATGTGTATAACTAGGATCCACAGGCTTCTTCGGATCATTTATTTTATTCGCTACATAATCTCCAAGCGGTGTCCCTTGTAATGCATCCCCATCATCAAATAGGACAGAGTTCTTCGCTTCTTCACGTGCTTTATTAACAAGTGTTGCAGTTTGCACGAGACCTACTTTATTATCTGTTTTCGTTTGATAATAATCGTAATTCATTAAGTTAACGTGAATATCTGATGTTTCTAGAATTCGTAAATTAACTGTACTCTCCCCAGCTTTCTCATCCGCATGAGCTGTTGTTGGCAATACTTGCGGCGCTATCACACCTATAGCAAGAGTTGCTCCAGCTAGCATTTTTTTTGACTTTTTCACAAAAAATCCCCCTTA
Organism: Bacillus fungorum; assembly: GCF_002746455.1. Classification (GTDB taxonomy): domain Bacteria; phylum Bacillota; class Bacilli; order Bacillales; family Bacillaceae_G; genus Bacillus_A; species Bacillus_A fungorum. The sequence goes on along the minus strand of NZ_NWUW01000001.1, from coordinate 238,056 downwards.
TACAATTACCAAAGAATAATGAAATGAATTTCTATGAGTCTCTAACCACATACCTTTTTTCTTCTATTAGATACACAATTTTCATTCCACCCTACGCTAACGAGTAGTCCCCTTAAACGATCATTTGATGAAGACTAGCAATTAACGGGAGATAAAGCTCCCACTATGTAGAATTTTACCTTATCTGACATTATCATATATAATGTCCTTTCATATCGTCAATATTTTTTGACATACTTCTACAAATTTTCTGTAAAGTTATTGTAAACTTTTCATAAACATATAATATGCCCTTACATTGTTAATACTGCTGAATATGATACAATTACCAATTACAAGGAGGATGAATTTATGAAAAAAGTCATCTTAACAATTGTTTGTCTCCTCCTTCTAATCATTTCTTATTCTTACTTTGAAAAGAACGATGAGACAAAACAAAATGAACCAGAAAAAAACACAGAAAAAACATCTACTCCAAGTTGGATTGATAAGCAAACAAACGGTTCCTTTTATCATCTCGTACTAGGTGATTCGCTCGCCAAAGGATATGGATCGACACAAGGGGGATTTGCTGAATTAGCTTCTAAACAAATAGAAGCACAAGTTCATAAACCAATTACAGTAGAAAACCTTGGTATAAACGGTCTTACAACAGATCGTCTCGCTAAAAAAGTTCAATCAGAAGATGTAAAGCAAAAAATTAGAGCAGCAAATATCATTACGATTAATATTGGGGGAAATAATTTATTTCGCTTAAATCGTGATGTCGGTGTTATAGATGGTATTAAAATGTTAAATAAGGAAAAAGCTCATTTTGAAGCGGATGTAAAAAATATTGTAAAGACAGTTAGAGATCAAAATCCGGATGCTTTACTCATTCTTTCTGAACTCTATAACCCGTTACAACTCGATGACTCCATCGCAAGTTATGCAGATATGTTTTTAGACGGCTGGAATGAATCCGTTTATTCCATTTCAAAAGCAAATCAACCATCTATCGTTTTACCCATTCGTAAATTAATATCGAATGATAAAAAAGAATTACTCTTTGACCAAGTACACCCAAATGATAAAGGCTATACGATTATTGCCGATTCATTTACAAAAAAAGTGTTGGCCTACAAATATTAAAATTCCCATGAAACAATTCTATTTTTATAACATGTCTTTTTTGTTACAATGAGAGTGGAAGGGGGCCTTTATATGGAATCACGCGAGTGGGAACGTATTGTTGATCATCTTCTTTCGCTAGTGCCTCTTTTTTATCGCAAATTTATGCTTCCTGGAGAATTTTCTTCTCAAAGACATATGCCGCCATCACATACACAAGTATTACTGCTTCTGCATGAAAATGGCACATTAGCAGTTTCCGAAATCGGCAAGCGGCTAGCGATTTCACGGCCTAACATGACACCTCTATTAAACAAACTGATTCAAGAAGAACTAATAGAGCGTCATTATAGCGAAAAAGATCGACGGGTCATTTTAATTTCCCTAACAGGTGAAGGGAAATTGTTAGTAAATCAGTATCAGCAATTCATTTTAGACAAACTAAAAGAAAATTTCCAAACATTATCTGAGGAAGAGCGTGAGAAGCTCATCCATTCTCTTCAAACCATTCAAAATTTAATTTTGAAAACCAACGCATAAAGCTGCTTCTAAATAGAAGCAGCTTTATGATTCGTAATAATTACCATAATATACATTTGAATATGGCCATGTCGTTAAATATGGTTTTTGATCTTGCGTAGGTTGTTGTGATGGTATTTGCGGTAATTGCTGTACTTGTTGTTGTCGATATAATTCGTATTGTCTACTCGTATCATAAACCGGATAATGATTTACATATGGATATACTTGAGGTACGTAATAATAATACATTCATTCTCTCCCCCTTTTTCTTAAACATATTCAAAGGAAAAAATGAATGTGACACTCTTTATATTTGCATGAGTGGTTCTCTCACTCGTTTCTTTCTATTCTTCAAACGTAACTTACGGTTCTTTTCATACAAATAATGCACAACGAAATATGAAACTACACCAAACACAACTCCTAAAATCGTCATTCCAATTAATACATACACTTCACTCTGCAATAAACCCTTCAATATCGTAAAAATATGACTCGAAAACAAGTCCGATATCGTAAATGGTTCATGATGTATTTTTTGTACATGAAATGGATATATCATTTTTCCTAGCGCATAAGCAAACGGAAATAAAAATACCGGTAGAAATGATATCTTCCCAATAATATTGCCAATAACCGCAGCAGGAAAAGATCCCTTTGCTAATCGAACAATTGGATAAAATATTAAATAGACGAGCGATGCCGTATATATAACCAACATCTCTAAACCAAAACCAATCGCAAAACCTAATGATACTTTCTTTGCTCCTTCTGGTGATCGAAGCAACTTATAATATTGAAATTTTAATATTCTCCACATCCGCTGAAAAAACGAACATGTTTTCTTAGTTGTTTTCACTCTCATCATCTCTTTAACTATATTTTTATACCTAGTATGCCCTTACACACTCCGAAAAACAAATTTCATTTTCCCTTTTATTATAGATGATATCGAAATGGTTAACTAAATATACATATGACATTTCACTATAAAAAATACACCTCCAATTGTTATTCGTGTCTAACAACTGGAGGTGTACATTATTTAGGAAAGCTCTTCTACATTTTTAAATAAACTTACTAATAATGCTTTTTGCGCATGCAATCGATTACCGGCTTGCTCAAATACGATAGACTTTGGTCCATCTATAATTTCGCCTGTTACTTCTTCTTCACGATGGGCAGGTAAACAGTGTAAGAAACGATATGTTTGCTTCGCATGCTTAACAAGTTCTTTATTAATTTGGTATGGTTGAAATAAAGTATATTTCTCTTCTTCTCCCTCTTGCCCCATGCTCATCCAAACGTCAGTATAAATGAAATCTGCTTCACTCACTGCTAATTCAGGATTATGCAAAATTTCAATTTCAGCTCCTGTTTCTTCAGCAATCGCTAACGCTTTTTTTACAATCTCCTCGTTCGGTTCATACCCTACAGGCGTTGCAACAGTCATATGCATTCCGACTTTCGCACTCGCTAACAACAATGAATGACATACATTATTTCCGTCACCTACGTAAGCCAATTTTATTCCTTTAAATGTATTTACTTCTTCATATATTGTCATTAGGTCTGCTAATGCTTGACAAGGATGATGGTCATCCGTTAAACCGTTAATAACAGGAATACTCGATTCTTTTGCAAGCTCTTCTACATCTGCATGTGAGAATGTACGTATCATAATCCCATCAATATACTGCGATAATACTTTCGCAGTATCTGCAACTGTCTCTCCTCTTCCCATTTGCATCTCTTTCCCACTTAAAAACATACCATGTCCTCCGAGCTGTACCATTCCCGCTTCAAAAGATACACGAGTACGAGTTGAATGTTTATCAAAAATAAGCCCTAATATTTTGCCTTGTAATAAAGGCTCCTGCTTATTCTTTTTTAAATATATGGCGAACTCAATTAATGAAATGATTTCTTCTTGCGTCAATTCTTCTAAAGTTAAAAGGTCTTTCGTATTTAATTTTGGTACTTGTACAGTTGACATGAAATCTCCCCCTTATATGATTGATACGTTTTTTGTACAAACTACTTTTTTTATCATATATACTGCCTGTTCTAGTTCTTCATTCGTTACAATGAGTGGCGGTAATAGTCTTATAACATTAAGCCCTGCTTGTAATACGAGAAGTCCCTCTTTTTCTAGTTGTTCTATAAAACTTGCAACTTCATGTGTACATTCAATTCCAATCATAAGCCCCTTACCACGTATATTTTGAATACATTCGACATGTTGTAATTCCTCTTGCAACTTCTGTAATACGTACTCGCCCTTTTCTTGTACTTCTTTTAAAAACGATGGTCTTTTACTTACTTGCAATACTTCTTTCGCTGCAGCCATTGCAACATAATTTCCGCCAAACGTTGAGCCGTGTGATCCTGCAGTAAACGATGTTCCAAGTTCTTTCCTACCAATCATCGCTCCAACTGGAATGCCATTTCCAAGCGCCTTAGCGGTAGTAACGATATGAGGATTTATTCCCATTTGTTCGTAAGCAAATAATGTCCCTGTTCTTCCGATCCCTGTTTGTACTTCGTCTATAATAAATAAGGAACCGAACTTATTGCATAATGTTTCAATCGCTTTCAAAAAAGATAGATCAGCAGGTATGACTCCTCCCTCTCCTTGAACAACTTCTACCATTACTGCCGCAACTTCTTCATTCATTACCTCCTTGAGCGCCTTTATATCGTTAAATGGGGTATGTAAAAAAGACGGAAGGAGCGGACCAAATCCTTCTTTCACTTTATTTTGCCCCGTCGCACTCATCGTTCCGAATGTTCTACCGTGAAAAGACTGCTCACATGTTACGACGAGAGATTTTCCAGTATGCTTACGGGCTAGCTTCAAAGCTGCTTCATTCGCCTCTGCCCCGCTATTACAGAAGAACACATAATCTAATGCTATATTTTCTATTAATAATGAAGCGACTTCTTCTTGTAAGCGGTTCGTAAATAGGTTAGATATATGCCATATATCATTAAGTTGCTCTTGTATAGCTTTCATAACAGTAGGATGACAATGTCCTAAATTACATACGCCAATTCCCGATGTAAAATCTAAATATTGCTTACCATTTTTATCAATAACTTTCGTTCCCTTTCCCTTTACAAACTCAATATTTCTTCTTCCATACGTTTGAAAAAGATGACTTGTCATACAATACTCACGCCCCTCGTTACCGTCGTTCCGATACACTCACCTGTATCTTCAGTAAAATCTTTTGTACCATTTACGATACTTATCTTTTGTACTCCCATTTTTAATGAAGCTAGTGCCGCCTGTACTTTCGGAATCATCCCGCCTGTAATAACTCCTTTTTCTATAAGAGTTGCAATTTCAGACTCATCTGTTTTCTTTATCAATTTCCCTTCATGTAATATCCCATCTACATCCGTAATAAAAATGAGTTCTTTTGCGGATAGTGCGGCCGCAATCCCAGCTGCAGCGGTATCCGCATTTATGTTATAAATCTCATTATCATGAATCCCGACCGGAGCAATAACAGGAATATAATTCATATTTATTAACCCTTTTAATAAGGCTGTTTCTACATAGCTTACTTCTCCCACATATCCTATCTCCTCGCTGACAGGTTGAACTTGAATTAATTTGCCGTCACATCCTGAACAACCTACTGCAAGTAAATTATGCTTTTGTAAATTCATTACGAGTTTTTTATTCGTACTTCCGCATAGCACCATTTGAACAACATCCATAACTTCTTTTGGTGTTACCCGTAATCCATCTTTTTTTTCTACGTTGATATTACAATCTTTTAATTTGGCATCAATTTCCGGGCCACCACCATGAACAATCACTACTTTATACTTCTGCTGCAATTTCTTTATACAATCAAAAAACACATCATTTAATTGCTCCAACATACTACCGCCGCATTTCACTACAATATAATCGCTCATCTTTCCTCTCCTTATGTACGATAACAAGCGTTTATTTTCACATATTCATAGCTTAAGTCACAGCCCCAAGCTGATCCGGTCTCTTCTCCTAAATGTAAATACACATCAATCATAATTTCATGTTCTTGTAATCTCTTTTTCATTTCCTCTTCAGAAAACATTTGAGGTTCACTATTTTTTAACACAACGATAGATTGAAGAGTAATATCAATTGTATTTGGATTAATCGCTACTTCACTTTGTCCAATGCTGCTAATAATTCGCCCCCAATTTGGGTCTTCACCGTGTATTGCGGTTTTCACAAGACTTGAACCAATTATTTGCTTTGCAATTTTCTTTGCCTCTTCACTCGCTTTCGCTCCTAGCACATTTACTTCTATTAACTTCGTAGCGCCTTCACCATCTTGTGCAATTTTTTTGGCTAAATCTTCACATACCTTCTGTAAAGCAAATACGAAAGTTTCCCAATCTGCATGTTCCATATCGATTGGTTTCGTTTCTGATAATCCACTTGCCATAACGATGACCATATCATTCGTAGAAGTATCTCCATCCACCGTAATTTGATTAAATGTATGATTCGTTATTTGTGATAATGCTGTTTGCAATACGTCATGCTCTATATGAGCGTCTGTCGTAATAAAGCTCAGCATCGTTGCCATATTCGGATGAATCATCCCTGAACCTTTAGCAACACCAGCAATCGTCACTTTTTTCCCATCAATAATCATTTCATAGCAAGTTTCTTTCGTTATAAGATCCGTCGTTAAGATTGCTTCAGAAAAAGAATGAGCTTCCCTTTCTTCCTTCGCCGGAATAAGAGTTACAATTCCCTTTCGGATTATATCCATCGGTAAAGGAACACCAATTACACCTGTTGAAGCTACTGCAACATACTTTTCTTTCACTCCAAAATGTTCCGCCCCTAATGCGCGCATCTCGTAAGCATCTTGCAATCCTTTCATTCCTGTACAAGCATTTGCATTTCCACTATTAACGATAATAGCTTGTAATTTCCCCTCAGTCGTTATACTATCCTTTGTTACTTGCAACGGGGCTGCTTGTATTTGATTTGTTGTATAAACAGCAGCACATGATGCCGGTACATCACAAACGATTGCCCCTAAATCCTTTTTCTCCTTTTTCAGACCAATTGCAGTACCGATGGCCGAGAAACCTTTCGGCGTTACAATCGAACCATTTTCTACTTTTGTAATAGACGCTATTTTAATCATCACGTCCCCCCTTATAAATAAAGCGGCATATGTTGTAAACCTGTTGTTTCTTCTAGTCCCGCTACTATATTTGCATTTTGAATCGCTTGCCCAGCCGCACCTTTCATCATATTGTCTATAACAGAAACGACTGTCACTCTTCCTGTTCTTTCATCGTAAGCTATCCCCATATCACAATAATTTGAGCCCCTCACTTCTTTCGGACTTGGAAATTCTCCTTGCGTGCGAATTCGAATAAAAGCCGATTGTTCATACGTTTCTTCATATAACTTTTGAAGTTGTTCTATTTCCATTTCTCGTTTTACTTTCGCATACAATGTAACCATAATCCCTCGTGATATCGGTATTAAATGTGTACTAAACGTGATTGGCTTCGTTTCCCTATTCCACTCTGCAAGCATTTGCTCAATCTCAGGAACGTGTTGATGCTCATTTACTTTATAAATACGCAAGTTATCGTATAACTCAGGAAAGTGAGTCATCGTTGTTGGCGTTTTGCCTGCTCCAGATACTCCTGATTTCGCATCAATAATAATTGAATCTTCTTCAATTATGCTGCTACGTACTAACGGCAATATCGCTAATAATGCAGCTGTAGCAAAACATCCCGGGTTTGCAATTAAATTTGCCTTTTGAATTTCGGACCTTTTCCATTCACTTAACCCATATACTGCTTTCTTAAGAATTTCTTCTTTTGCAGCTGCCCTTTTATACCACTGTTCATATGTCGAAGGATCTTTCATACGAAAGTCTCCAGATAGGTCAATTACTTTTAAACCTACCGCTAATAATTTTGGAGTTAACTCTGCTGATACTCCTGCTGGGGTTGCTAAAAATACAATTTCTGCTTCCTTCACTATTTCCTCCGCATCAATTTCTTGTAACGTATGAACAAAAACATTTTGAAAATGCGGATATACATTTGTTATACACTCGCCAACTTGCGAAAAAGAATGAAGAGATGTTATCGAAAAATATGGATGTTGCTCTAATAACCGAATTAACTCAATACCTCCATACCCAGTTGCTCCAATAATCGCGACTTTCATATGCTCCTCCTCATATCGATTCTTTAAATTAAGTATGATTATAATATTGTATATTTATAGAGTCAATTAAATATTTATAAATTTTGCAAACTTTAAAAACTTAATTTTACTAGAAAAACAATATATATAACCGAATTTTTATACACGAATAGTGTATAGTAGTTTTTCCATTTCACTTCTAGTACAATAAAACAATACATGTATACATACAGGCGGGGAAAAACATGAATGAAAAATTAATTGAGAAAATGATTATAAAAAGTTTTCAGCAATATCAATGTAATCCTATGTCAAATGAAGATCAGGAAATGCTAATTAAACATATTCAAACGATAATTCATTCAAATACTGAAATTGATGTATACGAGGCAGTTGAGGATATCGTTTACGATTATGTGACTGGAAAATAAAAAATAGGAGATTTCCATATGGAAATCTCCTATTTTTTGCTTAATGATTTGCCTGCAACACGCTCAAATAAACCTGGGAATAGAGCATAAAGTTTCGGACCAATGCCCATCCATTTCGGTAAGTTTACTTCACGCTTTTTCGTTTTCATTGACTTTACGATTTGTTCTGCTACATATGTTGGTTTTAACATGTATCGTCCCATATTTTTCACATATGTACCAGATTGATCAGCTATTTCAAAAAAGTTCGTATCTATCGGACCTGGATTAATCGCTGTTACGAAAACATTTGTACTAGACAACTCCATGCGTAAACTATTCGTAAAACCTAATACGGCATGTTTCGTCGCTGCATATGCACTCGATTTTGGAGTTGCAATTTTCCCAGCAAGTGAAGCAATATTAATAATATGTCCTTCGTTTCTGTTTACCATATAAGGTAGTACCGCTTTCGTACAAGCTACTAATCCAAATACATTTACTTGGAACATATCTTTCACTTCATCCATTGACGCATCTTCAAACGTTTTAAAAATACCAAATCCCGCATTGTTTACTAATATATCAATACGTCCCACTTCTTGTAATACCTTTGAAAAAACAGATTGTACTCCCGTCTCTTCACTTACATCTAATACATAATAATAGCAAGGCGTATTATAAGTTTCTTTAATTTTGTCTGCTAACGCTTTTAATTTCTCTTCTGTTCTAGCCATTAATACTGGAGTCGCCCCTTGCTCTGCAACTTGCATTGCAACTTGCTCTCCAATTCCACTAGAAGCACCTGTAATGACGATTACTTTATTTTGTAAACGTCCCGTCATTGCTGTCACCTACTTTGCATAATAAATCAATTGTTGCGAAGATTCATCAATCATCACTTGTTGATTATATGCTAAAAAGTCTAATTGTCCAACCGTTTCTGAAATAGTAAGTGGCAATTGTTCCTTATATAATACCGGAAATAGTTTTACACATACTTCAAATGCTGTCATTGGTTTTTCCTTTAATAACTCAAGCACTTTAAACGCACGTGTTTCTTGCTTTTGTAATCTCGTTTCAATAAGTTGTTTCACATTTAGAACATCTTCTCCATGTCCTGATAAAATGCGCGAAATATTCATTTCACTTAAACGCTTTAACGTTTGATTATATTGTAATAACGGGCGTGCCCTTTCTGTTTGTCCTTCATATGGTGGTTCTAATATTGGATTCGAAGAAATATGACTAATGAGAGCATCCCCGCCAATTAATATTCCATCAGATTCTCTATATAATGAAATATGAGTAGAAGCATGACCTGGTGTTTCGATTACTGTAAAGCCAGGTAAGGAATCAATACGATCTCCCTCTCTCACAGTATGCGTTAACGATCTATTACAAGAATATTTCAGTGTCCTTGTCGTCAATAACGCCTCGTCTTTCAAAAATGCTGCTGGAACACCAAATTGCAAGGCTGTCTCTCTAAAAAACTCATGATACCGCTTTAAAAACTCTGGATTTTGCGTAATCCACGGCTCGTTCCAAGGGTGTCCAATAATGTTCGTTTTCTCCGAAAATATATTTAAAAGCCCACAATGATCCGCATGATGATGCGTAATGACTACTGTTTCAATATCTTCTATCTCATATCCTAATGCACCTAATTGACTTTCTAACGCACTTCTTGCCTCTTCTGTATTCGTCCCTGTATCAATTAATGTTAATGTCTCCCCCTCAACTAAAAACACATTCACAGTTTCCACTGCAAATGGTACAGGAATCTCCATTCGGTGAATCGCCGTCATGCTTAGCCCCCCTGTCTCTTTCCGGTTCAAAAATGAATACTTCTTCAGTTTACAACTTCTATATATATTTGTCATTATTTTCAGATAAAAAGAGGTGTTTCCTATAAAAAAACGAATGTATGTACATTTATAAGAATTTCTAACCAAAATTAAAGGAGGAACATCATGTCTATTCAAAACATTTCCTTTCTCGGTGCAGGCTCTATTGCTGAAGCTATTATTGGTGGCTTGCTACATGCAAATGTTGTTAAAGGTGAACAAATCACTGTAAGTAATCGTTCTAACGAGACAAGATTACAAGAGCTACATAACAAATACGGTGTCAAAGGTACTCATAATAAAAAAGAATTACTTACTGATGCAAATATTCTTTTTCTAGCAATGAAACCAAAGGATGTTGCAGAGGCGCTTACCCCTTTTAAAGAATACATAAATAATAACGTGCTTATCATTTCATTACTAGCAGGTGTTTCTACTCACTCAATTAGAAAACTACTTCAAAAAGACGTTCCAATTATTCGTGCAATGCCAAATACATCCGCAGCCATTTTAAAATCAGCTACCGCTATCTCCCCTTCAAAACATGCAACAGCGGAACATATTCGCACTGCAACATCTTTATTTGAAACGATTGGTCTCGTCTCTGTTGTAGAGGAAGAAGATATGCATGCTGTCACTGCATTATCTGGGAGTGGGCCTGCTTATATTTATTACGTAGTAGAAGCGATGGAAGAAGCTGCAAAAGAAATCGGTTTAAAAGAAGATGTTGCAAAGTCACTTATTCTTCAGACGATGATTGGTGCTGCTGAAATGCTAAAAGCAAGTGAAAAACATCCTTCTATTTTGCGAAAGGAAATTACTTCTCCTGGTGGAACGACCGAAGCAGGCATTGAAGTATTACAAGAACACCAATTTCAACAAGCACTTATTTCTTGTATTACACAGGCTACACAACGATCACATAATCTTGGGAAAACATTAGAACAACTAACAAAAGAAAAATAAAAAAATGGAGCTCAATCTTACTTGAGCTCCATTTCTTTATAAACATATATTTTTTACTTATTAGTCTTCCCAAAAATCTCTTCTTGCAGACGACGACCAGTTGGTGTTGCTGCAAGTCCACCTTCAGCTGTTTCACGAAGTGCTACTGGCATCGTTTGTCCGATTCTAAACATTGCCTCAATTACTTCATCACATGGAATGGTACTCGTTACACCAGCTAATGCTAAATCAGCTGAAATCATCGCATTTGCAGCTCCTGCTGCATTACGTTTTACGCAAGGTACTTCTACAAGTCCTGCAACAGGATCGCATACTAAACCAAGCATGTTCTTTAATGAAATTGCCATCGCTGTAGCTGCTTGATCTTGTGTTCCACCAGCCATTTCAACTGCAGCTGCAGCTGCCATTCCACTTGCTGAACCAACTTCAGCTTGGCATCCTCCCGCTGCACCAGAAATACAAGCGTTATTCGCAACAACCATACCGAAAGCTCCTGCTGTAAATAAGAATTCAATCATTTCTTCACGTGTAGGCTGCAATTTTTCTCTTAGTGCAAATAGTACACCTGGCACTGTTCCAGCAGACCCTGCTGTTGGTGTTGCACAAATAATTCCCATCGCTGCGTTTACTTCATTTGTTGCAACAGCTTTACTCACTGCGTCCAAAATCGTATCTCCAGATAAGCCTTTTCCGCTCTTCATATACGCCTGAACTTTTACAGCATCTCCACCAGTTAAACCAGTTGGTGATTTCACACCGCGAATACCACGTTCTACTGCTTGCTCCATCACGACTAAGTTCTTTTCCATACCAGCGATTACTTCTTCACGTGAAATACTTCTTGTTTCCATTTCACATTGAATCATAATTTCTGCGATTTTTACATTTTGTTCTTTAGCTTGCGCCACTAGTTCCGCTGCGTTCCGAAACATGGTGTGTCCCCCCTGCAATTATTCCATAATAGTTACTTGACAAATATTTTGTTGCGCTTTTATTTCTTCAATCACTTTATCTGCTAATAATTCATCTGTTTCGATGACCATAAGCGCTCTTCTTCCTTTTTCTTTACGAGAAACACTCATTGTACTAATGTTAATCTCGTGTTTCGCAAGGATTGAAGCTACTGCTGCAATAGCACCGAAGCGATCGTTATTTACAATAAGTAGTGCTGGGCTCGTGCCTGATAATTGAAGATCGAATCCGTTTAATTCTACAACTTCAATTTTACCGCCACCAATCGAGCAAGCAACAACTTCAATTTCTTCTTCACCTTTATACAAACGAATTCTCGCTGTATTTGGGTGAGGTGCATTTGCATCTTCTTCAATGAATTCCACTTCAATTTCGCGCTCTTTTGCTATCTCTAGCGCCTCTGGAATACGTAAGTCATCTGTTTCAAATCCTAATATCCCACCTATTAGCGCTACATCTGTACCATGCCCACGATACGTCTTTGCAAATGATCCATATAATGAAATGATTACTCTTTCTGGTTCATGACGAAACAGCTGGCGAGCAACTTGCCCCATTCTTGCTGCGCCTGCTGTATGTGAACTTGATGGACCAATCATAACTGGACCAATAATATCAAATACTGAGCGATACTTCATCATAACTCCCCCTCAACCTCTATGAAAAATTTTTTTACTATTCTATTAAGCTACCAAATCGGTTGCTTTTCCAGTTGTACTACGAATTTGTCTCGCTATACGAATTGGATCGTTTTTGAATAACAGTGAAACAATATATCCTGAAATAATACTAATCATCATAATAAATAAGAAACTTAGCATTACCTTCATTTAAAAATAATATAAGCTAATCCACAATAAAGTCTGGTAGCAATCCAAAGTTTAACACAGAACCCCTTACAAGGATAGCATAAACAAGTGAAACTCCCATTGCTTTCATACCTTTTGGTGCTTTAAAGCTAAAAGGTGAAAAAAGACTTAGTATAAATAATAGTAATATCCTTCTTATTATAATTTCCATATTGCCCTCTCACGATTTAGTCAACTTCACTTGTTGCGATAAATGGCTAAAATGCATGTATCCTACAATAAATTATAATCTGCCCTCATTATAGCTTGTTTTTAATAAAACGCTTACTTTTATTGAATTTTAAAAGTTCTGAATAACAATCCGTTTTTGCTATTTGTACTACTCGTATGTCGTCTGACTTATATAACAGTTTTTCTAAATAAACGGTACTTTGTATTTTTATCCTATATCTTCACATCATTAAAACTTTCTGTTTCATCCAATATAAGCATAAAATGATAACAGTTTTATTTTTATTTTTTTTAGAAACAAAAAAATGGCAACCTCTCGTCACCACTTTTTCACATCATTATTATCTTTCTACTGGAAATATTTTCAAATCCATAGCTATTTCTGTATTAGAAAATAGCTCTCTTGCCTCTTTCAATAGTTCCTTATATGTATCCCCTTGATAACGAGAACTAATATGAGTCAATATTAATCGTTTTGCATTGGCCTGAAGTGCAATACTCGCAGCTTGCTTAGTTGTAGAATGAAAATAATCATACGCTTGTTGTTCATCTTCTGCCGCAAAAGTTGCTTCATGAACAAGTACGTCAGCGTCTTGTGCCAGCTCTCTACTCGCTTCACAATATCTTGTATCACCTAAAATGGTAATAATTCTTCCTTTTTGAGGTGGGCCGATAAAATCTTTTCCGTTTAGTATCGTACCATTGTCTAATTCAACCACTTCTCCATCTTTTAAACGTTTAAAGAGTGGACCTGGTTTCACACCCATCTCCAGCAATTTATCGACTAAAAGGGCGCCTTGTATATCTTTCTCTATAATACGATATCCAAAACATTCAATACCATGTGACAATCTTTTCGTTTCCACATGAAATTCATTATCTTCAAACACAGTACCTTCTTCTGTTATCTCAACAATTTCAAGTGGGTATTTTACATGTGTCGTACTTACTGATAATGCCACTTCAATAAATTGTTTAATTCCTTTTGGTCCATACACTGTTAAAGGTGTAGTCCCTCCTTGGAACGAACGGCTTCCCAATAAACCAGGCAATCCAAAAATATGATCACCATGTAAATGCGTAATAAATATTTTTTCAATGCGGCGTGGACGTACTGATGTATGTAATATTTGATGTTGTGTCGCCTCGCCACAATCAAATAACCAAGTCTGTCCTCGTTCTTCTAACAATTGCAAAGCAATTGCTGAAACGTTCCTTCCTTTCGAAGGAACACCTGCACCAGTTCCTAAAAATACAAATTCCACTTTCTTTCCTCCAGCTCTTTATATAATCTACCTTTCATCTTACGGAATGTTATTTCAAATGGCAAATCGAATTTACATAACCAATCATCTAGACAACTATATATCACGAACGTTATACTCAAAAAACTTATCAATTGTTCGTGTTTTATGTTAAAATGATTATACTACATTTTAAGGGAGCGTTTTATTATGAAAGAAGCATTTCGTTTACAAACAGATTTTTCATCTTCATTTGATCGCTGGGTAAGTTCTTTCGTGTCTGATCACCCAGCACAATTAGAATGGACGACTTTGAAAGAATTAATCCATGAATATACAACAACACATACAAATGATTCGTTACCAACATATATTTCTTCAGCTTTAACATATTATGCACAACGTGTTTCAACAACAAACAATTCAGAAATTGTTATTTTTGAAAATACTACAATCTCATAATCTATAATAAAAAGCACTGTAATCAGTGCTTTTTATTTATGTTCATTACAATATTTATTTTCCAATCTTATTTCAAAAAAACTCCTCTTATTTCCTACTATATAGCCACCATAAATCTATTTGAGTTTTCAAAAAATATATTGACACTACAAAATTTCAGTGCTAACATTCAACATGTAATTGAATATGGTCTCTGTTAGGTGAGGCTCCTGTATAGAGAAACGCTGCTGCCCAAAAATGTCGAGAGACGCCAATGGGTCAACAGGAAAGGTCGGAATGAAGGCCTTTTTTAACGTAGCTGGTTTCAGTACCTATGCTATACAGTGCTAAAACTCAACGAGGGAGAGGTGCGTGTATTTTGTCATACACAAAAACTGTTTTTATCTATATTTACTAACAGTCTTTGTTTTGGACTCTTTTAACTGCGAATTCAGACCTTTACTCGTTTTGAGTAAAGGTCTTTTTACGTATATATGCACCCTACTATGAAACAAACATAGCATATTCAGAAACTACTAAATTGTACGGAGGTGAGGAACAGTTGGCAATTGATGATTCGGCCCAGATACCCATATGTTTTACGTTAATATTTCATCATGTAGGTAGGAAAGAAACTGTTCCTCCTAATTTCAAATAGTCGAGTAACAGATTGTTTCCTCCTTCATGAAAAAGGAGGAACTACCAATGTTAAATGTACAAAGCCAAGAAACAAAGCATGCTTACAATCAAGAGAGCATGCAAACAAATAACGAATTATTAGTGGAAGTCGCAACACAAGATGTAAACAATGCGTTACGCCTTTTAGAAACAACAGAAGATGGGCTCTCTAAACTAGAAGCGTCTCGTAGACTTTCTTTATATGGCCTCAATGAAATAGCTTATAATAAAACATCACCGTGGTACATTCAATTTCTGCTAGCATTTAAAAATCCGTTTATTTTTGTTTTATTAGCTCTCGGCGCACTCTCTTTTTTCACAGATGACATACAAGGAACTATTGTCGTATCTGTAATGGTAATGCTAAGTGCAACGATTCGCTTTTTACAAGAGTTTCGTTCTCAAAAAGCTGCGGATCAGTTAAAGGCTATGGTTCGAACAACAGCGAGTGTCTTTAGAATAGATGGATTTGTGCACGAAACAAAAAATGTAAAAAGGTTAAAGCAAACTGACACAACGGAAATTCCAATTGAGGAACTTGTGCCTGGCGATATTATTTCCCTTTCAGCCGGTGATATCGTTCCAGCTGATGTGCGTATTTTATCCGCTAAAGATTTATTTGTGAATCAATCTTCTTTAACAGGGGAATCACTTCCTGTAGAAAAATACGAACACTGCTACCATACAGAAAATAAACATCTATTACCGAAAAGCACGAAAAAAAATTACAATCCACTCGATATGGAAAATCTTTGCTTCATGGGGACAAATATTGTAAGTGGTAGCGCAAAAGCTGTTGTCATCTCCACAAGTACCGATACGTATTTCGGCTCTTTAGCAAATAAAGTAATCGGTAAGCGCGTAGAAACAAGCTTTGATAAAGGTGTAAACAAAGTAAGCTGGCTATTAATTACATTCATGCTTATTATGGCACCTATCGTTCTTCTCATTAACGGATTCACAAAAGGGGATTGGCAAGAGGCTTTCTTCTTCGCTATCGCTATTGCTGTAGGTCTTACACCTGAAATGTTACCAATGATCGTAACTGCTAATTTAGCTAAAGGTGCCGTTAACATGTCTAAACAGAAAGTAATTGTAAAACAGCTGAATTCTATTCAAAACTTAGGTGCTATGAACATTCTTTGTACCGATAAAACAGGAACGTTAACAGAAGATAAAGTTGTACTTGTCCGGCACTTAGATCCTAACGGTAATACATGTAATCGTGTATTACACTTTGCCTATTTAAATAGCTTCTATCAAACAGGATTGAAAAATTTAATAGATAAAGCCGTTATGAAACATACAGAAGAAAACCAAAAATTTGATCCATCCGTTTTTCAAAAACTAGATGAAATTCCATTTGATTTTGCTCGTCGGCGTATGTCTTCATTGTGAAAAACAATTCAGGTGAACATACAATGGTCTGTAAAGGGGCAGTAGAAGAAATTTTATCTATTTGCAACTACACTGAAGTAGATGGCAAAGTTGTTTCTCTTACCGACGACATGCGTTTACATGTAAAACAACTAAGTGAGACATTGAATAGTGAAGGTATGCGTGTTATTGCTGTAGCTTATAAAAAAGATAGAAGAATAAATGATACAGAGTACGCAGTAAAAGACGAAACTGATATGATTCTCGCTGGATATATTGGCTTTTTAGATCCACCGAAACCATCTGCAGCTACTGCCATTCAAGCATTACAAAAACATGGTGTACAAGTAAAAATTTTAACTGGCGATAACGAAATCGTGACAAAAAAAATTTGTAAAGAAGTTGGATTAAATATTGGCGAGCCTGTCCTTGGTTACGAAATCGATGCTTTACCTGATAAAGCATTAGCAAAGCTAGCCGAAGAAACAACTGTATTTGCTAAACTAAATCCAATACAAAAATCTCGAATTATACGAGTATTACAAGGAAACGGACACACTGTAGGTTATATGGGTGATGGTATTAATGATGCCGTAGCGTTACGTGAAGCTGACGTTGGCATATGTGTTGATACTGCAACTGATATTGCAAAAGAGTCTTCCGATATTATTCTACTTGAAAAAAGTTTAATGATATTAGAAGCAGGTATTTTAGAAGGACGCACTACATTTGGGAATATTTTGAAATGCATTAAAATGACAGCGAGCTCTAACTTCGGAAATGTATTTAGTGTGTTAGTAGCAAGTGCATTCATTCCCTTCTTGCCGATGCTTGCCATTCACCTTTTAATTCAAAACTTACTTTATGATATTTCACAACTGTCTATTCCATGGGACAAAATGGATAAAGAGTTTTTAGAAAAACCAAGAAAATGGGATACTGCAAATTTACGTAACTTCATTATTTGCATCGGTCCCATTAGTTCCATATTTGACATGATCACCTATGTGATCATGTGGAACGTCTTCGGTGCAAATACAGCTAGCGAACAATCATTATTCCAATCAGGTTGGTTTGTCGTTGGATTACTAACACAAACTTTAATTGTTCACATGATAAGAACACGGAAGGTTCCATTTATTCAAAGTACTGCATCAGTACCGGTTCTTTTATTAACCGCTTGTATTATGGCAATCGGAATTTACATTCCATTCTCACCACTTGGAGCAGCCGTTGGATTACAAGCATTACCACTTAGCTATTTCCCTTGGTTAGTAGGAATACTATTAGGCTATGCTTTCTTAACACAGCTCCTAAAAAAAGTTTATATTAAAAAGTTTCATAGCTGGTTATAAAAATGAGAATGAGCGGGTACTCCCCGCTCATTCTCAAAAACATAACATGGACTTATATGTATGGAGGTGACCATGATGGTATGGTATGACATTGTATTAAGATTATTTATTGCAATTATTGTAGGTGCTTGCATCGGAATGGAACGGCAATGGAGACATAGGATGGCTGGTTTACGGACAAATGCTCTCGTATCACTTGGTGCCTGTATATTTGTTTTATTATCCGTCATACTTGATCACGGATGCTAGCCCCTCACGTATTGCCGCTCAAGTCGTTAGTGGCATTGGCTTTTTAGGAGGCGGCGTTATTATCCGCGATGGTTTTAGTATTAGAGGGCTTAATACTGCAGCTACCCTATGGTGCACAGCTGCCGTTGGTACTCTTACAGGCGCTGGCTTCCTCGTTGCAGCTATATTAGGTGCAACCGGCGTTTTACTAGCAAATATACTACTGCGCCCAATCGCTCTCTTTATGAATCAGAAATCAAAAGAAGAATCGCCTGAACAAACGAACTACTTACTTTCTCTTACTTGTTCAGAAGAAAATGAAGCCCATATTCGTTTTTTACTTATGCATATGGTAAGTTCTGAAGGCATCGGTTTAAAAGAATTGTATAGTGAAGACGTAGATTCTAATCAAAAAGTGTGTATACAAGCTACATTACACTGCAACACAAATACAGCGGTCTTAATAGAAAAAATAGTGAGTAGAATGCTATTAGAATCTGGCGTTACTGCAGCAGGGTGGAAAACTTCATTAGATTTAGAAGCAAGTTAAAAATGAAAGGTGTCATGATATTTACAGCTTCATGACACCTTCTATATAAACTTATTTTCTAATTTTTGCTGAAAAGACTTTTCTTGCTTACGTAATAATTGACTACCTCGTTGTAAAAGCGGCATTCCATATTTATCATTAATTTGATCAATGACAGCAAGTAGCGGCTCTTCTTTCGCATCTTCTTCAAATGAAAACAAATCTAATTGTTTCACCGATTCTGTCTTCCACTCTATTTCAGTAGCCGTAACACCTAGTAAACGAACGGAATCACCGTCCCAATGTTGCTTCCATAAACGAGAGGCTGCCTGAAAAATATCTCGTTCTTCCCAAATGGCATTTTTCAATTGCTTACTCCGCGTTACCGTCCGCCTATCATGATATTTAATCATAATTTGAATATTATAGCTGACAAGAGTTCGCTTTTGTAATCTTTTACTCACTGATTTGGATAGCCGTTCTAACATATCAAGTAATTCTTTCTCTTCATCCATATCCTTTGAAAAAGTCATCGAATTACCAACGCTTTTATGTTGTCCCATTTGACTCGGATCAACTTCCCTATCATCCATACCTTTTGCACGCTGTTGTAAATCAACACCGTGTTTTCCAATTTTAGCGCGAATGATATGTTCGTTTCCTTTTGCTAACTGCTCAATGGTTTGTATATGAATATCATTTAATTTTTCAGCTGTTTTTTCTCCAATTCCATGCATCGCTTTAACTGGAAGTGGCCAAATCATTTCTGGAATATCTCGTTTTCGAAGCACCGTAATACCGAGAGGCTTTTTCATATCAGAAGCTGTTTTTGCTAGGAAGAGATTTGGAGCAATTCCGATGCTACACGGAAGCTGTAACTCTGTTAATAACGCCTGCTGAATCATCTTTGCTATTTCAAGAGGCGAACCGAGCCCATAACAATCTGTAATATCTAAATACCCCTCATCTATAGAGACTGGTTGTATTTTTTCCGTAAAACGAGAAAGGATTTGAAACATTTGAAATGAAGCTTCACGATATAATGTAAAATTAGGGCGCCTTACAACTAATTGCGGACATAACCTTTTCGCTTCCCAAAGGGGCATTGTTGTACGTATTCCATATTCTCTCGCCTCATAACTACATGTTATGATAATTCCTTTTCTTTCTTTTTCATTTCCAGCAACCGCTAACGGCTTTCCTTGTAATGATGGGTCATGAGCAATTTCGACAGATGCGAAAAAACAATTCATATCTACATGTAAAATAACACGACCATTTTTCGGATACATTTCTCGCACAATACTCACCCTCCCATAGAACGTTCGTTCCTTCATTATATCAAATTCATGTACAATATAATAATTACTTATTCTTTTTATCCTTATTTTTGCTATACTTAATATAAATATGGATATTTTTGTAAAAGAAGTGATTTATTCTGAAATCAAACAGTAAACTCAACTATACATTTCTCGTTATTATATTAATCATCTTAATTAATTATTTATTACTCCCTATTTTTCATATTAACGCAGCAGGGATCCTTCCAAGTCTACTGGGCATTACAACAACTTATATACTGCCATGGATTTTCTTGTATTGGCTTATCCGCCTTGTAAAAGCAATCGAATCAAAATAAAAAGCGTGTAAATCACAGTTGATTTACACGCTTTTCTATTACATTACTTCCCTACTTCTTCAATAATTGCAACAACTAATTCTGCTGTTTTCGCTAATTCTTCAACAGGAATCTTTTCGTTTGTTGTATGAATTTCTTCATAACCAACTGCTAAGTTAACTGTTGGAATACCGTGTCCTGCAATTACGTTTGCATCACTTCCGCCACCACTTTGGTGAAGAGAAGGTGTACGACCAATTTTTTCAGCTGCACGTTTTGCAACTTCTACAACGTGATCGCCATCAGCAAATTTAAATCCTGGATACATAACGTTTACTTCAACGTCTGCTTGACCACCCATTTCTTTTGCAGTTGTTTCAAATGCTTCTTTCATTTTCGCAACTTGCGCTTCCATTTTTTCATTGATTAAAGAACGCGCTTCTGCAAAGATTTGTACATGATCGCAAACGATATTCGTTTGTGTACCACCTTCAAAACGTCCAATATTTGCAGTTGTTTCAGAATCAATACGGCCAAGTGGCATCTTCGCAATTGCTTTCGCTGCGATAGTAATTGCAGATACACCTTTTTCTGGTGCTACACCAGCGTGAGCTGTTTTTCCGCGAATAATTGCATTCACTTTCGCTTGTGTTGGAGCTGCAACAACGATTTCACCAACTTTTCCATCGCTATCTAATGCGTAACCGTATTTCGCTGTAATGCGCTCACGATCTAATGCTTTTGCACCAACAAGACCAGATTCTTCTCCAACTGTAATAATAAATTCAATTTTACCATGAGGGATATTTTTCTCTTTTAAAACACGGATTGCTTCGAACATTGATGCTAATCCTGCTTTATCATCCGCACCTAAAATCGTAGTACCATCTGATACGATATATCCATCTTTAATAGAAGGCTTAATTCCATTACCAGGAACCACTGTATCCATATGAGAAGTAAAGTAAATTGTATCAACACCATCTTTTGTTGCTGGTAATGTACAAATTAAGTTACCTGCGCCATGCCCAGTAACAGCCATTGTGTCATCTTCAAATACTTCTACACCTAAATCTGTAAATTTCTTTGTTAATACTTTGCAAATTTCTGCTTCAAATTTCGTTTCAGAATCTACTTGTACTAATTCCATAAATTCATTTACTAAACGTTCTTGATTAATCATAAGACTGCGCCTCCTGCACTACCATTATGTATGTAACACTATTAATTATAACAGAATTTCGCAAAAGTTTCGAAATACAAGACAAAAAACAGACGGTTTATATGTCTAGATAACCATCTGCTTTTTATTACTCATTTAATAATACCCAGCGCATATGATCTTCCCATACCCCATTAACCATCAACATCTTCCTAGACACGCCTTCATATTGAAAGCCTATTTTCGTCACTACTTGTATAGATGCTAAATTTCGTGGCATAATTGGTGCTTCTATACGATGTAATTGAAATTCCTCAAAAGCAACTTGAATGGCTTTTTTAAGCGCTTCTGTCGTATAACCTTTGTTTAACTCTTCCTTATCTAATTTATAACCGAGTACACAAGATTGATAAATTCCGCGAACAATTAAATTAAATGAAATACACCCAATTACTTTCGTATCATCACCCTTTTTAAAAATCCAAAGCCTGATGATTTTACCCTCTGCGAACTCTTTTCTATCCTTTTGTAACTTTTTCTTTTGATAATCTAATGTAAAAAAATCATCCGGTCTATACTCTTCCCAAGCTTTTAAAAATTCACGATTTCTGTCGTAATATTGAAGAACTTTTTCAGCATACGACTCATCTATTTCCCTTAAATGTAAACGATTTGTTTCGTATATTTTCATCATCGTATCTCCATTCTTCAGCTTGCATAACAAAAAACTTATACTCTATCATTCTTATATATTCCCTACATACATACAAATTTCCTGTTATACTTTACACGCACTTCTCGAATTTTGTCATTTCTCTCCCCTTGTCCACAATATCATTTCTCGTTACAATGATATTGTATTGATTTGCAAGGAGGTATAACGATGCATAAAAAAGCTCAAAAAGTTATGATTTATGTAATGCTAATTTCTATGCTTGTAACAACATTACTTGCTGGCGCGAGTATGTTTTGGTAAAAAGGACGAACAGATCGTCCTTTTTTTACTTTTACACACAATAAAAATAAACCATCTCGATTTCGAGATGGTTTATTTTGTATAAAGCACAATCGCTACAATACTAAAGGAAAATGACATTACAAGCGCTATTACAAAACTTGTATATTGTTTCTGCTGAAATGCCCCAATAACAAAAGTAAAATTGAGTAATGCCATACATACAATCGCTACAACATAAGAACATATATTAAAAGTTGCCAACATAAATGTAATAACAAATAGAAATCCCATAAAAAACTGCATATACGAAAGTTTTGGATTCAAGTACATATGAGCAACTCCTTTATCTAATTTTACCCCGCTATTTGCGGACAGTAGAACTCCCACCTCAAAATTTGGCTAGGGCAAAGCAGTTAGATGAGAGATCAATTGTCCGTAAACGCCCGATTGGTGTGGGCTAATAATCAGCGGGTAATAACCTCCCACTGATTAAAGTTTCACTTTATCTTTCTATACTCTCATTAACTCATGGTTATGTACACATGTCAAGACAACTTATTACAATAGAAAAAGCCAACCTTTTCGTTGGCTTTTTCATATGCAATGGCTCCTTTTTCTTTTGCCAATTGCTGAAATGTTTTTTTCGATTTTACAATCCATACTTTCGTTCCAATTGGAATACGATCAAATAAATACTCCACATCATTTTTCTTCATTCTTATGCATCCTTGTGAAATATACTTTCCAATTGAACTAGGTTGGTTTGTTCCATGTATTCCATATTTACTCCCATCAGTTCCTCTTGCATTAAACCCCATCCATCTTGATCCAAGTGGATTTTTCGGTGATCCCCCTGGAATATCTTTTGCAATATAATACGGATCTTTTGCTTTCATTACAATATCAAAAGTTCCCTCTGGGGTTAATTCATTTGTTTTCCCTGTCGCGACTGGAAAAACCTTTTGAATCTTCCCATCGTCAATATAAGCTAGTTTATTCGTCGCTTTATTTACAATAATAAAAGGATCCCCGGCACGCGGATTATCACCAAGAGGCCAAATAGGCGATAAAGAAAGACATAATATGAAAGAGAGAAGATACGGCATAAATAATTCCTACCTTCTATATAAGTTCTTTTATATTATCCTTTCCCTTAAAGCGACTTTTAATGAGTAAATATTGCTCCATTTCATATACAAGTTGAACAAGTTTTGCACGTATCTCAAATTCTTCACGTGTAGCCGGCAATGGCATGTCTCTAAATAATTCTCTCATTTCTTGAAGCTGTCTTAAAGAAATAACCCCGGTACTCTGAGGGCTAATAGCATTTCCAATGTTTTCAACCACATCCGCAATCATGTCAGCTTGTTCATATGTCCACGATAAAGAAGCTGCTAACGGAATCATTCGCTCTAAAATTTCGAATTGTTGCATGCGCATATTAAAATAACGATAGTAATAACCATCTTCTCGCATAAATGCATTCTCGAGTTTCTTAAACGATAAATCCCTTGCTTCATTTAACATATTTTCAGTTTCAATAAGTTCCGCCCCGCTCCAACTACTTTCTCTGTTTCGTAAATAAACGACCATTTCAAACAAAATCGTTTTAAAATTACTTTCTATTTTATCCTGATACTCTTTTAGTTTATTTTCACTACTTGGCATATACATATTCACTAATAAAGCCACGCTAATCCCTATCGTTAATATCGCAATTTCATTTCCAACAATAAGCCATGTAATTTGTTTCAATGAATATAGATGCATAACAATAACTGAACTCGTGACAATACCTTCTTGAATTTTAAGCATAACTGCAGTCGGAATAAATGTAAGTAATAATACACTAATTGCAAGTGGTGTATATCCAATTGTTTCAAAAATACAAAACGCGAATACCATTGATAATACACAAGCTAAAAAACGATGTAACGACACTTGAAGTGATTTACGTTTCGTATTTTGTACACATAATATAACTAAAATACCCGCTGAACTATAAAATTCTAATCCTAATAACTGGGCAATAAAAACGGCTGCGCCTGTCCCTATTGCTGTTTTTACTGTACGGTATCCAATTTTGAACATATCATTGCTCCTATATGTATAAACGTATTTATAGTATAAAAAAAGGATGACACAATGTCATCCTTTTCTACTTATTATTCACGTATCTCTTACATATTACAATATTTTTTGTAAAAATTGTTGCGCACGCTCACTTTTCGGTGCTGCAAAAAATTGTGCTGGTGCACTATCTTCTACAAGCTTTCCACCATCTAAAAAGAGAACACGATCCGCTACTTCTTTTGCGAATCCCATTTCATGTGTAACAATCGCCATTGTCATTCCTGTCGTAACTAATGATTTCATAACTTCTAACACTTCTTTTACCATCTCTGGATCTAGTGCTGATGTCGGTTCATCAAATAACATTACTTCTGGTTCCATCGCTAACGCTCTTGCAATTGCTACACGTTGCTTTTGTCCTCCCGAAAGACGATTGGGATACGTATCTTTTTTATCTAATAAGCCGACCTTTTCTAAAAGTTTTTCGGCTTTCTTTTCAGCTTCTTGTTTCGTTACTCCTTTTACATTGATAGGAGCATACGTAATATTCTCTAATACAGTCATATGAGGAAATAGGTGGAAATGCTGAAATACCATTCCGACATTTTCACGAACGTGCATAATATTCGTTTTCGGATTCGTTACTTCTTCCGTTCCAATCCAAATGTGACCATTTGTCGGTGCTTCTAACACATTCATACAACGTAAAAATGTTGATTTCCCTGATCCAGACGGTCCAATAATTGCTACTACTTCCCCTTTTTCAATCGTTGTTGTAATTCCTTTTAATACTTCGTTTTTTCCAAATGATTTATGAAGGTTTTCAATTTTAATCACTTTTCTTCATTCTCCCTTCAATTGCCTTCCCGACTAATGTAAGAATAATGACTAGCATATAATAAATGAGTCCAACAAAAAGTAATGGTTCCAGATATTTAAACGTCTCTCCGCCTACGATGTAAGCACGACGCATTAAATCCGTCGCTCCTATTACTGTTACTACAGCCGATTCTTTCGTAAGTGTCGCAAACTCGTTCACAAGCGCTGGTAATATATTTTTTAACGCTTGAGGGAAAATGATATTTCGCATCATTTTCCCGTAAGGAATCCCTAAAGCCATCGCTGCTTCTGTTTGTCCTTTATCAACCGCTTGAATGCCGGCACGGATTACTTCTGACATATATGCACCTGAATTTAAGCTAAATGCTAATACAGCTGCTAAAAAAGCTGGTATTTCATAACCAATTATTTGCGGTACACCGAAATAAATAATCATTAATTGCAATACAAGTGGTGTACCACGGAAAATTGATGTATAAAGATCTGCCGCTATATTTAATGCTCGTATTCTAGCAATTTTGCAAAGTGCTAATAACGTTCCTAAAATAAATCCTGCTAACGCTGATACTGCTACAATTTTTAAAGTAACTTCTAGACCTTTTAATATATATGGTATCGAAGGCGTAATCGCCGAAAAATCTAAGTTCATTCTTTTCATTCCCCCCACAGAAAAGTGAAAGGCAGCTTATTTTTCGCTGCCAAACCATTTTTTCACTAATTTATCCATCTCTCCATTTTCTTGCATTTTTTTAATTACTTTATTAAATTCAGCTGTTTTATCACTGTTTTTCGGAAGGGCAATTGCTGCTCCAACTTCTTCTGGCGCTTCTTTAATTTCAATTCCTTGTAAATCTTTCATTTTCTCTACATAATTTTTAGCAACTGTGTCTTCTATAATTGCAGCATCAAAACGACCAGCTTTAATTTCTTGTACGATTTCTGGTATACGGTCACGTCCCTCAACTTTGAAATCTACTTGTTTTTTAAATTCTGCTGCTTTCTCTTCTTGAATAGATCCTGTTTGTACTCCTACTTTTTTCCCTTTTAAATCCTCTACGGATTTAATGTTAGAATCCTTTTTAGAAACAACCATGTTTTTCGCAACAAAGTAAATATCTGTGAAATCAACATTATTTTTACGCTCTGCAGTTGGCGTCATACCTGCCATTACGAAATCAACTTTTCCTGAGCTAAGAGATGCTAATAAACCACCAAAATCCATATCTTTCACTTTCACTTCATAACCAAGTTCTTTTCCGATATATTTAGCAACATCAACATCAAAGCCGATAATTTCATCACTTTTGGAAGCTTCCACGTATTCATATGGTTTATAATCTGCTGAAGTCCCCATAACCAGTACTTTTTTATTTTTTCCAGTAGCCTTTTCTTCCCCATTACTACAAGCACTGAACATACTTACAATTAAAATAAGTGCAAACGATATTGATAATAACTTCTTCATCTTTCTTCCCCCTAACAATGTATATTTAAAAGATTAATAGAATATTTATTCGATGTTTGTATTGTATCAGCAGTTTTATTTTTATGCAATATATAAAATAAAAATAAACATAAAATCATCGAAAAACAATGTTTGTTATGCATAAAAAACGCATAAACAAACCCATCAATGTATATCCTATCGTTTTTAATACTAAATAAAAAAGGCGCTACACCCACTTAATTGTGAGCGTAGCGCCTTTTCAGTTATTTATAGTTCTTCGCAATTCTCTTCGAAATAAGATTGTAGTTTCGCAATGACTTGCATTGGTTCATGACCTTCAATTTCATGGCGTTCTACCATCGTTACAATTTTTCCATCTTTTAATAAAGCAAATGATGGAGAAGAAGGTGGATACCCTTCGAAATATTCACGAGCTCTTGCTGTTGCTTCTTTGTCTTGACCTGCAAACACCGTTACAAGATGGTTAGGACGTTTATCATAATGTACGGAATGCGCAGCAGCAGGACGAGCAATGCCACCTGCACAACCACATACAGAGTTTACCATTACAAGTGTTGTTCCATTTCTTTTAAACGCTTCTTCTACTGCTTCTGGCGTCGTCAATTCTGTATATCCAGCAGAGACAATCTCTTCACGCGCTTGGCGGACAACATCATTCATAAAAAAGTTAAAATTAATCAATCTTTTCCCTCCTCTAAAACTACCTATTTGTATCTTACCAGTTAATGTTTATGAAATACAAGTAAGTTTACTTGTATTTGGGTATAGAAAAGGTGTTAGAGCCCTGCTCTAACACCTTTTCTTAATGACCACGATGCTTTTGCTTTGCTTTTTGTACTTTTATAAAACGTTTTCTCTGCTTTTCTGCTTCTCGTCTCTCTTTAGATTGCACTTTTCTATCTTGTTTATGCAATTCATAAGATAAACTCATTGCTTCTTGCGCCTTAGTAAAACGTTTTACATTTACTTCTTTTGCCACTTGTCGTATGATACGTTTTATATTTTTTGGACGCTGTTTTTCTTTCACTTCCACACCGCATTTTGCAAAATGCTGAAAATACGCTAACATTGGACCCGTCACAAATATAAGTATTTCTTCGTCTGACGGCTCCGTTCCAAAAATATACCTTGCTCCATACAATTTCCCTTTTTCTTTACATGTAATGATTCCAACAAAAAATTGGCCATCGTGATATACTGTCAACTCCATTGACAGCCCCTCCTTAAAAAAATTAGAAATACGGGACATCCCGGAGGGGAAGGTTACTGACATGAAATCATGCGTCTGGACTACCAACCAGAACTGTGTTTTTGTATTTCTTTCACTATTATTATATCTTTTTTTCCATAATCTTCATATATTCAACAATCATTTTTTTATGCGATCCTACAATATAGTCAGGTAATTCTGTTAGTGGGAAGAATTTAAGCTGAACCGCTTCTTCTTTATTCATAACAAAATCCCCATCGTATTCATCCGTATAATAAGCTGTCGTTACAGATTGAAATTCATCACCGTTTGCTAATTTTGTAAAATAGTTCGCTCCAGAAAATACATTGATTAATCGTAGGTTCTTCACTTCTATTCCCGTCTCTTCGTATACTTCACGGCAAGCTGTTTCTTCTGGTGATTCACCAAGCTCCATGAGCCCTCCAGGCAGCCCCCATTTTCCGTAAGGCTCTGTTCTTTGCTGTAATAATACATATCCGCTCTCATTTATAACGAGTACAACAGCACCAACTAAAATTAAAGGGCGATGACCAACTATTTTTCGTAATTCTTCTACATATCCCACCGTATCGCCTCCTTTTTCGTTGTCCACACTATTGTATCATATGTATGAAACGACAAAATGCGTATATTTTTCATTTTTTTAACAAAATATTTATTTTATGCGCTTCATCTACTGTAGCTAACATAATAGATTCAATTTCCGCACTCTTCTCTAAAAACGCTTTCGCCCACTCCTCTGTTTTTCCAATTAAAGCGAGAACGTCCTGCTGAATTCTTCCATCTTTCACTAAAATAAAAGAAACTGGAGACTTTTTCCCCGCCACTTTCAGATCACGCCGAGAAGCGGCTTCGTATTCTGGATACTGAAATATAGATACAACACCACTTGCTTCCCATAATGCTAATTTAATCGTTTGAATATCGCTCACATTTCGCATGCGAAGTTCTGAAAATAAATATTCAACTGTAATTCTCGCCTTTTTCAAATTACTGAAATCAATGGAACCATTATGTATAAGAATGATAGGCGCAGGCTCTAAAAAGCGTCTCCATCTATCCCATTTCAACATTAAAATAGAGCTTATAATATGAAGCACAACGAGTATAAAAGTTGTAATCATCGAGCCGAGTAATCCGACCTTTTCATCAGATAGTGCATTAGAAATATTCCCCCCAAGCAATAACACTAATACAACATCTAAAAAACGAAGTTGTGCAATGGATCTTTGTCCCATCGCTTTAGCAACTAATATTAAAAATATGTACGCTATAATAGCCCGAATAACCCATTCACTATTAGAAAGATGCCGTGCTCCTTCAAAAATATGCATATGCATCATTTTGCACTCCTTACATCCCAAACTGCTAGTCTGTTTTAGTTTGCAACGTTTATGAGTATATATGTAAAAAAGCTGGTTCGTTTAAAAACGAACCAGCTTTTTTACTTAACTGAAAACATATATTTTTTATACGTTTTCCGTACCGATAATATGAGCCCCATCATAATCATATTCGAGAATAAGGAACTTCCCCCATACGATAAGAAAGGTAATGCGATCCCTTTTACAGGCATTAATCCAACAATCATACCAATGTTTTGGAATATTTGAACCGTTAATATCCCAATCGACCCAGCACATAATAATGTACCGAATAAATTATCAGCAGAATAACCGATAATAATTGTTCGATATAGTAGTAATAAGAACAAGAATACAACTAACGCTGCTACTATAAATCCGCCTTCTTCAGCAATTGTAGCGAATATAAAATCAGTGTGTTTCTCTGGAATATAAACGCTCCCTTCACGGAACCCTTTTCCTTCCATGCCTCCACTACCTACAGCTAAAATCGATTGCTGTGTTTGATAACCTTGATCTGTATGTTCAAATGGATCTAACCAGCCTAAAATACGTGATTGTTGGTGAGGTTTTAGTAAAGTAACTAACTTGTTAAAGAAGAAATCCTCATACCTTACGTATATAAATATTAGCGCAGATAATATGGTCACCGGAATAACTGTACATAACGCTATCAATTTTTTCTGAATACCTGACATAAATAAAATGCATGCAATGGCAGCAGCATATAAGAACACCATACCTGTATCCGGTTGGCTATATACAACAGCAATAGGCGGAAGGGATACTAGCATAATTTTACCTACTAGTTTTAAATCCGTTTGGAATGTCCTTGCCATATACTGTGCATTATGTTTCACTGCTATACTTGCTACTACGAGAAGCAATGAAATTTTGAAAAACTCAGACGGTTGAATTTGTCCAACCAATGGAAAAACGAACCATCTTTTTGCACCTAATTTTTCAGGTGTGAAAGTGGAAACCGGTAGTATTTTCAAAAGAATAAGTGAAGCAAACCCAACTATATAAAGCGGCCAAGACAATTTTTGCAATTGATCTAAGTCGATGCTTGCAACAAGTAATAACAATACAGCCCCAATTATGTAGTTCAAACCCTGTTTCATAGCAAAGTTTGCATCTCCATATTGTCCGGTTTGCTGACTGCTATATATAGCAGCTATACTCGTAACACATAATGCACACAAAATTAAAATTAATTTTACATCTAAACTTTTTAGAAACTCGGTACTTCTTTTCATGACATCCTCCTGAAACATTGTTACAGCAAAATAAAAAACCAGGAGTCAACATTCTTCATGTTTTGACGACTGATTACACATTATCTATAAAACACTTATATAGAATAACTCTCTTTTTCATACAATACAATATATTATACTACAGTTTCATCAGTAAGATTTGCCAAAAAAATTATTCTTTCCTTATTTTATATCTATATACCATATATCAGCAATGTATTTTCGTAAATTCCTAATACATTCTCGTTCATTGTAAGATTACCGGGAAAAGTGTTGTACATATAGTAGGATGCAAATGAAGAAATAAGATGATAAAAAGCTCGCATAAGCGAGCTTTTTATTAATATACAGATGTATTATTTTCTGACGTATTTTCTAAAATTTCTTTTACACGTCCTAAGAACTTACCACAAATTAAGCCATCTAATACACGGTGATCAAGTGATAAACATAAGTTAACCATGTCGCGAGCACCGAACATACCATTATCCATAATTACTGGACGTTTTACAATTGATTCAACCTGTAAAATAGCCGCTTGTGGGTAATTAATAATACCCATAGATTGAACAGAACCGAATGATCCTGTGTTATTAATTGTAAATGTTCCGCCTTGCATTTCGTCCGCTTTTAACGATTTCGTACGTACTTTTCCGGCAAGTTCTGTAATTTCACGAGCGATACCTTTAATCGTCTTCTCGTCTGCGTGTTTAATTACTGGTACAAATAGTTCGTCCTCTGTTGCCACAGCGATAGAAAGGTTAATATCTTTCTTCTGAACGATTTTATCGCCAGCCCACATTGAATTAATTTGAGGATACTCTTTTAACGCTTGTGCTACTGCTTTTACGAAGAAAGCAAAGAACGTTAAGTTAAAGCCTTCGCGCTTTTTGAAATCACCTTTAATTGAATTACGATATGACACAAGGTTTGTCACATCTACCTCAATCATCATCCAAGCATGCGGTGCTTCGTGTTTACTACGTAACATGTTCGCTGCAATTGCTTTACGCACACCTGTTACTGGAATTTCGATATCGCCAGGCATTGTTGGTACAGAAACTGGTTTCGCAGCTTCTACTTTTTGTGCTACTGGCGCTGCTTTTGGTGCTTCTGGACGCGCTTCTACTACTGCTGCTACCGCTTCCTCTTTTTTCGCACCTACTTGCGGAATATTTCCAGATTCCACTAACTTTAAAATATCTTTACGAGTGATACGGCCGTTTGCTCCCGTACCTTCTACTAGATCTAAATCAACGTTATGCTCACCGGCAAGTTTTAACACAGCTGGTGAAAAGCGTGGTTTTCCATCATTTGGTTGTTTTGCTTTCGGTGCTTTTTCAGGCGTAGCTACTTCTGCCTTTGGTTCTTCTTTTGTTTTTTCCTCAACAGCTGTTGCTGCTACTTCATCTGCGCCTTCTACTTGAATAACACAAACGACTTCACCTACAGCTAACGTATCACCTTCACCAGCGATTAACTCTTTCACAATACCAGTGAAAGAAGATGGTACTTCAGCATTCACTTTATCAGTCATTACTTCTGCAAGCGGATCATACTTGTTTACGTGATCGCCAACATTAACGAGCCATTTACTAATTGTACCCTCTGTAACGCTCTCCCCGAGCTGAGGCATTGTAATATTTTCTACAGCCATGTATAGTCCCCCCGATTAAAATTCCGCAAGTTCACGCATTGCTTTTTCAACTTTATCTGGATTTACCATAAAGAATTTTTCCATAGTTGGTGCATATGGCATTGCTGGAACGTCTGGACCTGCAAGACGTGCGATTGGCGCATCTAAATCAAACAGACATTTTTCAGCAATAATTGCTGCCACTTCACTCATAATACTTCCTTCTTTATTGTCTTCTGTTACAAGAAGAACTTTACCTGTTTTAGAAGCTGCTTCAATGATTGCTTCTTTATCTAATGGATATACAGTACGTAGATCAAGAATGTGTGCAGAGATGCCATCTTGTGCTAACTTTTCAGCTGCTTGAAGAGCAAAATGAACACATAATCCGTATGTGATAACAGTAATATCATCACCTTCACGTTTTACATCTGCTTTTCCGATTGGTAATACGTAATCATCTTCTGGCACTTCACCTTTAATTAAGCGATATGCACGTTTATGCTCAAAGAATAATACTGGATCTTCATCACGAATTGCAGCTTTTAGTAAGCCTTTTGCATCATATGGTGTAGAAGGGATAACAATTTTTAAACCTGGTTGATTTGCAAACATCGCTTCTACAGATTGTGAATGATACAATGCACCGTGAACCCCCCCGCCGAATGGTGCACGAATTGTAACTGGACAAGTCCAGTCGTTATTAGAACGGTAACGAATTTTTGCTGCCTCAGAAACAATTTGGTTTACTGCTGGCATAATGAAATCCGCAAACTGCATTTCAGCGATTGGGCGCATACCATACATTGCCGCTCCAATTGCTACCCCAGCGATTGCAGATTCTGCAAGCGGTGCATCAAGCGCACGATCTTCACCAAATTGATCATACAAACCGTGCGTCGCTTTAAACACGCCACCTTTTTTACCAACATCTTCTCCTAAAACGAATACTTTCTCATCGCGTTCCATTTCTTCGCGCATTGCTAATGTAATAGCATCAATATAAGACATTACAGCCATGAAACGTTCCCCCCTATTCTGCGTATACGTGCTTCAATGCATCTTCAGGTGCTGCATACGGAGCATTTTCTGCATATTCTGTTGCTTCATTTACGATATGCATAATTTCGTCTAACATTTGTTTTTCAGAATCTTCAGTTAACACACCAACTTCTTTTAAATAAGCTGCAAATGTTATAATTGAATCTTTTTTCTTTGCTTCTTCTACTTCTTCTTTATCACGATAAACACGATCATCATCGTCACTAGAATGTGCTGTTAAACGATATGATACTGTTTCAATTAAAGTCGGTCCTTCACCACGACGGCCGCGATCTGCTGCTTCTTTTACAGCTTTATACACTGCAAGCGGATCGTTTCCGTCTATTGTATATCCAGGCATACCGTAACCAATTGCACGATCTGATACGTTTTTACATGCTAATTGTTTTTCAACTGGAATAGAGATGGCATATTTGTTATTTTCACACATGAAAATAACAGGTAGTTTGTGTACACCAGCAAAGTTTGCTCCTTCATGGAAGTCACCTTGGTTTGAAGAACCTTCTCCGAATGTAACGAACGTTACTAAATCTTTCTTCTCCATTTTTCCAGCTAATGCAATACCAACTGCGTGTGGTACTTGCGTTGTTACTGGAGATGAACCTGTCACAATACGATTTTTCTTTTGACCGAAGTGACCAGGCATTTGACGACCACCAGAGTTTGGATCTCCAGCTTTCGCGAAAGCAGACAACATAAGCTCTTTAGCTGTCATACCAAACGCTAGTACAACACCCATATCACGGTAGTATGGTAACGCATAATCTTTCTCTCTATCAAGGGCGAACGCCGCTCCAACTTGCGCTGCCTCTTGTCCTTGACAAGAAATTACGAATGGAATTTTACCTGCACGGTTTAATAACCACATACGTTCGTCAATTTTACGTGCAAGTAACATCGTACGGAACATTTCTAATACTTGCTCATCACTTAAGCCAAGCTCTTCATGGCGCTTTTCTTTTACTTCTGCCATTTTTCATAACCTCCTAAATCCACATTTTTATGCGTGTAACGCTTTTCCATCTACAGCTAATGCTGCTTCACCAATCGCTTCAGATAATGATGGATGCGGATGAATTGTATGTGCTACTTCCCAAGGTGTTGCATCAAGTACTCTTGCAAGACCAGCTTCAGAAATCATATCTGTTACATGTGGTCCAATCATATGAACACCAAGAATGTCATTTGTTTCTTCATCAACTACAAGTTTTACGAAACCATCTGATTCGCCGTATACAAGCGCTTTTCCGATTGCACGGAATGAGAACTTACCTACTTTTAACTTATAGCCTTTTTCTTTTGCTTCTTGTTCTGTTAAACCGACAGAAGCAACTTCCGGACTGCTGTATACGCATTTTGATACCATAGAGTAATCAATTGGTGTAACTTCTTTCCCAGCAATATGTTCTACTGCAACAATTCCTTCATGAGAAGCAACGTGAGCAAGCTGTAAGCCACCAATTACATCACCAATTGCGTAAATATGAGATTCTTTCGTTTGATAAAACTCATTTGTTTGAATGTATCCTTTTTCCACAACGATATCCGTATTCTCTAAACCAATATTTTGCGTATTGGCTTGTCTTCCTACAGATACAAGCATTTTTTCTGCTTTAAATTCTTTATTCTCACCGTTATGTTCAGCTTGAATTGTTACTCCATTATCTTTTACCAATGTTTCTGGTAATACTTTTGCACCAGTTACGACTTTAATACCTTTTTTCTTGAATAGACGTTGCATTTCTTTTGAAACGTCCTGATCTTCTAGTGGTAGTATCGTTTTCGCATACTCTAATACTGTAACTTCTACACCGAAGTCAGCAAGCATAGATGCCCACTCAATACCGATTACACCGCCACCAACGATAATAATCGAACTAGGAAGCGTTTCCATTTTTAGGGCATGATCAGAAGACATTACATACTCTCCGTCTAATTCTAAACCTGGTAATGAATTCGGACGAGAACCTGTTGCAATAAGTACATTTTTTGGAATTAACATTTCATTCTCTTCTCCACTTGCAAGTTCAACTGAAATTGTCCCTGGCATCGGTGAGAAAATAGATGGGCCAAGAATACGGCCAATACCTTCAAACACATCAATTTTACCTTGTTTCATTAAGTGCTGAACACCTTTATGAAGTTGCGTTACAATCTTCTCTTTACGCTCTTGTACTTTCGCAAAGTTTAGTTCTACATTACTTGCAATAACCCCGAACTCTTCGCTTTTTTTAGCAGTTGCATATACTTCCGCACTACGTAAAAGGGCTTTACTAGGAATACATCCTTTGTGTAAACAAGTACCACCAAGATTTTCTTTTTCAACAAGTGCAGTTTTTAAACCTAGTTGTGATGCACGAATAGCAGCAACATATCCACCAGTACCGCCGCCAACGATGACTAAATCATATTCTCTTGCCATTATCTCAACCCCTAGCTACTGTTTGTTTTTCTCTTACAACATACTCTTTCGCCGCTTCTTCTTCACGTAATACACGAAGTGCTCCTTCTGCTAATGCTTGTAATTCATCTTCTCCTGGATGTACGATAACATCTGCAATCCAGTCTACTCGTTCTTTTATTTCATCGACAAGTATTTTACTATAAGCAAGTCCACCAGTTAATACGATTGCATCGATTTTTCCGTGAAGTACAGCGCTAGCTCCGCCAATCTCTTTTGCAACTTGATATGCCATTGCCTTATAAATAAGAGTTGCTTCAGGATCACCTTTTTCAACCATTTGTTCTACTTTAATTGCATCATTTGTACCGATAAGACTTACAAGTCCACCTTGCCCGACAAGTTTTTTCACCATTTCGTCTCGGTAATACTCACCAGAGAAACACATTTCAACTAGTTGTCCTACTGGTACTGTACCCGCACGCTCTGGACTAAATGGTCCTTCTCCGTTTAAACCGTTATTCACATCGATAACTTTTCCTTTTTTATGAGCACCAACTGTAATACCGCCGCCCATATGTGTAACTAATAAATTTAAATCCTCGTATTTGTGATTTAATTCTTCAGCCACTTTACGAGCAACTGCTTTTTGATTTAATGCATGGAAAATACTTTTACGTTCCATACCAGCAATACCGCTTACACGAGCAATCGGCTCCATTTCATCTACAACGACAGGGTCTACAATGAATGCTGGAATATTTAATCCAGAAGCAATTTCATACGCTAAAATGCCTCCAAGGTTTGAAGCGTGATGACCACTGAACCCATTTTTTAAATCTTCTAACATCGCATCGTTTACTGTGTATGTTCCGCCTTCGATTGGACGAAGTAATCCACCGCGCCCACAAACTGCGTTTAACTTTGAAATGTTAATACCGTGAGAATGTAAAACTTCTAAGATCGTTTCTTTACGAAACTCATATTGGTCTATAATTCGCTTATATTTTCCAATCTGTTCTTCGTCATGACGAATCGTTTCTTCTAAAACGGGTCTTTCATTATCAAAAACACCAATTTTTGTGGATGTACTACCCGGATTAATAACAAGAATTCGATTTAAGGACACTGTTGCTACCTCCACTAATAAATTCAAAAGGAAGTGGAAACCTCATAAGAGGTAACCACCCCTTTTGTAAAAGTAATATATGAATGATTAGCGACGGCTAATAATGTCGTGACCGTTGCGTAAGTATGTGCTACGAGAGTTTTTCAAGCTTGCAATGCGCTCTTCAGCTAGACGATCTGCTGCTACATAAGTTGCAATGCCATCGCGTTTTGAAATTTCGATTACTTTTGCAATTGTGTCATAAATTGACTCCACGCGTTTTAATGCACGTTCTCTATTGTATCCATATAACTCGTCTGCTACGTTAATTACGCCACCTGCATTAATAACATAGTCTGGTGCGTATACAATACCCATTTCATGAATGATGTCGCCGTGACGATCTTCTTTTAATTGGTTATTTGCAGAACCTGCAATTACTTTTGCTTTAAGTTGTGGAATAGTTTCGTCATTAACTGTTGCGCCTAATGCACATGGTGCGTAAATATCACATTCAACACCGTAAATTTCATTTGGCTCAACTGCTGTTGCACCGAATTCTTCTACTGCACGTTGTACAGCTTCTTTATTAATATCTGTAACGATTAGTTTTGCTCCTTCAGCGTGTAAATGTTTGCATAGGTGATATGCTACGTTACCAACACCTTGAACAGCAATTACTTTTCCTTCTAAATTATCAGTACCGAAAGCTTCTTTCGCAGCTGCTTTCATACCACGGTAAACACCGTATGCAGTTACTGGAGATGGGTTACCAGAAGAACCGAATGATGGTGAAATACCTGT
Source organism: Bacillus fungorum (assembly GCF_002746455.1). Lineage (GTDB taxonomy): Bacteria > Bacillota > Bacilli > Bacillales > Bacillaceae_G > Bacillus_A > Bacillus_A fungorum. Next base: position 200,154 of record NZ_NWUW01000001.1, on the reverse strand, counting down.
TACAAAGTCAGTTTCTTCGTGGATAATATCCATATCATCTACTGTTGTACCAACGTCTTCAGCTGTAATGTAACGTCCGTTTAGTCCTTGAATGTAACGTCCTAATGCACGGAACATCGCTTCGCTCTTATCTTTACGTGGATCACCGATAATTACTGTTTTCGCACCACCTAAGTTTAAGCCAGCTGCTGCGTTTTTGTATGTCATCCCTTTTGCAAGACGCAATGCATCTTCAATCGCCGCTTCTTCAGAATCATATGTCCACATTCTTGTTCCACCAAGAGCTGGTCCAAGTGTTGTATCATGAATTGCGATGATTGCTTTTAAACCAGATTCTTTATCTTGACAAAATACTACTTGCTCATAATCATATTTTTCTAAGTATTCGAAGATTTCTAATGTCATTGTCGTTTCCCCCTAATGTTTTACCCTATTTGGTTTATTTTGAAGCAGTCGCAACTGCCAATGCTAATGAATATACTTTTGTCTCTGCTGAATCAGCACGAGATGTTAAAACAATCGGTGCTTTTGCGCCAGCAATCATTGCTCCTACTTTTGCATCCGCAAAGTATACGAGTGATTTATATAGCACATTTCCAGCTTCAATCGTTGGGACGAGTAAAATGTCTGCCTTACCTGCTACATCACTTACTATGCCTTTATGTTCTGCTGCAATTTGTGATACTGCATTATCTAAAGCAAGTGGTCCATCAACGACACAATTTTTAATTTGTCCGCGGCGATTCATTTGAGTTAACATCGCTGCATCAATTGTCGCTTGCATCGCAGGATTCACAACCTCTACCGCTGCAATTGGTGCTACCTTTGGCAAATCCATTCCTATTGCCTGGGCAACTTCTACAGTATTCTGTATAATAGCAGCTTTTTGTGTTACATCAGGTGCAATGTTCATCGCTGCATCTGTAACAAAAATGAGACGATCGTAATTTGGAACTTCAAATGCTGCAACGTGTGAAAGTACGCTACCTTTACGAAGTCCCCACTCTTTATTTAATACAGCTTTCAAAATATTCGCTGTTGGGATGTTCCCCTTCATAAGCACATCTGCTTCGCCATTTTTTACAGCTTTAACAGAAAGTTCTGCAGCCTCAACACTTGATGCTGCTGCAATCACTTCAATATGTTCTGAAGTTTGTAAATCATGTTCTTGTAGCATCCCCATTATTTTTTCTTGATTTCCATATAGACGAAATTGAGCTAGCTGTAATGTAATTGCTTTCGCTACAGCTTCAATTACTTCATGATCTTCAGCTACTGCTACAGCCACAGTTTTTTTAGGCTGACCTGCCGCTTGATCAATTAAGTGTTCTAACTTCATATTTTGTAATCAACCCTTTCCGTCGTCCCTCGTCTATTTATAAAGCAAATATCGTGCCAACTTTTAAAAGTGGTCTTACCAATAATGAAAACGCATTCAAAATGCAGTAAGATCAATACTTCGGAAAATAACAAAACATTCTGTCTGTTTTTGTCACTTTTTGTATACCATGCAATAAATTGCACGGTACGCAATTTATTGCATGCTACTTTTTGCACACTCATACTTTTCTAGCTTGTAATATAAATTCCGAACTGAAATTCCTAACGCTCTCGCCGTTTGCGTTTTATTTCCACCAAACCTCTCTAAATATTCATGAATGATATTCCCTTCAAACTCCGTCACTAAATGTTCAAGTGGCTTTTCTGCTAACTCAGGTAATAAATGAGTTTGCTTTGACTCTACCTGCTCTTCGTTGTGTAATGGCGGTAAATGGTGTACATCAATATATGTCTCGTTATAATTCATAAAGATAATAGCTCTCCCCAAAATATTTTCAAGTTCCCTCACATTCCCCGGCCATTCATATGATTGTAAATATGAAATAGCCGAGTTAGTGAGCCCCTCTATATTTCGGCCATAATCTTGGTTTATTTTTTGAATTAATCTTTCTGCGATTGCCGGTATATCGCCTTTACGCTGACGAAGAGATGGAATTTGGATTGGAATTTTATTTAATCGATAATATAAATCCTCCCTAAACTCTCCTTCTAGAATGTCCTTTTCTAAATTCACATGTGTCGCTGCAATTACTCTAACATTGATAGGAATCGCTTTCGTTCCACCAACTTTTACAATCTCTTTTTCTTGCAACACGCGAAGGAGTTTCGCTTGTGTATTTGCAGATAGTTCCCCTATTTCATCTAAAAAGATACTGCCATTATTCGCTTCCTCAAAGAATCCACGCTTCCCGCCTCTTTTCGCTCCAGAAAATGCACCTTCCTCATAACCGAATAATTCACTTTCTAGCAATGTCTCCGAAATGGCAGCACAGTTTACACGAACGAACTTATTATATTTTCGATTACTTCCATTATGGATGGCATGCGCAAACAATTCTTTACCTGTCCCTGACTCTCCGCGTAGTAATACTGTTGCTGGTGTATTCGCCCCAAGTTTCGCCTGTTCAATAGCGGCCGTTGTTTCATCTGAATTTCCGACAATGTCATCAAATGAATATTTCGCTTCTAACGTTCGAATAATTTGCCTTGCTCTATTCAATTCATTTGTTAACTTTTGAATTTCAGATACATCACGAATTACACCGACGCTTCCTTTCAATATCCCATCCACAATGACTGGTGCTACGTTTACAATTACATCTCGCTTTTTCTGCCCAATCTTCATATGTATCCCTCGTACTGCCCTACGTGTTCGAAGTACTTTCATATGCATACTTTCACCTTCTACAATATCGGTTGTAGCTGGCTTCCCAATAATGTCCTCTTCTGTTAAACCTGTTAATTTCGTATAAGCAGGGTTAATTACTAATCCTCTTCCTTTTTCATCCACGACCGAAATTGCTTCCTCAGACGAGTTGATAATCGCCTCAAGTAACGTTTGAATCTCCTTTAAATCTGTAACTTCTTCCGCAAGATCTACAACTTCTGTTATATCTTTAAAAATCGCAAATGCCCCTTGTACCTCTCCTCCCTCTTTTAAAATCGGAATACGGGTTGTAATAATTTTCTTTTCATTCTCCAACGTCAGTTCATAATTTACTTCTATTTGTTTCGTACGTATAATACGAAGCAACTTACTAGTCGGAATAACTTCTAAAATATATTTCCCTACCGCATCTTCTTTTTTATACCCGATAATACGCTCTGCACTTTTATTAAATAGACGAACTTGTCCCTCTCGATCGATTACTATCATACCGTCATGCGTAGAATTTAAAATTAAATCCCCTTGCTGTGTCTGTTCTTCTAACTTTCCAATTAAATCTTCCTTCTCATGTGCTAATCTCGTAACAATTTTCGCAATATCACCTGGTATAAGAAGCGTATCTTTATGCTTTTTCTTTAATAAATCTTTATGTAAATCATCGTCACCTGTCATATCAAACATTACATCAATGTGCATAGAAAGAAACGGCGTTACACTCTCTCCAATTGTAACCCCGTATTCCTTAGCCATTTGTAACCCTTTTGCTATCGGATTTATATCAATAATCCCTATAATTTGAAATATATTCGAACTTTGTAATAGATTCAGCAGTGTACTGCCACCTTCACCTGCACCAACAATTAAAACTTTTTGTTTCATATATTACACTTCCTCTCGAAGTATCTCTGCAAAATTTTTCACACCCTTATCTTACTCGTTCAGCCCCCTCTTGACAAACCCCCTTTTCATATAACATCATTGAAATAAACAAAATAATCTGAAAAGGAGCATTTATATGCAGCGTTACCTTGCTCTATTATTAGCACTCATCCCTATTTCATTAGCTGTGTTTGGCATTAAGTTAATGAGAGATACTGTATTCGGGATTCTATTCCCTCCACTTTCTATACTCTGGTTACAATTTTTAATTGGCGCTCTTTGCTTCGCGCTCGGTTTTTATATTTTTGGTGGCTTCGTCCTACACCGAGACCGTAAACGAAATAAAGTACAAGCTCGATTTAGAAGATAGGAAAACCCCACTATGTCTAAATAAAAAATGAGACCGTTACACGCGGTCTCATTTTTTTATTGGCAATAACGTTCTTGCCGTTTCAGGATAATCAGTAATAATCGCCGAAATATTCATATCAAAATATTTACGCATAAGCGTTTCTTCATTAATTGTATAAGGCCTAACCTCTACACCACTTTCCATCGTTAGTTCGGCAACGGCATCTTGAAGATAACGATAATTAGGGTGTACTGCTGTAGCGCCCATTTTTTTCGCATATGCCCACGGACTATGCAAACCTTCGCGATATAAAATCGCTGTTTGAATATCAGGAGCCATCATATGACACCTTTTCATACTGTAGTGATTAAATGAAGAAAATATAACACGATCTTCTAGATTTAATTTCCGTACAAGCGTTATAACTTCTTCCTCTAAACCTCTGTATGGAATTTTATTATTTTTCAGTTCAATATTAAGTAGCAATTGTGTTTTTTCAATCCATTCTAATACCTCTTCTAAAAGAGGTATTTTACAAAAACCTACTTTATCACCAAATTTATAGCTCGCATCTAATTTACATAAATCCTCATATAAATAGTTTCGAACCGCACCTTTTCCATTTGTTGTCCGGTTCACTGTTTCATCATGAATGACGACAACCCTTCCGTCTTTCGTTAATTGAACATCAAGTTCAATTCCATCCGCCCTAAAAGATTCCGCTGCTTCAAATGAAATCATTGTATTTTCTGGGTACGTTCCCGCTGCACCACGATGTGCAAATATAAGAGTCATCCTCACTCCCCCAATCTTATGCTATACTATACGAAAAAGGAGGTACTTCTATGAGACCATTACAAATTTCTCCAGACACTGCAGTCCGCCTATCAAAAGCATTAGGTGTTCCACTTGAACAACTTATGCATATGCCGCAGCACATTCTAATTCAAAAGTTAGTTGAATTAGAAAAACAAAATAAAGACGAAGAATAATACAGTCCTGTTTTGCAGGGCTTTTTATTATTTTCTATTATATCACGGATGACTTCCCTGCTAAAATCCCTTATCAGATATACTACGGTTCCATTTAATCTTTTCTTCAAACATTTATAATCAATTAAATGAAGCTGTCCCATTTCTAAAAATTGCTTATCACCATTAAATATAGAGACAATCCCCTGTTTAAGGATGGCATAATCTCCTACAACAGGGTTAAACGCTATGGAAGTAATCATTATTTCCATCGTCAAAATGATTACGATACTTAAAGCAATCATAATATTTGTGTACGTTCTTTTCATTTTATTAATAACCCATTTATAATACATAAAGAAGAGCACAAATAAAAGCAACGTCGCCGCTATAACAATACCGACTTTTCTTGTAGTATAATCCTCAGTCGGATAAGGAAATTCACCACTCATCAAAATTGTTTTCGGGATAAAAAATTTACTTACTATCATTGAAAATATAGATAAAAACACCGTCATAACAATGGTTGGGTAAGCATGATTCACTATTTTTTTAAAAGTCATTCATCCATTATCCAATTTATCCAACTTTCCCCAATTAATGATACGTTATAGGGATTACACTGTCAAACCCACGTGTTTCCTGTAAATATCCTTATTTTCACTGCATTTTTCTATATAAATATGTATTCCTTCAACATCCTTAAATCGAAGTAAATAAAAAGACCAACGAATTCTAACATTCATTGGTCATTAAATAAACAATTTATTGGTTTTAAAATTGATATCGAGTTTAAATTTCAAAAATTATTAAGCTTTATTAAAGCTTAAATCCCTTACTACTTCTACTCTCAGCTAGCCTTATGTTCAAGTCTCAGCTTATCCGCAACCATTGCGATGAACTCAGAATTCGTAGGTTTTGCTTTTGACATGGATACTGTATAACCGAATAAGGACGAAATAGAATCAATATTCCCACGACTCCATGCTACTTCAATTGCATGACGGATTGCTCGCTCAACACGGCTTGCTGTTGTATTATATTTCTTTGCGATATCTGGATACAATACTTTCGTAATAGATCCAAGTAATTCGATATCGTTGTACACCATAGAGATCGCTTCCCTTAAGTACATATACCCTTTAATATGAGCAGGAACACCAATTTCATGAATGATACTCGTAATGCTCGCGTCTAAGTTTTTCGGCTTTCCATCTACTGTCGTTGCTGAACGGAAAGATGGAAGTGGACGTTTAATAGTAGCGTTCGCTTTACCGCTCACTTGACGAATATGACTCGTTAAATTCTCCATATCAAATGGTTTTAATATGAAATATGAAGCACCTAAGTCAACTGCTTTTTTCGTCACATCTTCTTGTCCAAATGCTGTCAACATAATTACGCTCGGCTGTCTTAGCCTTTCAATATGTCGCATTTTCTCTAGTACAGCTAAACCATCTAAATGTGGCATAATAATGTCTAAAACAAGTACATCCGGCTGCTTATCTTTTAATAAATTTAAACACTCTTGACCATTATAAGCAGTACCGATTACTTCCATATCATCTTGAGCAGCTACATAACTCTCTAGCATTGATACTAATTCTTTATTATCATCCACAAGACATACTTTAATTTTCTCCACAGCTTTTCCTCCCTTACCGAATCGATTCTCCGACATGTGTATCCTTCTAGGCTACATGAATTGTTCGACAATTGTGTGAAAATTCCCTTTTAAAGTTTGTTACTTTCCGATAAAATCACAAAAAAATATGTTTATCTTTCATTTATTCCCTTTCGCAACACATTCCATCATAGAAATACAACGAAACGTTCAACCCTTTTCTTTTATTTTACAACAAAAAACACCTCTTGCGGAGCTTTTACAAAATTTCAACGAATTTTTCAAAAGAAAAGCGAGCTAATTATTAATTAGCTCGCTTTTCTTTCTTGATCATAAATGTTAATTCCAGCCTCATGTAACATCCATTCAATATGAACACCATATCCTGATGTTGGATCATTTACGAATACATGTGTAACAGCACCAATTACTTTCCCGTTTTGTACAATTGGACTTCCGCTCATCCCTTGTACGATACCACCCGTTTTAGCTAATAAACGTTTGTCTGTCACTTTTATTACCATGCCTTTTGTCGCCGGAAACTTTTGCGGTACTGTACTAACAACTTCAATATCAAACGCTTCCACTTTATCTTGATCAATAACTGTTAATATTTTTGCTGGTCCCTCTTTTACTTGATGAGATAGTGCAATAGGCATTGCTTTATCCATTACGCCATTTGACATATTTGTATTTAATTTTCCAAAAATACCAAATGGACTATTTATTGTAATATTGCCAATCACTTCACGATCTGGTGAGAACCTCGCTAATTTCTCTCCTGGATTTCCATGACTACCTCTTTCAATTGATGTAACTGTCGAACGCATAATTTGTCCATCTTCGACTTGAATCGGCTTTTTCGTATCGTTATCAGAAATGACATGACCAAGCGCTCCATATTTCATAGAGTCAGGATGAACAAATGTCATTGTTCCAATCCCAGCTGCCGAATCACGAATATATAAACCAATACGATAAGACGATTCTCCACTGTCTTTTTGTGGTGTTAACTTAGTGCGGATATGTTTTCCATCTCTTAATAAAACAAGATTAAGCGGCTCGCCTGTTTCACCACTATTATGAATAAATGGTGCTACATCACTCATTCTTTCAATTGTTTTTCCATTAATTTCAGTAATCATATCTCCAATTTGCACACCAGCTGTTTCACCAGGAGATACTTTCCCTTTTTCAGTTTGAATTAAATGATGGCCTACAACAAGTACCCCTTTTGTGTTTAACTTCACACCAATCGATTGTCCACCTGGAATAACTTTAAAATCTTTCAATACTTTCACATTTACTTTTTTCACTGGAAAACCAGCAAGCTGAAACACCATATCCGCTTCACCATTTTGATGAGAATTTACCATAAGTCCTTGTTTTTGTTCATTTGAACTTACTGTAAACACATGACGATCTGTAGATGAAGCTTTAAAAACTGGTAATGAAGCTATTTCTGATTGTTGTCCTTCAAAAACAACAAGTTGCTTCGGGGATGAAATAAACGTCCGAAGCGGTTTAAAACATCCAATAAAAACTAAAGAAACAAGGAGACAAATACCTATTATTTTGCGAAATCTTTCTAATTTCAATTTGTTCACTCTCCTCGCTCCTACCCCACATTCAGCCTCTTGGCTTCACTTTTTAATCTCTCCTTGCAGTGCTTTATTTATAACCGGAAGAATTAAGAAATCATTATTTGAGAAAAAAAGCTATCCATTACTGGATAGCCTCTGCTGTCTGTTTAAAATGATGCGCTTGCGTAAGTAATTCTTTCGCATGTTCTGTCGTTAAATCTGTAATTTCCACACCCGAAATCATCCGAGCTATTTCTGTTACTTTATCCTCCATAGTTAAAACGGTAACTGACGTAATTGTTCGATCATTCGCTACTTGTTTTCGAATAAATAAATGTGAATCCGCCATTGAAGCTACTTGAGGTAAGTGCGTAATACAAAGTACTTGCGAGTTTACTGATACTCGATAAATTTTTTCCGCAATAGCCTGTGCAACCCGACCACTTACGCCAGTATCCACTTCATCAAAAATAACAGATGCAACACCTTGATGCTTAGAAAAAATGCTTTTTAAAGCTAAAATAATACGAGATAACTCTCCGCCAGAAGCGACCTTTGAAAGTTGTTTTAGCGGCTCACCTGGATTTGTTGAAATATAAAATTCCACATGATCGTAGCCATCCGCCGTAAGTCTTACTGGTGCTCCCTCCACAAGAGGCTCTTCAGCATTTCCTTCTCGCTTTATAATTCTCACTTCAAATTTTGTTTTTTCCATATATAATTCTTTTAATTCCTGATGAATAGCATTTGTAAGATGTTCTGCAAGCTCATGACGCATATTACTTAACAACGTTGCTTCTTTCAGAATAACACTTTCCAGTTCCTTTAACTGCTTCTTCGTCGTTTCAATATGAACGTCTTTATTTTCAATCGTAAAAATTTCTTGTTCAATTTTATCAGCATACGCTAAAATCTCTTCTACAGTATTTCCATATTTTCTCTTTAGCATACGAATTTCATTTAAACGCGTTTCAATTTCGTCTAAACGATTCGGATCATATTCCATCATATCGAGCTTTTCTCTCAGTTGATACGCAACTTCTTCTAATAAGTAATAGCTATTTGCAATTGAATCATGATTTTCTTGATACACTTCATCTAAATGTGTAATACTCTCCATTTGTCCCATTGCGCTTCGTACATTATCTAATCCCTGTCCGTCAGCGCTTAACGAACGATATGCATCGCCTAATGCTTTGTAAATTTTTTCGAAATTAGAAATTTGCAATCGTTCTTCAGTTAATTCATTTTCTTCATCCATTTTTAAATCCGCCTTACGGATTTCCTCATGCTGGAATTGAATTAAATCTAAGCGATGCGCCATTTGTTGTTCATTTTCACTTAACGATTTTAACTGTTTTTTTAACTTCTCATAATCAGCATATACATTTTGGTATATATCCAATTGTTTAACAATACGCTCTCCATCAAAATGATCGAGCATAAATAGATGGCGCTCTTCATTCATTAAATCTTGCGTTTCGTGCTGCCCATGAATATCAACAAGTGTTTTTCCAATTTCTTTTAATATACTAAGGGTAACCAGTTTCCCATTTACACGACATACGCTTTTTCCGTTTGCAGCGATATCACGCTTCAAAATAATCATGCCGTCTTCAATTTCTATATCCAACTCTTCTGCCTTTTCAATACATGGATGCTTATCATCTTCTACATAAAATAGCCCCTCTATCTCAGCTTTTTCTGTTCCGTATCGAACAAATTCCGCTGAACCACGACCACCTACAAGTAAACTAATCGCATCGATAATAATCGATTTTCCGGCTCCTGTTTCACCACTTAAAACTGTTAATCCTTTTTGAAAAGAAATATTTAATGCCTCAATAATAGCAAAGTTTCTAATCGATAATTCCGATAACAATGCCCCATTCACCTCGTTATAAACTAATCCCCTATTAAGGGCTTTTCTCAGTTCTTTATTCAAATAGTCATACTATATGTTTGTATGTATAAATTACTTTTCTAACCGCTCCATTGTACCAAACATTTGTTTTACGGGTCAATCCACCTATTTTCTAATTTTATGCAAAGAAAATATTATACTACAATTAAGAATTCACGTTTTTAGCCAATAAAAATATCCTGTTCACTTTCCACTTTACAGAGGAAAGCAAACAAGATTTTTTTGTTACAGCATATTTAAGAAACGATCAGAGACAACACCTGTATCTTCAGGTGTACGGCAAATAATTAAGCAAGTATCATCACCACAGATGGTTCCGATGATCTCATCCCACTCTAAATGATCAATAAGTGCTCCAAGTGAATGAGCGTTACCAGGCAATGTTTTTAGCACAAGCATATGTCCTGCCGTGTCTAATTTTACAAATGAATCCACTAGATTCCGTTTTAATTTTTGTAACGGGTTAAATCGTTGATCTGCTGGCAAGCTATATTTATAGCGACCATCATGTAATGGCACTTTCACTAAGTGCAATTCTTTAATATCGCGCGATACTGTTGCTTGCGTTACATTAAATCCCTCATTACGTAAAATATCAACTAATTCATCTTGTGTTTCAATTTCTTTGTTCGCAATAATTTCCCTGATTTTAATATGGCGCTGACCTTTATTCATACATTTGCACCTCACACTATCTCTTACCATAGTTTAAACATTGGTATACTTCACTTATTTATGTTAACTTATAATTCGTTACTTGTACACAATTGTTTTTACAATCATTATACAATTACAACAAAAAGAGGAACAACATATGTTATTCCCCTTTCCCTTTTTGTTTTAGGACATCATGCGCCTCTGTAACTACTTGCTCAACAGAAACTGGAGAATGATTTTCGCCATTCTCACGTTCACCATGCCATTTCAGATGGATTAAAAATTCAATATTACCATCCCCGCCCGTAATTGGTGAGAATGTTAAACCTTCTACATCGTATCCTTCTTTTACAGCAAAATCGACAATCATTTCCACAACAGCCTCATGTACTTTTCGATCACGAACGATACCTTTTTTCCCAACTTGCTCTCTTCCAGCTTCAAACTGCGGTTTAATTAACGCTGCTACATCCCCATTAGGCATAAGCATTGTTTTTAAAACTGGCAATATAAGTTTTAATGATATAAATGAAACATCGATACTAGCAAATTGCGGTAAACCACGTTCTAAGTCTGCTGGTGTCACGTAACGGAAGTTTGTTCGTTCCATTACGACAACACGCTCATCTTGACGCAATTTCCACGCAAGTTGATTGTATCCTACATCTAATGCATAAGATAATTTCGCTCCATTTTGAAGCGCACAATCTGTAAAGCCACCAGTTGATGAACCAATATCTATCATAACTTTATCTTGTAAATCAAGATGAAATGTCTCTAATGCCTTTTCAAGTTTATAACCACCACGGCTTACATACGGCATAACTTGTCCCTTCACCGTAATCTCTGTATCTTGTGGGATTTTCTCTCCTGGCTTATCAAGTCTCATCTCATTTGCATATACAAGTCCGGCCATAACGGCGCGTTTTGCTTTCTCACGTGTTTCTATAAGTCCTCGCTCTACTAATAGTACATCTACTCTTTCTTTTTTTGCACTCATTTGTTACGCCCTTTTTTGTTTTGATGGAATCATTGTATGAATACGGTCTACAACAGCTTCTGTCGTTAAACCAATTTCTTCTAATAATTTTGTTACACTACCGTGCTCTATGAAACGGTCGGGAATACCCATTCGTTCAATTAACGCACTATGGTATCCGTTCTCAGACGCAAATTCAACTACTCCCGTTCCAAAACCACCGATTAAGCAAGCTTCTTCAATCGTTAAAATCGGTATATTTTTTCCTAAGAGATCATGTAAATATGCTTCATCCATCGGTTTAATAAAGCGAGCGTTCACTACTTTCACTGAAACTCCAGCCTTTTCAAGACGCTCAGCTGCTTCCATTGCCATTGGTATTGTCGTACCAAACGTTAAAATAGCCGCTTGTGTACCTTCTTTTAACGTTTCCCATGAACCGATTGGAATTGCCTTTAATTCTTCATCCATATGAACACCAAGTCCATTACCGCGCGCATAACGCAATGCGATTGGCCCCTCTTCATATTGCATCGCCGTATATACTAAATGTTGCCCTTCATTTTCATCTTTTGGCATCATAAGTACCATATTCGGTAAGTGGCGTAAGAATGAGATGTCAAATACACCTTGATGCGTTTCACCATCTGCTCCTACTAAACCAGAGCGATCGATTCCAATGAAAACATTTAAATTTTGGCGGCATATATCATGAACAACTTGGTCATATGCTCTTTGTAAAAATGTTGAATAAATCGCTAAGAATGGCTTCATACCTTGAGTTGCCATACCCGCTGCCATCGTTGTAGCATGCTGTTCTGCAATACCCACATCAATCATCCGATCCGGGAATTCTTTTTGGAATTTCTCAAGTTTCGATCCAACAGGCATTGCAGGTGTAATTGCAACGATACGCTCGTCCGTTCTCGCTAGCTTAAGTACTGTTTCACTCACAACAGCACTCCATGCTGGTGCAACCTCTTTCGGTTTAACGAAGTCACCTGATTCAATTTTATAAGGTCCTGTTCCATGCCAAGTTCCTATAATATCACTCTCAGCTGGTTTATAACCTTTTCCTTTTTTCGTAATAACATGAACAAGCACTGGGCCTTTTGTTTTCTTTGCATATTGTAACGTTTCGAATAACTTTTCATAATCATGCCCATCAACTGGACCTAAGTATGTAAAGCCTAACTCTTCGAAAAAGACACCGGATACTAGTAAATATTTAAGACTATCTTTTATTTTCTCTGCTGTCGCAGCAACTTTCCCACCGACTGCTGGGATTTTCTTCAATATATACTCTAGTTCGTCTTTTACCCAATGATATTTTCCTGCGGTACGTAGACGTCCAAGCACATTATGAAGCGCACCAACGTTTGGTGCAATTGACATTTCATTATCATTCAAAATAACAATCATGTCTGTTTTTTCATGTCCAATATGGTTCAATGCCTCTAAAGCCATTCCGCCTGTTAAAGCACCATCTCCAATGATTGGTATAACATATTCTTTCGTTTTCTTTAAATCACGTGCTAAAGCCATTCCCATTGCAGCAGATAATGATGTCGAGCTATGGCCAGTTTCCCATACATCGTGTTCACTCTCGCAACGTTTTGGGAAACCACATAGACCTTGATATTGCCTTAATGTGCCGAATTCTTTTGCACGTCCTGTTAAAATTTTATGTACATAGGATTGATGTCCTACGTCCCATAAAAATTTATCTTTCGGACTATCAAATAATTTATGCAGAGCAATTGTGAGTTCTACTACACCTAAATTAGGTGCAATATGTCCACCTGTTTGAGAGAGCTCTTCAATTAAAAACTTACGAATATCCTCACTCAATCCCTCTAGTTCACTGATAGACATATCTTTCAAAAAACTAGGGTTTTGAATTTGCGTTAGATCCACATGGATCACTCACTTTCATTTCATAATCTGTCAACATGTCAAATATTACAAAAAACATCTACACAAAACAAGAAATTCTCTTTTTTTTAATTTTTTACCTTGTCCTGCTATTAACCAGTCTATTGCGCCCTAATCCTATTATAAACCATATTTCTTTAGGCGATGAAAAAAATAGCCGCTAACACGAAGTGATAACGGCAATGTAATCTACATATATTTTTGCCAATAACAAGAAAAGAAAAACCTTTTCCTACATTTATATCATAAAATGATAAATGACTCAACAAATGAAAACGCTGTTATATTAGTTATTACGTTTTGCAATCAAATCGCAAATAGATAGTAAATATTCATCTTGTAATTGCAAGGAACCAATAGCATCTTTTGCTTTTGCAATTGTTTCTTCTAAAATATCCTTTGCTCTATCTATAGTAAATAACGTCGTATATGTGCTCTTTTCGTTGGAAACATCACTACCAATCGGTTTTCCAATCTCTTCTTCGGTTCCTTCCACATCTAAAATATCATCTCGAATTTGGAAAGCTAGGCCGATATATTTTGCAAACGCAAGTAACTTTTCTTCTTGTTCTTCTGTGGCATCAGAAAGTATCGATCCTGCAAGTACAGCGAATTCAAGTAGTTTCCCAGTCTTATGCTTATGAATATACTCCAACTCAGCAATCGTAAGCTGTTTCCCTTCAGCTTCCATGTCCGCCACTTGTCCGCCAACCATTCCTTCTGGCCCTGCCGCTTTTGCAAGTTCAAGTACAAGTCTTACTTTTTTCTCAGCAGAGATTTCCTTTTGTTCATATGCCATAATAACTTGAAAAGCATACGTCAACAAACCATCGCCTGCTAAAACTGCCATCGCTTCACCAAATACTTTATGATTTGTGGGCTTCCCTCTTCTTAAATCATCATCATCCATACAAGGTAAATCATCATGAACTAACGAGTATGTATGTATCATTTCAAGAGCACAAGCTGCACCTACTCCAAGATTTCTTTCTTTACCAAACGCTTGTAATGTTGCAAATAAAAGTAACGGGCGGAGACGCTTTCCACCCGCTTCCAAAGAATATACCATCGCTTCACGAAGTACATTTGGACATTGTAATTCATTTGCATAGCTTACAAGCTTCTCTTCTACGAAAGTTTTACTTTCTTTCAAAAAAGTATCAAAAGCAATTGTCACTATGCTTCATCTCCTAAAGCAGTAAACGGTTCAAGCTTTCCATCTTCCCCAAGAATAACTGCCATTTGTTCTTGTACGTTCTTCAACTTTTCATCACAAAGCTTAGATAATTCCATACCCTCTTTAAAATAAGAAATTGCTTCTTCTAAAGGTACGTCACCTTGCTCTAGCTTAGAAACGAGATGCTCAAGTTGCGAAATTGCCTCTTCAAAGCTTAATTTATTTTCCATTATTCAATTCACGCTCCTCTATGCCTGATACGCTACAATCTAGTATTCCATCTTGTAATTGAACTGAAACAGCATCTCCAAGGCTGACATCTTTCACACTTTTTAACACTTGCTTCTCTTCATCATATACAAGCCCGTACCCTCTCATCATTACTTTAAGCGGACTTAGTGCTTCAAGTTTCTGAGCAGCTCTTACGAAGGCAAATTCTTTCGTTTGAAGTAACGTTTGCATTTCACGTTGCAATTGCTTTTGCAATGTTTCAACCGCTACCTTCGTTTGCATAATTTTTTGAGATGGGTGGTGCTTCTCTAAATAAAATGAAAGCTGTTTTAACTGATTTACCTTTTTATCAATATAACGCTCTTTCGCTAAAACAAGCTGTTCTAACGCTCTATCCAATTGCTCTTCTTTTTGCTCATATACTTGTCTTGGATAACGGAACGCATAAGATTTTTGCAATACTTGTAGTTTTTCTTCTTTTTTATGTACTAACTCTCTCATTGCTCTTTGCAATCTTAGAGTTCTTTGTAATACCTTTTCTTGTAACTCTATAATATTAGGCGCTGCCAGCTCAGCCGCCGCAGTCGGTGTTGGCGCCCGTAAATCGGCAACAAAATCAGCAATTGTAAAGTCTGTTTCATGGCCTACTGCTGAAATAATAGGAATTTTACTCTTGAAAATGGCCCTTGCAACCATTTCTTCATTAAACGCCCATAATTCCTCAATAGAGCCTCCCCCACGCCCAACGATTAGGACATCTATCTCTTCCATTTCATTCGCTGTACGAATCGCTTGTACAATCGAGGGAGCTGCTGACTCCCCCTGTACAAGTACTGGAAATACAATAATATTTCCAATTGGATAACGACGTTTAATCGTTGTTATAATATCACGAATCGCTGCCCCTGTTGGCGATGTAATCACACCTATTGTTTTAGCATAAGGAGGAATTGTTTTTTTATAAACTTGAGAGAACAAACCTTCTTCCTCTAAACGAACCTTTAATTGTTCGTAAGCTAAATGCAAGTTTCCGATTCCATCAGGCTGCATGTCTTGAATATAAATTTGATAAGAACCGCTCGCCTCGTAAACGGAAATTTTCCCTTTCACGAGTACCTTCATCCCATTTTCAGGTCTGAATTTAATATTACGATTATGACCCGCAAACATAACCGCTGCGATTCTTGCATTTTCATCTTTCAATGTAAAATACATATGACCACGGCTATGATTTTTAAAATTGGAAATTTCACCTTTTAACCAAACAGACTGCAAATGCGGATCATATTCTATTTTTGTTTTTATATAGCGTGTTAACGCTGTAACGGTTAAATATTGTTTCTCCATTTCTCTCTCCTCATAGCCAAATCAGATTATTTACAAACGACACCTGCACGTTTAGCAGATTCAACAGTATTATGAAGAAGCATTGTGATCGTCATTGGACCAACGCCCTTTGGCACAGGTGTAATGTAACCAGCAACATCTAACACGTTGTCAAAGTCAACATCACCACAAAGTTTGCCTGTTTCTAAACGGTTTACACCAACGTCGATTACAACCGCTCCTTCTTTAATATAGTCAGCTGTCACCATTTTAGGTCGCCCAACTGCTACGATTAAAATATCAGCTAACTTCGTTAACTCTTTCATATTTTGCGTCTTAGAATGACAGTATGTGACAGTTGCATTTTCATTTAAGAACAATTGTCCCACTGGCTTGCCGACAATATTACTTCTTCCAATTACTACAACATGTTTTCCTGAGATATCAAGATTTGTTTCTTTTACTAACTCTACAATACCATGCGGTGTACATGGAAGGAATGTATCTTGTCCCGTCATCATACGTCCCACGCTGATTGGGTGAAATCCATCTACATCTTTTTCTGGTGAAATTCTTTCAATGATAGCTTTTTCTTCAATATGCTTTGGTAAAGGTAATTGCACTAATATGCCATTAATGCGGTCATCGCCATTTAAGCGATCGATTTCAGCAAGCAAACGCTCCTCAGTAATTGTTTCCGGAAGTTCAATTAGCTCTGAATAGATTCCTACTTGTTCACAGCCCTTTTCTTTTCCTTTTACATAAGAACGAGATGCTGGATCTTCTCCAACTAGAATAACTGCTAATCCTGGTACAATCCCTTGCTCTTTCAACTTCACAACTTCTTCTCTTAATTGTGCTCGTTTTTTCTCCGCAACTTCATTTCCTTTGATGATTACTGCTACCATTTTAAGATTCCCCCTTAAAGAAATTACAGTGTATCTTTTATATTAGATAAAACGCCGTTAATAAAACGACGAGATTCCTCATCCCCAAATGTTTTAGCAATTTCAATTGCCTCGTTAATTGTTACGTTGTGTGGAATTTCTTCCATGTATTTCATTTCATACACAGCTACACGTAAAATACTGCGATCAACAATACTAATACGCTCCAGCTTCCATTTTTTTAAGTTTTGACGAATCGCTTCATCAATTACTTCTTTATTTTCTACAAAACCTACTACAAGTGATTCTAGAAACTCATTTGTTTCTTCACCTTCATCTAGCGTGTTTTCCACCGCTACTTTCGGTTCTAATTCACCTGTAATATCCATTTGATATAATGCTTGCATAGCTCTTTCTCTAGCCGTCCTACGTTTCATTGTAACTCTCCTTTATGCTTCAAGTCTTTCCTTATGCTTTGTTATATTATTATAATTTATAAGCCGTCAATTCACTTACTCTTACAGTTTTCATTGATTTTCCAACCTTATAATACAATGATAATAACACAATTTATCGTTTCACACACGGGTTACAAGGCTGAAAAATAATAAAAAGATTAACTTCAAGTTCCATATCTTATCACAATGTACGTTTTTTGGAAAAACGAAACATTTTCTTTTTAATTTCTTTTTTTTTGAAATAGTATAATAATTAGAGGGTTTTAATTTGTGAAGAAATGAAACGATAAAAAAGATGCCTATGTTACTAGGCATCTTTTTCATTCTTACACTGGTTCGATTTCTGTTTTTTGTGTTTCGAATGTTACGCCAACGATGTGAACATTCACTTCTTTTGGCTCAAGCCCTGTCATTGTAAAGAGTGCTTGGCGAATGTTGTCTTGAATCTTTTGTGCAACAACTGGAATTGCTACGCCAAAATACATCACAACATAAAGGTCAACGATAATATCCTCGTTTGCTAATTCAACCTTTACACCTTTACCATGATTTTTCTTACCTAACTTCTCAACAACATCTGTAGCAAAATTACCACGCATTGCCGCTACACCTTCTACCTCAGCAGCTGCAATACCTGCGATTACTTCAATTACTTCTGGTGCAATTTCTACTTTACCAAGAGTTGTATCTTGACCCATATCTAACATATGTTCAGCCATGAAAAAAACCTCCTTTAATGTATCACTGCGTCACAAGTTCATGCTCTTCCAAAAATTTCGTATTAAACTCACCTTTTACAAAATCAGGATGATCTAACAATTGCAAATGGAACGGGATTGTTGTATGTACGCCTTCAATGACAAACTCACTGAGTGCACGCTTCATTTTTGCAATTGCCTCTTCACGTGTTTTTCCGTGAACAATTAATTTAGCAACCATCGAATCATAGAAAGGTGGGATTGAATATCCCGGATATACAGCTGAATCGACGCGAATACCAAATCCGCCTGGTGGCAAGTACATTTCTACTTTACCTGGAGATGGCATAAATTTTTTGGCAGGGTTTTCCGCATTAATTCGGCATTCAATTGCCCAACCATTAAATTGTACTTCTTCTTGCTGTAACGATAACTTCTCTCCAGAAGCAACGAGAATTTGTTCTTTAATTAAATCCATCCCTGTTACCATTTCAGTAACTGGGTGCTCAACTTGAATTCTCGTATTCATCTCCATGAAATAAAAGCTTTTCGTTTTATATTCATAAATAAACTCAACCGTACCAGCACCTGTATAATCAACCGCTACCGCCGCTTTTACTGCTGCCTCACCCATCTGCTTACGCACATTTTCATCAAGTGCAGGTGATGGACTTTCTTCTAGTAGTTTTTGCAAGCGGCGCTGAATTGTACAATCACGCTCTCCTAAATGAATGGCATTTCCGTGTGTATCTGCCATTATTTGAATCTCAACATGGCGGAAATCTTCAACGTACTTTTCTAAGTATACACCAGGGTTCCCAAAAGCGGTACTAGCTTCTTGCTGTGTAATTTGAATTCCTTTTACAAGCTCTTCTTCATGGCGCGCAACACGAATACCTTTTCCGCCGCCGCCAGCAGTCGCTTTAATAATAACTGGATATCCAATTTTATTAGCAAGTTCGATCGCTTCCTCGGTATTTTTAATAATCCCTTGTGAACCTGGTACAATCGGAACCCCTGCTTCTTTCATTGTATCACGAGCAACGTCTTTTGTGCCCATCTTTGAAATAGCTTCTGGACTTGGGCCGATAAAAATTAAGTTACATTCACGGCATAACTCTGCGAAATCTGCATTCTCTGCTAAAAATCCGTATCCCGGATGAATAGCATCACAGCCTGTTAACTTCGCAACGCTAATAATATTCGTCAAATTTAAATAGCTTTCTTTTGAAATCGTTGGCCCTACACAATACGCCTCATCTGCAATTTGTACGTGAAGTGACTCTTTATCCGCTTCTGAATAAATTGCGACTGTTTCAATGTCCATTTCTTTACAAGCACGAATAATTCGTACAGCAATTTCCCCACGATTGGCTATCAATACTTTTTTTATCATCACAAAGACTCCCTTATTACGCTTTTACAAGAAATAGCGGTTGTCCGTACTCAACAAGCTGTCCGTTATTAACAAGAATTTCAACAATTTCGCCATCTACATCAGCATCAATTTCGTTAAATAACTTCATAGCCTCAACAATACATACGATAGAATCTTTCGATACTCTATCCCCTACACTTACATATGGAGGTGTATCAGGTGAAGAAGAAGAATAGAATGTACCTACCATCGGTGATGTAATTTTATGTAGGTTTTCATTTTGAACAGCTGTTTTCTCTTCTTGTTTTGATACTTCCACTTGCGCTGCCGCTACTGTTGTTTCAACTTCAACAGGTGCTACTGGTTGCACGGCTTGTTTTGCTACAGGTGCCTGCACTGCAACAACTTCATTACCACGCTTTTTCATTTTGATTGTCGTACCGTCTTTTTTGTATTCAAATTCATCAATATTAGAGCTATCAATTAATTTAATTAATTCACGAACTTCTTGAATTTTAAACATATAAAATCCACTCCCATACTCTTGTTTGTCCCGTTTTTACAGATTCTCGTCATTAAAACTAGATTGACTGTAAAAATACGATGTACTCTATTAGAAAATGCATTTCATTTACTAATAGAAATAGTTACTATTTCCATCTTACGATAAATTTTTTAAACATTCCAATTTATATTTCTTTATAATAAATCGAAACTCCTGTAAAAATATTATTCCAATAAATATTTATTACCTAGTAATAATACCAAGTTTCACACAAAATTGGCAAGACCACTTCCTAAAAAACATTCCTTACTTTTTCAAAATGCTACACGGTAAAAGTATAATTACCGCTCCGCTCCTCTCTTCACCTCATCTATAGTCAATAACATATTTTTACCAAATATTATTTTTTTGTTTACACGTCGTTCATCATTCCTTCATATAAGAATAGTATGTTCAAAGTGTAGAAAATATATCGTATCGAGGTGTGGACATATGATATGGCTCATTCTCTTCTTACCTGCCGTAATGGTCTGGGCATTCGTTCTCTTCATCCACGTCAAATCCGGAAAAAGTAATCATCGCTACCATGAACCGTTAATCTTTTACTCACAACGTATTTCTCCATTCCGATTTGAACATAGTATAAACAACTACAAAGACGAAACAGAAAAAAGCTATCGAAAATGATAGTTTTTTTCTATTATTATTTTTATCTAACTATTTTCAAACAATCCGATTCGTAAAAACTAATAATCCACGGGGGATTTCCCCGTGGATTATTAGTTTTTATTTTGTTGGTGGATCGAATTTTACACCTACATCTTTTGATCCGCCTTCACTTCTTACCAGTTGTATAATTTTATTCGCTTCTTTTTGTGAATGCTTTGCTGCTTTCACAGTTACTCTAATGTCAGTGCCATCAGCTCTTACAAGAGCATCTTTATATCCTCCTTGAGACTTAATTACTGTCTCAAGTAATTCTTGCTTCGTTTCCATTGTAGTAATTGCATCGAAGTTATCTTTTGCTTTACTCTTTTCTGTTGCTGAAGACTTTGCTGAATTCATCACTTCTTGTAATCTAGCCTTTTGTTCACTTCGCTGATCGTCCATTTGCATACGTAACGCTGTGAAATTTTCATCACTTGATTGAACTGTTACATTAGCTTCTTTTTTACTTGTTTCTTTTTTAGCACTCTCTTTTTTGTCTGTTTCTTTATTTGATGTTTCCTTACTTGTATTTTCTTTTTTTGGCGTTTCTTTAGGTGCTTCATTTGTTACTGCTTTATCAGTACCTTGTTTTTCTTGTCCAATCTTTTCACCTGTTGCCGGCGATGCTGTATTCATTTTGTCTGGAGTTGTTACGTAATACACAGATAGTACAACAACTAAACTTAACATCGTTAATAGCCAAACCGTTTGTTTTTTTAACACTTTATTTCCTCCCTATCAATTTTTCGGTGATACTGAAACGCGATGAGCTGGTACATCTAGCAGCCGTATTACAGCTTCTTTTACCATCGCTTTAACTTGTATATTATCCACTCCCTTTGCTACGACAAGAACACCTCGCACTTTCGGTTTCTCTGTTCGTAAAACAACGGGAGTTTCTTTATCCCCTTCACGTATAATGACTGTCTTTTCATCAAGAGACTCGTCTTCTACTTCCCTCTTGCCACCTGTTTTATCTGTTTCACCTGTTGTTTGTGAACGTTTCACTGTATTTTTTTCTAATATTTTTTCCTCTGATGAATCTAAATTCACCTTAATCGTTACATCTTTTACTCCTGCTATTTCTTCTAAGGCTGCTTTTAATTCTTGTTCATACGCTTTTTCATATTTTTCTACATTTGACATATTATCATTATTTTTTTGTCCAAAAGTTGGTACGTCTTTTTCTTGATTTTGAGTTTTTTGTTCTTTAAATACAGGTACTTCTTCTTTTTTACTTGAAAAAAAGCTACTAGAAAACATAAGCAACATTCCAAGTATGAGTAGGACAAGTAAAAACTTAGGTGTTACCTTTTTTCCCTTCTCATTACTTTCTTTTTCATCTCCATTCAATAAGTTTCGAAAAAATGAGAACTTCGAATTTTTATCTTTATTGTCCATTTACTCTACCTGTCCTCCCTTCCATTTGAACTTGGATTTGTTTATTCTCTAGTTGCCACCTGCTTGAAAAGAAGTCTTTCATTTCTACATTTGTTTCCTCTACTTTTTTCGGTGGTTCTTTCGTGTTAATTTCAACCGGCTTTACTGTTTCGATTGCATCATTTTTACTACGTTCTTTTTCTTTCAACGTCACAACAACAGATTGAATATCTTTCGCTGACTTTACTTCCGCTGTACTTTCTGCTGCGACTATTTGTATTTCAGAGACTGTCATACCATACTTTTTCTCGAACTCTTTCCCTACTTCTTTTTTCATTTTGGTAGCCATCTCTTCTAAACTATATGCACGTGTTAGAGCTTGTATTTCTTTTTTCTTCGAATCTATTGAATTTTTTACAGATCCTTCTGCTACGTACTTTTCTTCATTAAAATTTGCGATTACTTCATTTACATCTGTTTGCAATAGTTTAAAAAGTGGCGTTAAGATTAAAACAACTAATAATAGACTTACAACGAATTTAACGTACTTTTGTAAATTAGAATTTGGAAGAATAAGATGAAGCATTGTCGCTAAGAGTAAAAAAACGATAATATTTCTAATCCACTCTGTAACAAATTGCATACCCTTCACCTCCTACCGCATCATAAGTGTAATGTTCCCCGCAGCAATAATAATTGTGATACTTAAAAAGAACATAAATGATACGATAGCTAAGCAAGCAAATACATAAATGATGCTCCGGCCAATGATATCTAAACATTGAATAATTGCTCCGCCACCAACTGGTTGCAATACTGCTGCTGCGAACTTATAAATAAATGCGATACAAAAGATTTGAATCGCTGGAAAAGCGAAAATTAAGCATAGGATGACGAGCCCGATAATTCCGACTGTGTTTTTTAATAATCCCGACGCACTAATAACAGTGTCTGCCGCCTCTGTAAACATCCTTCCAACTACGGGAATAAAATTCCCTGTTACAAATTTAGCAGTTTTCACAGCGATCCCATCAGCAACAGCTGTCGCTGTCCCTTGTACAGATAATACTCCTAAAAAAATTGTTAAAAAGATACCGATAATCCCAACGCTAACATTTTGCAGAAGCTTGGACAATTTCGTAACTTTATATTGATCACTCATCGTACTTACAATACTTAATATCGTTGCAAGTAATAAAAGTGGTAAAACGATATAATTCATCAAAAGCCCACTCGTATTCATTAAGAAGATGATAATCGGATGAAAAAACGATACAGATACAACACCGCCTCCAGTTGCTATGAGTGCAAGCAAGATTGGCAATAACGCTAATATGAAATCTACCATTGTTTGTATCGTTTCTCTTGCATATGTCATGACGACATAAAAACTATTTAAAGCAAAAATAATAAGTACCATATATACAACTGCATCGGCAATTTTACTTACGCTACTCTTTGAAAATGCAGATTGCAACGATTGCAACAATGCACTAAAAATTGTGAGCATAATGAGCGTTCCAAGTAACTTCCCATTTGCAACAAGCTCGTGAAATAAATACTTTAATAAACCTAGCATCCACTCTTTTATAGAAAATTCTTTTTCTCCCTTTACAAACTCCATAAAGCTACCTTTTTGACTCTCTGGTAAATAGCCTCCATATTTTGTAACAAGCCCGTCCCAAAATTGCTTCACATCTTCAATTCCGAGCTTATCCAATTGTTGATCAACGACGTTTGTTTCTACAGGAGAAGCTTGTACAACAACCGGTAAAGAAAAGAAAAGGAAGCAAGCAAATAGCAGCTTAGCTCCAAAGCCCCTCAACATTCACTCCCCCTTATCCCGTCGGTAAAAATCCGAGAATAGTTTCAATTACAACCGTCAAAATAGGAATCGCCATAACGAGAATTAAAATCTTTCCAGCTAATTCAATTTTCGAAGCGATTGCACCTTGCCCTGCATCCTTTGTAATTTGCGCTCCAAACTCAGCAATATAAGCAATCCCTATAATTTTTAGCAACGTTTCTACATATACGTTGCTAACTTTCGCTTCACTCGCTACTTTCTCAATCATTTGTAAAATCGCGTGAATTTGATCGATTAAAAGAAGAAACATCACGCTACCTACGAACACAATAAATAATGACGTAATGCTAGATTTATGCTGATTCAATACAGCCGCTAAAAACGTAGCAACGAGGCCTAATCCGACAATTTGTATAATCTCGATTCGAACCTCCTCCTTTACTGGAAAAGAAAGACACTTTTTATCTTGTCGAATAACGTATTAATTAAAAATGCGACATGAAATAAAATAACGACAAAACCGACGAGGATAACCCAATTTGCAATATCCTCACGCTTTAATTCTTTTAATACGGTATGAATGAAAGCTAAAACAATGCCGATTCCGGCGATTTGAAATATTAATCCAACATCAATGGACATCGCCTTTCCCCCTCCTATAGCAGTAAAATTACGATAAGTAGCCCCGCTAGTACCCCTAAGCTCTTGATCATTTTTTCGTATTGTATTTGTAATGCTTTCGCTTCTTCTTCTTCTCTCTCTAAATGCGTAATACATAAGCGAATATGTTTTTGTTGTGATTCACGATCATGTTGTCCAAGCGTTTCACCAAATTGTTGCAAAATCTCGTACTCAGTTTGTTGAAATGCTGTTAGCTTCCAATTTTCTTTCAAACTATCTATCCAAGCTTCTCTTACTGTTTGTTCTCCGCTTTCTAGCCTTCTAGCGAAACTTTGAAATATCCAATTTAACGGCTTCGGCATTTGTTTTACTAATCGCTCGGCAGCTTCAGACAAAGGTGTATGCCCATACATAATTTCTGCCTCTAATGATTGAAGTGCCGCTTTTAATAATCTGAGTTGCCTTGGTCTCTCACTGTATCTTTTAGCGTATGAAAACCCGAAAAAGGTGCTGACCGCAACGATTAACACTGCACCAAATATTTTCACCATACGCTTTGCGCCTTTCTATGAGGTAATACCGATTTTCCATTCTTATCTTTCACTTGCATAACTGTTCCTGGCCCTCTTGCTTTTGATAGTTCCACAAACCTATCAAATATGCCGAGCTCCATCACTGCCTTTAGTGACGGGCGTTTCACAACATCATCATAAGAAAACCCATGCGCGCTTATAAAAAGCTGAACCCCTGCATGCACCGCCTCCATAATTGCTTCACTATCTTCTTTACGTCCAATTTCATCTACAATCAAAATATCTGGACTCATAGAACGAATCATCATCATCATTCCTTCAGCTTTTGGACATGCGTCTAACACATCTACTCGTGTGCCAAAATCATATTGCGGGATGCCTTTCACACAGCCTGCAATTTCTGACCGTTCATCTACAATCCCCACTTTACACGAAGGAATTTTTGAAGCACTTACACCTTGACTCATACAACGTGCTACATCTCTTAAAAGTGTTGTTTTCCCCGTTTGCGGCGGGCCTATTACCATTGTGTTTAACCATCGTGATTCATACAAATACGGCAAAAGCGGTTCAGCAATTCCTATTTTTTGACGAGCAATACGAATATTAAAAGAAGAGACATCTCGAATCATTTTCACTGCGCTTTTTTCTGTAATGACTTTTCCAGCTAAACCGATTCTATGTCCCCCTCTAAGTGTCACATACCCACGTTTTAATTCCTCTTCCATCGTATAAATTGAGAATTGACTTAATTTATTCAATAAGTAAATGGCATCCTCTGCTGTAGTGATATAGTCATAAAAAAACACTTCACCATGAGCAATACACTCTAGCGGTCTTCCAATCCGAACACGAATTTCCTCTAGAACATCGTACCACTTACAACTTTCCACTAACTGCTTCATCGTTTTCGGTAAAACTTCTAATACTTCTTTCATCAGCTTCTCCCCACTATACTCGACTTACTATTTCAACAACGCGATAAAAATGCAGCCAATTCCAAGCGCTAGAAAAAAGAGTTTCAAGAAAGAAATCTCACTCGCCACACTCGCAATGCCAATTGTCATTGTTAAAATTAATACGGTCGGTCCAACAAACGCCAACATACCATTTATAAACAATGCTTTCTTCGCATCATTCACATAAAGCATAAGCAAAGCGGCGAATATTTCCGCGCTACCTGAAAACAACCGAAGTAACCCCATTACAAGCACGGATGTTTCCATTGCCGCTAGCCACTGTTTCATTCTCCCACCTTCTCCCATAACGGTTACTAGTGCTGCACTCCAAAAAAGAATATATTTGTACAACCATATGCAGAGGTTGTCTATTTCAGAAGTAAAAACATATTTTTTCTCTAATGTCTTTATAGAATCTGAATATTCTAATTATTTTATGGTATATTTAATTTAAAAGGGGTATAGACGATGCAGCACGTTACTTTAGTACCACTCGATTTACGCTATGCAAATGTGCTTTTTAAGCTATCAAGTGATCCACACGTAAAAAATGCATTAGGAATAACAGTAGAAAAAATTGAAGACACGAAAGCATTCCTTCTTTTCGCCATAGAAGAAGAACGCCAAAAGAGGTCTTTATCAAGAATGATTGTAAATGAAGAAAATGAAATAATTGGTCTCACCACACTTAAACATATTAATTATGAGAAGAAACAATCTCACATTGGTAGTTGGCTCGGCTATCCGTACTGGGGAAAGGGATATAATGAAGCTGCAAAAAAAGAAATTTTTAAACTCGCTTTTTTAGACTTACAACTTACATACGTATTTGCTGGTGCTAAAGCGAATAATATCCGTTCTTTAAAAGCACAAGAGAAACTACCTTATATTTCGTTGCATGTGGAAAATAAGTTTCCAGACGAACACGCTGCACTAGAGAAGGAAGTAAAGTCACCTTGCTCTCTGCATGTCGTATCACGTGAAAATTTTTTAAACTGGTTGGATTTACAAATTGAGGGGGGAAAATATGAAGGTATTGAAAATTAGTTTAACTATTGTAGTAGAATTAGCTCTTATTTATCTTTTTTCATTATTGGCCGGTTGGTCATTTATGGAGGCCTTTTTTCTTGGTAGTTTAGCGATATTCGGTGCAATTTGGCCCATTGCTTTAAATATAAACCAAAACGCCAACATTGATCACACTATATATAAAACGGGTACGGTAAAACCTTTTCAAATGACATGGGGTCCTTACACAATAGTTGCTGCTAGTCTTACAGCTTTTAGTTTTATAATAACGACTATTTATTATCTGCCCTATTTTCTATAAAAAAAAGCACTCGTGATGATCACGAGTGCTTTTCTACTATGCACGAGAAACGTATTTACCTTCACCAGTGTTGATGATAAGCATTTCGCCTTCGTTAATGAAGATTGGTACTTGTACAACAAGACCAGTTTCTAATGTAGCTGGTTTTGTTACGTTAGAAGCTGTATCACCTTTAATACCAGGCTCTGTTTCTGTAACTTGTAATTCAACTGTGTTTGGAAGTTCAACACCAAGTACTTCGCCTTGGTAAGTCATAATAGATACTTCCATGTTTTCTTTTAGGAATTTAAGCTCGCGCTCGATTTGTTTTTCACCAAGTTCGATTTGCTCATAAGTTCCGTTATCCATAAATACGTGAGCCTCGCCGCTCGCGTATAAGTATTGCATACGACGGTTTTCGATGTGTGCTTTTTCTACTTTCTCACCAGCACGGAATGTTTTCTCTTGAACAGAACCTGTGCGAAGGTTACGTAGTTTAGAACGAACGAATGCAGCACCTTTACCTGGCTTTACGTGTTGGAAATCAAGTACTTGCCAAAGGGCATTGTCCACTGAAATTGTTAAACCTGTACGAAAATCGTTTACTGAAATCATGTAAAAAAATCCTCCTGTGTATTACAAAATAATAAGTTCTTTTGGTGATTTCGTAATTACTTCATTACCTTCACTTGTTACAATGATATCATCTTCAATACGTACACCGCCAATACCTGGAATATAAATACCTGGTTCTACTGTTACAGCCATACCTGGTTCAAGTACTGTATCAGAACGGAACGCTAAACCTGGTGCTTCATGGATTTCAAGACCGATTCCATGACCAGTAGAGTGTCCGAAGTATTCACCGTATCCTTTTTCCGTTATGTAATCACGCGTTAACGCATCTGCTTCACGGCTAGTTAAACCAGCTTTAATACCGTTCACACCACGTAATTGTGCTTCTAAAACGATATTATAAATTTCTTTCAATTTATCAGATGGTTCACCAACTGCAATCGTACGAGTAATATCAGAGCAATATCCTTTGTAATAAGCGCCGAAGTCTAATGTAACGAAATCTCCTGTTTCTATCACTTTTTCAGATGCCACGCCGTGCGGTAATGCCGAACGAAGACCTGAAGCAACGATAATATCAAACGAAGAAGATGTTGCTCCTTGTTTTCTCATGAAAAATTCAAGTTCATTTGACACTTCAATTTCAGATACTCCCGGGCGAATGAATGATAGAATATGTTCAAAGGCAGCATCTGCAATCTGTGCAGCTTCCTTTAATATCTTAATCTCTGAATCAGTCTTTATCAAGCGTAACTTTTCTACAAGCCCAGAAGTTGGGATAAATTCAGCATCAATCGCTTCTTTATGAGCTGAATAAGAACTATATGTAAGAGTATCTTGCTCAAAGCCAAGCTTTTGAATTCCTAGTTCTTTCACTTGCTTTGCAACTTCATCGATAATTAATCCTGCATGCTGTACAATCTCGTATCCAACGGCTTGTTTACTAGCCTGCTCTACATAACGGAAATCTGTAATAAATTGAGCACGGTTTTTCGAAATCAGTACAACACCAGCTGTTCCTGTGAAGTTAGCCATATATCTACGACTATGTTCATTTGTTAACAAAATACCGTCAATACCAGCCTCATCAAATGCACTTCTTAATCTTTCGACTTTCTCCATTACTTTATGCCTCCCTCAATTTCTCCATTAATGCAAATAACGCTAACTTATAGCCATAAAAACCAAATCCAACAATCTGTCCCGCACAAACAGCTGCCGTCACAGATTCGTGACGGAACGACTCACGCTGGTGAATGTTAGAAATATGTACTTCAATAACAGGAATCGAAATGCTCGCAATTGCATCTCGAATCGCATAGCTATAATGCGTAAATGCTCCAGGATTTAAAATGATCCCTTCATATATATCTTCTGCCTCATGAATACGATCGATAATCGCACCTTCATGATTAGATTGGAAACATTCTAACTCCACTCCCATTGTTTCTGCTTCTTGCTTCATATCTGCTTCAAGTGTCGCTAGCGTGCCCTTTCCATATACATTTACCTCCCTGACACCGAGGCGATTTAGGTTAGGACCGTTTACGAGGAGTACCTTTTTCATATGCTTAAAACTCCTTAATATTAAATATCTATATAACATTTTAACATAGGAGTTACTTATTTGAATAGTTTGTCTTCTCTTCTCCTTCTCGCTCAGCTTTATTCGTATTTACTGCATAGGAAACAGAGTATGCAATAAACACTCCATACAATATAAAAATGCATATTGTCGTCACAATTGTTTCTTTCGGTAAATGGAGTGCACTTTTAATAGCAGGCGCTATTAAACCCAGTCCGAAAAATAGTAACGCCCACCAAAATAGACCATAAATCATCCCTGGAAGAATTCCTTCAAACTTTGCCAAAAATGCTTTATACAAAAAGGCAATTAAAATCGAAAGTAGTGCCATACAAACAATTCCTGACACATTGCCCCATACCCCTTCTTTCCAGCTTCCAAAGGCAAATGGTAATAGTAAATAGTTCGGTCCCGCTTCTGTAAATGAAAATATATGAAGGAAATACCATATCCCTCCCCAAAAGAGTCCACCAAATAAACCAATTTGTACAAAATTCCTTGTTCCTAATTGTTCTTGACTCACATCAACACCTCCGCTCAATAGTATGCCCGAAACTATTTTGAACCATGTTTAAATACTGCGAAATTTGTCTATAAAAAGAATAAGAAATGTCCGACTCTCGTAACATTTTCCCTTGTCATCTACTTGTATTTGTCGATAAAATAAAGGAAACTCGGTGATTGTCTTATTTCAAAATGACAGAACCCAGTATGACAATTGCCTCTTTTTCTACATAAGAGAGAAACAAATACAGGTTGGTGTTAACATGGCAGAAGAGTCAAAACAAATATATGGCGGGCAAGCAGTCATAGAAGGAGTTATGTTTGGCGGTAGAGAATATACTGTTACAGCGGTTCGTCGTAAAGATAAATCGATTGAATTTTATCGATTACCACGCGTTCGTAATAAAGCATTATCTATCCTAAAAAAAATTCCATTTTTACGAGGGATTGCCGCTATTGTGGATGCAAGTGCAAACGGAGCAAAACATTTAAACTTTGCTTCAGAACGATTTGATGTCCACCCAGAAGAAGACGAACAAATTGCAAATAAAAAAGAAGAACAATCGAAATTAACGATGGTATTAGGAGTTGCAGCAGTTGGCGTTTTATCTTTCATATTCGGTAAAGTCATTTTCACAGCAGTTCCTGCACTACTAGCTGAATTAACGAGACCGATTTTCCCATCTCATACAGGGCAAATCATTGTCGAAAGTGTCATTAAGCTCATGCTATTATTGAGCTATATATACTTTATTTCTTTAACCCCACTTATTAAGCGGGTATTTCAGTACCATGGTGCGGAGCATAAAGTAATTAATGCCTATGAGAATAATCTTTCACTGACTGTAGAAAATGTTCAAAAACAAACTCGCCTTCATTATCGCTGTGGTAGTAGCTTTATTATATTTACAGTCATTATTGGAATGTTTGTTTATTTCCTTGTCCCTACAGATCCACTTTGGGCCAGAGTGGTAAACCGAATTTTATTAATTCCAGTCGTTCTCGGCATTTCTTTTGAAGTGTTACAATTTACAAATCGATTACGCGATATTCCAGTATTACGCATACTTGGATATCCTGGATTATGGCTACAACTATTAACAACGAAAGAACCAACAGATGATCAAGTGGAAGTAGCCATTGCATCGTTTGAAGAATTATTACGTTTAGAAAACAAACAATAATTATTTAAAAATGGTGTTCAACTCCTTTCCTCATCGTTAATATACTAATTTTAATATATGTTTTTAGGAGGTGTTCCTTATGAACGGTCGTTCGTTTACTTTCGCTATATTTGTGCTTATTATCGGATTAGCAATATTCGGCCTTGTTTCATCTGTCATTACAGATCCAATGGGAGTGTTAAGAAATATTGGTATCATGTTGGCTGTCGTTGGTATCTTTTATTTACTCTACAAAATGTTTACAAACTCTAGTGGTTCTGCAAATTCGCAAAGCTCATATAAGCGTGCTGCAAAACAATCGAACCGCAAACATGGGAAACAAAACGTAGCACCCCTAAGCAATTCTTTCTTTAAATCAAACGCTTCTAATGACAAAGGGAAAAAAGGGAATCCTTCTTCTTTGAAGCGAAAAAGAAAACAATCTCATTTAACTGTCATTGAAGGCAAAAAAAACAAAAAGAAAGACCGTGCTTCCTTTTAGGAAATACGGTCTTTCTTTATATTTTGCAGCACTTCTTTCAAACTTTTATCTTTCATACTTTCAATTCGAAGGTGATGATTTTCAAATGGTAAATTCCTTGTCACATCATTAGGTACAACAACGCACGTTAACCCCGCTGCAATCGCTGCTTTCAATCCGTTTAACGAGTCTTCAAATACAACCGCTTCAGACGGATCAATCGCTAAATCTTCTATCGCAATTCGATAAAGTGCTGGATCTGGTTTTACCTTTTCAACATCTTCTCTCGTTTTAATTACTTCAAAATAATCTCGAATTTGTAGCTCTTCCAAAAAAGGAATAACCCATTCTCTAGATGAACTGGAAGCTAATGCGATTTTTAATCCCATTTCTTTCGCTTCTTCTAAGTATTCTTTTACCCCGTCACGAGCTTCTGGTATTTTCATTTTCTCTTTATGTAAAGTTTTCACTTTTTCTTGTAATGCATGCTTGTTAAACTTCTCTTTTAATTGGTCATTTAAATATGCATACAGTACATCATCTGTCGTTCCAATACATTTTGCAAATTCCTCTAAAGGTAACTCTCCACCATTCTCACGAACGGCGTCTCTGAAAGAGTGAAACCATATAGTTTCTGTGTCCACAATTAATCCATCAAAATCAAAAATAATTGCTTTCATAATTCTCCCATCCTTTTCAGTCGAAATAAAAAAGGAAACGACATACGTTCCCCTTAATTACTTTTCTCTTCATTTGCTTTTTGAACACCGCGAAGTGTTTCCACTCTAACTTCATCTTGTTCAAAGTATTGCACTAAATCACCGATACGGTCAATTGATTCCCAACTTAAATGATGTTCAATTCCTTCTACATCATTATAAATTTTACTTTCATCCACACCAATAATGCGCATAAACTGCTCTAACAATTCATGACGATATACGAGACGTTCTCCGATTTTTTTACCTTTTGATGTTAATACAAGCCCTCTATATTTTTCATAAATTAGATATTCGTCTTTGTCTAATTTTTGTACCATTTTCGTTACAGAGGATGGATGTACACTAAGTGCTTCAGCAATATCAGATACACGGGCATAACCCTTTTCATCAATCAACAAATAAATTTGTTCAATATAATCTTCCATACTAGGGGTAGGCATCGGTTTCCTCCATCCAATTTCATTTTGCTCATTCCGTACGAAGCAATCAATAAAATGATACACCAGAAAGAATAACGTGACAAGTTGAAAACAAGCCTAAATATATAAAACAAAAAAGAATCTGTATTTGTATACAGACTCCTTTTAAGTAAAGTATTGTATTTCTGCATCAGGAAAAAACTCATATATATAACCTCTTATCGTTTCTTCCAATACTTCCGCATCATCTTTTTTATATACGTATTTCCCGATGCCGTATCGTCCCCATTTATATTTACGCTTCTCTTCATCCATTTCAAGCTTCGTATTCGGATAACGCTCTTGAATGACCTTTTTTGCTGGTTTTGTAAAGCGATGCTGAATTAATTCAAATGTTAAATTCGGTATCGACAAATCTTTTAACGCATTGTACAGTCGTTCAAATAGTTCACGGTATCCTTCTTCCCACCCTTCATGCATATAAAGTGGCGCAACTATAAAGCCAAGTGGATAACCCGCGCCTGCTACTTTACGAGCCGCTTCAATTCGTTCTTCAAACGGTGATGTCCCCGGCTCAAAATTTTTAATTACATACCGTGAATTAATACTAAACCTGAAACGAGTTTTCCCATTATGTTTTGCATCTAATAAATGATCAACGTGCGAATATTTCGTAACGAAACGTAAACGCCCATGCTCACTTTCTCCAATGAATTCAATCGCCCGCTTTAATGCATGTGTTAAATGATCAATTCCAACGATATCTGATGTACAAGCAGCTTCAAACCTTGTTATTTCAGGTGCTCTTTCATCCATATATTGCTTTGCCTTCTCAAATATTTCATCAAGATTAACATACACACGAACGTAAGGCTTACTCCCAAGTGTCGTTTGCAAATAACAATAATGACAATGTCCCATACATCCTGTTGCAAGCGGAATTGCATATTCAGCTGACGGTTTTGACGTATCAAACTTTAATGTCTTCCTCACCCCAACGACAAGCGTTGCTTTTGCATTACGATACTTTTGCAAATCATTTTCACCCGGCAAATTCCGAATTTGATTATGGGATGTTGTTTCACGAATTTCTAATCCCATCTTTGTAAACTTCTCATACAACTCTTTTCCAAGCGGATATTCAAGTGCCTTCGGTTCAAAGTAAACAAGTTTTGGCATAAACGGTTTCATATGCTTCCCTCCTCTTGTTAGTATGGGAAACGTTTAAAAATTAACACGCATTAAAGTTTTCCACGTTTTAACAGCCCTTCAAAAGGCTGTTTTTCTTCTGTCTAATTTTACAAATTGAAAAATTTCATAAAGAAAATAAGAAAAATGCAAAATAATTAAAGTTAATTGTTGACGTGATGCTTTTATTATCGGTATCATAAATCTTCGTGAGCAATTATTTTTCGTTATACGATTTTTTTATTATTACTGAATTTTTGAGAGGAGAAATTAGATGTCAGTTAAGAAGAAAACGCAAGTACGCACCGGCAAAATGGTACGTGAACTAATGTTAGCAGACGAAGATGTAAATGCTTCGCTAATTATGGTATATAGTGAAAACGGTGTAAACGCAGAAATTAAAATCGAGGGCTTAACGCCGAAATGTAACGAAGAATTATTTTTGAGCGGAAACGTGGATTGGAACAAGAGTGTTATTTATAAAATTGTTGATTTCACTGGGAACGCTGAAGTTGGTAAAGTTACATTAACAGCG
This sequence comes from Bacillus fungorum, assembly GCF_002746455.1. Classification (GTDB taxonomy): domain Bacteria; phylum Bacillota; class Bacilli; order Bacillales; family Bacillaceae_G; genus Bacillus_A; species Bacillus_A fungorum. The sequence goes on along the minus strand of NZ_NWUW01000001.1, from coordinate 165,372 downwards.
ATGAACAAAAACAATGTTTCTCTAGAAATAGAACGCGTTATGTGGAGTAAAGAAAATAAAGAGGCTGCTGAACAAGAAGAAACAGTTGTAGAAGCTACTCCGAAAAAAGAAGTAGTTGTAGAAGCTCCAAAAGCAGTTGCACCTGCTCCAAGGCCTGTTACGCGTGTGGAAACACCTGCTACAGCACCAACACCGAAACCTACTCCGGCACCGACACCGAAGCCAGTAAGTGTAGAAGCAGCTGTGGAATTATCTACTCCAGCACCTGTGAAACGAGAAGTACCAACTGCAGTTACAAAGCAAGAGACAGCACCGGTCGCGCCTGCAAAACCGAAGCAACCTGCTATGACTGAAACAAATTCAAAACTACAAGAAAATTATGTGAAACTCGTGAAAAAGACAATTGAAGTTTGTCAAGATTACGAGCTTGGCATCGACATAGATGATTCTATTGAAAGCTTAAAAGAAGAACTACAAAGCCAAGGTATTAGCGTTACATTTGACAAAGAAATTATGGACGTTGTAAATCGCCTTCGTTCTTTACAAGATAAAGGAATCAAAGTAGAAAAAGTACTTAATTTACTATAAAAAAATAAGAGGGGGCGATTGCCACCTCTTATTTTTTATAATTCCATTCTTTACTTTCATACTTCTCTTTTGCTAATGTTTGCACTTCATGTAACTGTTCTTCTGTTAATTCATACGGAACAAGCTCTACATCTAATCCTTTTTCAAACCCAACCTCAAACGCTTTAATTAACTGCTCGATTGTAAACGTACGGTCTGTTAATTCATTAATTGCTACCGCTTTAGAAGAAAACATACTCTTCATACGTTCTTTTACACGTTCATTCGGGAATAAAAACAGATCGTATAATTCATCTAAATCTATTTCTAACGGAATCGATCCGTGCTGTAAAATAACACCTTTTTGACGTGTTTGTGCACTACCTGCGATTTTTCTGCCTTCTACTACAATTTCATACCAAGACGGTGCATCAAAGCATACACCTGAACGTGGATTTTTTAAATTTTCACGATCTGCTTCTGTTTTTGGAACTGCATAATACGCTTCTAACCCTAATGCTTTAAAACCGTCCAGTAAACCTTGCGAAATAACGCGATACGCTTCTGTAACTGTTTTTGGCATATTTGGATGATCTTCAGACACAATAACACTGTACGTTAATTCTTTATCATGTAGTACACCCCTGCCGCCTGTTTGACGACGAACGAATCCATATTTCTTTTCGTTAACTACATCCATATTAATATCTTTTTCAACACGCTGGAAATATCCAACTGTTAATGTTGGTACTTCCCATTCATAAAAACGAATGGTTGGTGGCATTTTCTTTTCACTTTGCCAATTTAATAAACATTCATCTAACGCCATATTAAATGCCGGTGAACATTGACCAGAGTTAATATAACACCATTTTTCTTTTCCCATCCTGCACCTCATATAACCAATTATTTTTCACATTCTCTAGTCTACCAAATTCGACAAAATTTGTGAAAGAATACGAAATTTCTTCTTATATGCAAATGAATCTGTTGCATAAATACATACGGGCATTATAATATTGAAAGTAGGATAAGAAAAAAGGGAGCGATAGAATCGTGTCAACAACTTGGATTATTTTATTAGCCGTAATCGTAGCGTTCATCGGCTACACTGTATGGATGTATTTCTATCAGAAAAAATTAATTAAAACTCTTACAGAAGAAGAATTTCGCGCTGGCTACCGTAAAGCTCAGCTTATCGATATTCGCGAAGCAGACGAATATAACGCAGGGCATATTTTAGGCGCACGTAACATTCCGTTATCACAAATTCGCCTTCGCCATAAAGAACTTCGTCAAGATCAACCTGTTTACTTATACTGCCAAAGCGGATTCCGTACAGGTCGTGCAGCTCAATACTTAAAGAAACAAGGCTACAAAGATTTCTACCAATTACAAGGTGGATTCAAAACGTGGACTGGAAAAATTAAAAAGAAATAATAACATACAAAAACTAGCTGAATGATTCAGCTAGTTTTTCATTTGAAAACGTTCCACGTTATTCTCACACATTTTGACAAAACTTTTTTGTAAATAAAAAAGGCCCTATCATTCTCACGCCCAAATAAAAAGGTTACGCGAATAAAAAGGAAGCCTTATTTATAACATAGTTTGTGAAAAGCTTTTCAGGTCAAGATTTTTTCATTCTTATTATTTTCCCTTTATAATAAGGGAAAGAGGTGATACATATGGCCAATATAAAACAAATTGCAAGAACCGCTGGTGTATCCATATCAACTGTTTCTCGCGTTCTTAATAATCACCCTTACGTAAAAGAAGAAAAACGTAAGCGCGTTCTAGATGCTGTTGAAGAATTGAACTATGCAAAAAATATAAATGCTATTCATTTAATAAAGGGAAAAACATATACGATCGGTGTTATGCTCCCTTTCATTAACCTTCCATACTTCAGTACCATTATTGAAGGAATCGGAAACGAAGCGTTAGCAGCTGGATATCACATTAATTTATGTCAAACGAATTACGATAGTATTGAAGAAATTCGTGTTCTTGAAATGATGAAAATGAAACAATTTGACGGAATGATTATTTGTTCTCGAACGAGTTCATGGGGACAAATTGAACCTTTCGCAACATTTGCTCCTATTATTTCATGCGAAAAAATGAAGCATCCCCTCATTTCATCCGTCTACGTAGATCATTATGAAGGCTTCCGTCTCGGCACCGCCTATTTGCTCAATAAAGGCCATGAAAAAATCGGGATTTGTTTAGCAAGAAAAACAAGTGTAAATTCCATGGAACGTGAAAAAGCGTTTGCTGATACACTTCGTAACGAAGGCAAAACGTTACATCCCGAATGGATTTTTCATCAATGCTATACAATGCAAGACGGTGCACAAATACTCCATCGTATTTTAAACATGGAAAATCGTCCAACCGCTATTTTTACAGCGAATGATCAAGTTGCAGCTGGTTTATTAACAGAGGCTCGAAAACAAGGTCTTCGAGTACCCGAAGACCTTGCTATCCTCGGATTTGATAATCATGAAATTTCAAAGGCGTTAGAAATTTCAACAATTGAACATCCCGGCCTCGAAATGGGCTCACATGCGTTTTCTTTATTCCATAAACAGACTCAAAGCGAGCAAATTGTCGGGAACGCAAAAGAACTTTCATTCCATTTAATTGAGCGAGATACTGTCTAAAAGGAGCGTTACCTATAGCCATCAACTTAAGAAAATGAATAAAATAACGAAATTAAAACAAACGACTTTTTGAAACAGCCGCATTTTTCAACAAGAGAATGCGGCTTCATGCTGTTCAAAACAACTGTCATTGTTTACTGGATTTGTATGGCTAGGTCTTTCGTCTTTCGAAAATCATGTAAAAATATAACAATTATATAGACTCTCGAACATCTATTTTGTTCTAATTCGGGTACTGCTGAAAAGAAGAGAATTACCCAAAACGAGTAAGAGACCCAGTTTACTTCAGATCCCCACCTACTTCACTCATTTCTTCATCTACCCTATAGTCATATTTACGCTCTTCATCCAAACGCCAAGATAACAATGTGTTTTTGTTTTTCTTCTTCCAAATTTGATAGATAAGATTCCCATATTTATGAACCCAGCGCATGATAGTTTTTGGATGAATAGAAATAACACGTTCTTTGAGAATTTCAGACACCTCGCGGTAATCCCTAATTTAGTCTTGAAATTTTCTAAAACTAGATGTATTATATTTTTGTATTTTCTCAGTTCCTAAGCCGAGAAAACATCATCACTTCTGAAAGGACCCGAACTTCAGCGGGTTCTTTTTTTATTCCTCTTCTTGTAAATCTATTTATTTAAATGTAGAATTTTAAATAAGTTCTAACATTTTGAATCGAGGTGAAAATCATGAGAAGTTTTGGCTCATTAATGATCTCTACTGTCTGTTCAGTACTTCTTATAATTTGGAATGCCTATTCCTTCTATGAGGGATTCACAACGGAGCGCACACACTACTGGATTAATGGCATCGCAGCTGTTATCTTCCTTCTATTCTTTATCCTAAACATGCGTGATTTTAAAAAGAAAAACTACAGAACCTCATAACAATAGGAGTTGATACATATGTGGAAAAAAATTAAGAATTATAGATTGAGCTTAAAAGATTTAAAGTTCCTGCTATGGTTGTTCAGTGTTACTTGTTTTGTGTACAGCTACAATTTTATTACAGGTTTAGCTTTTGACCACAAATTCCAAGTCTATGATTTAGGTGGTGCTATAGCGACTTTCGCCGCATTTATGGATACTAAGAATAGGATTAAAAATAAGAATTATAAGACAGTGTAATGTAAAAGGGATCTTTCGAGATTCCTTTTTTCTTTATAAAATAAAAAAGCAGCATATTTGCTACTTTAATTGTTTAGTATTCGTTTCATATTCTTTTATGTAACAGTATAAAGTCACCTAGCTACATCAAACATTTCACAAACTTCTTTTTTATTTTTACCAGAAGATAGCATTTCCATCATACCTTCAATTTGTTGTGGAGTATGTGCCTTTTTTCTGCCACCTTCTCTTCCTCTTGCCTTTGCTGCAGCAACACCGCTGACAACGCGCTCATTAATAACTGCCCGTTCCATTTCAGCCACAGCACCGAATATATGAAATAAAAATTGTCCCATTGTAGTTGATGTATCAATAACATCTTTAATAGATACAAAATTAATTCCTTTTTCATTAAATTCCTGCAATAAATTAGCTAATTGGTGCATGGTTCTGCCTAATCTGTCTAACTTATAAACAACTAATTTATCACCTTTTCCTAGTTTACTAAGAAGCAGCTGTAATTCTTTAGAAAATAATTGTAATTCATCAGAAGTTGATAGACTCATATAAAAACGCCATCCTTTCTGTATATTTCTAAAAAAATAATAGCGCTTTTCATATTATTTAGATACAAATTTATCCCAATTCTATAGCGATGAGGTGATACCCCTATTAGTATTTAATGTATCTAGAAACCCCTCAGATTTTCTGAAGGCTTTCTTCGTTCACATAGTTTTTACTAATAGATATAAATATAATTCACTTAAGAAAAGATAATGTTCACAAATAATAAAGTCCTTTAAAAAACAATAAAATTAATTATAGAGAGCCACACGCCACAAAATAAAGTATCGTTTTTCTATTTATGTATAATAGAAATAGAAAAAGGTTCTTTTGATTAATAGGGTAAAGCTTTTCGTAAAGATATAATTTTTTGAATGTTATAAAGCCCTTTATACAGGCTATTTACCTATATGGGAAAATTTTTAAAAACGATTTTTATTAAGAAATACATATATTGGATTAGTACACAGAGTGCCTGTCTTCGTGTACTTTTTTATTGTAAATAAGGAGAATGTGTTCCTGGAGCATCTAAAGAGAATCACTATATTCTTATTTCGACCAGTTATCGTGTGAAAACGACCGATTATCGAAAATCCATTTACAGTAACTTAAATAGCTTTTATATTTAGAGCGAGCGAAAGGGAAGTGGTGAAGTGAAGTTTGAAGTGTCGATTAACCCATCTTATAAAGAACCGAAAATTATCATTCTTACAGATAAAATGACAGATGAGATATCTGATATCATGAAACGGCTGTCAGAGGCTCGTATGGATTCATTGGCTGTATTTTCAGAAAGAGGTGTTGAAATAGTCGAATGTAAAGATATCGTCAGAATCTATGCGGAGAAACAGAAGGTGTTTCTCCAAACTGTTGCTGGTATCTATACGGTTCGTTCAAGGTTATATGAACTAGAGGCGAAACTAAATAGTCAATTTTTCGTTCGTATTTCAAATTCAGAGATTGTTAACATTAAAATGATTACGAATATGGATATTAGTATAACAGGAACTATTGGTGTTTTATTAGTAGGGGATATCAAAACATATGCTTCTCGACGCTATGTTTCAAAAATTAAGAAACTATTTGGGATATGAGGTGAAAACATCTTGAAAAACATATTTAGTCGAGTTGTAGGTGGTTTTATCATCGGCGTGATTATAGGGCAAGTCGTACAAATTCTTATTTCACTCAAATTAGGAAATGGAGAATACATACCAGTTGTGGGACACTTTCGCTCTCTCTTCGATAGCGAGATGATTGCTGTCATTGTGCAAATACTGTTAACAGGAATCATTGGTGTCACGTTCGCTACAAGTGCTCTTGTTTTTGAAATAGCGAAGTGGAGTCTATTGAAACAGTACATCGTTCACTTTTGCATAACAGCATTGGTATGGGTACCAATAGTGACACTGCTTTGGATGCCAAAAACGTTCATAAGCACAATGATTTTTTTTATTAGTTTTTTAGGTACGTATGTTGTCACGTGGGTTATTCAATACATAATTTCAAGGAATGATATCAAACAAATTAATGCTGCAATTCAATCGAAACAATTAGAAGGGAGAGGTGATGAATAAATGGCCATTGCTATAAAGAATTTAACAAAAAATTATAAAGAGCATACAGCTGTCGATAATCTTTCACTGACAATTGAGAAGGGAGAATTTTTTGCACTTCTAGGACAAAATGCTGCCGGGAAAACAACAACGATTAAAATGCTTAGCTGCTTGCTTACACCTACAAGTGGAGACGCTCTAATGTTAGGGGATAGCATTGTCGAGAACCCAGCGGCAGTAAAACAAAAAATAAATGTTTCGCCACAAGAAACTGCGGTAGCTCCGAATCTTTCTGTAAAAGAAAATTTAGAATTCATCGCAAGTATATATGGAAGCAATAAGCAAGACGCTACGCAAAAAACGGTGGAAATGATGAGAAAGTTTGGACTTTTGAAGCGAGCAGAAAATAAAGCTAAAACATTATCAGGTGGATTGCAGCGCCGATTAAGCATAGCGATGGCACTTATTTCTTCACCTGAAATTATTTTCCTAGATGAGCCAACACTAGGGCTGGATATTCGTGCTAGACATGATTTATGGAAAACACTTCTTGAATTAAAGGGGAAAATCACAATTATTTTAACGACACATTATCTAGAAGAAGTAGAAGCACTTGCTGATCGTGTTGGGATTATGCACGGTGGTAAGTTGCGTGCACTTGGAACGATTGATGAGTTAAAAGAGAATACGGGAGAATCTTCCTTAGAGGATATCTTCCTTAAGCTAACTGAAGAGGGGGCTTGACTATGAGAACTTTAACATTTGCTACGCGTAATCGTAAAGAGATTTTACGAGACCCTTTGACACTTGTATTCGGGATTGTACTTCCGATTATTATTATGTGTCTTTTTTCAATCATGCAGAAAAATATGCCATTTGAACTTTATAGCATAGAAAACTTAACACCAGGAGTGATTGTTTTCAGTTTTTCATTCGCTACGTTATTTTCAGGGATGCTGATTGGAAAGGATAAAAGTAGTTCGTTTTTAATGAGAATTTTCGCCTCCCCTATGGCTGCGACAGATTATATTGCTGGGTATACTCTCCCTTTATTACCTGTTGTATTTCTTCAAATTGTTATTTGTTTTATTTCTGCATTTTTCTTAGGTTTATCTATTAGTCTGAATGTAATATTTGCTAGTTTTCTCCTTGTTATCATTGCAACGCTTTACATTGGGTTTGGTTTACTACTCGGAACGTTCTTCACTGATAAACAGGTCGGCGGAATATTCTCAATATTCATGAATATAACAACATGGTTAAGCGGAACTTGGTTTAAGTTAGATATAATTGGGGGTACTTTTAAAACAATCGGTTATGCATTACCATTTGCTCATGCAGTTGATGCTACACGATTTGCTTTATCTGGTGAGTACAGAAGTATTGTTATACCTTTATTATGGGTAGTTGGCTATACGGTAATTATCTTCTTAATTGCTGTTTGGGGCTTTAAGAGAAAAATGAAAAGCTAACTAAATTTCATTCCTATTTAATACTATAAACAACTTAACGTTGTAAATCCGTATTATAGGGGGCGCTACTTCAGTCAAAGGTTTTGTAGTTAACATCCCCCACTTATCAATAGTCAAAAACGAATAGAATTCTCGTTTTGGGGGTGATTTAAAACCTTAGCTTGATGGCTATGGGGTACTACCAAATTTTGAGATAAAAAAGCCGATTTTCCCTACGCTAAGGATAAAATCTTCTCTTTATTTTTTATTTAGGTAATGCAGTTAGTTCAAAAAAGACAATTCATTTGATAGATCTAATACTAACAAAATAGCCTTAAGGGTCCCGCCAACAGAATGACATACAATTCACGCTAAGACCATTTCACCATGTGGAAAACACAGTTTCCGACGTTAAAGAGTTTCAGTTCTTATGTTTTACAGCATATACCCGCATCATCTTAAAAAAATATACGAATATGTTTGAGATAATTTCAAAAAATAGAACGACCTCATTTATGATAAGTATTCTGGAATGAAGTCGTTCTATTATAAAAGTTATTTGATTTCTACCTTAAAAATGTTGTACATCCATTGGAATTAAACAATTAACTCAAATTAGTTCTGTTACATTAAACCCACATTTAAACCTTTTTAACAAATTCAGATTTTAATTTCATAGCTCCAAAACCTTCAATTTTACAATCAATATCATGGTCTCCATCTACTAAACGGATACTTTTTACTTTTGTACCGATTTTCACAACCGATGAAGTTCCTTTTACTTTAAGATCTTTAATGACTGTTACAGAATCACCATCGTTTAAGACATTTCCATTGGCATCTTTAATAACTTTTGCATCTTCACTATTTTCAGTTTCTGATTCTAAAGTCCACTCATGAGCACATTCTGGGCAAACAAAAAGATTTCCATCTTCATAAGTATATTCTGAATTACATTTTGGACAATTTGGTAAATTAGACATATTTTTATTTCCTCCACACGTTATCATTCATTCTAATAAGTATTTTTAAAACTTCGTAAGAATAGCAATTACAAATTTTAATTTTGAGAAGTGTTTCTTATCTGTGTCTCAAACACTTATTTTTATCTCATATCTTTCAATTTCTTAATAATCATGTTCGGTGTCGCCCATTCATCACGGTCAAAGTCAGAAATAGACACTTCGATATTTAAACGTTCTTGAAATTCTACTAATAAAGACACTGTGCCAAAAGAATCTAGAATTCCTTCTTCAAATAATTGCACATCTGGGTTCTCTTTTACGATATCATTTTCACATACTTCTTCTAATACATTTAATACTTGATCTTTAAATTCAGACATTATTTATTCTCCTCTATATCATGATTTATAATGAATTTCTTTATAGCCTTCTATTTTTTAACACATCATTTAAAAGAATCTGCCCCACCATCATTACAAAGTTATCCCTGGTCTTTGTATAATAGTTATTAAGGCTTAACAGATAGTTGTTCCCCGGAACATATGTGATTACAAATCCGTTTTTTGTTTCTTTAGGAAAAGGGATATATATGTTTTTAACATCCGGGTTTATAGCAATAAAATCTTTTGGTAATAAACAATTTAAATTACTTGAAAATGATTTTCCATTAGAGATAGGTTGGATTTTTTTAGCTATGTTATCACCATCTTTATTTTTACTCAAAGCTACTCCCCATATAATTACACCACCAGAAACATGAGAAAAAAACGAGACGTTTTTTTCATAATTCTTTTTAGCATCTTTTGAAAGGATACTGTTTGTATAATCCGTTTTTCGTTTAAATGTAAGGAAGGTATTCTCTTCTTGCTGTTTGATAATCATTTGTTGGATGTATGAAAAACCTTCTTGTTCACACCTCGTAAAAATCTTCTCCGCATTCTCCAAAGTAAACTTTCTCCTTCTCTATTTTTAATAAAATGATTAAAAGAGTGGATCAAATCAAACATACTTTGCATGTGAAGTGAATTTTTTAAAAATCTAATGCATTTTCCTTATTCTTCATTGTATTCACTTCCTGAGATTGCTGAGAAAGCCCGGTACATTCATGAAAAGCGAAATGCTTACACCCTACACATTTTTTTATATTCAAATGTCTTAAAGCACAGTTAATGGCTTCCCCGGTATGATCAAAAAAGTTTTCTTCTCCAATCTCAGCATACAATCCATTCTTATCTAGATTTGTTTTTAGCTCTGATTGAATTCCTGAAATGAGAAGTACGCCACCTTGTTTTTTAAAATGCTGAACAATATTCCTAAAGTAAGACTCTCCTGTTGTATCAATAAAAGGAACTTTTCCCATACGTAAAATTAATACTTTGGGTTTATAATGAATTGTCGCTAAAATATTTTGTTCAAATGTTTGAGCAGCCCCAAAGAATAATGGCCCTTCTATTGTGTAAATACTAATTTGTGGGCAATCATGAGCTTTATTTACCACATGTGGTAACAATTTTTCATTCTTTTTTGTATGATCAGGAAGCACTTTAGATATGACTAGCATATTACTCATACGTTTTGTAAACAAAATAATAGCTAAAATAAGACCGATCTCCACAGCTGTTGTCAAACTGGTAAATACAGTAAGTAAAAATGTTACTAGTAATACAAGAGAGTCTCCTGTCTTCATTTTAAGTATGTGATAAAAATGTTTTTGTTCGCTCATATTCCAAGCTACCACCATTAAAATAGGAGCCATACTAGCAAGAGGAATATGGGAAGCATATGGGGCTAACAATAGAAGTGTAAATAACACAAATCCCCCATGAATAACACCCGACATCGGAGATACAGCTCCACTCTTAATATTAGTGGCTGTGCGGGCAATCGCTCCAGTTGCCGGAATTCCTCCAAATAACGGTGTAACAATATTGGCAATTCCCTGACCAATCAGCTCTTTGTTACTATTATGTTTACTATTTGTCATACCATCTGCCACGACAGCAGATAAAAGAGATTCAATACCACCGAGCATCGCAATAACAAACGCAGGACCAATTAACTGTTTGATACGATCTAATGTGATTTCTGGTATATCAAACTGAGGAAGTGTATTTGGAATCATCCCATACGCTGTACCAATAGTAGGTACATGACCTGAAAAAAATACAGTTGCAATTACAGTTGAAATAACAACACCTATTAATGAGCCGGGTACTTTAGGTGAAATTTTTGGTGTTATGAGTATAACAAAAAAGCAAATCAAGGCAGTTATTACACTGTAAAAATTGATAGTACCGATATGAGTAAAGATTTCTTTCAGGTTTGCTATAAATTCCTCATGCTTCTTTATACCTGTTAAACCCAAAAAACTAGCAATTTGTCCCGTGAAAATAATGACAGCAATACCTGACGTAAAGCCAATTGTTACAGGACGTGGGATAAACTTAATTAAAGATCCTAGTTTAAAAATTCCCATAAGGCATAAGATAATACCAGCTAATAAACCAGCAAGTAGTAAATTTTCATACCCATAGGTAATTACAATTCCTAAAAGAATCGGAACAAAAGCACCTGTAGGTCCTCCAATTTGATACTTTGAACCACCAAATAGTGAAATGAGTATCCCAGCAATACATGTTGTATAAATCCCATACTCTGGCTTAACACCAGAGGCTATAGCAAAAGACATAGCAAGTGGAATCGCGACAACTCCGACAATCATTCCAGAAAGAAGATCTTTTTGAAAATGTCCCAATGAATATCCTTCAAACCTTCCCGTAAATAACCTTCTCATGACAAACCCTTCTTTTCTATTTTTAATAAATCTTACTTCTTCTGAAAGAATATTTTCTTTTGATAAATTTGAGTTATAAATGCATTTCTCATACTCTTATACAGACGATTTTTATCTCTTTACACGAGAGAATTAGCCTAATATTGGTTATACGTTTTGCTTAAATGACGTTCTAATTTACCTATATCTCCTCCTTCTTGTATATAGGAATTTAACCTTTCTACTAAAAGTAATCCATCTCGACTATCTAGATTTTTCATATCTATAAACGATTTAATTCTTACGTTATCTGGCGTACTATCTCTACGAAACATTTGTCCCGGAATTTCAATCCAGAAACTATTCCATTCGTCCAGTAACCCTATTTGATCAAATAAAAAACTTTGAATCCCACATAACCAAGCTGTACAAGCTGTATTTCTCTTTTGACATCCAACTCCATCCTGTAAATGCTGGCATGAAAAACAACAAGAATTCCCACTTTTAATACAAACATTACAAACATGATGAGCGCCTATTGAGCGAAATACTTCAATCCCATGTCGAATGATATCTTCTTTTTTAACTTCAATGCTCAACCTATCCCTCCTTAATCATTGTTTCCCTTTCTGTTTCATCTAGCTCTTCTAACATTGAAATTGTATCAATTAAATGGTTGTTAAAAATTCCCCGTGCAACTACCAGCAAATTCATAATCATAGGATCCCGAAGAGAATATAAAACTCTTTTTCCATCTTTAGTACCAACAACAATATTTTTAGCACGTAATACACTTAACTGTTGAGAAACAGCAGAACCTTCCTTATTAAGAATGCTTTGAATTTCATTTACACTTTTTTCACCCTCTGACAATAATTCTAGAATACCTATTCGCAAAGGATGTGCTAAGGCTTTAAAGAAATCAGCTTTAAATTGTTGCATTTCGTTTCCCATTCAAATCCCTCCATTACTTATCCTTAATTTGAAGAAGTGCCATATACATCTTCAAATGTTTGAATATGTATATGGTACTTCTAGGACTTCGAATTTTCAATACAAATCTTAAAATATTAAACAAAATTTAATCCTTATAAAACGCTTAAATACGTTATCAAAACTATTGTCAAAATCAAATTAATTTTAACAACCCTTTATGATAAAATTACGGTATAAAGGTTAGGTGATTTCATGAATTCATACATTTATGGTTATGCAAGGGTAAGTACCCAACAACAAGATTTGATTCGTCAACTAGACATGCTTCAAAATTATAACTGTACTGAAATTTTAATTTAAAAAATAACAGGTACGAAAAGTGATCGCCCATAGCTTACTCGATTAAAAGATAAAATTAGATTTGGTGATACATTAATTGTTGAAAGCTTTTCTAGATTAGGAAGAAGTACCAAAGATTTAATTGAACTCGTTGATTTTTTTGAGAATAAGGGCGTTAAGCTAATTAGTATCAAAGAACAATTTGATACTACTACACCTCAAGGGAAATTGATGTTAATAGTTTTTCAAGCATTCAGCCAGTTTGAAAGGGACTTGATTGCTCAACGTACTCAAGAGGGGATTGAAAGTGCAAAAGCAAGGGGCAGAGTAGGTGGGCGCCCTCGTGTTAAGGATAGTTTCATTCAGAGAGCATTGAAGTTATATGATTCTAAAGAATATCGAATCCTTCCTTAACATAAGAGAATAGTAACGTGCTTTTAACTTCAAGAATAGCCTAAATCCTTAAGTTGATGGATGTGGTTACCTATAGCGCTCTTTTTCAGCTCTTCACCTATTGACTTTATATTTTTACTCGCATATAATCAACCTAACGAACGGTAGGTAGGGGATGAAAATGACAGCAAACCGCATTAAAGCTGTAGCACTTTCTCATTTCGCACGCTACGGCTACGAAGGAACTTCACTAGCAAATATTGCTCAAGAAGTTGGGATTAAAAAACCATCAATTTACGCACACTTTAAAGGAAAAGAAGAGCTATATTTTATATGCTTAGAATCCGCTCTCCAAAAAGATTTGCAGAGCTTCACAGGCGATATCGAAAGCTTTTCAAATTCGGCTACTGAAGAATTGCTCTTACAGTTACTAAAGGGCTACGCAAAACGATTTGGTGAAAGTGAAGAATCAATGTTTTGGTTACGAACTTCTTATTTTCCGCCTGATGCATTTCGCGAACAAATTATTAATAAAGCAAATGTACACATTGAAAATGTCGGAAGACTTTTATTCCCTGTATTTAAAAGAGCAAGCGAACGAGATGAGCTGCATAACATTGAAGTAAAAGATGCCTTAGAAGCTTTTCTATGCTTACTCGACGGTCTTATGGTTGAACTACTATACGCAGGTTTAAATCGTTTTGAGACACGTCTAGACGCTTCTTGGAAAGTATTTTGGCGCGGACTTTCAAACTGACGGATTGCTCCTTTGCAATGCGTCGTTTTTAAGCCCTTTACCTAACGACTGGTAGGAAGGAGAAATGACATATGGCATGGATTTATGTAATCTTAGCTGGTATTATTGAAATCTTTTGGGTAATTGGACTCAAACACGCGGAGGCACCACTTGAATGGGCTGGCGTTGCCTTATTAATTACAATTAGTTTTGTCTTACTATTTAGAGCTTATAAAGATTTACCTGTCGGCACTGTATACGCAGTCTTTACAGGAATTGGAGCTGGTGGAATCGTTCTTACAGAGATTTTCATCTTCGGAGAACCATTCTCTATTGTAAAAGTATTATTAATTGGTTTAATCTTCTTCGGCGTAATTGGTTTAAAACGAGTAACAGAAGAAAAAGAAGCGAAGGAGGCCGCATAAAATGGCTTGGTTATTTTTAATTCTAGCTGGTATTTGTGAAATTATTGGTGTACTCTTTATGAAAGTAGCCACTGAAAAGAAAGGCTGGGCACCAAAAGTTATTTTAATCGCTAACTTTGGCGTAAGCTTCTTCTTCTTATCTCTTGCGATGGACACATTACCGATGGGAACTGCTTACGCAATTTGGACCGGAATCGGAACTGCTGGAAGTGCACTTCTAGGCATTCTTATTTTCCGTGAATCAGCGGATTGGCGTCGTCTTTCCTTCTTAAGCTGCATTCTATGCGGTGCTGTTGGCTTAAAACTATTAAGCTAACGTGAGGTGAATATCATGTGGAAAGAAAAAGGAAAGCAAATGTTAGCATGGATCACACTTGGTATCGTCATTCTATTACAGATAAGTTTTCACATAATAGAATCATTGTTTCATAAAATAGTATCCATTCTCACATTCCTTCCTAACATGACACTTGAAATGATATCAATCGTTTGGTCCATCATTGCCTCCATTACAATTGTCATTATATGGAGTATCGCCAAACTATGGAATACATTATTTAAAAAGGACAGTTCTTCTGAAAAAGAGTAACTGTCCTTTTTTATATTCATTCAGACTTTCTGTAAAAGTTTGATGCGATAAGACAAAGAAGACCAACTATGACAATACTTATACCAATCCCTTTATGCAAATTAGGAAATGGTGATGGTATGTCTGAATAAAAATTTGCTAATATGAGACCAATTGAAACGAAAAGTACCCCTATTCTATATAACCATTTTCTTTTGTTCATCATTCTCCCCCTAACATTTTTCATACACTTCTTTCTTTTGGACATACTACCTAAAAAAGGAGTGCATAATATGCAAAATTCTATACATAAGCAGATCTTATTTTTATTTTTTCTCTTTCTCATTCTCGTTATCGTTTTTAGCTTTATATTACATACTCCAAAAGATGTTGTACCGAGTAGCCTCTCTGTTTATAAACTTTTACTTTCCTATTGTCGTTATTGAAGAAGGTGCCTTATATAAGGCACCTTTTAAAATTCTCTCTTCTCATACAATTTCACTGAAACGAAGACAGATGCTATGAACATACATATTGAACCAATGAATAACAAGCTACTATATAATTGAATTTGTTCTAAGTTGATTTGAAACAAAGCTTCTAAAACAACTATCGGTGCCATAAATATTACTATTGTAATAAAAATAGTTTTCTTATACCCTAGCCAAAAGGATATTGGTAGTACAAAGCTTAAATACACTAAAATAAAGCTAATACTAGCAACCATTGTCGTTTCAATAAACTCAAATAGGTTAACCCCATTCTTCATTCCCATCGTAAAACAACCGACCATTACGCCTATAAAAAGAATAATAATTGCTACTATATATTTTGCAAACACAATTTGTTTTCTCAATACTGGTAAACTATTTACTATAACTTCACTCTCATTTTTACTATCTGCTTCAAATGTTTTTACTGTTGCCCCAATTGTAATAATTACTGACATAATTATGAACAGATTTTCCGTATCTGTTAAGGCCATATAAAAGAAAACAGGATACAGTATGTACCAAATTAAAAATTTCCATTGAATGATGAAATCTTTTAAAATTAGTTGCTTGATTATGTATTACACCTCCTAATATGAAAATGTCCCTTCTATAACTCTGCCTCCTGAAACATTTTCATTGAGAGGAACATTGATACGAATATACTCACTAATACTCCGATACCAAGAACACCCATTGCTTGTGTAGCCTCTTGAGAGTGAAGTACTTTTAACATAATTGTTTTATCGCCAAAAATATTGCACATAAGACCAATCATACCGATTAAAGGAAAAAGCATAATCAAATTCAAGACAGTAATAACTTTATATCCCCCAATGTAATTAGCAGGTATCGTTATTACACAATAAATTAAAGTTGCTACTATTGCTGAAAACACTGCATATCCAGGCATAACTATATCCCCGTCCAACAAAATATTTTTTAATATTATGACTATAAAAGTTGCACTCAAACCAACCATAATAAATACTGTGCTTGAAATATATTTAGCTATAACTATCTCTTGTCTCGTTATAGGCAAACTCACTAATACTTTTTCTGCTTTACTTTTCTCGTCATAATAAAAAGAAATATATATAATCGTACTACATGTTATAAATACTCCTATTGCAATCCCCATTGGTTCTACAGAATTTCTAAAAACAGATAAAATAGGTATTAAAAAATAAAAAGGAAACATTTTCTTCTGTAAGAAAAACTCCTTCAAAATCAACTGTTGCATATGAATTCTCCTCTCTATAAATCACGCGTTTCATAAATTTTAATTGTAAGAAACATAGAAGCGATATAGACACTAGTTAATATAATTCCTCCAATTATAAATACACCAATATGCACCGGATTCATAATCCACTCAATGAATGAAGGTGTTGTTTCATCCAATCCATCTCCTATGAATATCCAAGCAATTCCACCAACTACCATTGATCCTCCTGACACTATACTCCGTGCTATCTTTGACCTTGTAACATAATAACTAGGAAAGAATATTACAACAAAAAATATGGCGTAAACAGCTCCATTTATTACTTCATACCACCAAATCTCAATATACAGATTAGGGTGGTATGTACCGATATCCCCAATAAAAGCAATACCTCTTATAAGAAAAACAATCAACATAGTAGAGAGCATGCTACCTACAATAAATATTGCACAGGAAATATATCTAGCAATTATGATATCCTTTCTACTTAGCGGTAAACTATTAATCATAATGTCACTTGTATTCCGTTCATCTATTATGATTAATATAATAACTAAGGAAAGAGTTATAAATAAACAACTCATAGGAAACAGCATTCCCTCACCGGGTTCAAATAAAAAGAATATAAAGGGTATAATAAAGTATACAAACCATATCCCCCGAAAAAAGAACAAATCTTTATATACGAGCTGACGCATAGGCACTTCTCCCTTTCGCGGTGTAAACGATGATCTCGTCCAATGTAGGCTTTTCTAGTACAACTTCATTTCCAAACCAATCGACAATTGCTTGTTTATCCTTCGCTAAACCTTCAAAACCAAATTTATTTTTTCTTAATCCAACAAATAGCTCTTTTCCTTCTCGGTCTAATAAATCATTACTTCCCTTTACAATTACGTAGTTCTCCATTAGTTCATCTTTCTCACCAGTAAATATAATTTCTCCATCGTTAATGAACGTAATATAATCTGCGATACGCTCTAAGTCTGTTGTAATATGAGTTGAGAATAATACGGATACTTCATCTTCCATTACAATTTCTTGCAACATATCAAGCAATTCACTTCGAACAACTGGATCTAATCCTGCTGTCGGTTCGTCCATAATGATAAACTTTGCGTGATGTGAAAGCGCGATAGCAATCGCAAATTTCATTTTCATTCCTTTTGATAGTTCTTTAATTTTTTTATACTTCGGAACTTGTAATCTATGCATATACGATTGATACTGCTCTTCGTCCCACTTTTTATATAACGGTGCAATAATACATTTCATTTGTTCACACGTTAAATCTTCATAATAATGATTTTCATCATATACAAAACCGATATTTTGTTTTATTTCCTTTTCGGCTTTCTTATTGTCCTTGCCAAAAATTTTTATATCGCCGCTATCTTTTCGAATTAAATTCATAATCATTTTAATCGTCGTACTTTTTCCGGCTCCATTCGGTCCGACAAATCCCATAATATATCCGCGTGGCAGTGTAAAACTTATATTTTTCACTGCAAAATCTTGATAACTTTTACAAACATTTTTTAGCTCTAACATCCCTTATTCCCCCTCATATAAACACGCAATCATCTGCTGTAAATCTTCAAGTGAAAGCTGCAACGCTTTACTTTCATTTACAATCTCTTCCGCTTTACTTTCCAATAGACGAAGCCTTTGTTCTTTTAGTAGTTCATTATTTTTACGTGAAACATAAGTCCCCTTCCCAGCAACAGTTTCTATATATCCTTCTTTCTCAAGCTCCTCGTACGCACGCTTCGTTGTAATTACACTAATTTGTAATTCCTTCGCTAAGCTACGAATAGACGGTAATTGGTCTCCACCCTTTAAACCACCATTTAAAATAAGCTGGCTTACTTGTTTTCTTATTTGCACATAAATAGGGTCTTGGGAAGAATTCGAAATAATAATATTCATGTTTCCCTCCAGTTTGTGTATATACTGTATATACCTTACATATACAGTATATACACACCATCCTATTTTTGGCAAGAAAAAAAGACCAACATTTTCCTGTTGGTCTTTCGTATATGTATCACTTTTCAAAGCGATCTAACATCTCATCTCTCATTCCGAAACTCACTACCGCAATTCCTACATACATAAACAGAAGGAACGCCGGATGAACTGTGTTGTACCAAGTGCTATCAACAATTAAATAAATCGTTAATGCCACAACTAGAACAAACGCTAAGATAAACATATAAAAGTGTCTTGTACTACCCATGATAAACTCCTCTCTTCTCACTTCACCATTCAACAGTATATTTTATCGAATAATTCGATATGACTCAAGGTTAACTTTCTGTTATGTAATCAAGTTCCACCTTTACAATGTCCTCACATGCTATTGAAATGATCGTTCCTTGCTTATCAATTGCCGTTACTTCTCTATTATCCATTACACGATGCGCTACTCTTTCTAGCACTTTTCCTTGGTCTCGATAACAAAATTCTTTTACATCTTTAATCGTTTTTCCGTTTTCTAAATGGTATATCATTCTATAACACCGATATCCCACATTTTCACCCCCAGCTTGCTCGTTTTTTCACATATACATAAAAATGAGTCATTCCTATCTCATTACATCTTCTTAATTTCAATAAAATTCTAACAAAAATAAATACTTTTATCAAACCGACTTTTTCAACAAAATCACCTATGAAACTGCTTCTTTACACCATTATGAAACAAAAAATATAAAATTTTAACATTTTCTTCACCACTTCTGCATAAAGTGAAACTTTAATCAGTAGGGGTTTTTGTTCATCCCCATTGATTATTAGCTCACACCAATCGGCAGTTTATCTCCCACCTAACTTCTTTGCACCAGCCAAGTTTTGAGGTGGAAACTTTACTGCCCACAAATAACTGGAAAAATTCTCCACACAAAAAAGAACCCGCATATAGCGAGTTCTTCCTTTGTTATTCTAATCAAACTTGTACAGGAGCTGACTTTTCATAACGTAAAACTGGTTTACGTGCAGCCATCGTTTCGTCTAAACGTTTAATAACTGTCGTATGAGGTGCTTCTTGTACAACTTCTGGATTTTCTTCTACTTCTTTAGCAATTTGAATCATCTTATCAATGAAACCGTCTAATGTTTCTTTTGATTCTGTTTCTGTCGGCTCAATCATAATACATTCTTCCACATTTAATGGGAAGTAAATTGTTGGTGGATGGTAACCGAAATCAAGCAGACGTTTTGCAATATCTAATGTACGTACACCAAGTTTCTTTTGACGACGACCTGATAATACAAATTCATGCTTACAATGTCTATCGAATGGAAGATCGTAGAATGGCGCTAATCTTCTCATCATATAGTTCGCATTTAATACAGCATACTCAGTTACTGCACGCAAGCCATCTGGACCCATAGAGCGAATATACGTGTATGCACGAACGTTAATTCCGAAGTTACCATAGAATGGTTTTACGCGCCCAATTGCTTCTGGACGATCATAGTTAAAGTGATAGCCATTTTCCGTTTTCTCCAAAATTGGTTTTGGTAAGTACGGAATTAAATCAGCTTTCACACCTACTGGACCAGAACCTGGACCACCGCCGCCGTGAGGACCTGTAAATGTTTTATGAAGGTTTAAATGCACAACGTCAAATCCCATATCTCCTGGGCGTGCTTGGCTTAATACCGCATTTAAGTTTGCACCATCATAGTATAATTTACCGCCTGCATTATGGACGATTTCTGCCATTTCTAAAATATTTTCTTCGAATAGACCTAATGTATTAGGATTTGTTAAC
Source organism: Bacillus fungorum (assembly GCF_002746455.1). Classification (GTDB taxonomy): domain Bacteria; phylum Bacillota; class Bacilli; order Bacillales; family Bacillaceae_G; genus Bacillus_A; species Bacillus_A fungorum. The sequence continues at coordinate 144,822 of NZ_NWUW01000001.1, read as the reverse complement.
ATAAGTGCTGCTGTTTCTTCGTTTACAACACGTTTTAAGTCTTCTAAGTCAACAAGGCCATTTTCATTTGATTTTACTGTAATTGTTTCAAAACCAGCTACAGTTGCAGATGCTGGGTTCGTTCCGTGAGCAGAGTCAGGTACAATTACTTTCGTACGGTTAAAGTCACCATTCGCTTCATGGTATGCACGAATTAACATTAAGCCTGTCCATTCTCCGTGTGCACCAGCAGCTGGTTGTAATGTAACAGTATCCATACCTGTAATTTCAATTAAATGCTCTTGTAAGTCGTACATTAATTCCATTGCACCTTGTACTGTCTTTTCGTCTTGTAGTGGATGAATATTTGCAAATCCTGCGAAACGAGCTACACTCTCATTAATTTTCGGATTATATTTCATCGTACAAGATCCAAGTGGATAGAATCCAGAATCAACACCGTGGTTACGGTTTGAAAGTGCTGTATAGTGGCGCATAATGTCAAGTTCAGATACTTCTGGTAGCTCTGCATCTTCTACTCGAATATAATCGCTCTCAAATACATCTTCTAGTTTCACTTCTTCTACATCTAATTTTGGTAAGCTATATCCTATGCGTCCTTCTTTACTCACTTCAAAGATAAGTGCTTGGTCTTGGTTCTTCATTGGATAGCCCCCATTTCGTTTACAAGTGTGTCAATTTCCTCTTTTGTACGAAGCTCAGTTACTGCTACAAGCATATGGTTCTCATGCTCTTTATAATCACGGCCTAGATCGTAACCACCGATAATATTCTTTTGTAATAATGCGTCGTTTACTTCTTTCACTGGACGCTTGCAATCTACAACGAACTCATTGAAGAATGGTCCAGCAAATGTTACAGTGAAGCCTTTCGCTTCAAATTGACGTTTTGCATATTGTGCTTTAGAAATATTTTGACGTGCCATTTCTTTCACACCTTGTTTACCAAGTGCCGTCATTGCAACTGAAGCTGCTAATGCATTTAACGCTTGGTTTGAACAAATATTAGACGTGGCTTTATCACGGCGAATATGCTGTTCACGTGCTTGTAACGTTAATACAAATCCACGTTTACCATCTGAATCTACAGTTTGTCCAACAAGACGTCCTGGAATTTTGCGCATAAATGCTTTCGTTGTTGCAAAGTAACCACAGTGTGGTCCACCAAACTGCGTTGGAATACCGAATGGTTGTGCATCACCGATTACAATATCAGCACCAAATTTTCCTGGTGGTGTTAATGCACCTAATGATAATGGATTTGAAGAAACGATAAATAATGATTTTTGTTGATGAACGATTTTTTCAATATCAGCTAATTTTTCAACTTGTCCGAAGAAGTTTGGATATTGAACGATTACACAAGCAACTGTATCGTCTACTTCACTTTGTAATACGTCTAAATCTGTTACACCATCTTTATGATTAATTTCAACAACTTCTAGATGTTGACCTTTTGCATACGTTTCAAGTACTGCTCTTGATTCCGGGTGCACTGCACTAGATACAAGAATTTTCTTTTTACGAGTATGGCCAGCTGCTAGCATTGCCGCTTCAGCTAAAGCTGTACCTCCGTCGTACATAGAAGAGTTTGCTACATCCATTCCTGTTAATTCACAAATCATTGTTTGGAATTCAAAGATTGCTTGTAATTCCCCTTGTGAAATTTCTGGTTGGTATGGCGTGTAAGCTGTATAAAATTCTGAGCGAGAAATAACATGATCTACAATTACTGGAGCGTAATGATCATATACGCCTGCTCCTAAGAAAGAAGCGTACTCTTTTAAGTTAGCATTTTTACTAGCCATTTGAGTTAACTCTTTTAAAAGCTCTGGCTCTGATTTTGCTTCTTTAATTTTTAAATCCCCTTTAAAACGAACAATCTCTGGAATATCAGAGAATAATTCATCGATCGTTTGAACGCCGATCGTTTGTAACATTTCTTTTTTGTCTTCTTCTGTCATTGGAAGATAACGATGCAACATGAAATCTACCCCTCTCCCCGTTACTTTGAACGTTTATAAAATGGTGTTGGAACAACTACTGCTTTGACGCGTTTATTACGAATTTCAATTTCTACTTCTGTATCAACTGCTGCGTATTTTACATCAATTAGTGCTAAACCAATGCTTTTCTTTAACGTTGGAGATTGTGTACCACTCGTTACTTCCCCGATTTTTTCTTCTCCAATAAATACAGGGTAATGCGTACGAGGAATTCCACGTTCGATTACTTCGATGCCGACTAACTTACGAGGCGCACCGTTTTCTTTTTGCTCTTTTAACGTTTCTTTTCCAAAGAAGTCTGCTTCTTTATTTGGTTTTACCGCAAAGCCAATTCCAGCTTCAATCGGTGTAATATCTTTTGATAATTCTTGACCATAAAGTGGTAATGTTGCTTCGAATCGAAGTGTATCACGAGCACCTAAACCACATGCTTTTAAGCCTTCTTCTGCTCCAACTTCAAGAAGTTTCTCCCAAAGTTTTGCAGCGTCTTCACTCTTACAGTAAATTTCAAATCCATCTTCACCTGTGTAACCTGTACGAGATACAAGTGCTGGAATTCCATCTACAAGAATATCGTTTTTAAATTTAAAGAACTTAATTTCTTTCAAATCTTCTGACACAACTTTTTGTAAAATGCCTTCTGCTTTTGGTCCTTGAATTGCAAGCTGTGCAACTTCACTAGAAACATTGACTACTTTCGCATCGCCAATTACATGGCTAGCTAACCATTCGTAATCTTTCTCGATATTTGATGCATTGATTACTAATAAATAGTCTTCTTCACCACGTTTGTAGATTAATAAATCATCTACTGTACCACCATTTTCGTAGCACATAGCTGTATATTGTGCGCCTCCTACCTTTAAGGTAGAAACGTCATTTGTAACAACACGTTGTAAAAATGCTAAACTATCTACACCTTTTACCTCAACTTCTCCCATATGAGACACATCGAACAAACCTGCCGCTGTACGTACAGCTTCATGTTCTTCTTTAATGCTTGAAAATTGAACTGGTAATTCCCAACCACCGAAGTCGATTGTTTTCCCACCATACTTCGCGTATACATCAAATAACGGTGTACGTTGTAATGTAATCATGCTCTCTCCCCCTTATGCTTTGACAAATCAATAAAAGTTGCTCGCCATATCTAAACATTTTCACTCTGAAAAGATAGGATATACGGAATCTCCTTATATTTTTTTATGAAAGCGTAAATAAAAAATCACTTTCTTGGATAAAATACGAAAGATCCCACACATTTCACACCATTATCCTAACATTATTCGCTATATTTCATCAATATTCTAGCATAAAAAATAATTTAGAATTTTTTATTCTTAATCTAATTAAATACAACTTTCAAAATTTAGCCCTTTATCTTTGCCTATTCTTTAACTTTTAGTATGTGTAATAGCGCCTTATTACAAAGCTTATATAATAAAGATTTTTTTAATAATTACTTTAGTTTATAAAAGGTGGGAGAGTCGTAATGAATGTCGATATTTCCATAGATCGAACGTGGCAAAACAATTTTTTAAATAGAATTGACGAAGATGGCCCTTGGACAAACTGGGATTTATATCATTTAGCTTATAAAACAGAAAAATCGTTACTTGTTCCTACTTTCGATGGATTACAAGCACCAAAACATTTATCTCATTTCACACCACTTCCTCATCAATTAGAAGTCGCTCAAAATGTCATTGAACAAATGAATGGCAAAGCGATACTAGCAGATGAAGTGGGACTTGGGAAAACGATTGAAGCTGGGCTTATTTTAAAAGAATATATGGTCCGCGGCCTTGTGAAAAAAGTACTTATACTCGTCCCTGCCTCTCTCGTATCACAGTGGGCATACGAACTAAATACAAAGTTTTTCATTCCAGCTGTAGCCCAAAAGAAAAGCTACTCGTGGGAACAAGCCGATGTGATTGTATCATCAATTGATACTGCAAAACGTTCACCGCATCGTGATATCGTTTTGAACTTAGAATATGACCTTATTATTATCGATGAAGCACATAAACTTAAAAATAATAAAACAAAAAACTATGAATTTGCACAGCGATTAAAAAAGAAATTTTGTTTATTATTAACCGCTACTCCTGTTCAAAATAAGATTGATGAAATTTTCAACCTTGTTTCTTTATTAAAGCCAGGACATTTAGGCAATCAATCCAACTTTGAAGAATATTACGCTTCAAAAAATCGTTCAGCCGAATCTGATGAAGATTTAAAAGCTCTTATTAACAAAGTGATGGTCCGAAATCGACGTCATAATACCGGAATTGATTGGCCAAAGAGACATGTACGTACAATTTTTGTTGAGTTTAATGAAGAAGAACAAGCTTTGTATAATGGTATTGAAAATTGGCGAGGACAAGATGCCTTCACATCCGCTTTCTCATCGTTAACTTTAAAACGGGAAGCGTGTAGTAGTCGTGAGGCTGTTTACTATTCATTAAAAAAACATGTAGAAAAACGACAGAAGGAAAATGAGCATTACATAAAAGACCCGCATATTGATGTGCTAATGGACAAAATTAATCATATTCCTTTCAACTCAAAGGCGAATAAAGCTCTTGAGCTTATAAAAGAAATTGACGATAAAGTCGTCATCTTCACGGAATATCGAGCGTCACAAATGTACTTACAATGGTTTTTACAACAACACGGTATTTCTTCCGTTCCATTCCGCGGCGGGTTTAAACGCGGGAAAAAAGATTGGATGAAGGAGCTTTTCCAAAACCACGCACAAGTACTAATTGCAACGGAAGCTGGTGGCGAAGGGATTAACTTACAGTTTTGTAGCCATATGATTAATTACGATTTACCATGGAACCCAATGCGTCTTGAACAAAGAATCGGACGTATTCACCGTCTTGGTCAAAAGAATGATGTTCATATTTATAACTTGGCTACAAAACACACTGTTGAAGAACATATTTTGAAACTGTTATATGAAAAAATCAATTTATTTGAGCGTGTTATCGGTGAACTTGATGAAATTTTAACGAGAATTAATATGAAAAACATCGACGCGCATATTCAAGAAATATTCGCGCAGTCAAAAAGCGAAGGAGAAATCCGAATTAAGATGGAAAACTTAACATCTATTATCGACTTTGCGAAACGAAATGAAGCTGAGGTGCAAGGCTATGCAGCAACATGAAATTCATAATTACTTATACAATTTTTTTGAGGCAAATAACTGCGAAATTTTAGAACGTTCTCCTCATTTATTAGATGTGCAGTTAACAATCGAGATGGATAAATTATTAATGAACCGCCCTTTTTATTGGCACTACCTTGAGAAAACAGGAGGCGTACCGAATCCGATGCGCCTTACTCTTATTACAAATCCAGAAAATGAAGAAAATGATGGCGAGCTTATTCACTACGGTTCACCACGTCTACATCAAATTTTCCAGACAACAAAAGAACTAGGATCTTACATACGTTTATATGAGGAAGTACGGCATAGCGGGGCAACACATACACCGCTCCATCCGTGGCTCGGTATAAATATAAAAGTTTCCTATCAATGTGATCGAAAAAAAGATATCCTCCACTCCATTGGAATTCATCTTATTTCTGGCACAATGATTGCAAACTTTCATGAAACATTAACTAAAATTAAACTTACACCGAAAATACCTGACTTTTGTTTTACGCTCTCGCCTATTATTAAACCGCAAAGCGGTTTACAACGTATAGAGGATGCTTTAAAAAATATTATTGCAGAAGATGACCATACGTGGGCGAAAGAAGCAAGAGTGCGCTGGAATCACGATTTAGACCTTTTAAATCGTTTTTATGAAGAAAGTGATGAACTTCCTGAAAGCTATGAAATTGAAAAACAAGCACTGCAAGAACAGTATGAACCCCGCATTACAGTGCAAATTATTAACGGTGGACTCTTTTATGTTACCGCGAATCATTTTCTATCGTGAAAAGCCCCTTCTGTTTAGAAGGAGCTTTTTTTGAGTTATCCTCTATCGCCATTACGCTCTTGTTGTTTTTGCTTTGCCATGCGTTTTTGATACGCACGATCCTTTGCACTCACATGATTTGCATCAGTTGGCAGATTTTCTTTTGAACGACCAATTCCATTACTCATCTTTCTCACCCCTTTTTATATCTTTCAAAATACACCCTTATTTTCAGCTAGAGGCACAATCCTTATACAAAAAATAAGAGCAGCTATTGGCTACTCTTACTCACTCACGTATTTTTGAAACATATCATGGATGCCTTTATTTACAAGGTTCGAGATTTGCTCGTCAGATTTATTCGGATAACGATCACGCAATCTGATAGATGCCTTCACCATTAAATTTTCTAATACAGAACGGCCACCTTCTCCATAAATAATTTCAGCATATTTAACAAGCCTTCCATCCTCTACTGTTGCTGGATTATGATTGAAGAAAAATTTACTCATTGTCTCCACCTCTCTATTTTGATAACGTTTACATTTATATAGATTATTTATGTTATTTATTTCACAATATTGTATGCATGTATATTTAATTAGTTTCATTATAAAGCAACATATCGATAGTAAATATGTGATTTTCCGTCCATTTTGTGAACAAATTAAAATTGAAAGCGTTTCCTTTATTATATACTAAAAAAACTTACTACGCTAGGGGCAATTTTTTTCAATCTACTACGCCCTCAAAAATTGATATATTTTTTCTTTTCCCATTAAACCTTATACAATTTTCAGAAATTATATTATAAAATATATGTATGACTTAAGGAGGATTTGTATGAATCAAAATAAAAAAGCTATATTAGATCTTGTCTTTTATCTCGTAATCCCATTCCTCATTTGGAAATTTGCAAAACCTTATATCGATCCTTATTACGCGATGTTACTTTCCTCTGTTCCTGGGATTATTTATACACTGTATACTTTTAAGAAAGAAAAACAGTTTAACGTAACAGGGTTCTTTATTTTAATTACACTCATTTCTAATACAACGGTAGATTTATTATCCGGGTCCGCTGAACGAATGTTGTGGAACGATGCGTATTATCACATCGTACTCGGTATTATCGTTATATGTACAATTTTTATAAAAAAACCACTTATGTTATATTTCGCAGCAGATATTGCAGCACTGCAAGGCCACGACCGTGATAAAAGTCGCGAACTGTATCGTGATAGTCGTATCTATCCAGCACTACAATATTTAACGCTATTTTTCGGGCTGCAATTCATATTAAAAAGCTTCTTAAAAATTTATTTCATCTCTGTTTTCGGTGTAGATGGCTATGGTGAAATGAGAGCAATTATGACCGCTGTTGGATGGGGCATTTCCATTTGTATCGGAATTGGATTTGTTTGGGTAAACAATAAAATACATGCTGTTACAGAAGAGAAAGAGTCTGTACAGTAAATGAAAATCCCCTAGTAGTATGATGCTACTAGGGGATTTTCATTTTGCTAGACATATTACGAAATCGTTAACTTGATTTTTTTCTTTTATTTTTTACGTTTCGATAAAACAAAGCAGCACTTAGCGGCATAACACCAAACCACTTATTCATAAATGGCTCTTTTTCAGCACGGCGTTGTTCTTTCTTTTGTTTACGATCTTCTTTTGGAGCATCCATATACGACACAAACTGCTGTGTCACAAAGCGAACATAATCATTAGTAGACATATTATCATCACCTCTACTTGATTAGTATGTCCACTTTTTTATTCATTAATCTTTTCTTTTAATTCATTCATAATTTGTTTTACCGACTTATTCGTCGTATCGATATGAATATGAGCCTCTTCATAATAAGCTCGGCGCGATTCAAATTTCGTCACAAATGCCTCTATATCTTTCTTCTGAAATAGTGGACGTGTCGTATCTTCACGAAGCCTTTCTGCAATTACATGTGGATCACAATATAAATACACGACAGTTCCATTTTCCTTCATCCACTTTCGATTTTCCTCTCGTTCAATGATTCCGCCACCAGTTGTAATAATTACATTACAACTGGGTAGTGCACGTAACATTTCACTTTCATATTCCCGAAAAGCCATTTCACCTTCTTCGGCAAAAATATCACGAATTTCCTTCTCCTGTTTCTCTTCAATTTTTTGGTCTGTATCTACAACATCCATATGAAGTTCTTTACTTAACGCTTTTCCAATTGTTGTTTTCCCTGCTCCCATATAACCGGTTATGTATATAGATTTCATGTTCGTTCCTCTCAATCATCCGTTATTATTTGTTATTATAACGAAAGATTACATTATTTAATAAAAAAACGTTTTGTTCTCCTTATACAATGAAGAACAAAACGTCACACACTCGCTTTTACTTATAAGTACCTCTTCTCACCCACTGCGTTGCAATCCATTTCTCACCTTTCGTTACAGGTGCCCCTCCGTGTAGCGTAAGCTCATTTAGTGATTGGTCTTGATAAAAATACTCAAAGTATACTGCCATTCCCTTTCTAGGATGCACAGAAAGATTTAATTTCGGAAAGAACGTTTCTCCGCCTTCTTCTACATCATTTAAGTACATGACAAGCGTACTGATACGATTATTAGCAGCTGATCTACTATGTTCCGCAAAATAATCATAATGCGCTTTATATTGTTGATCCACTTCATAATTTAAAATGTGTAATCCTTCTCCATGCGAGGCAGGAACATTCATGATAGATGAAATTCGTTTTTCAATCTTCACAGTAAGTTCATTATCGTCCAAAAATGCACCACGACTCGTTCGAATATCATTTACATCACGTGATGAACCAACTTTAGAACGTGCCAATTTACTTTTAGACAATTCAATTAATTCATCACACTCTTCATCACTTAATACATTTCCTAACACGACAATAAGAGGTTCTTCGAATTTTGAAATAATTTGTATTTCCCTATCTTCTGTCATAATTGCATTTCCTTTATGATCAAAAATAGTTTGTTCCTTATTTTCACCTATTTGATTGTTGTTTGTCATTTCCCTATTCTCCCTAAAAATAATGATTGGATAGCATGAATATATCATATTCTTTCTACCTTTCTCTTTTTTGAGAAAATTTAAACTTTCGTTCGTTATATTTACCCATTTCTTATAAAAAAATCAACTCGCTCCAATGTGGAAAATCATGGTTTTTATCCGTATATTTTACACACTATCCTTCTATCCACTCGAATATTTTCTCATCTTTTTTTCTATACCGAAAGCTCACCTTATAGAAAACTTCCTCTTTAATTTTGCACTGCAATGAAACAAGAACAACATCGTTTTCAAAAACGTAATTTCCACTTGCTTCTCCCTTTTCATATTGAAAGAAAAAAGTATCTTTTTTTTCTTTTTGCTGTAAGTCATTTTTTATATTTGTAATAGATTGATTTAATAGTTCCTCCAGTACAAACTTTTGCTCTATTTCAATATAAAATTTTTTATCTATAAGCAACATATTCGTTTCGTATACAAAGAACGAAGTTAATAATACAAGAAAAATGATTGTTCCTGGCATCGTAAATCCATCTTGTTTTCTCATGTATTGATTTCCATTTCGCTATATCTTACAGCTACACCTTCATATATTTTCCCACTCATATCTTTCACATTTATAGAAAGCAAATGAGGGGTTACTTCATATGAAACCATTACAGCATTTTGTAATATAACTTCTCTTCCGCGCATATTCACTTTTCTTATAAGTTGATTATTCAATTTTTCATACGTCACTTCATCTCCAGTGCGAAGACGGAAGCGCAACATACTCTCTCTATTTTCAGGAACAATTTTTTCCACAAATGATACTTCACGAAACTCTACTTGCACTTGCCCTAAAAACACATCCCACTCCCAATCATTTAATCCTTTCAATTGTTTATTTTCCATTCCGATAAAATTTAAACGTGGGAAGAGTAAAAAGAACAGTGATAACAAAAAGAAACAGACGATCATTTCTATTAATGTAAACCCAGCTTCTAATTTATTTTCTCTCCTGCATAAAAGCATTGTTCCATCATTCTTCCTTTCACATCTTTCCACATCGCACAAACTTCATTTCCTCCCCAATATGTGTAATATACATTTCCGTTTATGACTTGTTCTTTTTGTTGTTTTTCCTCATTCTCATACATATATAAAGCTGCTTCTCTTTTTAATAATACAAATGCCTTATAACGAATTTGTATATTTTTTCGTTCTTGCATAATTAATACTGTTTGCGGAAGTAGTAAAGATACCACCATCATTAATATACTTAATGCTACAAGCATTTCAGCCATCACTGACCCTTTTTGACATTTCACGATACGTAAATCTCCCTCTTCCAAGCTGAAATACAATCTCATATTTATAACTTCGATACGAAAGTAAAATCGTGCCACCTCTATTAATATTTCCACTCGGATTATATGTCATCGGATTAGGAAAAGTATTCAAATCAATTTGTATATCGCTATCATATTCTCTTTTAATGATAGAAAGATTCGTACTCGACTCCCCTATATAATACATATGTCTATCTTTATGCCATCGTAATGTATAATGTTTTTGGCGATTTATCGCTAATTGTTGCATATACAAAATATCATTTGAAAACTGTCTCAAAAATTGTTCGATTTTTTGTTTTTCATATAATGAATGTACGTTAAAATACGTGGCCATACTTAGTACAGAAATTGCAAATAGAACAAGTAACATTTCTAAAAGAGTAAAACCTTTTTCTTTCACAGTGTCCCAATTGATACGGTGCCATCATTTGAAATATGAATTGGTTCACCATTCGGACACTTATCAGCTGTAATATACTTCCCATCACTTAGCTCTTTTAACGTAGGAATTTTATTATGTTGTAATTGGTATACTTGTATTTGCGCTTCTATAGATTTCACATAAGCTTTACATCCTTTTCCTTCGACAGATGAACGCTGTGTAACTACATTTGGAATAATTAATAGTAATAATACAGTTATTACGACCATAACTAATAACATTTCTAAAAGGGTAAACCCTTCCTCATTCTGCATGTAAATACCTCCTAAATAGAATTCATCATTTGAAACATTGGCATAATCATTGCTAAATACATAAGAACGACTATTCCTCCAATACACGTAAATAAAATTGGTTGAATGATCACTAACATATGTTTAATTTTTTGCTCCATCTTTTCCATAATAAGATTGCTATAGTCACCTAATTCAATCGCCAAATTACCATTTGCTTGCCCATGCGTAATAATATAAGAAAGTTCTTTCTCGTAATATCCACTTTTAGCAATAATAGATTGTAATGGCTCTCCTGCAATTAATTGCCTTTCAATTCGTCCCGCTTCATACTGGAAGAACGGATTATATTTTTGCTCTATCATTATTGTTAGAGCCTCGAGTACCGATAGTCCGCCATTTAATAAGCCACTCAATTGTGTGGCGAAATAATGCGAATGCTTTAAAATAAGAAAGGTTTTTATGAGGGGAATACGAAGCATAAATTTTACCTGGTGGATATGTGGGAGTTTTCGGAAGTACAACATATATACACTACATCCAATAATAACGATAAAAATAGTACTAATAATAAGGTAGGGTAGTAGCTTAATTGCACTTAATATTTGTTCTATAAGTAACGGTACTGTCGAACCAAACGAACTATATACCATCTCAACCTGAGGCAATAAGATGAGGTTAAAAACAAAAAGCATGATTATTAAAAAGAACGCCAAAAACATAGGGTACTGCATTATTTTCAACATATCTTTCCTATATTTATCCTTCTTATAAAGAAGTGTACTCCCTTGTTGCAATGCAAAAGAAATATCACCATGTTGCTCGGCATAAAATAAATAGCTTAACATCTCCTGATGAAACATTAATTGATGAAAAGAGTCGTGTAGACTTTTTCCACCTTTTAATCCATCAATCATGTGCTGCAATTGTACTTTCTTTTCTAAAGGTAATTGAAACCGTAAAAATTCTAATGCCTGCAAAAGGGAATATCCTTTTTCTAATAGTTCTCCTAATCGTTTCAGTAATACTACTTGATCACTTAAACTCCATGTTTTCTTAAACATAAACATCCTCTTCTAAATATCCTAAAGCGTACCCTTTTCGTATCGAAGATTCTAATGTTTCATGCTTGTACGTGACGCATTCCCCATTTGCTTCTTTAATCGCTTGTTTTAACTCATGCCCATATAACAACTCATAAATACTCGCTTGTCTTATTTGCCTCATTGATTTACATAGAGTTGAGCACTTTCCTCTACAAAACGGACACTTCAATTCGACAAGTCGCTGTGCAGCTATAGCCAATAAAGATTGTTCAATCTCTTGCCTCGTTATGCCAAAATCCATGAACCTGAGTATCGCCCCCTTCGCATCATTCGTATGCAATGTCGTCATTACTAAATGTCCCGTCAAACTTGCTCTTATAGCGATTTTTGCTGTTTCTTCATCACGAATTTCACCGACCAAAATAACATCTGGATCATGACGTAAAATAGCCTTTAGTCCCGCCTCATATGTGATACCTGCTTTTTCATTTATTTGAATTTGTAATAAATCGTCATTTCTTTTTTCAACTGGATCCTCCAGTGTAACGATGCGACGTGTTTTCTTTTTTCTAATTACCTCTAATAATGCATACATTGTTGTCGTCTTCCCAGAACCAGTCGGTCCAGTAAATACGAGTAACCCATGTGAATATCGTAAAAAAGAGAGTAGTTTTTTCGCTGTACTTGGAAATAAAGAAAGATGAGATAACGGCTGGATAGATGCTTGTAAATGAAGACGAATAACGAGACTTTCTTGGTATATGGTCGGAAGTGTGGAAAGGCGTAAATACACTTCTTGTCCATCCATTTGTAAATACAATGAACCATTTTGTGGCTTCCGCCTCTCTCCTATATCCATAGATGCTAAAAATTTAAAATGTGAAACAAGTTTTTCTCCAAATTCCTTTTCAATACGATGTTTCGTAATTAAATCTTTTCCTATACGCAGTTGAACCACTACGTCCTTCTGCCGGGGCACAATATGCAAGTCTGACGCTTGTACCCTACACGCTTCTTTCAAAATCACATTCGCAAAGCTTTCAATTCCATTCATCATTTTTCCCTCCCCACTATGTATATAGCACGAAAACAGGAACAAGAAAAATTGGGACTTTCACATTTTCCATAGAGAAAAAAGGAAAAATATGTTTGTGAAATTATGAACAATTTACGAATTATTGTCTAAAATTACCTATACTCATGTTTATCTGTATTATAATGTTATTATCTTGGATAAAGTGATAAAGGTGGAGATCCTCATGGAACAAACTTTAAAAATTACAGGTGTATTATCTGACCCAACTCGTTATTACATTTATAAATATATTTCTCAAAAACATAGTTACGTAACTGTACAAGAAATTGCAGATGAGTTTGAGATTCATCCAAACGTAGCGCGTTTACATTTATCTAAATTAGAAGATGTTCATATGCTGAAATCAGAAACGAAGAAAACAGGAAAAGGCGGAAGACCAAGCAGATTATATGTATTATCTGAAGATGTTATCCAATTACAATTTCCATTCCGTGATTATCAATTGTTAGCAAGAATAGCATTTAATTCTTTACTTAGCCTTGGCGCTGCTGGCGAAAAAGCGCTATACGAAACAGGAAAACAATTCGGAGCCGAATTAATGCAACAACATATGCAACGTTTAAATGTGAGTGAAGATGCTTTAACAGTGGAACAAAAAGTTCAAATTGCAAAAGAAGCTTTCTCAACGGCTGGCTTATCACCTGCATTCGAATTAAGTGCAGATGGAACGAAAATTTTCTATGATGTACACAATTGTCCATTTAAAGAAGTTGCTGTTCATCACCCAACTGAAATTTGTAATATGCACGGAGATATGATGAAAGGGATTTTTGAAATCCTATTCCCTAACACGGAATTAACACGAAATGATAGTCTACTAGATGGATGTAAATCTTGTAATTATAAACTAACAATTTAATTTTTCATATAAAAAGAAGGCAATTATAATTGGCTTCTTTTTATATGAACGAATATTTACAATAGTAAGAAAAATAAACTATAATGAGGTGAGGTTTACTTTTTTTAGAAAGGGAGGGAGATGGCATGGAGCGCATGTTTCGCGTTCTCGGCTTTTGGACTGGAATTTTCTCGGTTATGTTTTACGTAGGGGATATGCAACAGGCTGCACTACTATTTTTAGGACAAACAGGTTTCTTCGTACTTTTAAGCTATTTAAAATTAACAGAGCGTATGTATATATACGTATTCGGGGCATATTTAACTGTTTTCTTCATAGGATTTACATACTACACGACGTTCTTACTTGTCCCTGGGGCTGGACATTAAAAGGTGGCATTTTGCCATCTTTTTTTAATTACTCAATTTCCTAGTTGACTTATAGGTTTTATTAACTTATATTCTATATAACAGATTGGAATTAGGGGGAATCAACATGAATACACTGCTTGTCGGAATTAACGTTGCAGTCATGCTCATCTTAGTTGGCGTATTATATTATATGCAACGTAAGCATGTATCTTTTAATAAACGTGTATTTACTGCTCTAGGAGTCGGAATTATATTCGGTCTTATATTACAATTTATTTATGAGCCAACTTCTAAAGTAATTATTGAATCAAATACTTGGTTTGGTTTAATCGGTAACGGTTATGTGAAATTACTTCAAATGATCGTTATGCCACTTATTTTAGTATCTATTATTTCAGCATTTACAAAATTACAGTTAACAAAAAATCTTGGTAAAATCAGTGGTCTTATTATCGGAATTTTAATTCTTACTACAGGAATCGCTGCAGCTGTCGGTATCGCTGCAAGTGCAGGATTTGATGTATCAGCAACAGGCCTGCAACAAGGTGATGCAGAATCTGCTCGTCTCAAGCTAGTTGAAGAAAGATTTACTTCGATTGAAAAAACAACAATTCCAGATAAATTATTAGAACTGTTGCCTACAAATCCGTTTCTTGATTTAACAGGTGCTCGTCCAACATCAACAATTTCTGTTGTAATATTTGCAGCCTTTATCGGTATCGCCTTTATAGGTGTAAAGCGAAAATATCCAGAACAAGCAGAGCTATTTAAGAAAATGCTTGATGCTGTATATGCAATCGTAATGCGTATGGTAACGTTAATTTTACGTCTTACTCCATACGGCGTATTAGCTCTTATGGCAAAAACAGTTGCTGGTAGCGATATAAACGCTATTTTAAAACTTGGTAACTTCGTGTTAGCGTCTTACGTGGCACTTATCGTAATGTTCGTTATCCACTTATTATTAATTGCTCTATCTGGTTTAAATCCAATTCAATATTTTAAAAAGGTGTTCCCCGTATTAACATTTGCATTTACATCTCGCTCTAGCGCTGGTGCAATGCCATTAAATATTGAAGCGCAAAAAGAAAAGCTTGGTATTTCCGAAGGGATTGCAAACTTTGCAGCATCGTTTGGAGTATCTATCGGGCAAAACGGTTGCGCAGGTATTTATCCAGCAATGCTTGCAATGATGGTCGCTCCAACTGTAGGAATTGATCCATTACAACCGCAATTTATTTTAACTTTAATCGCTGTCGTTGCCATTAGCTCATTCGGTGTTGCCGGTGTTGGTGGCGGTGCAACATTCGCAGCGTTAATCGTACTATCTACAATGAACTTACCAATCGGTATTGTCGCTCTTGTTATCTCGGTTGAGCCATTAATCGATATGGGCCGTACAGCTCTTAACGTAAGTGGTTCTATGACAGCAGGTCTTATTTCTAGTAAATGGCTTGGTGAATTAGATGAAGATACGTACAATCAAGATGATACAAAAACTGGTAAAATTGCTTCATAATAAAAAGGACGCTAACAAAAACTGTTAGCGTCCTTTTTTATTTCTTTCCATCTTCCTCTTTATCTTTTAAACACAAGGCATAACATACTGTCTCAAACACTATGTAAAATCTTGTTCTTTATACTTCATTTCCGTCTCCTTACACATAGAAAAGAGAATACAATAACATATTCTCTTTTCTCAAATATATTTCATTATCTCACAGCCCGTCCTTTTCACAAATATCCATTTTGCTCGCACCATTTATGAAATTGTCCTACGTCTACTCCAACTAACACGATATCCTTTAGCTCTACATCAATGATTTGTTCTCCAATTACAATAGCAAACTGCGATTCTAATTTTGTCTCGCTTTTCTTTACAATTCCAATTCGGTTCCGATGCGGTCCATCTTTTATATATGCTTTTTGTCCTACAATATCAAAGTTCAAGATTTTCACCTCTTTTACTGCGCTCAAATTGGAAATACGATCTCCACCTCGGAAAATTTCCTTTCATTGCACTATTTCTCTATATATATGACGAAACAATAAAAGAGTCCTTCCTTCTTTACAATTATTTTTTCTTTGTTTCATTTTGTGATTGAAACGTAAAGTTTATAATAAAACACACTTGGAAGCGCTTTCTATATAATTTTTTATGTTATAATATAAGTAGAATTTCGTAAAGAGGGTTAAAAAATGAATACAAAAATGATTAAAAAAGTAATTGAAGCATTAAAAGTATATGGCTTTCAGGATGTATCATTCTGTGAGAAAACAAAGCAATTTTTATTTCATAACGAAACCGATATTATGAGCGGCTATGCAGAAATAACATATAGTAGTCAATTTGAAAAATTCAACGTACAAATTCATCCGATTGAAACACATCACCAAACAGAGTTACAAGAGGTTGAAAGACATATACAGGCCTGTATAAGAAAAGTGGAATATTTAAACGCACTTCTTAGCGGACAAACAAAATTAGATGACAAAATTATTATAATGTAAAAAAAGAACGTGATATCCTCACGTTCTTTTTTTACATTATACGTTCATCTTTTCCTTCAGTTGTAACCCTGTAATGGACTCTAATACATCCATTGCTTCTCCAAATGTCATATCAAAAATTGTCTTATCTTCTATGTATGGAAATTGTCTAAAACGCTTTTCTAACATTTTCATGGCGTCCGACGTAAAGTGTGCACTATCAATGCCAAATTCTGTTTCAAGTAGAACGATCCAGTCTAACACATGAAAGCCTAATCCATTTACGAATGAAATAAGTTTTTCTTCTGGCTGTGAAGATAAGAATACGTGTCGTTCCATCTCACTAAAAAGTGCTTCTCCTAAAATATCAGCTAATTCATCATCATGTTCACGGTCAATGATTTCTTCATAACCATAATCGTCAACAAGCTCCTCAACTTCTTCACTATCCTCACAAAGCAATTGACTAAGAAGTGCTTCTTTCTTAAATTCACTTTTTTGTACGACTTCTAAAAAGCTCGTTTCCCATCCATTTTCTAATTTCATATGATGTAACCCCTTTATATACTTTTTCTTATCATCACTGTACCCAAAAGATTACTTTTATAACCTTTTAGGTAATTACTATTATTTCACATGCTTCATAACATGAGATGCAAATTCAGCTGCATCGCCTTCAAAAATATTTATTTCTGGTAAGTGATAGAACGTTGTTTGGAGCGGGTTTCCTTCATGATATACATATATCTTTTTCTCTAGCGCAATCGCCATTCCAAACTCTGTATGGCTCCCGTTTCCACCATCTAATATAAGTAAAAATACATCCGCTTCTTTAATAGCATTCTTTTCTGCCAGACCAATTTCTCTTAATTGCTCTTGATTCACAGCTCTTTCGTTTCTTGTCCAATCATATGTATGGTGCCATCCTGCATGTTTCAGTTCATTTGCTATAGAACGTACAAGATGTTTATTTTTGAATCCTGAGGCGATATAAAAATTCATTTATATACACTCCTTCATTATGTATGGGGAAACTCCGCTTTAGCGTTATTTGTTATAGCTATAATAAAGAACGACTTCAAAAAAAATCCCCATCTTTAAAACTTATTTGCGTTTAAATGATGGGATGCTTCATGATTTTCTTTTATTTTTTGCTTTTTATAACTTTCATCAGCTAACATTTCTAGTTCAGCTGTTATCTCTGATTTTTCAAGCGCTCTTTCTTGCGAAAATTTCCTTGAAATATAAACAATAACACTACCAACGTACAACACAAAGCATATAATAAGTGCAGTATTTTCATAGAGACTTAGCTCCAACACAGTCACTCCTAATCCATTCGTATTTTCACGCTTCATTAATTGGAATTTCCCTACTAACCATTTGTTACCCCGCATTAACGGGCCGTAAGACCCCCACCTCAAAATTCAGCGAAAACAAAGAAGTTAGGTGGCGGATTAACTGCCCGTAAAAGCCCGATTGGTGAGGGCTGATAATCAGTGGGGGTGAACCTCCCACTGATTAAAGTTTCACTTTATTGTAACATAAAAACACCGTTTCTTGGAATCTTTCAACCTACTAAAAGAGACATGATTTTTTCATCATGCCTCTGAAATATGGTGAATGATTGTTTGAATTGCTTCTTTTCCATTGTATTTTTTTAGTGCCGTTTTATACGTCTCATTATTTCGATCTAACTCTTCGACATGCTTTATAAGAGAGTTCACCGTTACATCCTCTTCATACAATACGGAAGCATATCCTTGTCTTTCAAAAGACTCTGCATTTAGTATTTGATCTCCACGGCTTGCAAATTTCGATAACGGAATTAAAACCATCGGCTTTTGCAATGTTAAAAACTCAAAAATGGCATTTGATCCTGCACGTGAAATAACAAAATCTGTTATCGCTAATATGTCTGGTAACTCTCCGTGTACATATTCAAATTGTCTATACCCTTCTTTTTTTTGTAAACTTTCATCAAGATTATCTTTTCCGCAAAGATGAACAATTTGATATTTTTTCAGAAGTTCTGGTAACGCCTCTCGAACTGTTTCATTAATCTTCTTCGCGCCCAAACTTCCTCCCATAATTGTAATAACTGGCTTTTTACGTGAAAAACCTAAAAATGCTAAACCTTTTTCACGATTTCCCTTTAGCACTTCTTCCCGTACAGGAGATCCTGTATAGATTACTTTTTCTTTCGGTAAATGTTTCGCAGCTTCTTCAAATGTAACAAATATTTTCGAAGCAAAACGGAGCGCAATTTTGTTTGCTAGTCCTGGCGTCATATCGGATTCATGTAATAAAACTGGTACCCTATTTAACCATCCTCCTATTACGACTGGTACAGATACGAAACCACCTTTTGAAAAAATCACATCCGGTTTTAGTTTTCGAATTCTTACATACGCATCCATAACACCCTTCATTACAAGAAAAGGATCTTTTATATTTTTTAAATCAAAATAACGGCGCAGCTTTCCGCTGGCAATACTATAGTACGGAATGTCTTCCTTTTCTATAATCGTTTTCTCAATTCCTTGATGAGAACCAATATAAGAAATATCCCAATTCTGTTCTTGTAAATATGGAATAATGGCTAAATTAGGTGTTACATGCCCTGCCGAACCGCCACCTGTAAAGACTATTTTCTTCATACGTCTCCCCCTTCTAGACTATAATACACTAAAATATCTTGCCTCGGGGTGAGAAAATACCATAGCCGTTACAGACGCTTCTGGCTCCATCATAAACCCTTCCGTTAATGAAATACCTATTTCCTCTGGATGAATTAAGCGAAATAGCTTTTCTTGATCTGCAAGTTCTGGACATGCTGGATAACCAAATGACACGCGTATCCCTCTATATTTCGTGCGGAAACGTTCTTCCATCGTCAGTTCAGGTGAATCTGGAATGCCCCAGCGATCACGAATGAGCATATGTGTTTTTTCAGCAAGTCCTTCTGCTAATTCAAGCGCTAACGATTGAATGGCATGACTGCGTAAATAATCACCTTTCGCCTTCCACTCTTCAGCAATGTCCCGAACGCCTTCCCCAACAGTAACAGATAGGAAAGCAACATAGTCCATTTCATCTCCAAGTGGTCGTAAATAATCACCTAAAGTACGATAGGGTGCTTTTCCTTGTCTCGGGAATGTGAAACGCTCTATAACACGCGTATGATCTTCTGGATCATATATTACAATATGTTGTCCGTCGCTTTGCGCTGGGAAAAATTGATACACTGCTTTCGGTTTTAACCAAGATTGTCCTTCCTGCAATAATTCGTCTATTAAATCATTTAATTCATGTGCTCTTTTATCTCCCTCTTGCAAATGTTTCTTCACACTTCCTTTTAATCCAAGATGATGTCCAAGTAGCATTTGTCTATTTAGAAACGGTGCGAGATGTGAAACAGGAACATCTCGTAATACAATTCGTTTTGTTGAATCCGGAACCATAACCTCTGATTTTTGTAATGGCTCAATTACTGCTGGAATTTCTACTTTCTTCTCTTCTTTTGTTACGATATGAAGATGACGTTCTTTTTTATCCTGCTTCATCTTCTCACGCTCTTCTTCTTTTTGAAGCTTATTAATAATATCAAGCCCGGTCATCGCATCACTTGCATAACATACGAGTCCTTTATAGGATGGCGAAATACGATTATCTGTAAACTTTCTCGTTAACGCTGCCCCGCCTACAACGATTGGAATATCAATATCCGCCGCTTTTAAATCTTCAGCAGTCGTTACCATTTGTTGTGCTGATTTTACTAATAAACCAGACAGGCCTATAATGTCAGGCTTCTTTTCTTGTACTTCTTGAACAATTCGATCCGAGCGAACATTGATCCCTAAATTAATAATCTCATATCCGTTATTCGATAAAATAATTTCAACGAGATTTTTCCCAATATCATGTACGTCACCTTTAACAGTTGCTAATAATACTTTCCCTTTTTTCGCACTATCGCTAGATTCCATATGTGGCTCTAAATAACTTACTGCAGCCTTCATACTTTCCGCACTTTGCAATACTTCAGCCACGATAAGCTCATTATTATTAAATAATCGTCCTACCTCATCCATTCCTGTCATAAGTGGGCCATTAATAAGATCCAAAGGTTTTCTTCCTTCTGTAAGTGCGAGGCTTAAATCTTCTTGTAACCCTTGCTTCGTACCTTCTACAATGTAATTTGCTAGCCTTTCATCAAGCGTTAATGTTTCTTGGATAACGACATCTTTCTTTTTTGCCGCGCGATAAAAATTTGTGAATTCTTCCAACGTCTCTTGCGTCGTTTCAAAAAGCAATGCATCTGCACGACGCTTTTCTTCTTCAGGAATTGATGCATACCGTTCTAATTTTTCCGTATTCACAATCGCGTAATCTAATCCTGCTTTCGTTGCATGATATAAAAAGACGGAATTTAATACTTCGCGCCCAGCTGGTGGTAAACCAAATGATATGTTACTTACACCTAAAATCGTTAAACACTCTGGTAATGCTTCTTTAATAAGGCGAATCCCTTCTATCGTTGCTGCCGCCGAGCCAATATATTCTTCATCGCCTGTACCTACTGGAAATACAAGTGCATCAAAAATAATATCTGACGGGCGTATACCATATTTCGTCGTCAATAACTCATAACTTCTTTTCGCAATTTCGAGTTTTCTTTCCGCACTTACTGCCATACCGTCTTCATCAATTGTTCCTACAACAATAGCGGCACCATATTTCTGAAGAAGCGGTGTCACTTTTTTAAATCGTTCTTCACCATCTTCTAAATTAATTGAATTAATAACAGCTTTTCCTTGAATATAAGTAAGAGCTCGCTCCATCACATGTTCATCTGTTGAATCAATCATAATCGGTACTTTTAGCACTTTCGTAACTTCTGCTAAGAAGTTTTCCATATCTTCTATTTCATCGCGATCAGGATCTGCCATACAAATATCAATAATATGAGCATTTTTCTTCACTTGCGCTCTTGCTACTTCAGCAGCCTCTTCAAATTTCCCTTCTGCTATTAATCGTTTAAATTTACGTGATCCAATAACATTTGTTCTTTCGCCAACAAATAACGGTCTCATTGAATCATCATATTGCAATGCCTCTAATCCACTAACTCCATGCCCCTCTCTTTCTTTGTGTTCACGCGGCTTAAGAGACGCTAATGCGGACTTCATTGCTTTTATATGTTCTGGTGTTGTACCACAACAACCACCGATAATATTTACCCATCCTTCTTCAGCAAATCGCTTCACTTTTTCGGCGAGAGAAGATGGAGATTCATGATAATGTCCATCTTCATCAGGAAGACCTGCATTTGGATAACAGGAAATGTAACACTCCGACAAATCAGATAATGAACGAATATGGTCTCTCATAAACTCCGGACCAGTCGCACAGTTTAATCCAACAGATAATGGCTTCATATGTTCTACTGATAAATAAAAAGCCTCAATTGTTTGTCCAGCCAGAGTCGTTCCCATCGGTTCAATCGTTCCTGAAATCATGATAGGTACAATTTTATTTAGTTCGTCAAAAGCTGCTTGAATTCCAATATAAGCAGCCTTCACGTTACGCATATCTTGACTCGTCTCAACCAGTAATACATCAACTTCTCCCTTCAACAATCCTCTTGTCTGCCGTGTATAGGCTTCAATTAATTCTTCAAACGCCACACCACCAGTAACACTAATCGCTTTCGTTGTCGGTCCCATTGCTCCCGCAACATATACTTCCTTCCCGCTTTCTTTGACCGCTTGCTTTGCTAAGCGTGCTGCCTTCTCATTTAGTTCCTCATCTAAATGAGACAACTCATAATCACTTAATACAATATTTGTCGCCCCAAATGTATTTGTTTCAATAATATCTGCTCCAGCTTCAATATAAGCCTTATGAATCTTTAAAATGACATCAGGCCTTGTTTCTACTAAATATTCATTACAGCCTTCGTACTCTTCTCCTCCGAAATCTTCCGCAGCTAAGTCCTCTTGCTGGATCATCGTTCCCATTGCACCGTCTAATATTAAGATGTTATTTTGTAATTTTTCTTCTATACATTTCATTAGTTAATACCTTCTTTCACTTCTTGCTTTTCTCTCACATATTTAACAAGGTGTTCTGTAATTTCATATTTTAGAAACGGTGTAATAAGATAAATGCCGTTAAAATATTTCATCGCCGCATCGATCAATTCTTGTGAAATACGAATTCCTTCTTCAATAGCCGCCTCTTTCGTTTCGTGTCCGTCCATTCTCTCTCTGACTTCTTCAGGAAGAGTAATACCTGGCACCTCAAAATGAAGAAAATCAGCATTACGTTTACTTATTAATGGCATAATCCCAATAAAAATAGGTTGTTCCAAATGCTTTGTCGCTTCATACACTTCTTCAATTAACGCGATATCGTAAATTGGCTGAGTTAAGAAATATTCCGCTCCAGCATCTATTTTCCGCTCCATTCGCTTAACCGCTGCTTTTAAATGTCTTACATGTGGATTAAACGCACCTCCCACTGAAAACCTTGTTGCTGGACCTATTGATTTTCCTAAAATGGAGCGCCCATCGTTCATTTCTTTAATCATTTTAATGAGCTCAATAGAGGACAAATCATATACAGAAGTGGCACCTGGAAAATCACCGACGCGTGCTGGATCACCAGTTAAAGCTAACACTTCTTCCATACCTAACGCTGATAAGCCTAGCAGGTGAGATTGTAGTCCGATGACGTTATGGTCTCTACACGTTAAATGCGTCAATACCGGAATATCGTGCTTCGTTAATAATGCCCCCATTGCCATATTCGAGACACGAGGCGATGCCAATGAATTATCTGCTAGAGTAATAGCATCTGCCCCAGCTCTTTTCAATGCTCGTGCTCCTTCAAAAAAACGCTGTGTATCTAACGTTTTCGGTGGATCTAGTTCCACTACAACTGTCGTTTGTTTCTTTGCTTTCTCTGCTAGAGTGATGTGAGCTTTCGAACGTTTCTCGTGTGTATGAACTACTTTCGGTCTTTGAATCGTGTCCTTTTCTATTACAGGCGTAACATTTAGGGTAGCACGTTTCATACTTTCAATATGTTCTGGAGTCGTACCACAACAACCTCCCAACAACCGAATACCTTGCTCAATAAATTTTGGCGTCATTGCTTCGAAATAAGCCGGACTTCCCTCATATACGTAACGTCCCTCTACATAATTCGGGAGACCTGCATTTGGATATGCTGACAAGTAGCCGTTTTGCGGAATCGATATCATTTTAAAAGCTTCCGTCATATGAAGTGGTCCTAGTTGGCAGTTCAATCCAACGACATTTGCACCATAATCTAAAAGCTGTTTTAATATTTCATTTACATCATTTCCATTTTGAGTCGTACCTGCTTCATGTAACGCTAATTGGGCTACAATTGGAATATTCGTTTGTTTTCGTAACACCTTAACAGCATGAAGTAATTCAAATTCATCATAGAAAGTCTCTAATAGTAGTCCATCAACCTGTTCTTCTAGTAATGCACTTGCCTGTTCCAGTAACATAAATTCTCGCTCCATATCAGTTGTCGTAACAGCTCCGATATGTTTCATACCACCAATTGTTCCTAAAATTGCATTTTTGTCTGTAACAGATGCTTTCGCCAATTTTACTGCCGCTCTATTAATTTCATTAACTTGGTTTTCTAAGCCATACATACGTAATTTCGCTTCATTTGCTCCGTACGTATTTGTTTGAATCACATCTGCCCCAGCAGCTACATATTGCTTATGAATCGATATAATTAGATCTGGATCAGAGATATTCAATTCTTCAAAACTACTTTGCAAACCATGTGAATGTAATAACGTCCCAACCGCACCATCACCTATTACAATTCCTTTTGATAATAAATCTAGTAATTTCACAAATCTCCCTCATTTCTATCAATATAAAAACCCCCTCTTCACTTTGAAGAGGGGGACATAATCGTTCCTCCTCTTATTATGCAAAACATTCGTTTTGCAGGTATTAGCACCGTTTCAAACATTTCGTTTAAAGGTTGCCGGGTTTCACAGGGCCTTTCCCTCCACCGCTCTCAATAAGAGTTTGTCTTTATTATTTTATTTATGTAGCTAAAAGGAAATGCGTTCCCCTTTTAGCAATGTTTGTTAATTTTTTTAATAAATTTAGCACGCACAAATACAAAAGTCAATGACACTTGCGTAAAAATAAAAAATTTTCAAAATAAAGTTGCAATTCGATTATCTTTTGGTGTAAAGTTAAAAACATAATAAAATTTCATACGAACATTCTTATCTAGAGAGGTAGAGGGACTGGCCCTATGACGCCTCAGCAACCATTAACATTTGTTAATAAGGTGCTAATTCCAGCAAATTGTAAAAGATTTGACAGATGAGAAGAAGACTCTATTCAAACCGAAAGCCTTCTTCTTAGAAGGCTTTTTTTATTTTATCTCGATCGGTGAGAGCTGATAATCAGCGGAGGATGATCCCCTACTGATTCAAGTTTCACTTTATATTCACTTAATTGTTAATTTAAAAAGGAGGAATTTTTACATGTCAACTATCGAAACAAAACTAGCACAAATCGGGAATCGGAGCGAAACTACAACAGGAACTGTTAATCCGCCTGTTTATTTCTCAACTGCTTATCGTCATGAAGGAATTGGTAAATCTACTGGATTTGACTATTCACGAACTGGCAATCCAACTCGCGGTCTTTTAGAACAGGCAATCGCAGACTTAGAATACGGTGAACAAGGTTATGCCTGTAGTTCTGGGATGGCAGCTGTTCTCCTCGTCCTCTCATTATTCCGTTCCGGGGACGAACTTATTGTATCTGAAGATTTATACGGGGGAACATATCGATTATTTTCTGAGCACGAAAAAAAATGGAATGTTCGATGTAAATACGTAAATACACAATCTATTAAACAAATTGAGCAAGCTATCACAACTGAAACGAAGGCTATTTTCATAGAAACTCCGACTAATCCATTAATGCAAGTTACTGATATTGCCGCTGTCGCAACAGTAGCGAAAAGACACGGACTACTACTTATCGTAGACAATACATTCTACACGCCTTATATACAGCAGCCATTAACAGAAGGTGCTGACATTGTGCTGCATAGTGCAACGAAATATTTAGGTGGGCATAACGATGTACTAAGCGGACTTGTCGTTGCAAAAGGAAAGGAACTTTGTGAGGAGATCGCTCATTATCATAACGCATCAGGTGCAGTCTTAAGCCCATTTGACTCATGGTTATTAATTCGTGGCATGAAAACGTTAGCTCTTCGTATGAGACAACATGAAGAAAATGCAAAAGCAGTTGTTGCTTATTTAAATGATGAAGACGGGGTAACAGATGTATTTTATCCAGGAAGAGGCGGCATGATCTCATTTCGTCTTAAAGATGAGACATGGATTAATCCATTCTTACAATCTTTATCCTTAATTACATTTGCTGAAAGTCTCGGTGGTGTTGAAAGTTTAATGACATATCCAGCAACGCAAACACACGCTGATATTCCTGAAGAAATCAGAACAGCAAACGGTGTATGCAATCGTCTTCTTCGATTTTCCGTTGGCATTGAAAATAGTAACGATTTAATTCAAGACTTACAGCAAGCTATTAAACTTGTAAAAGAAGGTGTAAGAATATGAGTTATTCTATAGATACACTCTTACTGCACAACCAATATAAACATGACTCGCAAACAGGAGCTGTTAACGTTCCCATCTATAACACATCAACATTTCACCAATTTGATGTAGATACGTTCGGGAAATATGACTATAGCAGATCTGGTAATCCAACACGTGAAGCTCTTGAAGATATCATTGCTTTATTAGAAGGCGGAACAAAAGGATTTGCCTTTGCATCAGGAATTGCAGCGATTTCTACTGCATTCCTCCTTCTTTCACAAGGTGATCACGTACTCATCTCAGAAGACGTATACGGAGGCACTTATCGAATTATAACTGAAGTTCTCTCCCGTTACGGTGTTTCACATACATTTGTTGATATGACCAATTTAGAAGAAATAAAGCAGAACATTAAGCCAAATACAAAACTCTTTTATGTGGAAACACCTTCTAATCCACTTTTGAAAGTGACAGATATTCGTGCTGTTTCTAAACTTGCAAAATCTATTAATGCCCTTACTTTTGTTGATAATACATTTTTGACACCACTATTCCAGAAACCGCTTGATCTTGGCGCCGATGTCGTTCTTCATAGTGCCACAAAATTCATTGCCGGTCATAGTGATGTTACTGCCGGATTAGCTGTTGTAAAAGATGCCGAACTCGCTCAAAAACTTGGATTTTTACAAAATGCATTCGGCGCTATTTTAGGTCCTCAAGATTGTTCTCTTGTGCTTCGCGGCCTAAAAACATTGCATGTACGTCTTGAGCATTCAGCGGCTAATGCCAATAAAATTGCACACTATTTACAAGAGCACGCTAAAGTTCAAAATGTCTATTATCCTGGTTTACAAACACATCTTGGATTTGATATTCAACAATCTCAAGCTACATCAGCCGGAGCTGTCCTATCTTTCACTTTACAATCAGAAGACGCACTCCGCCAATTTTTATCAAAAATAAAATTACCTGTCTTTGCCGTTAGTTTAGGAGCTGTCGAATCGATTCTTTCCTATCCAGCTAAAATGTCCCATGCAGCACTATCGCAAGAAGCTCGTGATGAGAGAGGTATTTCTAATTCATTACTTCGATTATCAGTCGGCCTTGAAAATGTTGACGATTTAATATCCGATTTTGAAAATGCCCTTTCTTATGTAGAAGAACCTGTAAATGCATAGAGAGAAAAGAAGATATGAAATTAAGTTATCATATCTTCTTTTTATGCTGTTGAGCATATTTTACTTTTCATATAGCTCAAAAAAAAAACGAAAGAGCACCATCTATTTCCAATTAATGAATTAATCGGTATATTAAGAAGTAAAAAAAGGGGCAAAAATAATGGATACTTGTGTAGATGTTTTAATCGTTATCGATTTACAAAATGGAGTATGTTATAGCGAAGAACATTTATTTGACTTACAAAACTTACTTACAAAAGTAAATAACAGAATTTCTTCATACAGAGAATCAAATAAACCAATTCTTTTCGTTCAACATTGTGATGATGATTTAGTACCCGAAAAAAAACTTTGGGCTATTCATGCTGATTTAGATGTTCAAGAACAAGATTTTTTTGTAAGAAAAACACATGCAAATTCATTTTATCAGACAAACTTAAAAGAGATTTTAGATCAATTATCTGTACATCGTATTGAATTTTGTGGTGCCCAAACAGAGTACTGTATGGATGCTACGATTAAATTCGCTCATGGACTAGGATACGAAAACTTCATGGTACAGAAAGCAACCTCTACGTTAAATAATCCATTTATGTCCGCAAAAGAGACAATTGATTTTTATGAAAATATATGGAATCACAGATTTTTAAAATTGATAAAAGAGGAACGCTAGAATACATAACTAATGTATTGGTAATTCTAAGATTTATCAGCTATATTCAAACATTTCGTTTTCACCATAAAGAAGCTGACTACATTCAGCTTCTTTTCTTTTAACCTGTTTTATATTCTATATATAACATTACAATTCCTTTGTCATATTATTTTTAAAATTTTGTATATTCATTTGAAAGAATAAGAAAATCATGCTAAAATTGTGTTACAAATATATCTATATCTTTCAATTTTTAAAACGCATCGAAATTTTCACCCAAAAATGTCATTTTACAAAACCGTGCAAATTTATCTACTTTATTTACATCAGGGTCTCTTTTCTTACAATTTCTTTACTTTAGGACTTTTTTTCTGCAACAACTGTTTTCTTTTCTTTAATTTTTTGGTATGTATAGTATGGTATAACAGCTCACACGGAGGTGGAAAAGAACATGTTAGAAACCTTTCAAAAAGAAATAGAACTATATGAAAGCAATGCAGAATTATTGAAAGTACTTGCTCATCCTGTTCGCTTATGTATTGTAAAAGGATTAATTGAACGTGGTCCAAGTAACGTTTCTACAATGTACACTGGCTTAAACATGCCACAATCTACAATTTCACAGCATTTAGCAAAGTTAAAAAGTGCTAAAATCGTTTCAAGTGAAAGAAAAGGATTGGAAATTTATTACAAAGTAGAAAACGAGACAATTATTCAACTCGTTCGCGTATTATTAGGTTAGGGACTCATAAACAGAGAAAAAGGACGTATTTTATATTTTTCATCTCATATCTTTAATATAAATATATATCATGAGAGAAAATATATGATGCTACATAAGTCGTATTAAAAAACAAGACACAGAAATATGCTGTGTCTTGTTTTTTTATATTTTCAAATACCGATCCAAGTGTAACTGTTTCATATGTTTCGTATGTATAACAACATCAAATGCACTCCCTAATCCTCCGCTCAAAACCATAGAACGTATTGCACGATTTTGCTTTTGAGTTTCAGAAAAAGGATTTCTATCTTGGTGACCCGTAAGCTGATCTAATATTCCTGCCGCTAACAAAAATTCAGATTGCTTCTTATGCCACACTGTATTCATACCTTGCAGGCTAAAGATCTCTTTCAGTTCGTCCCAATGAATATGAGTAGTAAGATCCATTTCACCTGGATACGCTAAAGGATTACGGATTAACTTATGCTCGTAATACCCTCGTAAACTTCCTTCTTGATGTGCAGGATGTATCCATTCTTCTTTTGTGTATCCATAATCAACTGTAATACATACACCTCGTTGAAACCATTTCGCAATTTCTTTTATATATTCTTCCATCGCAATCGGCACTTCAAAACGCTGCCCTTCAGCAAGATGAATATTATATTTCAATAAGTATCGACCAATTTTTTTATGTAACGGTCTACATACTTCTGCAAGTTTCCCTTCCTCTGTGTACGTAACACGTACTTCATACAATATTCCATTTCTCTTCTCAATTACTTCAACAGGAAAGGCATCAAATAACTCATTCGAAAAAAGAATCCCTTCGAACGATTCTCCCATTTCACTATGCGACGTATAATACGACACATTTGAAAACGAGCAGAGATTTTTCTGCTGTAAGTTTCTATGAAAAGGGCTCATTTCAATCATTGAATAGTTTAAATCAATAAAGGTTTCTGGAGATAATTGCTTCCATTCTTGTAAAACATCATAGGCGAACCTTCCTGTTCCCCCACCAATCTCACAAATATTCGGAGCAACTTCACCGTTTTCAACAAGACGAATAAAAAACTTAGCAAAAGTTCTTGCAAAAACAGAGGATACGTTGCTACTTGTAAAAAAATCCCCTTGTCTTCCAATTTTTTCACGTTCTTTCATATAATAGCCATGCCCCTCTGTATACAATACAAGGTTCATATACGTACTATACGAAATTGAATAATCCTTCTCTTTCCCCATCCATTCTTTTAAAATGAGCTCCATCTCATAATGACTCCTTACTGTAAAAATGGATTATTTTCTTTTTCAAAACCAATGCTTGTTTCTGGACCATGTCCACATAGCACCGCTGTTTCATCTGGTAATACAAATAATTTTTCTTCAATACTTCCAATCAATTCAGCAAAACTCCCACCAGGTAAATCTGTTCTTCCGATGCTCATTTGGAACAATACATCTCCAGAAAATACAGCATTCGCCTCTTTACAGTAATAAGAAATACTGCCCGGAGAATGGCCTGGCGTCTCAAAAATTTCAAAATTAAATGAACCAATTGCTAGCGCACCTTCTGCATCAATAATATGATCTGCTGGTTTTGCTGTAATGCTACGATTCATCATAAAAATTTGAGAGCCATTTACAGTTGCATCGCCTAACCAATCTGCTTCTTCTTTATGTACATACACAGGAATATGGAAGGCATCTCTTACCGCGTCAACAGCACCAATATGATCAAAGTGAGCATGTGTTAATAAAACAGCCAATGGCTTTAACTGTGCTTCTTGTAAATATGTAACGAGCTTCTCTCCTTCGTGACCAGGATCAAAGATAATACACTCATTTTGATCATTCGTTAAAATATAAGCATTCGTTTGTAATGGGCCTAACGGCATTTGTATCCATTTCATATGAAAATCTCCTCCAATTATTAAACTTACTTTCAATGATACAACATTTTTTTCTCTTAGGAAAAGAAAGGATGCTATCTCGACAATCATTTTTAAAACATGTACAATATAAAAGAGTAAATATTCCAAAAACTCATATTGAGGAATGGGTAGACAGAGGAGGATATTGTATGGGCCTTGTTATTATTTTTACGCTTGTCACTCTGTTAGCTGTATTTGCTACGCTTAGAACACTTCGTGAAAAGAACTTTTTCGCGAGCGGCTTTGCAATTGCAACTGTACTCGTTTTCGGATGGTTTACAATCATGACTGTTCTATATAACGGGTACCCACCAGCAGCTTAATTCATTTACATGTTATTCTTCATCAAGATATCGCACAAAAAGAGGAAGGGTTGCCCCTTCCTCTTTTCATTGTTCACAACTTATATCATCTTCGCTTCGTATTTGTGCTTTTTTACAAGCCAAGCTCCTCCGATAACACCTGCATCATTACCAAGTGTTGCAATAGCTAACTTCGTGCTCTTTACAGCACGTGAGAAAGCATATTGCTCGAAATAACGTTGAATTGGTTCTAATAGTGCATCTCCAGCTTTAGAAACGCCTCCACCAATAACAATTTTCTCTGGGTTCAACGTGCTAGAAAGGTTCGCTACAGCTAACCCTAAATAAGAAGCTACTTTTTCTACTACTTCACCAGCTAGTTCATCACCTTGTCCATGTGCTTCAAATACGTCTTTTGATGTAATACGCCCTTCTTCTGCTAACATAGAACGTAACATACTCTCTTTATCAGTCTCTTGTATTTTTTGCATAGCAACACGTACAATACCCGTTGCAGACGCTACTGTTTCTAAGCAGCCAGACTTCCCGCAATTACATGGGAAAGCATTCTCTGTAACTACTGTAATGTGTCCAATCTCACCAGCAGCACCGCTTACGCCGTGTACAATTTCACCATTAGCAATTACACCGCCGCCAACACCAGTACCAAGTGTCATGCAAATTAAATCTTTTGCTCCTTCACCAGCACCTTTCCACATTTCACCAAGCGCTGCTAAGTTTGCATCATTATCAATAACAACAGGTAATCCTGTTTCTACTTCTAATAAGTCTTTTAACGGATAGTTTTTCCATCCTAAATTAACCGCTTCATAGATCATTCCAGACGCAACGTGTACAGGACCAGGAGCTCCCATACCAATACCGATTAATTTACTCTTTAATTCACCTAATTCTTCTAACTTTTTATCAATAGCTTTCGCTACATCAAGCGTAATATGTTTTCCTTGCTCATTTGTATTCGTAGGAATTTCCCACTTATGTAAAATTTCACCGTATACATTAATAAATGCTAATTTAATCGTTGTACCACCAAGGTCAACACCAACTAACCATTTCTCTTCCATGTTGCTTACCTACCTTTATCTAATTCTTATTTAGCTCTTTTTGAATTTCTTGCTTCAATAAAAATAAAGCTGTTTGATAGTCTTGTGGATCGATTAGCTGTGATTGATTTAATTCACGCAATTCATCTTGCATTAATTGTAAATCTGCAATTCGATCTCCCGTATAAATAATCGTACCAAATTTCTTTAGCAATTGTTGAATATCATAAATAGATACCATTTCATCACCCTCTATGCTCACTT
Source organism: Bacillus fungorum (assembly GCF_002746455.1). Classification (GTDB taxonomy): domain Bacteria; phylum Bacillota; class Bacilli; order Bacillales; family Bacillaceae_G; genus Bacillus_A; species Bacillus_A fungorum. The sequence continues at coordinate 112,207 of NZ_NWUW01000001.1, read as the reverse complement.
ACTATAAAAAATTATAATAAGAAAACGTTCACATATTTTATTATAATCAAGAAGAAAAAGTCCCGTCAATTTTTATTTGTCTATACAAGACCATTTATAACTATTGTTCCTTTTTCTGTAATAATTTTTTCTACATTTTTATCAAACGGCTCTACTGGAATATGTTCCACCATTTGAAAACTATAAGCTAATGATAGCGTTTTCCCTTTATAATGCACGAGATAACGATCATAATAGCCACCACCATATCCAATCCGTTCTCCTCGCTCTGTATAAGCTACGCCTGGCACGATTTGAAGATCAATTTCATCTGCATTCGCTTCTTCCGTAAGCGCTGGAATTGGTTCACGTAAATTCATATACACTATTTCTAATTGATCAAAATTACTAATTTTCCGAAAGGACATTGTTCGTGTCCCTTTATTACACTTCGGAACAACAACTTTCTTCCCTTCTTCCCAAGCTTTTTCGATAATAGGATATGTATTCACTTCATTTTCCATTGAGAGAGTGATTCCAATTGTTTTAGCTTCAGCCCACTCTTTTTGCGCATACAACGAAAATGCAATTTGCTCTGATAAAGTTGTATACCGTTCTTCTGATAAAGAATTCATGTGCTCTATTATTTGTTTACGTAAACGTAGTTTCTCTTCTCCCACACATTTTCCCCCCTCACAGTGATACTTTTCTCTACGATGATAGTGTATCACTTTTAACAGAGGAATCGAATAAAAAAAGAAACAGTAGGAAAATATTCCTACTGCTTACTTTGTTTCACGGTGTAACGTAGACTTCTTGTCACGCTTGCAATACTTTTTAAGCTCGATACGCTCAGCGTTGTTACGTTTGTTTTTCTTTGAGATATAGTTACGATCTCCGCATTCTGTACATGCTAGAGTAATATTCACACGCATTCTTATTTCCCTCCAGTACTAATAACTTAAATCAGACTATACTATAATACCACTTTTAAAATAAAAATTCTACACCTTTTGATATTGTCTAATTTTTTCTATAAGGTTTTTCATATTTTCTCTTGCTATTACTGGGTTTCTAGCATGCGAATACACTAAAAATTTCGGTTGTTTTGTGTCAGAAACGATATAAGACCACTCTTTTTCGGTATATTTAAACTGTACTCCTTCAAATATACCTTCTTCCTTTCTTTCCATATCAGCCAATAATTTCCTCATTACTTTCCCTTTTTCATTCCATGAACATACAACTTCATCGCAAAGTAAATAAAGCGGAGGTGATTGCTCTACTATGCTGAGAAACGTTTTTCCCTGCAATGCTATTAACTCAAATAATTTTCCTATTCGATATAAAATATCTCGCTTCCATCTTGCTTGAAACGACTTTTTTTCATCCTGCGTATAAAATAGAAGGTAACATTCTCCTAATTTCAAAGACATCGGGTAAATATTACCTGCCGATTCCAGTAATAAATCTGGAATATCTACCTCTTCAAAATCTGTTCCTTGGTAAATGTTACTATGATTATCATATAACTCAAAATAGTTTCCTCGCTCTGAAAACATAAGTGCCATATTTGCTTTACTTGATTTCATCAAGGCTTTCACATGATCCTTTTGTTCCCCCGCATAAATCCACGTAACTGTGCATCCGAGCCTCTGCAAAAAGAGCATAAGTAAATGTTGCAACATGTCATTTCTCTTATTAATAAGAAGATGGAACTTCTGTTTTTGTATTTTCTCAATATCAATACGCTCTAATACAGCCTCTATATAATCATGTAAAGAAACGTGAACTAGCTTATTCCGTCCCATTTCTTTCTCACATACGTAATAAAACGACTCAGACATATATACTTGTTCTATCGCTTTTTGCTGCTTATACGTTAATTGTACCCCATCCTTACCATACAACTTTATAACGACCTCTTTTTCATTTTCCACTTGAATGAAAACCCCACCTGCACATCGCAAATCCTGAATGCTATACTGAAAAAGCGACTCGTTCATTTCTTTACATTCCATCGTATGAACCCCGATACCATGAATCGCATGAAGAAAGAGATTTTTATAAGAAGTTGTTTCTATATGTTCTTGACTCCCGATTAATATACTTTCTCCTTTGACAAAAAGAGATCCATATGCCATCGCAACCTTTACAATAAATTGAGGAGTAATCTCAACATTACCTCTTCCTACAATGCGGCTTTTTTGCAACCACCCTGCACTCTTTTCACTTTCTTGCACACCAGCCGATCCTACTACCGAATAACTGTCAATCGCCTTATATGGCCATAGTTTTCCCTTTTGCTTAATTACCGTACTTTTCCCTATATGACAATGATCCGCTACAATGCTTTTTTGAAACAGTGTAACGTCATCTTCCACCATTGTATGCTCTCCTATTGTCGTCTCTAATAACTCGCAATACTGCCCAATATGCGCATTTGCAAAGACAATACTTTTTTGAAGATGAGAATAACTTGAAACAATACTATTTTTCCCGATAATAGAGTACGGCTCAATTACAGCTCCCGCACCAATTTTTGCTCCTTCTCCAATAAGAGAAGGGCCGTGAATTTTCGTTCCTTTTCCAATCGTTACACCTTCTCCCATCCATACCATCGGTAATACTTCCGTGTAAGGAATAGGTACTTGCAATTTTTTCGTTAACAAATCAAATTGTGCTTGTCGATATTGATCAAATGTACCGATATCTAACCAATAACCTTCTGACAAATATGCAAATAATGCGTTCTTATTTGCCAATAATGGAAACACATCTTGACTGAAATCAAAAAATTCTCGGGGCGGTATGTAAGAGAAGATTTCTGGCTCCATAATATATATACCTGTATTCACAATATTAGAGACTACTTCATTCCAGCTCGGTTTTTCTATATATCGTGTAACCTCTTGTTCTTTGTTCATTACAACTAAACCGAATGAGAGTGGGTTTTCTACTTCTTTTACAAACATAGTTACCATTCTTTTCTTTTGTTCATGAAACGCAATTCCTTCTGATAATCGAAAATCAGTTAACGCATCCCCACTTATGACAACAAACGTTTCGTCTAAAAATTTTTCCGCTTGTTTAATACTCCCTGCAGTTCCAAGCGGAGGAGAGTCTTCAAAGTAGTACAAGTTAACGCCCCATTTGCTGCCGTCACCAAAATATTGCTTAATAGCTGTACTCATATATTGAACAGTAATTGCAATGTCACGAATACCATGCTGACGTAATAATTCAATATTGTATTCCAAAACTGGCTTTTCTAATAATGGCAACATCGGCTTTGGAGTATTACATGTTAATGGTCTAAGGCGTCGTCCTTTTCCTCCAGCTAAAATAACCCCCTTCATATACTTCAGCCTCCACTTATATAATGTTCAGTAACTTCATATACGATATGTATATTATCTACCCCGCATTAACTAGCAGTATAAAATAAACTTTAATCCGTGTGAGTTTTGTTCATCTCGCACTGATTATGAACCCTGACCACTCGGGCTTTGACAGGTTGTAAAACACCCTATATACATGTACCTTTTAAATACAACAAAAAGAAAGCGCTTACCATTAACTTAGTAAAATATTACCTAATAAGCGAACAACATATATGTCCTATTTTTTCCATTATATTATGATACATCTTATCATCATAAACTAAAGGAAACAACGAGCTTTTTTTGTCATGTTTTGACTAAAAAAAGCAGGTGACGTTTCACCTGCCTTTTTCTTTATTCATTTAATAAGTAGTGCTTTCCTTTTACTAAATAAAAAACATTTTCAGCAATGTTTGTAATATGGTCTGCTACACGCTCAATATATCTCGCTACAAAGGATAATTGTGTAATTTGTGTAATTGCTTCTGGTTGTTCTGGAACTGAAGATATAAATTCACGAATTGCTTTCCCGTATATTTCATCAACAGAATCATCCATTTCGGCAATTTGTTTCGCAAAAGTTAAATTTTCTTGCTCATATGCTTCTAACGCTAACTGTAACATCTTATTTGCAATTGCAAACATCTCATCAAGATTGTGCAAACTAATAGCCACTTCTTTTTCCCCTAGGCGAATTGTTGATTTCGCAATATTAACAGCATGATCTGCAATACGCTCTAAATCTGTCGCTGTTTTAATTGAAATGAAAATCCTTCTTAAATCACTTGCTACAGGTTGCTGCTTCGTAATAAGCATAAGCGCAAGATCATTTATTTCCTCTTCTAAAGTATCCATACGATAATCACCATCTATTACCTCTAACGCTTTCTCTACATCCTTTTTATGAAGACCTTCCATAGCAAGCAATAAAGCTTCCCTCGCTAGTTCGCCAAGCTCAATCACCTTTTGCTGTAACGTTTTTAAATCACATTGAAACTGTTCTCTTACCATTGTTTCTTCCCCCTCAATATTATGTGCCATTATATATAAAGTGAAACTTTAATCAGTGGGGATGTTTTTCATCCCCACTGATTATTAGTTGAACCAATCGGGCGTTTATGGGCAGTTAATCTCCCGACTAACTTCTTTGTTCCAGCCGAGTTTTGAGTTGGGAGTTTTACTGCCCGTTAATGCGGGATAAATCTCCTACTTAGCCTCTTACCCCTGTAATAAGCATTAAGATAGGAGAAATATTCCTTCTGAGGAAAATAAGAAATACCCTCTGTTAAGAGGGTATTTGCTCTTAGCCTTGCTAACGATATTAACCGAATCGGCCTGTAATATAATCTTCTGTACGCTTATCTGAAGGTGTCGTAAATAATTTATTTGTATCTGTATACTCCACAACTTCTCCACTTAAGAAGAAAGCAGTTTTGTCTGAAATACGTGCTGCTTGTTGCATATTATGCGTTACGATTACAATACTAAAGTCTTTCTTTAACTCTTGAATTAATTCTTCTACTTTTAATGTTGAAATTGGATCTAGTGCCGATGTTGGCTCATCCATTAAAATAACGTCTGGTTCAATCGCTAAGCAACGTGCGATACATAGGCGCTGTTGCTGTCCACCAGATAATCCGTATGCATTATCGTGTAAACGATCTTTTAACTCATCCCAAATCGCTGCTCCACGTAAACTTTTTTCAACAATTTCATCCAACGTTTTCTTGTCACGAATACCATGGATTTTCGGACCATATGCTACATTTTCATAAATAGATTTCGGAAATGGATTTGGCTTTTGGAACACCATTCCTACATGTGTTCGTAATTCTTCAACTGGATACGCTTTATCAAATATATTGCGCTCTCTATATTCAATTACACCTGTAGTTCGAACGATTGGTACTAACTCTACCATACGATTTAATGTTTTTAAGTACGTTGATTTACCACAACCACTTGGCCCGATAATTGCTGTAACTTCATTCTCATGAATGCTTAAGTTAATATCTTTTAGAGCATGGTCTTCTCCGTACCATAAATTTAAGTTTTTCGTATCAAATACTACTTTCTTTGGCGCAGTCTCGATTTTCTCCTCGTTTTTCACCTGTACATTTACTACTGTTGCTACCATTTGAATTCCCCTTTCATCCATTTCCAACTTATTTTCGATTTCGTAACCATAGGACAAATATATTGATAAAGAGCAACAAACCTAACAAAACAATCATCCCAGCAGCTGCTACATACTGAAATTCTTCTTGCGGTCTACTCATCCAATTAAAAATTTGAATTGGTAAAACTGTAAATCTATCAAACATACTAAATGGAACATAATTTGCAAATGCCAGTGCGCCAATAACTAATAACGGTGCCGCTTCTCCAATCGCTCTTGATATCGCTAACGTACAACCCGTTATAATTCCTTGGAAAGCATATGGCAATACAATTTGATACATCGTTTGCCACTTCGTAGCACCTAATCCGTAAGAAGCTTCTAATAATGAACTTGGTACAGATCGTATCGCTTCTTGACTCGCTACAACAACTGTCGGTAAGACGAGTAAACTCATCGTCAGTGCCGCCGCAATGATACTCTCACCTAAATGAAGAGCATATACAAAAATAGTTAAGCCGAGTAATCCAAATACAACGGAAGGTACTCCTGCTAACGTTTGATTATTAATTTCTATTACCTTTTTAAATATAGATTCCTTCGCATATTGCTCTAAATAAAGAGCAGTTCCGACTCCAAATATAAAGGAGACTGGTATAACAATACTCATAAATAATATTGTTCCTGACAAAGCTGCAGCAATCCCAGCTTCTTTCGGATTACGCGAAGCGAAGTTTGTAAAGAAATCTAACGAAAGGTAACTTATACCTTTTTCAAAAATTTGAAAAAGCAAAATAAGTAGTATTACTATTGAAAACAAAATTGCTATATAAAATAACAATTTGTAAACTCGATCTTTTAAAAAACGTGATGCCATATTTTCTTGTATTTTTTTATGATTCAACATTCGCATATTATGTCACCCTCCTAAAGCGGTGCATAATAGACTGCGAAATGATGTTCATTATAAAAGTAAACAAGAATAACGTTGCGCCTACAGCGTACATACTGTAATAAGTAATTGTTCCATGTGGAGCATCACCTAAACTCACTTGCACAATATAGGCTGTTAGCGTTTGAATAGAGTGTGTCGGATCGAACGATACATTCGGTGTGGATCCCGCTGCAATTACAACTATCATCGTTTCACCGATTGCCCTGGAAGCCGCTAATATAATCGCTGCCATAATCCCTGTAAAAGCCGAAGGAAACACGACTTGTTTTACCATCTCAAACCGAGTTGCTCCAAGTGCTAACGAAGCTTCTTTCGTTCCTTTCGCTACAGCTCTCATTGCGTCTTCAGACAGAGATGCAATTGTCGGTATCATCATAAACCCAATAACAATACCTGGACTAATCGCATTAAAAAACTGTAAATCTGGTATAATCCGTTGTAAAAGCGGTGTGACAACTGTTAATGCAAAAAAACCATATACAATTGTCGGGATACCTGCTAGTAGTTCTAACATCGGCTTTAATACTTTCCTTGCACCGTTTGAAGCATATTCACTTAAAAATACAGCACATGCTAAACCGATTGGAATTGCTACGAACATAGCGATTGCTGTTACAAGGACCGTTCCACATATAAGTGGTAATATACCGAACTTAGGATCTTCAAAAAAAGGTAACCATTCTCTCTCCATCAAAAAGGAGTGTAATGGTATTTTTTGAAAAAACATCATTGTTTCATTTGCTAACGTAAAAATAATTCCAAGTGTCGTCACAATAGAAACGCTAGCAATTATTTTTAGTAATAACGGAACTATTCGATTGATTCGCTGCGTTTTTTTTCTTTGTTTTGTATTTCTTTCAATCAAATGTTGTACAGAAAATGTAATTTGACTTTTGTCATTATAGGCCAAAGATGAAAACCCCTTTCCACCCTGACATTACCTTTTTATTTCTGTTAACATCCGCAGCTGTTCATCGTATTTTTCTTTTGGTAATTTTACATATCCAACCTCTTCGGCGAGATTACCAACATGCTGAATCATAAACTCAATATAATTTGCTACATTCATTTTATTTCGGATAGATGCATCATTCACATAAGCAAATAGCGACCTAGATAATGGCTTATACTTACCTGATTGAATGGTATCTTTCGTCGGAAGTACACCATTCACTTTTATTGCTCTCACCTTATCTCGATTGGCCATATAATAAGCATATCCTACAAAAGCAATGGCATTTTTATCATTCATTACCCCTTGCATAATAACTTGATCATCTTCAGACAAAGAGACTTTTTTTACAATGCGACTATTTTGTAAGATGACATTTTGAAAATAATCATACGTACCAGAGTCTACACCTGGCGCATAAAACTTCACCTGTTCACGTGGCCATGATGAATGAATTTGTGACCATCGCTTTTCGCTTTCATCTTCACTCCACAATAGACGTAACTCGTCTACCGTCATATTGTCTACCCAAGTATTTTGGCGGTTCACAACGATCGTAAGACCATCGTAAGCGACTTCGAACGGTGTAAACTGAATGGAGTTTTTCTTCATTTTATTTTCTTCCACTTGTTTCATTACTCTCGAAGCATTATTTATATCCACTTCTCCTTTACTGAAACGATTAAATCCTCCTCCTGTTCCAGAAACACTGATGGAAATTTTCACGTTCGGATGCACCTTTGTATATTCCTCCGCTACTGCTTCTATAATAGGAAAAACTGTTGAGGATCCATCAACTCTCACTTCTCCCATTTCATTCTCAGCAAATGCAGTAGACGTGCCAACATAAAGGAAACATGTCGACAGCATGAAAACTTTAATCGATGCACTTATCCATTTCACGTGTTCTTCCTCCTAGAAGTAACCAGAAATAACAGGATTACAGATATAAGAATACTGCTAAACTATTAATTCGGTTTTAATTGTTTGTAAAAGTTTTGTAAAGTTCCACAAGAATCAACATTAAGTAATATGTTAATCCGTAGCCACTGTGCATCTTCATTGATGATTGGTCTATAAACCGTTATCCTCTAGAGGAGATGCATACGTATCATTTGTGAAGCCTCTTAATTTTTCGATATTATTATATGCTTGTCCACTTTATTAAAACGTATGCATGAACCATAAAAAAAAGCACACTAACTTTTCAGTTAGTGTGCTTTTTTTTACAATCTTTTTATTCATCACCTTGATCTACATTTTTATTTTTCTTTTTATTGTCTTTTTCATCTGTTGAAGCTTCACCATTTTCTTGCTTTTTCAAATCAAAGTACGCGTCCATAATGTCACGGCTAATATAACCGTTAATACCTGATTTATCATCTACCCAAGGTACAACAACAGAAAATGCTACTTCAGGATCTTCAAGTGGCGCATAACCTACTAAAGTTAAGTTATATGTCTCTTTACGCTCACCGTTTGCCTTTCTACCAATCTCTTGATCTCCGCCATACACAGTTTGAGCTGTACCTGTTTTACCAGCAGCTTTATATGGTGCACCTGTAAAGTATTTCGCAGCTGTACCACCAGAATCGTTAAATACTTGTCTAAATCCTTCCTGAACACGTTTAATTTGTGATTCAGGCATATCAATACGATTTAGTACTTTCGGTTCCATTGAATGAACAACTTTTCCAACTTCATCTGGTTTCACTGAAGGTTGACGAATTTCTTTCACAACTTGCGGCTGCATACGGTAACCACCATTTGCAATTGTTGAAACATATTGTGCTAATTGAAGCGGTGTATACGTATCATACTGTCCAATTGATAAATCTAATAGGAAACCTGGCTGATTTCCTCTACCTGTTTGGCCAGCTGATTCATTCGGTAAATCAATGCCTGTTTTCACACCAAGTCCAAACTGTCCGAAATAATAACGCATCGTATCAAATGCTTTTTGTGGTATATCTAACGTACCACCTCTCACATATTGAACACCTGCGATATTCATCGCTGTTTTAAACATATATACGTTAGAAGACATTTTTAATGCTGTTAAATCATTAATATATCCCATCGTCTTCCACGAAGATTTTGGTGGCGTTCCCTTTAATCTGATTGGTTCATCGAGTTGAACTGAACCTGGTTGAATCGCATCTGTTTGATACCCTGTAAGTACTGTCGCACCTTTGACAGTTGATCCCATCGGATATGAACTTGTCATCGTTCCTAATGCGAAATCTTGTACTTTCGTTTCGCCATTTTCATTCACTAACTGTTTCCCAGCCATAGATAAAACTTCACCATTTTTCGGATTCATCATTACAACGAATGCACGATCTAAAAGAGGTTGTCCGCCTTTATATTTCAATAAATTTTTCGTGATAATTTCTTCTACACGCTTTTGTAAATCCATATCGATTGTTAAGCTCAAGTCATTACCACTTTGCCCTTTTGATACATTAATCGTTTCTAAAATATTACCGTTTTTATCTGTAATATTTTTCACTTCTGCTTTCGTACCGTGCAAGCTATCTTCATATTGCTGTTCAAGATAACTTTTCCCTACGCGATCATTTCGATTATAATCACGAACAAGATAGTAATCTAAACGCTCTTTCGGTAAACCTTCGTCAGAAGTTGTTACACCACCAAGTACACTTCGGAACAAATCACCATCATATACATATTTTCGTTCCCAATCGACACTTGTATCTACTCCTGGCAATTCCGCTAATTTTTCACTAATAATCGCATATTCTTCATCTGTTGCATCCTTCTTAATGACTTGTGGTGTCATTGCATATCCGCCGTCCATTTTGCTTTTAATCGCTAATATTTCTAAATCTTTTGCGGATAATTGATTCACTTCTTCTTCTGTCACGCGATTTCGTTGACGCTCATCTAATTCTTTATCGTCAATTTTCTTATCTTTCAACTCTTGACGATCTTTATTCGTAATTTTTTCTTTGGCTTCCTCTTTATGAATAGCAAGCCAATAATCTTTTTTATCGCGATCTGTTAATTTATCTGTTGGTACTTCGATCAAATCTGCTAGCTTTTTCGCTGTTTCTAAGCGAGCCTCTGCAGTTGATCCTTTCATTTTTGTAAATGTAATCGTACGTACAGCTGCATTATCTACTACAGCTCGCCCATAACGGTCAAATATTTTCCCACGTGGTACAGGATTACTTATCGTCGAGTTCTCTTTCCTCTCCACCTCATTCTTGTATTCCTCACCGCGAACAATTTGTACATATCCAAGCCTTACAATAACCGCGGAGAACATTAAAAACACGCAGAAAAACAGCACGTTTAACCGAAAAGGAACGTGAGTCTTTTTCTTTTGTTGTTTCTGCTTCTTGCTCATACAAACCCCCTCTACCAACAGCTATGTAATGTGAAAGGGACACCTTCATACAGGTGCCCTCACTGCTGTCTTACATCTTTTTCTATTCTAGCATAAAACAAACCAGAAGTTAACCTTCTGGTTCAGTTTGATTCTGCGTGGTTCCTTGCGCTACAACACTTGTTTTCCCCGCATTTCCCTCATCATATTTGACATTTTTAACTGCAAAATAAATAAGAAAATGTCCAGCACCTAAAATACATAGTAAAAAAGGTAAACTTTTTTCAGGCGGAAAGAATAATACAGCACATAAAAAACTTAAAACTGAACAAATTCTTCCAGCATTTAACCATAATTCTCGGACAACTACATACTCTACACGCCACTCTCTCGCATTTTTCGCTCTACCAATTACATCATATGTCATCGATCCATACGGAACGAGTAAAATAGGGTATGCAATCGCAATGCATGCTGCATAAATAAGTAATTTTGTGTATGTAACATTAAATATAACTAAAAATACAACCGCATATAAAATAATGCCTCCAAGTAAAATTGCTTTTTTTCGCCACTCTTTCTTTAACATACGAGCGACTAAGTAATAACATACAAATGATACAGCAGAATTTACTAAGCTATATTTTCCTAATGCGAGCTCACTATCGGTTGCTAAGTACACGTATACTGAAATAACAAAAATAAATGTTCCCTCTCTCAATCCTTGGAAAAAATGAGCACGTGTAATTCTTCCCCAATTTTTATCAATTCGTCGCTCTTTCAAAACTTGCGTGATCTCATAACTACCTTCACATTCTCTCTTAGATAAAAAAAAGCTTAAAACAACAGCAATTGCAAATAACACTAATGAAAGAAAGAATATGACCGTATAGCCACTCCATTTCTCCATACGCGAAATTGTGTATCCAGCTGCTATCGGTCCAATCATGCCAGAGAAGGATGTAAGAAGTCCAAGAAACCCGTTAAAGAAATCTCTTGTTTCTGGTTCTGTAATCTCAAATGTTAATAAGTTAAACGCGAGCCAGTAAAAACCATATCCCACTCCTAAAAGAGCCCCCATTAATAAAATATAGTGAGAAGCGCTTTTTCCCGCTACTAAAACAACGATAAAAAAAATTGCTAACGTGCCTACGCCTATTCTTAACAAGATTGAGCGATCAATACGCTTCGCTAATTTCCCACCTATAAGAAATGTGAGAGGCTGTAATACAACGCTGGCCAAATTATACAAGCCAAGATTCACATAATTTTGTGTTTGTTTCCATAAATAAATGTTAACAAACGTATTCGATAAAGAAATTGCGAGCGTGTATAAACCTCCAATAAGGAGCAATAACACTAAATCCCGATTCACTTCAACGTCACCAATTATATGTTTCCACTTCATACACAACTCTCCTTTACTTCATGTTCTAGTCTTCCAAAGACAAGCCCAATTATGTAAAAGGAAAGCATAGAAAAAAGCTAGGAGCACTCTCCTAGCTTTTTCTATCGTTATTACAATTATTTTGCTTCTTGGTAACGTTTTTCAGCAGCGTTCCAATCTACAACGTTCCAGAATGCACCGATGTAGTCTGGACGACGGTTTTGGTAATTTAAGTAGTAAGCATGTTCCCAAACATCTAAACCGATAACTGGAGTTTTACCTTCAGTTAGAGGAGAATCTTGGTTTGGCGTGCTTGTTACTTCTAACTCACCATTATTTACTACTAACCAAGCCCAACCAGAACCGAAGCGAGTTGCGCCAGCTTTTGCGAATTCTTCTTTGAATGCATCGAAGCTACCGAATTTCGCTTCAATTGCAGTTGCAAGTTCACCTACTGGTTGTCCGCCACCGTTTGGAGATAAGATTGTCCAGAAGAATGTGTGGTTAGCATGTCCGCCACCATTGTTACGTACTGCTGTACGGATTGCTTCTGGTACTTCGTTTAAGTTTGCAACTAATTCTTCTACGCTTTTGTCAGCTAATTCTGCATGACCTTCTAAAGCAGCGTTTAAGTTTGTGATGTACGTGTTATGGTGTTTTGTATGATGGATGTTCATTGTTTCTTTGTCAAAGTGAGGCTCTAAAGCATCATACGCATAAGGTAAATTTGGTAATTCGTGTTTTGCCATTGTTATATTCCTCCCAGTTTATGTATTGCCACGTAAGTGACATACAACTTCATTCTACCCTAATTGCCATAGGGTGCAAACAAATAAATCACATTGTCTTGCTATCATTAAAGTAGCAAAATTCCCACTTCTTTTCAATTAAAATGCTCATATATTTCATAAAAAAAGCTCCCTTCTACAAGGAAGCTTCCTGCTGACATAATAAACATGTGAAATGGATATGGACCCTGTAGGACTCGAACCTACGACCGGACGGTTATGAGCCGTCTGCTCTAACCAGCTGAGCTAAGGGTCCACAATTATGTATGTAACAATACTTCAAATAAAGGAATTCCTATCGGATATGTCCTTTAAGAAATGTAAGATAAATTTACCATATAGAAAAGAAAAGTGTCAATTGTATTTTTCTCATTCAAAAGAAGAAAATTAATAAAAGAAATTTAGTTATCTCCACTATATATAAATATAATATATCTTGAGATTCCCTAGATTCCTACGTTACAATGATTTTATACATACATAAAGGAAGTGAATCTATGTCCATATTTACCCAATTAGCCAAAAGCGTATATTCGCCTAAAGATATGGCGCTATTCCGTTTTCAAAAAATCGGAAAAACCATTTTTTATATTATGCTACTTTGTCTAATCACTACTATTCCAAGAACATTCTTTTACGGTAGCTTTATCCAAGATAGTGTTACCATGGTACATCAAGCAATCGAAAAAGATTTACCTGATTTTAAAATCGAAAATGGTGAACTAAAAGCTGATATTGAACAACCTATTGAAAAAGAAGAGGGAGATGCTCTTTTCGTATTTGATCCAAATACAACAGATATCGAAAAATATCAAAATAAAACCGGTTTATTTATTTTAAAAGATAAAGTAGTTTCTATAGGAAATGGTCAAACACAAACATACTCCTACAATGATTTATTAGGGACATCTCTTGAGAAGAAAGATTTGCAAGATTTCATTTCTGTATTCGATAGTATTTATCCAATTTTACTAGCCGTTATCGGAGCGTTAGTATACCTATTCCAATTATTTATTACTTTCTTAGGAATTACTTTACTCGCGTTTATAGGTTCTGCTATGAGTGGTCAGCGTAAATTATCTTATAAGCAAGTATGGACGTTAACTGCTTACAGCTATACAATTCCAACAATCTTCTTTATGATTATGGATTTATTCAAAATCGTTGTACCTGGTTCAACATTCATTTATATCGCAGTTGTTTTAATTGTTCTATACTTAACGATTAAAGAAGTTCCAAAACCGAAAGAAAAATAAGAACGAAAAAAATGCCTAAATAGGCATTTTTTTTTTGGACAAGCATATATTCCTAGCAAAGGAGTGAAGAATATGAAGAGATTAGGTATATTCTTATTCGTGCTTGTTCTTGGTTATATATTTTATTACGATATAAAAATCGGCACTTTACCGATGTTAAGTTCATATAAAAAAACAACCGCTGCCCAAACGATAAAACAAGAAAACACAGATACAAAACAAAATAAAGAGAACAAACCAGAAAAAGAAACAGATGTCACTTATAAAACAATTGAAGTCAAAACAGGTGATACGGTTCTTTCAATTACAGAAGCGATTAATAAAAAGAAAATTCCTTCTATCGAAAAAGTAATTGATGATTTTAAACAATTAAATAAAAATACATCTGCTACAAAAATACAAATTGGAAAGTCTTATAAATTCCCGTTATATCAATAAGCAATCACTTAATCCTTGTCAATTACATAAAGGCGCTGATACAATAGTAAAAGTGAAACCGAGCACTTCGGTTTCTATAGCCCTGTATCACGTATACTATCATTGATATGAGGGACTAAATAAGAAACTTCTTTTATAAGGAGAGCGATCTATTCGTGAATGAAATGACTCATCGTACAAAAACACGTCCAGTTAAAGTCGGTAATTTAACAATTGGCGGTAATAATGAATTAATTATACAAAGTATGACAACAACAAAAACACATGATGTTGAAGCAACAGTTGCTGAAATTAAACGTTTAGAAGAAGCTGGCTGTCAAGTCGTGCGTGTTGCTGTTCCAGACGAACGCGCAGCAAATGCTATTGCTGATATTAAAAAACAAATCAACATTCCACTTGTTGCTGATATTCATTTTGATTATCGTCTTGCTTTAAAAGCAATTGAAGGTGGCATTGATAAAGTACGTATCAATCCAGGTAACATTGGTCGTCGCCATAAAGTAGAAGCTGTTGTAAATGCAGCAAAAGAACGCGGTATTCCCATCCGTATCGGTGTAAACGCAGGTTCATTAGAGCGTCACATTTTAGAAAAGTACGGATATCCAACTGCTGATGGTATGGTTGAGAGCGCCCTACATCACATTAAAATTTTAGAGGACTTAGATTTCCGCGATATTATCGTATCTATGAAAGCCTCTGATGTTAACTTAGCAATTGAAGCATACGAAAAAGCTGCACGTGCTTTTGATTACCCATTACATTTAGGTATTACAGAATCTGGAACTTTATTTGCTGGAACTGTAAAAAGTGCCGCTGGTCTTGGAGCAATCTTAAATAAAGGCATCGGAAATACACTACGTATTTCATTAAGTGCTGACCCAGTTGAAGAAGTAAAAGTTGCGCGTGAACTATTAAAGTCATTCGGCCTTGCATCTAATGCAGCAACACTTATTTCTTGTCCAACTTGCGGTCGTATTGAAATTGATTTAATTAGCATCGCTAACGAAGTCGAAGAATATATCTCTACACTGCAAGTACCAATTAAAGTTGCAGTACTTGGCTGCGCTGTAAACGGTCCGGGTGAAGCTCGTGAAGCTGATATCGGTATTGCCGGCGCACGTGGAGAAGGATTATTATTCCGTAAAGGGCAAGTTGTTCGTAAAGTACCAGAAGAAATAATGGTAGAAGAACTGAAAAAAGAAATCGACGTAATTGCTGCTGAAATGGCTGCTGAACGAGAAAAAGAAAAAGAAACACAAGAACAATAAAAAGAAGGTTGCCCACAATATTTGTGAGCAACCTTCTTTTCTACGTAAAAAAATCTCGTCAGTTATATAACCGACGAGATTTTACTTTGCACATTTTGGACAACGGCCGTATATTTCAAACTTATGACCTGTTACTTCATAACCGTTAAAATCTTTATTCATAAAATCCATTGGGCAGGAAGTAATCTCTTTCGTTCCCCCGCAATCTAAACAAATAAAATGATGATGATGTTCCATAATAGAACACGTAAAACGAAAATGTTTTTCACCATTTAATTCTGTTTGTTCTAAAACACCAATTTCAGCAAACACCGTTAAGTTACGATAAATTGTATCAAAGCTAAGACCTGGATAATCATCCTTCATATGCTCTAAAACGTCTTTCGCCGTTAAATAACGATTGTGAGCTGCAAATAACCTGAGCATTTCTTCCCTTTTCCCAGTATGTTTGTATCCTTTATCTTTCATTAGGCGTAAAGCTTCTGTTAGATTCATATCTATCCCTACTTTATGCAGTTTTTTTCTTCTTCCATAAAATCGCACCAATTAAAATAAGAACTGCTATCATAACAATTGTACCACCTGGTGCTAGATCAAGTTGATACGAAGCAAACATTCCACCAATTACTGCAATTTCACCAAATAAAATGGAAAAGAAAATTGTTTGTTTAAATCCATTTGCAATACGAATACTTGCTGCAACTGGTAACGTCATTAATGATGATACCAGCAGAACCCCTACTACACGCATTGATACTGCAATGACAAGAGCAACCAATATAATGAAAATAAAGTGAATCCACTTTGCACTCAAACCGGTTGATACAGCGTATTCCTCATCAAACGATAGTAAAAATAACTCTTTGTATAATAAAGTAATCGTTACAATAACAACAATTGCTACAATGCCAATGATTATTAAATCCGTACTTGTTACAGCACTTACACTACCAAATAAATAACTAAATAAATCTGTGTTAAATCCATTTGCAAGTGAAATAAAAATAACACCAATCCCCATTCCTGCCGAAAGAATAATCGGAATTGCTAATTCTTGATAATGTTTATATACAGTACGTAATTTTTCAATCAGTAACGCCCCACCAATAGAAAAAATCATTCCCATATATAACGGATTTAAAAATCCCCCTGTGAAAATTGTTTTTTCTAGTAGTAAACTTGCAGCAATACCCGATAATGTCACGTGACTTAATGCATCTGCAATAAGTGACATACGGCGAATGACAACAAATACACCGATAAGCGGCGCAACAAGCCCTATTAAAATCCCTGCATATAAAGAGTTACGTAAAAAATCATATTGTAAAAAATCTTGTATCATTATATCCTCCCGTGATGCTCATGCTCGTGTTCTAAACGATGAACATGATGTCCATATAAGACGGACATTTCTGCATCTTCTAACTCTCGGAACTTCTCTACATTTCCATGGAAATGTAAATGTTGGTTTAAGCATGCAACATGCGTTACTTTCTCGGTAACAGCCCCCATATCATGCGTAACGAGAATTAATGTGATTCCTAATCTTTTGTTTAAATCCTCTAATATCTCATAAAAACTTTCTACATTCTTCACATCGATTCCAACAGTAGGCTCGTCCAAAATAAGTAATTCAGGATCACTAACGAGCGCACGAGCAATAAATACACGCTGTTGTTGTCCACCAGAAAGTTCTCCGATATTGCGCCCTTGAAACTCACTCATCCCTACATCAGCAATCGCTTTTTCTACCTTTTCCTTATCGTTTTTCGTGAAAAAGCGAAATAGCCCTTTTTTCGAAACGAGTCCCATTGACACAACTTCAAAAACAGTTGCCGGAAAACCAGAATTAAAGCTATTTGCCTTTTGCGACACATAACCAACTTTGTTCCATTCTTTAAACTTCTTACTATCAACACCAAACAAACGAATACTTCCCTGTTTGGGCTTTAAAACGCCTAATAAACATTTTAGCAAAGTTGATTTCCCAGAACCGTTTGGCCCAACTAAACCTAAAAAAGCTCCCTTGGGAACTTGCAAATTAATATCTTCTAACACATTTCGATCTTCATATCGAAATGTTAATCCTTCTATTTCTAATATATTATCCATAGCATCTCACCTATTTTAATTCAGAATGATTCCGATTTATATCTATTTGAATTATAGTACAGCTTATTATAGTTGTAAACCAATCTGCCTAAAATATATCTATTCTTTCAAGAAACCTTATTATTATAACAAAAAGCAGAGAAAAATTCTCTGCTTTCGAAAAATATTACAATTAAATTTTTAGTGAATAGCCGATTTAAACTTACCACCATTTGTCTCTTGCGTGCTCATAATCGTAACAAACGCATTCGCATCAATTTCATGCACAATTGATTTTAACTTCGTCACTTCTAGACGCGTTACAACTGCATAAATAACTTCTTTTTCTTTATCCGTGTAACCACCTTTCGCTACAAGCTTTGTAGTTCCACGGCCAAGACGATGCAAAATCGCATTTGATACTTCCTCATATTGATCAGATACAATTAAAACCGCCTTCGTTTCATCTAGCCCTTGAATTACTGTATCGATCGTTTTAAATGCGATATAGTACGTCATAACAGAATACATCGCTTGTTCCACACCAAACACAAATGCTGCCCATGCAAAAATAAATAAGTTCACAAACATTACGAATTCACCAACAGAGAACGGTAATTTCTTCGTTAATAAAATTCCCATAATTTCAGTTCCATCTAACGACCCACCATGACGAATTACAAGTCCTACACCAAGGCCTAAAATAAGACCACCAAACACTGTCGCTAAAATAGGTTCTGTTGTAAATGGTGGCACCGCATGTAACGTTGACTCAATGAAAGCTAACGCTACAATACCAAATGTCGAAGATAACATAAATGTTTTTCCAATTTGCTTATAACCTGAATACATAAATGGGATATTGAGAACAACGACTAAAGTAGAAAAACTTAACCACCAAATGTTAGGAGTAAGATAATCTAATATAAGAGAAATACCAATAATTCCACCATCAATAATTTTATTTGGCATTAAAAATAGTTCAATCGCTACCGCCGCGCATGCTGCCCCAAAAATAATCATAACTAAGCGATACATAAGATGGATAACACTTTCTTTTCGATGTTGCTTTTGTTCCATAGGCCCTCCTCATGCTCTTTTTCTATAGTTTTGTCCTTATATTATAACATACGCTTCTTTTTCTCATGAAAAAAGAAACTCCATACGAATATGTACAAGCTACGTACTCATATATTTCGATAGAAGAACGTGTGAAGGAGGATAACTCGATGAACCTCATTAAACAACTTGTAAATAAAAAATTAAATCATATTTCTACAAAAGAGTTATTGAAATATAGTAAAGAATATGAAGTTCCAATTACAACTGCACAAGCTGATAAAATTGTTGTACTTATGAAAGGAAAGAACATTAATATTTACGATAATGACGAACGACTAGAGCTCTTAAAACAAATAGCAAAAGTAACCTCCCCTGCTACCGCCCAACAAGTAAATACTTTATTTCAACAACTACTAAAATAAGGAGGGGAAAATCCCCTCCTTATTGCTTATTGTGCTTTAATTTTCTCAAGAATTCCTTCATCAAAAGTACCATTTTTCAACATTTCGATTTCTAGTTTATATGGCGGCTTCTTATCTTTTTTATCTTCACCTACATATGGCGTTTCAAGAATTTTTGGTACGTGCATTAACTGCGGATGATGGACAATATGATGCAACGCTTTATAACCGATATGACCGAAACCGATATTTTCATGACGGTCCTTTCCTGCGCCGCGTACATTTTTACTATCATTAATATGAAGTACTTGCAAACGATCAATACCAACAATCTTATCAAATTCGTTTAATACACCGTCAAAGTCATTTACAATATCGTATCCTGCATCGTGCGTATGACAAGTATCAAAGCATACTGATAGTTTTTCATTATATTTTACACCATCAATAATCTTTGCAATTTCTTCAAAGCTACGACCGCATTCTGTTCCTTTTCCTGCCATCGTTTCTAACGCAATATTAACCGTCTGCTCTGGCGTTAATACTTCATTAAGCCCTTTAATAATTTGTTGAATACCAGCATCCGCTCCTGCACCAACGTGCGCACCTGGGTGAAGGACGATTTGTTTCGCCACACCTAATGCTGATGTTCTTTCAATTTCCATGCGAAGGAAGTCTACACCTAATTGGAATGTTTCTGGCTTCGTCGTATTTCCAACATTAATAATATATGGAGCATGTACGATAATTTCCTCAATACCGTTTAGTTCCATATGTTTTCTTCCTGCTTCTATGTTCAATTCTTCAATTGGTTTTCTTCTTGTATTTTGCGGTGCACCTGTATAAATCATAAACGTCGTTGCACCGTATGAAACAGCCTCTTCACTTGCTGCTAATAACATTTTCTTACCACTCATAGAAACATGAGATCCAATCTTTAACATACAATCACCTCTTCAATATACAATAGATATAATGATAGCATAATTTGTAGAAATATGTAGTGAATTGTTTGTTCACAAAAAACGCACTACACAAATTCATATGACTATTTAAACAGACTATACTCTTCATTTAAATTAGCTGGATTAAGTGAAACTTTAATCAATATTTTCTATCCATATTGATTACACCTCTCACAAATAGCGGGATAAAAAAAAGATAAGGGAAACCCCTTATCTTTTTTTATTGCTATATTTTTTCTTCACTTTGTCACGTTCTGTTGCAAGTTTACGTTTATAGTTTGGTTTTACTTTTTTCGGTTTTTTAATAACTTTCGTTGCCATAACATCAAGTTCGTCATTTGGTTTTTTACGGCTCTTACGACGACGACGCTCACCTAAATCCGCCCACTCATCTCCACGTAAATCTACATGTTTAAACTCGATATGACGTTGTTTTTCTAAGCTATCTAACGCTTCTTCGTTTGCTGGATCATAAATCGTCACTGCAATACCAGAATGCCCCGCACGTGCTGTTCTTCCAACGCGGTGAACGAAGAAATCTAAATCTGATGGTAGCTCATAGTTAATAACATGGCTAATCCCTTCAATATCAATACCACGTGCTGCTAAATCAGTCGCAACAATATATTGGAATTCAAGGTCACGAATTTGTTTCATCATTTTTTTACGATCACGTGGTGATAAATCTCCGTGAATTCGTCCAACTTTTAAGCCGCGTTCCATTAATCCATCAGCAACTTGGTCTGCCATCTTTTTCGTATTCGTGAAAACAACTGCTAAATATGGTTTAAATTGAAGTAGCATTTTATTCACTAAATCAATTTTGTTACGATGTTTAGAAGGCACTAAATAGTGTTCAATGTTTCCAGCTGCAACTTGTTTGGGATTGATATGAATATGCTCTGGATTCTCCATATATTTCTTCAGAAACGGTTTTAGTTTTTGAGGAATTGTTGCAGAGAAAACTAACATTTGCAAGTTTTTAGGCATGCGTGCTGCAATTTTGTCTACATCATGAATGAATCCCATATCAAGCATTAAGTCTGCTTCATCGACAATAATCGTATTTGCTTTATGAACAAATAGCGCTTGTGCTTCTACTAAGTCTTTAATACGTCCTGGTGTTCCAACTACAATATGAGGTTGTTTTTTCAACTTTTCAATTGATCGTTGTTTATCAGTTCCACCAATTAAACAACGTGCTGTAATTATTTGATCTTCCGCACAGAACTTTGTTAATTTCACGATTTCTTCGTAAATTTGTTGTGCTAACTCACGAGTAGGCGCTGTAATAACAAGTTGTACTTCTTCACGATTTGGATTAATTCTGTTTAATGTAGGAAGTAAGTATGCATGTGTTTTCCCAGAACCTGTTTGGGATTGTCCAATTACACTTACACCTTTTTTCACGACCGGGAAAATTTTCTGTTGAATTCCTGTCGGCTCTGTAAAGCGTAGTTCACGAACTGCATCTATTAAAAATGGTTTAAAATCATACTGTGTAAAAGTTTGTTGTGTCATAAGTTACACCTTCTTTCTAAATTTCTACTGCGCGCACAAATCAGTCAAGTCTACATTATATCGAAGTCTACAAGTAAAATCCATCTTTAGTTTAGGTTTTCACTTCAAAAACTAACCTTCTTCCCTCTTATTGCATATTGTATGTGTATATACCTAACTGAAGAAAGGAGGATTTCTCACATGTTTCCAAAATCTCCTGTAAGACAAATGTATCCGAATCCAGGCCAACAACCTTATACACCATATCCAATTCCACAACTACCACCGATGGCACAAAAAAAGAAGGGATTCCTTGCTAAACTCTTTAAAAAACACGATCCAACCGAACCTTTCATGCAAATGGTTCCGCCTTATCGACAAATAGAAGGGCAGCCGCCAATGATGCACCAACACCAGCAACCGCCACCCCAATATCAACAACAATACCCACATCAATACTCACATCAATATCAACCATACATGCAGCAGCATCCCGAGCAAATGATCCCCCCTCAAATGTATGAATCAAACGAAACACGCGGCGGTGCAGCAACTACAGCAGCATCAAGCGGTGGTATCGGCAGTTTTTTTGCAAATTTAATTTCGAATCCAACTAATATGATAAACAATATCGAAAAAGTATCCCAAGTCGTTCAATCTGTAAGCCCTGTTGTCGAACAGTACGGTCCCATTATGCGTAACCTACCAAGCATTGTTAAAATCCTCACCTCTGGAAAAAGTACGGAAGAAGATCCAGCCGAAGATTTAACAGAAAAGGTTGAGGTAGCAACTCCACCTCCTCCACAAAAAAAAAGAAAAAGAAAAAAAATAGTGATTGAGCCAGCCATAGAAAAAGAAGTACGAGAGGAGCCCGTTCAAAAAATAGCAACAAAACCAAAACTGTATGTGTAACAATCCTTTGTTTTCTATCCACTCCTCCTTTATAATGTAAAAGACTATGCACAAAAGTATCCCTTGTTTATAGAAGGAGAGGATTACTCATATGAAAATTGTTAAAATTTCCCCTCGTGGTTATTGCTACGGTGTTGTGGATGCGATGGTTATTGCACGTAACGCCGCATTAGATACATCATTACCAAGACCTATTTATATTTTAGGTATGATTGTTCACAACAAACATGTAACAGATGCATTCGAAGAAGATGGCATCATTACATTAGACGGTCCAAGTCGATTAGAAATTTTAGATAAAATCGATTCTGGTACTGTTATTTTCACTGCACACGGTGTTTCTCCAGAAGTTAAACAACGTGCAAAAGAAAAAGGTTTAACAACAATTGATGCCACTTGTCCAGATGTTACAAAAACACACGACCTTATTGAAGCAAAAAAAGCTGAAGGTTACCACGTTATTTATATCGGCAAGAAAAATCATCCAGAACCAGAAGGCGCGGTTGGTATTGCACCTGACATCGTTCATCTTATCGAAAGAGCTGATGATTTAAAAACATTAGAAATCCCAACGGATAAAATTTTAGTTACGAATCAAACAACAATGAGCCAATGGGATGTTCAACATTTAATGGAAGACATTCAGAAGAAATTCCCAACAGCAGAGTTCCATAAGGAAATTTGTTTAGCAACTCAAGTTCGCCAAGAAGCCGTTGCTAAACAAGCTGATGTTGCAGACTTAACAATTGTTGTTGGTGATCCGAAAAGTAACAACTCAAACCGTTTAGCACAAGTATCACAAGAAATCGCTGGTACGAAAGCATACCGCGTTGCAGACGTAAGTGAAATCAGATTAGAATGGCTACAAGGTGTAGAAAACGTAGCTGTTACAGCAGGCGCTTCTACTCCAACACCAATTACAAAAGAAGTTATTGCTTTCTTAGAGCAATATGATCCAATGAATCCCGCTACGTGGGAGAGAGTTCGAAAAGTACCGTTACAAAAAATATTACCTCGTGTAAAAGTGAAAAAAGAACAATAATAAAAACCGTTGCCTATACAAGCAACGGTTTTTATTTCTTATACAAATGTAAATGGATCTGTATGTAACTGCGAAGCATGAATTTGTACATTGAGTTTCTTTGCATCTACTTTTTCTTGTAATTGCTTTTGTACACCTTGCTTCATTACCTTTTCAACGTTATGTCCTGGATCAACTATATTTAAACCGAGCATCATCGCATCATGAGCCACATGATAATACATGTCCCCCGTTACAAATACATCTGCTCCTTTAAATTTAGCTTGATTGATGTATTTGTTACCATCGCCACCAAGTACAGCTACTTTGCGCACTTTATCATCTAATTTTCCAACAACTCGCGCACCCTTTACATCTAATGATTTCTTTACATGTTCCGCAAACTGTCCAAGTGTCATTTCTTCTTGTAAATATCCTATTTTTCCAAGCCCTAATATTTCACCTTTATTATCAAGTGGATACACATCATATGCTACTTCTTCATATGGATGTGCCGTTACCATTGCTTTAATCACTTTTCGCTGTAATGAAGCTGGAATAATCGTTTCGATTCGCACTTCTTCTACGCGTTCTAACTGCCCAGTTTCCCCGATATAAGGATTTGTCCCCTTTTGAGGTATAAACATGCCTGTACCCTCACTGCTAAACGTACAGTGGCTATAATTGCCGATATGACCAGCACCTGCATCTCCTAATGCTTTTCTTACTTCTTCTGCATGAGTTTCAGGCACAAACACAACAATTTTTTTCATTTCTTCTGCATATGTTGGTGCCAAAACTTCTGTATTTTGTAATCCTAACGCCTCAGCAAGTAAATCATTTACCCCACCCTTAGCAACATCCACATTTGTATGTGCGGCATAGATTGCAATATCATTTTTCATACACTTTTCAATAATTTTTCCATACGCCTTATCTGTATGAATCGCTTTTAGCGGGTTAAAGATTAAAGGGTGATGCGCAATAATGACATTCGCTCCTAATTGAATTGCTTCATCCACAACTTCTTCCGTTACATCTAACGCAATTAATACGTGTTGCACAGGTTTATTAAGCGCTCCAATTTGCAGCCCAATCTTATCTCCTTCCATCGCCAAATGCTTTGGATACATACTTTCAAATAAAGAAATAATTTCATGGCCATTTGGAATTTTACTCATGATAAAACCTCCCCTATCATTTTCATTTTCGCTTCTACTTCCGCACGCTTCGCTTTTGTTTCTTCAGAATCAGCCGCACGTTCTAACTGCTTTAAAATATTTTGGAAGTTTTTCAATTCTCCTTCCCACTTTTCAACGAAAGCTTCACTTTTTTCTTTTATTAAAAATGGTCCCATAAACAATTCAGCTTGTTTATTTTCAGAATAAGGAATCGCGATATTTCCTCGTTCCCCTACTAAAATCTCATAAATTTTCCCATCTTCTTTTACGATTTTTTCATGGATAAGCTCCCATCCATTCTCAATAAACCATTCACGAATGTGATGCGCTGCAATATTCGGCTGTAAAATTAAACGTGTTACACCTTCTAATTTTTCTTTACCACTTTCTAAAATATCACGAATTAACGCTCCGCCCATTCCAGCAACCGTAATTACATCTACTTCTCCTGGCGCGATAACAGCTAATCCATTCCCTTTACGCACATTTACTTTATCTTGTAAACCACTTTCAGCTACAGTTGCTTGCGCAGAGCGAAATGGTCCATCTACAACTTCTCCTGCGACTGCTTTTGTAGCAATATTATTTATAATTGTATAACACGGTAAATACGCATGATCCGATCCAATATCAGCAACTGTAGATCCTACTGGTATTTCACGCACAACTTCTTCTAATCGTTTTGAAAGCTTTACTTCATTCATGTATTTCCATTACTCCTTCTCTTGTCAGTCTGTCTCCATGATAATGAATTTATAGTAGTTGTTGCAAGCCCATAACAACAATTCACATCTCTATCATTCATCGTATTTTAGAAAATATAGAAAAACAAGCCCCTTGCATAAGCAAAAGGCTTGTAATACGGAACTTTATTTTTTCTTCGATAACCAATCAGCTACTTTAGCGGCTTGATCAGCTGGAACTATATTCGGTGGCATATTTCCTTTTCCTTTCGAAAGAATTTCTTTAATTTCATCCTTTGAAAGTTTCCCACCAATTTTTTGTAAATTAGGTCCTACCGCCCCTTGTAACTGATCACCGTGGCAGCTCGTACAACTTTGCTTCACAATATCCTCTGGCTTTGATGCTGTTTGTGCTGGCTTCCCGCCATTTTTTGCATCAGCTAACTCTTTAGATTTATTTAGCCCCTGAAATGAAAATACAAACATAACGATAATACCCAATGCTGCAATAAGAGCGAACGGAATCAGCGGATTACGTTTCATATCTCTTCTCCCCCCTCTATACCCCTAAATAGTTAGATGATTCAGTCATTTCCATTGTACTTGAAAACGCTCTATCAGAAAAGAGTAAACTACTAATCGTTAAAAATATTCCATAAATTCAGTTTATTGTTTTTTATTGTTATATCGCTTATTATTTCGATAATTATTAACGTTTCTCATCATATTTTTCACTTTTCTACATATATTTTTGTATAGAATAAACAAAATTAATCGAAAAATCGAAAAATGAGCATTTGCAAATCAAAAGACAATTCTGTAAAATAAATTACAAGAAATTGTAATCGTTGCTGACAGCTAAAGTTTAACAAAAATTAACAAAATAAAAAAGTTTACTTCACAAAGGTGAAGTAAACTTAAAGGTAGCCTATTCTAAGAAATCCTTAAGACGCTTACTACGGCTTGGATGTCTCAATTTACGAAGTGCTTTTGCTTCAATTTGACGGATACGTTCTCTCGTTACGCCGAATACTTTCCCAACTTCTTCAAGCGTACGAGTTCGTCCATCATCTAAACCAAAACGAAGACGTAGAACATTTTCTTCACGATCTGTTAGTGTATCTAACACATCTTCTAATTGTTCTTTTAGCAATTCATACGCTGCATGGTCCGCAGGCGATGTTGCTTCTTGGTCTTCAATGAAATCACCTAAATGGGAGTCATCTTCTTCACCAATCGGTGTTTCAAGAGAAACTGGCTCCTGTGCAATTTTCAAGATTTCACGTACTTTTTCTGGAGCAAGATCCATTTCTTCACCAATCTCTTCAGGAGATGGTTCACGTCCTAAATCTTGTAATAATTGACGTTGTACACGAATTAACTTATTAATCGTTTCAACCATATGAACTGGGATACGAATTGTTCTTGCTTGGTCTGCAATCGCACGTGTAATTGCTTGGCGAATCCACCAAGTTGCATACGTACTAAATTTGAAACCTTTACGATAATCGAACTTTTCAACCGCTTTAATTAGACCCATATTCCCTTCTTGGATTAAGTCTAAGAAAAGCATACCACGGCCCACGTAGCGCTTTGCAATACTTACTACAAGACGTAAGTTTGCTTCTGCAAGACGACGTTTCGCTTCTTCATCGCCTTCTTCAATACGCGTTGCAAGTCGAATTTCTTCTTCTGCAGATAGTAAATCTACACGACCAATTTCTTTTAAATACATACGAACAGGATCGTTGATTTTAACCCCCGGTGGTACACTTAAATCATTGAGGTCGAATTCTTCTTCCGATTTTGCTATTTGGCGATTATTAGGGCCTTCGTCGTTGTCATTGTCGCCAACTAAGTCAATCCCTTGTTCACCTAAATATTCATAGTATTCATCCATTTGATCGGATTCAATTTCAAATCCATTCATGCGTTCTGCAATCTCTTCATATGTAAGAACGCCACGTTTTTTTCCGAGCTCAGTGAGTTGTTCTTTCACTTGCTCAAGGGTCATTTCAGTTTCAATTTGTTTAGAACGAGCTGGTTTGTCAGCCATCTGTTCCCCTCCTTACGCGAGATACAAACATTCATTATACTAAAAATTTATCAAAAAAGCTATTTTCTCGCTTTTTGATTTTGTAAATATGCTACATAATATTTAGCAGCCTCTACAGGATCTGTTTTTTCCATTTGTTTTATCTTGAAGATGATTTCCATCTTTTCAAGTTTTTCTTGATGACGTCTAAGCGTCTCCAAATGGCCTTGTAACACTTCTTCTGTGTATTCTGGATTAATAAATTCATCCGTCGAAATATCAGTAATAATATTTTTCAACTTTTCATCAGAGAGCCAACTTAAAAATGTTCCGACTGAAGGTTCATTTCCCTTTTCATAATATGCGTATAGTTCATATAAAATCCCTTTATGTTCTTCTGTATGAAAATCTTCTATGTGGGATTCCATACGAACGGCCACTTCTGGACTTTGCAACATATGGTAAATAATTTCTCTTTCTGCCCTTTCAAAACCTGTTAACTTCGGTTTTGTTTGAACAATTTGAGACGGCTTAGAAACCTGCTTTACTTGTTTTTGCTGTACCTTTTGTTCTTTGCGATATTGGTGCAATTGATTCAAAAGTGTTTCCATTGAATACGAAAATTCTTGCGATAATGACTTCAAATATGATTCTGCCTGCATCGCATCTTGTAACAACGATAACTCTTTTAAAACACTTTTCACATACTCTTCTTTGCCCGACTCATCTTGCAAATTTTTCCCTAAACGCAAATAATTTATTTTAAAACCAACAAAACTTATACTTGATTTCACAAGATTTTCAAAAGCAGTTGTCCCATATTGTTGCACATATTCATCAGGATCAAGCTTATCTGGCAAGGATGTAACTTTCACTTGGCAACCAACTTGCAACAATAATTGCCCTGCTTTCATCGTCGCTTCTCGCCCTGCTTTATCACCATCATAGCAAAGAACAACAGTTTCAACGTTACGTCGCAGAAGTTTTGCTTGTTCTTCAGTTAAAGCTGTTCCCATTGTCGCAACAGCTTCTTCCACACCACTTTTTACCGCAGCTAGTACGTCAGCATACCCTTCAAAAAGGACCACTTGCCCACGTTTTCTAATAAACGGCCTTGCTTGGTGGAAGTTATACAACAATTTACTTTTGTGAAAAATCGGTGTTTCTGGGCTATTTAAATATTTCGGAGTGTCATCTCCTAGCGCCCTTCCACTAAACGCTATCACTTTACCTTGTAACGTATAGATTGGAAACATAACTCTTCCACGGAAGCGATCATAATGACTACCATCCTTCTCGCTTCTTATGAGAAGACCAGCTTGTTCCATACTTGATAGCGATAAACCTCTTTTTTGTAAAATTTTCGTTGCTGCATCCCAAGCAGGTGACGCATAACCAATTTCAAACTTCTCAATCATCTCTTTTGTAATACCACGTTTTAACAAATACGAAAGTGCTTCATTTCCTTCTTCTGTATTTACTAATAAATGATGATAATACTTTTTCAAAAGTTCATGAGCCTGTTGCATGATGACAGTGTCATCAGATATGTCTTCTTGTTGTCCTTGCCCTGATGTATACTCTGCAACCGCAATTCCATTTCTTTCACCTAGCTTTTGAACAGCCTCAGTAAAAGCCAGTCCTTCCATTTTCATTAGAAAGGAAAATACATTTCCACCTTCTCCACATCCGAAGCAATGAAAAATTTGCTTATCAGATGAAACAGAAAATGAAGGAGAATTCTCACCATGAAATGGACAAAGGCCGAAATAGTTACGCCCCTGTTTTCTAAGTTGAACGTATTCACCAATCACTTCTACAATATCGGATGACGTCCGAATCTGTTCAACAACTTCTTCGGGAATTCTGTTCCCCATAACTCCATCTCCGTGTCGTAATTTGTATTCGATATAAATTTAAAAATTCCTTTATAATTCGACAATATTTTTTCTAAACTTATTAGAAAGTGTTGTCGATCACGTTATCAAACGATTTTGCAGACCCTTTTCTGCGTAACTTCGCAGATACGTACCTACTATATAAAATTGTATCCATTTGCTCATCTGTTACAAATGTACCTCCTAGAGACAATACATATGCATTTTTTACAAGAAGACTAGCAAGCACCATATCCTATGTGATCACGAGATCTGTTTCTTTTGCATGTTGATACATATAAAGAAATCAACTTTAGCTTATTCAGTATCTGCATAGATCCAATTTTCCTTGCCGCTTCCTTAAACAATGAGCATAAGATGTGACAAACAAAATTTCGACATGACATTTCGTTCCAACTTGCACAATTTTCAGCCTTCACAGGATATGCATCTGCATCAACTCATACCATATTGATGTTTTGCATATTTCTGTATTCTACATCCCTTCTGCGAATCCTTCCATAATGTGCGTTTTCTTGTATAGATTTTGTCGATTTAACGTAATTACATGTCTTTTCTTAAATCCTATCCCTAGTTTATTCTGAAAAATTAAAGTCTAAACGTAAAATATAGGTTTTTATCACAATTTTTTATTATAATATATTTTCTTCAACTACGCTACATATCCCTTTATTTTTTCATCTTCTATTTCAGGATAACGAAACCTCGCCTTTAACATAATAAAAAGACAGAAGAATATAAGTATAACCACTCCGCTATCATCTATTACGAAATCAACAGGCATTGTGTTTCTCACGAGCGAAAAAAGCACATTCACCTTTGGTAAATGTGCTAAAACATTTTTTGGTTTTGCACTGCATTCACAATAATGTTAGCTGTTTCTTCAATCGCTTTATTCGATACATCAATTACTTGACAATTTATTTTACCAACTACATTCTCAAAGTGATCAATTTCTTCTTTAATACGATTAATATTGGCATATGTTGCACCGTCACTTAGTCCAAGTGATTTCAATCGCTCTTTTCGAATATGATTCAACTTATCTGGCGTAATTTTCAAACCGAAGCATTTTTCTTTAGCCACTTGATATAATTCTTCAGGCGGATCTACCTCTGGCACGAGTGGTACATTGGCAACTTTCAAACGTTTGTTATGAGCTAAATATTGAGAAAGTGGTGTTTTTGATGTGCGCGAAATCCCAATCAACACGATATCTGCTTTTAAAATACCACGTGCATCTCTACCATCATCATACTTTACAGCAAACTCAATTGCTTCAATCTTTTTAAAATATTCTTCATCTAATCTACGAACAACACCCGGTTCATATCTCGGCACTTGCCCTGTAATTTCTTCAATTTGATCGATCAGAGGCCCGATAATATCATATGCCTCTACGCCTTCTTTTGCAGCCTCTGTCACTAAATACTGACGCATGTCAGGTTTTACTAACGTAAAACAAATAAGCGCTTGATTGCTCTTAGCAATCGAAATCACTTCTTTTAATGTCCCTGTATCTTCTACATACGGTACACGTCTAATATCAGGAGCAAATGGGAATTGCCCCATTGCTGCTCGAACAACCAAATCAGCCGTTTCTCCGACAGAGTCAGATACGACATATACGATTTTATTATCCATTACATTACCTCACTTTAAACAAATTACACTTATTCGTTATTTACTAAGTTTACAAACGCACGTGTAATATTTGTTTTTGTAATTCGTCCAATCACTTCTAAACCTTGTTTCGTATCTTTTACAACTGGCATCGCATCAATCTGTCTTTCTATTAATTCCATCGCAATATCATATAAAGAATTTTCCCTACGACACATCGCAATGTTTGGCATCCTTGTCATGATAATATTAACCGGAAGAGAGGTTAAATCCTGCTTTCCTAAGCTAGCTCGTAATAAATCTTTACGAGATACAACACCAACTAATAGAGTCGATTGATCTACAACGAATAATGTACCTACATCCTCTAAAAACATCGTACAAATTGCATCGTATACTGATACATTTTTATCAATTACAACTGGTCTAGATTGATAATCTTGTACTTTAATTTTCTTAACAGCTTCAGATAATAGCTGTCCCCCAGTTTTTCCCGTATAAAAATAACCTACGCGTGGACGCGCTTCTAAATAACCAGCCATCGTTAAAATTGCTAAGTCTGGTCTTAGCGTTGCACGTGTTAATCCCAATTGCGCAGCAATTGACTCCCCTGTAATAGGACCGTGATCTTTTACAATCTGAATGATATGTTCCTGCCGTTTATTCAGCTCTATGATAATCACCACCTTTAATGCACAACGAAAAAAGTTATACTATCTCTTAAATATTATATACTAAATATGCTATTCGAAAAAGATAGGATGTAAAAAGGACCATATATGGCCCCAAATTATATTTGAAACTTATCAAGTTGTTCTAAGAAACGTCTTGATTTCAAATAAATCCCGCAATATTCATCATAATATGTATTCAACACTAAACGCATTTGTTTTTTTGTGCTATCCTTCACTGATACATTGCCAAGTCTATGTAAATCGAAGTGGTAGAAAAGACGTAATAATTTATGAACGGCTTCCCCCACTGGTATACGATACTGATCTTGCTCAGCATGACGCGAGCACAGAAAACCGCCTTCCCGGACAGAGAAGGCGACAAAATCTGTTTCTTGATGACAAATCGCACATGTATCAAAGTACGGGCGCATCCCTAATACCGGAAGCATTTTCGTTTGATAAATTAATGATAATACTTCTGAATCAACACCCTCACACATGTAATGCAACGTTTGATATAACATCTCAAATAAATATGGATTATGTTTTTTATCTTCTGTTGCTTTATCAGTTAACTCAACAATAAATGATGCATAAGCAGTTAAAAATATATCCTCGCGAATTTCTTTCATAGTTGAAATAATCTCGCCTTGTTGCAAGGTTCCAAGTCCAGATCCCATTTGAATAAGAAAATGACCATGTGTCATAAGTTGCGAAACAGATGCTAACCGGCTTTTCGGTTTTTTCGCTCCTCTTGCCATTGCACTTACCTTACCAAGTTCTCTTGAGAATATTGTAACAATCTTGTTCGTTTCTCCGTAATCTGTCGTACGGATAACGATGCCCTCAACTTTTTGAAACATGTTCGTCACCATCCAAGGTTTGAACAAAACGGGTCAAGAAATTGGAGAGTCTAGATGCGCTAGCTCCTCTTCATGTTGATCCATCTCATCGTTTACGTCTTTTTCCATTTCTTTCAAAAGCAAATACGTTTCAATGCTTCCTGTTTTGGAGAAAAACTTCCAGGTAAAATCTAGCATAAGAATCCACCTTTCTCAATAAGCGTAGCCTATAAACCAATTTCCTTTGTTGTTATTAAATTGACCCATTTTGTCCATTTTCATGTGAGAAAAATTTTTCCTAATTTATCAAAACTCATAAAAACCAATAATCAGCGGATGAACAAAACATCCGCTGATTACAGCTTTACTCTATTTTAGTACTCGTCTTCGCGGAAACCAAGGTCTCGAAGCTGAGACATTTTATTACGCCAATCTTTTTGCACTTTTACCCATACTTCTAAAAATACTTTAGAACCAAGTAATGCTTCGATATCAAAACGAGCTCGCTTACCAACTTCTTTTAACATCTTCCCTTGTTTTCCGATGATAATCCCTTTTTGCGATGGACGTTCAACAACAATCGTTGCATTAATATAAACTGCCCCGCCTTCGCGTTTTTGAATTGCATCGATAACAACAGCCACAGAATGCGGCACTTCTTCACGTGTTAAATGTAGTACTTTCTCACGAATAAGCTCTGCAATAATAAATCTCTCCGGATGATCCGTTACTTGATTATCTGGGTAGTATTGTGGTCCTTCTGGTAAATACTTTTTAATCGTTCCAATTAAAGCGTCCACATTATTACCATCTAATGCAGAAATCGGTACAATCTCTGCAAACTCATGTAGTTTGCGGTATTGATCAATTAACTCTAATAACTGCTCTGGATGCAATTGGTCAATTTTATTAATGACTAAAAATACTGGTTGTTTCGTTTCTTTTAATTTCTCAATAATAAATTCCTCACCACGACCAAAGCCTTCAACTGCATTGACCATAAATAGAACAATATCAACTTCTTTCAATGTCGTTTGAGCCATTTTCACCATAAAGTCGCCTAGCTTATGTTTAGGTTTATGTATTCCTGGTGTATCAATGAAAATTACTTGTGAATCATTTTCTGTATATACGCCTTGAATTTTATTACGAGTTGTTTGTGGCTTGTCACTCATAATGGCAATTTTTTGGCCGATAATACGATTTAAAAATGTAGATTTCCCAACATTCGGTCTGCCAATAATAGAGACAAAACCTGATTTATAACCTTTTCTATTCATGTAAATCCTCCGCTAAAAATGCTCCTGGTAACAGTTCTCCAACTGTCGTCTCTTGAACGTCACCATGTAAATTTGATAGGTATACTTTCGTATCCTGTTTACATAATTCTATCATAACTTGTCGACATGCTCCACAAGGAGGTACTGGACGCTTTGTATCCGCCACAATCGCGATAGCTACAAACTCTTTATCTCCTTCAGAAACCGCCTTAAATAAAGCTGTTCTTTCTGCACAGTTACATAAGCCATATGATGCATTCTCAACATTACATCCACGATACACTTTTCCATCTGGTGTTAATAATGCTGCACCTACTTGAAATTTAGAATATGGTACGTACGCTTGTTTACGCGCTTCGATTGCTTCTTGAATTAATTGTTCACTATTCATATTCCCGCATCCTTCCTGTTCACAGCTGTGAATAGATACACTCTCTCATTAAAGGCCTTTACGGCACTTCCAAAGCTTAATAAAAGCTTTGGAATGCAACTATACCACATACGGTAAAAAGATAATAGCACCAATTATAACAGCTATTATAGCAAACAATAAAACTGCTCCCGCTGCGACATCCTTTGCAATTTTCGCAAACGGATGTATATCGGTAGTCGCTAAATCTACTGTTTTTTCCACAGCTGTATTTACCATTTCTAAACTCATTACAATTCCTATTACAATAAGTAAAACCATCCACTCTACTTTCGTAATATGGAAATAAAAGCCGCAGCATATAACAATGACTGCGGCTAAATAATGAATTTTCATATTTCTTTCGTGACGAAGGCAAAAGAATACACCTGCTATAGCATACCCAAAACTATCTATAAGTTTTCCTTTTTTCATCGTCCTAATCCAAATGCTTCTAAAATTTCTTTTTGTCTTCCAAACATTTCTTTTTCATCTTCTTCTGTCATGTGGTCATAACCAAGTAAATGTAAAAAGCCATGTAACGCTAAAAAGCCAAGTTCACGATCAAAAGAATGTCCATACTCTTCAGCTTGTTCTTTCGCTCTCGGAATAGAAATAATAAGGTCACCTAACATACGCGGCATCTCTACACCTACAATTTCCATTTCCCCTTCTCCCATTTCTTCCATAGCAAAGGAAATGACATCAGTAGGCTGATCCTTATCTCGGTAATCACGATTAATCTCGCGAATGCGTTCGTTATCTACAAATGTCACTGATAACTCCGCACCATCCTCTATTTTTTCCATTTGAGCTGCTTTTCCTAATATCTCTCGAATTAAATTCACATATTCTTCTTTCACTTCTTCTGTTTCATCAATAAAATCAATTAATAAACTCATTCTTTCTCCTTCTCTTCCGGTGGTTCCGGATATGTAATACGCGAATGGAAAATACCATTTAACGTTTCACATAACGTTTTTCCAACGATTTGTAGTTCTTTAAATGTCAAATCACATTCACTAAATTGCCCATCTTGCAGACGATCTTTAATAATACTTTGTACTAAATTATTAATTTGATCTGGCGTTGGGTGATTCATAGAACGTACCGCCGCCTCTACACTATCAGCAATACCAACAATTGCCGATTCTTTAGAAGTTGCTTTTGATCCCGGATAACGGAACATCTCTTCTGTATATTTTTCTTTATCTTCTTTAATCGCCTTATAATAAAAATATTTAAGTAGTGTTGTACCATGATGTTGTCCAGCAATATCAATAATTTCTTGCGGAATATGGTATTCTTCGAGCATTTTCACTCCATCTGTTACATGAGCAATGATAATATCTTTACTCGTCACAGGATCTAATTTATCATGTGGATTTTCAATTCCCATCTGGTTTTCAATAAAGAATTGCGGTTTTACTGTTTTTCCTACATCATGATAATACGCCCCTACACGCGCTAA
This sequence comes from Bacillus fungorum, assembly GCF_002746455.1. Lineage (GTDB taxonomy): Bacteria > Bacillota > Bacilli > Bacillales > Bacillaceae_G > Bacillus_A > Bacillus_A fungorum. The sequence continues at coordinate 76,282 of NZ_NWUW01000001.1, read as the reverse complement.
TACACCATTTGCTCCAACTGCTTCACAAGCCGCCTCAGCAAGATTCGCTACCATTACACTATGGTGATATGTTCCTGGCGCTTCTAACAAAATTCTACGCAAAAGCGGATGATTCGGACTTGATAATTCCATAAGCTTCATACTTGATACAATTCCAAGTCCACTTTCTAAATATGGTAATATCCCCATAGCTAAAACGGATGAGATAACTCCTGAAAGGGAAGCCATTAATAATTGCGTACCAATTTCAAGAGGTGAAAAATTCCCATTACGTAATAATAATAACGCCGCCAAGACGACTACATTTAAGATAGAAACGAGTATACCAGCTTGTAAAATCATCGTACGACGATTTTTTTCTCTTAAGAAAATACTCACTGATAATGAACTTAATAACACATAAATACCTACACTATAATTTAGTGTACTTGTTACTCCTTCATTAAACATAATACTTCCGCACACAGAAAAAATCATACTTGTTAAAAATACAAACCGATCACCAATCATTAGTTTTACAAGTATTGTTCCCATCGCAACTGGGACAACATACGCAATTCCTGCATATTCAAGCTTTTGAAACAAACTAATAATTTTCATTAAAACAATCGTGATAGACAAAATTGTGATATACGCTAAAATGTACGGTCTATCTTCTCTTTTCCGCTGTAAAAACACTTCAAATTGCTTATGCATAAAGTATAGTAACACACCAATGAGCACCGCTAATCCAACATAAGGCTGAAAACTATTACCTTTCTCTAATAAACCGACTAATTTCAACTGATTATACATATCACTTGAAATTGTTTCACCTTCTCTAACAATAACTTGTCCTTGAAGAATGTAAACAGGTGGAACTAAATCTTCTTCCGCTTTCTTCTTCTCTTTCGTTACAGCCGGATCATAAAAATAATTTGCTGTAATCGCATATGATCCTAGCGCATTAACAGCTTCCTTCAATCCGCTATTCACATTTAGGCTTTTCATTTCATTAACAAATCGCTCTTTTGCTGCCATTTCTTCAGACATTTTAATATTTCCACCCATAATAACACTAACAGACGTTAAAGCAGCGTTCTTTGCTAATTCTAATTGATCCTGTTCTGAATTAATAAAGTATAATAAAATCTCATCAGATAGTTCCTTTGTTAAATTAGCTGGCAACTTCTTCTTCAACTTTTCTAATTTATTAGCATCTGTCATCTTTTTTTGCTCTTCAGGTCCAGCAGCTTTCATCTCCTGAATTACTTCATTTACCTTAGCAAAAACATCATTTACAATATCAACTCTATTTTGTTTATATTCACTTCTATATGTATATTGATCCCCGACTTTTTGAGCGGCCTCTTGTTTTTTTCTGTCCGTTATAACCTTATCTTCAATTTTAATAGGAGAGTGAATTGTTTTTTTCGCAATAGAATACATATCAACATCTAATTGCTCTGGTTTCACATTATTCATAAGTGCAAAAAACAGCACTGCTCCTAATAAAACGTAAGAAATCCAACTTAGTTTTTTCGAATGTTGTAAATTACGAAACCACTTAGAAATTTCTTGAGATCTTAACATGATTTCAATACCTTCTCCTCTCCAGAAATAAAGTGAAACTATTTATAGCTTTCATTTCTTCTAACCAACGATACTTTTAGGTAACATTTTATACACCAGTACCTATAGTTTATTTCTCTTATCTTTTATGATAGTAAAAAATATGCCGTTCGCCAACCTTAATACAAAAAGAAATGATCCTGACAAATAGGATCATTCCATTTTATCATATGCCTCAATAATACGTTGCACCAGTGGATGCCTCACAACGTCCGTTTGTTCTAATGTAATGAATGAAAGACCTGATACATCAGATAAAATGTTAGCAGCTAGCGTAAGCCCTGATTTTACCCCTTTTGGTAAGTCTACTTGTGAAGGGTCCCCCGTAATAACCATTTTAGAACTAAAACCTAATCTTGTTAAAAACATTTTTATTTGTGCACCCGTTGTATTTTGTGCTTCATCTAAAATAACAAATGAATCATCGAGCGTACGCCCCCTCATATAAGCAAGAGGTGCGATTTCAATTACACCTCTCTCCATCATACGCTGCGTATATTCTTGTCCAAGAATATCGTGCAGGGCATCATACAATGGACGTAAATACGGATCTACCTTCTCTTTCAAATCACCTGGTAAAAAACCTAAACTTTCTCCAGCTTCTACAGCCGGTCTTGTTAAAATGATTTTCTTTACATACCCTTGCTTTAAAGCTCTTACAGCCATTACTACAGCTAAGTATGTTTTCCCAGTTCCAGCAGGTCCTATTCCAAATACAATATCATTTTTCTTCATTGCATGAATATATCTTCTTTGCCCCATTGTTTTTACACGAATGGATTTACCTTTTGCCGTTTTAAAGATTTCTTCCTCATATAACTCTTCAAATTGAGCAATTTTCCCTTGTTGTGCGAGCTGAATTGCATACGCAACATCTCTTTCTGTAATTGATACACCTTTTCGAATAACAACAAGTAATTGCTGTAAGATTTTTTCTACGAGTGTCACAGTTTCAACTGCTCCAGATGCATGAACAGTTTCACCTCTAGTTACAATCGATACATTCAGTTCCCGTTCAATTACTTTCAAATGAGCATCATTGACTCCAAAAAGAGCGATTGCTTCGTTAGTATTTTCCAATTGTTGGTTCATTTCTACTAATTGTTCTGCCATTACTCAGTCTCCTTGAATATCGGATTCGGATATTGGTTGTGGCTCTGCAATATTTTCAATCACAGTATAATGCAATGTGACTTTTAGTTGATCCGCCTCAACCTCTTTACTCAAAATCTTATCACTTACAATCATAGCATGTTCATCCAATTTTTTCTTTATTTCTTTTTCAGCCATCTCTTTCGCTACTTTCATTGCCTGTTTTTCTGTATATTCCCGGTTCGCTTCTTCCTCTTCTCGCACTATATCTTTTTCATATGCAATCGGCAGTGTAAAACCAAATAATTTCACATCATGCTTTACACTTTCCGTACGAGAGCGCTTATACTTATCATGTTGAAATCCCCATATTTTTATTTTCGCACTCCCAAATGTAAGGTAATGCTCCTTATACACATTGCCAGTATATACTTGAAATTGTGTCTTCAGCGGCACGTTCACCTTAGATGTGTACCACGTTTCCCCATATACAATACCTTTCGCCGAAACAACCGTCGGGCTCTCCTCATTACCATATATCCCTGATACGAGAAGCTGCCCTTTTTCTACATGATCATTTTTTAGGACGACTGGTTTTCCTACTTCAACAAATGTTTTTGTAACAATTGCTTCTTTTTTTGCAACTAAATTTTGCGGCCTTTGTTCCTTTTCTTTTTTCGGTTCGTTTTTTTCAACAATTTTAAAATGGTACGTCGTTCCTCTTATTTCTAGTCCCGCCCAAGTAATTGCATTAATATTGTCTGTCAAATGACGTTGTACATCTTCGACACTAGGCATTTGGAACTGTAATTTCCCTTTTTTAATACCCATTTTGTCCAATTCTTTCATCAATATATATTCTGTTTCAGGTTTTGCTCCTGTAATTTCAATTTTCCAAACCATATTTGATAATGCAATCATGCCAAAGAAGAAAATTAAAAAACCAATTAAGAATCCACTATTTTTAATTAAGCGCTTATTCAAAAAAGGAAAACCGTAACGCCCAATAAAATATAGTTTGCACTCATTTTTTCTATAAATCGGTTTTATTTTTTTCACATCTCGTAATAGCATACAAAAAACTAACGTTTCATCAGCAATCTTCTTAACGTCCCAAACTAATAAATTCCTACGCACACATTCGTTAACGAACCGTTCCGCTCCTCTACCTTCAATTCGTACCTTTACATATCCAAGCCACTTTATAAACCATTTATTTTTCATCTACTACCTTCACTACCTTTCCAAAAGTAGACACACTACTTTTCACTTTAATTAGCAAAATAGCTCGTACGAAAATGAAATAAAGAGTTTTATTGTCTAAATAGCGGGGTAAACTAAATAGTAGGGTCAAATCGTTAGAATAAAGAAGAAAAACTTCACATACGGAAGTTTCCCTCACTTCTCTTTCTTTTCTTCTTCTAAAAACGTCACTTGCTCAATTATCCCTTCCAGCAAAAGCTCTTCCGGAAGGATTGTTTTAATAACAAAGGATTGCCCCTTAATTAATAATTGACCGTGCTTTAACAACAATCTTACTTCTTTATCTGAAAACACTAATAAACCTCGATGATTTTCTATATAGATATGCACTTGCCCAACAAGCGTGATCCGAGGTAGATCCATTAGCACATCCACTGGCAGGTCTATTTGCTTCGTTAACCAATTCTTCATTTGTTCTAATTTTTTCATCTCAAAAGACCCCCTCTCATCCCATATGTATGAAAAAAGAGCTTGTAATATCACGTCCAAACTGAAAAAAAGCATAAAAAAACGTCTCATACGAAATGAGACGTTTTTTTATGCTAATAGCTGGATAACCAGCTTATTCACAAGTGATCCATCTGTTTTACCTTTTACTTTCGGCATAACAGCAGTCATCACCTTACCCATATCTGCTTTAGAAGTTGCACCAACTTCAGAAATAACTTGTTTGATTACATCAACCAGCTCTTCTTCAGTTAATTGCTCTGGCAAATATGCGCTTAAAATCTGAATTTCACTTTGCAGTTTATCAACAAGGTCTTCACGACCAGCTTTTTTAAATTCAAGGAGGGAGTCCTTATACTGTTTTACTTCACGAGCTAAAACTGTTATTTCCTCTTCTTCAGTAAGAGTATGTTGCAGTTTAATACCTTCATTTTGTAAAGCAGCCTTAACCATACGAATGACGGTTAATTTTTCTTTTTGTTTATTCTTCATCGCTTGTTTCATATCATCGTTTAAACGACCGAGAAGACTCATAACTTACACCCTCTCTTAGAATTTACGCTTTCTTGCCGCTTCAGATTTCTTCTTACGTTTTACACTTGGTTTTTCATAAAACTCGCGCTTTCTTGCTTCAGCAAGTGTACCAGTTTTAGAAACCGATCTTTTAAAACGGCGAAGTGCATCCTCCAAAGACTCGTTTTTACGAACGACTGTTTTTGACATTCTCTTTCCCTCCCTCCGAAACATCACACTTACATACTAACTTCAGCATGCAAAAAGAAACACTTCTTCAGCATGTCTTTTACGATTATAATACATTTTATCACTTCAGGTCAACTATTTGGCAGAATAAAAGAGGAATAGATGCTCTTCCTTTTTCAAAAACTGTGCAGATAGCTGTTATCTTTTCCCCTGAAGACAAATATATTTTTGTCATTACACCTTGTTTCATGCAGGAATGTACGAAACAACTACTCATTTCGTACATTTTCAGCACTTAACTTCTCCACTAAAAAAGAAAGCATGCAGATCGTTTCCGTTTGCATGCTTTTTTATCCCGCTATTTGCCGGGCAGTCAGGGCCCGATTGGTGAGGGCTGATAATCAGCAGGGGATGCCCCCCCACTGATTACAGTTTCACTTTATGCGCTTGCTGATTCTTTTTTCACATCATCTTCAAGAACACGAACAAATTGCGCTTCGTTATATGGATAACCAGCTTTCGTGATTTTCACTTTCACTAGTTTACCAATTAATTCTTCTGATCCTTCAAATACAATTTTCAAGTAGTTATCTGTATAACCTACATATAACCCTTCACGATCGCCCTCTTTAAATTGTTCTTCTGGAATAATTTCAAGTACTTCCCCTTCAAACTGTGAAGCATACTCTTTCGCTAATTGATTAGATAGTTCAATTAAACGGTGAACACGATCGTTCTTCACATCTTCAGGAACTTGATCTTCCATGCGTGCTGCAGGTGTTCCTGTACGTTTTGAATAAGGGAATACGTGTAACTCAGAGAAGCGATTTTCTTTAATGAAATTGTATGTTTCCATGAATTCTTCTTCTGTTTCACCTGGGAAACCAACGATTACGTCCGATGTAATCGCGAGGCCTGGTAATGCTTCTTTCAAACGATCTAAACGCTCTTGGAAAAATTCCATCGTATACTTACGACGCATACGCTTTAATACAGTATTCGATCCAGATTGCAACGGAATGTGTAAGTGACGTACAACTACTTCAGACTTATCTAACACTTCAATTACTTCATCTGAAATCTGACTCGCTTCAATTGAAGAAATACGAAGGCGTTTTAATCCGCCTACTTCCGCTTCCATATCACGAAGTAATCCAGCTAAGTTATAATCTTTAATATCTTCACCGTACCCACCTGTATGAATACCTGTTAATACGATTTCTTTATAACCTGCATCTACTAATTGCTGCGCTTGTTTAATAACTTCTTTCCCATCACGAGAACGCATTAAACCACGTGCCCAAGGAATAATACAGAATGTACAGAAGTTATTACAACCTTCTTGTATTTTTAAAGATGCACGTGTACGATCCGTGAAGTAAGGTACATCCAGTTCTTCGTATACACGTGTTTTCATAATGTTGCGGACAGCGTTAATTGGTTGACGCTCTTTGCGGAATTCTTCGATGTATCCTAACATCTTTTCACGATCCTGTGTACCAACTACAATGTCTACACCTGGAATCGCCATAATTTCCGCTGGAGATGTTTGTGCATAACATCCCGTTACACAAATAACCGCATCCGGGTTTTGACGGACAGCACGTCTAATAACTTGACGACTTTTCTTATCTCCCGTATTCGTTACTGTACACGTATTAATAACATATACATCAGCTTTCTTTTCATATTCAGTTCTTTCATATCCACCTTGTTTAAACAATTGCCAAATGGCTTCTGTTTCATAGTGGTTTACTTTACAACCTAACGTATGGAACGCAACAGTTGACATTGATCATCACCCCATCAATTCAAAATGATACGAAGCAGCACTTAACGCATATAATGGCGCCGTTTCTGTTCTTAAAATTCTTGGTCCTAAACTACATGGTACAAATTTATGTTCACAAAGCGCTGTAATCTCTTCCTCAGCTAAACCACCTTCTGGGCCAAATACAATCAATAGCTTTTGACCTAGTTTCATCGTCGTTAAAGCTTTCGCAAAATTAGATTTCTCGCCTTGTTTCGCTTCCTCTTCGTAAGCAACAAGACAAACATCATACTCACCACTCATTGAAAGCAATTGTTTAAACGATGCCGGAGCATGTACTTCTGGAATTTCACTTCTATGTGATTGTTCCGCCGCTTCTTTCACAATTTTTCTTAAACGCTCAACTTTTTTATCAGCTTTTTTCGCATCCCATTTTACGATAGAGCGAGATGCTTGAAATGGTAAGAATGCAGCTGCCCCAAGCTCAGTTCCTTTTTGGAAAATTAACTCTAGCTTGTCTCCTTTCGGCAGTCCACTTGCAATCGTCACGAAAACCGGAAGTTCACTTGACGCCTCTACCCATTCTACAATAGCCGTATTAATAAATTCACTGGTAATTTCATCAATTGAACATACTGCTGTTTTTCCGTTTACACAGCAATAAATGTGATCACCAGCTGACATACGCATCACTCTTGCGATATGATGTACGTCATCACCTACAATGCGAATATTTGTTTCATTTACATATTTCTCTTCTACAAAATAACGTTGCATATAATCACCTTAGTAGAGTTTCGTTTCTTTCGTAAGTCAACACTTACGAAAGGAACGAAACGGTATCATTTTTCATATAACAAACGGCAAGTCCCTCACCTTATAGTGAGAGACTCCCCTTTTCATTATAAACTAAAATCTATATTACGCATTTCGTGCAATAATTGCTACCCAATCTTCCATTCTTAACACTTCTTCAATTGTAAATCCAGCTTTTTCTAGCGCCTCAGAAATTACTTTTTCCTTCGTAGCAATAATGCCCGATGTAATAAATAATCCACCTGACTTCACAACTCTTGCTGCATCTTCAGGGAATAAAAGAATAATTTCTGCTAATAAGTTAGCTACGATTAAATCAACAGGACCTTCAATACCTTCTAAAAGACTATTTTGCCCAACAGACACGACGTCATCTGTTTTATTTAAACGCACATTCATTTCTGCACTTTCAACTGCAACTGGATCTAAATCATATGCTTGAACGGAAGACGCACCTAATTTTGCTGCTGCAATACTCAGTACACCAGAACCTGTTCCTACATCAATGATAGTATCACCTGGCTGTACCATTTTTTCTAAAGCACGGATACACATCGTTGTTGTTGGATGAGTTCCTGTCCCAAACGCCATACCTGGATCTAATTCAATAATTTTTTCTTCCGGAGAAGATGGTGTATATTCTTCCCAAGTCGGTACAATTGTGAATGTATCAGAAATTTGTACTGGATGGTAATATTTTTTCCAAGCAGTAGCCCAATCTTCTTCATTGACTTCGTTAACGGTAATGTTCCCAGTACCAATTTCGATGTCGTAAGATGGAAGCACATCAATAGATGATTTTACACCTGCAATTGTTTCATGTAAAGAATCCGTTTGCGGGAAATATGCTTTTATTAACACACCTTCCGCCGGATACTCATCTGGATTCAATGCATAAATTTCACCATATTGTTGCTCGCGCTCTTTCGTCAACTCCGCTGGGTCCTCAATCGCAACTCCACTAGCACCAGCTTCATGTAAAATATGAGAGACAGCTTCTACTGCTTCTTCTGTTGTATGAATACTAATTTCTGACCATTTCACAATTTACCAACTCCATTTTTTATTTCCATTATTCCCCTTTGAAAGCACGTTTAAGCTTTCCGAATAAACTATCATCTTGCTCTTCTTGTCCTGCAAATTCACGTAATAAATCTTTTTGATGTGAAGTTAATTTCGTCGGTACAACAACACGCACGACTACATATTGATCTCCTTGACCGTATCCACGTACGTTCGGAGCACCTTTTCCTTTTAAGCGGAATTCTGTTCCTGTTTGTGTTCCTGCTGGAATTTTCAGCTTCACTTTCCCATGAACAGTAGGAACTTCTACTTCAGCACCAAGTGCCATTTGCGCAAACGTTAATGGCATTTCGCAAATAATGTGATCTCCTTCGCGCTCAAAGAATTCATGATTTCTTACATGAACAACAACATATAAATCTCCTGCTGGCCCGCCATTTACGCCCGCTTCACCTTTTCCAGATACACGAATTTGTTGACCATTATCGATACCCGCCGGAATTTTAACGTTAATTTTTTTACGTTTACGAACTTTACCAGAACCATGACATGTCGTACATTTTTCTTTAATCATTTGACCAGTTCCTGAACAATGACCACAAGCTTGACGGTTTACGATACGACCAAATGGTGTATTTTGTTCTACACTTACTTGCCCTGATCCTGAACAATGTTTACATGTTTCTTTTGAAGTTCCTGGTTTTGCCCCGCTACCTTTACAAGTATCACATGGATCTTCTACTGGAATCTCAACATTTAACTCTTTACCAAAAATTGCTTCTTCAAAATCTAAAGTGACTTGATATTGTAAGTCAGCACCTTGACGCGGAGCATTTGGATCACGACGTCTGCCGCCACCGCCGCCAAAGAATGAACTAAAGATATCTTCAAAACCGAAGCCACCGCCGAAGTCTCCTCCGCCGCCGCCAAAGCCACCGAAACCTTGATTTGCACCAGCATGACCAAATTGATCATATTGCGCACGCTTTTGATCGTCGCTTAATACTTCGTATGCTTCTTGTACTTCTTTAAACTTTTCAATTGCATTTTCTTCTTTACTTACGTCTGGATGGTATTTTTTAGCCAAACGACGATACGCTTTTTTTATTTCATCTTTTGAAGCACCCTTGCTAAGTCCAAGGACCTCATAATAATCTCGTTTACTCATAAATTTACAACCCCCGAATCTTTCACATAAACGTAATTTTAACACCGAAAGAAAGTGCTTTGCAACAAAGTTTCCTCACTTACAGTATGCAAAGTAAAAAACTTAAGAACCTCACACTTTTCTCCTCATTCGTGAAAAAAGCCAAAGCCAAGGCACGCTTGACTTTGACTTTTTGTCATCTTACTTATTTATTATTACTTATCTTCTTTTACTTCTTCAAACTCAGCGTCTACTACATTGTCTTTCTTCGCGCCAGCATCTTGTGCTCCTTGTGCACCTTCTGCTTGCCCTGCAGCTGCTTGAGCTTGCTCATATAATTTAACAGTTAATTGTTGTACGATTTCTTGTAAAGCGTCTTTTTTCGCACGGATTTCCTCAAGCTCGTTCTTCTCAATCGCCGCTTGTAATGCTTCTTTCGCTTCTGTTGCTTTTGCAACTTCAGCAGCATCCACTTTACCTTCTAAATCTTTTACAACTTTGTCCGTTTGGAATACAAGTTGGTCAGCTTCGTTACGAAGTTCAACTTCTTCCTTACGTTTTTGGTCAGCGTCAGCATTTGCTTCTGCTTCTTGTACCATACGTTCTACTTCTTCATCAGAAAGACCTGAAGAAGATTGGATTGTAATAGCTTGCTCTTTGCTTGTTCCTAAATCTTTCGCACGTACGTTAACAATACCGTTCGCATCAATATCGAATGTTACTTCGATTTGTGGAATACCACGTGGTGCTGGTGGAAGGTCTGTTAATTGGAAACGACCTAATGTTTTGTTGTCGGCTGACATTGGACGCTCACCTTGTAATACGTGAATGTCTACTGCTGGTTGGTTATCAGCAGCTGTTGAGAATACTTGTGACTTACTTGTTGGAATTGTAGTGTTACGCTCGATTAATTTCGTGAACACGCCACCCATAGTTTCAATACCTAAAGAAAGTGGAGTTACGTCTAATAATAGTACGCCTTCTACATCACCAGTAAGTACGCCACCTTGAACTGCAGCACCTAACGCTACAACTTCATCAGGGTTTACACCTTTATATGGTTCTTTACCAGTTTCACGTTTAATAGCTTCTTGTACAGCTGGGATACGAGTAGATCCACCAACAAGGATAACTTTATCTAATTCGCTTGGAGCAAAACCAGCGTCTTTTAATGCACGACGAGTTGGCTCTAGAGTTCTTTCAACAAGACCTGCTGAAAGCTCTTCGAATTTCGCTCTTGTTAATGTTAATTCTAAGTGTAATGGACCAGCAGCTCCAGCACTAATGAATGGTAATGAAATTTGTGTTTGTGTTACGCCAGAAAGATCTTTTTTCGCTTTTTCAGCTGCATCTTTCAAACGTTGAAGCGCCATTTTATCTTGGCTTAAATCAATGTTATTTTCTTTTTTGAACTCAGCCACTAAGTGGTCAATAATAACTTGGTCAAAGTCATCTCCACCAAGACGGTTGTCACCAGCAGTCGAAATAACTTCGAATGTTCCGTCTGCTAACTCAAGGATAGATACGTCAAATGTACCGCCACCTAAGTCATATACTAAGATTTTTTGCTCTTCATCTTGTTTTTCTAAACCGTAAGCAAGCGCTGCTGCTGTTGGTTCGTTAATGATACGCTCAACTTCTAAACCAGCGATACGACCAGCATCTTTTGTTGCTTGACGTTCTGCATCGTTGAAGTATGCAGGTACTGTAATAACAGCTTTCGTTACTGTTTCACCTAAGTATGCTTCAGCAGAAGCTTTTAAGTTTTGTAAGATGATTGCAGAAATTTCTTGAGGTGTATAATCTTTACCTTCAACTTCTACTTTGTAGTCTGTACCCATATGACGTTTAACAGACATGATTGTATTTGGGTTTGTAATTGCTTGACGCTTTGCAACTTCCCCAACTTGACGCTCTTCATTTTTGAAAGCTACAACAGAAGGTGTTGTACGGTTTCCTTCTGGATTTGGGATAACCTTTGGTTCTCCACCTTCCATAACAGCTACACAAGAGTTTGTTGTACCTAAGTCAATACCGATAATTTTACTCATGGCGAATCCTCCTACTTTTATGTAAATTATTGATTTACTTTTACCATTGATGGGCGAATCACACGGTCTTTTAGTTTATAACCTTTTTGGAATTCTTCAACTACCGCGTTTGATTCAAATTCACTGTCTTCCACTTGCATAATAGCTTGGTGTTCATTAGGATCAAACTGTTTACCAACAGCTTCAATCACTTCAACACCTTCTTTAGTCAACGCTTCTAGCAATTGACGATGCACCATTTCCATACCTTGTAACAAGGATTTCGTTTGCTCATCAGTTGCTTCCACTTGCATCGCTCTTTCAAAATTATCAAGAGCTGGCAAAATATCTGAAACTAGACTTTGTGCTCTATATTTTTCAGCAGCCTGTTTATCCATTTGGACGCGGCGCTTATAATTTTCAAAATCAGCTTGTAGACGTAGTGTGCGACCTTCCGTTTCCGTTAGTTTCGCTTGTAACTCATCTACTTTTTCTTGTAAAAGAGCAGCCTCACTTTTTTCTTCTACAGCTTTTTCACTGTTTTCTGGCGTGACAGCTTCTTCAACTTGCGCTTCTTTCACTTCTTCTACCACTTGTTCGTTACGCTCTTCCACAATATTCACCTCCTTAAAAGGTATTAGGTATCATGTTGAACACAATTACCTAAGCATTATATATTACACACAGCAATGAAAATTCCATTACTTGAGCGAATGTATTACTCTCATTTACTTTTTAAGTCCATCAGTAAATTGTCTCGTAAATAACTGTAACAAACTAATTACCCGAGAGTATTGCATTCTCGTCGGACCTAAAATAGCAATTGTTCCAAGCTGTTCTTCTCCAATCGAATATGTTGCAGAAATTAAACTACAATCCTCCATAGCAGTCGCAGAGTTTTCCCTACCAATTTTCACTTGAATACCGACTTGTTTATGACGCAAAATGTCATAAAACTCGGCTTCATTATCAATCATCGTCAGCAAGGATCTTACTTTGTGAATGTCATGGAACTCTGGCTGTGAAAGCATATTTGCTTTTCCTCCAAAGTATATCTTTTCCGATAAAGGAACTTGAAATGTACCATCTAACATTTTTATTGCACTATCATAATTATGAACATACCCACGTAAAACTGTGACAATCTCCTTAAAGATTTTGTTATGCAGTTCCGACATTGGTACACCCGATAGCTTTTCATTTAAAATATTAACCATTTTTTCTAAATCTGATAAATCAACAGATTCCGAAACGGTAATCGTTTTGCTTTGTACATGCCCTGTATCCGTTACAATAATAGCGACTGCAGTTTGACGATCGAGCGGTACAATTTGTACGTTTTTAAGTTTATTTGTGCTTAACTTCGGTCCAAGAACAATGGCCGTATAATTCGTAAGGTCTGATAAAATTTGAGCCGATTGCTGTGCAATCTTTTCCGCTTCAAAAATTCTTTCAGCAAATAAATCTTTAATTTGTACAATTTCATCTTTCGGTAAGTTTTGCGGCGCTAAAAGATGGTCTACATAAAAACGATATCCTTTTTCAGAAGGAACACGTCCAGAAGAACTGTGCGTTTTTTCAATAAATCCTAGTTCCTCTAAATCAGCCATTTCATTTCGAATAGTAGCTGAACTAAATGTAATTTCATCTTTCTTAGCCAACGTCCTTGACCCAACAGGTTGCGCTGATCCAATAAAGTCATCAATAATTGTTTGTAAAATTAAGAGCTGACGTTCCGTAAGCATCTCATCATCACCTCTGTTAGCACTCTTTGTCTTCGAGTGCTAAATCTATTAATAACTTACCAAAATTGACATTCAATTGTCAACGGAAACGTCACGAAATAATGAAACTTTTTCACGTTTATGGAACATTTAATTAGTCAATCAAAAATGATTGGAATACTTCATTCCCTAATAATTTTCCTTTTCGCGTTAAACGCACATACCCTTCGCTCTCTTCAAGCAATCCTTTTTCTTCGTTCCTTTGTAACTGCTTAGCGAAAACTTGATCCATCTCCACATTAAATTTATTGCGGAACGCCGGTTTAGAAACACCTTTTGTTTTTCGAAGCCCTAAGAACAGTTCTTCTTCCATTCTTTCTTTCTCCGTCACCGCGTGAACATCTAGATACGGAAATCCAGTTTCATCAATTTTATTGAAATATTGCTTCAGCGGACCCACATTTTGAATACGTTCCCCATTCACATAACTATGAGCTCCAGCTCCAAATCCATAATACTCTTCATTATTCCAGTATGTGAGATTATGTCTACTTTTATTGTTACCTTTTGAGAAATTACTAATTTCGTACTGGTTATAACCGTGTTTCTCCATTTCATCCATTACCATTTCGTACATTTTCGCTTCATGGTCTTCACCTGGAAGTCTTAATTTCCCTTTATTCATTAAGTTATAAAACACAGTTTTCGGTTCCACAATTAATGAATAGGCCGAGAAATGCTGTACACCAAGTGTAAAAGCAACGTCTAATGTTTCTTTTACATCTTCTATCGTCTGCCCTGGCAGAGCATAAATAATATCTACATTTATATTTTTGAAGCCCACTTCCTGCGCTTCTCTAATTGCTACAAACGCATCTTCTCTCGTATGCTTACGCCCAATTTTCTCAAGAAGTTCATCTCGAAATGTTTGCACACCAAAACTAATTCGGTTCACTCCACCTTCTAGCAATACATGTAACTTCTCTTTCGGTAAATCACCTGGATTCGCTTCAAATGTTAATTCACAATTTGGGGCAAACGGACGTAAACGACGATTTATAATATCAAGTAACTTTTTTGTCTGCTCCATATTTAACGCTGTCGGAGTTCCTCCACCAACAAAAATCGTTTTCATACTATCAAACGGTACCTTTTGAACCGTATTTATTATTTCTTTCTCTAAATAATCTAAATATTGATTAACTGGTTGGCGTTCAATAAACACTTTATTAAAATCACAATAGTGACAAATATGCTGACAAAACGGGATATGAATGTATGCAGCTTGTACCAAATATAACTCCTACCTTTCTAAAAAGAAAACCTCCGCACTCCGGAGGATTCTTTACTTCTCTAACGTATTACGAATTTGTTCCATTCTCATTTTTCCCCAATCATACATCATTTCAACGATTGGTAACAGTGACATGCCTAGTTCCGTCATATAATACTCAACGCGAGGAGGAATTTCTGGATACACTGTTCGATCAACAATCCCATCCTCCATTAACTCTTTTAATTGATTCGACAAAACTTTATGAGAAATGCTTGGGAATAACCGTTGTAATTCACTAAAACGATGCGGCCCTTCCACACCAAGATGCCAAAGTATTACAACTTTCCATTTCCCGCTAATAATAGAAAGCGTCAATTCCTTTTCACAATTAAAATTACCATTTTGTATTTTATTTTGAATATCTTTTCGAATATTTTCGGACATTAACAATCTCCTAACTCTGTATGAACTAAAAAGCTCTCTCACTATTGTAAATGAGAGCTGCTCAGATGTCTAAAAAGTAATTATACAGAAAAAAGAAGCCGTATAAACGACTTCTTTTTTATTTCAAATATTAGTTATCATCCATTTTCAGTACAGCCATGAATGCTTCTTGCGGTACTTCTACAGAACCAACAGACTTCATACGTTTTTTACCTTCTTTTTGCTTATCAAGAAGTTTACGCTTACGAGAAATGTCACCACCGTAACATTTTGCAAGTACGTTTTTACGCATCGCCTTAATTGTAGAACGTGCTACAACTTTGTTTCCGATAGTCGCCTGAATTGGCACTTCGAACTGTTGTCTCGGAATTAATTCTTTCAATTTCTCTACAATTACTTTACCACGGTCATACGCTGAATCACGGTGTACGATAAATGATAAAGCATCCACTTGTTCATTATTTAAAAGAATATCCATTTTCACAAGTTTAGATGGTTTATAACCAATTAACTCGTAGTCAAATGATGCATACCCTTTCGTATTTGATTTTAATTGATCGAAGAAGTCATATACGATTTCTGATAACGGGATTTCATACGTTAATGTAACACGTGTTTCATCTAAATATTGCATATCAATAAACGTTCCACGTTTACCTTGACAAATTTCCATTACAGCTCCAACATAGTCATTCGGAACCATAATTGAAGCCTTCACAAACGGCTCTTCTACACGATCGATGGACTGTGGATCTGGCATATTAGATGGATTATCAACAATAACATCTTCACCGTTCGTTAAATAAACTTTATAAATAACGCTCGGCGCTGTTGTAATTAAGTCGATTTTAAATTCACGTTCAATACGCTCTTGAATGATTTCCATATGAAGTAGTCCTAAGAAACCACAACGGAAACCAAATCCTAGCGCTTGAGATGTTTCTGGTTCAAACTCAAGTGCAGAATCGTTTAACTCTAATTTTTCTAACGCATCACGTAAGTCGTTGTAACGTGCAGAATCAATCGGATATAAACCACAGAATACCATTGGGTTTAATTTACGATAACCTGCTAACGGCTCTGCAGCTGGACGTTTTGCGTGTGTAATCGTATCACCAACGCGTGTGTCACCAACATTTTTAATCGATGCCGCTAAGAATCCTACATCACCTACAGTTAACTCGTCACGCTGGGTAGTCTTCGGTGTAAATACACCTACTTCTGTTACTTCAAACTCTTTACCAGTTGCCATCATACGTACTTTATCGCCAACTTTTACCGTTCCATTTACAACACGGATATAAGCAATTACACCGCGGTATGGATCATATAAAGAGTCGAAAATCATACATTGTAACGGATCTTCTGAATCACCCGCCGGAGCTGGTACTTTCTCAACAATTTGTTCTAGAATTTCTTCAATACCAATTCCAGCTTTCGCTGAAGCAAGTACAGCTTCTGATGCATCTAAACCGATTACATCTTCTACCTCTTGGCGTACACGCTCTGGGTCTGCACTTGGTAAGTCGATTTTATTAATAACCGGTAAAATTTCTAAATTGTTATCAAGCGCTAAGTATACGTTTGCTAACGTTTGTGCTTCAATACCTTGCGCTGCATCTACTACAAGAATTGCACCTTCACAAGCCGCTAAACTACGAGATACTTCGTACGTAAAATCGACGTGTCCTGGTGTATCAATTAAGTGAAGAATATATTCTTCACCGTCTTTTGCTTTATAGTTTAATTGTACTGCATTTAATTTAATTGTAATACCACGCTCACGCTCTAAATCCATAGAGTCAAGCAACTGAGCTTTCATTTCACGTTGTGTTAACGCGTTTGTTTTCTCTAAAATACGGTCTGCTAACGTTGATTTTCCGTGGTCAATATGAGCAATGATAGAGAAATTACGAATTTTGGACTGTCTTTTTGCTCTTTCTTCTTTGTTCATCTATGTTCTCAACTCCTAATAGTCTCGCCAATATACACTAGCACTGATTATATCAATAGAGCAGCAAAGATTCAATGAAAACTCGTGCTGCTTACAATACAAATCATTCTATCTATATCTTATGCGAACAAACCATAAGAGACAAACCTTTTTCAAATTAAAAAACGGTCGTCTTACAAATCTGTAAAACAACCGTCCTCCGTTTGACTCTTAACTAAAAATCCCTTTTACTTTCCCAACAACTATATCTGTTCCAAACTTTGTTATTTCGTAGGCAACACTTGCTATCGCCATACCCATTCCTTCTACAACATTAAAACTTTTTAAGCTTTCTAATTGTTTTTGTTTTTCAGTAGCAGAAAACGAACTCTCCAAAATTTCTGATTCAGCGGCCTCACCTTTTGTTCCTGTCATATGAGCGATTTGTTCATACGACATTTGCTGATAACCTTTCATACTTTTCAAACCATGATTTGCAAGTGCCACCCCTGCTATCACCATAAGTAAACATATGGCCGCACTACATATACATAAAAGCGAAAAACGGCTTAAACGATTATCGTCTCTTCCCATCAATGTGTATATGCTCCTGTATTATCTTGGTCAATTTGATGATGCAACGCTGCATTTAAACCACTTGCTATTACATTTGCCATATCCTCTATAAAAGCATCTACTTCTTTTGGCGTCACCATTAAATTATGTCCAAGAGGAGATAGCACTTCGTAAATTAATTTTCTCTTTTCTTCATCTTCCAACGTACCTACAGCACCTAAAAACATATTCCGGCTCTTTTCATCTGGCATATCTTCTTCTGTTAATTTTTTCTTTTCTCCAAATGTAAAACCGGCTGGCAACAAAGAACGTGAAGGCTTGTGCCCTTCTTTCATCTCCCGGCCAAAATGTTTCAAAATAAAATCAATTGTATCACTTGTAATCGAGACAGCGTCGACCACAGTCGGAACACCTATTGCGATAACAGGAATACCTAGCGTTTCTTTACTGAGTTCCTTACGTTTATTCCCAACACCTGATCCAGGATGAATTCCTGTATCAGAAATTTGTATCGTGCTATTTACTCGTTCAATCGAACGGGCAGCTAAGGCATCAATTGCAATGACAAATTCTGGCTTTGTCTTCTCGATGATTCCATAAATGACATCGCTCGTTTCAATTCCCGTAATTCCCATTACCCCTGGACGGATGGCACTAACAGGCCTAAACCCTTCTTCTACACTTTCAGGCTGCAATTGAAACAAATGTCTCGTTACCAATACATTTTCTACAACTATCGGCCCAAGGGCATCTGGCGTGACATTCCAATTCCCAAGACCGACAATTAAACAGCTCGCTTCTTTTGTAACACCAACCTCTTCTAAGAAATAAGAAAATTCTTTTGCAAAAACGCGCTCTACTTTTTGTTGCAGTTCTGTATCTTGTTGACGTATACCTTGCACTTCAAGTGTTAAATAATTCCCAGGTTTTTTACCCATCGACTCAGATGCAATTTCATCAATCGTTACTTTCGTAATGGTAATACCTTCTTCTTCCCTCTCTTTTACAATAACGCCTTGTATCCCTTTTTGCTCTTCTTGGCGCTCTTGCAACATTTGATGCGCCTCTACAGCAAGGTCAGTTCTAACACTATATTTACTTAAATCTAATGGTTCTTTCATCGTATCTCCTCCGTCATTCATAGTAAATATCGTTAGATTTCCCAAAGTTATATAAGGTCATTCTTTCCTTTACGTGAAATTTCATTGATATACTATTGCAATTCTCTTCACCGTTTGATAGAATATCACTTGTTCTATGTTAAGAATCGAGTCATTCGATTGCACCAGGGAGGTGAAAAGTATGGCAAACATCAAATCTGCTATCAAACGCGCTAAACTTAGCGAAGAGCGTCGTGCACATAACGCTTCTATCAAGTCTGACATGCGTTCTGCTGTTAAAACTGTAGAAGCTTTAGTTACTAATAACGATCTTGAAAATGCTAAAGAAGCTTTCAAAACTGCTTCTAAAAAACTTGACAAAGCAGCTCGTAAAGGTCTTATCCACCAAAACGCTGCATCTCGTCAAAAATCTCGCTTAGCGAAACAAGTAAACGCGTAAGGCGTTTAAAAAACGATCCATTTGGATCGTTTTTTTATATACAAAAAAGTTCATGTGTTAAGCACATGAACTTTTTTGTATCACATATGATTTAACCGCATTAAGAAAAACTCCAGCACAAGTTTCTTATCCATTTTTCCCGTTTTCATACTATAATCAGCTTCCGCCAATTCTATAATCACTTTTTTTAATTCTTCAAAAGAGAAAAACTTCGTTTGATTCATCGCCAATTTTACACGGTATGGATGCACACCAATATGAGACGCAATTTGATTTTGTCCATAACCACGCTGCTGTAACTCCTTCACTTGATGCAGCAAGCGGAATTGACTCACTAATAACGCAAGCAATTTAATCGGTTCCTCCTGCTGCGTAAATAATCCATCCAAAATTTGCATCGCACCTGCAATATCTTTTTTCACTACTTTTTCTGTTAAAGCAAACACATTTTGTTCAACTGATTTTGGCACAAGCTCTGCAACCAGTCTCGGTGTAATCTCTCCGCCCATACCGACGTATAACGTTAACTTGTCCATTTCCTTCGCCAACATCGTTACATTACTTCCCACAAGCTCTAACAACAAACTAACAGCTGCATTATCAATATGTACATGCACTTCATCTGCACGAGCTACAATCCACTTTTGAACATCCTGCACTTGCATCGCATTCGCTTCTACTATATCCGCTGTTTTCTTTAATAGTTTTGTAATTTTTTTTCGTTCATCAAGTTTTTCGTAAGGCGCAACAAAAACAAGAATAGAAAACGGAGAAGGCTCCCCAATATATTCTTCTAAAATTTTTATATTTTGCTCTAACTTTTCTTTTTGTGAAGTTAAAAATAGTGGTGATTTTATTAATAACACTTTACGCTCTCCAAAAAAAGGAAGTGTACGTGCATCCTCAACCACATCTTCTAAATACGCTTCTTCTAAATCATATGTCACAACATTAAACTCACGATCTTCCTCTTCAAGCGCTTCTGTTGTAATAAGCTTTATCGTTTCATTTATAAAAAACGCTTCCGTTCCATACAGTAAATACAACGGAGCAAACTGCTTCTTTTTAATCTTTTTATGTATATCACTCATACTTTTTCCTACTCCCTAACTTGGCAATATATATTTATACTAATGCCCTAGCTTTTGTTTTACAAGTACAAAGGAACAGGCTGTATAACCCGTCCCTTTATTTATATTAAACGCCACGCAATAAGCCCCGGGTTTCTTATTGGTGTGCGGTAATCACCTTCCCTTTATTATTCACAATAAAAATTCGAGTATAAGTGCCAACTGTTAACATGCTTGGAAACAAAAAAACTCACGTTACTTCATGATCTAAAAGCAGTAAAACGCTCGATTTCTCTTCCTATGGAAATTGTAGATTTTTTTCTGACAATATTTTATACTAAAGTGGAATGTTGGGGAGGGATTCTAAATGAATAATTTTGAACAAAACGTTCAAAGTAAACGCAATGACGCTATTGATTCAGGGGTAGGATTTATCGTCTCATTTGGTTTTTTCGCAACACTTTTCATCATTGCAACTGTTATTAAATTTATCGGTTCTTAAAGACTGCTGCTTACTGGCAGTCTTTTTTTTATCTATTATGTGTTTCATCATATGTGATTTTGCTACAAAAGGTTCCGTTTTCCCCTTTAAAAATATAGGAAATAGCACCTTGCTTATCCGTGCGCCATATTTCAATCCCCATCTTCTCAAAACGCTCTATAACTTCCTTATGAGGGTGCCCATACCTATTACGCTCACCGACAGAAATAATCGCTATATTAGGCTGTACGGTGCTCAGAAAAGGCATTATAGATGACGTATTACTTCCGTGATGAGCAACCTTTAAAACATCTGCCCGTAAATCTGGATACGTAGTTACTAAAAACTTCTCTCCTTCTTCTTCTAAATCACCTGTAAACAGCCACGTTACCCCTCCTAATTTTGCCCATATTACAATCGAAGCATTATTTTCACTTCTTTCTTTTCCTGTTGGAGCTAGTACGAAAAATTCCGCTTCATTTACACTCCAACTCTCTCCTCCCCCCACTTCACTTATTTTCACTGCCTTTTCTAACGCCTGTTTCTTTACTACTTTTTCTAATATTGCCTCTTGTTCCTTTCGGCCAAATACAACTTCTTTTACAGTTATGTTTGCTAATAACTCTTGTGCAGCACCTATATGATCCGCATCTCCATGCGTTACGATTAATTTATCGATTGTTTTAATACCTTCCTTTTGTAAATAAGGGATTAAAATATCATTTCCAACAGAAAATTCATGCTTTTTCCGTTGCCATTCTTCCTTGTTTACACGAATTGTTCCACCAGTATCAATGAGGTAAACCTCTTTATCGTACGGAAGGCGAATTAATATTGCGTCTCCCTGTCCAACATCAAGAAACGTAACACTCCCGCTTTCCCGAAAATACGGATACACATAATGACATGTACAAATAAAAAGAAATATACCCGAGGCTATAAACATACTCCCTTTCGACATCCGCCTTTCCCAAACCATCAATACACTAATAATACTCACGCAATATAAGGCTACAAGAAGTATGGGTGTTTGCCCGAAATTAAGGCGGATAAAGGGTAAGCTTTCACAGTAACTGAGAAAATCATTAGAAAGATTCAAACCTATTGATAGTACATTCGCAAGTCCTTTTGCAAGAAATGGGATGATCGGTATACATATCAAAA
Source organism: Bacillus fungorum (assembly GCF_002746455.1). Taxonomy (GTDB): domain Bacteria; phylum Bacillota; class Bacilli; order Bacillales; family Bacillaceae_G; genus Bacillus_A; species Bacillus_A fungorum. The sequence continues at coordinate 54,152 of NZ_NWUW01000001.1, read as the reverse complement.
TAACAATACTACACGGCAATACAATGAAAGATAAAAACGGAACGTATAGGATATTCAAAAAAATACTATATGGAGAAAAATAGCCGAAGTGATATAGTAAAATCGGAGTGCTGACGAGCTGTGAAATGAAAGAAATATAAATAGAATTTCGAATTACTCCATTACTACTCTCTATTAAAAGCGGGGCAGATAAAAGTAAAGCAAAACTACCAACGAAAGAAAACTGAAAACCAATATTAAACACAAGATACGGATCAAATATAAGCATACATATAGCTGTTATACTTAAAGCATCTAAGCCAGATAAACGAATAGAACACATAAAAGCAATTAACATTAAAACTCCTGTTATAGAAGCTCTTATAACAGACGGTGACGCTCCTGCTAAAATCATATATAGCGGAATACAGAAGATAAGGCATACTGTTGCTATCTCCCTCGTCACACCACTTCTTAGCAAAATAAAATACACGATCACCATTAACAATACGATATGCGATCCTGAAATCGCCAACAAATGCACAAGACCAAATTGTTGATATTGCTCTTCAACTTCAAATGTCATTTGTTGTCGATCACCAAATACTAATGCATTTATAAAAGCACCTGATTGCTCTGGAAACATTTCTGTAACTCTCGAGATTGCTTGCTGTCTCAAAAGAAGAATCCATTGCACGAGTGACAATGATGTTTTATGGCATTCAGAAATATATGTAGCCTCCAATATGAAATGAATATTTTGTTTATACAAATAATCACGATAATTAAAACCATGAAAATTCCGAGCTATCTGTGGTTCTTTCCTCTCACCTTCGAATATACATGATACTCCTGCATGTAATTGTCGCAATTGTTTCTTTTCCGAGGCTGATTTAATTTTGTAACTTAACTGTACTATATTTTTATTCTGATCTTCAACTTGAAATGATAGGCGATCCCCGTTAATAAGAGGTGTATTATGTATCACTCCTCTTGTAGCTTCGTAGGACTCCCCTAGAGGCTTGTTTTGCACTTGAACATACGCGGTGTACATAGCGCCACTAAAACACACTATCATACAATAAAGGAAGGTTTTACGCGAAGTACGATACAAACAAAAGAAAACATATAAAACGAGACAACAAATCAGCAATACAACTGAAGAGGAGAAGGCAATTGCAATCCCTATTATAAACGAGATTGCAACATAGCCCCATTGTCCTTGCAACTCATACTCACTCCTTATAGCATCATTTTTGCTTTCGTGAATACATGCTGTAATTCTTCCATTGATAAGTTCTCTTTTTCTAAAGATGCAAATAGTTCTTTTAACTCCATATGACGCTTTTGATCCTCTAATGCTGCAATATCATATTCTAGCGGAACGTGTTTCACCTTTACATTCGCTTTTTCAAATAACTCTACGGCATATGGATGATTTTTATAATCCTGCGCATAATAAACTGCCGTAATACCACTTTGAATAATCGCCTTACAACATTGTAAACAAGGGAAATGCGTAACATAAATTTCCGCTTCCTCCGTTTTCACGCCAAACTTTGCACATTGTAATAAAGCATTCATTTCTGCGTGAATTGTACGAACACAATGATTATCAATAACGTAGCATCCATCATCTATACAATGTACGCCACCTTTAATTGAACCATTATATCCACCAGCAATAATTCGTTTATCACGAACAATCGTTGCTCCTACTGCAAGCCTTGTACATGTACTACGTAAAGATAGCAAATGGCTTTGCGTCATAAAATATTGATCCCATGAAATTCGTTCCATATTTTTCACCTACTTTTTTGTCTATTTGTAGTGTAGCGAATGAAGAAAAACTTCGTCAATCTTTTACGGAATAATAATTTGATCTTTTATTTTTTCCAAAGACTTCACACCAATCCCATCAACCTCTAACAAATCTTCTATTTTCTGAAACGGACCATGTTCCTCTCGATATTTCAAAATACTTTCTGCTTTCCGAGAACCAATGCCTGTAATTTTTTCAAGTTGCTCTTTAGAAGCGGCATTTATTTGAACTTTCCCCTCTCCCTTTGAAACAGCAGCTACTTCTTGTACTTGTTCGGTTTTATTCGGTACATAAAGGATCATTTGATCTTGTACCATTTGTGCTAAATTCACCTTCTTCTTATCTGCCTCGGGCAAAAAACCACCTGCCTTTTCAATGGCGTCCTTGACCCGGTCCCCTTCTTTCATTTCATACACCCCCTCTTTAACAACAGCCCCTTTCATATCAATTACAATTCTTTTTTTCTGCTCTTTTGTATCCGATATTTTTGGTTTGCTTTTTTTCTCTATCTCTTTCTCTTGAACATCCGTTGCAATGACTGGTCGCTCTGTATGCTGGTTCGTTTTCCAAAAAAGAAGCAAAAGTACAGTTCCAATAATAGCTACTAACCCCAACCATTTCTTTGGAAAATCCCACATCATTTTTCACCTCTAATCATAAATTTATAACATCATTCATATTGTTTAGGAGAAAGCTGTTCGAAGGAGGGATGAAACATTGAACATAGGAATTATAGGGACAGGGAACATGGGGAATATACTAATCGACGCATTTTTAGAAACCCGTGCTGTCAAACCTTCGTGCCTTACAATCATTAATCGAACGCCCGCCAAAGCATATCATATAAAGGAAAAATACCCTTCTGTTCATATAGCCAAAACTATTGATGCGGTAATCGAACGATCACATCTTATTTTTATTTGTGTAAAGCCGATAGATATATACCCGATCCTACAAAAATACGCTGAACATTTTTCTGATGAAAAGTGCTTAGTTTCTATCACAAGTCCAATATCTCCATCACAATTAGAGAAACTTGTACCTTGCCATGTTGCCCGTATTATTCCGAGCATTACAAACCGTGCCCTGTCCGGCGCATCACTATTTACATTTGGAAATAACTGCTCTGAAGAGTGGCAACAAAAACTATTTCACCTATTCAAAAACATTTCTACTCCCCTTGTAATAGAAGAGGATATAACGCGCGTTTCATCTGATATAGCAAGCTGCGGCCCTGCATTCTTTAGTTACTTATTACAATGTTTCATTAACGCTGCCGTAGATAAAACAAATATTACACATGAAGAAGCCACTACTTTAGTAAGTGAAATGGTCGTTGGAATGGGGAAACTACTTGAAAAAGGAATTTTCACATTGCCTACTTTACAAGAAAAAGTATGTGTTAAAGGCGGCGTTACAGGAGAAGGTATTCGGGTTTTAGAAGAACATGTTGGAGATATGTTTCATAAATTAATCGAGCGGACGCATGAGAAATTTGATGAAGATTTAAAATGCGTTGATCAGCAATTCAATAAACACACATAATAAATACGTCATCGTCACTCCAAATCCTTTTTATAAATACTTACTTTTTTCACATTATATTTTCACTTAAACTAGCATTTTCACACTTCACGTATATCAGCTTCTTATTATGCTAGAACTAAAATTACAGTTTCTTTACAAAACAAAAGCAACCTTCTCGGTTGCTTTTGTTTTACCCGTTTTTCTTCGCCATGAAGAAAATACGCTCTGTTTGTTCTGTAACTTCAAGTCGCTCAAAGTCACCAGTCACGCGAAGCACTGTAAAACCAGCCTCTTCAAGCCATTTCGTTAACTCTTCAACTGGATATGCACGTTGCACGTGACATTCGTCAAAACGATGGTACACATCTTCTTCTGGATCTTGAACAAAGAATGTTAAATCATGTTCTACACTATTTGATTCTTCACCAGGGAAGCAATTCCAAATAAGAGATATTTCTTCCCCATTCACTGTGTATGTTTCATTTTGAAATACATGATGTATTTTATATAAAGAATGTACATCAAATAAAAACAAACCATCATGACGTAAATGGTGAAACACTCTTCGAAATGTTTCTTGTACTCCATCTTCTTGCAATACATAATTTAATGAATCACAAAAGATTGTTACACAGTCGAACTCACCTGGAACATCAAGCTCTCGCATGTCTTGTTGGTAAAAAGGAATAAAATGTCCTTCCCCGCCTAGTTTTTGCTGAGCAACTGCTAACATTTCTTCTGAAAGATCGACACCGATTAAATCGTAACCCTTTTGTACAAGCGGAAGCGTTACATTACCAGTACCGCATGCTACATCAAGAATCTTCGCCTCTTTCATATCCGCTTGCTGTAAGCTTTCCTCTGTGAATTCCACCCATTTATCATAAGGGACATCATTCATTAGTTCGTCGTACAACAATGCAAATTGTTCGTAGTTCATTGGCCTAGCTCTTCTGTAATATCTTCACGTGGCACATCGCCCCATAGACGCTCTAAATTATAGTGATTACGCTCATCTTTATGGAATACATGAGCAACTACATCTCCAAGGTCAACTAATACCCAGCGTGCTTCGTCAAAACCTTCCATACGTTGTACGTCGATTTGGAACTCGTGTGCTTTCGATTTAATTTCACGCGCAATTGCTTGCACTTGCTTATCTGAGTTACCGTGGCAAATAATGAAATAATCTGCAATTGGTGAAATACCTTGCATATTTAGGACAACCATATCTTCTGCTCTCTTATCATCAGCTGCTTTTGCTGCTAATACTAATAAATCTTTATCTTTCATTTACTAATTTCCTCCTTGATAACTGCATTATATGTTTGGAATGTTAATGGATAAATCGTTTGATCTTTTTCCATTAAAAATTGAATTGTTCTCTTTAACGCAAATAATAAAGCTTGATTTATATCCGTATATGCGAATTTACGAGATTCCTCTACCCCTGGAAACTTTCGCCCAGGCTCAATGTAATCAGCTACATAAATTACTTTATCTAACATCGTCATTTTCTCATGACCACTTGTATGATATGTAATAGCTTGCAGGATTTCAGGATCTGTAATACCTACTTCTTTTTCTACTAAGTATGCCCCAACAGGTGCATGCCATAACTCTTTGTTATAGCAAAGTAAATCTTTCGGCAAATCTTCACTTTTAATAATCTCTTCCATCTCCGAAATCGCTCTACACTTCGCATAATCATGAAATATAGCTGCAACTTCAGCCTTTTTTTCATCCACACCGTATAACTTAGCAAGTTCAATTGCTGTCTCCATTACACCAATTGTATGTATATAACGTTTTTCATGCATTTGTTGTTTGACAATATGAAGTGCTTTCTCACGATTCATACAACCCATTCCTCTCGATATATACCTGTACTTTTTCAGGAAGTAAATATTTACATGTTTTCTTCTCTTTATATCTCTCACGCAATAAAGATGAAGAAACTGCAAACTCCGGAATTTCCACAGTGGTGATAGGATAAGGTGTATGCAATGTATAACCAGGTCTTGCAACCCCAACAAACGTTACAAGATCAAGTAACGCTTCAATGTTATACCACTTCGGTAAATACTCCACCATATCTCCACCAATAATAAAGTGAAACTGCACATCCGGATACTTCTTCGTCAATTGTAACATAGTGTCGTACGTATAAGATGGACCCTTCCTGCTTAGCTCTTCTAAACAAATAGAAAAATGTTCCTCTGCCTCAGTCGCAAGCTCTAACATTTGCAAGCGACTTTCTACACTTGTAATATTCCGCCCTTGTTTATGCGGTGGAATTTGGTTCGGTAAGAACCATACTTCTTCCAAATTCAAAGCGTGATATACTTCATTTGCAATTAGCAAATGCCCATAATGTGGCGGATCGAATGTACCGCCAATGATGCCAATTTTTCTCAAAAGAAACGCCCCTTCCTTTTACGTACAGCAACTCTCTTCATTTCTATCCGAAGAGAGTTCACTGTTAATAAAAGTTCAATTGGTTTCGCTCTCTACATCATTACGCACTAGCGATAACAATAGCGCATGCTAGTCTTTTTATCGAGGAAGCTTAATTTGCTTATTTTCTCTAGATTCTTTGTATAAAACGATTGTACTTCCAATTACTTGAACGATTTCAGCACGTGCGCCTTTTGCAAGTTCTTCTGCAACTTCACGACGATCGAATTCACAGTTTTGTAGCACACTTACTTTAAATAACTCACGAGCTTCTAAAGTATCTGCGATTTGTTTAATCATGTTTTCATTTACGCCGCCTTTTCCTACTTGAAAAATTGGTGTTAAATGATGTGCTTGTGCACGTAAAAATCTTTTTTGTTTTCCTGTTAACATATATGTTAGCCTCCAAGCTTTCTTATAACTAATTGTTTCATTCTATCGATATTCGGTACACGCCCTGTCCACATTTCAAATGCAAGTGCCCCTTGATAAACAAACATATCAATACCATTTTGAATCCTTGCACCTTGCTCTTTTGCCTCAAATAAAATTTTCGTTTCAAATGGATTATAAATTATATCTGATACAATTGTTCCCTTTTTTAACGAAGAAATTTGTAATGGCGTATGTTCGACGCGTGGATGCATACCTATTGTTGTCGTCTGAATGATAATATCATAATTTCCTTGTTCTTCTGTTGCTTTTTCTAATGATAAAGCAACAGAATTTACAGTAGCCGTACATGCAGCAATAAGTTCTTTCGCCTTATCTACTGTACGATTAGCTACATCAATCTCTTTCACACCTACATCAGCAAGAGAAAAATAAATCGCTCGACTAGCACCACCTGCGCCAAGCAATAAAATACGTTTCTCTTGAAGTGGTTCGCTACTAATGGACTGCAGTGCTCGGACAAAACCAATTCCGTCTGTATTGTAACCAATCAACTCTCCATCCTTATGAACCACTGTATTTACTGCACCAATTTGTTTTGCTAGCGGGTCAATCTCATCCAAATAATCCATAATCGCAACTTTGTGCGGAGTTGTTACATTAAATCCTGAAATACCTAATGCTTTTAAACCTCTTACTGCTTCCCCTAGCTCTTCCTCTTTAACAAGAAAGGCATGATAATGGGCATCCATATTCAAGTGTTCAAATGCATCATTATGCATAACGGGTGATAATGAATGTCCAATTGGATTTCCAATTACACCATATAATTGTTTCATAAATCCCTCTCCATATTAAATTAAAGATTTACGCAATGAAACACTTACTCCTTTTGGTACGTGTGCAACAATTTTTGCTCCCGGTTCGTTCACAGTAACCCATCCTAATCCAGAGAATACAACATCCGTTTTTGGTTCACGAATATTAAACTCGTATTTCACTAGCTCTGGCATATTTTCTAATTCTTCTGGTGTTGGCGGGCTTAGTAAATCTCCAGCATGATTTTTATACAATTCATCTGCTTTTTCAAGCTTTGTACGATGGATTGTTAAACGATTCGAGAAGTGACAAGTAAATGCACGACGACCACCACTTACATAATCAAAACGTGCCAATCCACTGAAGAATAATGTTTGTTCTTCATTTAATTGGAACACCATCGGCTTAATTTCTTTTGTTGGTGTAATAAGCTTTAAGCTTTCTTTCCCAACATAATGAGCCATTTGATGGTGGTTAATAATCCCCGGCGTATCATATAAAGACGATTCTTCGTCTAACGGAATATCAATTAAATCAAGTGTTGTTCCTGGGAAATGAGATGTTGTAATTACATTTTCAGTCTCATCACTAAATTCTTTAATCATACGATTAATAAATGTTGATTTTCCTACATTCGTACATCCAACAACGTAAACATCTTTTCCGCCGCGGTAATACTCAATCGCATCTGCCAGCTCAGCAATCCCTTGCCCTTTCGCTGCACTAATTAAAAAGACATCTTCTGGCTTTAATCCTAGCTGCTTTGCACTATAGCGCATCCAATGCTTTACTTTATCATGTTTTACTGACTTAGGAATTAAATCAGCTTTATTCCCAACAAGTAATACTTTATTATTTCCCACGAAACGATGTAAGCCAGGTAACCAGCTACCATTAAAGTCAAAAATATCTACAATCTTAACTACTAACGCATCCGATTTTCCAATACCGTTTAGAATACGTAGGAAATCATCATCTGTTAATGATACATCTTGAATTTCGTTATAATGTTTCAATCGAAAACAGCGTTGACAAATTACTTGTTCTTTTTCTAAAGATGAGGCCGGAGCATATCCCACTTCATTTTTATCTTCTGTTTGAATTTCTACACCGCAACCAATACATTTAATTGTTTCAGTCAAACTTTATTCCTCCCAGTTAATTAAACCTTTTTTCTTCATGTTTCTCATAATTCTTCGTTCAATTTTTCGATTAAAGCGCGTTACTAATCCGTCCGTTTGTGCTACTGGTACAACTAAAATTGTATGAAGTCCAACTCGGTTTCCACCTAGCACATCCGTTAGTAACTGATCCCCAATTACTACAACTTCATCTGGCTGCAACTGCATCTCTTGTATCGCACGCTTAAACGCACGAACAAATGGCTTACGCGCACTATGAATAAATGGAATGCCTAATGGATCAGCAAAGTCTTTCACTCGTTGCTCATTATTATTTGAAACGACCGTTACTTGAATGCCTTGCTCTTTCATTTTCAAAAACCATTCTTCAAGTTGTGGCGTTGCATTTGGACGATCCCATTCAATTAACGTGTTATCTAAATCAGTAATAACACCTTTAATTCCACGTTTTTTCAAATCTTCTGGTTGAACATGATATACATTTTTCACATATTCATTTGGTAAAAATAGTTTCAATTTCTTTCACCTCTTTGAGGAGTTTTCATAAAAATTTTTCGACAACATATTTCGATATATGACCTGTGGATAAAATTGTACACATTTTCCACATTAATCTTTCAGTTAATTTGGAATTTACTAACAATCTATACACATTTTATCCACCTAGGTATGTGGATAACCACTCGTTTGTGACTGTCATATTTTTTTGGTACATTAAATGCAACAACGAATCAATCCTTATATTATTAGGAGGTGACTCACCTTGAAAACAAAACATATGGAACAGTTATCTACTGAGTTACTCACTGAGTCTTATTATAAAGCAAAAGAACTAAAATTAAATCCCGACTTCATTTTACTTATAAAACAAGAAATTATTAGACGCTCATTAGAGGACAAGCTTGTCAAATCGTCTTGATTACATATAAGGTGAAATTTTAGTTAGCTAACTTGTAAAAAGAGCCATCCTGCGATGGCTCTAGAATAAACAAGAACTCCTATCTAGGGAACTTCATCATTAAGCATCTTTGTCCATATTGCTTACAGTTATAAAATCTTTTTTCTTTATTTATGCGCCAATCGAGTAGCAATTTTTTCACCAAGACGAAGCTCTTGTCCACTCTTCAAATTCTGCACTACTTCTATCATATCTTTTTCAAACAATAACACAACTGTTGAACCGAATGTAAAGTATGCCATTTCTTCACCTTTTTGAACAGTTTCTCTTTCATGCAGCAGCTCAATACTATTAACAAACATAGCTCCTACTTTTACAAGCGCCATATGTTCACCGTCACTATTTACTTCTGTAACAGAGCGATAATTTTTTGACAATGGTTCTTTACCGTATTCCATACCAGCTGCATTTACCGGATATGATTTTCTACCGAGTACAAATCTTTCAGTCACAGAACCAGAAAGCGGACTATGAATACGATGATAATGACTTGGACTTAAATAAATAACCATGTATGTACCACCTGCATATCGCTTTGCACGTTCTTCATTACCTAGCATATCCACAATCGAATAACGCTTGCCTTTAATATCAAATGTTTTTGTGTCCTCAATAGGACCGTGATCAGCAAAAACACCATCAACAGGACTAACGATACTCGATGGATCTGTATCAATACTACGCTTTCCTTCTTTTAGCTTACGCGTAAATAATTCATGCAATGTTCTATATTCCTTCAAACCCTTTTCCATCTCATCTTGATTAATTTGAAAAACTTTCGCATACGATGGAATAATAATAGAGCTCAAACGAGATTGTGCAAATTTACGTAATATATAAGAAGTAAAACGACCATTTGTAAGTTCGATCATAAGTCGATATAATGTACGTCGCAAATTGCGAAACCTCCTAATCAGTCTATAACTTTAGCTTCCCCTTCTTTTCCTTCTATATCATATGTAAAATTGGTTCTTATTCCCACATATCATATAGAGCTGTTTCATTATACATGCGGAAAACTAAGTATGGTATTATTCTTAAATTGTTTAGCACCCTCTAATATTACAGATAGAATCCGTCATTTTCAACAGTGAACATGGATTTCTTCTGAACACAACTCTTTTTCTTTCCTTATTTCAAAAAAGAAAAGCAGCCCATTTTAAAATACGGCTGCTTGCAATGTACATTAGTCCTTGGCTTTTTTCTCTTTCTCTGCTCTTACAAATTCATGGAACATTTTCATTAAAGCTCGCTTTTCAATTCGTGATACGTAGCTTCTGGAAATACCGAGTGCCTTTGCAATCTCTCGTTGCGTTTTCTCCTTATCAAGCCCCAGTCCAAAACGCTTCACAATCACTTCTTTCTCTCGTTCATCTAAAATATCGATATACTCTTTAATCTTTTCTAACTCCATACTAAGCTGGATCATATCAATTACATCTTCAGACTCTGATTTTAATATATCAATAAGCGATATTTCATTCCCCTCTTTATCTTGCCCGATTGGATCATGAAGTGAAACGTCCTTTTTCGTTTTTTTCAGTACACGTAAATGCATCAAAATTTCATTTTCAATACAGCGGGCTGCATACGTCGCAAGTTTTGTTCCTTTTCCTGCCGAATAGCTCTCGATCGCTTTAATGAGCCCAATTGTACCAATTGAAATTAAATCTTCTGCATCTTCCCCTGTGTTTTCAAATTTTTTAACGATATGAGCTACAAGCCGTAAATTATGTTCAATTAACAGATTTCTCGCTTGAGCATCACCTTGCTCCATTAACTCTAAGTACTTTCTCTCATCGTCTGATGATAATGGCTGCGGAAACGCATTATTCTTCACATAAGAAACAAAGACAAACACTTCTCGAACCATATATCCAATTGCGGCGAATAGACTCAAACCTTTCACCTCCGCCAAAATAGTGGTCTTTACTATGTGTATGTGGGCGTGAAGTTGTTTGTGTCTGTACAGTTTATTTATAAAACTCGACACTTCAAACATTTAAATTCATTTATTAATATATTATAATTGTATAAAATTGTTATTTATATATGAATATGCTATTAAAGGGGACACTATTCATGCTTACATTAGATCGATTATTAAATGTAACAATTTATTTAGGGGTATTTTTACTTTTCATTTCGTTCATTACTTTTTTTATTAAGAGGGGGCCAGATTTATTATTTTTTCAATTTGGAATTTCTTTATTTTTTGGAGCTCAAATTATATTTGGAATGAAATTTTTTCATAACTATGGTTTCTCCTTTCACTCAAAACTAGAATTACTTATCTTTATTTTCTATGTAATTGGAATTATTACATGTATACTATTATTCTTTCATTTTCAAAATCCCTATCGAATTTTTTTATTAATTTGTAGTTTTTTATTTTTAACTGGATCCAATTATTACTTTAAAGAAACATTAAAGTTTAACAAAAAACTTCCAAAGCAACATAAAACTTTTTTAAGTACACAAGAAGAAGACTCTTTTCCAAAAGAAGTTCGTAAATTTTCAGAGGACTACAATAACATAATAAGAAATGAGTTTCATGAAATACCCATGATTCCTACCGAATTACATATTACAAGCAAAAAAGATTCTTCCCATAGTACATCTTTCTTAGTTGAACTTTATAATAGCGAGAATGAAATTACTGATGACTCTGTACAATTAACTCCATCAGACCGTTTTTATGTACTCTTAAATACACAAAAAACAAAAATATCAAAGATAGTATATGAAGGGCAGAATTTTTTCACATTAACAGTCACACTAAAGGCTCTTAATTTACAGCAAGAACCAGAAATTCATAATATGTTTTTAGAAATAGATAAACGTAGAGCGATGAATCTTCTTAATTTCGAAATTAAAGCCCATTCTAAAGAATGGAAAGTAACATTTAAAAGTGATAGTTCTCCTTCCAATCTTCCTATCACATTTACTCTTGAAAAACGAACAGGCAGATTATAGAAATAAAAAGAGTTATTTTTATATTCTTTGAAAAATAACTCTTTTTATTTTACTTACTCCAAATCTTCTCCCCAGTTTGGGCATCAATATAACGAATTTCTTGGCTAAAATCAAAAGATTCTTTATGGATTTCATTAGTAGTTTGTTTATATACTAATTGGTATTTCTTCTCCTCTGCATCAACATCTATATGCCATTTTAATTTAACTCGAATAGCATTATTATATATTTCTAACGCTTTTTCTTTTGTTACTCTCGGTGCTGTTTCATATGTGAGCAATTCTTTTATAAGATTGCTAGACTCTCCAGAGTAGTGTATTACCGCACCATTTTCCGCATTGATGTTAATCATAAACTGGTTATACTCTACCGGAATACCATTCACATATATGGAAAAGATAAATCTTTCAATCCCATCTTCTGCTTCTTCACGTTCCTCCCAAAGACGAAGATATTGTGTAACATCTGGAATAACATGTTCTAAAAATCGAAGTGCTTTTTGTAAACATTCCTCTCTAGACAGTATTTGCTTCGCTTCTTTATCGTCTGTCAGTTTTATAAAGCTAATTAATTCATTGGTTGATTTATCAATCGTAATACTAACTAAATTATTATATTTTAACATTGGTAAATGCTTTTTAAAGAATTCATTCATTAAATATGGATTCTTTTCTGCTTTCTGGTTTTGTACTTCCTCTTTCGAAGTAAATTTCAGCCTTATTTCATCTTCATTTTCCGCCTCAGCTACTTTTGTAAAACTTTCTTTATCCCAGTCAAACAAATCGAATATGTCTTCTTGCCGGATACTTTTTTTTGTTTTTTCAACGGCTACTGTTGGCGGTAATTTATAGTGTTCTGATCCATATAAATCTTTACCTGTACTCGCATCAATAAACGCATGACTAGGTTCTGGTTCATATACAAGATGGTACCCTTTTACTTCTTCTCCATTTTCATACTCACATGAAGAATGTGTTAAATCTACAAATACCAGTCTCATATTTTGTCTAGTTTTCAAATTTTCTAAAACGACGGTCTCCTCAACAATGTCACTTGGCCATAACGGTTTTTTCTCTATAGCTTTTCGTCCATTATAATGGAAATTCACAACATTCCCTAAAGGATGAACTCTCACAACACATCCTGTATTTGGCAATGGATAGCCATTCACTTCTTGCATATAATTTACTTTTTTCCAACCGCGCCAATCATCCTCAACAGTTACATATGTATAAAATTCATATCCTTCTTTTGTATATTGTTTTAAGAATGTATTTGCAATCTCTCTTGCTTTATTCTCCTCTATCGCTTCCTTACCGCTCGAAATAGCATTTTCATCCTCTATCCTAAATTCAATTAAACTACCATTATGTCTATTCAACGTAATCTGTATTGTTCTCTCCTCATCCGCTTTATGTTCCCACCATAATAGATGATATGGGTCATCCACACCTTCTTGATCATCTACAACGAGCCTATAATCATCTGGAATGTTAATAATATGAGCCACTTGCTCTTTTTTTTCTATATCTTTTTGATTCATCATACCTCTCCTTTTATTACAATTTAAGGTAATTATAACAAACAAAACCAAAGAACTATAAGAAAAAAAAGACTAGAAATATCTCTAGTCTTCTACTTCGTTTCACGATGTAACGTTACTCGCTTTAATCGTGGACAATATTTTTTTAGTTCGATGCGCTCTGGATTATTTCGTTTATTTTTTTTAGAAATGTAATTACGATCTCCGCACTCCGTACAAGCTAAGGTAATATTTACACGCATATGTAATTCTCCTTTCTTTCAAAGATTGCAAATAAAACGTAATGATTACGATTTATATGTTATATAACTTTATTCTATTTGTCAATTGCAAAACAAAAAGGTTCTAAATAGAACCCTTTTATTTTTAGTACTTTATACTTTTTATTAAAATGTCTCATATGTAACAAACTCACTAATCGGCTTTCGATATCCTCGTGGGCGAGTTTTAGTAGTATCACTTTTTCCTATCGTAATCATTAAAACAGGTACTATATGCTCCGGCATATTTAATTCACTTTGTACTGCTTTTTCATCGAAACCAATCATTGGACACGTATCATAGCCGTAATATTTAGCAGCGTACATAAAAGTCATCGCACTTAACGAAGCATTTCTAATCGCTTCCTCTTCCATGAAGCGTTCTCCTTTTCCTTCATATAGCCCTTTCGTTTGCCTAATGGTATCTTCATATTCACATTCATCAATCATCTTTAAAACCTTCATACCGAAATAAATATTTTCGACATTTTGGTATGCTCTCTTATCACCACAAACAAGTATTACAGCAGATGCACTCGATACTTTATATTGCCTAAAAGCTAACTCTTTTAATCTTTCTTTTCGCTCTTGATCACGAATTACGACATAATGCGTATGTTGCAAATTGTAACAAGATGGAGAAAGCTTTGTTAGCTCAAATATTTTTTTAAAATCCTCATCAGGGATTTCTATTCCTTGTACAAATTTCATTGCGGAACGTCTAGCCATTGCTAATTCTTCAAAGTTCACCGTATAGCCTCCTTAATAACTATAAATTTAAATATACATTAATTTATACAATAAGATAAATCAAATAAAAAAACTTTAAATTATGGATAGTAATGATGCTTTACAAAAAAAGACAAAAAGCTGAAACAATTAGTTCATACGAAATTCACACGAATCTATTACTATAGGAATTGTACATAGTGAACTTATTAACAATCACGTTTAATCATATAGAATCTTACTCGAAAGGAGTTGAAAGTATGAAAACTAAATATCGTTTTATGATCTCATCATTTGCTGCTTGCGCTTATATGCTTTGGTATTTAGTATAATAACAACCTCACTTGTAAATAGGAAAAGGTGTGTATATAAATGGAATATAATCAATCAACAGTTAACTATTGGAAAGCTTTTGTACTACCGTATACATTTGCTTTAGAAGAGTTAAAAACTAAATTTGAAATTATGAACCGGGAAGCTCAATTTTTAGAGGATTACAACCCGTTTGAACATATAAAAACAAGATTAAAACAACCTGAAAGTATTATTAAAAAGCTAGAACGTAAAAATTTATTACCGACAGTTGAAAATGCACAAACGCATTTACAAGATATCATTGGCATTCGTATTACATGTTGCTTCGTAGAAGATATTTATCATTTAAAAAATGTCATTCAAAAACGTGAAGATATGGAAATCATAGAAGTAAAAGATTATATCGCTAATCCAAAACAAAATGGCTATAAAAGTTTACACATGATTATTAAATATCCTTTATCACTAAATTCTGGTACAAAAGATGTATTTGCAGAAATTCAGTTACGTACGCTGGCAATGGACTTCTGGGCAAGTTTAGAGCATAAACTCTATTATAAATATGAAGGGAAAATACCTGAGTATTTAAAAGATGAACTGCATGATGCAGCAATGAAAGCTGAAGATCTCGACAATAAAATGGCAACAATCCGTCAAGATATTGATGATATTGAAGCATGCTCAAATCAAATTATGTTACCACTATAAAAAAAGGTTCTCGCCAATGAGAACCTTTTTGCGCTATTTACGGAAAGTCCAACTTTATTTCTTCTCTATCGTGCGAACCTCTTCAATTTTCCAACCATCCTCTTCTTTTCCAAGTGCATACTGTACTTTCTTCTGAAGAGTGACCTCCCCATCTAGTTCCTTTTCCTTTGTTTCAACAACAACATACCCTGCTTTACTAGCTTTCATGTCTATATGTTCTAATTCAATTTTCTTATTCCCCTTTTGAAAAGCTGCTTCTTTTTGCGTTTTTAAGTCTTCAGCACTAGGCATCTTCTTTGAAAATAAATCCATATGTTTAGCAAGATTTTTTTCATTTGTCGTCTGTACAAATTTCTCCATAACATCTTGAATCGATTTCTCTTCTTCTTTCGTTATTTGTACCTTTTCCTCAGCTTTTGTAGTAGTAGATTTTTGTTCTATCTTATTCTCTTTGGATTGACATCCAACTAGCAAGAATACACCTATTAGAAGGGATCCTATCCCTCTGAAAAAAGCCCTCATCTTCCCATCTCCTAAAAAGAAAAGTGAGGCATTTCGCCTCACTTTCATTTATAATTAGCGTCTTCCTTTATTCGGATCGCCACCGCCAACAATATCAAAGACACGTTTAGCGATATTTGTATTCTCTTGAACGCCAGAGAACAAGTATTTACCAGGTCCAAATGCATATACGTTTACATCTTCTCCTGTATGTCCACCTGTTGTCCATCCTGTAACCGAACGCTTATTGAAAATATCTTCAATTGCATTATCAATCTTTGTTACATCTTTTGAAGGAGCAATATCATTTACCGCTTTAATTTCTTCTGGTGTTAATTGTAAATCAATATATTTTTTTAATGTTTCTTCTACATTTGCACCTTTTGCAATCTCATTTGCCATGAAGTCTGGTGTGCGTTTTGCAGCTTTAATTGGCTCTACTTTAAAGTTATACTCGCCATTTGCACCTAAAGATAATCCGCCAGTAGCGTGGTCTGCTGTTGCAATAACTAACGTATTTTTATCTTTTTTCGCAAATTCAATCGCTGCTTTAAATGCTTTTTCAAAGTCTTCCATTTCACTCATTGCACCAACGATATCATTATCATGTCCTGCCCAGTCAATTTGACTTCCTTCAACCATTAAGAAGAAACCATTTTTATTTTTGTTCAAACGCTCAATTGCTGCATTTGTCATTTCTTCTAATGAAGGTGTCTTCTCATTACGGTCAATCATTTTATCTAAACCGCCTGGTGCAAATAAACCTAGAATTTGATCGTTTTTATCATTTAACAATTGATTGCGATCTGTTACGTAGCTATAACCAGATTTCTTAAACTCTTCTGTAAGATTACGATCTTTTCTAACAAAGTTTTTTACGCCGCCGCCAAGCATAACGTCTACTTTATGCTTCCCTTTAATTTTCTCATCAAAATAATCATTTGCAATTGCGTCCATATTTTTACGACTAATGTCATGCGCACCGAAAGCAGCTGGTGTTGCATGTGTAATTTCAGAAGTAGCAACTAATCCTGTTGATTTCCCTTTTTCTTTCGCTTGTTCAAGAACAGTTTTCACTTCTGCTTTATCATTATCAACCGCGATTGCCGCATTATATGTTTTAATCCCTGCTGACATAGCTGTTGCTGCCGATGCAGAGTCTGTAATATTTTCATGTTCATCTTCCGGATATGTTTTTTGTGTTCCTACAAGATGCTTATCAAATTCTGTAGATTCCATCTCAAAAGTTTTTGGATTGTCTTTGATATAACGATGAGCCGTCATATAAGACGGTCCCATACCATCCCCGATTAGCACAATAACATTTTTGATTTTTGCATTACTTCCGCTCTCATCTGCATTTATCTCACTTGAACGTGTAAAATTCCATGTTGCCACCGAAGTAACTGCTAACGACGCCACAACTGCAAATGGCCATGCTTTTTTCACAAACTTTTTCACTGTATTGTCCCCCTAATTAGGTTATTCATTTCCCACTATCAAATTTAACGGAAGACTATTAAGAGAAAATTAGTTATATGTAAATTTTTTGTTAACTTATGTAAATATCAGTTATAATTTGTATAACTTTGTCTTTTCGTATCAACCATTATGACCTTTACAATCTAAATATAAACAAGTTGGATTTCATTTAACGTAAATCTCTTATTTAACATTTTCAATCTACTTTTATGAAAATTAATAGAAATGTGGTGAACATTTATGAAAATAATAAAGCTAGATAAAACTTTTATTTTTGATTTACTCGACCTTTGCAAAGCTATTGGATGGTTACAAGATAAAGCATTTATGAAAAAACAATTCGAAATGTATCTTTCTCTCGGCACATTTATCGGTTATATGTATGAAAATAAACTGATTGCAGCTGGAGGGGTATTTCCTTTTAAAAATAGTTTTTCTACTATTGGTATGTTAATCGTCCATCCTAATTTTCAAGGCCGAGGCATCGGGCGTATTTTGCTTAATCACTGCTTAGAACACACTCATCCAAAACAACCAATTGCACTTATTGCAACAAAAGCTGGCGAGCCTCTTTATACATCATGCGGATTTCAAACAGTAACGACAATTCATCGTTTTGAAAAACAAACTACTAAGACACATATCACTCATACACAACAAGTAAAAGAAAAAGACCTTATATCGCTTATTTCTCTCGATCAAATTACAACTGGTGCTAATCGTTCTTTACTTTATTCATTACTATTACCAAGAACCAGCCACTCTTTTAAGATTGAGAGAAATAACTGTATAGAAGCTTTTTCCTTATGCATACAAAAAGGTAATATATTATGTATCAATCCACTTATCACCAAACGAGAAGAAGATGCTATTCAATTACTACAAAACATATGTGAATGTTGGAATGGCACAGTGAGGATTGATGTCCCACATTCACAATTTTCATTTCGCAAATTTCTTCAAACAGAAAATTTCCAAGAAACGCTCCTTTCACCTCTTATGATAAAAAATGGTAGCCAACTTCCTGGAAATCGTAATATGCTATTTGCTATGATAGATACAGCGTTATGTTAGAAAGGGGACACCTAATTGAAGCGATTTAGCTATTTTATGGTAGGTTGTCTTACTCTTACACTATTAGTAGGATGTAGTGCAGCAAAAAAGCCAGTAGAACAAGTAAAACAAGTTAAAAATACACTTACAGCAAAACTAGCTACCGAGGAAAAAATGGTCGAAATAGATGGTCAAACCATTTACTTCAAAAAGATTGGTAATGAAAAACCACCTTTACTTATGATCCATGGATTTGGAGGATCCTCAGATGGTTTTCAAAAGATTTACTCAGACTTAGCAAAAGATCATACAATTATTTCTGTAGATGCTTTAGGATTCGGACGCTCATCTAAGCCGATGGATTTTTATTATTCTTTCCCAACTCATGCAAATTTGTATTATAAATTAATGAAAAAACTAGGTTACGATTCGTTTGCAATACTGGGCCACTCAATGGGCGGAGAAATTTCTCTTAATTTAACATATTTATATCCTGAAGCCGTTACCCACCTTATTTTAACTGATGCTACAGGTGGTCCTCATACATTCGTTAATAAACAAGGTTCACCAAAACCACAGTTATCGACTAACTTAAATACCGTTTCTGCTATTGCAGATTATGATGAGGGCAAAGTGAAGTTTAAACGTAATGATGAAGAGCATTACAATAAAATGAAATTATGGCCTAGACGTCTTCAAATCAATGCAACTGAAATGAAACAACCAACCTTAATTATATGGGGAAGAAATGATAGTAGCGTTTCTTGGAAAGAAGGAGAAACGTATCATCAGTTCTTAAAAAATAGTACTTTCCATATTATCGAAAAAGGTTATCACGCACCATTTCGGCAGGAACCACAGGAATTTGTAGGGTATGTGAAAGATTTCTTTGACAAAAACCCTATAATTACTGAAAAATAAAACGGGCATCTCATTTTGAGATACCCGTTTTCATATATTAAGCAGCTTGCTTTTGGCGTTTTTGAGTTTTTGATCCTAAAACTTTTGGGATAACAAAGCCATCAAGTCCAAGTTTTCCAGCGTTCATACCAGAAACAAGAACAAACATAGATAAGATAACCAGTTCAGGGTTCACACCAATTGACCCACTAAACATATAGGAAAAGTTCATTACAAGACCGAAAAAGACCGCTGTTTTTGTTAAACAGCCTACAATTAAACCAATTCCGACTAAAATTTCTCCCCACGTTACAAGTGTATTAAATAGATCAACATTTGGAATTGCGAAATCTTGTAAAAATGATGCCCACCAAGATTGAACAGCCGGTTGTGCTCCTTTAGATTTTTCAATTGCACCTTGTAAATAACCAGTTGCATCGAAACCTTTTCCTTGTAGTTTACCGATTCCAGCCATTAGCCATGTGTAACCAAGATACACTCGGATTACTGCTAACACAAAAGAAACTGCTTTGTTTTCTCTTAAAAATTGAATAACCATATCTTCCTCCTAAAGTTGTAATTAATTCAGTTACAGATAATATAATAACATTAGTTACTTATTTTACAAACATTAATTATGAATAATTCGTGACATATGTATGAAACATTAAAAACTAACGTTTATATAGTAACTTTTATTACCTGTAAAAACTTGAACATATCATACCATAAGTGATAATCATTTTCATTGAAAAAATGTAAAAAAAATGTGAGTTAAATGTGAAAAGCATTTATTCGAATATAAAATAAATGCGTTTTCACTATTTATAGAATTGAAATGTATGTGTCTCCTCATCGATTAATTTCGCCTCTTGAAAAGCACATTCTAACGTTTTTTCATGGTTAATAAGCCCATAAAATAAGCGTATTGTAAACATAAGTGCTGCATTCCCGTCTACATAATCTATCGATCCAATGTACGATTTCGCTCCACTGCGTAGAAAAGATTCTGCTAGTTTTCGTTCCCCTAACGTACACCCACTATTTACAATATGTGTATTATGCAATTTTGCATATTTATTAATTTCTGCTGCACCAAAGTATCCCCTCGGTTCATCTTGTTCATATATATCTTCACCTAATTCTTCCATGACAAACTTTCCTTCCTCACCATGAAAGCAAAAGACAACATAATTGATATCATTATATAAACCCTTTCCAGAAAGAATATCGATGAAATCTTTCGGTCTACCAATCCAATATGTTACAACTCTTGCCCCAAAATATTCAAGCGATGCTCGAATTGATTGCGCCTCTAAATCAGAATTAAAACCAACTACTAGTGCAACATTCAACATGCACCCTCCATCCTATAATTAGATTCTTTTAAGGGATACATCCATTTCATATATACCCGTTTCTTGCAAAAAATCAGATCTAGTTAAAACGACATTCTGTAAGTATTGTCTATATGCTGTAATTGTTCCGTCGTGAGATACAATGCAAATTCTTTCAGCGCCGAGTTCATAGCACCAAAGAATAAATTCATCTACTATTTGCTGAAAACTATGCTCTGAAATAGTATTTATACCTTCCGTCCATAGCTGCTTATTTGTGCTATTCTCAATCGAAAAATGTGGAAATAAATTTGTTATTATTCCCTGATCTACTATGTGATCGCATAGTAATGTTTTCGCACCTTCTCGATAAGGAAAAATACGTGGGGATACATATGGATGGACGATTTTTTGACAAGCTACTTTCTCACTCCATATTGTCGCCGTTTGTAAAGTTCTAAGTGTAGGGCTAGCAATTAATATATCCGTTTCTTGCAATGGCACATTGCATTGAAGTAATTTAGCCTGCTTCCTTCCCTCATCTGTTAATGATGGATGAAGCACTTGTAAACTTGACGGCAAATCTTTTGTATGTTCTCCTTCACCGTGCCGAACAAAGATGAGTTTCATACTCATCCTCCTCTCTCTATGAAATCCTCTTACATATTTCTTCCCTATTCCATCCTTTATTCCTGCTATGTGAAAAACCGATATGTAAAAAAGATTTGACACAAATAATTAGAAAACATTACAATTATATATGTAAAATATTTTTTACAACCGGGAGGGGAATTACAAATATGAAATGGATAACCATCTTAATTGGAATGATTATATGGGGATATATAAACGGATTTTTTAGCAGTGATAAAACTGCTAATCCTTGGATTACAGATGATGAACGTGAAACAAAAATTAAGCAGAAGGCAATTATTGCAAGCTGGTCCGGTGTTTTTATGTTTTGTACCATTAACCTCTTAAACAAATGGTTAGGTGTAGAAACGAACGATACATCACCTTACTTACCAGATCCCGTCGCAACTATTTTACAAGAAAATGTAGAGTTACAAATTTTATTTATGCTATTTATTACGTATGGCATATTTTATGTATACTATCGAAGAAAACTAAGTGCTTAACTTTTTTATCTCATGATTATCCTCCTAAATGGTTATAGTAATTAGGACAAGATGAAAGGAGCGATAGAAAAATGAGTAACTCGAATGAATTTTTAGATACACTGCATGAAAAACAAGCAAAAGATGAACAAAATAGAAAACGTCAAGGGAACGGAAACCCAGCGAAAAAAAAGCCAAATAAAACACATAAATAACAATAAAAAACCTACCTAAAATTATCTTTTAGGCAGGTTTTTTATTCTTCTTTCACCGAGATGACATTTTCCCAATTCCATCTCTCGTAATACCACTCTGGTACATCTATATTTTCAATCCACTTCTTTTCCTGTTTCCCATCACTATGGACAATCCATACATTAGCTTTCTTACGGTCTGAACGTATCCATATTAATCGATTACTCTTCTTCATGAAGATCGGGTGGTAATCTCCTTGCTTGTTCGTTTGCTTTGTGATTTGATGCTGTGCATTGCTTGCACTATCGACTTCATATAAAGATGGTAGTGGCCTTTTTTCTGGTGGAGTTTCTATCCCTGCCTCTTTTGCTCGTGACACGATAATTACGTTATCGTTCTTCCATGTAAAATCCCAATCAACATATCCTTTCGGTGTAAATGTGTTCTGCTGAAGTGCTGGCAGTTCTTTTACTTTTAAATGTTTATTCTCTAACGCAACTCTCCCGCCTCCTTCAATATAGGCTAATATATTTTTTGATGGCGCCCATTGAAACCATTGTGCGTTTAATAACATTTGATCTACTTTTTCAAACCGACCGCCATCTGCACGAACTAAGCAAAGCGTATTACTATCAGCTGACCATGAAGCTGTCGGTACTGCTAAAAATGAAATCCACTTTTGATCTGGTGACCACTTAAAGCCACTTGCAACTAGTGCTAGGAAATCATCATGTTCATTTGGTAATGCATACAAATGCTTCATTTTGTGAGGATTCATATGTGCATCTTTTTGCACTTCATATAGCTGAGCTCCTGTCCATCCTGTTGGAAGTAAGTGTGCTTCAGAGGATACAAGAAACTTTTGCCCATCAGGATACCATGCATAGTCACCTACACCTGCCGATACATTTTCAAAATCTGTATTCTTTTTTTGGACGTCAAACATATTTAATGTATCCGCAAATACAAATGCAATTATATTCTCTTTCGGTGACCATTGATAATTCGATACTTCTGATTGAAACGGTGCAACTTTTTTTCCATCTTTCAGCCGATACAGTTCAAAACGATTTTGTTTCTTTCCTTTAGCATAGGCAATCCATCCTCCATCATGAGACCATTTCGGTCCTGTTATGTACTCACCTTTTGTTATTTGTTTTTCTTTTCCATCAACTTTAATCCAAAGGTTATGATGACGAATAAAAGCAATTTTCACTTCGCTATTTTCTGCTTTAATAATAGTAATTGAACTTAAAAATATGAATAATACTACGATGACACTTGCTATAACCTTTTTCATAACACTCCTCCATTTCCCTCATAGCATTCCTCACCTCCCACCTACAATATGTGAAAAATCCCCATTCGACATAATCAGAAAAAATTTCCCAAGAAATTTTTAATTCAAAGAGGATTGGTATGAATTATGTCGAAAGTATAGTTTAGCCAACATTCGAATTAATATTTCATAACAAAAATGCAAGGTAACCTTCCGGAATATTCACACTTTTTACCAAAGGGAGTTTCAATAAAAAAAACTACATCTACACTATTAAGTATGGTGCTCGTCTTTTCAAGTTTTGGAGCTTTAAGCACCCCTGCTGAGTCACTGCAAAAACATTAAATGATATTATTGTAGCAACTGATGCAGCTGGAAATACATCTAATTTAAATGTTGATTTAGAAGTGAAATAAAAAATTATTGTTGACAACTTTTTAAATATAGTTTTATAATACAAAACATAGTTTAGTTGAACGAATTATATATCGGCTTTGAAGGAATACTAGTAGCGACTTATATCCCTGTCTCAGAGAACTGATGGTTGGTGCGAATCAGTACATATACAAGCGTGAATTACAATTCTGGAGCTTCTTTCCCGTAATGCTTTTTATGCATGAAGAGAAAGACGGATCTTTCCGTTATCGTAAAGTGAGTGGTAAACAATTAGTTGTTTACAAATAGGGTGGTACCGCGATTTTTTATCGTCCCTATCGGATTTTCCGATAGGGACTTTTCTGCGTCCATCCTCTTACAAAATTTCATATATACGCGTTGAAAGAATCGCAGTAGTATTTTATATCCCTGTTACAGAGAGCTAATGGTCGGTGGAAATTAGCACATATATAAGTATGAATTACAATTCTGGAGCTTCTTTTTCGTAGTGCTTTTACGCATGAAGGAAAAGACGGAATTTTTCCGTTATCATTAATTGAGATGTAAGTATATTTTCACTTACAAATAGGGTGGTACCGCGATTCTTTCGCCCCTATCGGATTTTCCGATAGGGGCTTTTTCTATTTCTCACAGAAACAGATGTTAAATAATTCCGAATCTTATGATAAAATTTTATAAGCGCTTACAAAAAATGAAAGGAGGTGATACAAGCTATACGAAATCGATATTCAATTTTATTGAAAAAAGGAGGATGTCTAAATGACAAAGAAAACAGAAATTCCATCGCATTTAAAACCATTCGTATCCACACAACATTATGATCAATACACACCGGTGAATCACGCTGTGTGGCGTTATATTATGAGACAAAATCATAGCTTCTTAAAAGACGTTGCTCATCCAGCCTATGTGAACGGACTACAATCATCTGGTATTAATATAGATGCAATTCCTAAGGTAGAAGAAATGAATGAGTGTTTGGCACCAAGTGGCTGGGGCGCTGTAACGATTGACGGACTTATTCCCGGCGTAGCATTCTTCGATTTTCAAGGACACGGATTACTACCGATCGCAACAGATATTCGGAAAGTAGAAAATATCGAGTACACACCAGCTCCAGATATCGTACACGAAGCCGCAGGACACGCACCGATTTTACTTGATCCTACATATGCAAAATATGTGAAACGTTTTGGGCAAATTGGTGCAAAAGCTTTCTCTACAAAAGAAGAACATGATGCATTTGAAGCTGTTCGTACATTAACGATAGTAAAAGAAAGCCCTACTTCTACTCCTGATGAAGTTAAGGCTGCTGAAAATGCTGTAATTGAAAAACAAAACTTAGTTTCTGGTTTATCAGAAGCTGAACAAATTTCACGTCTTTTCTGGTGGACAGTAGAATATGGATTGATTGGAAATATAGATGATCCAAAAATATATGGTGCCGGTCTCCTTTCTTCTGTTGGCGAAAGCAAACATTGCTTAACAGACGCTGTAGAAAAGGTTCCATTTTCTATCGAAGCATGTACAGGAACAACTTATGACGTAACAAAAATGCAACCACAACTATTTGTTTGTAAGTCCTTTGAAGAATTAACAGATGCGCTTGAAACATTTTCTAAAACAATGGCCTTTAAAACAGGTGGAAAAGAAGGTTTAGAAAAAGCAATTCGCTCTGAGAACTATGCAACAGCTGAGCTAAATAGCGGATTACAAATTACAGGTACATTTAGCGAGACAATTGAAAACGATGCAGGTGAATTAATTTACATGCGAACAAATTCGCCAACGGCATTAGCGCTTCATAATAAACAGTTAGAGAATCATTCTACTTCTGTACACAGTGACGGATTTGGAACACCGATTGGATTACTCACTGAAAATATTGCATTAGAAAATTGTACAGACGAACAACTACAATCATTAGGAATTACAATTGGAACTATCGCTGAGTTTACTTTTGCAAGTGGTATTCATGTAAAAGGAACAGTAACAGATATTGTAAAAAACGATAAGAAAATTGCTCTTATTTCCTTTATCGATTGCACAGTTACTTATAACGCCCGCGTTTTATTTGATGCTTCATGGGGCGCATTTGATATGGCTGTTGGCTCACAAATCACTTCAGTATTCCCAGGTGCCGCAGATGCCGCAGCATTTTTCCCAGTGGATGAAGAAGTTCAAGAAATTCCTGCTCCACTTGTACTGAATGAACTTGAACGTATGTATCAAACAGTTCGAGATATTCGAAGTGAGGGGATTTTACACGACGCGCATATCGATCAATTAGTAGCAATTCAAGAAGTATTAAATAAATTTTATGCGAAAGAATGGTTGCTGCGCCTTGAAGTATTAGAGTTACTTTTAGAGCATAACAAAGGGCATGAAACATCGGCAGCATTACTACATCAACTTTCTACTTTCACAACTGACGAAGCTGTAACACGCCTTATTAACAATGGTCTTGCGTTACTTCCAGTAAAGGATGTGAAAAATGATGCTAAGATTAACTGAAGAAGAAGTTCACGAGGAATTATTGAAGGTTGATAAATGGATGGTAAAAGATGAGAAATGGATTGAACGAAAATATATGTTTTCCGACTACTTAAAAGGAGTCGAATTTGTCTCTGAAGCCGCCAAACTATCAGAAGAACATAATCACCATCCATTTATCCTTATTCAGTATAAAGCAGTTATTATTACTTTGTCATCTTGGAATGCGAAAGGTTTAACGAAACTAGATTTTGAGCTTGCAAAACAATTTGATGAACTATTTTTACAAAACGAAAAAGCAATTATAAGAAAGTAAAAAAAGAGAAGCCTTTTTAGGCTTCTCCTTTTATTTTGAAATGGATACAATGTCCAAATGGATCCACAACTTGTAATATTCCTTCTTTGTACGTAGCAATCTTGCCAATATTTTTTAAACTTTCACATACTTGCTCTTTTTGTTTTTCATCTGCTAGTACAATTGTGAAATATTTCAGGCCAACGGAATTTGGCATTTGCGGTAGTATTCCTTCACCTTGCCACGTATTTAAACCGATATGATGATGGTAGCCACCTGCCGATACGAACAACGCTCCATTACGAGCTGGGATCGTTACTTCAAAGCCAAGACCATCCACATAGAAACGTTTCGCTTCTTCCAAATCAGCTACATGGAAATGAATATGTCCCATCACAGTACCAGCTGGAAATCCACTCCATGTACTTCCTTGCTGCAATAATTCTTCACCAGCTAACGGGTTACTAACAAATGGTAGTTCTCCATTCTCATCACGCCAAACTTCTTTTTGGCGATCATGATAAATTTCAATCCCGTTTCCATCTGGATCAGCTAAATAAAGGGCCTCACTAAAGTAATGGTCGGCTCCGCCGTGCAGTGGATATACCATTTCTACAAGATGACGAAGGATATTCGCTAAATCCTGTCTGCTTGGTAATAAAATTGCGTAATGATATAACCCCGTTCTCCCTCTTTGCTTTGGTAAGGCTTCTTTCTTTTCTTCAATGATAAGGAGTGGCTCGTTATTTTCATTCCCAAATGTAACGACCATTTCATCTTCTTTTAGTACTTTCATACTTAGTACTTCTGTATAAAACTCTAGTGATTTCTTTATATTTGATACGTATAAATGAACAACATCAAGTGTTGTATCGGGATGAAGTTGAAAACTCATCTTGTTAGCCCCCCATTTAAATTAGTTCTTCTTTGACATTTTCTCTTTTAAGAAATTATCTACAAAACCATCCGCTTTCGCAACAAATAAGTACGCACCCATTGCTAGTAATGCAAGTTCTAATTCGAAGCCAGGATTTTTCCCATCTCCTAATAAGCCAGCTGACCATTTTACTTTTACAATTGCTCCAACCATAACTAGTGCAAATAATAATCCAATATATCTTACACCTAAACCTAGAATTAATAATAGGCCTCCAACTAATTCAAATGTTGCTACACCGTATGCAAGTCCTCCTGGTAAACCAATGCTTGTAAACCACCCTGCAATATTGTCAATTCCTGATTGGAATTTTGTTAAACCGTGCATGAAGAACGTTACCCCTAACACGATACGAATAATTAAGTTACCGATATGTTGATTCATTTCTTTCTCTCCTTTATAGTTTTCTTATACAAATCTTTTATTTATATTACAAAACATACACTAAATTTTTTTATTCGTCAATTCATTTTCACTGGGAAAAAATATATTTTTTTTGCTATGATACAAATAGTTGTTTACAAAAAGGAGCTTGATTTTATGAATATTGGTTCTGCAATACGTGAAATTCGTCAACGTAGAGGCATAACAATCGCACAAATTTGTGAGGGGACAGGTCTTTCTAAAGGATTTATGAGTCAGGTTGAAAATAATAAAACATCACCATCTATCTCAACTTTAGAAACGATCTCCAATTTTTTAAACGTTCCCCTTCCCTATTTATTGTTAGAACAAAAAGATCGGTTGAAAGTTGTCAAAAAGGTAGAGCGTAAATACAGTGTATACGGAAAAGATGAACAAAGAATTGAACATGTTGCTGAGCAAGGTGGGCTTCGTCTAAATCTGGTAGAAATTCCTGCTGGGTTTCCGAAAGAAAACACACCAAATGCCCATGAAGGGGAAGAATGTCACCTTGTATTACGCGGAAGACTAGAAGTTCAGCACGGAGAAGACATTGCAATAGTAGAAGAAGGTGATTCTTTCTCCTGGAATGCATGTGTTCCTCATATTGTTCGCAATATAGGGGAAGAAACTGCATTATTACTTATCTCTAGCCATGCGGAAAATCGAAAACGTGTTTACTAAATAAAAAAAGAAGCCTGATTTACAGGGGCCACTGAAAAAGTCCGCCTAATAAGAAAAAGGAGTCCACCACCTACTATATACAGGTGATGGGCTCCTTTGTTTTTCTATATATCGATAAAATACACGTTATTTTTTCAAAGCAATCACTTTTTCAGTGCCTTCGATTTACAGGCTTCTTTTTTTATCCCCTTATAATTCCGTAACTTGTCCCAACTAGCACAGTCTTTTCATCTTGATTGCGATAAACTGACTCGATTGAAACTTTTTTATAGCCTTCCATTTGCTCAACATTTGTTAAAGTTAATTCACAAGTGATCGTATCTCCTGTGAAAACTGGTCTAATAAACTCACTTACTAATTCTCTTGCTATGTAATGTAACTCTTCTCCCACTTTCGTCCCAATACTAGCAGTCAATAAACCATGAACCATTAATCTTCCATTTTCATCATATTCCACATGGTGTCTACCTTTATCACCGGTAATATTTGCAAATTCAAAAACTTCTTCCTCAGTAAATCTTCTTTCATATTTAAATACATCCCCAACTTTTATACTCATTTTTATCCCCCTAATAATAAACTGAATTTTCTTTTATTTTAGCATAAAAAGAGCCTCAATCCTTTCTCTATTATCAAAAGGCTCAAAATTACCTCGCTATACTTTTTTTACTTTCCATTCATTTATCGGTGACCATCTCTTTTCGCGACTTGATATCCATAATACGCACATGTTCCATTTTTCGATAACTCTCTAACTTCAAATCCACAGCTTCTATAAAAATCAAAATTGTTCGCTGATGTATGTGCAAACCAATCACCGTGGGGAAGTTTTTGCAAACAAAGAGCTACAAGCTTCTTACCTAATCCCTTCCCTCTATATTCACACTTCACAACTAAATTTACTATGTTCGCGATCATAATTCCATCAGAAATGACTCTAACCATCGCAATCATCTCTTCTTCATCCCAAATTGTAAATGCCCATGTTGAATTTTCGAATGCTATCGTAAATTTTTCAATTTGCCAAGAAGGGATATTATCATTGCTCCAACCGGCATCTTCAAACAAAGCTTTAATTGCATATGCTGGCACACCATTCGTTCCCTCACGAATAATAAGTCCATTATGGTAAATATACATGTAATCCCCCCTTTATTTTTATATACCATTCTTCAAAAGATGCAATTTACCTTTTTTCATCCAACGCGTTTAATGGAATAAACGAGAACATCCATCCCATGAAATGAAGTTGTTTTCTCATAACTAAGCCCTGTTTTTCTGGCAACAAAGATTGAGGCAGGATGGTCCGGATTAATAAGAGAAATTAATTTATTCATTTGTAACGCTTGGAAGCCATAGTCTCGAAATGCTGCCGCTGCTTCTTTCGCATACCCTTTTCCCCAATACTGAGGTAGTAGCCAATAACCAATTTCAATTTCCTCTTTTCCATCTATCTGTTGCTTTACCAGCCCTGCATGACCAATTCTTGTTCCCGTTTCCTTTTCAATCAATACAAATAAACCAAGACCGTTTTTATAGCTAGGAATCACCCATTCCTCCAGACTTTTTTTACACTGCATATATGTTTTTAACGTCCCATTTCCAATATAGCGCATTACCTTCTCATTTCCCCATAGTGAAGCGTAGAACTGTAAATCATCCATTATATATTTGCGAATTTGTAAACGCTCTGTATGAAACATCTCTGCACTCCTTCCTACAAATTTGTACTTAACTACACGATCATGTATTGGATATATACTAAATGTTACTATCTATTATAAATGAGCGAATATAAAAATACAGAATATTCAATTCATAAAAAATAAAAAAGGCAGTAGACAAATATTGTCCACTGCATCCATATCATAACTAGCATAAAGAAAACTACAATTGAGGGGGGTGTAGGATTTTCAAATATACTAGATACTTATCCCGTTCTAACGGGCGGTAAACTTTCCAATTGTTTCAAGTGAAAAGTTTACCGCACATAAGAACTTCCTTCGTTCATTAAGATAGTATTGCTAAATAATCATATACACGCTTAGATTTCTCTCCACCCATTCGTGCATGCTGAAGAAGAGAAATACCATGAGGACCAGATGCACGCAATGCTTCTGGTTGAGCTACTAAAATAGCTTGTACAACTTCTAATTCACCAAGCATAGCTGCTGCAAAAATATCCATCCGAGCACCCTTTTCTAGTAAATAAAGAGCAATATCTTTACGACCTACATGTGCCGATGCCCCTAGCGCACTTTCCCAATCTGATCCACCCCAATTATAAGAGGCGTGAAGTAAGCTTGGCGATTCAACCAATAGCTCTTGTACTTTCTCTAAATCCCCGTGAGCTGCCATAACAAATTCTCTTACTAATTCAGTGGTAATACGCTCTTCTGTTTGCATCGCTCTTCTCCCCTTTTAGAAATTCGTTTCGGTGTAAAAAACGGCTTGCCATTTCCTAGAAAAATATCTACATCTATACCAAATACATGTTGAAACATTTCATGGCATAGCACTTCTTCTGGTATACCATCATACTGAATCTTTCCTCGCTTTAATACAAGTAAACGATCGCTATATTGAGCAGCTTGGTTAATGTCATGTAAAACCATTATAATTGTCATTCCAAACTCCTCATTTAATCGTTTCACAAGTTCCATTACTTCTAACTGGTGAACGATATCTAAAAAGGTTGTTGGTTCATCCAATAATAAGACATTTGTACGTTGCGCTAGCGTCATCGCAATCCAAGCACGTTGCCGTTCCCCTCCTGATAAAGAGTGTAGAAGACGATATTCATACCCTTCAAGATTTGTAACAGACAATGCCCAATCAACAATTTCTTCATCTTCTTTATTTAAACGGCTACTCCATGATTTATGTGGACCTCTTCCGAACTCAATTAGTTCTTTCACTGTTAAATCTAATTGATGATCATGCATTTGTGGTAACATTGCTAATTGCTTCGCTACATCAGCACTCTTCATCATATGAATATTTTTCCCATCTAAAATGATGTCCCCTTCGCTTTGTTTCAGTAGCCTTGCTATTAAACGAAGCAAAGTAGATTTTCCCGATCCATTCGGACCAATTAAACTAACGATTTCTCCAGCCTTAATATGTACATTCATATTTTGCATTTGAAATCTTTCAGAGTGTGCATAAAACACTTTGTTAACGGAAATCACGTTGTTTTCCTCCTCTATGAATTAAATATAAGAAGAACGGACCACCTAAGAAGGACAGTAAAATACCAACAGGCAATTCAATTGGATCGAACCAACTTCGAGCTATTGCATCCGCAAAAACAAGTAATGCCCCGCCGCCAAGGCATGATAAAGGTAGCAAATATCTATAATCATTTCCAACTAATAAACGTAGCATATGTGGTACGACAAGACCGACAAATCCAATAAGACCAGACACGCTTACTGCAATTCCAGCTAATAATGTACTTACTACAATTAAATAAAACCGACTTTTTTCCACATTATGTCCTAATAACTTTGCCATTTCATCTCCAAGCATTAACACTCGAATATGCTTAATACCAAAGAAAGCTAATATAATGGCGAATATTGCATAATAAATAATCATGTTTAAATGTGCCCAGCTCACACCACCAATGCCGCCCGCTAGCCACGGCAACACGGATTGTACTTTGTCACTATGTAATAACATTAATGCTGACGTTGCTGCACCAATTAATGCATTGATCGACACTCCTACTAAGACGATTCTTGAAGGTGGTGCCCCTTTTTGCCACGATAAAGCATAAATGACCATCGCCGTTATGAAGGCTCCTAAAAACGCCCCGAGCGGTAAAATAGCCATATGCTGAGGGAATAAAATCATAATTACAATTGCTACAAGGCCTGCTCCAGACGAAACCCCGATAATACCAGGATCTGCAAGAGGGTTTCTCATAACCCCTTGCAGCAGTGTACCAGATGCAGCTAAACATGTTCCTACTATAAACCCAATGAGCACTCTCGGTATGCGAAGATCCCATACAATTCGATGAACTGTCGAACCTTCATCTTGTATACCTGTTAAAATGTCTCGTACAGAAAAGGATACACTTCCTGCGAAAAGACCGTAAAAGAGGCCTAGGATTGTTAATACAGCTAAAGTAACTGCTATTATCCATCTTTTTTTCGCAAAAGGATGTTTCTTTTCTCTTACTACTTCACTAATTTCCATACGTATCATTTCCTTACATCTTGTATACTTTTATACATAAAGTCCATTGCTTCTGTAACTTTTGTCCCAGGATTAGATCCAAATAAATCAGGTGGCAAAATAACTACGCGGTTTTGTTTTACTGCATCTAAATTTTTCCACGCTTCATTTTTCATCATTTCGCCTTCGAATGCCTTTTTCACACTTTTTGGATCTCCGTGTGTAATTAAATAAATCACATCTGGATTCGCCTCAATAATACGTTCTACACTTAGCTGTGCATATTGCGGATATTCTTTCGTTTCTGGAAAATCAGAAGCAATATTTTTCCCGCCTGTTTTTTCTAAAATATCACCTGATAAAGATGTTGGTAATGCCGCTAAATAAGTACCTGGTGCGCCATACACTAGCAATGCTTTCACATCACTCTTTTTCTCATATTTCTTCATTTGATCATTCATTTTTTGATTAATTTCTTTTGCTTTATCTTCTTTCTTCATCATCGTTCCGTATAGTTCAATATTCTTTTGAATATCTTGTACAGAATTCGCAGAAGAAATGATTACTTTCGTTCCTTGTCCTTCAACCGTTGGCACATTCTTTTGGAATCCATTGTTAGCAACAAGTACATCGGGCTTTAAACTAGCAATTTTCTCAAAATTCGGTTGATGTGCATTCCCGATTACTTGTGCTTTCTTTAACTCCTCTGGAAGAGTTAATTTCGTATCCGGACGACCTACTATTTTTCCACCTAAAGCATGAATAACATCCATGTCCCCCATACTTAATGTTGCAAAACTTTCTGGTACTTTATCGAATGTTACCTTTCTCCCTGACAGGTCGGTAATTTCGATTTTTTCTTTTCCTTTTTCTGTTTTGGTTGCAGACGCTTTTTCGTCCCCTTTGGCACTGCAACCTATTAACAAGAAAAAAATAGATAAAATCGCTGTAAATAGCGTAATAGATTTTTTCATTTCTTCACCTCTAATTGATAATGATAATCATTAACTACCACTCTACTTTAATTGATAAGGATTATCATTGTCAACATGAAACGCATACATTTTTCTACAAAAAACAAAAATCGCGACAAAAAGATTCTTTCTTTTCGCCGCGCTCTAGTTGATAATATTATTCACATTCATTTTCCTCTAGCTGGTCACGCATCACTTTCACACGCTGAAAGAAAAAGAACGATAAACTTAAAAATATAACGATGCTCCCCATCATAACAAAAAATTGGATTGTCTCTTTTGCTCCATTCGGAATCAATAAGCCAACCATTAACAATGTACTTACGGCGAGAAGAATTTGTCCGAACCGAGTATAATCTTCTATTTTCCCTTGTAATTCTTTCATTATATTCTCACTCCTCCATTTCACTGTATCATATTCTATGAAACTGAAAGACCAGTAAATACAGCCATTCTGGGAGATGTTTTCCAAAAGAAAAAGAGTCGCTTTATTGCGACTCTTTCATAACCATTACTCACCTTTATATGCTTCCATATAAATTTCTTTCAGCTCTGAAATAAGCGGTAACTTTGGATTAGCAGTTGTACATTGATCTTCAAAAGCTCTTTCTGCTAATACTCCAACAACCTCTTCAAATTGCTCTTTATCGACTCCTTGTCCCATAATACTCATATTAATATTTAAGCTTTTTCCAAGCTCAATAATTGCTTGGACGAGTGATTCCACCCCTTCTGCTACTGAGCTTGCTGGAAGCCCAAGCATTCTCGCTATATGTGCATAGCGTTCATCAGCCACAAAGTGCTCATATTTTGGGAACAATGCGTGTTTTCTTGGCTTAATAGCATTATAGCGGACTACGTGCGGCATTAGAATGGCATTTGCGCGCCCGTGTGGAATATGGAATTCTGGTCCAATCTTATGTGCTAAACTGTGATTAATACCTAGAAAAGCATTGGCAAATGCCATTCCTGCGATTGCAGAAGCATTATGCATTTTTTCTCGTGCTTCTTCATCAGTTCCATCTTTAAATGCTCTTGGTAAATATTTAAATACGAGATCAATAGCTTTTAATGCTAATCCATCTGTATAGTCATTTGCCATAACAGACACATACGCCTCAATTGCATGTGTTAAAACATCCATACCAGTATCTGCTGTTACATGTGGTGGTACTGTCATTACAAATTGCGGATCAACAATTGCTACATCTGGTGTTAATTCATAATCTGCGAGTGGATACTTTATATTATTTTTCTTATCTGTAATAACCGCAAATGGTGTCACTTCTGATCCTGTTCCTGATGTTGTTGGAATCGCAACAAACTGCGCCTTATTTCCTAATTCCGGATATTTACATGTACGTTTTCTTATATCTAAAAACTTCTGTTTAATGCCATAGAATGTCGTTTCTGGATGCTCATAGAATAACCACATCCCTTTCGCTGCATCCATTGCTGAACCACCACCAAGTGCAATAATTACATCTGGCTTAAAGCTTCTCATCATTTCCGCACCTTTAAACACAGTTTCATCTGATGGATCTGGCTCGACCTCAAAGAAAACTTCAACTTTTACATCATTTGCATGTTTACGTAAATAATGCGTAACTGTATCTACATATCCGTGCTCAACCATCCCTGGATCCGTTACAATAAATGCACGTGAAATGTTAGGCATATTTGCTAAATACGCTGTAGCATGTTTTTCAAAATAAATTTTTGGTGGCAATTTGAACCACTGCATATTCTTTTTTCTATTTGCCAGCCTTTTTATATTTAATAAATGCGTCGCTGTTACATTTTTGGAAACTGAATTCTTTCCGTATGAACCACAACCAAGCGTAAGTGATGGAATAAATCCATTATATATATCCCCTATTCCACCTTGTGATGAGGGTGCATTTACAATGAGACGGCAAGCTTTCATACGTAACCCAAATTGCTTTTGCACATCTTTATTTGTAGAATGAATAACTGCTGAATGTCCTAAACCACCGAGGTTTAACATTTCTTCGCAATATGTAAATCCTTCTTCTAATGAATTTGCTTTTACACAAGCTAATACTGGACTCAACTTCTCACGAGATAGTGGATATGCTGCCCCAATACCTTTTATTTCAGCTACAAGCATTTTTGTATGTTCAGGTACAGTAATTCCAACTAAATCGGCAATATACTGTGCTGATTTCCCTACAATATCACTATTTACTGCGCATGTATTTTCATTTATAACGAGCTTTTCTAATTTTTTTCTTTCTTCTTCTGTTACAAAATAACAATTGTTTTCAATCATTTCAGTTTTCACATCATCATAGATTTCTTTATCGACAATGATTGCTTGTTCCGATGCACAAATCATACCGTTATCAAATGTTTTCGATAAAATTAAATCATTAACAGCTCGTTTTACATGTGCTGATTTTTCTATATAACACGGTACATTACCAGGACCAACGCCTAACGCTGGTTTTCCAGTAGAGTAAGCTGATTTCACCATACCAGCGCCTCCAGTTGCTAGAACGAGTGCTACACCATCATGGTTCATTAATTGTTTCGTCGCTTCAACAGACGGTCTTTCAATCCATTGAATACAGTGTTTTGGTGCACCAGCTTTCATCGCTGCATCATATACGGTTTTCGCCGCTGCTACAGAACATTTTTGTGCGGAAGGATGAAATGCGAAAACAATTGGATTTCTCGTTTTTATCGCGATTAATGCTTTAAACATTGTTGTCGACGTTGGATTCGTTACTGGCGTTACCCCAGCTACTACACCGACAGGTTCCGCGATTTCTATTATTTCTTCATGAGGATCTTCGTGAATAATTCCTACTGTTTTATCTTGCTTTATACTATGCCAAATATATTCAGTGGCAAAAATATTTTTAATGCATTTGTCTTCATATACACCACGGCCTGTTTCTTCAACTGCCAATTTTGCTAGCGGCATATGTTGATCAACACCTGCTAATGCCATTTCATGAACAATGTTGTCAATTTCCTCTTGTGTAAAACTTTCTAATGCTTGTAAAGCCTTTCGACCGTTCTTTACTAACGTATCAATCATCTCTTTTACTTCCTGCATTTCATTTACAACTTTCTCTTTGACTACCATGTAAATTCCTCCTATTCTGCTATCTTGGACTAAATAAGACCCTGTAGGTCATATTCAGTCCCGATTAGCGCAAAAAAAATAGAGTTGCTTTCCTACATGAATCTCATTGTTTGTGAAACATTTCACAAGTTTGTTCGTGAGTAACATTTCATGAACTTAATATACATGAAATTACTTCATTTGTGTATGTCTATTTTGTGAAATATTTCACAAAATAATATCATAAAAATGCACTGCCCTATATGAGCAGTGCATTTTTATTATGCTAACGCTTGTGCTAAATCTTCAATTAAATCTTCACCATCTTCAATACCGACAGAAATACGAATTAATGTATCTGTAATTCCTAATTCTTTGCGGCGATCTGCTGGGATTGATGCATGTGTCATTTGAGATGGGATAGAAATTAAACTTTCTACTGCCCCTAAACTTTCAGCAAGTGTAAAGTATTGTAATTTCTCAAGCACTTTATTTAATGTCTCTTCACTATCTACATCAAATGAGATAATAGCACCAAATCCATTTGCTTGTTCTGTTGCTAATTCGTGGTTTTGATGTGACTCAAGACCTGGGTAATATACTTTATTTACTTTTGGATGATTATTTAAGAATTCAGCAATAGCTCGTGAATTCGTTTCATGTTCTTCCATACGAATTCCTAATGTTTTTAAACCGCGAAGTAGTAAGAAGCTATCTTGTGGCCCAAGAATGCCTCCTGTTGAGTTTTGTACAAAATGAAGGTCTTCTGCTAATTGCGGGCTATTTACAACTACTAGGCCTGCAACTACGTCACTATGACCTCCTAAATATTTCGTTGCACTATGAAGCACAATATCTGCTCCTAAAGAAATCGGCGACTGCCAATATGGCGTCATGAATGTGTTATCAATAATTGTTAATAAGTCTTTCTCTTTAGCAAGAGTAGATATTTTCTTAATATCAGTAATTTTCAGCAATGGGTTCGTTGGTGTTTCCACATAAATTGCTTTCGTGTTTGGACGAATCGCTTCTTCAACTTCCTCTAGGTTTGTTGTATCTACAAATGTATGCTCAATACCGAAGCGGTTTAATACTTTCGTAATAACGCGGTACGTTCCGCCATACACATCATCTGTTAAAATAACGTGGTCACCTTTTGAGAACAACATAATTGTCGCTGTAATAGCAGCCATTCCTGAACCAAATGCAAAACCAGCATGACCGTTTTCTAATACAGCAATCATTTCTTCTAAAGCTGCACGCGTTGGGTTACCTGTACGTGAATATTCATATCCTTGATGCTTACCAACTGCTTCTTGTTTGTACGTACTCGTTTGATAAATCGGTACATTTACAGATCCAGTTGAAGGTTCTCCTATGCGAATACCATGAATTAACTTTGTCTTTGCTCTCATTTTTTATTCCCATCCTTTGTATATGTCTTTACTTAAATAGCGCTCACTACTATCCGGAAAAATCGTTACAATATTTGTACCTGGTGCCGCTTTTTCTGCTTCCAGTAAACTTGCATGAAATGCTGCTCCTGAAGAGCTCCCAACAAGCAGTCCTTCTTTTTGCGCTAATTCCTTCACTCGTAAAAATGCATTTCGATCAGAAATTGTATGAATTTCATCAAAATAAGATGTCTTCAAAAATGGTGGGATAAATTCCAGTCCAATTCCTTCGGTCTCATGTGAACCAGCC
Organism: Bacillus fungorum; assembly: GCF_002746455.1. GTDB lineage: Bacteria > Bacillota > Bacilli > Bacillales > Bacillaceae_G > Bacillus_A > Bacillus_A fungorum. The sequence goes on along the minus strand of NZ_NWUW01000001.1, from coordinate 15,495 downwards.
TTACCACCATTTAAAATAGATCCTTCTGGCTCTACGATAACTGTTTTAACATCTATATTTTTTTCTTTCAAATAAGATGCAGTCCCCATGAATGTACCGCCAGTTCCTGCTCCTGCAACAAATATGTTAATCTCTCCGTTAAGTGCATCCCAAAGTTCAGGACCTAGTGTTTTGAAATAAGCACGAGGGTTTGCTTCATTCGCAAACTGACTTGGAGAGTATGAATTCGGGATTTCATTTACTAACTCTTTCGCTTTTGCAATTGCACCGGTCATTCCTTGCTCAGTCGGTGTATGCACGACCTTTGCGCCTAGTGCTTTCATTAATTCTTGTTTTTCAATACTAAATTTCTCTGGTACACAAACGATAACGCGTAAATCATGTTGTAACGCTGCAAGTGCCAGTCCAATACCAGTATTTCCAGCAGTCGGTTCAATAATTGTTCCACCCTGGGTAACAAGCCCTTTTTCTAGCGCATCTTCGATTAATTCTCTTCCTAAACGATCCTTAACGCTTCCACCTGGGTTATAAAATTCAAGCTTTGCAAATAAACGGACCCCTTCTGGAAGTGAAAAACGAGTAATTTCCACAATTGGTGTATGACCAATTAACTCATGAACTCCACGATATATATTCATCGTGTTCTCCCCCTTATTTGCCAATAAAGAAAAGGCAACTGTATGTATGTTCTTTATATGAGACAGTTGCCTTTTTGTTACATTACTTTAACTCTTCTAGTACTTTTACGATAAAGTTTGTAGAATGAAGAGCTGCTTGATCTAAAAATTGATCAAATGAAACATTTGATTCTTTACCAGCAATATCAGAAAGTGCACGAATAATAACAAACGGAACTTCATATTGGTGGCATACTTGCGCAACAGCTGCTGCTTCCATTTCTACTGCATAAAGATCTTCAAATTTATCACGAATTGCTGCAACGCGGTTCGGATCACTCATAAATGAATCACCTGTTGCAATCATACCTTTTACAACTTGAATACTTTCTTCTGTTTGCATGCATTTCTCAGCTAATGCAACTAATGCTTCATCAGCCTTGAATCCAGGCGGCATTCCTGGTACTTGACCATATTCATAGTTAAATGCTGTTACATCTACGTCATGATGACGAACTTCTGTTGAAATAACTACATCTCCAACATTTAGAGAGTGATGGAATCCACCAGCTGAACCAGTATTAATTACTTTTTCCGGCTTATATCTTTCTAATAAAATTGTCGTTGACATCGCTGCATTTACTTTACCAATACCAGACTTTAACAAAATTACTTCATGTCCTGCTAATTGTCCTTTCGTAAATTCACAACCCGCAACCGTTTCTGTTTCTGCTTGTTCTAATTTGTCACGTAAAATACGTACTTCTTCTTCCATTGCTCCAATTACAGCAATTCTCAATCTAATCCCTCTTTCTATTGCTTAGTTGCCTCCATTACCCACACGAAATGATTTAATCTCGTAAACGTTACATGGAAACCATTGTTTTCAAAAATAGACTGCATGACTGGAATACGTGTATAGTATTCCGTTTGCAAATCGTTTGCTAACTGATGAAAACCTCTTTGTTTTGCTGTTTCAACAGTTTTATCATATGCATCTTGATCTGCAAATATCGTATCAGCAAACACTATTTTACCACCTTTGTTTAGCAATTGACTATACTTCGCAATCGCTACATTTTTTTCATCATCTGTTAAATGATGAAATGCATAGGTGCTTACTATAGTATCAATTGAATTTGGGACTTCAAACGAAAGAAAATCACCCTCTGTAATGGAAAACTCTTTTGGCAATTTCTCTTTTGCAATCATGCGCATTTCACGCGACGGTTCTATACCGTAAACTGTGCGGCCAGCAAGTAATAATTTATTTGTTAAATTACCTGTACCAACACCAAATTCTAATACATTACCAAATGACTTGTTAACTACATCCTCTAGAATGTCCTCATAATGGGCGAAAACTTCTTTATATTGTATATCTTCGCCTTGTACAAATGAGTCGTACGTATGAGCCCACTCATCAAATAAACCATTAAATTCTGTACCCATAAAAATTCCCCTTTTTCTTATCGGTTTTATCAGTATGATATGCCTTCTTTCTAAAAATGTCAATTGAAATGTACATGGTATTTCCTTCTTTTCTTTGTTACACTATAGTTGATTACATAGGAGAGGGGCCGTCTTCATGTCATTTACCTTTGAAATGTTAGAAGATAAAGTAGAGTTTTTCGAAGCGGGAGACTTAGCTTCTTTAGAACGAAAAATTAGTGAACAAATCGATAATAATAAAGCACTTATGCTTGAAGTTCATCACATCTCGCATCAAATGGTTATGGATCCCGAAAGCAAAAGACCATATTATAGCGCAGTTGTTCATTTTAAATTAAAGAAATTACGCTAACTAAAAAAGAGAAGCTCCTAAGGAGCTTCTCTTTTTTAGTTTAGAGTTTGAACAAGTACTGGTTTCCAGCCCTCATTGTCTACCCAATCAATATTCACATAATACTTTTTACCAGATTGTTTATCTTGTACGTTACCATAAGCTTTATTCTTACCGTTATTTCCAATTCTATGGATAACTAATTGCTCTACTGGAACGTCAATTGCAGCTGAAATAGCTTGATTCATCTCATTCCAATCTGCTGTACCTTTTTTAAACGTCATCGCAGGTGTTGCACCTTGCTCTGTACCTACTGGCTTCCAAGAAGATTTCGTATAAGCGTCAGTTGCCTTTGGCTGTGTTTTTTCAGCTGGTACTTTCTCGTTAGCTTTCGCTTCTTCTTCAGCTTTTTTCTGCTCTTCTTCAGCCTTTTGCTTCTCTTCTTCCTTCTTAGCATCTGCCTTATCTTGCTCGTTCTTCTTCGTCTCTTCTTTGCCTTTAGCTTTCTCAGCCTTATTCTCTTTCGTTGTTTGCTGAGCTACTTTTTTGTCACTAGAAGACGCTTGTTCTTTTCTTTCAGGAACAAACAATTGATATGATACAATAGCTACTAATATTAATACAATTGCGATTGCAATATTTAAAACACCGTTTTGACGACGTTTTTGTTGTTTCTGTTGGAATCTAGATCCTCCTGCCATTCTTCAAACCTCCATGCAGTTTTTCATACTTGCTATTGTAACATTAAATCTAGAAAGGTTGAACATTTACAATAATATTTTCACGAAATGAAAACATTTCACTATGAATTGCAAGATTACTTTTCATTCTCTAATCGATAGATTGATTCTACGATAGCTTTGAAAATAGGTGTAACTGTATTTACATTGCTATTCGTTTCTATATCTACGACAACTAAAGCATATCTTGGATTTTCATATGGAAAATAACCTGCAAACCAGCGATTCACTGTCGTCCCTTTCCCTGTTTGTGCTGTCCCAGATTTTCCGGCGACACTAAGTGGCAACGATCGGAATGCTGCTCCTGTTCCTTTTTCGGTTGTTACAACGCTCCTTAATAATCCTTGTAATGTTTTCACTGTTTCATACGAAAGCTGCTTTCCACCTAATGTATGGTCTTCAAATGTATAAAAGTCCGTTCCATTTTTATACATTATTTTTTCAACAGCTTTCACTTCCATCTTTTCTCCACCTCTAGCAATCGTCGCCATCATGTTTGCAATCGCTAGCGGTGACATACGTACATCTTTCTGTCCAATCGCTGTTTGCGCTACCGCCTTTTTACTATTCTTATTTCCTTCATTCCCCAAAATCGTAACACTCTTCTCCTCTGGTATTTGTTCAAAATGAGTTGTATGAAATACAGAACCTTTCCATCCAACCTTATCAGCGCCTCCTAAAGCTGCTACGTAAGTTTCTAACACCATCTTATCCTTTTGTATTAACTCGTTACCTAACTCTGAAAATGTCCTGTTACAGCTTCTAGCAAAGCTCTCTTTAAAACTAAGTGTACCCATCATAACTTGTGGGTGGTCTTCACCATATAAATCTTTATTACAATTAAATGTACGATTCAACACATTTTCATTTTTATCAATCACTGCCGCTGCAACGATCGTTTTAAAAACAGAACCGGGAAAATGTGGTGTTAACATTTGATTTTCAAGTGTAGTTTTATATAAACTTTCATCTTTCACCTGTACAGATGGTTTACTGACCATCGCTAAAATTTCATTTTTCTTTACATCAAGTAACACTAATCCTCCCTTCCTTATTCCGCTTGCTTCAACCACTTCTTCTGCTTTTTGCTGTAATCCGTTATGTAAAGTAGTTTGAATCGTCACTGGGTAAAACGGATTTCCAGGCGACGTATATCTCGCTTGTTTCCCAAAAATCGGTTCTCCTTGTCGGTCCACTTGATACAATACTTTTGCCTCTCCATCAGTCAAAAGAAATTCATCAAATGATTGCTGCAATCCTGAAATACCAATTGGCGTTTGCTTTGAAACTTTTCTTACTTCTCCATATCTTTTTTGAAATTCTCGTTCATTCTCACCCACATTGCCAATTAAATGATTTACCGTACCAGTTTGCCGTAAACGAACTTCAGCAGCTACAATACCTAATACATTTAATTGATTCACCTTCTGCATCTGCTCTCGTGCCAATCGAAATGGACCATTTCCACTTTGCATTATAAATGCACTTTTCTTATCTTTCATTTGACTTTCAATCTCTTGTCTCGACACACCAATGATATGCGCAATTTTCTCTAACATGTCATTTTTTATTTGTAGAAATGGAAAAACAATTAAAACGGGATACTTTTCCTCCCCTATTTCCTTACCATTCCGATCTATAAAATGGCCTCGTCCATCATCTACCGTAATAGATTGCGTCCGTTGTGTAACACTTTTTTCAATTAAATTAATCTTACGATCCGTAAATGATTCTGTATCTATAATTTGTATTTGAATTAAACGACAAAGTAATATAAACATGACACTTATAAAACAAATTAGAACAATTATAATTCTCCGGTTTATTTTCATACAAAAACACCTCGTCTACTATAGTTTGGACGGAGTGTTTCATCTTTTATACAAATAAAAAAATCACTCGCTTTTACACGAGTGATTTTTCATTATTTTACAGAGATAATCTCTACTTGCATTTCTCCACCTGGAGTTTGGATTGCTACCTTCTCACCAATTTGCTTACCTAATAAGCTTTTTGCGATTGGAGAATCGTTAGAAATTCTTCCTTCAAATGGATCTGCTTCTGCGCTACCTACGATTGTGTAAGATTCTTCATCTCCACCTGGTAACTCTTTAAATGTTACTGTTTTACCTAACGTAACAACTGTAGATTCTTCGCCATTATCTGTGATGATAACTGCGTTACGAATCATGTTTTCTAATTGTGTAATACGTCCTTCTACGAACGCTTGCTCATCTTTCGCTGCATCGTACTCAGAGTTCTCAGAAAGATCTCCGAAGCTACGTGCAATCTTAATGCGCTCTACAACCTCTTTACGTTTTACCGTTTTTAAATCCTCAAGTTCGTTCTCTAGCTTTTGCTTACCCTCTTGCGTCATAGGGTATGTTTTTTCTGTTGCCATATTTTCCACTCCTTTTATATACCAATCCCCTGAAAAAGAGGAGTTCCATATGAAAACTCCCCCGCTCATATGTAGAGCGGAGGTTTCTAGCACGCCTGCACTAGCGGAGTTGTCACATACAACCCCGTATTTCCAATTCTTCTTTATATAAAGAAGATATGTATGGAAAGTTGATATAAATATGCCCTCACCTATATATAGATGAGGTTGCATGTTTCATTGTATTCGATAGGAAGGGAAAAAATCCCTTCCTATCGTATATCTTTTACTATGCTATTACAAATTTACTTTTTGTTCAAGAATTGTTGCAATTTTTGTCACCATAATATCAATTGCAACATGGTTTTGTCCACCTTCAGGGATAATAATATCCGCAAATTTCTTAGAAGGCTCAATAAATTGATTGTGCATTGGACGTACAACACTTACGTATTGATCAATAACTGAATCCATCGTACGACCGCGTTCTTTAATATCACGCTGCATGCGGCGTAAAATACGAAGGTCAGCATCTGTATCAACGAATAGCTTAATGTCCATTAAATCACAAAGACGTGGGTCTTCTAAAATAAGAATTCCTTCTAAAATGATTACATCTTTCGGCTCAACTGGAATAATTTCTTCTGAACGCGTATGCAATGTATAGTCATATACAGGCTTATCAATTTGCTCATATGCAAGCAACTGCTGCAAATGTTCAATTAACAGATCATTATCAAACGCAAGCGGATGATCATAATTTGTTTTTAAACGCTCTTCCATTGGTAAATGGCTTTGATCTTTGTAATAATAATCTTGCTCTAAGATTAAAATAGAATGACCTTTAAAATGGTCAAAAATCGCTTTCGTTACACTCGTTTTACCTGATCCCGAACCACCAGCAATTCCAATTACAACAGGCTTATTCGTCCCCATTCGACTATCAACTCTTTCTTATTGAAGTATGCTTTTGCGCATCATATTATTCACATACACTGGTTGATCCACTTTGAATTTCACGATTTGCAACGGATGTCTCGCTGCATCTAATTCGTTTCCATCCTCATCCCAAATTTTCTCCACCGTTTGCGTAAAGTTTTCTATTTCTGGCCCAAAGAATTCCACTTCATGTCCTGGTTTGAAATGATTACGTTGCTCAATCGTTACGATGCCCGTTTCTTCATTATAATCTAACACTAAACCAGCGAAATCATACGTTGTTTTCTTACTATGATTTCCAAACATTTGCTCTTGATGTCCTGGAACCCCTTCAAAGAATGCAGGAGCTGTATCACGATTTGCACATTTATCAAGCTCATCTAACCATTCTTGTTTAAACTCAAAGTTATCAGGATCCGCACAATACGCATCAATTACTTTACGGTATACTGTCGCTACAGTCGCTACGTAATGGATTGATTTCATACGTCCTTCAACTTTTAAGCTATCAATTCCAATTTCAATCATTTTCGGAATTGATAAAATTAAATTTAAATCTTTTGGACTCATTGCAAAGTGAGCATCTTCTTCTTGGAATAGAGGAAGCTCTTTTGCATCTTTATGTTGTGATACCGTTTGAACTAAATCATAGTCCCAGCGACAAGATTGACAACAACCACCACGGTTAGAGTCACGCGCTGTCATATGGTTACTTAACGTACATCTTCCTGAATATGCGATACACATTGCACCATGGACGAATGCTTCAATTTCGATATCCACTTTTTCTTTAATTTCTTTCATTTCTTCATAGCTTGCTTCACGAGCTAATACAAGACGATGTAAACCTTCTTCTTTCCAATACTGTGCTGCTTTCCAGTTGGATAGTGATTGTTGTGTACTTAAATGCACCTCAACAGAAGGCGCTACACGTTTACAAGTCTCAATAATAAGCGGATCAGCAACGATAATTCCCGTTACGCCAGCTTTTTCAATCCCTTTTAAATATTCCTCTAACCCGTCCATATTTTCATTATGTGCAAAGATATTTGTTGTTACATATATTTTTGCTCCATATTTCTTTGCAAATTCAACACCTTCTGCCATTTCTTCCAGCGTAAAGTTACCTGCATTCGAACGAAGACCAAATTCTTGTCCACCTAAATATACAGCATCTGCCCCGTAATGGATAGCTACTTTTAATTTTTCTAAGTTACCCGCAGGGATTAACAGTTCAGGTTTCTTGACAATAACGCGTTTGCCATCGATCACTCGTGAAATTTCTTGTACAGTCATTTCCTACACCCTCCTCGTTTAGTAAACCGTCTCTTTAAAGAAGAATCCTGTATCTAACGGACGATTTACTGGTTGCATTTCTTCTATCTCTTTATATAAATCGTCTTTCACGTCATAGTACGCATCACGATCTTCTACACATAAATCAATTGCTTTACGATATTTCTTCGTTACCTCAATAATGTATTCAGAGCTTTTTAGTACACCATCAACTTTTAGGCTATCGACTTCAGCGTCAATTAGCTCTTCTAACTCATCAATGAAACAAATATCGTTTGGACTCATAATGTGAGTACCATTTTCATCTTCATAAATTGGATATTTATTGTTACGCTCTGGGTCATATAAGAACATATTCTCTTCATATTTTTTCTTTTCAATGTCAAGATTACGTCCTTGATACTCAAAGTAGTTTCCTACTAATGAACGCTTCGATTGGAACATACAAGTCATACCGTGAATTTGCACTTCAAGTTCCACTTCAGCATTTTCTTTTAATTCAACAATTTCATCTAAGCTAAGCTCACGGGCTAATACAGCACGTTTTGCCCCTCTTTGTCCCCAATAATTGCAAGTAAACCAGTTTGTTGCTGTTGTTTCTGTATTCCAGTGCAATTGCATATTTGGCGCTACTTCGCGAACCGCCATTAATACTGCTGGATCTCCGAAAACAATTGCATCTACATGTACTTCGTTTAAAAATGCAACATAATCTGTTAATTCTTCGACTTTATCATTGTGGAACATCGCGTTCATTGCTACGTATACTTTCACACCATTTTCATGTGCAATTTTCACAGCTTGTTTCACATCTTCACGTGAAAATTCCCCTGCTAAACGTAAACCAAACTTTTGCTCACCGATCATTACCGCATCTGCTCCTGCTTTCGCAAGAGGCTCGATATCCGCCACTGCTTTTGGCGTTACTAACAATTCAGGTTTCTTCATACCTTGGTCACCCTCTCTTTTTACTAACAGCTACTCCATCACCAATTGGGAAAATCGTTGTATCATATCCTTCATGATTCATAAGCCATTCATTGTACGTCTTAATACGACGGATTAAACCACGTGTACGTCTGTTTTCAATTTTCTCTTTTGTCGTTACAAGGCCATGGTACATAACATTATCTGAAATAATTACGCCACCAGGATTTAATAACGGTTCATATAAGTCAAAAAAGCGACGATATTGTCCTTTTGCTGCATCAATAAAAATAACGTCAAATGTTCCATGTTCTTCTACTTGCTCGCCTGTTTCTAACGCATCACCGTAAATAACGGAAATACGTTCTTTAACTGGTGAACGTTCTATATATTCAAGTGCTTTTTCATATCGCTCGCGATTGCGCTCAACTGTCACAATGCGAGAATTCGGAATAGCTTGCATCATACGAATACTAGAATAACCAATTGCTGTACCAAGCTCTAAAATGCTTTTTGGTCCAATTAAACGTAAAAATTGCAACATAAATTCCATTCCAAGTCGATCCATAATCGGCACATGATTTTCTTTCGCATATTCTTCCATTTCAAGAATTAATTTATCTTTCGGATCAATAAATGATAATAGGTACTCGTTAACTGCATCCTCCATAATGGTCCTCCTTATTTACATGGAGAAGTGCCTCTATGACGTCTTTTCACACATAGAATGCAATAAAAATACAAGCCAGCTTCACCCTTAGCTTGTACGTCCCGTTTTGATATTAAAAACGATTCTTCTGCCAGTTTTTAACCCGATATATTTTACCACAAAAAAGAGGGATGTGCGACTTTTTTCGCTACCCCTCCCCATTTCACTGTTTTTTCGTAATATATTTTTGTTTTAATGCATTATGCTCTTCCAATGTTTTCGCATAGTACACTTCACCAGTTGGTGCAGCTAAGAAATAATAATAATCTGTTTGCGCAGGCTCTAGCGCCGCTTCCACTGAATGTTTACCAGAGTTTGCAATCGGGCCAACCGGCAATCCTTTCACAACATACGTATTGTACGGTGAGTTTATCTTTAAATCTTCGTATAATACACGTTGTTTATGCTTTCCAAGTGCGTATAATACCGTTGGATCAGTTTGCAATGGCATACCTTTCGCTAAACGATTATAAAAGACACTAGAGATTTTTTGACGATCTGTAAAGCCTGTTGCCTCTTCTTCAATAAGTGAAGACAATGTTAAAAGCTGATGAACATCCCAGTTCTTCGCTTTCATTTTTGCCTCGTTTTGAACAATGATTGCATTCGTTTTCTCAAGCATCGGAATTACGATTTCTTCTAACGTCGTATCTTTTTTATAGAAAGAGTACGTCGCAGGATATAAATAACCTTCTAACGGATATTTAATATTGCTATCAAAGATTTTATCCGTTAATAACTTCGGGTACTTTTGCTGCATTTTTTGAATAAATGCTTTATCGTTTAATTGACGTACAACATCATCTTTATTCCACTTTAATTCGTTTGCAATTGCCTCTGCAATTTCAGTTACTTGCGCGCCTTCTTTTATCGTCACTTTATAAAGAGCTGGACGATGAACATTACCAGATGTCATTTGTTCAATGACATCTTTTGCACTCATTGAAGGATTTAATAAATATGTACCCGCTTGTAAATTTTTAGATTTAGCCTTTGTATAAAAACTAAAAACTGTACCGTTTTTCACAGCACCTTTTTCTTCTAAAATCTCACCAATTTTACTAGTAGATGATCCCTTTGGAATTTCTACTTCAATCTCTTTTTTATTCCCGCTATTAACTGGTCCTAATGCGGATGAAATATACGCATAGACTGAACCACAAACTAAAAGCAGTGCAATAATCGAAAATAAAAAAATACGTCTACGCTTCTTTTTCACTTGATTCTCTACCAAAACTCTTCCTCCTTATTCAATTGTAGGCCATATGTACATATTTCTATACAACACGATGAAAAATCACAATAAACTTACCTATCATTTTTGACAGATACTTTATTTTTCTACAATCCGTCTCATTATACTACAAAGGATTGCAGGGTTTCGACAAAAAATCTTTCATTTTACATATAAAAAAAGATGGACTATATATCGTCCACCTTTTCAGTACTTATTATTCAGCTTCTTGCTCATCAGCTAGAGTGTTGAACATTTCTTGTACCATTTCCCACTCTTCTTCAGATTCGATTGGAAGTAAACTTCCGCCCTCTTCTTCATTTTGCTCATAAGCCATTGCATCATAAATTGGGTCTCCATCTTCGTCTACTTCACCGATTGGAGAGAAGACTACGTATGATTTTTTCCCAAATTTTTCAGCATCAAAAGTGAAAATAATTTCACATAAATGTTCGTTACCTTTTTCGTCTACAATTGTAATTTGATTTTCTTCCATTTTGGTCACCTCTTATTTACTATCTAAAAATCCTTGTAAGATTACGACTGCAGCCATCTTATCGATTACTTGCTTTCGCTTCTTACGGCTTACATCAGCTGAAATGAGCAGACGTTCCGCTGCCATCGTTGACAAACGCTCGTCCCACATTACAACGTCTAATTGTAACAGCTCTCGTAGGTTTTCTGCAAATTGCTGGCACGCTTCACCACGCGGGCCAATTGTACCATTCATATTTTTAGGTAAACCTACTACTATCTTGTCCACATCATACTGTTTTACTAACTCCGAAATACGGTCAAAACCAAATTGACCTCGTTCTTCGTTAATCTTGATTGTTTCAAGTCCTTGCGCTGTCCAGCCCATTTCGTCGCTAATTGCAACTCCGACTGTTTTTGTACCTACATCTAAACCTAGTATCCGCATAAACTACTCCTCACGATGATGTTTCAAGTAAGACTTCACAAGCTCTTCAATTAACTCATCACGCTCAAGCTTGCGAATGATGCTTCGAGCATCTTTATGGCGAGGTATGTATGCTGGGTCTCCACTTAATAAATAACCAACGATTTGGTTAATCGGATTATAGCCTTTTTCTTGAAGTGCATCATACACAGTTAAAAGTACATCATTTACATGGACACTCTGTTTTTCATCTTGAATGCTAAACTTCATTGTTTTATCAAAACCGTCCATTTCAAGCACCTCACTTATATAGTAAGTATAGGGAGAAGAACTTCTCCTCTCCCTACCATTGTACACTACTATCTCTTTATTTTGAAACAGATTTAACGTACTCTTGTACAAATGCTAAAGCTTCCTCAACTTGCGCTGGGTTTTTACCTCCTGCTTGTGCCATATCAGGACGGCCACCACCGCCACCGCCGCAACGAGAAGCTACTTCTTTCACAAGTTTACCAGCATGGTATCCTTGGCTAATTAAATCTTTCGTTACGCCAGCTAAGATGTTTACTTTATCATCATTAACAGAAGCTAATACGACAACTGCTGACTCTAATTTATTTTTCAGGTCATCCATCATCGTACGTAAGTTGTTCATATCTGCAACATTTACTTTCGCCGCTAATACGTTCACACCATCAACTGTTATTACTGAATCAGTTAAGTTTCCAGCTTCAATGTTACTTAATTTTGCAGCAAGAGATTCGTTTTCTTTTTGCAGTTGTTTTACTTCAGCAAATAAACCATCTACTCTTGTTAAAATATCTTTCGGATTTGTTTTCATTTTTCCTGCTGCTTCTTTTAATAAACCTACTTGATCGTTCATTAATTCGTATGCAGACTTACCAGTTACCGCCTCAATACGACGAGTTCCTGCACCGATACCAGACTCAGCAACGATTTTGAAAATACCGATAGAAGCTGTGTTATCAACGTGACAACCACCGCAAAGCTCTAAGCTGTAATCGCCAACTTGTACAACGCGTACAACATCACCGTATTTTTCACCGAATAATGCCATTGCGCCCATTTCTTTCGCTTCTTCGATTGCTTTTTGAGAAATCTCAACATCAATACTTTCCCAAATTTTCTCGTTTACGATACGCTCAATTTTTTCTAATTCGTCAGCTTGTACTTGACCGAAGTGAGAGAAGTCAAAGCGTAAACGTTCAGAAGTTACAAGAGAACCTGCTTGGTTAACGTGCGTTCCAAGTACATCTTTTAATGCTTGGTGTAGTAAGTGAGTTGCTGTATGGTTTTTCACAACGCTACTACGGTTTTTCGTATCAATGACAGCTTTCACAGCAGCATCTTTCGTTAATGTACCTTCTTCAACAACAACTTTGTGTAAGTTTTGACCATTTGGTGCTTTTTGTACGTCTTTTACAAGAACTTTCACGCCGTCAGTAAGAAGGTAACCACGGTCTGCAATTTGTCCGCCGCTCTCAGCATAGAATGGTGTTACATCAAGCATTAATTGTCCTTCTTCACCAGCTTGTAAGCTGTCTGTGTATTCGCCGTTTTTCACAAGTGCAACAACGTTACTTTCTGTTGCAACTGTACCATAACCAACGAACTCACTCGCTACTTTCACTTCTCCAAGGACACCGCCTTGAACTTGCATAGAATCAACGTCTTGACGAGCAGCACGTGCGCGCTCACGTTGTTTTTCCATTTCATTTTCAAAGCCTTCATGATCAACTGTCATACCAGCTTCTTCTGCATATTCTTCTGTTAATTCAATTGGGAAACCGTATGTGTCATATAGACGGAACGCATCTACTCCAGAAATAACAGTTGTTTTTTCTTCTTTTGCTTTTGCGATAACTTCAGCTAAAATTGCTTCACCGTCATGAAGTGTTTCGTGGAAACGCTCTTCTTCGTTTTTCACAACTTTTGCGATGAAATCTTTCTTTTCAAGTACTTCTGGATAGAAGTCTTTCATTACTTCTCCAACAACTGGCACTAATTCAAACATGAATGGACGGTTGATGTTTAATTTCTTCGAATAACGAACAGCACGGCGTAATAAACGACGTAATACATAACCACGGCCTTCGTTAGATGGAAGAGCACCGTCACCAACAGCGAATGTTACTGTACGGATATGGTCAGCAATTACTTTAAACGCCATATCTTTTTCTAAGTCACCATTACGATACTTCTCACCAGAGATTGTTTCTGTTGCACCAATCATCGGCATGAATAAGTCTGTGTCAAAGTTTGTAGGCACATCTTGAACGATAGATGTCATACGCTCTAGACCCATCCCTGTATCGATGTTTTTCTTAGGAAGTGGTGTATATGAACCGTCTGGATTATGGTTAAATTGAGAGAATACAAGGTTCCATACTTCTAAGTAACGCTCGTTTTCTCCACCTGGATATAATTCTGGGTCACTAAAGTCATTACCGTAAGCTTCTCCGCGGTCATAGAAAATCTCTGTATTCGGTCCACTTGGTCCTTCACCGATATCCCAGAAGTTTTCTTCTAAGCGGATAATACGCTCTTTTGGAACACCCATTTTCTCATTCCAAATTGTGAATGCTTCTTCATCTTCTGGATGGATTGTAACTGATAGTAATTCTTTATCGAATCCGATCCATTTGTCGCTCGTTAAGAACTCCCAAGCCCAAGTAATTGCTTCTTCTTTAAAGTAATCACCAATTGAGAAGTTTCCTAACATTTCAAAGAATGTATGGTGACGAGCTGTCTTCCCTACGTTTTCAATATCGTTTGTACGAATTGATTTTTGAGCATTTGTAATACGTGGATTTTGCGGGATTACACGTCCATCAAAATATTTTTTTAATGTTGCTACACCACTGTTAATCCATAAAAGAGACGGATCCTCATGTGGAACTAGTGATGCACTAGGTTCTACTGCATGTCCTTTTTCTTGGAAAAAGTCTAAAAACATTTGACGAATTTGTGCGCCTGTTAGTTGTTTCATTGTATTTTCCTCCTTAAATATAAAAAACTCCCGCCCCTATAAAAGGGACGAGAGTTAACTCGCGATACCACCCTAATTATGAATTGATTACTATAACAATCAATTCATCACCTCATGGTGCCGTAACGTGGCAAGACGGCAGTGATTAGCTGCTCTCAGGATTAGCTTTCTGTTACCCTTCATTTAAAGCTTCTTTCAGCCATATGGAAGCTTCTCTCTATAAATGGACTGTAACGTACTTGTTCCGTCATTGATTTAATGTATTATATGACTAAATATAATAGAATTCTCTTAAGTTTGTCAATGTAGATAATCATTTATATTGTATCAATTGCTTATTAATCACAGCGATTCTACTATTCATTCTTAACAGCCTTTTCATATATTATGCGTGTATTGATAAATTGTACTACCTCCATAAACTTTTCTGAATATTGTATTTTCGTTACAATTAAATTATCAACCATAAAGGAGCGATTATAATGACAACCTTATTAAATGAAGCTAAAAAGATGTTAACGACTGACGAAACGATATTATTTTACACTGCATGTTCATTAAATATATTTATTTATCGTTCCGTCGCAAGGCCAGGACTGTTAATTTTAACGAACAAACGACTCTTCTTTTATGGACCAGATGTAAGTAAGAACCCATTATTTGAGGAGTACTCTTTCGCAAACATTTCTAATTTAAAAGAGCAAAAGCGGCTTTTCAGCAATCAAATTATATTTATGTACGATAGTGAATGGAAAAAAATAAAACATATTCAAACAAATGATGTAAGCTCTCTTGTTAAACAAATACAGGCGCAACTCTCTAAATAATGATAGGAGTTGTCCCAAAAGCTCCTTTAAATGACTAAAAGCCACAGAGAAAATTTATTTTCTTCGTGGCTTTTGTTATTTTTTCGATTTTCTTCCTCAAACGAGCGGTTCTTTTCCGCTTGTTTGAGGAAG